>JAXLRM010000001.1:0-1716 GCA_046331095.1 Acidimicrobiia bacterium
TCCGCGGCGAGCAGCGCGAGCCGGTCGCCGCTGTTCCCAAGGCCATTCGACAGCCCGCCGGGCGGCCAGAATGCCGAGGCCTGTGGCACCGCCGCCCGCGGCCCGGCCAGCACGAGTGACGTCCCCGGCTGCAGCGTCAGGTCGGGCAGCGCCACAACCCCCGCGTTGTCGCGCAGCACGATCCCGCCGAGGGCGGCCGGCGCCGTCCCGACGTTGCTCACCTCGACCCACTCGAAGTCGGCGTCGTTCCCCGGCTCGTTTGGGTCGGGCATCAGTTCGGTGATCCGCAGCAGGATCTCGGGCGCAAACTCCTCGAGCCGTGGCGCGCCCGCCGAGGCGTCACGCGCCCCGCTCGGTCCGACGGCCGAGTTCGCTTCCGCCGCGCGCGATCCGCCGCTCGATGCGGTGCCGCCGTTCTGCCTCGTCCCACCCGCCGTCGCTGTGCCACCGGAGTCCTCGACGGGTCGCCCCGCGACGAGACGCGGCGCGGGCGTAGCCTCTGTCGGTGGCCCCGAGGCGACGGTCGCTGGCGTGCCCGCAGTAGGCACCCCGACAACACCAGGCACGGCGGTCGAAGTGGAGGCGGGCGTCGGCGACGGAGCCGGCGGCGCCGAAGTGGCGTCGAACCGCACGTCGTCGACCGTCAGCTGGGCCAGCGCTGCGCCGAGCGGTCGCAGCATGACACGCACCTGCGCGCTGTGCGCCTCGGCGGGCGCCTGCAGGGGCCCCGTGCGCACCTCGCCCGAGCCGCCGTTGAGCGGCGGCGCGTCGCCCGTGGCAAGCTGGCTCCCGCCCCCGTCACCCGAGGCGTACCAGGCGATCCGCACCCACGCCGCGTCTACCCCCGCTCCCGCTTCGAGGTACACGCTCGCCTCGTACCAGCCGCCGGGCGACACCCGCACAATCTGGTAGAGGTACTTCGTGGAGGTCGACTGCGACCGCACTAGGGCCGCCCCGCCGACAGCCTCGACGTCCGCGCCCACGTCCGCCCATCCATATAGACCGTCCTCGAAGCCGCCGTTGGTGAGGACGTCGAACACGCGTGGGACGGAAGCCGTCGCGGTGGCCATGGGGGTGGCCGGCGGTGACGGCGTCGACGAGGGCGTGCTCGTGGGCGAGACCGTCGAGGTCGCACTCGCCGTGGGACTCGGGCTCGCCGTGGCGCTCGGCGTGACGACAGGAGCCGAGCCTCGTTCGAGCGACACGTCATCGACGTAGAAGCGGGCGCCCGCGCCGCTGACCTCGGCTCGCGCCGAGGTGCGTACGTACGCGGTGCCGTCCGGCGCGACCTGGGTGAGTGTGACGAGGCGCCACCCCGAGGTGCCGTTGCCCAGCTCGGTCACGAGGCCGCCTCGCCGCCGCCCGCCGGAGTCGAGGAACTCGAGCTCCACTCGCAGCGCCGAGGTGAGTGGGTCGTCGTCGTACAACCACAGACCAAGCGTGTGCGTCGCCCCGGCGACGGTGGGAGTCAGCCAGTACTGCGAGCGGATGCCTGCCGCCTGCAGGTCGCTCGCCTCGATCCGCGCGGCCTGCGTCCCGCCATGGACGGGCCCGCTGTCATCGACGACGAGGGTCCCGCCGCCGAGAGCCTCCCATCCCCCGCCGCTGCCCTCGAAGCCGGCATCCACCGTCCCCGCGAACAGGTCAGTCGTCTGCGCCTCGCCCGTCCGGGCCAGCGCGAGCACCGAAACGCCGGCCGCGAACGCCAGCACAGCC
>JAXLRM010000002.1:0-1708 GCA_046331095.1 Acidimicrobiia bacterium
CGCAGGTCGTGCGCCCCGAGCGCTACGGCGAGCCGCGCGACGCGATCGTCGATGAGGTGATCGACGTCCCCGAGCTCGGGCCTCACGACGCGCTCGTGATGGTCATGGCCGGCGGCGTGAACTTCAACAACGTCTGGGCCGCAAGGGGCGTGCCGGTCGACGTCACGAAGACCCAGGCCCGCTGGGGCGAGCCGACCGACCTCCACATCGTCGGCTCAGACGCTTCGGGGATCGTGTACGCGGTCGGCGACCAGGTGACCGACGTCGCCGTGGGCGACCGGGTGGTCGTGCACGCCGGCCAATGGGACCACGACGACCCGAAGGTGCTGGCCGGCGGCGACCCGGGCCTCGCGGAGTCGTTCCGCGTGTGGGGCTACGACACGTGCTGGGGCTCGTTCGCGCAGTTCTGCAAGGTGCAGTCGCATCAGTGCCTGCCCAAGGCCGACCACCTGACGTGGGAGGAGGCCGCGGCGCCGACGCTCACCGGCGCGACCGCGTACCGGATGCTGTTCGGCTGGCCGCCGCACGTGGTGGAGCCCGGCGACGTCGTGCTGGTGTGGGGAGGCTCGGGCGGCCTGGGCTCGCTCGCGATCCAGCTCGTGACGAACGCGGGCGGGAGGGCGGTCGCGGTGGTCGGCAGCGACGAGAAGGGCGAGTTCACGAAGCGGCTCGGCGCGGTCGGCTACATCAACCGGCGGAGGTTCGACCACTGGGGCGTGCCGCCCGCGTGGGACTCCCCGGAGTGGAAGGGGTGGTTCGACGGCGCGAAGGCGTTCGGCAAGGCGATCTGGGACGTGCTGGGCGAACGGAGGAACCCCCGCATCGTCTTCGAGCACCCCGGCCAGGACACGATCCCCACGTCGAACTTCGTTTGCGACCGCGGCGGGATGATCGTGATCTGCGCGGGCACGAGCGGCTACGACACGATGATCGACGTCCGCTACCTCTGGTACCTGCAGAAGCGCTACCAGGGCTCGCACCTGTTCAACGACGAGCAGGCCGCCGCGTTCAACCGGATGGTGATCGACGGCACCATCGCGACGACGCTCGGCGAGACCTACCGGTACGACCAGACGGGCCACGTCCACCAGCTGATGGGCGACGGCCAGCTCCCCGAGGGCAACGTCGCGATCCTGGTGCAGTCGCCCGAGCCCGGCCTGAAGGATCTCCCCTAGCGGCGCGGCACCCGGCTGGCCCTGGTTGCGCATGCGCAGCGCATGTGCGACCCTGACCCACGTGGCGAGGATGATCCAGGTCCGCGACGTCAGACCTGAGCTCCATGCTGAGCTCATGCGCCGTGCCAAGCTCCGCGGGATGACGCTGACCGCCTACCTCGAGGAGATCCTCGAGCGCGAGGTCGCGCGCCCTCCGGCCGACGAGGTGTTCGACCGGATCGAGGCCCGGGGCCGCCTGGGGATGCTCACGGCGGACGCCATCGTGCGCATGATCCGGGAGATGCGGGGGCCGCTGCCGCCCGGATGAGGCTGGTCGTGGACGCCTCCGCGATCGTCGCGTACCTGGTCGAGCCCGACGACGGACCGGTCGCAGACGCGACCCTGCGCGCGCACGAGCTGCACGTGCCGGCGATCTGCGACGTCGAGGTCGTCGGTGCGATCGCCGGCGCGGTTCGGCACGGCTCGCTGGCCGACGAGGACGCGCAGATCGCGCTCGTCGACTACGTCTCGCTGCCGCTCGCACGTCACCTCGA
>JAXLRM010000003.1:0-365000 GCA_046331095.1 Acidimicrobiia bacterium
ACGGCGACCCTGCCGAACGGAGCCGAGTTCTCGGTGCGGGCGACGCAGTTCTGGATCCTGCCGATGTTCACTGGCACGACGACACTGTCCGACACGAGCGCCAGCGTGTCGTTGAACACGCCGATCATTTTCGGGAAGGTCGCCATGCAGGCCAACACCGTCTCGGCAGCGCAGGGGTGGTTCGACCTGCGCTCCTGGCCTTGGAAGTCCTACAACCTGCGGTGGACGATCATCGACTCTTAGTTAGTTCCAGATCGCGTTGCGGATCTGGTCGTCGAGTCCGGGTGGGGCGTTGGGGATTATCGTGCCGTTAGGGCGGTGGAATACGAGGCCGGCGTAGGGGTCTCCGGTGATGTTGCCGCCGCCTTCGTGGTGGTAGTGGTGGTGCCGACTACAGAGAAGGACCATGTTGGACAGCACCGTGAGGCCGCCGTTCTCGTAGTGGATGATGTGGTGGGCGTGGAGGTGGCATTTCGTGCGGCAGCCGGGGTGGACGCAGCCGCCGTCGCGGTCCCACAACGCCAGCAACTGCGACGGGGTCGGGCCGCGGTGGCGGGCGTCGGTGAAGATCACCTTGCCCTGCTGCACGTACGCGAACCGGGTGTCGGCGTCACATGCGATGCGTCGCAGGGTCTCGTGCGAGTAGGCGTCCCAGACCGGCCGGACGCCGCGGTTGCGGATGAACTCCACGATCCCGGGTTCGGGGGAGTCGAGGTCGGTGTTGAAGGTGACCAGGCGCCGCGACCCGAACCGCGGGTCCTGGTCTTGTTCGCGGGCGAGGTCGGCATCGCAGAGGTCGTGTAGTGCGTCGGCGCGGCGTTGGCCGTAGGGGGCGTAGGTGCCGTCGTCGCGGCGGGGGTAGCGGTCGGCGCGTTCTTCGAGGCACTTGCGGATCGTGGCCATCTCGTCGGCAGGCAGTTCGGCGCTGAGGCGGGCGTTGCCGTTGCGAGCCCGGCCGAAGCGCAGGGTCCGCTTCTCGCGGGCGGTGTCGGCGTCGTCGTCGCTGGGCGGCTTCGACAGCCTCGCTTCGCGTCGGAGCTGCGCGACCGACATCGACGGTGCCCGTTCGGCCCACTCCTGGTCGGTCTCGGGCGTGACGAAGAGGACGAGTGCGCGGGCCTGGTCCCAGGAGATCGTGGCGGTGTCGAGGGCGGTGGCGACGTGGGGGAGCCCGCGTAGTGCGGTCCCTACGGTCTCGACCTCTCTGGCACGTTCGGGAGCCATCGAGAAGCGGGCCGTGAGCCACTCGGCCATGTCGCGGCAGCCGTCGGCCAGGTAGGTGTCGCCTTCGGAGAGCTCACCGACCCTCAGCGCCACAGCGGCCATCATCGAGGTCTGCGCGGCCCACAAGTTGGCCACGATCCCCTGGGCTACATCGGGGGTGAGATCGGCCAGTACCTCCATGACCCCACCCTAGAACCCACCTGTGACACAAACATATCAGGCACTCGCAGCCAGACAGATATCGAGACGACTGCCGTGACCTGGGCATTCACAAACCCATCACTCAGTGTGGCTGCAAGTCGCGCTAAATGGTCGACTTCGTGGGATCATCCGGGGACCGGCAAGCGCCCCGGAAGGGGCCCCCACGAGCCGCCCAACTAGGCTGCGGCGCATGACCGTGGCAGCGATCCGTGGGGCCACCACGCTCGACACCGACACCCGTGACGAGGTCGTCGCGCGCACCCAGGAGCTCGTCCGCGCGGTGATGGACGACAACGCCATCACCGCCGACGACGTGATCTCGATGCTGTTCACCGCCAGCCAGGACGTCACGACGGAATTCCCGGCAGCCGCCGTGCGGGCCATGGGCTTCGACGACGTGCCGCTGCTGTGCGCCCTCGAGCTCGCGGTGGAGGGGTCGATGCCGCGCTGCATCCGCCTGCTCGTGCACGTCGAGGGCGAGCGCGAGCGCCGCTCCTACAAGCACGTCTACCTCCACGGCGCCACCGCCCTGCGCCCCGACCTCGTCGCCGGCGGCGGATGAAGCCGACCCGCGTCGCCGTCGTCGGATGCGGGCTGGTGGGCGGGTCCGTCGCCCTCGCGCTCGCCCGCAGCGAGGACCACCACGTCACCGCCGTCTTCGACAGCGACCCCGCGACCGCTGTTGCGGCAGTGGAGTCCGGGGCAGCCGAGCGGGGCGCCGCATCGATTGCGGACGCCGTCGCCGACGCGGACGTCGTGGTCGTCGGCGTCGCGGTCTCCGACGTCGCCGCGACGGTCGTCGCCGCCGTCGACGCGGCCCCGCCCACGGCGGTCGTGACCGACGTCGGCAGCGTCAAGGCCCCGATCGTCGCCGCCGTCGAGGCGCGGTTGGCACCGGACGCGGCCGCGCGCTTCTGCGGAGGCCACCCGATGGCGGGCTCGGAGCGCCAGGGCTTCGGGGCCGCCGACGCCGAGCTCTTCGGCAACGCCGTGTGGGTCCTCACCCCGACACCCGCCACCGAGCCCGATGCCATCACGCGGGTGGCGCGTCTCGCCGCGGCCACCGGCGCGTCGCCGCTCTCGCTGCCGCCCGACGTCCACGACGCGATCGTCGCGGTCGTCAGCCACGTCCCCCACCTCGCCGCGGCCACCCTGATGAACGTCGCACAGGGCCGCGCCGGCGAAGCCCCGGTCCTGCGGCTCGCTGCGGGCGGCTTCCGCGACGTGACCCGCATCGCGGCGGGCAGCCCGAGGGTCTGGGAGGACATCCTCGCCGAGAACGCCACTGCGATCCGCGATGTGCTCGACGCGTACATCGTGGGCCTGACGACGATCCGCGACGACCTCGGCGACCGCGCTGCTCTGCGCGCCACGCTCGAGGCGGCGAGCAAGTCGCGCCGGGAGCTGCCCATCCCAGAGGTCGCGGCCGATCTCACGACCCTCGTCGTGGCGATCAGCGACCGGCCGGGCGCGTTCGCCGAGATCGCCAACGTGCTCGGAGCCGCGGGGGTCAACATCGTCGACGTCGAGTTGCGTCACTCCGCCGAGGGCGGGCGCGGCCTCCTGCAGGTCACCGTCGCTGCAGGCCATGCCGACGGCGCCGTGGCGGCTCTCGCGGTGCGAGGCCACGCCGCGAGGATCGAGGACGACCTCTGGTGAGCCGCCTCGTCGTCTCGCCGCCTGGCCACCCCGTGGCGCTCCCGGGCCCGATCCGGGTGCCCGGGGACAAGTCGATCGCACACCGCGCCTTCTTGCTCGCCGCACGTGCGACGGCACCGTCCACGATCGCCGGCGTCCCCGCCGGCCTCGACGTCGCCGCGACCAGGGGCTGCATCGAGGCGCTCGGCGCCGGCATCGACAGCGACGGCCGCGCCCGCGTAGTGGTCGAACCGGCACCGGTCCCCGACGCCGGTGCTCCCGAGCACCATCTCGACTGCGCCAACTCGGGCACGACCATGCGCCTGCTGTGCGGCATCCTCGCCGGCCGCCCGGGAGCCGCGGTCCTCGACGGCGACGCGTCGCTGCGGCACCGGCCGATGCGGCGCGTGACCGCTCCACTCGGCGAGATGGGCGCGCACATAGCCACGACCGACGGCCACGCGCCGTTGCGGGTGACCGGTGCCGAGCTCGGCGGGATCGACTACGCATGCCCGGTCCCGTCGGCTCAGGTGAAGGGCGCGATCCTCCTCGCCGGTCTCGACGCGACCACGCCGACGCGGGTGACGCTGCCGGGGCCGAGCCGCGACCACACCGAGCGCATGCTCGCCGCCCTCGGGGTCGGCGTCTCCGTCGAGGACGGCGGCCGCAGCGTGGGCGTGGCGCCGGCGGCGCTGCCCGGCTTCGACGCCGTCGTGCCCGGCGACGTCTCCTCGGCTGCCTTCGTGGCGGGCCTCGCTGCGGTGACCGGAGGGGCGGTGCGCATCGAAGGCGTCGGGCTCAACCCGACCCGCACGCGCTTCCTCGAAGTCCTCGCCCGGATGGGCTGCGCCGTCGAGACCGAGGTCGCGACCGAGGCGCTCGGCGAGCCGATCGGGGCGATCGAGGTGACCGGCCCGGCGACCGCGGGTTTCGTGCTCGAGGGCGACGCGGTCGCCGACTGCATCGACGAGATCCCCCTGCTGTGCGCCGTCGCCGCCTGCGTCGAGGCCGAATCGGTCGTGCGCGACGCCGCCGAACTGCGCGTCAAGGAGTCCGACCGCCTCGCCACGACCGCAGCCGGGCTCCGCGCCCTCGGCGCAGGCGTGGAGGAGAGCTCCGACGCGCTCGCGATCGTGGGCCGCGCCGGGCCGCGGCGCCGCCCGCGGCCGGTCAACGTCGACGCGGCCGGAGACCACCGGATCGCGCTTGCGCTCGCCGTGGCCGGTTGCGCCCTCGGCCCCGTCGCGATCGACGGGTGGCAGGCAGCCGCGGTCAGCTACGCCGAGTTCGCCGAAGTGCTCGCCGCCGCGGGAGCGTTGGTGGATCGTGAACCCTGAACAGGCAGACGCGAAGGTGCTCGCGATCGACGGCCCCGGCGGTGCCGGCAAGTCCACGGTGTCCGACCTCGTGGCGCGCCGGCTCGGCATGCGCCGCCTCGACACCGGCGCCATCTATCGGGCAGTCACGTCCGCGGTCCTACACGCCGGGGCGGTGGCCACCGACGCCGCCGCCTGCGCGGCGATCGCCGAGCGCGCACACGTCGAGCTCTCCGACGGCACCGTCGCCGTCGACGGCCGCGACGTCACCACGGAGATCCGCGGTCCCGCGGTGACCGAAGCGGTCCCCGTCGTGAGCGCCCATCCTGGCGTGCGGCGTGCCCTCGTCGCGCTGCAGCGGCAGGTGGCGGCAAAGGGCTCGTGGGTCGTCGAGGGCCGCGACATCGGCACGGTCGTGTTCCCGGACGCAGCGCTCAAGGTGTTCCTGACCGCCTCCGCGCAGGAGCGTGCTCGCCGCCGTGCCGCCGAGTTCGGTGAAACCGATCTGGCGCGGGTCGAGTCGGAGATCCGACGACGTGACCTCGCGGACTCGACGCGCACGGACTCGCCCCTGCGCCCCGCGGATGACGCCGTCACCGTCGTCAGCGACGGCCTCACGGCGGAGGAGGTCGCTGACACCATCGCCGAGCTCTGGAGGCAGAGGTGGGCCACGCCGGACCGTCCGAGGACGGCGCCGTGACGCCGGGATTCCCCGAGGCAGCGCAAGTGCCGGTCCTCGTCGATGAGCACCGCACCTACAAGGTGCTCCGGGCGCTGTCGGTCCCGCTGTACGAGTTCGTGTGGGGGTTGCAGATCGAGGGTGCGCACCACGTGCCGTCAGAGGGTCCGGTGATCCTCGCCGCGAACCACCGTTCCAACTTCGACTCGATCGTCCTGCCCCGCATCACCCACCGGCCCGTGAACTTCATGGCCAAGCGTGAGTTCTTCGAGTTGCCCCTCGCGTCACGCTTCCTGACCCACGTCGGCGCCTTCCCCGTCGATCGCGGCAAGCCGGACAAGGCCGCGACCGGACATGCGCTCGACGTGCTCCGTGCAGGGGGGGTGCTCGCGCTCTATCCCGAGGGCACGCGTCGCAGCGGCCCCGAGATCGGCGAGGTCGCCCGCGGAACGGTGTGGCTCGCGCAGCGGGCGAACGCGCATATCGTCCCCGTCGGCATCGGCGGCAGTGAGTTCACCCAGCCCAAGGGCTCCAAGCGCATCCACCGCATGCGCATCCGAGTGGTCGTCGGCGATGCCCTGCCACCGCCGGTGTCGCGGGGCCGCGACGCCCTCGCGTCGCGCAACACCGAGCTCGTCAAGGCGATCCAGGAGCTCTTCATCGAGGCCGGTGGTCCCGGTCCGATCCCGCTCCGCTGATCCAGTTCCGGGCCCTCTGCGCACCCCCGCCGGGCTGGTGCGGGCCACGAGGCGCCACACCGCGCTTCACAATATGGTGTCATGGGTCGATTCACCCCTAGACGTGTTCGAGGCCGGGGCGGGCGGACGACCTGGAGTTGGCACACGTGCACTCTCGACGGACGTTCCTGAAAGGGATGGCGGCGAGCGCCGCCGCAGCAGCAGCAGCGACACCCGTAGGCTCCGCCGTTGCCGGCACCCTGGCTCCGGAGAACCAGACCCCGGGCAAGGCAGACGCGATGTCCGGTGTCACGCCGGTGGTCCCACGGTACGGGTGGTCGGTCTTCGATTTCGAGGCACTCGACCCCGCCCAGATGACAGCGCTGCGGGCACACAGGCCGACGATGCTGCGCTGGTTCGTGTCGTGGGACCGCTACCACCTCCAGCCCAACACCGGCGGCACGGGAAGTATCATCGCGCCACCAGATTGGCTCGCGAGCCCCTACAAGGCCTTCTTCGAGCAGATGCTCCCCTCGTCCGCGAACCCGCGCGGCACCACTCTCATCGTGCAGATGTTGGTCAAATCCCCGAGCTGGGAGGGAGACTGGTACCCCTTCTACAACCCCGGGACGAAGTGGGCACGCAACGACAAGTACTTCGGGCGTCAGTACCCGGACCGCTTCGGTGTGGCCCCCACCTACGGTGCGTTCGTCCAGAAACTCGACGCCGCCCTCCGCTCGGTCGGCGTGGACGTGATCTGGGAGGCGTGGAACGAAGCCGACCTTCGCAGCACGATCGGGCCGCTCGGACCGAACTTCCTCGATCCGTGGTACGTGAACCCGTTCAACCTGGTGAGCGGCGTGCCCTACTTCTACTGGTCGGGAGGGGCGGGGCCCATGTGGCAGTCGCTGCACCAGCAGCTCCCCGGTGCAGCGTGGGGCTCGAGCGGGCTGATCTGGCCGAGCTGGATCCAGCGCACGGCCCAGTTCCCCGAGGTGGGCTACATCGACCTCCACCGGTACTACCTCTACGGTCAACTCACCGCACAGGCCTACGTCAAGGACATCGAGAACCTCGTCGCGGTCTGGGACAAGGCCGCACCGGGCTTGCCGAAACGAAAGGTGTTCCTCGGCGAGTGCGGGCTCGGGTCGATCAAACAGGACACCGATCTCGCTTTCGCCGCGACTCTCTACCGGCGACACGTCGCGCTCACGAAGGCGAACTCCGACCCGACTTCGACGCTGTACGGCCGTTACGTGGGCACGATCGCTCACAACGGCGGCCCGGGTTGCAGGTCGACGTGGCAACTTAGCCCGACGGACCCCGCGGCTGCATGGTGGCAGTACAAGCCCCAGTACGAGGCGTTCAAGGCCTGAGGCGGGTGTTGGCCCGCATCCTCGGTGCGGGCATCGGTTCAGTGGGGCAACCGGTAGGGAACGGTCTTCTCCCGGGCTACGCTCCTGCGCCACCTCATGGAACTGTTCCGTCGCCTGCACTTGAGCACCCTGTGGCAACGTAAGGTCTCGACGGTACTGGTGGTGGCGGGGATCGCGGTGGGTACGGCGACCCTGTTCGCCGTGGCACTGCTCCTCGTGGCGATCGGTCGGCCGTTCAGCTCCCTGGTCCATGCCGCCGCCGCCGAGAAGGCCGACCTCGCGGTGAACCCGGTTGTGGAAGGGCGCCTGCCCGAGTCCCTGGTCCGCACCATCCGGGAGACTCCCGGCGTCGAGGTCGCGTCACCGTTCGTGGGCGGCCTCACCACGTTGTTCTCCGAGCATGCCGAGAGCGGGGCCCTCGTCGCGGGAGTCGACTGCAGCATCGAGCTCCTCACGACTCCGTTCGAGTGCGGCTCCCGCTTCGCTGCCGCGGCACCGGGCCCCGGAGTTCCCCTCGGTGTCAGCGAGAACCTCGCACGGACCCTCGGCGTCGCCGCCGGGGATCCACTCGCAATCCCGGGCCGGGCGCTGGGCGCCGCCCACGTCGGGGCGGTACTGCCTGCTGGCACTCTCGCCGCCCTCGACGACGGCAACTGGGCATTCGGGTTGGTGCCCGACGTCCAGGACCTCGACGCTACCGGCCCGTACCTGACCACGATCCTCGTCCGAAGCGCGGATCCCGCGATGGTCACCTCTGCCGTCGCCGGTGTCGCCACGACCTCGACTCCGGGCCGCGGGACCGGCGTGTTCCTCACACTGACACGAGGGCTACTCGCGTTCGCCGGGATGCTCGTGCTCGTCAGTGGCGCCATGATCGCTGCCAATTCGTTCACGCTCTCCTTGGATGATCGCCGGAAGTCGCTTGCGATAGTGGAGGTCTTGGGCTCCAGTCCCGCGGCGACCGTACTTCGCCTTTCTGGTGAAGGTGCGATCCTCGGAGCACTTGGGGGGTTGGTCGCGGCCGTCCCGGCGTTTCTTCTGGGTCGTTGGCTCGCCGGTACCATCGGTTCGGATCTACTCGCAGGTACCGGAGCCGGCATCGGCGTGTCGTGGTCGTGGTGGATCCCGCCCGCGACGATGGCGGTAGGCATCCTCGCCGGCGTGGCGTCGGCGTTCGGGCCCGCCATCCGCATGATTCACACCGGCTCCGACGTCGCCATCCGAGAACAGGCGGGAGTTCTCCCGGTGCACGCAGCACCGCGCTGGCCGATCGCGGGACTGGCGCTGATCCTCGGCGCCGCCCCGCTCGTCTGGCTGTACGGGACCGGGCGTGCCCCCCTTGTCGTCGCGCTGGCCGGCGTCGGGGTGGCGACCACGGGTCTGGTGCTGAGCACGTTCGGCATCGCGCCGGTTGTCGTGGCGGGACTGACCCGCGTAGTCGGCGAACACAGCGTCGTCGGCCTCCTCGCCGGCTCGGACCTGACCCGCGACCCGGTCCGGCTTGCCGCGGTCGTGACCGCCGTGGGGCTCGGCTCGGCGGTCGCGGTCGGCGCCCTCTCCATCACGTCACTGACAGCAGATTCGCTCGCCTCGCACCTGGCAACGGAAGCGGGCGATCGCGTCTACGTCTTCCCTAGAACCAACGGCGCCCAGGTCTCGAACAACTTCGACGAGGAAGCGCTGAGGGCCATCGACGTTGTCCCTGGGGTCGCCGAGGTGATCCCCCAGTACCTTGCCGTCGTCGATACGGGCGTCAACGGAGCCAACATCCAAGGGACCGACCCGCGCGACGGGATGCGGCGCGGGAACCTCGACTTCGCGGCTGGCACGGACGTCGAATCCGCTTGGGCCGGCGTCGCCGCCGGGGATGCGATCGTGAGCCGCGTCCTCGCGAACCGCTGGTCGGTGGCTGCCGGAGACACGATCACGATCCCGTCGGTCTCGGGAACGCGGACGCTCGAGGTCGCGGCCGTGGCACAGCCGCGGTTCGCCCAGGACAACGGGATCGCCGACGTGGTGATCGTGAACCAGGAGGTGGCCCGTAGCGGCTGGGCGGCGGCGCTGGACTTCGTGATCGCCGTGCCGGATGCGGGTGTCGCGGCTTCCGAGCTCGCGGGACGCATCGACACCACTTCGGGCCTGCAGAGCATCCACGCACTCGACGCAGCCGGCCTCCGTGCAGAGGCGCGCCGGACCGCGGCTCGCTTCCTCGGACCGGTGGAGCTGATCGGGTACACCCTCGTCGTCATCGCCGCCCTCGCGGTGACGAACTTCCTGATCCTCGGCATGATCCAGCGCCGCCGCCTCCGGGCGGTCCTCAGCTTCGTCGGGTTCGAACCCGCGATCGAGCGGCGCACCCTGGTCGTGCAGGCCCTCGTCATGGGGGTGCTCGGCGGGATCTGCGGTGCGCTCGGGGCGATCATGTACGCCTGGCTGACCACGCTCGGTTCACCGGCATTGCTCGCATCCCCGGTGCCGTGGCGCGTGGTCCCGGTCCCGCTCCTCGTCGGGATGGCTCTCGCCGTCGGGTCGTGCCTGCTCGCCACGATCCCTCCGAGCGTGGAGGCCGGCAACCTCGACGCCCTCGATGCACTCACCGAGGAGTGACGCGGCCCGGACCCCCAGAACACCCGACCCACCGACGTGGGGACGCGAAACGGGTCCACAACCCACCTCACGTCCCCACGTCCGTTGCCGACCCCCCGACCCACCGACGTGGGGACGTGAAACGGGTTCACAACCCACCTCACGTCCCCACGTCGAGCGGAGCACCCGTCTGGCGTGGCGGTGCCGGGATTCCCTACGTTGGCCGGGCAGCATCGATGTGGCGTGCGCCGGGGGGCGGCTCAGGGGGATGCGAGGATGACGAGTCCCGACATCGAGGTCGGTCTCACCGACGAGGACCGCGCCGTGACGGCGACGGCCCGCCGTTTCGCCACCGACGTGCTGCGGCCCACCGGCCGTGACCTCGACCGGCTCGCGGACCCGGCGCAGGTGATCGCCGCCGACTCCCCGCTGTGGGACGTGTTCGCGCGCCACCGCGAGCTCGGCCTCGACGCCGTCACAGCCGACGAGAACCTCGACGAGGTCGCCAAGGCGCGCCTGATGTGCATCGTGAACGAGGAGCTCGCCTGGGGTGACGTCGGCCTCGCGATCTCCGTCGGCCTCGCCCAGTTCCACCAGCCCTGGGTGCAGATGTCGGGCGACACCGAGCTGATCGAGCGCTTCGTCTCCCCGCAACGGCCGACGATCGGGTGCTGGGCCCTGACCGAGCCGGACCACGGCAGCGACACCGTCGGCGACCCCGACTTCTACCTCGCCGACACGGCCCGGCGGCCCAACTGCATCGCCCGCAGCGACGGCGCCGACTTCGTCATCAGCGGCCAGAAGGCGGCGTGGGTCTCCAACGGCTCGATCGCGGACATCGCGGTCCTCTTCTGCGCCTTCGACCCCGGCGACGGCGCACTCGGCGGGTCGGTGTTCCTCGTGCCCACCGACCTCGCGGGCGTCGAACGGCCCGCCCCGCTCGACAAGCTCGGCCAGCGCCCCCTGAACCAGGGCGAGATCTTCTTCGACGACGTGCGCGTGCCCGCGTCGCACCGGGTGATCCCCCCGGAGATGTACCAGCTCGCACTCGAGGGGATGCTCGCCTACGCGAACTCGGCGATGGGCCAGCTCTTCGTCGGCGTCGCCCGGGCCGCGTACGAGATGGCCCTCGACTACTCCAAGGAACGGATCCAGGGCGGCAAGGCCATCTTCGAGCACCAGAGCGTGCGGGGCCGCCTCTTCAAGATGTTCCAACAGGTCGAGGCGTCACGGGCCCTCGCCCGCCGCGTCGCCTACCACAACGCCGCGTCCCCGCCGCCGCTCCTGCCGCACGCGATCGCGACGAAGGTGTTCTGCACGCAGGCCGCGTTCGACGTCGCGAGCGCGGCGGTGCAGATCTTCGGCGGCAACGGCCTCTCGCGCGAGTACCCGATCGAGAAGGTGCTGCGCGACGCGAGGTCGTCGTTGATCGAGGACGGCTGCAACGAGATGCTCGCCCTCGTGGGCGGCGCCAAGCTCTGACCCAAGGAGAACTTCGGTGGACTTGTTCGAGGTGATCGGCCGGCGGCGTTCGATCCGGTTCCTGCTGCCGTTCAGGCCGGTCGAGCGCGAGAAGATCCAGTGCATGCTCGAAGCCGCGCGCCTCGCGTCGCACTGGGGCAACGTGTCGAGCCTGCGCGCGCTCGTGGTCGAACGCGACAACGCGCCCCAGGAGGTCTGGGACGCGCTGCCGTCGCCCGTCGGCGGCTACCAGGTGCCGCTCGCGCCGGTCGTGATCGTGTGGTACATCGAGACCGCCGCGACCGCGGACATCGGCGCACGGCTGCGCGAGCTCATCGACGCCGGCGCGGTCGGCTACGGCGACAACAAGCGCGAGGAAGCCGAGACCAAGCTCATCCCGGTCATGGAGATGGCGAGCGAGTTCCTGCGCCAGCCCGGCCTCGGCGAGGTCGACTGCGGCCAGGGCATCGCGCAGGCGACGCTCGTGGCCTTCGCTCTCGGCCTCGGCACGTGCTGTCTCGGCACCGGCGACCCCGACGGCGTGCGGCGCAAGCTCGGCCTGCCCGACACGTGCCGCGTGCTCGTGAGCCAGACCGTCGGCTACCCGGCCGAGCAGCCCGAGGCCGGCGGCCAACGACCGCGCCTGCCCTTCGAGGAGCTGTTCCAGCTCAACACCTACGACGAGGCCTTCCCGCGCTCGGACGCGGTCGTCGAGGAGCTCCGGCGCGACAAGATGATCCAGGACCAGGCCCCGTTCTCGTGGCGCGAGGAGGAGCTCCTCTACCTGCGCCGCGCCCTCGACCTCGACGGCGAGGGGCTGCTCTGATGCGCTTCGACGCCGTCGTCGCCGGGGTCGGGATGACCCGCTTCGCCAAGCACCCCGACCGCGGACTCAAGGATCTAGGTGCGGAGGCCGTCACCGCCGCCGTCGCCGACGCCGGCATGACCCTCGACGACATCGACGCCGCGTACGTCGGCAACTGCGCCGCCGGACTCGTCACGGGCCAGGAGTCCGTGCGCGGCCAGGTCGTCCTGTCCCCGCTCGGGATCGGCAAGATCCCGATCGTCAACGTCGAGAACGCCTGCGCGAGCGGGTCCACCGCGCTGTACCAGGCGTGCGCGATGGTCACCGCGGGCTTCCACGACACGGTGCTGGCGCTCGGCGTCGAGAAGCTCACCCACCCCGACAAGGCGCGCAGCTTCGCCGCGTTCGCCGGTGCGATGGACGTCGACGAGCTCGCCGAGATGATGGGGGCGCTCGCGCAGTCCGCGGGCGGGGCGGCCGGCGACGCCGGGGGCGCCGGGCAGAACCGTTCGATGTTCATGGACGTCTACGCGATGGCGGCACGCAACCACATGGCCCGCTACGGCACGACGCAGCGCCAGTTCGCCGAGGTCGCCGCCAAGAACTCCGTCCACGGCAGCCTCAACCCGAACGCGCAGTTCCGCGACGCGCTCAGCGTCGAGGACGTGCTCGCCGACCGCCTCATCGTCGAGCCGCTGACCCGGTCGATGTGCTCGCCGATCGGCGACGGCGCGGCAGCCGCGATCGTCACGAGCCGCGACAGGGCGCGTGAGCTCGGCATCGCGACGCCGGTGTCGGTGCGGACCATGGTCGTGCACTCGGGCTGGAACCACACCGAGGACGAGCCCGACACCGTGCAGCTCTGCGCGCGGGAGGCCTACGAGGAAGCCGGGCTCGGCCCCGCCGACCTCGACGTCGTCGAGCTGCACGACGCGTCGGCGCCGGCGGAGATCATCGGCTACGAACAGCTCGGCCTCTGCCCCGAGGGCGAGGGCGGCAAGCTCGTCGAGTCCGGCGACACCCGCCTCGGCGGCCGCCTGCCCGTGAACACCTCGGGCGGGTTGCTGCGCAAGGGCCACCCGGTCGGGGCCACCGGACTCGCGCAGGTCTTCGAGCTGACCCTGCAGCTCCAGGGTCGCGCCGGCGCGCGCCAGGTCGAGGGCGCGCGCATCGGCCTCGCCCAGAACGGCGGCGGCAAGAAGGGCAACGACGCCGCCGCCATGGTCGTCACCGTCCTCGAAGGCTCGGCGCGGCGACCCGGGACATGACACGCGAGCGTCACGAGACGATCCTCGCCGACCTGATCGCGCTGCGCGCCGAGGACCGGCCCGACCTCGACGTGCTCACGTTCGAGCACCTCTCCCTCGACGGCGGCGCCACACCCGACGAGGTGCGCACCTACGCGGATCTCGCCGACAACGCGAACCGCATCGCCGCCGGCCTCCTCGACCGCGGCGTCGCGGCGGGGGACCGGTTCGCGATCATGATGGGCAACCATCCCGAGTTCGTGGAGACGATGATCGCCGCCTCGATCGTGGGCGCGGTGTTCGTGCCGATCGACCCGCGCACGCGCGGCGACAAGCTCGTCTACATGCTGCGCGCGGCTGGCTGCGAGGGCCTCGTGAGCACCGACGGCTGCCTCGCCGCGGTCGACGCGGTGCGGGCCGAGCTCGACGGGCTGCGCTGGGTGCTCGCCGTCGACACCGGGACCGATGGCGCCGACCTCGCGGCGGCCCGCTGGGCGGAGCCGATGGCGGCGGTGCTCGAGCACGCGGTCCCGACCGTGAACGTGCGCGCCGACGACCCCGAGACGCCGCTGCAGATCATGTACACCTCGGGCACCACCGGCGACCCCAAGGGCATCGTCGGGACGAACTTCCGCTTCTGCGCCGCCGCGGTGCTCGGCCACATCTTCGCCTACACCCCCAGCGAGCGGCCCTACACAGGCCTGTCGTTGACCCACGGCAACTCCCAGTCGGTGACGCTCGCGCCGGCGCTGGGCATGGGCCTGCGGGCGACCTACAGCCGCCGGTTCACGCGCTCGAAGCTGTGGGACGTGTGCCGCGCGTACGGGTGCACGACGTTCTCGGTCCTGGGCGGGATCGCCACCGCGATCTACAGCGAGGCCCCGCGTCCCGACGACGCCGACAACCCGGTGCGCCTCGTGATCAGCGGCGGCATGCCGGCGGCGCTGTGGGAGGCGTTCGAGGACCGCTTCGGCGTCTCGATCCTCGAGTTCTACGGGGCGATGGACGGCGGCGGCGTCGCCTGGAAGCCCGTCGGCGAGGGCCCGATCGGATCGTTCGGGCGGCCCATGCCCGGCACCGAGATGAAGATCCTCGACGCCGACGCCAACGAGTGCGCCCCCGGCGAGATCGGCGAGATCTGCTGCCGCCCCGCCGGCGCCGACGCCACGATCACCTACCACGGCGACCCCGAGGCGTCGCGGTCCAAGATCCGTGCAGGCTGGAACCGCAGCGGCGACATGGGCCACCGCGACGCGGACGGCTGGCTCTTCTTCGACTTCCGGTCGGGGGGCGGCATCCGCCGCAACGGCGAGTTCGTGAACGCAGGCTTCGTCGAGAAGGCGATCGCCGAGATACCCGCGGTCGCGGACGTGTTCGTCTACGGCGTCCCGGCCGCGTCGGGCGCGCCCGGCGAGAGCGACGTCGTCGCCGCCGTCGTGGCGGCGACGAGCGCGGACTCGGTGGCGGCCGAGGTGTTCGCGTCCTGCCGCGAGGTGCTGGAGGCGAACTTCGTGCCCACCTACGTACAGGTGCTCGACGAGATCCCCAAGACCGCGTCCGAGAAGCCCCGGGAACACGTCCTCGCGGAGTCCTTCGATCCGGACGCGGCGAACGTCCACACGCGCTGAGCCCCCGACAGGGCCTCAGTCGGCGCCGATGAAGCCCTCGTGCTCGAGGTGCAACAGGACCGACTGGGCGGCTTCCTCGGGCGTGGTCGTGGTGGTGTCGATCGAGAGGTCGGCGTCGTCGGGGACCTCGTAGGGGTCGCTGATGCCGGTGAACTCCTTGATGATGCCCTCGCGCGCCTTGGCGTAGAGGCCCTTGCGGTCACGCTGCTCGCACACCTCGAGCGGCGTGGCGACGTGGACGAGTACGTAGCCGCCGCCGGTGCCTGAGATCACACGCCGGTTCTCGCGCCGCACCGAGTCGTAGGGGGCGATCGGGGCGCAGATCGCGATGCCGCCGTTCTTGGTGATCTCCGACGCGACGTAGCCGATGCGCAGGATGTTCAGGTCGCGGTGCTCCTTGGAGAAGCCGAGCTCGGAGCTGAGGTTCTTGCGCACGATGTCGCCGTCGAGCAGCGTCACCGGGCGGCCGCCCATCTCGAGCAGCTTCACGAGCAGCACGTTGGCGATCGTGGACTTGCCGCTGCCCGACAGTCCCGTGAAGAACACGGTGAAGCCCTGCTTGTGGCGCGGCGGGTACGAGCGGCGCAGCTCGGTGGCGACCTCGGGGTAGGTGAACCACTCGGGGATCTCACGGCCCTTGGCGAGGCGGTCGCGCAGCTCGGTGCCGCTGATCGAGAGGGTCTTGGTGCCCTCGGCGATCTCGTCGACGGGCGCGTACTCGTCCGCGTCGGGCTTGTACACCATCATCTGGAACGGCACCATCGTGACGCCGAGCTCGTCCTCGTACTTGGCGAGGAGCTGCTGCGCGTCGTAGGGGCCGTAGAAGGGGTTGCCGGCCGAGTCGCTGCCGGGGCCGGCGTGGTCGCGACCGACGATGAAGTGCGTGACGCCGTGGTTCTTGCGGATGATCGCGTGCCACACCGCCTCGCGGGGCCCGCCCATGCGCATCGCGAGCGGCAGCAGCGACAGCTTCGCGGTGTGGGCCGGATAGTGGCCGAGCAGCGCCTGGTAGCAGCGCACGCGGGTGTAGTGGTCGACGTCGCCGGGCTTGGTCATGCCCACGACGGGATGGATGAGCAGGTTCGCCTCGAGCTCCTTGGCAGCACGCAAGGTGAGCTCGGCGTGGGCGCGGTGCATCGGGTTGCGGGTCTGGAACGCCACGACCTTGGTCCAGCCGAGCTTGGCGAACTCGGCGCGCACCTCCGCCGGCGTCGCGCGCAGCTCGCGGTAGTCGTAGTGCACCGGGACCTGCACGGCCTCGATGCTGCCGCCGAGGTAGACCGGGTTCGCCTTGTCGACGACGTAGGCGACACCGGGATGCTCGGAGTTCGTGGTGCCGAACACGGCCTGCGCCTCGGCCACGCGGTCGGGGCGGTAGACGTCGTCGACGTCGAGGACGGCGAGCATCACGCCCTCCTCGTCGCGCAACGCGACCTTGGTACCGACCTCGACTCCGGCGGCGAAGTCCTCGGTGACGTCGAGGGTGATCGGCATCGGCCAGAGGGTCCCGTCGGCGAGGCGCAGCTGCGCGCAGACGGACTCGTGGTCGGCGGAGCCCATGAAGCCGCGCAGGGGCGAGAACGCGCCGCTCACGAGCAGCTCGAGGTCGCAGAGCTGGCGTGGTGTGAGGTCCCACGACGGCCACTCGCGCGACGCCGCCTTGAGCTCGTCGGCGCGGGCCGAGTCGACGAGCAGGTCCACGAGCTCGCCGCCGTGGGGCGGGTTCAGATGGTCGGCCACAGGAGTTCCTTCGTGATCGCGGTACCGCAGTGTGCGAGCGCGCCGCCACGGCGACGACGGCCGGGGGAGCACCCCGAGAGTCTATCGGCACGCCTCGGCTCGACATCAGTCGCGCTTGCCGATCCCGAGCCCGAGCGCGAAGGTGGGCACTTCGATGCCCGGGCACGGGGCAGGCATCAAGGGGAGGCACGCGATGGGTTCGAACAGGCGACGGCTGCTCCGCGTGGGGGTGTTGGTCCTGTCGATCGGGGCGGTCCTGGCCGCGTGGGCGGCACCGGCGTCGGCGGCGACGACGGCGATCACCTCGGCGGGACCGCTCACACGGGTCGAGATATCCGACGAGCTCAACTGCGCCGTGGACCACGTCGGCGACACCAGGCCCGAGTTCTTCGGCGACACGGCGTGCGCCACGCTCGCCGTCGTCGACGACGTGCTCTACGGGCCGACCGTCATCCCGGCCGGAAGCTCCGCGGCCCCCCGCACGTCGTGGACGGCGGTGGGCCAGAGCGGACCGACCGGTACGGGCTCCGCCGGCGACCCGTTCGAGGTCGTGACCGTCGTCGCTGCCGGCGAGACGGGGATCACCCTGACCCAGACCGACAGCTACGTCGTCGGCCAGGAGTCGTACCGCACCGACGTCGCGGTGAAGAACACCTCGGGTGCTCCGAAGACCGTGAGGCTGTACCGGGCCGGGGACTGCTACCTCCAGGACAGCGACGTGGGCTTCGGCGCCGTCGACACCGGGACCGGGGCCGTGAGCTGTGTCGGCGTCGAGCCGGACTCGGACCCGCCCGTGCGCGGCACCCGCATAGAGCAGTGGTTCCCGATCAGCGCCGGCAGCCACTACATGGAGGACGACTTCGACATCGTGTGGGCCGCCGTCGGATCGCGCCAGCCGTTCCCCGACACGTGCAAGTGCAGCGACACGGACTACATCGACAACGGCGCCGGCCTGAGCTGGGACGTCGCGGTCGCGGCGGGCGCGACCGGGACGGTCTCGTCGCTGATCACCTTCTCGCCGGTCGGCAACGTCCCGCTCTCGACCACGAAGACCGCGGATGCCGCGCAGTCGGCCCCCGGTGCGGCGAACGGGTACACGATCAAGGTGTCGAACCCCAACAGCGCGGCGGTCACGCTCGACGCGATCACCGACACGCTCCCCGCCGGGTTCGCCTACACGGCGGGATCCTCGACCGGCGCGACGACGGCCGACCCGACCGTCAACGGCCAGACCCTGCGCTGGAGCGGGCCGTTCACCGTGCCCGAACACGGGGACCTGAGCCTCGCCTTCGGCGTGACCGTGTCGTCGACGCCGGGCACCTACACCAACGAGGCCGGGGCCGAGTCCGCCGACTTCACGGTCGCGCCGACGGGGCCGACCGCCCCGGTCGAGGTGACCGGGGAGCCACCCGAGAACCAGGCGCCCGTGGCCCAGGACCAGGCCGTCGCCGTCGCCGCGGACACCCCCGAGCCGATCACCCTCGTCGCCACCGACGACGGCTTGCCGTCCCCGCCCGCCGCGCTCACCTACGCCGTGGTCACCGCACCGGCGCACGGCACGCTGTCGGGCAGCGCGCCCGCCCTCGTGTACACGCCCGACCCCGGCTACACCGGCGCCGACTCGTTCACGTTCAAGGCGAACGACGGCGCTCTCGACTCGAACGTGGCCACCGTCACCATCACCGTCGAAGGTGGCGGCGAACTCGCGCCGACCGACCTCTTCGCGATGAACGCGCTCTCGTGGCGCACCCGCGACGGCATGGTCGTCGTACCCCACGCGTGGGTGCACCTCACCGACGCCGGCACCGGCGAGGGCGTGGCCGGCCGCGAGGTCGTCCTCTCCGTCGGCGGCGAGGAGCTGTGCCGCGCCACGACCGGTCCCCACGGCTGGGCGCACTGCGGCGGCACCGTCGCGGGCGGTGCCGAGACCATCGCGGGCGGCTACGAGGCCGCCTTCGCGGGGGACGACACGTACGCGCCGAGCAGCGACCACGGGACCTTGTTCGAGCTTCGGCGCCGCTGCCACCACGGTCCCTTCTGGTGGCATCACTGGCACCACGGCAACGGGGACCACTGCTCGTGCCGGTCCTGAGGGGCCCGGGCAGAGGCCCGGTCGGAGTCAGTCCGGCTCGAGTGCGGCCAACACGTCGGCGGCGCTGCGCGACCGGTCCGAGTCGGCAGTGGCCGCCGGCCGTGTGCGGCCGGTCGTCGCTCCGACGAGAACGTCGAGGGCACGGATCAGGTCGCGCAGCTCGCGGGGGAGCGGGAAGTACTCGTCCTCGTCGGTGACGCGGCCGAACTCCACCGTCCGCGGTGCGAGCCTCTCGACGACGGCGGCGACGACGCTCTCGGGCGCCGACGCGCCGGCGGTGACGACGACACGGCGGGCGCCGTCGAGGAGCGCGTAACCGACGTCGTCGGGGCCGTCGATGCGGACCGCGGCGGGCGCCCCTGCCTGGCGGGCGGTACGCACGAGCGCCTGGGTGTTCGACGAGTTCTCGCTGCCGATCACGAGCACGAGGTCGCAGTCCGCGGCGACGGCGCGCACGGCGGACTGGCGGTTCGTGGTCGCGAAGCACAGGTCGGAGCGGCCCGGGGTCCACAGGTTCGGGAAGCGCGCGCGTGCGCCGTCGAGGATCTCGGACCACTCGCCGTGGGCCAGCGTCGTCTGCGCCAGCAGCGCCACGGCGTCGGAGTCGGCGACTTCGAGCGAGTCGAGGTCGGACGCCCTCTCGACGAGGTGCATCGACTCGGGCGCCTCGGCCATCGTCCCGATCGCCTCGTCGTGGCCGGCGTGTCCGACGTAGATGACGTCGAAACCGGCCGCCGCACGCTTGCGCGCCTCGTGGTGGACCTTGGTCACGAGCGGGCACACCGCGTCGACCACCACGCCGCCACCCGCACGCGCGGCCGCGACGACCTCGGGCGCCGACCCGTGCGCCGACAGCATCAGCGCAGCACCCGCGGGCACCTCGGCGACGTCGTCGACGAAGACCACCCCGGCGGCCTCGAAGACGTCGACCACGAGGCGGTTGTGCACGATCTCATGGTAGCAGTACACGGGCGGCTCGAAGATGCGCAGCATCCACCCGAGCGACTTGATCGCCATCTCGACGCCGGCGCAGAAGCCGCGCGGCTCGCACACCACGACCGTGTCGACGCCGCCGGAGCGATCGGGTGCGCTGCCCGTGGCGGCTTTTCCGGTGGTCACCGCGAGAAGCGTAGGCTGGCCCTCGCTGCGGGCAACCGAGGAGATTGCGGGTGGAAGCCGACACGAACGACCTGTTCTCGCCGGTGCGCCTCGGCCCGGCGACCCTGCGCAACCGCATCGTCAAGGCGGCCACGTTCGAGGGCATGACGCCCAAGGGCAACGTGTCCGACCTCCTCGTCGAGTTCCACCGCGGCTTCGCCCGCGGCGGCGTTGGCATGACGACGGTCTCGTACTGCTCGGTCGAGGCCCAGGGGCGCACGTTCCGCGACCAGATCCACATGCGGCCCGAGGTCGTCGGCGGGCTGCGCCGCGTCACCGACGCGGTCCACGCAGAGGGCGGCACCGCCGCGATCCAGCTCGGCCACGCCGGCTACTTCGCGCCCACCAAGCTCGCCGGGGGCCGCCCGGTCGGGCCGTCCGCGATGATCAGCCCGCACGCGCTCACGGTCAGCAGGGAGGCCACATCTGCCGACCTCGAACGGATGCGCGACGCGTACGTGAGCGCCGCGCGGCTCGCGATCGAGGCGGGCTTCGACGCGATCGAGGTCCACGCCGGCCACGGGTACCTGCTGAGCCAGTTCCTGAGCCCGTTCACGAACCGCCGCGACGACGAGTACGGCGGGTCGATCGAGAACAGGGCGCGCTTTCCCCGCGAGGTCCTCTCGGCGGTGCGCGCCGAGATCGGCTCCGAGGTCGGCGTCTACGCCAAGCTCAACATGGCCGACGGCTTCGACGCGGGCCTCCAACCCGAGGACGGCGTCGCGGTCGCGCGCATGATCGAGTCGGACCGCAGCGTCGACGCCCTCCAGCTCACCGGCGGGTTCACGTCGAAGACGCCCATGTACCTGATGCGGGGCGACGTGCCGCTGCGCGAGCTCGCCGAGGACGAGCACAGCGCGATGCGCCGCGTCGGGATGCGGATGCTCGCCGGGTACTTCGCGGCCCCGTTCGCGTTCGAGGAGGGGTTCTTCCGGACCCTCGCCCGCCAGGTCCGCGCCGAGACCACGCTGCCGCTCATGCTCCTCGGAGGGATCACGCGCCTCGACACGATGGTCGAGGCCATCGCCGAGGGTTTCGCGTTCGTCGCGATGGCGCGGGCACTGCTGCGCGACCCCGACTACCCGCGCAAGCTCGAGGCCGGCGAATCGAGCGAGTCGCTCTGTTTCCCCTGCAACAAGTGCATCACGACGATGAACCGCGGCGGCACCCGCTGCGTGTTCCGTGAGCCTTACGCCGCACCGGCCTGATCCCCGACCGCACGTGCTCCCTAGACTGGGGGCTTCCGTGCGGATCCGCATCGCTTCGATCGCCGCCGACTCGCCCGCTTGCGCATCCGGACTGCGCGCAGGCGACGAGATCGACACCGTCTCCGGCGTCCACCCCCGTGACGTCCTCGACTACGCGCGCCTGTCGGCGGATCCCGACGCCGACGCGGTCCTCGGCGACGGCCGCCGCGTGCCCGCCGCCGCGCTCAGCGGCGCGACCCTCGACGAGGCCGTCTTCGACGGCGTCAAGACGTGCGACAACCACTGCCCGTTCTGTTTCATCTACCAGCTCCCCAAGGACATGCGGTCGAGCCTGTACCTCAAGGACGACGACTACCGCCTCTCGGCGATGTACGGCAACTTCACGACGCTGTCACGCTTCACCGAAGCCGACCTCGAACGCGTCGTCGACGAGCGCATCGAGCCGCTCCACGTCAGCATCCACGCCACCGACCCGCACGTGCGCGCGGCGCTGCTGCGCAACCCCAAGGGCGGCATGAGCCTGCGGTGGCTGCGGGCCGTGCTCGACGCGGGCCTCGAGGTGCACGGACAGGTGGTGTGCTGTCCCGGGCTCAACGACGGCGACGTCCTCGAGGCGACCCTCGCCGGGCTCCTCGCCGGGTACCCGGAGCTCGCGTCCGTCGGCGTCGTCCCGCTCGGGTTGAGCCGGTTCAACTCCGAGGACGGCCTGCGGGCGCCCACTCGCGCCGACGCGTGCGGGACCCTCGACGCAATCGACGCGTGGCAGCAGATCGCGCTCGGCCGCATCGGGCGCCGCCTCGTGTTCGCGTCCGACGAGTGGTACCTGCTCGCCGGGAGGGGCTTCCCCGCCACTGCCGACTACGAGGGCTTCCCCCAGCACGAGAACGGCATCGGCATGGCCCGCGCCCTCGAGGCCGACCTCACCCCGGCACCCGATCGCGCCACGGGGGCGCCTGCGTGGGGCTACCGCGCCGAACGTCAAGCGGCGTCCAACGCGCCGCGCCGTTCCGGCCGGGTGGCGCTCATGAGCGGCGCGCTCGGCGCCCGCGTCGTCGGCCCTCTCGTGGCGGGCCACGACGGCGTCGACGTGGTTGCGGTGCCGAACCGGTTCTTCGGCGGCAACGTCGGCGTCACCGGGCTCCTCACGGGGGCCGACCTCGCGGCCGCGATCGGGTCGCTCGACGCGGGTGTCGAGGCGGTCGTGCCCGACGTCGTCTTCCACGAGGGCCGCACCCTCGACGAGTGGACCGCGGACGACCTCGCCGCCAGCACGGGCCGCGGCGTGCGCGTCGTCACCACCGACGCCGCCGGCCTGCGCGCCGCCGTGGGCGCACAGTGACCGCCGGGCTCGCGCGGGTCGCGATCGTGGGACGGCCCAACGTCGGCAAGTCGACGCTGCTGAACCGCTTCGTGGGCCGTCGTGTCGCGATCGTGCAGGAGCGCCCCGGGGTCACCCGCGACCGCGGCGAGCACGAGGTCGAGTGGTGCGGGCGCCGATTCGTCGTCGTCGACACCGGCGGCTGGCGCGCACGGCCCGAGGAGCCGATCGAAGCCGCGATCAAGGACCAGGCCGAACGCGCGATCGAGGAGGCCGACGCCGCCCTCTTCGTCGTCGACGCCCAGGTCGGCGTCACCGGCGAGGACGACGAGGCCGCCCGGCTCCTCCTCAAGGCGGGCATCCCGACGCTGCTCGTCGCCAACAAGGTCGACGGGCCCGTCGCGGACGCCGACCTGTCCGACCTCTACGGCCTCGGCCTCGGCGAGCCAGTCGCGGTGTCGGCCCTGCACGGTCGCTACTCGGGCGACCTGCTCGACAAGCTCGTCGCCGCCCTCCCCGAGGTCGAGGTGGCCGACGACGACGACGACGTCGCGGACGCGTCGGTCGCGATCGTGGGCAGGCCCAACGTCGGCAAGTCGACGCTGTTCAACCGGGTCTGCGGCGACGAGCGTTCGATCGTGCACGACATGCCCGGCACGACCCGCGACACCGTCGACACCCTCGTGGAGCTCGAAGGCGCCACGTACCGCTTCGTCGACACCGCGGGCCTGCGCCGGCGCGCCCGCGTCGACGACGAGACCGAGTACTACAGCCGTGTGCGCGCCCTGCACGCACTCGAACGCGCCGACGTGGCGCTGCTCGTGATCGACGCGACCGAGGGCGTCACCTTCGCCGACCAGAAGGTCGCCGAGGAGATCCTCGACGCGGGCAAGGCCGTCGTCGTCCTCCTGAACAAGTGGGACCTCCTCGACGCCGACGCCAAGGCCGCCGCGACCGACGCCGTCGCCGACGAGCTGCGCTTCATGGACTGGGCGCCCGTCCTGCGCATCTCGGCGCTCACCGGCGCGAACCTGAAGCGCCTCGCCGCCACCTTGTCCCAGGTCCTCGGCGAGTACCGCCGCCGCGTGCCCACCCACGTGCTCAACAAGGTCGTCGAGGAGGCCCAGCAGCGCCACCCGCCGCCGCTCGTCAAGGGCAAGCGCCCCACGCGCATCCGCTACGCCACCCAGCCCCGCGCCGAGCCGCCGATGTTCGTGCTCTTCGGCAACCGCAGGCTGCCGACCGAGTACCTGCGTTACCTCGAACACCGGGTCCGGTCGCGCTTCGGATTCGCCGGCACCCCGGTGCGCATACGCGTCAAGGTCAACGACCCCAAGACGAAGGCCTGAGCGATGGACCACGCCGCCGCGCTCCCGAGCGGGGTCGTCGTGCGCGAGGTCGGGCCCCGCGACGGGCTCCAGAACGAGGACCCTGTCGGCGTCGACGATCGCGTCCGCCTCGTCGACGCCCTGAGCCGGACGGGGCTGCGCCGCATCGAGGCGGGCGCGTTCGTGCACCCCGCGGCGATCCCGCCGATGGCGGGCAGCGAGGAGGTCTTCGCCCGCATCGACCGCGTGCCGGGGGTGGCCTACACCGCGCTCGTGCCGAACGTCCGCGGCGTCGAACGGGCCGTCACCGCGGGCGCCGACGAGGTCGAGGTCGTGGTCTCGGCGTCGACGACGCACAACCAACGCAACGTCAAGCGCAGCACGGCGGACTCGATGCGGGCCGTCCCCGAGCTCGTCGCCCTCGCCCACGAGGCAGCCATTCCGGTCCAGGGCATCGTCGCGACCGCGTTCGGCTGCCCCTACGAAGGCGACGTCGACCCCGCACGCGTCGCCGGTCTCGTCGCCGAGTACCTCGACGCGGGCTGCGACTCGATCTGCCTCGGCGACACGACCGGGATGGCGACGCCGACTCGGGTGTGGGACGTGCTCGCGCGCCTGCCCGAATGCGACCTCACGCTGCACCTGCACAACACCCGGGGGACCGGTCTCGCCAACGTCCTCGCCGGCCTCGAGGCGGGCGTCACCGGCTTCGACGCGAGCGTCGGCGGCATGGGCGGCTGCCCGTACGCGCCCGGAGCGACGGGCAACATCGTCACCGAGGACCTGGTGCACATGCTCGCCGACATGGGCATCGGGACCGGCATCGACCTCGACGCGCTCGTCGCGTGCGCGGCGCTGGCCGAGGACATCGTCGGGCGCGAGCTGCCGAGCCAGGTACTGCGGGCGGGGCCGCGCCTGGGCCATCCCCACTAGTGGGTGGCCCATAGCGCTCGGCGTTGTGTTGTGGGCCGCCCCACTAGCTTCGAGGCCGATGACCCACGACTGGCAGGCGCTCGCCGCCCAGGTGGAGGCGGGCGGCAGTCCGAAGGCGCACGCGAAGCTGCGCGAGCAGAACAAGTTGTTCGTGCGCGACCGCCTCGCCCTGCTGTTGGACAAGGAGACCTTCGTCGAGGACGGCAGGTTCGCCAACGCCGCCGCCGCTGACCTCCCCGCCGACGGCGTCGTGACCGGCATCGGCCGCGTGGGCGGGCGCCCCGTCGCCGTCATGGCGAACGACCCCACGATCAAGGCCGGGTCCTGGGGTGCGCGCACGGTCGAGAAGATCGTGCGCATCACCGAGGTCGCCTACCGCGACGCGATCCCGATCGTGTACCTCGTCGACTCCGCCGGGGCGCGCATCACCGACCAGGTCGACCTGTTCCCGGGCCGGCGCGGCGCCGGGCGGATCTTCCACAACCAGGTGCGCCTCTCGGGGCGGGTGCCCCAGATCTGCTGCCTGTTCGGGCCGTCGGCCGCGGGTGGCGCCTACATCCCGGCGTTCTGCGACGTCGTCGTCATGGTCGACGGCAACGCGTCGATGTACCTCGGGTCGCCGCGGATGGCCGAGATGGTCATCGGCGAGCACGTCGACCTCGAGGAGATGGGCGGCGCCCGCATGCACACGACCGAGTCGGGCTGCGGCGACTTCTTGGTCGCGGACGACGCCGAGGCCATCGAAGTCGCGCAGCGATACCTGTCCTACCTGCCCCAGAACTGGCGCCTCATGCCGCCGGCGGAGCCGCCGGCCGCGCCCGCGGTCGACACCGCGCGCATCGGCGCGATCGTGCCGCCGGACGAACGCGACGTCTACGACGTGCGCGACGTCGTCGAGGCGATCGTCGACGCCGACAGCTTCCTCGAGATCAAGGAGGGCTGGGCGCCCGAGCTCGTGATCGGTTTCGGGCGCCTCGAGGGCAACCCGATCGGTGTGGTCGCCAACCAGCCCGAGGTGCTCGGCGGCGTCCTCTTCGTCGACAGCGCCGACAAGGCCGCCCGCTTCGTGTGGCTCTGCGACGCGTTCAACGTCCCGCTCGTGTTCCTCGCGGACGTGCCCGGCTTCATGATCGGCAGCGCGGTCGAGCGGGCGGGCATCATCCGCCACGGCGCCAAGATGATCTCCGCGGTGAGCGAGGCGACCGTGCCCAAGGTCTGCGTGGTGCTGCGCAAGGCCTTCGGCGCCGGTCTGTACGCGATGGCGGGGCCCGGGTTCGAGCCGGACGCGACGCTGGCGCTGCCGACCGCGCAGATCGCGGTCATGGGCCCCGAGGCAGCCGTGAACGCGGTCTACTACAACAAGATCCGCGAGCTGCCCGAGGCCGAGCGCGAGGCGTTCGTGGCCGCCCGGCGCGAGGAGTACGCCGCCGACATCGACCTCCTGCGACTCGCGTCGGAGAACGTCGTCGACGCAGTCGTCGCACCGGGGGACCTGCGCGCGGAGCTCGCGGGCCGCCTCGCCCACGCGGCATGGAAGGACCGCCGCTTCTCGGACCGCCGCCACGGCGTCCCACCCGTCTGACGCTCCGTGCTCCGGACTCCGGATCGGATCGGATCGACGTGGGGACGTGAAACGGGTCCACAACCCACCTCACGTCCCCACGTCCGTCCTTTCCGGGGCGGGGACCCCCGGTGGGTAGCCTCGCAGCCATGGCGCGCACCTGCCCCGAGTGTGGCTGGATCTGGCCCAAACCGACGGGGGCCTGCCCGGAGTGCGGCTCCGAGGCAGCGCCCGAGCTCGACCTCGGCGACGCCGACACCGGCGCCGAGGCCGCGGCCCACCGCGGGAAGGCCCGGATGCCGTGGCACCTCAAACTCCTCGTAGGCGCGCTCGCGCTCTACCTGGGCTGGCGTGCCTTCCAGGGCATCGAGTGGCTCGTGCACCACCTCTGACGGCACGGCCGCACGACCCCGGGCGCGACGACGGCGGCGCCGCAGCACCGCCGTCACCGCTACATGAGGAGGGCCCCGCTCGGGCCGACGGTCAGGCGCCCTTGCGCAGCGCCTTCGCCTCTGCCTTCAACTCCTTCGCACGCGCCGAAGCATCCTTCACCGCCTGCTTGCCCTGCTTCTTGAGATCCTTGGCGTCCCTCTTGGCGCCCTTGGTCGTGCGCTTGGCCTCGCGGCTGAGGCGCTTGGCCTCCTTCTTGGCGCGGCGCCCGGTCAACGGCTCGGGGGCCTCGACTGCGGCAGGCGCCTCGGCCTGCTTGGCCTTCTTCACCTTCTTGGACTTGGCGGAGTCCGCCGGCGCCTCGGGTGCATCGAGCACGGCGCTGTCGCCCTTCTTGCGTGCCACGGCGTTCCTCTCGTTCGTTGTCCGTCGAGAACCGGAGGGTCGCCACTCTAGACGGTGCGGCCACCGCGTGCTCGGGCCACGACACGGGTCCCGTCCGCAGTCCGGCGCAGGGGGCGAGTGGTAAGGTCGGCGCCGTTTTCGGGCAGTGGCGCAGCTTGGTTAGCGCACCGGTCTGGGGGACCGGAGGCCGCGGGTTCAAATCCCGCCTGCCCGACCATTCGATCCCGCGCCGGCTACTGGGCCGTCGCGTCGGCTACGGGGTCGGCGTCTGGGCCGGCGGCTGCGTCGTCGTGGACGCCCGGGTGGGCGGAGGCGGCGCCGGAACCCCTCGCAGCTCGCGTTCCTCGTCACGTTCGCGCCCGGCCGGGTTGTCGAGGTTCCTGGTGACGTCCTGCCACGTAGCGGTCGCGCCACTGTGGCCCGCCCGCACGGTCCACACGACCGCGAAGCCGCCGACGACGAGGGCGACGATCGACACGACGGTCAAGGCGCGCTGCACCCCGGCCGAGACCTCCCCGTCCCCCGCGGACCGGGCCCGCCTGCGCATGATCCAGTCGCCGACGACCACGACTGCGACGAGCACGAACAGCGCCGCCGCGAAGTACTTGAGTCCCCCGGCGATGTTCGCATGGCTCTTCACGAGCCGGTCCTCGTCGACCGCCTCCTCGAGCGCCTCGCCGCTGTTCTCGGCCAGCAGCGTGAACACGAGGGAGAGGAACGAGGGGCAAGAAACGGCCAAGACCGCATCCCGGTCGCCACAGTGCTCGCAAGTGCGAGGGATAGATCCCATAGGCTTGGCATGTGCGAGGCGCGCGTGCTGGAATGGCGCCGATGGCTACGACGTACCGTCCCGGACAGGTCGCCGAGTTGCTCGGCGTGAGCGCGGACACGGTCCGGCGGCTCTGCGACGAAGGCCGCCTCGGGCCCCGACGAGGCGCCGGGACACAGCGACTGATCCAAGGCAGGGACCTCGCCAACTACCTCAGCGAGAACCCGGTCGCATTCGAGCCGGACTCGGTGCTCGCGCAGTCGGCGCGCAACCGCTTCACCGGCATCGTCACCAGGGTCGAGCGCGACAAGCTCACCGCCGTGGTCGAGTTGCGGGCCGGACCGCACAGGGTGGTGTCGCTCATGACCCGCGAGGCGATCGACGACATCGGCCTCGAGCCCGGCGACCTCGCCGTGGCAGCGGTCAAGGCGACCGTCGTGGTGATCGAGGTGCCGTCATGAGGCACCGCACACGTGCTTCCGCGCTGATCCCGGTCATCCTCCTCGCCCTCGGGGCTGCGGGCTGCGGCAGCTCGACGTCGTCGTCCACGTCCGCCACCGGAGCGGCCAAGGCCACGATCACGGTCGCGGCGGCGGCATCGCTCACCGATGCGTTCAACCGAATCGGACCGGAGTTCACCGCCCGGACCGGCACCGACGTGGAGTTCACGTACGACTCGTCGTCGACACTCGCGAACCAGATCGCCGGTGGCGCTCCCGTGGACACCTTCGCGTCCGCCGACAGCGCCAACATGACGAAGCTGGCCGACGCCGGCCTGGTGGCGGGCGATCCCGTCGTGTTCGCGCAGAACGAGCTCGTGATCGTGACCAAACACGGGAACCCCGCCGGTGTCACCGGGCTCGAGTCGCTCGCGACCGCCGGGACGATAGCGCTCTGCGGCCCCGACGTCCCCTGCGGCAAGTACGCGGCGCAGGCGCTGCAGAAGGCCAACGTCACCATCCCCGAATCCGATGTCACGCGGGGCCAGAACGTGAGGGCGACGCTGACCGCGGTCAGCGAAGGTGACGCCGTGGCAGGGATCGTGTACGAGACCGACGCGAAGGCAGTGGCGGACAGGGTCGACACGGTCGCGATCCCGGATGCCTACAACGTGCTCGCTACGTACCCCGCGGCCGCGATCCGGGGTTCGCTGCACCTCGACGCGGCGAGGGACTTCGTCGAATACCTGTCGGGTTCCCGGGCCCAGGCGATCCTGGCCGAGTACGGCTTCCTTCCCCCGCCTTGAGCCACCCACCTTGAGCACCCGGAGGCGACGGCCGCCCGCGTTCGTCATCGCTGCGGCGGTGGTGGCTGCGACGTTCTTCGCGCTGCCCCTCGCCGGCCTGCTCCAGAAGGCGGACTGGTCGACGCTGGTGTCGGACCTGACCACGCCCGCGGCGCTCGAGGCGCTGTACCTGTCGCTCGTCTGCTCGGTCGCTGCCGCCGCGCTCGCGGCCGTGCTGGGCACGCCGCTCGCATGGGTGCTCGCCCGCACGGACTTCCCGGGGAGGGCGCTCCTGCGCGGGCTGGTGCTGCTGCCCATGGTCGTTCCGCCCGTGGTCGGCGGTGTGGCGTTGCTCTCGGCGTTCAGCCTCGGCAGCCCCGTCGGCGGTTGGCTCCACGACGTCTTCGGGATCCAGTTCACGTTCTCCGCCGCGGGCGTGGTCATGGCGGAGACATTCGTCGCGATGCCGTTCTTCGTCATCACCGTCGAGGCGGCGCTGGCCGGCATGGACCGCCGCTACGAGGACCTCTCGGCGAGCCTCGGAGCGGGACGCGTGCTCACGTTCCGCCGTGTGACGCTGCCGATGGTCGGCCCCGCCCTGGCCGCCGGCCTCGTGCTCGCGTGGGCACGCGCGCTGGGCGAGTTCGGCGCCACCATCACCTTCGCGGGCAACATCGCCGGCAAGACGCGGACCCTCCCACTCGCCGTGTACCTCTCGCTCGAATCGGACCAGGACGCCGCCATCGCCCTCAGCCTCGTGCTCCTCGCCGTGTCGCTGGCGGTCCTCGTGGCACTGAGAGACCGCTGGCTGGTGCGCGCGTGAGCCTCCACGCCGAGGTCCGTCTGAGCCGGGGCAACTTGGAGCTGGACGCGACCGTGGACGCTCCGGCAGGCGAGGTCGTCGCCGTGCTCGGGCCGAACGGCGCCGGCAAGACGACCCTGCTCCAGTGCCTCTCGGGGCTGCTCCGCGTCGACTCGGGCCGCATCGTGCTCGGCGACCGTGTTCTCGACGACGTGGCGACCGGGATCCACGAGCCTGCCGAGGACCGCGACATCGGCATGGTGCCCCAGGACGGCCTCCTGTTCCCCCACATGGACGCGCTCGACAACATCGCGTTCGGGTTGCGCGCCCGCGGCACCTCCCGTAGGGAGAGCCGGCGCCGAGCCCAGGAGTGGCTCGACCGCCTCGGCCTTCCCGACCGCAGCACCGCCAAGCCGAGCGAGCTCTCCGGCGGCCAAGCCCAGCTCGTCGCCCTTGCCCGCGCACTGGCTCCGGAGCCGGCGCTCCTGCTCCTCGACGAGCCGCTCGGTGCGCTCGACGCCGGCACGCGCTCGGCCACACGCCGCGAGCTCGGCAGGCACCTCGGCAGCTACCTCGGCGCCACGGTGCTCGTGACCCACGACCCGATCGACGCGCTCGTGCTCGCCTCACGCGTCGTCGTGATCGAGGCGGGTCGCGTGACCCAGGCGGGCCCGATCGCCGAGGTGACCGAGCAGCCGCGGTCGCGCTACGTCGCCGAGCTCGTCGGCACGAACCTGTACGCCGCCGAGGTGGGCGGGACCACCGCGGTCGCCGTCGACGCCGGGGTCGGCGCCGCGGCAAGGGCCGACGCGGGCACCGAGATCCACCTCGCCGACGAGGCGTCGGGACCGGTCTTCGTCGCGATCGCACCCAACGCCGTGTCGCTGCAGCTCGACCGGCCTTCGGGCAGCCCGCGCAACCGCTGGGAGTGCACGGTCACGGCGGTCGACATGCTCGGCGCCAGGGTTCGTGTCCACCTCGACGGGCCGCTCGCCCTCACCGCCGAGGTGACCCCTCAGGCCGTCGCCGACCTCCGCCTCGAGCCCGGCACTTCCGTGTGGGCGACGGCCAAGGCCACCGAGATCACGACCTACCCGCGCTGACCCCGCCCCCAAACCCGTTCTGGGCGCGCCAGGCCCAGCCGGGTGGGGTGGGCGCGCCCAGGTCGGGAATCCGTCGGGAGGGCGCGACCAGGTCGCGGGTCCCGCTCCGGGGCGAGGTCAGGTGCGGGCCGTGATCGGGCGGATCAGGCCTTCTTGGGCCATCGACGCGGCGAGGACTCCGTCACGGCTAAACATCGTGCCGGCGGCGAGGCCGCGGGCACCCGACGTCGACGGGGACGCGAGGTCGAACAGGACCCAGTCGTCGATGCGGAACCGGCGGTGGAACCACATGGCGTGGTCGAGTGTCGCGCTCACGAGGGACTGGCCGAACCAGCCGATGCCGTGGGCCCTCACGGTCGTGTCCAACAGGATCATGTCCGACGCGTACGCGGCCAGCGCGCAGTGCAGGATGTGGTCGTCGGGGACGGTGCCGCCGAGGCGGAACCACACACGCCACTGCGGCGGCTGCGGCGGGTTCTCCGCCTCCAGGAGGACGGGCTCGACGTAGCGGAAGTCGAGAGCGCTCTGCTGCTCGTACCACGAGATCTGGTCCTTGTACGGCTCGAAGACCTCCAGCCAGGACGGGAGCTCCTCGGGCGCGGGCACGTCGGGCATCTCGCTCTGGTGCTCGAGGCCGGCCTCCTCGACCTGGAACGACACCGACATGTGGAAGATCTGCTTGCCGTGTTGGATCGCGACCACCCGCCGCGACGTGAACGTGCGCCCGTCGCGGCTGCGGTCGACCTCGAACAGGATCGGGATCTCGGGGTCGCCGGGGCGCAGGAAGTAGGCGTGCATCGAGTGCACCAGCGCGGGCACGTCGACGGTGCGCCCCGCCGCGACGAGGGCCTGCGCGAGGACCTGGCCCCCGAAGATGCGGGTGCCCATCTCCTTGGGGGAGTAGCCCCTGAACACGTCGAGCTCGATGTCCTCGAGGTCGAGGAGGTGCAGCAGGCGCACGGTGGGGCTTTCCATCGCCGCGAGTCTGGCACGGTACGCTGCCCGCACCCCAAGCTGCGGAGTGGCGGTGGCCGACGCGCCCGAGCTCGAGACCAACGATGCCGGCTACGTGGTCCACGACCGTGTCCTCACGGTGCCGAACGTGGTCACCTTCGTGCGCATCGGCCTGACGCCGGTGTTCTTCGTGCTCCTCGTCAAGGAGCGCTGGCTCCTCGCCGCGGTGGTGTTCGTGCTCGTGTCGGCCACCGACTTCGTCGACGGCCGCCTCGCCCGCCGCTGGGACCAGGTCACCCGCCTGGGCACCATGCTCGACCCGGTGGCGGACCGGCTCCTGATCCTCGCGGCCGCGATCGCGGTGGTGATCATGGGGATCATGCCGCTGTGGCTCATCGGCTTGATCGTGCTGCGCGAGGTGCTCGTGTCGGTGTGGACCATGTACCTCAAGGGCCGCGGCGTCCAGCTCGAGGTCGTCTACATCGGCAAGTGGGCGGCGGCGTTGGTGTTCACGTCGCTGCCGGGCTTCATCCTCGCGAAGGCGTTCGCCGCCAATGTCGTCGGCGACCTGTTCTGGTGGGCGTCGCTCGCACTCGGCTGCTCGGGCGTCGTGTGCGGCTTCGTCGCCAACTGGCACTACTGGGTCGCAGGACGGCGTGCGCTGGCGGCGACGTCCACGCGACCCCACGAGTGACCCGTATCCTTCGGCCCCTATGAAGGCCGTGATCATGGCGGGAGGCGAGGGCAGCAGGCTGCGGCCGCTGACCTCGAACACCCCCAAGCCGATGCTGCCGGTCGCCAACCGGCCGATGATGGAGCACGTCGTCGCGCTCTGCCGCCGCCACGGCTGCACCGACGTCGTCACGACCGTTGCGTACCTCGCCGACGTGATCCGCAACTACTTCGACGACGGCAGCGAGTTCGGCATCCCGATGCGCTACGCCGAAGAGGACGTCCCCCTCGGCACTGCCGGCTCGGTCGGCAACGCCCGCGGCATCCTCGACGACACCTTCCTCGTGATCTCCGGCGACGCCCTCACCGACATCGACCTCGGCGCCGTCATGGCCGCACACCGCGAGTCGGACTCGATGGCGACGATCGTGCTCTACCGCGCCGAGAACCCGCTCGAGTTCGGCATCGTGATCACACGTGAGGACGGCACCATCGAGCGCTTCCTCGAGAAGCCGACGTGGGGGCAGGTCTTCAGCGACACCGTCAACACGGGCATCTACGTGCTCGAACCCGAGATCTTCGACTTCATCCCGACCGGTGGCGCCAGCGACTTCAGCCAGGACGTGTTCCCGGCGCTGCTCGAGAAGGGCATCCCGATCCAAGGCTTCGTCGCCGACGGCTACTGGGAGGACGTCGGCAACCTCGAGGCGTTCGCGAAGGCCCACCGTGACGTGCTCGACGGGCGCGTCGACGTCGACGTGCCCGGCTTCGAGATCGCGCCACGGGTCTGGATCGGGCCCGACTGCGAGATCCACCCCGACGCCGTCGTCGACGGCCCCGCGCTCGTCGGCGCCCACTGCAACGTCGCCGCCGGGGCACACCTGCGCGACCACACCGTCCTCGGCGACAACGTCGTCGTGCGCGCCGACGCGTCGCTGCAGCGCACGATCGTGTTCGCGAACGCCTTCTGCGACCGCGCCACCTCGCTCACGGGCACGATCGTCGGCAAGGGCGCCGACCTGCGCGAAGGGGTGCGCACCGATCCCGACGTCGTGCTCGGCGACGGCGTCACGATCGGCGCGCGGGCCACGCTGAGCACTGCGGTCAAGGTCTACCCGTACAAGAGCGTCGAGGCAGGCGCCGTCGTCAACACGTCGGTCGTGTGGGAGTCGCGCGCCGCGCGCAACCTCTTCGGTCGCCGTGGGGTCACCGGTCTCGCGAACATCGACATCACGCCGCAGCTCGCGGTGCGACTCGGGATGGCGTACGGATCGGCGCAGACCCGCGGGGCGATCGTGACGATGTCGCGCGACTCGAGCCGCGCCGCCCGCGCACTCAAGCGGGCTTTCACCGCAGGGCTCAACGCGACCGGGGTCTCGGTGGACGACCTCGAGATCGCACCGGTGCCGATCACGCGCTTCAGCGCGGCCCAGAACGCAGGCGGGGTCACGATCCGTTCCTCGAGCGCGGATCCCCAGCAGATCGAGATCCGCTTCTTCACCTCCGACGGCAAGAACCTCCCCGAAGCGGACCAGCGCAAGATCGAACGCAACTTCGCCCGCGAGGACTTCCGCCGGGCGCTCGCCGAGGAGATCGGCGACATCTACTACCCGCCGCGCACGTGGGACTTCTACGCCAACGCGCTCGTGAGCGGTGTCGACCTCGACGCCATCGCGAGGCGCGGCGCCAAGGTCGTCCTCGACTACTCCTTCGGCACGTCGTCGGTGACGTTGCCCTCGGTCCTCGAACGCCTGCGCTGCGACGTCCTCGCGATCAACCCCTACACCGCCGACCCGTCCATGCGGCCCCGCGTGCCCCAGAGCCAGGACCGCCTCGGCGAGCTCGTCCGCATGTCCGGCAGCGACTTCGGGCTCCGCTTCGACCCCGACGCCGAGCGCGCCGACCTCGTGGACGACCGCGGCCGCCTGCTCGACTGGACCACCGCGACGCTGTTCTACGTGCGCCAGGTCTGCCGCACCCGGCCGGGGAGCCGGATCGTGCTGCCGGTGTCCCAGACCGAGCACGCCGAGCGGATCGCCAAGGCCGCAGGCGGCGAGGTCGTGTGGGCGCAGACGTCGGCGGGGGGCATCATGGACGCCGCCTGCAGCGCCGACGTGACGATCGGCATCGGCGCGGACGGCGTCATCGTGCCCCGCGTCCTGCCGGCACCGGCAGCGGCATCGCAGCTCGTGCTGACGCTGGAGCTGCTCGCGGCCCAGCCCGAGACGGTGTCGGCCGCCGTCGACGACCTCCCCCGTGTCCACATGCTGCGCGACGCGGTTCCGACCCCCTGGGAGCGCAAGGGGACGGTCATGCGCACCCTCGTCGAGGACAACGACCCCGATCTCACGACCCTGATCGACGGTGTCAAGGTCCACACCGCCGACCGCAGCGGCTGGGCCCTCGTGCTGCCCGACCCCGAGGAGCCCCTGTGCCACCTGTGGGTCGAGGGCGCCGACGACGCACAGGCGCGCCGTCTCCTCGAGGAGTGGCGCAGCCGGGTACGCGCGATTGCCGCCGAGGACTAGCTTCTCGCGACACACATCCCCTCCGCCCGATCACCAGGGACTGAACCGACGTGGACCTGCCCGAGGATCTCCGCTACACCAAGGAACACGAGTGGTGCCGCATCGAGGTCGACTCGAAGGTGAGGGTCGGCATCACCGACTACGCCCAGGACGCGCTCGGCGACGTCGTGTACGTCCAGCTCCCCGAGGCCGGTGACACCCTGCGAGCAGGCGCCACGTTCGGCGAGGTCGAGTCGACCAAGTCCGTCTCGGACCTGTGGTCGCCGGTGACGGGCACCGTGGCGGAGGTCAACTCGCTGCTCGAGGACACCCCCGAGCTCGTCAACACCGACCCTTACGGCGACGGTTGGATGGTCGTGATCGCGCCCGGCGATCCGAGCGAGGCGGGCGCGCTCCTGGATGCGGCGGGCTACCGCGCCTATCTCGACGCCCAGTCCTAATAAGCTCTCCGGATGGTCTGCCAAACCTGCGGCGCCGACAACCCCGAGGATGCCAACTACTGCTCGGTCTGTGGCGCCCACCTCGCCCACGTCGACGACGAGGCGACCACCGTCCTGCAGACGATGGACACCGACCTCGACACGGTGCCACACGCCGTCGACGCCGAAGCGGCCGGTGCCGCCCTCGACACCGCCGGCGAGTCCGCGATGCTGGTGGTCAGCCGTGGCCCCAACGCCGGGTCCAAGTACGTCGTGACCGACAGGGCCACGATCGGGCGCCATCCCGACAGCGACTTCTTCCTCGACGACGTCACCGTGAGCCGCCGCCACGCCGAGGTGCGCCACGAGGGGTCGGGCTTCACGCTGAAGGACAACGGGAGCCTCAACGGCACCTACGTGAACGGAGACCGCGTGGAACAGTGCGCCCTCCAACACGGAGACGAGATCCGCATCGGCAAGTACGTCATCGTCTTCCTGCGGGGCTGAGTGTTGTCGACAGCGCCGAACCCGGGCCGCAACTACCACACGATCGGCGAAGTGCTGAACGTGCTCAAGGCCGACTTCCCCGACATCTCGATCTCCAAGATCCGCTTCCTCGAGACCCAAGGGCTCCTCGACCCCGAGCGCACCCCGTCGGGCTACCGCAAGTTCGGCCAGCGCGACATCGACCGGCTCCGGTTCATCCTGCGTGAACAACGCGACCGCTTCCTGCCGCTCAAGGTGATCAAGACCAGGCTCGAGGCGTGGGAGCGCGGCGACCTCGACATCGACGTCGAGTCCGACGGCGTCGGCCTCGAACCCGACGGCGGCGACGATTCTCCCGCCGACATCGACCTGGCGCCGAGCGGGATCGCGCTCGACCGCCGCGAGCTGGCGGGTGCCTCGGGCCTGCCCGAGTCCGAGATCGTCCAGCTCGAACGCTTCGGCGTGATCAACCCCATCCCCGGTCACGAGGCCGGCCGCGACGAGCCCGTCTACGACGAGTGCGCGCTCGTCATCGCGAAGATCGCGCGCAGCTTCGTCAAGTACGGCGTCGAGGCGCGCCACCTGCGCATGTTCAACCAAGGCGTCGAACGCGAGACCGCACTGTTCGACCAGATCCTCGCTCCGCTCCACGTCCAGCACAGCCCCGAGGCGCGCAGGCGCGAGGTCGCCACGCTCGGGGAACTGACCGTGCTCGCCCGCAAGCTGCACCAGGCCCTGTTGGCCCAGAGCCTGCGGGCACGCGAGAATCCGTGACTTCACCGAGGCCCCCGACCCGCACCCCCCCGATGGCTGCATCTGCTTCCCGCGAGGCCACACGGCTCCGAACCCGTCACGCGACCCCGGCTCCGCACACCTTCGACGCAGCGGAGGCACCCGTCCGTGAGCCACGTCACCTCGCGCCGAAGCCGCCGCGGACGGCCGGGCGACGCCGTGGCCTGCTGGTGGGCGCTCTCTGTGCCGTCGGCGTGGCATTCGCGCTGTTCGTAGTGGTCGTGGTCGTTGGCGTGCCCGCGCGCGACGGCTTCGGTATCACCGAGTCGATGGGGTCCTACGAGGAGGACGCCTATCCGCCGTTGCCGACACCCGAATCGATCGCGCCCCGGCAGAGCGCGCCGGCACGCGCGAACGGGCACGCCTACGCCGACAGGCCCGAGCCCGCGACGCTGCCCTCGGGGATCGCGATCCCGCCTGCGCCGGCGGCGCCTCCGGCGGTGACGGCAAAGCGAGCGGTTGTGATCGACGCCGCCACCGGCGGGGTCCTCTGGGGCCTCAACGCAGACGAGCCCGCCCCGATGGCTTCGACGGTCAAGATCCTCACGGCGTTGACGGTGCTGCGCTTCACCGACCCGAGCGAGGTCGTGACCGCCACCCAGCAGGCCACCGACGTGGGCGAGCGCGAGATCAACCTCGCTCCCGGCGAGCAGATGGACGTCGCGACCCTGCTCGGCGCGATGCTCGTCGGTTCGGCCAACGACGCCGCGGCAGCACTGGGCCTCGAGGTCGGCGGGACCATGGAGGGCTACAGCGCGGTGGCCAACTGGGTCGCACGGCGTCTCGGCGCCCGCAACACCTCCGTCGCCAACTCCCACGGCCTCGACCAACCCGGCCACGTCACGAGCGCGTACGACCTCGCGATCCTCGCACGCGCGGGCCTGTCGGACCCGACGTTCGCCCAGTGGGTGCGCACTCCCGAGTACGCGGTGCCGTGGCCGGGCCATCCCGGCCCCCGCGTCGCGACGAGCCACAACAAGCTGCTGCGCACCTACCCCGGCGCCATCGGCGTCAAGACCGGCATGACCAACGGCGCCGGCAACTGCCTCGTGGGCGCCGCCACCCGCGACGGCAGGACCTTCATCGTGGCCTCGATGTCGTCGCAGAACCCCACGGGCGACGACTCGGCCCTGCTCGACTGGGCCTTCGCCAACTACACGTCGGTCAAGGCCCTCGGCGCGGGCGAGGCCATGACCGACGCGGACGGGATCGAACGCGAAGCAGTCACGGACCTGATCGCCACCGTCCCCACGGCATCGGCGCAGTCGGTGACGCTGCGTTTCCGGGAGGGCCGCCTCCAAGCGGTCCTCGGGGACCAGGTGATAAGCGAGGTCGATGCGCGCCGTCCCGGTTGAGACCGAGGTCGAGGGACTGCGGCTCCTCGTCCCCTCCGAACGCCTCCACGCCCGTGTGCGCGAGCTCGCAAGCGAGCTGCGTGCCGCCTACGGCGACGACGAGCGCCCCGTGCTCGTCAGCGTCCTCAAGGGCGCCACACTCTTCCTCGCCGACCTCGTACGCGCCGCCGCTCTCGACTGCGAGGTCGAGTTCATGTCGATCTCCTCCTACGGATCCCCCCACGCCAACTCCGGGACCGTCCGCATCGAACAGGACCTCTCGACCGACATCGCCGGGCGTCACGTGCTCGTCGTCGAGGACATCATCGACACGGGGTTGACACTCAACTACCTCCTGCGGGTCCTGCGCGCACGCACCCCGGCGTCGCTGCGGGTCTGCACCTTGTTGGACAAGGACGTGCGCCGGATCGTGGACCTGCCCATCGACCACGTCGGCTTCGAGATCCCCGACGTCTTCGTGATCGGCTACGGCCTCGACTACCTCGAGCAGTACCGCCACGTGGACGCGATCTACGTCGCCGACGACCTCGACGCGCTGGCAGCGGACCCCTCGATCTACGCGGAGATCCTCTGCACGGGCGGCCCGAAGTCGCCCTGATCGCCCTGTGATACCCTGCGGACGCGCCGGCCGAGGGACCCTGGAGGTTCGACCGTGATCGAGATGACCCTGGTCGGCGTACGGGTCGAACTGCCCACCAACCAGCCGATCGTGCTCCTGCGCGAATCCGACGGCGAGCGGTTCCTGCCGATCTGGATCGGCGGCGTGGAGGCACAGGCGATCGCCTTCGCGCTCCAGGGCACGGTCACACCACGACCGCTCACCCACGACCTCATGCGCGACATCCTCGAGGGCCTCACCACGACGGTGACCCGCGTCGTGATCTGCGAGCTGCGTGAGGGAACCTTCTACGCCGACCTGGTGCTCGAGAGCTCCGGGCGTCAGGTCACGATCTCGGCTCGACCGAGCGACGCGATCGCCCTCGCGGTGCGCATCGGGGCGCCTTTGTTCGCTGCCGAAGCCGTCCTCGACGAGGCGTCGATCCTCATCGACGAGGACGAGCTCGAAGGCGCCGGCGACGAGGACGGCAAGGAGGATGCCGAAGCGGTCGTCGAGGAGTTCCGCGAGTTCCTCGAGGACATCAGCCCCGAGGACTTCGAGTCGTGACCGACTCAGGGAGGACTTCGAGTCGTGACCGACTCAGGGAGGACTTCGAGTCGTGACGCCCGTGTTCGGGGGCTGCACCAGACGCATCTAACATGCGGTTGACGCTGGATCGGCGCGCACCTACATTGTGCTCGGCGCAGCGAATTCCACCTGTGCAATTCGCCCAGGGTGGTTCGCGAGGGGAAGGGCGGAGAGAAGTGGCGGACGCTCGAGGGGCACAGGGGATCAAGGGAAGCTTCGGGGGTCCCGAGACGGCCAAGGTGGTCGGTATCAGCTACCGCCAACTCGACCACTGGGCACGCAAGGGCCTGATCACTCCGTCGGTCACCCCGGCTCGCGGTTCGGGCTCCCAGCGCCGCTACTCCTACCAGGATCTGCTCGAGCTCAAGGTCGTCAAACGGTTGCGCGACGCCGGCCTGTCGCTGCAGCGCATCGAGCGCGCCTTCCGCTACATTCGCGAGCACCTCAACGAGCACGCCACCGAGCTGCGGATCTTCTCCGACGGCACCAACGTGTACGCGTGCCGCTCCAACGACGAGGTGATCGACCTGCTCGACTCGGGCCAGGTCGTGTTCGGCTTCGCTCTCGGTCGCGTGTTCGAAGAGCTCGACGGTTCCCTCGCCGAGCTCCACCCCACCGAGGAACCGCCGGACGGCGCGGTCCCGGCAGATGTCACCGGAAACGGCAGGCAGGCCGTCCCGGGCTGATGGTGACCGGCGACGAGCCCCGGCCGTCGCTGCCGTCCGCTGCCGAGCGCTTCCAGCACCCCGCCGAGCAGCAGTTCGCCGAGATCCTCGACTTCTACAAGGTGCGCTGGGAGTACGAGCCGACGACCTTCGTGCTCGCCACCGACGCCACGGGCCGGACCACCGAGGCGTTCGCGCCGGACTTCTACCTGCCCGACCACGATCTCTACATCGAGGTCACGACGATGGACCAGCGCCTCGTGCGCCGCAAGAACCGCAAACTGCGCCGCCTGCGCGAGCGTTACCCGGACGTGTCCTGCAAGATCCTGTACCAGCGCGACATGAAGGCGCTCGCACAGCGCTTCGGCATCGAGCCCGGCATCGGCACCTGATCTGCCGCAGGTAGATTGGCGCCCATGAGAAAACTCCTCGCCGTAGTCGCGCTCGCGTTCACCGTCGTCGGGCTCGGCGCGTGCAGCAGCACCAAGGAAGACCACGCGGCCGAGACCTCGGCGACGCCCGCCGCCGAAGGTCCCGAGACGAGCGGGAGCGCCGGAACCGGCGCGTCGGGCGCGACCGACGCCTCCGGCCTGCCCGAGTACTGCGTCAAGTGGGGTGAGATCCAGGGCAAGTACGCCGACGCCTTCAAGGAGGCCCAGCAGCCACCCCGTCTCGACCCGACCAATCCTCAGGCGGCGATGCAGCAGATCCAGGACGTCGGCCACAAGCTGCTCGCGCCGATGCAGGAGTTCCAGGCCGTCGCCCCCGCGGAGATCAAAGCCGACGTCGACGCGCTCGTGAACGGCTTGCAGGCCATGGCCGACGCGAGCCCCGAGGGCCTCGCGACCGCCGGCCCCGCACTCACGACGGCGGGCACCAACGTCGGCCAGTTCCTCGCCGCCCAGTGCGCAGGTTCCGCCGCCACGTCGACCACCGCCGCAGGCAACGGGACCGGATCGGGGTCGGGTACCGCCACGGGCACCGCAACCGGGCCGGGCTGAGGGCGGCCGCACGTGTCGGCCCTCAGGGAGACCCCGCTCGCTTCGCGCCACCGCGACCGCGGAGCCCGCATGGTGGACTTCGCCGGGTGGGCCATGCCGCTGCAGTACCAGGGCATCCTCGCCGAGCACGCCGCCGTGCGCGAGGCATGCGGCGTCTTCGACGTCGGCCACATGGGAACCGTCCTCGTCGAGGGCCCCGCGGCGGCGTCCTTCCTGCAGGGGACGCTGACCAACGACGTCGACAGCGTGCCCACCGGACGGGCGCAGTACACGATGCTGTGCAACGACGACGGCGGGGTCGTCGACGACCTCATCGTGAGCCACCTCGAGTCAGACGCGTGGATGGTCGTGCCCAACGCCACCAACGTGGGACTCGTCGTCGCGGACCTGAGCACACGCGCGGCCGCGTTCGCGGGCGAGAACGTGACGGTGCAGGACGTGTCCGACGGATGGGGGATCCTCGCCGTTCAGGGTCCTCGTCACGCCGAGGTGCTCGCCGCCGCGCTCGGCGACACGTCGGTCGGCCGTTTCCAGGTCGAGCGCTTCGACGTCGACGGCCACACCGGCGTGCTGTCGGGCACCGGGTACACGGGCTCGCCCGGTGTCGAGATCGTGGCACCACACGACACGATCGTGTGGGCGTGGGACGCGATGATGCCTGCACTGGCGGCGGCGGGCGGCCAACCGGCCGGGCTCGGGTGCCGCGACACGCTGCGTCTCGAGATGGGCTACCCGCTGCACGGTCAGGACATCTCGCCGACGATCTCGCCGATCGAGGCCGGCCTCGGGTGGGTCGTCAAGACCGCCAAGGGCGACTTCCCCGGCCGTGACGCGTTGGCGTCGCAGGAACGCGAGGGACCACCGCGGCGGCTCGTGGGACTCGTCGGCGCCGACCGCCGTCCTCTGCGGGCGCACTGCCGCGTGCGCGACGCGGAGGCAGGAGATGTCGGCGAGGTGACGAGCGGCAACTTCTCGCCGGGGCTGGGCCGCGGGATCGGGCTCGCCCTGGTGGAGAGCGGCACGACGCCCTCGGCGGTGGAAGTCCGCGGCAAGGCGCTTCCCGTCGAGGTTGTCGACCCACCCTTCGTGCACCCCTGAGCGCTCGCCGCGCGCCGTCAGTAGCGCAGGGGCCCCCACCCGCCCGGGTCCTCGGCGGTGTCGGCCACGGCGGTGTCGGCCACGGCGGTGTCGGCCACGGCGGTGTCGGCCACGGCCAGCGTCGCAGGCGGCTGCGGGGCGGTCGTGGGGACAGACCCGCGGCGGACGGCTGCCACGACCGCGGGCATCGGTGGGGCCGGCGAGACCACGGCAGCGTTGGCGACCGGTGGACCCGTGACCGGATGCACCCTCGGTGCCGGCGCCGGTGACGGTGCCGGCGCCGGTGACGGCGGCGGGCCCTGCACCCGTGCACGTGGGTGAGCGCGGGCACGGCTCCACGCGAACCCGGCCGAGACGAGAGTCACGGCCACCAGCGCGGTGACGACGAGCGCCGGCACGAGCGCCCCGAAGAGGAACGACACGATCGCGCCACCGAGGGTGCGCACGGCACCGGCGGGAAGCACCGGTAAGAGCAGGACCGGGATCACGAACCGGGTCACGAGTGTGAACAGGGTGCTCGCGAGAAGGACGTAGCCGGCACGGCGCAGCGTGCGCGGCCGGTCGCGGGCAACGAGAACCGCGAGCGCGAGCAGGGCCAGCGATGCCGCGACGAGCACGGGAACCGCGGTGCCGACCGCGTCCACCGTCCGGGGAACCCAGGGCATGTGGCCGGGGTCGATCGGACGCTTCACCTCGGTCGCGGGCACCGCCGCGGCCATCTTGGGGTCGGTGGCCGCGAGACTCCTGCGCACGTCGGCCTGGACACCGCCGAGGTCGAGTGCAGTGGCGGGGTTCCGTCCTGCCAGCAGCGCGGCGTGCGCGCCGGCGAGCGTGTCGGCGAGCTCGTCGGCGAACTGCTGCCCACCCACGGACGCGTCCACGGCGCTGCGCACCTCGGCATTCTGCTTGGCGGACAAAGCGTGGCCGCCGGTGACGACACCGGCGACGTCCTCGCCGAGTGCCGCCCGCACAGCGGGTTGCGAGGCGACCGTGCGCACCGCGTCGCGGAAGGCCCCTGTGTCGAAGACCGTATGCGACAGCCACCACGCTGTCTGCGCGAACGAGACGGCGAGGAACATCAGCGACAGGCACAAGCCCGAGACCAAGCGGCGCATCCGGGCAATGCTACGGCCGTCCCCAGGCAATGCACAGGAAGATCCTCTGTCGCTCCACCGGGCGCGTCGCTTACGGTGTCGACGGCGGACGGACGAGCGGTTGGGGGTTGGCGAATGTGGCTCTGGTCCGATCACGTGGTCGAGGAGCTCGTGCGCCGGGACATGGCGGACGCCGCGCTCGCGCTCGGTGACGCCCAGGTCGCCGCCCGCTACGACGGGCCCGCGGTGCGCGACCTCGGCGACGCGGCCCTGCTGGCGCTGGCGGGCCTGCTCTGCCCCGACCCACACGGTGCCGCCGGTGCCCGGGGGAGTGTCACTGCCGCGACGTAGGCTGCTCGCAATGGGAGCCGAACCGACACTCTTCGGCGACGGCGTCGGCCGTCGCAAGCCGCCCGCCCAGCCGCGACCGCGTGCGGCCCCGGCCCCGGCACAGGCCCCTGGCACGACGGCGTCGGGTCCCGCCGCAGCGATCGGCGTTGGCGAGCTCAACGCCTCCATCGAGCGCCGCCTCGCCGACGCGTTCCCCGCCGAGCTCTGGGTGCGGGGCGAGGTGGCGTCGTTCAGGCGACGCAGGTCCAAGCACCTGTACTTCGAGCTCGTCGAGCGGCCCGACGCGAGCGCCCAGCCGCGGGCGCGCATCGACACCGTCGTCTTCGCGATGCGCTGGCGCCGCATCGAGTCCCAGCTCGTACGCGCGGGCGTGGCCCTCGAGGACGGGATGGAGCTCTGCGTGCGCGGGACCGTGGACTTCTACCCGCCGACGGGACGCGTCCAGTTCGTCGTCACCGGAGTCGATCCCGCCTACACCCTCGGGCGCATGACTGCCGACCGCGACCAGGTCCTGCGCCGGCTCTCCGCAGAGGGTCTCTTGGGCGCCAACGGGACCCACCCGGTCCCGGCGGCACCGCTTCACGTGGGTGTGGTCACCGCCGTCGGCAGCGCCGCGGACAACGACTTCCGCCAGGAGATCGTGCGGAGTGGGTACGGATTCCGGCTGGTGGTCGCCGACAGCCGTGTGCAAGGGCCCGCGACGATCCAGACCACGATCGCGGCGATGCGCGCGCTCGTGCGCGTCGGCGTCGACGTCGTCGCGATCGTGCGTGGTGGCGGGTCGCGCACCGACCTGAGCTGGTTCGACGACGAGCGCATCGCACGTTCGATCGCAGCCATGCCGGTACCGGTGTTCACCGGGATCGGCCACGAGATCGACACCAGCGTCGCCGACCGGACGGCGCACTCGGCGTTCAAGACACCGACGTCGTGCGCGGCCGCCCTCGTCGAGCAAGTGGCCGCGTACGTACGCACGCTCGACGGCCTCTGGGTGGGCATCACCGCGGTCGCGACCACCCGGGTCGGCGCAGCCGAGGCAGCCCTCGCCGACGCCGGCCGGCGTACGGCGCGCGACTGCGCGAGGGACCTGGAAGTTGCCGAGCAACGTGTTCGTGACGGTGCCGGGCGGCTGCAGGCTGCCACGGCGGCGTCCCTGCGCCTCGCCCGCGGACGTGTCGACGCCGCCGTCGCCCGGGTCGCGTCGGGCTCGCTGCCGCACCGCCTCGACGAGGTCGCCGCGAGCCTCGACTCCGCCGAGATGGCGGCACGTGCCTACGACCCCGCACGCGTGCTCGAGCGCGGCTTCTCGCTCACACTCGACGCCGACGGCCGGACGGTGCGGGATGCGGCGGCACTCGCGCCCGGCGCGGTGCTGCGCACCCGCTTCGCCCGTGGCGAGGCGACGAGCGCTGTCGTGGAGGTCGACACGAGCCCGGCGGACCAGGCGCCGGGGGACGGGTAGGAGGACCCAGTGACACAGGACCACGAGACCCCGGGCTTCGCGGCGGCGATGAGCGAGCTCGAGCAGATACTCGCGCGCCTCGAGGGGGACCGTCTCGACGTCGACCATCTCGCCGAGGACGTGCGGCGCGCGAGCGAGCTCATCCGCACGTGCCGCGAGCGCATCGCGGCCACCAAGGTCGAGATCCAGGAGATCGTCGCGGGCATCGACCAGCCCGTGAACTGACCGCGCAGGTGCCTACTTCTTGGCGCCGGCGTAGTAGGGGTTCGCTCCCGAGGCGTGGTCGGTGACGTCGACGACGTCGACGAGCTCGGGCATCTCGCCGAGGAGGGCCTGTTTGATCCCCTGCTCGAGGGTGACAGCCGCCATCCCGCAGCCCTGGCACCCGCCCGCGAGCTGGAGGTAGACGACACCGGCCTCGAAGCCGACGAGCCGTGCCGCGCCGCCGTGTGACGCGATCGCCGGGTTGATCTGGGCGTCGAGGAACTGGTCCACGAGGGCGGCGAGCTCGCTGTCCATGTCCCCGGTGGGCACGTCCGCGAGGCCGGGCGCGTCCATCCCGGGAGGCGCGGCGCCGGGCGGGCGGTTCGGGTTGGCGAGCGCGAAGCCGCCGTCGCCCTTCTCGAGGGTGGCGCCACGCACCTTGTCGACGTCGCCAGCGGGTATCGCGACGGGCAGGCCGGACGCCTCGAACACGACGTCGTCGGCGCCGAGCTCGGAGCGGGCCTCGAAGTAGACCTCGTACGTGTACTGGCCGGCCTCCGCCCCGGTCACCTCGATGCGCAGGGCGAGCGCGTCGGCGTCGTCCTCTTCGGCACGCAGCGCCAGGAGGAACTCGGCGGCGGCAGAAGTGATTGAGAGCACGGGGTCGGTCACGACGGCTCCGATTTATCCGGTATGCGGTGGAAGAATTGTAGCGTCGCCCTGGCATCGAGCACCGGGCGACGACAGACCTCTACGACGTCCCAGGCGTGCCGTGGCGCGAATCGCACTTCTGATCCCTGCCGAGACCTACCGGGCCAGCGACTTCACGCGGGCCGCACGGCACCTAGGTGTCGAGGTCGTGGTCGTGACCGACCGGCCCCAGGTCCTGTCACACCTGATGGGTGGGCGCGCCGTGAGCGTCGACCTCGCAGACGCCGGCGCCACCGCCGACGCGGTGTGCCGCGTCGACGCCGAGATGGGCCTCGACGCCGTGGTCGCGGTCGACGACGCCGGTGTCGTCGGCGCCGCGCTCGCGGCCGAGCGCCTCGGCCTGCAGGCGAACGCTCCTGCTGCCGTCGCGGCGACGCGGGACAAGGTCGCGCAACGTGACCTTTTTGCTGCCGCCGAGGTGCCCCAGCCGCGGTACCGCGTCGTCGCGGACACCGAGTCCGCGGTAGCTGCCGCCACCGCGATCGGGACCCCCGTCGTCGTCAAGGCGCCCGGCCTATCTGCCTCGCGCGGTGTCGTGCGCGCCGACGACGCCGCGGCCGTACGCGGGGCCGTGCACACGATCCGCGGCGCATGCGCACCATCTGGTCCCCTGCTCGTCGAGGCGTTCCTGCCCGGGGCCGAGATCGCCGTCGAGGCCATCCTCGACGCCGGCACCATGACCGTCGTCGCCGTGTTCGACAAGCCCGGCGCCCCGCAGGGCCCGGTGTTCCCCGAGACGATGCTCGTCACGCCGTCGCGGCAACCCCCGGCGATCCTCACCGCCGTGGAACACGCGGTGGCTGCCGCCGTCAGCGCCCTCGGGCTCCGGTACGGCCCCGTGCACGCGGAGCTGCGCATCGGTCCCGGCGGTGAGGTCGCGGTCCTCGAGGTCGCGGCGCGCACGATCGGCGGGCTCTGCAGCAGGACCGTGCGCCTCGCAACGGGTCGCAGCCTCGAGGAGGTCGTCCTCGCGCATGCGTCCGGCATCGACCCGGGCGAGTTGGCCCGCGCCGGGGGTGCCGCCGGGGTGGTGATGCTCCCGGTGCCGCGTGCGGGCACGTTCCGGAGCGTGGACGGTGTCGAGGCCGCCAGAGCGGTCCCGGGCGTGACCGGCATCGAGCTGGCGGTGACGGCCGGCACCGTGGTCGAAGCGTTGCCTCGCGACGGCCGCTACCTCGGCTTCGTGTTCGCCGGCGCTCCCACGCCTGGAGAAGTCGAGGCCGCCCTCGGGGAAGCGGTCGCGTGCCTCACTATCGTGGTCGACCAATGAGGATCCTCGTCGTTTCGACCTACGAGCTCGGACACCAGCCGCTCATGGCGGCATCTGCCGCCGCCGCGCTCGCGGGCGCGGGCCACGAGGTGGCGTGCGTGGACCTCGCCGTCGACGCGCTCGACCCCGCGACGGTGGACGACGCCGACGCCGTGGCGTTCGCGGTGCCGATGCACACGGCCACCCGCATCGCCCTGACCGCCGCCCGCTCGATCCGCGAGCGTCGCCCCGGGGTGCCCGTGTGCCTGTTCGGCCTGTACGCCGGCGCGGGCGCCGACGCGCTCGCGGACCTCGGCGGCGGCGCCGCGTTCGCGGGCGAGTACGTCACCGACCTGGTGCGCTGGGCCGCATCTGCGGACCGTCCCGCCGTCGGGGGCCGTGGTCACGTGGCCGTCACCACGGCGCTCACCCCGTCGCCCGCCCAGGTCCCGGCGCGGCGGTACCTGCCTCCGTTGGAGCGCTACGCCGCCCTTGCGATCGGCGACGAGACCCGGCTCGCCGGTTACGTCGAGGCGGCCCGCGGGTGCACGCAGCGGTGCAGGCACTGCCCGGTCCCCGTCGTCTACGGCGGCCGTCTCCGCAGCATCGACGTCGGCACGGTCGTCGCCGACGTCGACCAGCTCGTCGGAATGGGTGCGCGCCACATCACCTTCGGCGACCCCGACTTCCTCTGCAGCCCGCCACACACCCGCCGCGTGGTCGACGCGTTCACGCGCCGTCACGCGGGGGTCACCTTCGACGTGACCACCAAGGTCAGCCACATCCTCGCCAACGCCGAGCTCTGGTCGCCCTTCGCGGACGCCGGTCTCCTGTTCGTGACCACCGCCGTGGAGTGCCTCGACGACGCGATCCTCGCCCTGCTCGCCAAGGGCCACACCGCGGCAGACGCCGCGCGTGCCGTCGCGCTCCTGGGTGCGCACGGCATCGACGCACGCCCGTCGTTCCTGCCCTTCACCCCGTGGACCACGCTCGACGGTGTCGCCGACATCTGCGACTTCGTCGTCGACCACGACATGGTCGACGTCGTCGAGGCGGTGCAGTACTCGCTGCGCCTCTTGATCCCGCCCGGGTCGCTGTTGCTCGAGCTCCCGGAGCTCGCACCGCACCTCGACGGCTACGACAGTGAGCGGTTCACCCACGACTGGCATGCCGCCGACCCGCGTGTCGACGCCCTCTGCGCCTCGGTGGGCGAGGTCGTCGCGGACGCAGCGGCACGTGGCGACGGCGCCGCGGCCACGTTCCGGACCGTGTACGGCCTCGTGACGGCAGCGGCAGGGCGCGACCCCGCGCGTGCCGACGCCGTGGACGTGGACGCGTGCTCGGGAAGACCGCGCCTGACCGAGGCGTGGTTCTGCTGTGCCGAACCGAACCCGGCACAGCTCGTCCCGGTGGAGCAGGGCCCGATCGGGACCTGAACCGTGCCGCCGCGGTACCCCCGCCTCCCCGTCGTCCTCGGGAGCACCCACCCCGAGCTGCGTGCGCAGGTGCGGGCATGGCTCGACACGCACCTGCCGTCGGGAGTCGACACGTCCGTCTTCGACCCCTACGACTACCACCGCGAGGGCTACGACCGGCGCGAGTGGGAACGGGCACTTGCCCGGCAGGGGTGGACGGCGCCCACGTGGCCGCGTGAGCTCGGCGGCGGCGGCTACACGCGCTCGGAGGCACTCGCGATCGGCGAGGAGCTGGCCGCGGCGGGCGCGCCGCCCCCGCTCGACGCCATCGGGTTGACGATCGTCGGGCCTGCTCTGCTCGAGGTGGCCGGCGAGGAGCAGCAGCGCCGCTGGATCCCCCCGATCACGCGCGGCGACGCGGTGTGGTGCCAGCTCTTCAGCGAGCCCGACTCGGGGTCGGACCTCGCTTCGATGCGCACGACCGCGACCGCAGACCCGGGCCTCGGTGGATACGTGGTGTACGGCCAGAAGATCTGGACCTCCAACGCCGACTTCGCCGACCACGGCCTCCTCGTCACACGCGTCGAAGGCGAGACCGACGGGTCGGGACGGCCCGCCTACGTCGCACTCGCCGTCGACATGCACCGGCCCGAGGTCACGGTGCGACCGGTCGCGCAACCCCACGGCCGGTCGACGTTCTCCGAGGTCTTCCTCGACGGTGTGCCGGTGGGTTCCGACGACAGGATCGGCTCGCCGGGTGACGGGTGGCGGGTAGCCATCGCGACGCTTCTCTACGAGCGGGGCGCGCTGGGCGGCTTCGGGTTCGGCCTGACCGCACCGCTGCTCGCCGCGGCCGCCACACTGCCCGGGGCACGGGAAGCCGGGCGTGAGCGGCACCTGCGCGCCTTCTGCGACGCAGTCGTGCACCAGCTCTGGGTGCGGCGCGCCAGCCTCGCGGGCGGCGGGGACGGCCCGCCCGGGGGCACCGACTGGTTCCCGCTCAAGGTCGCGTTCGCACGCCACAACCAACGCCTCGCCGACGTGATCTGGCGCTCCCACGGCGTCGCCAGCGGTGGCTCGCTGCGCGACCCAGCGGTCAGCGCGATGGTGCGCTCGCGTGCCAACACGATCGAGGGCGGCACCACCGAGGTGCTGCTGAACAACATCGGCGAGCGCATCCTCGGCCTGCCCCGCTGACCCCCCTCCCCTCCAAACCCCTCCAAACCCCTCCAAACCCCTCCAAACGCGGGCCACATGGCCCGCCAGCGCGACGAACCGCCCGCGTTTGCGGACGGCCCCCCTCCAAACGCGGGCCACATGGCCCGCCAACGCGACAAACCGCCCGCGTTTGCGGACGGCCCGCGGACGGGGCCGCGGACGGGCCCCCTCCAAACGCGGGCCAGATGGCCCGCCAACGCGACGAACCGCCCGCGTTTGCGGACGGGGCCGCGGACGGGCCGCGGACGTGGCTAGACGGCGACGCCGACGATGCGTCCGATTCCGTAGGTGACGGCGGCCGCGAGCGCACCGATCGTGAGCTGACGTACGGCTCCGAACCACCAGCGCTGCCCCGTGAAGCGCGTCATCCATGCCCCGAGGCAGCCGAGACCGACCATCGACATCACGATCGCCCACACCATCGCCCGCGACGTGAACAGGTAGGGGACGACGGGGATCGCGGCGCCGGCGACGAAAGCCAGGAACGAGAAGACGGCGGCGCCCAGCGGTGAGCCGAGCGACGACGGGTCGATGCCGAGCTCGAAGCGGGCGTGGAACTCGAGCGCGGCGGTCTGTTCCTGGTGAACCTTCGACGCAACGGTGCGTGCCATCTCGGGGTCGAGGCCGTTGTCGGCGAGCAACTCCGCGAGGTGCTCCTCCTCCTCGCCGGGATGTTCGGCGATGTGACCACTCTCGATCGCGAGCTCGCGCTCGAGGACCTCGCGCTGGGTCCGCATCGATACGTACTCACCGGCGGCCATCGAGAACGCGCCCGCCACGAGGGCGGCGATTCCGGCGACGATGACCGGACCCGACGTGGACGACGCCGCGCCCACCCCGACCACGACACCGAGGTTCGACACGAGCCCGTCGGACGCCCCGAAGACGCTGGCACGCAGGACACCGCTGCCGTGACCGTCGCCGTGTTCGTCCTCGTACTCGGGGAGCAGGCCGGATCCGTGACCGGGTTCGGGCGCTGTCATCCTGTCAAGTGCGCCACGACGTGGTCGACGGCGCGTGTGAGCGTGGCGACGTCGTCGGTCGTGATGTCGGGGAAGAGCGCGACGCGCATCTGGTTGCGGCCGAGCTTGCGGTACGGCTCGACGTCGACGATGCCGTTCGCGCGCAGCACGCGGCAGACCGCGGCCGCGTCGACGGACGTGTCGAAGTCGATCGTCGCGACCGTGTGGCTGCGCTGGGCGGGGTCGGTGACGAAGGGCTGCATGTGATCCGAGGCCTCCGCCCAGCCGTAGACGACATCGGCGGATGCGTCGCAGCGTGACGCTGCCCACTCGATGCCGCCCTGACTGCAGATCCACTCGACCTGTTCGGCGAGGAGGAACAGGGTCGCGAGCGCAGGTGTGTTGTAGGTCTGGTTCTGGCGCGAGTTGTCCAGCGCCAGCGCCAGCGACAGCGACGCCGGCTGCCAGCGGTCCCCGTCGGCCGCGATCGACTCGATGCGCGCGATCGCGGCCGGCGAGCAGAGTGCGAGCCAGAGCCCCCCCTCGGCGCCGAAGCACTTCTGGGGCGAGAAGTAGTAGACGTCGAACGCCTCGGGGTCGACCCGCAGACCGCCGGCAGCCGAAGTCGCGTCGACGACGACGATCGGGCCGTCGTCTCCGTCGGTGACGGTACGTTGCACCGGCATCGCCACACCCGTCGACGTCTCCGAATGGGTCAGGGCGTACACGTCGGTGGACTCGTCGACCACGGGGGCGGGGTGTGTTCCGAAGTCGCTCTCGACCACGACGGGGCGGCGCAGGTGGGGGGCACGCCCGGCCGCGAGGGCGAACTTGCTGGAGAACTCGCCGAAGACGTAGTGCAGGGACCGTTCGCGCACGAGCCCGAACGTCGCCGCGTCCCAGAACAGCGTGGCGCCGCCGATACCGAGGAGGACCTCGTAGCCGTCGGGCAGCGTGTACATCGACGCGAGGCCTTCGCGGACGCGGGCGACCACCTCGCGGACACCGGGCTTTCGGTGGCTCGTACCGAGGTAGGTCGGGGCGGCCTTGGCCAGGTGCTCCACGGCGTCCTGGCGCACCTTCGACGGCCCCGAACCGAAACGGCCGTCGTCGGGTATCAGTTCGGCCGGAAGCCGCAAGTCGTGTGCCATGTCGTCCACGGTGACCTATCCTGCCGACGCCCGCCGCCGAGCCATCGCCGTCTCCGTCGACAGCTTAGGCAACCGCCCACCATCGTCCAGAGCCGCCCATGAACCGACTCTCGGCAGCGATCACCGCACTGCGCGAGTCGTCCACGATGGCCATCACCGCGCGGGCACGCGAGTTGCGCGAGTCCGGCGAAGACGTGATCGGCTTCGGCGCCGGCGAGCCCGACTTCGCCACCCCGGACCATGTCGTAGCCGCGGCTGCCGCCGCTTGCGCGGACCCGGCGCAGCACCACTACACCGCTGTCGGTGGCCACCCGCGCCTGCGCGAGGCGATCGCGGCACGGACACTCGAACTGTCGGGGCTCGACTACGCGCCGTCGCAGGTCCTCGTTACCAACGGTGCCAAGCACGCGGTGGCGAACACGTTCGCTGCGCTCTGCGGCCCCGGCACCGAAGTGCTCGTACCCGCTCCCTACTGGGTCACCTATCCCGAGATCGTCCGCTACTGCGGGGCCACGCCGGTCACGGTGACTCCGGCCCCTGCTCAGGGGTTCAAGGTCGGCGTCGACGACCTCGAGGCTGCCCGCACCGAGGCGACCAAGGCCCTGCTGTTCGTGTCGCCGTCGAACCCGACCGGCGCCGTCTACGACCGCGACGAGGCGCGCTCGATCGCGGCCTGGGCTGCCGAGTCCGGGATCTGGGTTGTCACCGACGAGATCTACGGCCGCCTCGTCTACGGCGCTGCGGAGTTCGTGTCGCTGCCGGCGCAGGACCCTGACCTAGCCGCCCGCAGTGTCGTGATCGACGGCGTCTCCAAGGCGTACGCGATGACGGGCTGGCGCGTCGGGTGGATGTGCGGGCCCCCCGACGTGATCGAGGCGGCATCGCGCCTGCAGGGACACCAGACGTCGAACGTCGCCAACGTGTGCCAGGCAGCCGCGATCGCGGCGCTCGAGGGGCCCCAGCAGGTGGTCGAGGACATGCGACTCGCCTTCGACGCGCGCCGCCGCCTGATGCACTCGATGCTCGCGGCGATGGACGGGGTCGACTGCGCCGAGCCCGCGGGCGCCTTCTACTGCTTCCCCGACGTCGAGGGCCTCTACGGGCGCCGAGTCGCGGGACGCACGATCGGTTCGTCCGCGGACGTCGCCGCCGCGCTCTTGGAGGGTGCCCGGATCGCGGTGGTGCCGGGGGAGGGCTTCGGGGCCCCCGGGCACCTGCGCATCTCCTACGCGGTCGCCGACGAACAGATCGCCGCGGGCATGCAGCGCATGGGCGACCTGCTGTCGGTCTGAACCGGCCGCGCTACTGAGGGTGGATCTGGTCGAGGAGCTCGCGCACCTGGGCCTCGCGGAAGCGCCGATGACCCCCGAGGGTGCGCACAGACGCGATACGGCCCTCGCGTGCCCACCGTGACACGGTCTTGGGGCTCACCCCGAAGAGGTCGGCGACCTCCGAGACGGTGAGAAGACGGGCGGGCTCGTCGCGGAAGTCGGCCCGGTTGGTCTGCTGCGGCTTCTCGGCCATTGATAGCCACTTTACGCCCGAAACGCTCGGATGTCTCGATGTGGTCATCCGCCGAGGAGCGCGCCGCCGCTGCGCGCGTATACTCGGCCGCCGCTGCCCTCCCTTTCAGGAGCCGTCCGGTCCATGGCGACCAAGAAAATCGGCCTCAAGAAGAACGACCGCGTCGTGTACCCCCCTCACGGACCGGTCACCGTCGTCGGCATCAAGAGCGAAGAGGTGTTCGGCGAGAAGCGCCAGTACCTGATCATGCAGGCCGAGGACTCCGACCTCACCCTCAAGGCACCGCTAGACCGCCTCGACGAGATCGGTGTGCGCCCGCCGATGCCCAAGACCGTCGCCAAGGAGGTCCTCAAGATCCTCTCGGAGCCCGCCACGGCGCAGTCGGCGCAGTGGTCGCGCCGGTTCAAGGCCCACAACGAGAAGCTCCACTCCGGCGATCCGATCCAGATCGCCGAGTTGATCCGCAACCTCGAGCTCGCCGACGCCAAGAAGCCGGTCTCCGCCGGCGAGAAGCGCCTCCTCAAGGCCGCCCGCCACAGCCTCGAGGGCGAGCTCGCGATCACCTGGGCTTCGGACCGCGAGACCGCGTCGGTCCGCATCGACAAGTCCCTCGCCGACAACCCCGAGATGGTCAAGACCCTCGAGGACAAGAAGAAGGAAGAGGACAAGAAGAAGAAGGGAACCGCGGCCCCGGCCACCGTGGCCGACGAGACCTAGCGTGTCAGCGCTCGCCCGGCTCCTCCTCTCGCTCACGTTCGTTGCCGCGGTCGTCGACTGGGTCGCGGTCGGTCGCGGCCGGCATCGCAGGGCGCACACCGTCGAGTACGTCGCGAAGCCCGCCACGATGGTGTTCCTGGCACTGTTCGTACTCGTGTTCACCGCCGGTGGGCCGCAACCACGGGCACAGGTCTGGTGCTTCGTGGCAGCCGTGGTGCTCTCCCTCGCCGGCGACGTGTTCCTGATGCTGCCGAACGACATGTTCCTGGCCGGGCTCGCCTCGTTCCTGCTCGCACACGTCGCCTACATCGTCGGGATCCTCGCGTTCGGACACGTCGAGTCCTGGAGCGGGCCGGCGCTCGCGTGGCTCCTGATCGTGATCGCGGCGATCCCGATCGCGCGCTCCGTGCTCACCCCGATCGGCGACGGCGTCGAACGCGCCTCCGTCGCCCTGTACATGGTGGTGATCGGGGTGATGGTCGCGTCGGCGTGGACGCTCCCGTGGCGTTCGGGTGTGCCCCTCGCTGCCGGCCTCGCCGGCGCGCTGGGGGCGACCCTGTTCTTCGCGTCGGACTCGATGATCGGCATCCGCCGCTTCGTGGGGGACTTCCGCGGAGGTGGGCTCGCCATCATCGTCACCTACCACCTGGGCCAGATCGGCCTCGTCCTGTCGCTGGCACGCTGAAGCCCACCGGCCGGGATTTTCGGTACGCTCGCCTGACGTCCAGCCACGAGAGGGGAGCCGAGACATGGCGGATGCCTACCTGGTCGGGGCGGTGCGGACGGCGGTCGGCCGCCGCAAGGGAGCCCTCAGCGGTGTGCACCCGATCGACCTCGGCGCGGCCGCACTCGACGCGCTGATCGAGCGCACGGGCGCCGACCCCGACGCCGTCGAGGACGTCATCTTCGGCTGCGTCGACCAGGTCGGGGCGCAGTCGGCCAACATCGCCCGCAACGCCGTCCTGTCGTCGTCGCTGCCCGAGCACGTCCCCGCCACGACCGTCGACCGCCAGTGCGGCTCGTCCCAACAGGCCCTGCACTTCGCGGCACAGGCCGTGATGTCGGGCGTACACGACGTCGTCATCGCCGGCGGCGCCGAGAACATGTCGATGGTCCCCCTCGGCGCCAACGCGATCGCGGGGCACAAGGCCGGATTCGGTGTGCCCTACGGCAAGGGCATGAAGGCGCGCTACCCGGGACAACGCTTCGACCAGTTCCGCGGCGCCGAGATGATCGCCGACCGGTGGGGCCTGGACCGCGACACCCTCGACGCGTTCGGCCTGCAGTCACAACAGCGCGCAGCGGCCGCGGCGGAGGCGGGCAAGTTCGAGGCCGAGATCACCCCACTCGAGGTCGACACCGACGGGGTGGTCACGACCGTGGCGCGTGACGAAGGGATCCGCGCAACCAGCCCCGAGGCGCTCGCGGGCCTGAATCCCGTCGTCGACGGTGGCCGGCTCACAGCCGGCACCGCGAGCCAGATCAGCGACGGCGCCGCCGCCATCCTCGTCTGCAACGACGCAGGCCTCGGGCGCCTCGGTCTCGAGCCGCGTGCACGCGTGCACACCATGACCCTCGCGGCCGGCGACCCGGTGATGATGCTGCACGTGCCGATCGCGGCCACGCAGAAGGCACTCGAGCGCGCGGGGCTGTCCATCGACGACATCGACGTCTACGAGGTCAACGAGGCGTTCGCGTCGGTCCCGCTCGCATGGCTCCACGACGTCAAGGCCGACCCCGCCAGGCTCAACGTCAACGGCGGCGCGATCGCGCTGGGCCATCCACTCGGCTGCACGGGCGCACGCCTGATGACGACGCTCCTGCACGAACTCGAACGCAGCGGCGGCCGCTACGGGCTCCAGACGATGTGCGAGGGCGGCGGCCTCGCGAACTGCACGATCGTCGAGCGGGTTTGAGCCGGAGCGTCCCGCACGTGCGCCGTGTCCTCGCCCTCGTCGCAGTCCTCGCCCTCGTCGTCGCGGCTTGTGGTGGGGGCGCGGACCGCGTCAGCGACTACGAGCTCTCGTCGTACACGCCGCACGCGAGCCAGCGCGACTACCGGGTGCTGATCCGCGTTTCCGGCACGGTCGACCTCGGCAAGCTCGGCCCCTTCGCCGGCGGCGGGACGTCGGGCGGCGACGGCAGCGGCAGCGGCACCACGTTGAGCTTCTCCCTCAACGCCGACGGGACCGGCACCGTCGTCGAACGCTCGGGCGGGTTCCAGTACACCCTCGAGCTCACCGACATCGACGCACGGCTGCCCTTCGGGGCGAAGTGGCCGACGTCGCAGGAGACCCTGACCCAGACCGTGCAGTCCGACGGGAAGGTGACCGACACCAACGGCGGCGGCATCCTCACCTCGCTGCCGGCCCTGCTCCAGGGGATCGCGTGGAACTGCCCCCAACTGCCAGGCGCGGCGCTCGTCTCGGGCTCGTCGTGGGAGTCGGCGGCACCACTCGCATGGGCCGCGGACGACGTCTCGGTGAAACAACGCAACCAGTGGGAGGACACCGACGTCGACGGCACCCAGGCCGCCATGATCTCCTCACAGGCGGACGACACCTTCGCGTACGACACCGGCATCGACCAGATCACCAAGCTCCTCGGCTTCGACTCGCCCCTGCTCGACGGCGTCGGTGCGTCGCTGTCGGGCAGCGTGAAGGGCAACTCGCACTGCGCCCTCTCGATTCCGGACCAGGACCTGCTCGAGACCGGGTCGAACCAAGAGGTCTCGGTCGACATCAAGCTCACGGGCGGCGGCCTCGCGTCGCTCGCCGGCACGCTCCACCTCGACGCCACGATCGAGGAGTCGATGACGCCGCGTTGAGGGACCGCGGGGGAGGCAAGGGTGAAGGTGAATCGGGCGCGGCGGATGATCACGATTGCGGCAGCAGTGGGGCTCGCGTGCACCGCCCTCGCCGGGCCCCGCGCCGGTGCCGAGAGCCTCGAAGACCGCCTCGGAGCGACCGTCGAGACCTGGCGCACCGCACACGAGGGCCATGCGGTCTCGGTCAGCGTCAGGGTCCCCGGCCGTGGCATCGCATGGGACGACGCCGCCGGCGACGTCCGCCAGTACTGGCCCGCGTCCGCAGACACGCTTTACCGTATCGGCTCGGCGACGAAGACCTTCACGGCGACGATGATCCTCCAACTCGCCGACGAGGAGCGCCTCTCCCTCGACGATCCCCTCGCCAAGTGGTACCCCCAGTACCCCGGCGCCGCTTACATCACGGTGCGGAACCTGCTCCAGCACACGAGCGGCATCAAGGAGATGCAGCTCGAGGACGCCTGGTTCATCCTGATCTCGTTCCTGCAGAGCTGGCGCATCTGGCGGCCCGAGGAGATGATCGCGTGGTCGGCGTCGCCGTTGCCGATGCTGTCGTTGCGTACCGGCAAGCTCGTCGACCGCACCCCTGATCCGGCCGGGACCGTGTGGCGCTACGCGCAGCCGAACTACATCCTCCTCGGGCGCATCCTCGAGAAGGTCACCGGTCGCTCCTACGCCCGCAACCTCAGGGCGCGCATCGCCGGGCCGCTCGGCCTCGCCCACACCCGGTTGCCCGCGACCGGCGACGACCCGTTCATGCCCGCGTGGTCGAACCTGTTCGGCCTCTTCCCGATCCTGTTGCCGACGACGATCGTGGCCTCCTACAACTCCGCATCGAGCGCAGCGTGGTCCGCGGGCGGCATCGTGACGACGACGCGCGACCTCGTGCGCTTCCACGAAGCCGTCGAGACCGGCGAGCTCGTGTCGCCGCGTGCCTTCGAGGAGATGCACACCACCTTCGTCGAGGACCCCGCCCATCCAGGACGGGACGGCTACGGGCTCGGCCTCTCGCGCAGCACACTCGGGTCGCACACGACGTGGGGCCACGACGGCGGCATCCCCGGCTTCGTGACCGTGAACCGCTTCGAGGCGGCCTGCGGGGTCTACCTCGTCGTGGCTTCCAACGCCGACGACGACCCGGCCCCTGACCCCGGAGCGACTCCGGCGCCCGATGCCCGCCACCTCGACCAGCTCGGCGCCACACTCCTCGACACCGTCGACGACGGGATCGGCTGCCCCTCCTAGGGCGATGTCCCCGGTTGGAGCACCCAGCGGCCATCGGCGAGGGGTTGGAGCACCCAGCGGCCATCGGCGGGGGGTTGGAGCACCAGGCGGCCATCGGCGGGGGGTTGGAGCACCCAGCGGCCACGGGTGGCCGCCTGGTGCTCCAACCGGGGCTCCCTGGCCGGCGGGTGCTCCAACAGCTACTGCACCCCGAGGTCCCGGGGTGTCGTGAACGCGACGAGCTCGGCGATCCCGGTGCGAGCTCGGCCCAGTCGCCCTCGAAGGCGAGGGTCACGAGGGCGCCGGTCGGGAACTTCGTCTCCACCCGCATGCGGCGCCGCTGCCGTCGTCGGCGGCGAGCCACAGGGCGAGCTGGGCCATCGTCGGGTTGTGGCCGACCACCATCGCCGCCTCCGCAGCGGCGACCTCGGTGCGCAACAGGTCGAGGATCTCGTCGGGACCGGCGCCGTAGAGGCCGCGGTCGAAGTCGACCCGCGGGCGCCCGAGCCCACCGATGACGAGCTCCAGCGTTTCACGGGTGCGCACGGCGGGGGAGCAGAACACGACCTCGGGCCGCACACCGGCGGCGTCGAGGTGGTCCCGCATCGCCGCAGCCGCCCGTACACCCCGCTGCGCGAGCGGCCGCTCCCGATCAGGCTGACCCGGCGCGGACCAGTCGGACTTCGCGTGGCGCAACAGGTACAGCTCCGGCATCGGGCCACGGTAGCGTGGCACGGTGACCGACGAAGCCGATCTCACGCCGAGGCTCACCCCCACCGCGCCCGGCTGGGCGGCGACGGCGCTCGCCGATCCCGCGGCGCTGCTCTCGGACCACGCCCACTGTGAGAGGAAGGCCGCGGCCACCGCTCTGTCGCTCGTGCCGTCGTGCGCCGGCGACCGCGAGCTCACCATGCGCCTGGCGCGCCTCGCGGAGCAGGAGACCGAGCACCTGCGCCGTGTGCTCGAGGCGATGGGCAGGCTCGGCTTCGACCTCCTCCCCGACGGCGCCAACCCCTACGCCCGTGCCCTCATGGCCGCGGTGCGCAGCGGCGAGGTGGCCGACAGGCTCCTCGCCGCGGCCATGATCGAGGCTCGCAGCCACGAGCGCCTCGAGCTCCTCCTCGCCGAGGTCGAGCACCACCCCGAGCTCGCCTTCCTGGCACCGTTGCTCGACGAGCTCGCCGCCTGCGAGGCAGGTCACGCGCACACGTACATCCGCCTCGCGCTACGGCGCCTCGGGCCCGCGGCGACCGCTGCCGAGCTGCGCCGCTGGGAGTCGGTGGAAGCTGGCGCGATCGCCTCGGTGCCCCGGCGCAGCGCAGTGCACTGACCGCTAACGTCACCCCATGCCGCGACGACCGACCGCCCTGCACTTCACCGACGACGACGCCGCCAACCGCCTGCTGGCCGGCAACGGCTTCGCGCTCCTCGTCGGGATGCTGCTCGACCAGCAGTTCCCGATGGAGCGCGCGTTCGCGGGCCCCGCGCTACTGCAGGAGCGACTCGGCGGCGACCTGAGCCCTGCCGTCGTGCTGGCGACCGGAGAGCAAGACCTCGCCGAGGCGTTCCGCGGTCCGCCTGCCGTCCACCGCTACTGGGCTTCGATGGCCAAACGCACGCGCAGCCTCGCCGAGCGGATCGCCACGGACTACGGCGGCGACGCCGATTCGGTGTGGACCACGGCGGCCGACGCCGACGAGCTCTACCGCCGTCTCCGAGCCCTGCCAGGCTACGGCGAGGCCAAGGCGCGCGTCTTCGTCGGCGTCCTCGGCAAGCGCATGAACGTACGGCCCCCCGGGTGGGAGGAACGCGCCGCAGACTGGCCCTCGGTGGCCGACGTCGACACCTTCGCGAAGGTCGCCGAGTTGAGAGCGGCCAAGAAGGCGATGAAGGCCGCGGCCAAACAGGAGGGTGCGACGTGACGGCGGTACCCACGACGCAGACGCCCGCGTCCTACGAGATCCTGGGCGAAACCGTCAGGCTGCCGGTCGAGATCCGCGCGGCCCGCGCCGACTTCGCGGCGTTCTGGGTGCCGGTCGGTCCCGTCGCCACCCTGCTCGACGGCACCGGGCTCGTCGCCGCGCAAGCGGCGCCGCGGCGGGCAGTCGTGATGCTGGTCGCGGTGAAGTACCTCGACGGCGACCTCGGCCCGTACAACGAGGCCGGGGTGGCGATCATGGTGCGCCCCCACGACTCCGCTCCGGTGTCGACGGCCCGCAACGTCGCCGGGTTCTGGCGCGGCGAGGCGCGTGCCTACATCCGCGACCTCTGTGTGAACCAGGCGTTCACCCTCGAGGCCGGCCGCAAGATCTGGGGCTTCCCGAAACAGATGGCCGCCATCGGCATCGAGCACCGGCGCAGCTCGACGGTGTGCACACTCGCCGAGGGCGGACACGACGTCTGGCACCTCGAGATCGGACGCGGACTCGGAGGCTTCTCGGCAAAGGGCGCAGAGATGCAGTCGTACTCACGTCTTGGCGGGGTGCTGCGCATGGTGCCCTGGGTCACCGACAACGAGGGGGTCCGCTTCCGCCCCGGCGGCGCCCGGCTGAGCCTGGGCGACCACCGCCTCGCCGACACCCTGGGATCCCTCGGCCTGCCCCGCACGGCGGCGTTCTGCGGGTCGATCGAGAACTTCCGGGCTACGTGGGGGGCCGCTGCGGTCGTATGAACGTCGTCCTGCACTTCGCGGCCGAGCCCGGCCTCGCCACGCGCATCCGCGCCGCGGTCCCCGACTGGATCGACCTGCACCTCGTGGCCGAGGCCGACCGCGACGGATTCGCCGACGCCATGGCCCGCTGCGAGGTGCTGTGGCACGTGCTCGAGCCGGTCACCGCCGCCACGTTGGAGTCCGCCCTGTCACTGCGCCTGGTGCAGAAGATCGGCGTCGGGGTCAACACGATCGACCTCGACGCGGCACGCAGGCTCGGGGTCGCGGTGGCGAACATGCCCGGGACCAACACCACCGCGACCGCCGAGTTCGCCCTGACGCTCATGCTCGCCGCCTTGCGACGGCTTCCCACGTTCGACCGCACCGTCCGCGACGGAGCCTGGTACGACAGCGCTGCTCTCGTCTCGGGCTGTGGCGAGATCTCCGGGCGCAGCGTCGGCCTCGTCGGCTACGGTGCCGTCGCCTCCACTCTCGCCCGAATCCTCGACGCGATGGGCGCCACGGTCGTCTACACCGCGCGATCACCCAAGGCCGACGCCGTGGGGGAGTGGCGCGAGCTCGACGACCTCCTCGCCACGTCCGACGTCGTGAGCCTGCACGCGCCGCTCACCGACGACACCCGCCACATGATCGACGCCGCCGCACTGGCGCGCATGCGCCCCGGCGCCGTCCTCGTCAACACGGCCCGCGGCGCCCTCGTGGACGAGGATGCCCTCGTCGACGCGCTCGCGTCGGGCCGCCTGCGCGCCGCCGGCCTCGACGTGTTCGCCGAGGAGCCGCTCGCGCCCACGAGCCCGCTCCTCGCCCTGCCCAACGTCGTCGTCGCCCCCCACGTCGCGTGGCTGACGCCCGAGACCTTCGACCGCTCCATCGGCGTCGCGGTCGAGAACTGCCGGCGCCTGCGCGACGGAGAGGCGCTCCTGCACCGAGTCGTCGCGGGCTGAGGTCCGAGTTCAGGCGAGCATCGCGCGGGCGATGTGTTGGACCTGCATCTCGTCGGTGCCACCGTAGATCTGGAGGATCTTGGCGTCGCGGGCGAGCTGTTCCACCTGGTACTCGGCCATGTAGCCGTTGCCGCCGAAGAGCTGCACCGCCTCGAGCGCCACCTCGACGGCGGCCTGGGCGCTGTAGAGCTTCATCGCCGACGCCTCGCTCAGGCTCAGGTCCTTGCCGTCGGCGGCGAGCTCGAGGTAGCGGAACACGAGGTTCTCGACGTTGAGGCGGGCGACCTCCATCTTGGCGAGCTTGAGCTGGATGAGCTGGTACTCCCCGATCGGCTTGCCCCAGGACTTGCGCTCCTTGGCGTACTCGACGGACTTGTCGATGCACTGGCTGATGATGCCGAGCGCCATCGCTGCGACACCGGAGCGCTCCATCGTGAACGTCGCCTTGGCCGCCTCGCGGCCCGCCCGGTTGCCCGACGACCCGAGCACGTCCTCGCCGCCGAGGAGGCGGTCCATGCCGACGCGCACGTCGGTGAGGAACAGCTCGCCCGTCGGCGACGAGTGCAGGCCCATCTTCTTCATCGGCTTGGACTGCTCGAGGCCGGGGTCGCCCTTCTCGAGCACGAAGCTCAGGATCTTGCGCTCGTCGGGCGGGTTGCCCTCGTCGAACTTGCAGATGAACACGATCGTGTCGGCGTAGGGGCCGTTGGTGATGAAGGTCTTGTTGCCGTTGAGGACGAACTCGTCGCCGTCGCGGCGGGCGCTCGCCTTCATGGCGCCGAACGCGTCGGATCCGGACTCGGGCTCGGTGATCGCCCAGGCGCCGACCTTGTCGAAGGTGAGCAGGTCGAGCGCCCAGCGCTTCTTCTGCTCGAGCGTGCCCTTGCCCATGATCGCGGCCGACGTGAGGCCCATCGAGACGCCCATCGCGGTCACGAGGCCGGGGCAGTAGCGGCACAGCTCGATGATCGGGATCATCGCCATCGCGGCGGCGTCACCGGCGAGGGCGGTCAGGCCGCCGCCGCCTTCGTCCTTTGCGGGAGGCTCCTCACCGCGAGCCGCCGCCTCCTCCTTGGCGATGATGTGCTCGAAGCGCTGCTTGGCCATGTAGTCCATCGCGAAGGACGACATGAGCTTGCGGATCACGTCGTAGGGCGGGACGTCGCCGTGCTCGAGGTCCCACACGTGCGGCTTGACCTCCTTCTCGACGAACTGGCGCACCGTGTCGCGCATCATCTGCATCGGCTCGGACCACTCGTACACGGGAGACCCCTCGCGTCAAACTGATTCGTGAGTCAAGATTACGGAACCGTGGACGCGCGAGGCAACGACGCTCACCCCGCGACTCGGGCCGTGCCCGGAACGGGGCGGCGCCGGCGGGGATCAGGCGCCGGCGCTGCAGGCCTCGAAGTGGACGCAGTCGGTGGCGCACACATGGGGAGTTCCGCCCACCGCGGCCTCGAGTGCCTGCGCCAGGCTGGTCGTGTCGACGATGACGTGTTCGGCTTCGCCGTCGTCTCCCACGCACTGCACGCTGTCGGCGCCGCAAACGACGACGACACCGGTGCCGCACACGGTCCGGATCGCCTCGGCGTCGACGACCTCGACCACGTCGCGAGCATGCAGCGTGCCGCGCCAGCCCGGCTCGGACGAGGCCGACACCCTCACGGTCGGTCGGACCAACAGCGTGGTCCTCCCCGACTCGGCCGCGAGGCGTTGGATCTCCTGGTAGCTGCGCGCGGCCCCGCCTGCACGCGAATCCGACGACACCACCGCGAGGGGTTCTCCACGGGCGACCAGGGTCTCGAGGCCGCTGCACGGAGGGACTGCATCGGCTCGGGTCCCCAACGCGACGTTGGCTCCTGGGCACTGCATCCCGGTCACTTCGCTCATGAGCACGCACCCCCTGGACATGCGGCGGACACTCCATCGTCGACGCCCGTCCTCCGATACTGCCAGGGCCCCAGTGCCCGGCTGCGACGGGCCCAATGTCCTGCTTCCGGAGCCCGAGCCCTACCCTGGCCCGGTGGTTCATCACTCGATCGGAACGGCAGGTGCCGCCCCCAGGGACCCCGAGGCCCTGAGCGCCTTCCTCGACGCGCTCTGCACCTTGGCTCCCGACGGCGTCGTCGTCTCCGACGCGGCCGGAGTCATCAAGGTCGTGAGTGCCCGAGCCGCGGCGATGTTCGGCTACACGACCGACGAGCTCGTGGGCAACTCCATCGAGATGCTCGTCCCACCCCGGTCGCGCACACTCCACGGCGAGCTGCGCGACGTGTACGTGCACGACCCGATGCCTCGCCTCATGGGCGAGAGCCGCGACCTGAACGGGATCCGCAAGGACCGCTCCCTCGTCCCCGTCGACATCAGCCTCAGCGCCCTCGATTCCGACGACGGCCCGCTCGTGGTCTCGATGATCCGCGACATGACACCGCGGATCCGCTTGCTCGACCAACTCCGCCGCGAGCAGGGCCAGCTCCGCGGGGCCAGCGCGGCCGCGCACGCCATCCTCGCGGGCGACCACGTCGACGAGATCGTTCGCATCGTCATCTCGGGGGCGCGCCAGATCGTGGCGGCTCGCTACGGCACGCTGCTCGTCACCGACCCGTCCACGGATTCCGAGGAGCTGCGCGTCCGCGTCGCCGACGCCGACCCCGACGACCTCGACGGCCTGACCAGGCTCAGGGTCCCCCTCGCCGACACGGTCTTCGGCGACGCGCTCGCGAGCCGTCGCGCCCTGATCCTCGAGAACGTCGGACGCACAGCGTGGTCGGAGGTCCTCGAGGGCGGTATCGGGCCCGCGATCGTGGCACCGATACCGTCGAGTCGTGCCGGCGCCGCCCTGATGGTGATCGCGAACCCCGTCGGCAGCCGGACCTTCTCGCGCCAGGACCTCGGTGCGGTGGAGTCGGCCGCGACGCAGGCCGCCGTCGCCCTCGACTTCGCCGCGATGCGCGACGACCTGCGCCACCTAGCCGTGAGCGAGGAACGCAACCGCATCGCGATGGACCTCCACGACGGCATCATCCAGGAGCTCTTCGGCACCGCGATGGCGCTGCAGTCCGCCACCTTCCGCGTCGAACACGAGCCCGACGCGGTTCGCTCGGCGCTCGACCAGGCCGCGGCGCGCATCGACAAGGCGATCGCCGACCTGCGCGGCTACATCTACGACCTCGCCCAGGAGCGCCGCGACCCGACCCGTCTCGATGCCACCCTGCGCTCGATCGCGGCGCTGGTCCAACGCCAGTCCGGCCTCGTCGTGGTCGCCGACGTCGACGCTGCCGCGGCGGCGGTCGTGGGGCCCCACGCGGAGAACCTGCAGCAGATCGCCCGCGAGGCCCTCTCGAACGCGGCCCGCCACGCCGAGGCCGCCACTTGCCGCCTCAAGCTGCGCTTCACACCCACACGCGACGCCGTCGTGCTCGAGATCGACGACGACGGCCACGGCTTCGACACCTCTTCGGAGGAGGTGCGGGAGTCGGGCCACGGCCTCGGGAACCTGCGCAAGCGGGCCGCCGACGTCGGCGCCGACTTCGAGATCAACTCGTCGCCGGCGAGCGGCACCACCATCCGGATCAGGGTGCCCGTCGCGTCCGGGTGAAACGCGGAGCTCAGGGCCAGTTCGGCGGGGCAGGGTTGCCGGGGTCGGAGCCGTTCACCTTGCTCTCGAGACGTGCCGCGAACGCGGCTGCCTCCGAGCGGCGCGCCATCCCGAGCTTCGCGAGGATGTTCGAGACGTAGTTCTTGACGGTCTTCTCGGCGAGGTGGACGGTCTCGGCGATCTGGCGGTTCGTGAAGCCCTCGGCGATCAGGGTGAGGATCTTGCGCTCCTGGTCGGTCAACTGGGCCAGGAGATCACGGTCGCTGTCGCCTGTCTCGCCGCGCAGGCGCCGCAGAACACGGTCGTGGACCCCAGGGTCGAGCAAGGACTTGCCCGACGCGACCTCACGGACCGCAGACGCGAGGTCGGTGCCGCGCACCTGCTTGAGGAGGAATCCCGAGGCGCCCGCGACGATCGACTCGAAGAGGGCGTCGTCGTCCGCGAACGAGGTCAGCATCAGCACGCGGCAGTCGGGATCCTCGGAGCGGATGTCGCGACACACCTCGACGCCGGAGCCGTCGGGGAGGCGCACGTCGAGCACGACCACGTCGGGGCGGCTCTGGCGCACACGCCGGACGGTGTCCTCGGCAGAGCCGGTCTCGCCGATCACCTCGAGGTCCTCCTCGGTCTCGAGGAGAGCACGGATGCCCGCGCGGACGACCTCGTGGTCGTCGACGAGGAAGACCTTCAGCGGTTCGGCGGCGTCCGGCATGGTCTGCACTTCGGGGATTCGGCGGCTGGTGGAGTGCTCCCAAACCTAGTTACCGACCCCGTCGCGGTCATAAGCGCCACTGCGACGGGATGCGAGCGCCCGATAGATTCACCTCCCACCGACATCGGGGATGCCAATGACATCGGAGACTCCCTGGCAGGGCGACGCGTGCTCCCTCGTCGACACATACCGCAGCGGTGAGCGGTCGCCCGTCGACGAGCTCGAAGCCGTGCTCGAGGCGATCGGCGCCGGCGACGTCAACGCGTTCAGCTTCTTGGACCCCGACTCGGCGCGCGCGGCCGCGATCGCGGCGGACGTTTCGCTGCCCTTCGGCGGGGTGCCGATGGGCATCAAGGAGCAGGACACGGTCGGTGGGTGGCCCGACACGCACGCGTCCGTGGCACTCAGGGACCGCGTCGGCGCGGCGGACAGCGTGACCGTCGCCCGTCTCCGGGAAGCGGGAGCGGTCCTCACCGGCCTCACGACCGCGAGCGAGTTCGGCGGCGTCAACGTGAGTCGCTCGAAGCTCAACGGCGTCACCCGCAACCCGTGGGAACGCGACCACACCGCAGGCGGGTCGTCCGCGGGCGCCGCGGCATCGGTCGCGGGTGGCCTCGTCACGATCGGCAGCGGTGGCGACGGCGGCGGTTCGATCCGCATCCCCGCGGCATTCTGCGGCCTGCCGGGCTTGAAGGCGACCTACGGCCGCTTTCCCAACGGTCCCGTGGTCGGCTCGCTCACGGCTGTGCTCGGCTGTCTGAGCCGCTCGGTCCGCGACATCGCGCGATGGCTCGACGTCTGCAACGGGTTCCACCCGACCGATCCGTACAGCCTCCCACGAGTGACCGGCTGGGAGGACGGTCTCGGTGCCGGCATCGAGTCCCTGCGCGCCAAGCGCGTCGCGATCGCGCCCGATCTCGGCTGCGCGGTCGTGCACTCGGCGCTCGCGGACCGGGTGCGCGAGCACGCCGCCGTGCTCGTCGCCGACGCCGGCCTCGAGGTGGTCGACGTAGCGGTCAAGCTGCCGCAACTGTCCGTCGAGTGGGCCCTGGCGGGGCTGTCGACGGTGCTGATGGAGCTCGGCGACCGCTACCCCGAGTGCGAGTCCGACCTGACTTTCGAGATCGCATTCGGGCTCAAGATGGCCCACGAGATGTACAGCCTCGAGTCGCGGGCCCGCCTCGAAGGCTCACGGCGCGACCACAACCGGGCGATGGCAGCGCTGTTCGAGGACGTCGACTTCGTGATCAGCTCGACCAACCCCGACGTGGCGTTCAGCGCCGACGGGGTCATGCCGCTCGAGATCGAAGGCCGCGAGGTCCACATCGGCAACCACGGCGCCCTCACGATCCCGTCCAACATCTACGGCAACCCCGCGATCTCGGTGCCGATCGGCACCGTCGACGGCCTACCCGTCGGCATGCAGATCCTCGCGCCCCACCACCACGAGGCCGAACTGCTCGACCTCGCATGGATCTGCGAACGCGAGCGGCCCTGGCCGCTCGTCGCCCCGTCCCCGTAGCAGGGCTCCCAGATCGACGTGGGGACGTGAAACGGGTCCACAACCCGTCCTACGTCCCCACGTCAGAGGGATCGCGGGCGCTCAGGAGAGGAACTCGGCGGCGACCGTCTCGAACATCGCCGCCGAGAGGCCGAGGCTCTTGACGTCGATGCGTTCGTCGTCGCCGTGGAAGCGGGCGCCGAAGTCGTCGAGGCTCAGCTCGGTACTGAACAGTCCGAAGCCGTAGCCGACCGCGCCGAGTCTGCGGTACCAGCGCGCGTCGGTCGCGCCCACCGAGAAGTAAGGGACGAGCGCCGCGTCGGGGTACCAACGCCGCGCGACCGACGCGAGCACGCCCCACAGGGGCGTGTCGGCGGGTGAGAGCGACGCGTCCTCGCCTTCGACACGCACGACCTCGACCTTGGCGGCGAGGTCGCCGGCGGCGTCGACGAGCATGGCACGCACGTCCTCGGCGGTGTGGCCCGGAAGGGTGCGTACGTCGACGTCGAGGTCGACGACGCCGGGGATCACGTTGAGCTTGGTGGTGCCGTGCAACATGGTCGGCGCCAAGGTCGTGTGCGTGCACGCGTGCGCCTGACGCGCCATCCCGATCGGGAGGACCTCGACGAGCTCGGCGAGGCGATCGGGGTCGACGAGCGCGCCGGCGAGCTCGGGCGGGAACGCCATGCCCGCGACGAAGCGGCGCCACGTGTCGTGGATCATGGTCTCGGGCCGGTACGCGTCGATGCGGCGCACGACCTCGGCCGCTGTGACGAGCGCGTTGTCGGTGCGCAGCGGCTGGGACGCATGGCCTGCGGCACCGTGGACACGCAGGGTCGCCCAGATACAGCCCTTCTCGCCGACGATGACCGGCAGCTTCGTGCCGTCGGCGCCCGGCAGCGGGATGCCGCCGGACTCGGTGATCACGAAATCGGCGGCAACCGCGTCGGTCGCGTGGTCGAGGAGCCAGTGCACGCCGTGGGTGCTCGACGCCTCCTCGTCGGCGACGGCTGCTAGGACGAGCGTGCCCCGCGGTCGCCATCCGCGGTCCGCGAGACGGCGCAGCGCCAGTGCCATGGTGGCGGTCAGGTTGAGCATGTCCACAGCCCCGCGGCCCCAGACCTCGCCGTCGACGAGCTCGCCCCCGAACGGGTCGCGGCTCCAGTGCGCGGCGGTCACGGGCACGACGTCGGTGTGTCCCACGAGGGCGAGTGTGGGCGCGGCGGGATCGCTGCCCTCGACACGAGCGACGAGGTTGGTGCGCCCGGGTACCGCCGAGTACGTCTCGAGGTCGACGCCGGGGCCCGTGAGCACCGACGCGAGGACGTCGGCGGAGCGGCCCTCGTGGCCGCTCGCGTCGCTGCCGTCGTTGACACAGGCGTTACGGATCAGCGTCTGGAGCAGCTCGACGGCCTCGCCGTCGACCTCGTGGAGCGGGTCCGCGGCGGCCGTCACCAGACGGAGGCTACAGCTCGGATCCATCGAGCACCGCGCCCGCGCCGTGGAACTCCTCGTACAGGACGGCGCGTGCTCGCGATCACGTGCCGGAGGAGGTCGGCGGCACCCCCGGTCAACATGAGGCGGCGCACCAGGCTACGGCCGCCCGGCACCGGCGGCGGTCAACCCGGCAGGAACCCGAGCGCGATCGTGTGGCCGAGTGCGGCCGAGTAGGCGACCCAGAAGTCGACGAACTGGCGGATGCTCGCGGCCACGGCCGGGGGGGTGTCCGCGGGGACGCGGCGCGCCATCACGTCGTCGCCCACCTTGGCGAGCTGTTGGAGCTCGGCGGCGCTGAAGCACGGCCGGCCGGCGACTGCGCAGGTGGCCACGGGATCGGGTGTCTGGGCGAGCGCCGCTCCGGAAGGTGCGAACCACGTCGTGACGGCGATCACGACGCCGGCAACCCCGGCACCCACTCGATGCCAACTATGTTCTCGGGTCATGGACGTGAACCTCTCCGACGCCGACACCGAGCTGCTCCGGCGCATCCTGACGAATTACCTCGCCGACCTCCGCATGGAGATCGTCGACACCGACAACCACGAGTACAAGGCCACCTTACGGGGTGAACAGAACCAACTCCGGGCCATTCTCGACCTCCTCGGCGGTCCGGCGCAGGCCTGAGCGGCGGCGATCACCGGGGAGCATCCGTGACCCCGACCGCGGCACGCGTCGTCGGGTACACGTCGCCGAGCCCGCGCCGTAGCCGCCATGCCTCGACCTCGCGCCCGAGAGGCGTGGAGGGCGGGTCGCCGTCGACGTGTTCGCGACTGAGGCGGTACACATTCATCTTCGCTCCCAGCTTGGCGAAGATGGCGTGGAGCCCGATGTTGATCCGCATCAGGAAGAGCTGACCTGGCGGGGGCTGCAGGTAGCGCATCGGTCCGAGCTGGTCCATGGGGTTCATCGTGGTGGCACTCACCCATTCCTGGGTGAACTCGAAGTCCGCGTCGACCGCGGTCGGCGCCCACATGTCCTTGAAGTACGGGTAGAGCTCGTCGACGGGCACCTTGCGCCGGCCTCCACGAGTGAGGAAGCCGTCCTCCTCGAGGACGTCCATGAACTCCTCGGGCGTCCCGTCGCGCAGCACCTCGAGGAAGCGGCGCAGCCGTTCGATGTGGCCCGCGTCGAAGTACTTGACGCAGCCGTAGTCGAGGAACGCGACGCGGCCGTCTTCGAGGAACAGGTAGTTGCCCGGGTGCGGATCGCCGTTGAACATGTACGCGCGGTTCAGCGAGTCGAACACGAAGCGCCAGATCTTCTCGGCCAGGTCGCGGCGGTCCTCGACGGGGAGCTCCAGCGCCTCTCGGAAGCCGAAGCCGTCGATCCACTCCATCGTGAGGACCCTCGAGGTCGACAGGTCGTGGTGGACTCCGGGGATCACGACGAAGGGGTGGTCGCGATAGAGGTCGACGAACGCCTGCTGGTTCGCCGCCTCGATGCGGTAGTCGATCTCCTCGACGACGCGCTCGCGCAGCTCCTCGATGAACGGCGCCATGTCGCGCCCGGGCATGATCATCTTGCCGACCGCGGTGAGCATGGCGGCATTGTCGAGGTCGGAACGGATCGCCTTGGCGACTCCCGGGTACTGGACCTTGACCGCGACCACGGTTCCGTCATCGAGCGTGCCCCGGTGGACCTGGCCGATCGAGGCGGCGGCCGTCGGCTCGCGCTCGAAGGTCGCGAACAGCTCCTCGGGCTCGGCACCGAGCTCCTCGCGCAGGACCTCGCGCACGAGCGCGAAGTCCATCGGAGGGGCCTGGTTCTGCAGGGTCTGGAGTTGGGTCTTGAGCTCTTCTGGCAGCCCGTCGGCGGCGAAGCTCAGGATCTGGGCGAACTTCATCATGACGCCCTTCATGTTCCCGAGCGTCTCGACGATCTCGGCCGAGGACTTCACGTGCGCCTCTTCGGCAAGCTGGCGCTTGCGCTCCTCCGACGCGAACGCGGCCTTCGCCCGTGCCGCCGCGTGGGCGCGGGCGCTCTTGGCCGACATCGTGAAGAGCTTCATCCCACGTGAGAGCCGGCCCGTGTGGATGTCGCCGTGGCGGCTGCGCGCGACGAGCACGACCACCACGACGGCGGCCACGGCCACGATCACGGCGGCGACGACGAGCACGACCACGGCAACGGACAAGGTTCCCACCCGGGCGAGACGGCTGCAGTCACACGAGCGTACGGCCGCGACGACCGGGCGGCGAAACGGGTCGCGGCCGGTGACGTACGCCAACACATGTGTCACGACCAGCTAGCGTGGGCGCACCACCGCCACACGACCAGGAGCCCCGATGGCCGACGAAACCGACGACCTCGCCGAGGAGGCGACGACCGAGACGACGACCGAACCGATCGAGATCGATCTCGACGGCGACGGCGTCCCCGACGCTCTCGGTGCGGCGGAGATCACGACGACCGACATCGACGGCGACGGCAAGCCCGACGTCGTCGAGGCCAAGGCCGTCGTGTCGATCCACGGCGACGACGAGCGTCCCGACGCGGTGGCCGTGCTCGACACCGTCGCCGTGGACATCGACGGCGACGGATCCCCCGATCTGGTCAGCTCCGAACTGGTAGTGGGCATCGACCTCGACGGTGACGGGATCGCGGACATCCTCGACGTGACCCGCACGGTCGAGATAGACGTCGACGGCGACGGCGTGCCCGACATCGTCGAATCCGAGCGCGAGATCTTTCCCGTCGAGGCCGAGGACGAGGACGAGGCCGAGGACTGACCGGGCGGTCAGTGCGGGTTCGAGCTCGGCTGGCGGTCGAAGTGCACGAACACGTCCACGACGCCTTGGGAGTAGACGTCGGCGCAGGGGATGCCGATGCCGTCGGGGTCGAGGCGCTCGGGCCGGTCCTTCCTCAGGAAGTACGCGACGGCGCCTGCGTATTCGACGCCCGCGTCACTGAGGTCCTGGCACGTGGCCTTGGACGACTGACCCTCACCCTGGGCGATGAACGCGTCGATCTCGCCCTGGTCGAACACGTCGGTGCAGGGCTGACTCTCGCCGAGAGCCTTGGGGCTGCCGCTTCTCATCCAGTAGGCCACGACCTGCGCGTACCCGAGGCCCTTGTCGGCGAGTTGCTGGCACGACAGGCCGTCGGGCAACCCCGGGGCGGCCGTCGACGGGGGCTTGGTCGCCTTGGCCGAGGCTGCCTGGTCGTCGCCGCCCGGAGGTCGTGTCGGGACGCCGAGGTCGACCAGAGTCGTGCGCAGAAGCGACCCGGCATACATCAGGATCACCGATGTCACGGCCACGACGGCGCACAAGCCCACGATCCCGCGGATCATGCGAGCGATCTGCTTGGGGTCTCTGGGCGGCTTCGCAGACGGCTCGTGCTCCGTCCCTGCGGGCCGCTCCAGGACCTCGGTGGGGCTCTGGTCGGTCTCCACGCGGCGAAAGGGTACCGCCGCCGGACACGTGCACACGGATCATCGCAGATCCGATCTCCCGGCGTCTGCACCTCGCGCCCGTATCCTCTCGACGATGACCGCCGAACAGACCGCCCGCGAGGGTGACCCCGACCTGACCGCCGCCGGTGTGGCGTGGGACCTCGACCCGTTGGTCGACGGCGAGGGAGCGGCAGGCGTCGCCGCACTGCTCGACCGCGCCGATGCCGTCGCCGAGACCATCGCGGAGGTGAGAGGGGCGGTGGCGGACCTCGACGCCTCCGGCCTCGCAGACGTGATGTCCCGCTTGGGCGAGGTCGGCGAGCTCGTCGGCAGGGCCCAGTCGTACGCGGGACTGCACTTCGCCACCGACATGGCCGACCACGAGCGGGCGGCACTGGCACAGGTCGTGGAGGAGCGAGCCGCCGCGATCGAGACGCGGCTCGTGTTCTTCGAGATCGAGTGGGCAGCCCTCGACGACGAGCGTGTCGCGGGCCTTCTCGCCGATCCAGCCCTCGCGTTCTGTGCCCACCACCTCCGGTCGGCGCGCCGCTACCGGGACCACCTCCTCGGCGAGGCCGAGGAGAAGCTGCTCACAGAGAAGGCCGTGACGGGGCGCAACGCGTGGAGCCGGCTGTTCGAGGAGCTCACCTCCGACATCGACGTCGGCCTCGAGGACGGTCGCACGGTCTCGCTCGAAGAGGGGCTGTCCCGGCTCGCCGACCCCGACCGGGGCGTGCGCAGGTCGGCGGCCACTGCAGTCACGGCGGCGCTGGCGCCGGGGCTGCGCACGCGCGCCTACGTGTTCAACACGCTGTTGGCGGACAAGGCGACCGACGACCGCCTCCGCTCCTACGCGTCGTGGATCGCGAGCCGCAACCTCGCCAACGAGGCGAGCGACGCGTCGGTGGCCGCCCTCGTCGAGGCGGTCGTGTCCCGCTACGACATCCCCCGGCGCTGGTACCGGCTCAAGGCGTCGCTGCTCGGCATCGACCGCCTCTCCGACTACGACCGCATGGCGCCCCTGGGCGGCGACGACGAGCGCTTCGGCTGGTCGGCTGCCCGCGAGATCGTGCTCGACGCGTACGCGTCGTTCTCGCCGGAGATGGCCGACGTGGCGTCGCGCTTTTTCGACGAGGGCTGGATCGACGCGCCGGTGCGGGCCGGCAAGCGTCCGGGTGCTTTCTGCGCGTACACCGTGCCGTCACAGCACCCGTACCTGTTCCTGAACTGGACCGGACGCCGCCGCGACGTGCTCACGCTCGCGCACGAGATGGGACACGGCCTCCACGCGTACCTGGCGCGGAACCAGGGGATCTTCCACCAGTCGACGCCGCTCACACTCGCCGAGACGGCGTCGGTGTTCGGCGAGACCGTCACGTTCGGGCGCCTCCTCGCCGAGACGGCCGACCCCGGCAAGCGCCTCGCGCTCCTGGCCGAGTCGCTCGAGGGCACGATCGCGACCGTCTTCCGCCAGGTCGCGATGAACCGCTTCGAGGACGCCGTGCACACGGAGCGACGCGAGGTGGGGGAGTTGAGCCCGGACCGGTTCGGGGAGCTGTGGGCGGTGTCGCAGGCGGCGATGCTGGGCGATTCCGTCGAGCTGACCGACGGCTACCGGAGCTGGTGGTCCTACGTGCCCCACTTCATCGCGACGCCCGGCTACGTGTACGCCTACGCGTACGGCCAGCTGCTTGCCCTGTCGGTGTACCGCCGCTACGAGGACGGCGGCGCCGGGTTCGTGCCCCGCTACCTCGACCTGTTGCGGGCGGGCGGGTCGATGTCGCCCGAGGAGCTCGGCCGCATCGTCGACTGCGACCTCGCCGACCCCGGCTTCTGGGACGGCGGCCTCGAGATCGTCGAGTCCCAGCTCGACGCGGCAACCGAGGCCGCCGGCGCCGCCCGACCCGATTGAGGCGACCCCAACGGGGGGCAGCTCGATGACGACCAGAGCGACCGTTCGCATCTTCTCGTGGCGGACACGTCTGGGTTTGGCCGTCGTGCCGGTGACGGGGGCGGTGGTCCTCGGCATCCATGGCACCTGGGTAGGCGCAACCGAAGGCGTTGACCTGTTCTCCGCGCTTGCGGTGATCGCGGCCATTGCCTTCGCCGTTCTCGCCGTCCGCTGCCTCCGAGTTCGTTTGGAGGTGTCGAGAGAACGAGTCGTGGTGGCGAACGCATGGTCCACACGGACCATCCCGGCTCAGGCAGTCTTGCGGGTACACACCGGTACGATCGCCAATGCCTGGACCGGCTTTCCGATCGCCGGTCTGTGCATCGTGAGGACGGCGCGGACCAACGGCCGCCCGAGCCACATCCAGGTCAGTGCCTGCCGGCGCCGTCGGGACATAGACGACGCAACATCGGCATTCGAACGGTTCGGGACCGCGACTCCGCTCGACTCACCTGGGACGAACCGATGATCCGGAATGCCCCCACGCACACATGGGGTGCCAAGCGGCTTCCGTGCCTCCGCCGTTCTTGTCACAAGTGACGTTCATGATGCACCCATGAACGTCCAACAGTTCCACAGAGAGCACATGGCCGAGATCCGTGACCGGATCGCGGAGCACGGATACACGTCACAGTTCGTCCTCGGAGAGGACGAATGGCCTTCATGGGGGTACACGATCGGGCTGCTCGACAAGGGTCATCCCGAGGCGGTGATCGTCGGGCTGGATCCAGGTTCGGTGGAGCGGATCTTCCGTGACCTGCACGACCTGATCAGTTCCGGTAGCGCACCAGCCGTGGGTCGTGAGCACGTACACGAGCTCGGCGGCATACGGTGCGCGCTGGTGCCGGTGCCGGTCGGCTACTGGATCGACCCGAGCTCCCTGCTCCTCGGTGCGATCGACTACCTCGGCGAAACGGGTGCGCTCCGGCCGGAGAACCTCGCAGCGGTCCAGGCGATCTGGGCCGACGACGCCGACGTCCTGCCCTGGGAGGACGGCTACGACACGTCCATGCTGCGCTTTCAGAAGGTCCTCGAGGTGGAGAGGCCGCCGTGGAACCCGGGCGGCAATCACGGCTCCGGCCCGCGCCGTCGTTGCCTTCGGTGAGGGAGTGGCTTCGGTGCGCGCTGGTGCCGGTGCCGACGCCTCAGGTCACTGCGGCGGCGCCGGTGGCGGCATCGGGGGTGCCGGCGGCGGGGGAGGCGGTGGGGCCTGGTCTCCCGGTGGCGCCGCCGGCGGGGGAGCCACTGGCGGAGGGCCCTGCTGTTCGGGCGGCTGCGCGGCGGCGGGCGGCGCAGGAGCAGCGCCACCGACCGGTGTCCCGCAACTCGCGCAGAACTTGGCGCCGGCCGCGAGCTGGGTGCCGCAGTTGGCGCAGAACCCGCCCGCCTGGGCCTGCTGCGCGCCGCACGACGGGCAGAACTTGGACCCTGCCGGCACACCGGCGCCGCACGACGTGCACGGCGCCGCACCCGCCATGGGCGCGGCCGCGGCGGCCTGCTGACCGTAGCCCTGGCCGCCACCGGCGAAACCCGGAGTGGGCGGCACCTCGCCCTGGTTCTGGGGGAGCTGCTGCATCTGGTTGCCCATGCCCATGCCGGCCGCCATGAACATCGGCGCGACCGCACCGCCGCCTTGGGCCATGCCCTCGCCCGCACCGCGCATCGCCTCGCCCGCGGCGTACTGCTGGTAGCTGCCCGCGAGACGCGTGTACGCGGTGTCACGCGCGAGGCCTTTCAACGCTTCCTCGTCCTTGTCGTCGAGGTTGATGTTGAAGTTGCCGAACTTGGTCACGGCCATGCCGACCGGCTCGAGCTCGACGTTCGCGGCCGCGGTGACCTTCGCCTCGATCTCCTCGGTGTGGCTCGAGAGGCCCAGGATCGGCCAGCCGCCGTCGACGATCGCCCGCGTGACCGCGGGGCGCATCGTCTTGAGGATCTGGCTGTCGACCCAGTCGGTGATGTCCTCGTTGCGCTCGACGTTCTGGGTGCCGGTCCAGTTGAGGACGAGCTTTTGGGGATCGACGACCTGCACGGCGTACTCGCCGAAGGTGCGCAACGTGAGGATCATGCCGGTCTGGGGGTCCTGCACGTTGTCGATGCGACCGCCGAACTGGTCGCCGAACTGGCGCGTCGACACGAAGTACAGCTCGGCGCGGTACGCATTCCCGTTCGACGCCCAGTCGATGACGAGACCGAGGAAGGGCAGCTCGTCGGCGTCGATCTTGTGGCGCCCCGGCGGCATCACCCCGATCACCTGGCCCTGGTTCACGAAGAGGGCCTGCTCGTCCGCGTTCACGATCGCGGTGGAGTGCTTGCGCAGGTTGATGTCGGGCCACTTGTAGAGGATCTGGCCCTTCTTGTCGTCGGGGACGGCGACGAAGAGATCCTTGACCTCGTCGAACAGACCCATGCTGCGTCCTTTCCGCCTGAACTCGCCGATGTGGGACGGCTGCGGCTCCCCATTCTTACGCGCCGCGAGGGTGGTGTGTGACCGCGGCGCTCAAAGCGCCAGCGCGGCGCGCACTCCCACGAAGAGGGCCACGGCGACCAACAGCACCGCGAAGGCGCGCAGCAGGCGCTCGGGGTGGGTCCGAGCGGACAGATGTCCTCCGGCGAGCACGCCGACGAAGCTCGCCAGCGCGAACGGAATGGTCGTCGCCCAGTCGATCGGGGCGCCGCCACCGAGGCGGCCGACGAACGCGACCGCTGAGTTGATCGCGATCACGAGCAGCGACGTCCCGATCGCGTCGCCCATCGTGAACCCGAGCAGCAGCGTCAACGCGGGCACGACGACGAAGCCGCCCCCGACGCCGAAGAGGCCCGTGAGGAAGCCCACGGCGCTGCCGGCGAGAACGACCTTGACCGCGGCTCCGACGCCGACGTGGGTGCCCGAGCGCTCGGCCACGGCGACGGTGCTCTCACCGCCGCGGGTGGCAGCCGCAGCGAGGTCGCTGTCCTGAGCGATCGCACGCTCGCTGCCGACCGCGGTGCAGCTCGGACACGCCGTCAGCATCCGCCACGCCGCCACGAGCATGAGCCCCGAGAAGAGCAGCAGGAGCAGGTGGGGGTCGATCGTGCGGTTCAGGCGCGTGCCGACCAGTGAGCCGCCCACGCCGACGAGCCCGAAGATCGCGCCCGCCGCCCAGTGCACCCGTCCCGCGCGTGCGTGCGGGATGAGCGCGACGATCGAGGACGAACCCACGACCAGGAGCGACGTGGCGGTCGCCTGCTCCGGGGTCTGGCCCGCGACGTAGACGAGGACCGGGACGGCGAGGACGGAGCCGCCGCCGCCGAGGGCGCCGAGGGACAGGCCGATCAGGAACCCGAGGGGCGAGGCGAGCAGGGCCCGGGTGTTCAAGCAGCCCTCAGGCCTTCAGCGCCGGGTCGGCCATCGCCCACGCCGTGTAGCCGCCGATGAGGTCGGAGACGTCGGCGAGCCCCGCGCGGCCGAGCACGCTCGCCGCAGCCGAGGACCGGTAGCCCCCGGCGCAGTAGACGACCGTCGCGGTCGCGGCGGGGATCTCCCCGAGGCGGCCGCGCAGTTCGTTGAGGGGGATCGTCAGCGCACCCGGGATCGTCCCGAGGGCGGTCTCGGCGGCGTTGCGGACGTCGACGACGGTCGTGGCCTCGCCCGCGGCGAGTCGCGCGCCCAGATCGACGGCGGTGACCCGCGACGACCGCTCGGTGGCCTCGGGACGGGACCCGAGGGCGGCCACGGGATCGTCGAGGTGGCCGGTGACCCGGTCGTAGCCGATGCGGGCGAGGCGCACCTTGGCGTCGCGCTCGGTGCCGCTCTCGGACACGAGCACGATCGCGGCCCCGGGGTCGACGACCGCGCCGACGTACTCGGCGAAACGGCCCTCGAAGCCGACGTTGAGCGACCCGACCAGGTGCCCGGCGGCGAAGACGGCGGCGTCGCGGGTGTCGAGGACGACCGCCCCCTCGGCCTGGGCCTTCAGGACCGCGTCGAGGTCGAGCGGTGCGGGCACCTCCGCCTCGTCGAGGAGGTCGTGGCGGCTGCGGTTCAGCCCGGCGTCGTAGGAGAAGTATCCGGGAGGCATGCTCTGGCCCTCGGTGACGGCGGCGACGAAGTCGTCGGCGCTCATCGGTGCCAGCGCGTAGTTCGTACGCCGCTGCTCGCCGATGGTGGATTGCGTCTCGGTCGAGAGCGACTTGCCGCAGGCGGAACCGGCGCCGTGGCCGGGGAAGACCCGTGTGGCGTCGGGCAGGGTCAGCAGCTTCGTGTGGACGCTGTCGTAGAGGCACCTGGCGAGCTCGTCGGGCGTGACGCCCTTGGACGCGAGCAGGTCGGGGCGGCCGACGTCGCCGATGAAGAGCGAGTCGCCGGTGAGGACCCCGTAGGGCACCGCGTCGGCCGCGTGCTCGTAGACGACGACGCTGATCGACTCGGGCGTGTGCCCGGGAGTCGCGAGGATCTCGAGGGTGACGTCGCCGAGGGAGATGCGCTCGCCGTCGCGCAGGCGGCGGAAGTCGAAGTCGGCCTCGGCCGCCTCGCCGTAGCCGATCTCGGCCCCGGTCGCGCGGGCGAGCTCGAGGTGGCCCGAGAGGAAGTCGGCGTGGAAGTGGGTCTCGATCACGAGCTCGATCGTGAACCCGCGCGCCGCGGCCTCGTCGAGGTACTCGCCCACGTCGCGGCGCGGATCGACCACCACGGCCCGGCCCGTGGACTCGTCGGCGATCAGGTAGGACGCCTGGCTGAGACAGTCGAGGTAGTACTGGGCGAAGAACATGGCGACCAGCTTACCACATACCCCCTGGGGTATGTGGTAGTGCCTGCCTCCGATGACAAGTAGTGTCCCGTTCCGATGTCCTGGGAAGCCTGGTTCACGCTCGCGGTCGTGATCGTCGCGCTCGCACTGATGATCACCGAACGCATGCCGCCTGCGGTCGTGCTGCTCGCGTCGGTCGTGGTCCTGCTTCTGGCCGGCATCCTCGACGTCAAGCAGGCCTTCGGCGGCTTCGCGTCCGAGACCCCGCTCATCATCGCCGGCCTGTACGTACTCGCGGGGGCGGCCGAGGCGACCGGGGCGATGGGGGTACTGGCAAACTGGATGGGCCGCGACCGCGGCGAGCGGCGCAACCTGACCCGCATAGTGGGCATCACCGCCGGCTTCTCGTCGGTGATGAACAACACCACGGTCGTGGCCGCGATCGCACCACCGGTGATGGACTGGTGCCGACGCCAGGGCCTGCTGCCGTCGAGGTACCTGATCCCGGTCAGCTACGCGTCGCTGCTGGGCGGGCTCGTCACCTCGATCGGGACGTCCACGAACATCACGGTCTCGGGCCTGATGGTCGCCGCCGGGATGGCCCCGATCGGGTTCTTCGAGATCACCAAGGTCGGCCTTCCCGTCGCGATCGCGGGCTGCCTGGTCATGATCCTCACGGTCTCCAAGCTGCTGCCCAAGCGCAAGGACGCGTTCGAGGAGATCTCCGAGGACTCCCGCGAGTACGTGGTCCAGATGGTCGTCACCGACGGGCCCGTATCGGGCAGGACAGTCCAGGACGCGGGCCTGCGCCACCTCCAGGGCGTCTTCCTCGTCGAGATCGAGCGCGACGGGGACCACATCGCCCCGGTCGCACCGGAGTTCCGCCTCGAGGCCGGCGACAGGCTCACCTTCGCCGGCAACGTCGACGTCGTCATCGACCTCCAGAAGATCCGAGGCCTCGCGAGCGCCGAGCTGCAGCACTTCGACCTCGGCGACGCTGGCATGGAGCAGCGCTTCTTCGAGGCCGTCATCGGCGTCGACTCGCGCCTCGCTGGCCAGACGCTCAAGGAGGCCGACTTCCGCGGGCGCTACAACGCCGCCGTCGTGGCGATCCACCGCTCGAGCGAACGCGTCGAGGAGAAGCTCGGCTCGGTGACCCTCAGACCGGGCGACTCGCTCGTGACCCTCGCCAACCCGCAGTTCCGCCGTACCTGGCAGCATCGCTCGGACTTCCTCGCGATCGCGCCGCTCGGCGGGACCAACCCGATCCGCACGAACAAGGCCTACTGGGTCTACCTGATCGGCTTCGCCGTCATCGTCCTCGCCGGCCTCGACATCCTCCCGCTCGTGAAGGTCGCGGTGGCGGCGCCGCTGGTGCTGATCGCGCTTCGAGTCCTGTCGCCGACCGAGGCGCGCCAGTCGATCGACCTGAACGTGATCGTGCTCATCGCGGCGGCGTTCGGTCTCGGCGAGGCGATCAGCAAGACGGGCCTGGCGGACGAGATCGCGAACCTGTTCGTGTCGGCGCTGGGCGGGTTCGGGCCTCGTGGCGCCCTGTTCTCGATCTTCGTCGCGACGATGCTGCTCACCCTGTTGATCTCCAACAACGCGGCAGCAGTGCTGATGTTCGCGATCGGCACGGCGACGGCGACGGGCTTCGGTGTCGACCCGCGCCCGTTCGCGCTCGCGATCGCGGTGGCCGCGTCGACGGAGTTCCTCACCCCGATCGGCTACCAGACCAACACGATGGTCATGGGCCTCGGCAACTACCGCTTCTCGGACTTCCCCAAGGTCGGCTTCCCGCTCACGATCACGGTCATCGTCGTGGCCAACCTCCTGATCCCGGTCTTCTGGCCGCTCACTCCCACCTGAGCCCGGGTAGCGTCGGATCCCATGTGGGCGTGGGCGAGTGTCGTGGGGTTCATCGCCGCGGCCCTCGCGGTCGACCTCCTCGTAATCAACCGCACACCGCGCGAGCTCGACCTGCGCCAGGCGGCGATCACGAGCGCCGTCTGGGTCGGCATCGGCCTCGCGTTCGGGCTCGTGGTGCTGGCCGAGCGCGGCACCCAGGCGGCGGGGGAGTACTACACGGTCTTCCTGATCGAGAAGTCCCTCTCGGTCGACAACCTCTTCGTCTTCGCGCTCCTCTTCGGCTACTTCGCGGTGCCGGCGGCAGTGCAGCACCGGGTGCTGTTCTGGGGCGTGCTCGGAGCGCTGGTGATGCGCGCCGTGTTCATCACGGTGGGAGCGGCGCTCCTGGCGCGGTTCGCGTGGGCGGGCTTCGTCTTCGGCGGCTTCATGATCTACACCGCCTACCGCATGTGGAGCCCCTCGGAGGAGTCCGTGCACCCCGACCAGAACCCGGTCCTGCGGCTCGTGCGCCGCGTCGTCCCGATGTCGGAGGCCTACGACGGGGCCCGCTTCACCACCCGCCTGGCGGACGGCCGCCGCCTCGCGACGCCGCTGCTCGCCGTGCTCGTGGTCGTCGAGACCACCAACGTCCTCTTCGCCGTCGACTCGGTGCCGGCCGCGTTGGCCGTCACGCGCGACGTCTTCGTGGTCTTCAGCGCCAACGCCTTCGCGATGGTGGGGCTGCGGGCCCTCTACTTCGTGCTCGCCGGCGCGCTCGACCGCTTCCATGCCCTGCCCAAGGGCCTCGCCGTGATCGCCGCCTTCATCGGGATCGAGTTCGTCGTGCAGCCGTGGGTGAGCGTGCCCACATGGGTGCTGCTCCTCGTGGTCACCGGCGTGCTGCTCGTGTCGATCGTCGTGTCGCTCGCACGCCCGCGCGCCTCGCCCGGGTGAGCCGAGGTGGGGTGCCTGGCCCCACGGGCTTGGATAAGGATCCGGCCAAACGCTGCGGGTTGGAGAACTACGGCGGCGTTTTTCGCGTCCCTGGTTCTCCAACATCGCCACTTTGGCCGTTCTCTTCTCCAACCCGGGGCACGGGCCTGGGGTACAAGGGGCCCGGGGCGGCACGGCTGCGGCGGGAATCGCTACATTGCACCCAGGCCACCGACCCCCGGCGGGAGAGCTCCCGGCGCCGCCGCAGTGGCGCGCCGGGACGCCGAAGGAGCAAGCGCCCCCGCCAATCTCTCAGGCACCCGAACCGCCGGGGCGAGGCAACTCTGGAGCGTCGCGACAGAGCGGGGTGCAGCATCTGCACGCCACCGAGGAGCATGCGATGGCCGCATCCCGCGACGAGTTCCGCACCCGCCACATCGGCCCCGACGCCGCCGACCAGGCCGAGATGCTGAAGGCGCTCGGGTACGCGTCACTCGAGGACCTCGTCGACCGAGCGGTCCCGCCCTCGATCCGCCTCGACGAACTCGACCTCGCCCCCGCCCTGTCGGAGACCGAGGCACTCGAGCGCCTGCGTGCCTACGCGGACAGGAACGACGTGTTCACGTCGCTGATCGGTCTCGGCTACTACGACACCGTCACGCCACCGGTGATCCTGCGCAACGTCGTCGAGAACCCCGGCTGGTACACGGCGTACACCCCCTACCAGCCCGAGATCAGCCAGGGCCGCCTCGAGGCGCTGCTCAACTTCCAGACGATGGTGTCGGACCTGACCGGCATGGACATGGCGAACGCGTCGCTCCTCGACGAGGCGACCGCCGCTGCCGAGGCGATGGCGATGCTGCACCGCCTCAACCCCAAGGCCGGCGACCGCTTCGCCGTCGACGCCGACACCCACCCCCAGACCGTGGCGGTGCTGCACACGCGGGCGGAGCCGCTCGGCATCGAGATCGTCGACGCGGGCACGGTCGAGGGCGTGTTCGGGGTTCTCCTGAGCTACCCCGGCTCGAGCGGCCTCGTGCGCGACATCGGCCCCGAGATCGCCGCCGCGCACGACCGTGGCGCACTCGTCGCCGTGACGACCGACCTGCTCGCGCTGTGCCTCCTCACCCCACCGGGGGAGCTCGGCGCCGACGTCGTCGTCGGCTCGTCCCAGCGCTTCGGCGTCCCGCTCGGCTTCGGCGGTCCCCACGCCGCGTTCATCGCAGCGCGTGAAGCGCACAAGCGAACGCTGCCGGGCCGCCTCGTCGGCGTCTCGGTCGACGCCGCCGGTCGCAAGGCGTACCGGCTCGCCCTGCAGACGCGCGAGCAGCACATCCGCCGCGAGAAGGCGACGTCGAACATCTGCACGGCGCAGGTGCTCCTCGCCGTCGTGGCCGGCCTCTACGCGGTCTGGCACGGGCCGGACGGGCTGCGCGCCATCGCCCACCGCGTCCACGACCTGACGGCCACGCTCGCCGCCGATCTCGAGGCGGCCGGCGTGGCCGTGGTGAACTCCGACGGCTTCTTCGACACCGTCACCGTGTCGGTCCCCGGCCGCGCGGACGCCGTCGTCGACGCCGCCCGGAAGCGGCGCGTGAACCTGCGCCGCGTCGACGCCGACACGGTCGCGCTCAGCCTCGACGAGACCACCGACGAAGGCGTCCTCGACACGGTGCGGGCCGCGTTCGGCATCGACGCCTCGGGCGTGGCGCCCGGTCCCGAGCGGGGGTTGCCACCGGGGCTGCGGCGCGAATCGGATTTCTGCACACACCCGGTCTTCTCGAGCCATCACTCCGAGACCGAGATGCTGCGCTACCTGCGGCGCCTCTGCGACGCCGACTTCGCGCTCGACCGCGGGATGATCCCCCTGGGGTCGTGCACGATGAAGCTCAACGCCACGACCGAGATGATCCCGATCACGTGGGCCTCCTTCGCCCGCATCCATCCGTTCGCGCCGCTCGAGCAGGCCCGCGGATACCTGGGCCTGATCGACGAGCTCGAGATCGCTCTCGCCGAGATCACCGGCTACGACGCCGTCTCGGTGCAACCCAACGCGGGCAGCCAGGGCGAGTTTGCCGGCTTGCTCGCGATCCGCGCCTACCACCGCAGCCGTGGCGACGACCACCGCGACGTCTGCCTCATCCCCGCCTCCGCGCACGGCACGAACGCGGCCACCGCCGCGATGGCGGGCATGCGCGTCGTCGTGGTGGCCTGCGACGACGGCGGCAACGTCGACCTCGACGACCTGCGCGCCAAGGCCGCCGCGAACGCCGAGCAACTCGCCGTGGTGATGGTCACCTACCCCTCGACCCACGGGGTCTTCGAGGCCGCCATCGGCGAGATCTGCGCCGCGGTCCACGACGCCGGCGGGCAGGTCTACGTCGACGGCGCCAACCTCAACGCACTCGTCGGCCTCGCGAAGCCGGGCCGCTTCGGCGCCGACGTGAGCCACCTGAACCTGCACAAGACGTTCTGCATCCCCCACGGTGGCGGCGGTCCCGGCGTCGGCCCGATCGGGGTGCGCGCGCACCTGGCGCCGTTCCTGCCGGCCAACCCGCTCACGGCCACCGCCGGCCCCGAGGGTGGTGCCGGCGCCGTGAGCGCGGCCCCCTGGGGGTCGGCGTCGATCCTGCCGATCTCGTGGGCGTACATCACGATGATGGGCGCCGAGGGACTCGCGGAGGCGACCCGGGTCGCGATCCTGAGCGCCAACTACGTCGCCAAGCGCCTCGACCCGTACTTCCCGGTCCTCTACTCCGGCGCCGGCGGCCTCGTCGCGCACGAGTGCATCCTCGACCTGCGCCGGGTGGCCGGGGACGCGGGCCTCAGCGTCGACGACGTCGCCAAGCGTCTCGTCGACTACGGCTTCCACGCACCCACGATGTCGTTCCCGGTCGCGGGCACGCTGATGGTCGAGCCGACCGAGTCCGAACCAAAGGCCGAGCTCGACCGCTTCTGCGACGCGATGATCTCGATCCGTGCCGAGATCGACAAGGTCGCGGCCGGGGAGTGGGACCCCGCCGACAACCCCCTCGTCAACGCACCGCACCCCGCCGAGGACGTCGTCACGGACTCGTGGCCGCACCCCTACTCCCGCGAGACCGCCGCCTACCCGCCCGGCGTCACCCGCGCCGCCAAGTACTGGCCCCCCGTCTCCCGCATCGACGGCGCCTACGGCGACCGCCACGTCATGTGCTCCTGCCCGCCCCTCGACGCGTACACGTAAGCACGGGCCCGAGCACCGGGGTATCCGGCGGGGTTGGAGCACCCGCGGCCATCCGGCGGGGTTGGAGCACCACGCGGCCACGGGTGGCCGCCTGGTCGCCAACCGGCTGTCCCGGCCGCCTGGTGCTCCAACGGCCCGATCTTGCGCGCGGAGACCTAAGCTTCTACATTAGGGTGGCCTAATCCGTCCAGCGGCTCGTTCGTGGAGGTCCGGTGGCAGCTTCATTCCTCATCATGTTGCGCGAGGGCTTCGAGGCGTCGCTGATCGTCGCGATCGTGTTCGCGTACCTGCGCAAGCTGGAGCGCCTCGAGCTCGCGCTGCCCGTATGGTTGGGCGTCGCCGCTGCAGGCGGTATCGCGATCGGAACGGGGGCGGTCGTCCACCTGACGGTGGGCGAGCTCACGGGGGTGGCTCGCCTCGTGACCTTCGCGGTCATCTCGGCGATCGCGGTCGTGGTGCTGACGTGGATGGTCTTCTGGATGCGGAGGGCGAGCCAGGGGATCAAGACCGAGCTCCACGGCCGGGTCGACCGCGCCCTGCAGGCGGATCGGGTGGCGATCGGCGTGGCCCTCGTCGCCTTCTTCGCGGTCCTGCGCGAGGGGATCGAGGCGTCGATGTTCCTGATCGCGGCCGGCACGACCACCGGAGGCTGGCAGGTCCTCGTCGGCGGCCTCGCCGGAGTTGCGCTCGCGTCCGGACTCGGCGTGGCCATCTACCTCGGTGGGCGGCGCCTGCCGATGAAGGCGTTGTTCAACATCACCGGCGTCATCGTCATCCTCTTCGCAGCCGGCCTCGCGGCCAAGACCGTTCAGTTCCTGCAGGCGGCGCAGGTGATGGGCACGATGGCCGACAACATCTACGACCTGCGCCGCTTCTCGTGGCTCACTCTCGAGACCGACGTGGGGCGCTTCCTCGCCGCCCTCTTCGGCTGGGATCCACGCCCCTCGATCGAACAGGTCCTCGCGTGGGCGCTCTACCTGGTGCCGGTACTCGCCCTGTTCCTGCGCCCCGTGCGCCCTCGTGCCCGCGAGGTAGGCGCTCCGGGCCCGGATACGGCCGCCACCCCCTCCGCCGGCACGCCTGCGCCCGGCCCCGCGCCCACCGACGGCCCGGCACCGAGCTCGTTCGCTCCTACCCCGGCGGGCAACTGACCACCCGAGCTTCAGACCCGCTCAGGTCCGGTCGAGCAGGGCGTTCGCGACGGCACTCGGCGGCGTGAGCGGGCGGGCGCCGAGGTGGCCGATCACCTCAGCAGCCGCAGCGCCACCCAACTGCGCGCACGTGTGCAGGTTGTAGCCGTGGGTGAGCCCGTACAGGAAACCGGCCGCGAACAGGTCCCCGGCGCCGGTGGTGTCGACGACCTCGTCCACGGGGTGGGCGGCTACGACATGGACCTCGTCGCCGGCGACCACCACCGACCCGTGCTCGCTACGCGTCAGAACCGCGATCTCGCAGCGCCCCCGGATCGCCTGCAGCGCATCGTCGAAGTCGTCCGCCTGCGTCAGAGAGCGCACCTCGACGTCATTGGCGAAGAGAACGTCGACGTGGTCGCCGATCAGTTGCCAGAACGCGTCGCGATGGCGGTCGACGCAGAAGGGGTCACTGAGCGTGAACGCCACGCGGCGCCCTGCACGGCGGGCCGTCTCGGACGCCTTGACGATCGCGGCCTTTGCATCGGGGCGGTCCCACAGGTACCCCTCGAGGTAGGTGACCGCGGCCGACGCCACGAGGTCCTCGTCGACGTCGGTGGGGCGGATGTCGGGCGCGATACCCAGGTACGTCGACATCGTGCGCTGTGCATCAGGGGTCACGACGACGAGGCAGCGCCCCGTCGACGGTCCCGCGTGCGCGGGCGGGGTGTCGAAGGAGACCCCGACCGAACGCAGGTCGTGGCGGAAGACCGTGCCGAGCTGATCGTCGCGCACCTTGCCCACGAAAGCGGCGCGCCCCCCGAAGCCGGCGACGCCCGCGACCGTGTTCGCCGCCGAGCCGCCCGAGATCTCGGTGCCGGGGCCCATCGCCGCGTAGATCTCCTCTGAACGTTCGAAGTCCACCATCGTCATCGCGCCGCGCTCGATGCCGACCGCGGTCACGAACGCGTCGTCCTCGTGGCTGAGGACGTCCACGAGGGCATTGCCTAGCGCTAAGACGTCGAGGCTTGGTTGCATGCGACGAGTGTAGGGAGACCCCGGCGGACCGCCGAACGCGGCGGGCCAACTAGAGTGGTGCGGCCACGGCCGTCCCGAGCGACCCGGAGGAGGTGAGGCGCATGCACGGAGACGAACCTCCCAGTGCGCGCGTACCTCGCCCCGCCGAAGCGGCCGGGGCCTGACACGCCGCCTCTCCCGCTGTCCGCAACGACATCCTCGGGACAGCACCTCCAGCCGGCCTGCGCGCGCGGGCCGGAGAGTCCGGCGACTGGAGGTCGCCATGGTTCGCACGAGAACCCGCCCGGGTGCCGCACTCCGCAGGCTACGGCCCGGCCGCGCCGGCCTGACCGAGCTCAAGGCCGTCCGTGAGTCGCTCCTGTCGGTGGCCGCCCTCGTCGACAGGCCCGTGTTCAACCGCTTCGACGCCGAGATCGGGCGGTTCGTCGACGTGGTCGTACGCCTCACCGGTGACGACGACTACCCGCCGGTGACGGGACTGGTCGTCAAGGTCGGCCGACGCACCGCGTACATCTCGGGCGCGCAGATCGACACCATCGACCACGACCGCGTCAAGCTGCGCTCGGCCAAGGTCGCGCTCGAGGACTTCCAGCGACGCCCGGGCGAGGTGACGCTCACCCGTGACGTCCTCGACCACCAGCTCGTCGACGTCGACGGCGTCCAGGTGATCCGCGCGTCGGACCTCTACCTCGCGCTGGTGGCGACCGGCTACCGCCTCGTGGGTGCCGAGACCGGCTTCGGCGCACTCGTGAGGCGTCTGGGGCCGAACTCGTGGAGGCGACGTCCCGTTCCGCGGCGCATGCTGGACTGGTCCCAGATAGAGCCGTTCGGGACCCCGCAGTCCCAGGTGCGCCTGCGCGGTGCCCGCGAGGACCTGCGCAAGCTGCGCCCCAGCGACGTCGCCGACCTGCTCGAGGACCTGACCGGCTCCGCACGCCAGGACCTCCTCGACGCCCTCGACCCCGAGGCTGCCGCCGACGCGCTCGAGGAGATGGAGCCCGACGAGCTCGAGGCGCTCCTGCGCGAGCAGGTACCCGAGCGTGCCGCGCACCTGCTCGCCGAGATGGAGCCCGACGAGGCAGCCGACGCGTTGCGCACGATGGGCGCGGAGGAACGCAAACGCATGCTCGCGCTGATGGAGCCGGGCGCCGCGGCCGAGCTGCGCACGCTCCTCGGCCACGACGCCGACACGGCCGGGGGAATGATGACCACGAGTGTCGTCGTCGCCGAGCGCGACGAGACCGTTGCGGCGCTCAAACAGCGCCTCCGCACCCACGACGAGCACGCGGACGTGATCGACGCCGTCGCCGTCGTCGACGTCGACGGTCGCCTCGTCGACGACGTGACGCTGTTCTCGCTCCTGTGCGCGCAACCCGAGACCGCGATGCGCGAGCTCGCGACCGACGAGGGACCTTCGCCCGTGCATCTCGACGCGCCCGTGCCCGCGCTCGCCGACGCGTTCGTCGACGCGCGGCGCTCGTCCCTCGTCGTCGTCGACGCGGACGGGCGTCCGGTGGGGCGAATCCTCGCCGACGACATCGTCGACGCGCTGCTGCCCGACCGCGGCCGTTTCCACTTCCCCCGCATGTTCGAGTGAGGCGGGACCGTGCCCGACGACGTCGCCCCGACCCAGGCCCCGCTCCCGGTCGCGGCGACGCCACCCGAGCCGCGCGCCGAGGACCAGGACCACCGCGGGCGAGGGTTATTGCGCCTCACGACCGTCCGGCGCCGCTTCGGTTGGCGCGAGTGGCTCATGGTCGTCGGTCCCGGCCTCGTCGCCGCCAACGCAGGTAACGACGCCGGCGGTATCGCCACGTACGCGTCTGCAGGCGCCGAGTTCGCCTACCGCACGCTGTTCGTCATGACGCTGTTGACCGTCGCGCTCGTGGTCGTACAAGAGATGGTCGCCCGCCTCGCGGCGCGCACCGGGCAAGGGCCTCGGCGCGCTGATGCTGAGGAATTGCCGCTGCGCACGGCGGGATTGCGCGCTGTCGTGCCTGTTCGTGAACGCCGGCCTCGTGGTGAGCGAGTTCGCCGGGCTTCTGCGCGGCGGCGTTCGGTATCTTCGGCGTGCCCCGGTACGTCGTCGTCCCCATCGCCGCGATGCGCGATCTGGTCGCTACGTGCTCTTCGGCAACTACCGCTACGCCGGCGAGCTCTGATCCTCACCCTCGCGTTCATCCGCGCTGATCGCCGCGATCTGGCTCATCCCGACTGGTCCGAGGTCTTCGCCACCTATCGTTCTGGCCCCACTTCGACTGGGACCGCCAGTTCCTGCTCCTCGTCGTGCCGCGCTCATCGGCACCACGATCCTCCCTACATGCAGTTCTACGGAGCCGGCGCGGTCGCCGACAAGGGCGGCGGGCCCGACACCTACCGCCTCGCACGCGTCGACGCGGTGACGGGCTCGATCGCCGCGTGCCTCGTGAGCGCGTTCATCATCATCGCCACCGCGGCGGCGATCGGCGGCAGCGGACCGCTCACGTCGGCCGCCGAGGCAGCCACCGCGCTCGAGCCGGTCGCCGGGCGCTTCGCGCAGCAGCTCTTCGCGATCGGTCTCATCGGCGCCTCGGCGCTCGCCGCGGTCGTCGTGCCGCTCTCGACGGCCTACGGCCTCAGTGAAGCCGCCGGCGTCGAGCGATCGGTATCGCGCACGTTCCGGGAAGCGCCGGTGTTCCTCGGCCTCTTCACAGGCCAGATCGTCATCGGCGCCGCGGTGTCGCTGTTGCCGGGGAACCTCATCGACCTGCTGATCGGCACACAGGTCCTCAACGGCCTGATCACGCCGATCATCCTGGCTTTCATCCTCGTGCTCGCGAACCGGAGATCACTTCTCGGCGACGCGGCCAACGGCAGGATCAGGCGGGTGCTCGGGGTCGTCATCGTGGCCGTCGTGGGGACCCTGTCCCTCGTGGTGGTTGGCCAGTCCCTGCTCGGCATCTCCTGACGGGCACACGGCTAGGTTCGGACCCCATGAGCGTGCTCGCAGTCGAGGGCCTGACCAAGCGCTACGGCGCACGCACCGTCGTCGACTCGCTCGGCTTCGACGTCCCGGAGGGGACCGTGTACGGGCTGCTCGGACCCAACGGGGCCGGCAAGACCACCACGATCCGCCTCGCGCTCGGACTCGTCCGCCCGGCGGCCGGGACGGTCGAGATCCTCGACCGGCGGCTCGGTAGCCGCGACTATCACCGGTCGCTGCGCCAGGTCGGCTCCCTGATCGAGGGCCCCGCGCTGTACAAGGCACTCAGCGGCCGCCGCAACCTCCAGGTCCACGCCCGCTACCTCGCCTTGGCCGACGCCGACCGCCGCATCGCCGAGATCCTCGACGTCGTCGGCCTGACCGGCCGCGAAGGCGAGAAGGTGAAGCGCTACTCGCTGGGCATGCGCCAGCGCCTCGGACTCGCGGTGGCGCTCCTGTCGAACCCACGGCTGCTGATCCTCGACGAGCCCACCAACGGCCTCGACCCCGCCGGAATCGCCGAGTTCCGTGACCTGATCCGCGGCCTGCCCCAGGCCGGCATCACGGTGATGCTCAGTTCGCACCTCCTCGGAGAGGTTCAGCAGGCGTGCGACCACGTCGGCATCATCCACCTCGGCCGCATGGTCCTGCAGGGCCGTACCGACGAGGTCGTGTCGTCGGCCACGGCGGGGACCGTGCGGACCTACACGGTCGAGGTCCACCCCGACGACCTGCGCCCCGCCTACGACGCGCTCGCGAGTAGCGCGCCCGCGGTCGGCGCCGTCGACGACCACCGCCTGCACGTGAGTGGCGACGGAGTCGACGGGCGCAAGCTCGCGTGGGCCCTGACGCAGGCGGGCGTCTACCCCGAACAGATCGCACGACGCGACGAGACCCTCGAGGACGTATTCCTGCGCCTGACGGCGGCGCCGCAGCAGCCGCCACCACCACCACCCGCGCCCGGTCCCCACCCGCAAGGAGCCGCCTGATGTTCCGGGCCGAGCTCCTCAAGATCCGCAGCCACAAGCTCCCGTGGATCGTGTTCGGCGTGTACACGCTCGTTCAGCTCGTGAACGGCTTCCTCTCCGGAGTCCTCTCCGAGGACCGCCTCTTCGACCCGACCCTGATCCCGTTCTTCGTGAACGCCGCGTTCGGGCTCGTGTTCACGTTCATCTTCGCGGGCTGGATGGGAGGCGCCGAGTTCGGCTGGGCCACCTGGCGAGTGGTGCTCGGCCGCGACAACCGGCGCAGCCTCCACTTCCTCACGAAGATCGCCGTGCTCCTCGTATTCGTGGGCGTCGGCGTGCTCGTCGCGGTCGGCGCCGGGGTGATCGCGTCGTTCGGCGGCGCCCTTGCCCGTGGCGCCACCTTGACCTACTCCGACGTCGGTCCCACCATCGCGGGCGCGGCGCTGTTCCAACTCGTGTACGCCCTCGTCGGCTTCAGCCTCGGCATGGCGACGCGCAGCACCGCGGTCGCCATCTCGGTCGGCATCGGGTTCTTCCTCGTGGTCCAGCAGATCGCGGCCGTCGTCTCCCGGATCCGTCCGTTCATGCTCTCGGTCGCGCTGACGAGCGTCACCGTGCCGAACCTCCTCGACGACACCGACGCCGGAGTGTTCCGCATGAGCGCGCTCCGGGGGTGGGTCACGATCCTGGGGTGGCTACTGGTCGCCGTCGGAGTGGCATGGGTCACCTTCGTCCGCCGCGACCTCGCCGAGTCCGGCTAGGCCCGGCTAGGCCCCCACCCCCAAACGCGGGCAAACCATCGCGCCAGCGCGCCAAACTGCCCGCGTTCGGCGAGGGCCCCACCCCCAAACGCGGGCAAACCGTGCCGCCAGCGCGTCAAACTGCCCGCGTTCGGCGAGGCCCCCACCCCCAAACGCGGGCAAACCGTGCCGCCAGCGCGCCAAACTGCCCGCGTTCGGCGAGGGCCCCACCCCCAAACGCGGGCAAACCATCGCGCCAACGCGTCAAACTGCCCGCGTTCGGGAGACCGTGACCCGGGCCGCGTAGACGGGACCGCCGCCGAGGTCGTTGGTGTCCTGGCGCGTGAGCACGTTCGCACCGGATCCGCCCGGCATGTCCGCGTGCCACCAGTTCGACAGCAGCGCCGCCGTGCCGGGCGCGACGTCGTCGGTCACGACCGCGACGACCTCGAGGCGGGACTCCCCGTTGCGCACCTCGACCGAAGTGGCGTCGACGATCCCGCGGGCGGCGGCGTCGGCGGGGGAGAGGAGCACCCGTGGCTCACCGGCCGCGCGCCGCAGCCGTTCGTGGTTGACGAACGACGAGTTGAGGAAGTGGTGCGACTTGGGCGTCACGAGTGCGAGCGTCACCGGGTCCGCGCCGTCGTGGTCGAGCGCCTGAGGGAGGGCGTCGATGCCGATGCCGCCCGCGACGGCGTCGTCGAGGCGCAACACCACGCGTGCGAAGTCCGTCAGCGGCGGGGGAGCGACCTTGGTCCAACCGCGTTCGAGCAGCGACGCGCGCACGTCCTCGGGGTAGTCCGCCAGGTACTGGGTGAGCAGGTCCGCGTCGCCGTCGGCGAGAGCGTCGTCCTTGAAGCCCATCCGCGCCGCGATGCGGCGGAAGATCTCGGTGTTGGGCAGCGACTCGCCGCGGGGGGAGACGGCAGGGCGGTTCAGGGTCAGGTAGCGGTGCCCCCACGACCACATCACGTCGAGGTGTTCGAGCTGGGTCGTCGCCGGCAGCACCACGTCTGCGTACGCCGTGGTCTCGGTGGGGAACTGGTCGACGACGACGCAGAACAGGTCGTCGCGGGAGAGCCCGCCACGCACGGCGTCGCTGTCGGGTGCGACGACGACGGGGTTCGAGTCGTACACGAACAACGCCGCGACCGGCGGTCCTTCGACGTCGCCCGCGAGCGCACGGCCGAGCTGGATCATGTTCACCGAGCGCCGCGTGCCCGGAGGCCGCAGGTCGTCGCCCACGAAGGCCGGCGCACCTTGGCTGAAGTTCGACACCGAGTGCACGTGGACGCCGCCGCCGCGGTGGCGCCACGCACCCGTCACCGCGGGCAGGGCCAGGATGGCCCGGAACGCCTGACCCGCCTCGGGATGACGCTGCGCCCCGGGGCCGGTCTTGACGAACCCCGGGCGCGCCCGTCCCCACAACCGTGCGAACGAGACGATCTCGGCCTCGGCGAGGCCCGTCGCCGCGGCTGCCCGCGCCGGCGACCATTGCGCGGCACGCTCGCGCAGTTCGGCGGCGCCGACGCAGCGTTCGTCGAGGAAGTCGCCGTCCTCGAGGCCCTCGGCGAAGATCACGTGCATCACGGCGAGGGCGAGGGCCGCGTCGGACCCGGGCCGGAGCTGGAGGTGCACGTCCGCCGCACGCGCGGTCCTGGTCCGCACCGGGTCGACGCACACGACCGTGCCGCCACGCTTGCGCACCGCCGTCATGAACGGCCACATGTGCAGATGCGTCGACATCATGTTCGCACCCCACGCCACGGCCACGTCGGCGTTCGGTACGTCCTCGATGTCGGTCTCGGGCCACGCGGGATAGGTGAGCCCGTACGCCCACCCGCCGGTCGCGTAGCAGATCGTGCCGGCGAGGTCGCTCGCACCGAGGCGGTTGAAGAAGCGCCGGTCCATCGAGGCGCCCTGGAGCATGCCCTGGGTGCCCATGTAACGGTACGGCAGCACCGAGAGCCCGCCGTGTGCGTCGACGGCACCGGCGAGGCCCGCGGCGACTGCGTCGAGCGCCTCGTCCCAGCTCGCCTCCCTGAAGTGGGCGCTGCCCTTGGGGCCTGTGCGGATGCGGGGCTTCAGGATCCGGTCGGGGTGGTAGAGGCGCTCCTCGTAGTCCTTGACCTTGACGCAGAGGTGCCCCGCGGTGACGGGGTGCTCCTTGGCGCCCCGCACCCCCTGCACGACGCCGTCGCGCACCGTGGCGACCCACGCACAGGTGTCGGGACAGTCGTGGGGGCAGCCGCCCACGACCTCTGTCGTGGCGACGGAGCCGGTCACGGTTCGCTGTCTGAGACGTCCGGCCCGCCTGACTCGTGGATGCCGCACACCTTCCACTTGCCGCCTTCCTTGGCGAGGGCGGCCGTGATGTCGGTCGTGACACCCTTCGAGAACGTCACGGTTCCCGACGCTGTGCCGGCGTTGTTCTCGAAGCTGCTCGACGTGATGTTGTACGCCGTGATCGTCCCGCGTGTCGACTTGAGTTCGTCGATCTGGGACTCCAGGACGTCGAGCTCGCCGGAGCTGACGAGGTCGCTGCACGAGGCAGCTTGAAGCGCTGCCTGGTCTCCCTTCTGGAGGGCCGCGAGGAAGTCGTTCGTCGCGTCGGCGGGGCCGGTCGCCGCCCCGACGAAGAGGACCACGGCTGCCACGACCAGCGCGATGAGCACCAGCGGGATGCCAACCGCGAGACCGATGATCAGGCCCTTGCGACTCTTCTTGGGGGGTTGCGGCGCCGCGCCGTAGCCGGGCGGCGGGCCGCCGGGCTGGGCGGGGTAGCCGGGCGGCGGCGGTCCGCCGGGTTGGGCGGGGTAGCCGGGCGGCGGACCCGGTTGGGGCTGTTGCGGACCGGGCTGTTGTGGCGGGTATCCGCCGGGGTTCTGCGGGTCGGTCACCTTCGTCTCCGGGACTTGTCGAAGTCAACGCCACGGGTACCGACCAAGTCTGTCACAGCACCACGACGCGAGCGGGTGAGGTCGGGCTCAGGCGTCGCGGCCGGCCATTCGGTACGTCTCCTCGCCGATCTCGGGGTCGAACCAGTGCTCCTGGTCGGTGACCCTTGCGACGTCGGCGAGACGGAACATCGCGGCGGCGGTGTCGGGCTTGGGGAGCCGGTCGAGGTCGGCGACGGAGTCGGCCTCGGTGAGGACGGCGACCCGGTCTGGGGTCACCCAGAAGAAGCGGGAGTTGCGGATGCCCTCGCCGCCACGCAGCGCGCAGCACCACGAGTAGGCAGCTTCCGCCATGTCGGCGCGGTCGGCGCCGTCACGCCGCTCGCAGTGGACGACCATGATCGCCATGCTGGACCTCCTTGGAATCGGCTCTGTTGCCACCTCGAGTCATATCGCGAGAGCGGGGGCGTGTCGACAGTTATCTCGGCGTCCCCGTCTCCCCTTGTACTTGACATAACGTACATTATGGGCGGGTCGGGGGAGTGGACGATCGGACGACGCGCCTGACACCCACCATCACCTCGATTGCGCTCGTCGATATGCGGTCATTGTCGATCGGTGATGCTCCACACCAAGGTGTACGAGCGCCACGGCAGTGTTCGCGTCACAACCCAGTTGTTGGCTCCACTCACCCGACCAGGTCCTGAAGTTGCGACTCTCGAGAACAGGACAAGCGTCACCTGATACAGGCCTGCACCGGGGTCGCTGACAGTGATTGAGCCCACGTAGACCGGGAGGATCCAGAACCTGTTCACGGCAAACGCGACGTTGGCACTGCCGCCGTGTGTTCCCGCCAACGTCCCCGTGCCGTTGAGCCGTACCGGTGCGGAAGAGGAACCGCCCGACGATCCGGAGCCGCCGCACACGGTGCCGCCCGTGGACAAGTTGCCGGAAGTCAGACTGCCAGAGTTCTGATAGGTGACTCCCCCCGTGAAGCTCACCGATAGCGAGTCGGGTCCACCAGACACGTCGAAGGAGATCCCGGCGAGATCTCGTGCGAAGACGTCAGCCGACCCGTTGGTGTCACGCGGGACGAGGTTGGACGCCGCGGATACGAAGACAGCGGTGCTTCCGTCACTACTTAGCCGCGCGTCGTAGCTCCAATTGTTGCCCTGGGCTCCTGCCATCGCGCCGCTAACTCTGGCAACTCGCCCGGTTGCCACCTCGTAGAGCATGACATCCTCGAAGCCGTTCGTGTCGTCGCAGAGAGCGCTCGAATCAGAGGAAGAGCCGATCCCGCGAGACCCGGTCCCGTCCAATGACGTCAGCGCGAACGGAAGCTGAGTGCGGCCGCCGGTATCGCGATCGTAGAGCCAGTATTGCACGTCCGATCCATTCCCTGGGTCACGAGGCATGCCATAGCCGATATAGCGTCCATCACCGCTCATTGCGGTCACACCTGAGTAGAACTCGGTCGTCAAGTCGGTGTCGGGAGTGACACGAGTCGTCGTACCTGCCGACCTGTCGCGGAGCCAAATACCGCCATCGGTACCGTCGACATTGAAGGACCTGAAAGCGACGTAGCGCCCGTCGTAACTCAGGAGCGGAGCCGGTGCCGAGTACCAGGAAATTGGCTCGTGGCCGATCACCTCGCTGGAGGACGCATCGAGATCATGGACGGTGACGTCGCCACCTGGGGTCGCCGTGGCCAGGATGTGGCCGTCATGGTCGAGCGTCGCGGCCGATTTGGGCATCCATGCATACCAGGGAGCCTCCACCTCGATGCGCTCACCGGTCGTGCCGTCGATCACGGTTATGTGATCCGAGGCTTGGTCGTCGACGACGGAGCGGTTTCCGTCCCCGCTCATGGCCACGAATCCAGCCTGGCGGCGCATCGTTTGGCCGGTCTGGCGATCGCGCGTGAAGACCCCGCCGCGTCCCTCGGCGTCGAGGTTCGTCGCATTCGTCCCGAACGTTATGTAGCGACCATCGTCGTTCAGGGCGACGACCCCGAGGGAACTCGGCTCGATCTGCGCGCCGCCGCTGCTGACGCTGACGAGTTCGGGGTTGCCGATCGTGATCCCTTGCGCGGTCGTCCCCGTGCCGCCCAGGTTGTCGGTCACCGTCAACCGGAGGCTGTACGTGCCCCAGCCTGTATAGGTATGAGTTGCCTGGGGCGTGGTAGCGCCGGCGCCATCGCCGAAGTCCCAGCGCCAGGCGACGATATTGCCATCTACGTCGACCGATGCCGCTCCGTCGGCATCGACCGTTAACGGCGAGGTCCCACGGACGTTGTCGACCGAGACCACCGCTACGGGATCGACGTTGGTCGCCTCGACCTCGAGGGTGGCCGTGGCAGTGGCACCTTCGTCGTCGGTGACCGTCAAGCTCACGTTGTAGCGGCCGATCGGCGCGTAGATGTGAGTCAGGGTGGGTCCGGTGGCCGTTGTGCCGTCGCCGAGATCCCACTGCCACGACACGATCCACCCGTCGGGGTCCGACGAGTCCCTGCCGTCGAGCGTGGCCACGAGCGGTGCCGTGTGGGACTGGGGTGTCGCAGTGATCCGTGCTTCTGGTTTGGCGTTCGGCACGACGACGTTACGGGACCACGTCGCGGTCGCGCCGTCGTTGTCGGTGACCGTCAACGAGACCGCGTAGGTCCCGGCATGGGCGTAGTCGTGACGGGTATCGGCGCAGGGACCCGTTCCGCTGTCGCCTCCATCCCCCCACTCCCAGCGGCAGTCCATGACGACACCATCCGGATCGGTTGATGTCCTCGGATCGACGCCAATCCTGAGTGGGAGCCCGTCACGCTCGCTCTGCACCGTGAAGGAGGCGGTCGGCGCAACGTTCGGTGGCAGGATGACGACGTCGACCGAACCGGCTGATGTGGCACCGGCGTCGTCGGTCACCGACAGCGTCACGTGGTAGGTGCCTGGCGAGATATACGTGTGTCCGTGTTCGCTGCGGGTCGACGTCGTGCCGTCACCGAAGTCCCACCGCCATGACACGATATGGCCGTCAGGGTCGTAGACGTCCGAGGTGCCAAAGCCGACCGTCGCCGGGGCCTTCTGTGATTCCGGCGACCACTGCCCCGTCTCGAGTGTCACGATGGGCGCGACGTTGGCCGGGCCAGGTGGCGGCGAGGCCATGTCACGCACGTACGCGTCTCGGGCAGAGAAGGCCACGAATCGCGCGTCGGGAGTCACGATCGGCTCATGCCAGCCCGCCCACACGCCTTGGGCCAGCCAATTGCCGCCCGAATCGACGCTCACGCGGCGCGTCAACCCAGTGGCCAGATCCTCCAGCACCACCTGGTGGTAGTCCGGCGGTGGGGTCCCGTCGGGTGCGGCCGTTCCGTGCGTGCGGACTGCCGTAGCCTCGCCGGTCGATGAGAAGCTCGAATGCTCACCGACGAGCTCGGTGCGACTGCCGGACTCGCTGTCGTACAGCCACGACCGCGACCGGTAGCCCACCGAAGGATCGGATTCCGATGTTACTAGATAGACCTTGGATGCATCGTCAGTCATGCCGATTATCTTGGGGTATTGCCCGTATTGACCACCCATCGCGGGATCGATCTCGGGCGATATCTTCGTCGACGTGTGTGTCAGCCTGTCCAACAGATATGCAGCCTCGTCGCCGGCATCGCCGGACGAGAACGCGACGTATCTGCCGTCGGCGCTCAGGGTCACTGGAGGGCCGGGCACCGCCCAGGCGATCCAGTTGTGGCCGACCACTTCGTCCGTCCCTGCCGACAAGTCGTGCACGGTGACGTCACCACCGGAGTAGCTCGTGGCGAGCACGTCGCCGTGGACGTCGAGGGACGCGCGGCACTGTGTCTGGCACCAGGGCAGACCCGTGTCGATGTATGCGTTCGTGCTCCGGTCCCAGATACTGAGTGGGAACCCCAATGTCCAGTTCTTACCCATAGCGACGCGGTTGCCGTCACCACTCAACGCCGCAAACTCGCCCGGCAGCCCGACGGTCTCGCCGGTCGTCCGATCCCTCAGATAGAAGGGGATGCTCGTGGTCTCGCCGGGTGCTACACCGAGGTTCGTCGCGTCCGTCCTGAAGACGACGATGCGCCCGTCATCGGAGAGCGCGTCTACCTCCATGGGCCTGTCTGCCCACGGTGCTATCGCCTGCAACTTGCCGATGCCGATCGAACGCTCGGCCGTAGCCACCGCACCGAAGCCGTCGGTGACCGTGAGACGGAGTCGGAACGTACCCTCCGCTGAATACGTGTGGTCGACAAGGGGCCCGAAAGCACTTTGGCCGTCCCCGAAGTCCCACGCGTAGGCCGCAATCACGCCGTCGGGGTCAGCCGATCCAGATCCGTCGGCGTATACGGTGAACGGTGCAGCGCCCGAGTAGGCACCGTCGAGCACGATCTGCGCCACCGGTGGCGAGTTCGTCGCCTGGACCTGCTGGGTTGTGGTCGCGGTCGAACCGAGGTCGTCGGTGACGGTAAGCCGAGCCTCAAACGTTCCGGGAGTCGCGTATGTGTGCGATGTCGTGGCACCTTCACCTGTGGTGCCGTCGCCGAAGTCCCAATGCCACGCGGCCACCGTGCCGTCGGGGTCGATCGAGCCGGTGCCGTCGAACGCAACTGCGAGTGGGGAGGAACCGCTGGCCGGTGTCGCCGAGATCAGGGGCAGCGGCGGAGTGTTCGGCACTTGGAAAGTGCGACTAACGGGCTCGGATTCGGCACCGTCGTCGTCGACCGCCACGAGTGTGACCGTGTGAGTGCCGGCGTCGCGGAACGCGTAGCAGGTCGACAGCCCCTCACCAATCGGATTGCCATCGAGATACCAACGCCCGTACTCGACTCTGCCGTCGGGATCGGTCGAGCGAGTGGCGTCGAGTCCGACGCTCGTGAGGAAGTATGGGGACTGGCAACCGACCTTGATGTCGATCGCAGCTCTAGGTGCGACATTAGGGGGAAGTATGGCGACATCGACAGACCCAGTAGCAGATGCGCCGCCGTCGTCGGTGACCGTCAGGGTGACGTGGTAGGTACCTTCTACCGCGTAGGTGTGGTCGAGTTCCCGTGCGCTCGAAACCGTTCCGTCGCCGTAATCCCACTGCCAAGACACGATGGTGCCGTCGGGGTCGTACACGTCGGAGCATCCGAAACGCACCGTGGTGTTGGGCGCCTTGTGGTTGCGTGGGGACGCGCTGCTCTCGGCGAGCGTCACGACGGGTGCACGGTTCGGACCCGGAGGCGGTGACACGAATCGACGCAGGAACGTCCCTCCGGAGGGCGCCGAAGGCAAGATCTCTCCTGAGCTCGTCCAGAACAAGACCCCGGAACCATCTGGGACGATGCCGGCCGGCGCTGCGCCGGTGAGTGGCCAGGAACCCGCTTGCGTAGTGCTCACCCGACGCGGCAGGCCCCGAAGGACATCCCAAACGGCAACCTGAGACTGCCAGCGTGCCGTGTCGCCTGGCACGCGGCAAGATTCGCCGATCGCGACCTGGGACATGTCCCTGAACGCTACGAAGTTGGGGAACCCTGAGTAGCCTTCTGTACCCAGGGGCATGGCGGTCCGCTGGCCGGTGATGCGATCCCACATCCACGAGCGCCTACCGGGCGGGTAGTCGTCCAGACCCTGGGTGTACGCGACGTAGCGGCCGTCGTCGCTCAAACCTGCAGGCCCGCCATACATCTCGAGCACCGAACCTCCGCCTTCGGACACCCGAGTGGTGACCCCAGCCACGCGATCGCGGAGGAAGACACCCGAAGCAGGCCCGGTGCCTGGGAGGGGGTCGCACCAGGACTCGAATGCGACCCACCGTCCGTCGTCGCTCACCCTGGCGGGCAACGGGTTCCCTTGAGTTCCTATGCAGGTGCTTTTCGTGCCGTCGGGGAGTACGTCGAGGCGCTCGGTGTTGCCCGTGTCCAGGTCGGCTCCCAACGTCCATGATCCGTTGTTGACAACCAGGTAGCGGCCGTTGCCGCTGACGGCGGCAACGCCCATCCAAGACGGGAAGCTGCCGATGCCTGTCTCCACCGGGGGTCCTGAGAGCCGGTCCCAGACGTAGACGTACCAGGAGTCGTCATCCTGGGACTGATCCGGTCGACGACCCGTGAGGACCACCCTCGAGCCATCCCGACTTATCGCAGCAGGTGCCAGCGCGCCGACGTCGGTCTCCTGAACCTGCCCAGTCTGGTTGTCTAAGACACCCACTCGAGTGCCGCCCGGGGAGAAGACGACCTCGTATCGGCCGTCATCGCTCAGGAGCCCGAGCGTCGGTGTCGGTGGTCCCAACTCCGCAGCCTTGGCCCCTCCCGTATGGAGCACGGCCAGGCTGCACCAGATCACGAACGCGATAGCGCCGAACCGACAGACGATGCGCCGCACTACGGGCCTCCCAAAGTCCCTCTGGGAGAAGATGGTAGAGGCATCACCACTCGACCGGCAACCCAGTCGCAATGGTAGGTCGGGCTGATCTCGAAGCAGCGCATGTTGGCCTTGCCGACACCCTCGCTGACCTCGAAGCCGAGGCTCTCCCTGGGAATCCCGATCGATCCGGGTCGTTTCCAACAAGGTCGAAGGCAAGTCCGCGAAGGCGCGTCTGCTGCCGCCGTGCTCACACCAAAAGACGCACGCGGCAGCCGACCCGCTCGTAGATGCGCGTTGCCCGCGAGTCGCACGTGACCAGTTGCTGGCGCCACGCCGACGCGGTGGAACCGATGAGGGCGTCGTAGACGGAGCCGCCAGTGATGCCGAGGTCCGCCAACCCGAGCGCGAACCCCCGCAGCGCCGCAGGATCCAGCACCAGCGGCTCCTCAGGGAACGACGCCTCGAGGAACTCGACGACGACGCGGCCGTCGGCTCTGTGCGGGGCCGGGAGCCGGGTCAGGACGCTGTAGCTCTCCACCATGGCGTGACCCACCACGCGCGGTCGTCTGTCGAGGACCCGCCTGGCCTCTCGGTGGAGGGTGTGCCAGGTCGCGAAACCCGCGACCACCACGCTCGAATCCACCGCTGTCAACGGCGCACGCTCTCGAGCACCGACCTCACCTCGTCCGGGCTCAGTGGAGGCATCTCACGGTCGGCCACCGCCGCCACCCCCTTGCCGCTACGTTCGAGGCGCATCGGGGTCGGCGGCACCGAGATCTCGATGCGGCCGTCACGAACAACGAGCTCGACCTCGCCGCCACCGAGGTCGAGCTCGTCCCTCATCGCCTTGGGGATGACGATCCGACCGGCAGCATCGATGGTCGTGCGCATGGCAGAAATCTACCATCGGTGTCGCCACATGCCTGTCCCCAACCGGACTTCACTCGTAGTGGTATCGGGCCTGCACGATCACGATGTCGCCGGCGTCGACGAGGTACACGAGGCGATGCTCCTCGTCGATCCGCCGGGACCACGCACCTGCCAGGGCGTGGCGCAGACGCTCGGGCTTGCCGATGCCCTCGAAGGGATCACTCATGACGTCGTCGAGCAGCCGGTTGATCCGCTTCGACGTCGCACGATCGGTGGACTGCCAGTACCGGTAGTCCTCCCACCCGTGCGGGGTGAAGACGAGTCTCACCGCTCGAGCCTCGTGTTCCTCCGATTCCCCGGAGCGGGCCTGCTCCAAGCTCTCGATCAGTCGGCGCACGTTGGCCGGCGCCCTCAGGAGGTACGCGGTCTCCTCGAGTGCCCTATAGTCGGTTCGGGACCTCTTCGCCCGTGCTCCCTGCCCTAGCCTCGTCGCCGATGGGCTTTCCCGGACCTTCTCTGGCCGAGCGCCTCGGGCGCGACCCCGACGCACGTCCGGTCGTGTTCAACGGCGACGACCTCGGCATGTGCCGGGCCCAGAACGAGGCGACGCTGGCGGCTCTCGTCGACGGGCACCTCTCGAGCGCGACGCTGATGGTCCCGTGCCCGTGGGCGTACGCGGCGGCACGGGACGCGATCGCCGCGAGTGCACCCGTGGGCGTGCACCTCACGCTCACGTCGGAGTGGGACCGCTACCGGTGGAGGTCCCTCACCGGCGACCCGAGCCTCGCCGACGCCGACGGCTTCCTGCCGCGCGACCTCGGCGGCCTGTTCGCGACGGCCACCCTCGACGCCGCGCGGGCGGAGTGCTTCGCGCAGGTCGAGCAGGCCCTCGCCTGGGGCGTCGACGTCACCCACGTCGACTCACACATGGGCGCGAACCAGGTCCGTGAGGACTTCTTCGACATCTACCTCGACGTTGCCGCCGAGTTCGACCTGCCGCTGCGCATGGCGCCGATCGTGCTCGAGGAGCCCCAGGGCTTCCCCCAGCGGGACGCCGCCGCGGCCAGGGGGCTGTGGTTCTGCGACGACCTGGTGCTCGCCGGCGGCGACGCCGACCTGTGGCGCGGCCTCCTCGAGCTCCGCCGGCCCGGCGTGACCGAGTGCTTCGTGCACGCCGCACTGGACACCCCCGAACTCCACGCCGCGGCGGACGACGCCGACCAGCGTGTCACCGACCACCGGCTCGCGACGTCGCCCGAGTCGCCCTTCGCGGGCCTCGACCTCGTCACCTACACCGAGATCCGCGACGCCCAACGCGCGGCCCGCGGTTGATTCCGGCTTCTGGGCGCGCACACCCCACGTGGATGCGGTAAGCGCGCCCAGAAGGGGATTTCGCCGGGTAGGCGCGCCCAGGTCGCGTTCACCGCTTCACGCCGAGGGCGGCGCCGTTCTGGGTGAGGAGGTAGGCGAACTCGACGTCGGGGTGGTCGCGGCCCCAGCGGACCATCACCTCCTGCTCCCCCGGCCGCAAGGCGTCGTCGACGAGGACGCGCGCGCCGGGGGCGAGACGGTCGCAGACGACGTCGAGCGCCGGGCCGCGCGCCGTCGGCGACGCACCGGCGGTGGGCGGGCCGTCGACGACGAGGAGGTCCACTCCCCCGGCGAGGGAGCCGAGCGCGGCGGTGTCGTACCAGACGCCGAAGCCGTGGTCCCCCTCGATGAGGGGCGCCGTGTGCACGGTCGCGAACCGCTCGAGGTCGTGGCGGCGCAGGTAGCCGCGGGTCACGTCGGCGTAGACGGGGTCCGATTCCAGCGACGTGACGTGGCCGTCGATTCCGTGGCGGCGCAGCGTCGCGGCGGCGATCACCGTCGACGCGCCGCTGCCGCACTCGACGACCACGCGCGGTCCCGGACGGCAGTCGAGCACGACGTTGACGAGGCAGACGCCGAAGAGCGGGTCGATCGCCCAGTCCCCCAGCGGCGGCAGCGGCGCGCTCAGCCCCAACGTCGAGTACAGGGCGGTGAGCGCCTCCGTGCGGCGCCAGAGAACGTCGAGGCCTTGCGATGTGTCGGACATCGGGGCAGTCTGGCGCGCCGTGGAGATCTACCGCACCCCCGACTCCGGCTTCGACACGATCGGCGACTTCGCGTGGGAGCCGCAATACACCGAGGTGCCCGCCGGCGACGCCTCCCAGACCCTGCGGATCGCACACGTCGAGGCGGGCCCCCACGACGGCGCACCGGTGCTGTGCATGCACGGCGAGCCGTCGTGGTCGTACCTGTACCGCCACATGCTCCCGGTCTTCGCCGACGCCGGCCTGCGCGGCGTCGCACCGGACCTCGTCGGCTTCGGCCGCTCCGACAAGCCCGTCGGCACGGGCGAGTACACCTACGCCCGCCACGTCGAGTGGATGCTGGCGTGGCTGCGAGCTGTCGACCTCGGCGGGATCACGCTCGTGTGCCAGGACTGGGGCGGCCTCGTCGGGCTGCGCCTCGTCACGGCCGAACCCGACCGCTTCGCCCGCGTGGTCGTCGCGAACACGTTCCTGCCCACGGGTGACCGCCACCCCGGCGACGCGTTCCTGGCATGGCGCAAGTTCAGCCAGGAGACGCCGAAGTTCCCGGTGGGCGCGATCGTGAACATGGGCTGCACGACCGACCTCGCGCCCGAGGTGATCGCCGCGTACGACGCGCCGTTCCCCGAGGAGCACGCCAAGGACGGCGCCCGCGCGTTCCCGCTGCTCGTGCCGGTCTCGCCCGACGACCCCGAGTCGGCGCCGAACCGTGGCGCGTGGGAAGTCCTGCGGCGCTGGCACAAGCCGTTCCTCACCGCGTTCTCCGACAACGACCCGATCACCCGCGGTGCCGACACGGTGTTCCGGGCCGAGGTGCCCGGCGCAGCCGGCATGGCCCACACCACGATCGAGGGCGCGGGCCACTTCGTCCAGGAGGACCGCGGCCCCGAGCTCGCCCGCGTGGTGGTCGACCTGGTCCGCTCGACCTGATCGGGTCAGCGTTCGACTTGGAGGCGCACGCTCACGATCGAGCGCCGCAGCGGGACAACCGCCGCACCCGCGTCGACGCGCAGCGCCTCGCCGTCGCGCTCGAGCACGTCGCACTCACGCGCCGCGACGACGGTGCCGAAGTTCGCACGCACGCGCACGCTCGCGCCGACGGCGAACGGCGCCATGAGGCGCACGACGACGCCGCTGCCGCGGGTTGCACGCTTGACCGCGAGCACCTCGACGCGGTCGTCGTCGACGTCGACCACGGCGGCGGCGGCATCGGCGAGGGCACGCCCGCCGGGGTCCGCGGCCGCGTCGGGCCAGAGTCCGTGCCAGACGCGGGTCGCGGTGGCGGCCCCTCCCCCGGCGACCACGGCTAGCTCGCAGGCCTGCTCGCCCGGCTCGTGCCCGGCGGCGGGCATCCCCGGGATCGGCAGCCACCCCCACGCGCGCTCGTGGGTGGCGTTGCGGCCGCAGACCACTTGCGCGGTCCCGTCCGCATCGACGGACACGGCGGTCGGGTGGCGCACCAGCACGAGCGTCTCGCGGCCGCCGCCGGTGAGCACCGCCCAGCGGTGCAGCGGCCAGTAGGTCGGCTCGAACCAGCGCTGCAGCGGCCGCTCGACCACTCCCCCGGGTGCGTCCATCACGATTGCCTCCACCGGATGGCCGCAAGCCACGTCGAGCGTGACGGTATGTCGCCGGGGCACCCGCGTCGACAGGCGTGCGCGCCAGGCCCCCGGGCTCCCCGCGTCCCCGACGCCGCCGAACCCGATATCGCCGAACTCGCTGCGCACCAGCGCCCCCCCGACCCCGACCTCAGCGCCGGCACTCCCCTCCCCCGCCACAGGCGCCGACGCCACACGTGCGAACCGCCCCCCGGCGAACTCCTGGCCCATGCGCCACAACCCGCCCGAGTCCGCCCACGTCGTGGCGGTCACACCCTCCACAGCCGGGGCTTCCGCTTCGGCGCGGGCGGCACCCGGGGCCGGTGCGGCCTCGACGCCGACGGAGAGGCGCGCGAGGACTCCCGAGGCCGTGGCACGGGCGCGGTCGAGCCAGGGCATCTGCTCTGCGCGCACCACGCGGTCGGGCGAGGTGCCCGTCACGAAGTCGTGGTGGTTGGACACGCACGCCGTGTACCACGCGTCGTCCAGAGCGCCCTCCGTGTCGGCGCCTGCGCCGCGTGCGGCTGCGGCCACGTCGAGTGCCTCGGCGGCCAACAGGTCGCCCACGAGGGCGGCGGCCGCCTGCTTGAGTGCCGGGCGCGAGCTGTAGAAGCCGCTCCAGTACGGGTTCGGGTCGAGCGCGATGCGGGCGAGGCGGTCGCGGTGGAACGCGACGAGGCCGAGGTGGTCCTCGAGCGCGGCGCACACCGCCCAGATGCCGGTCGCCTCGAAGTGGTTGGCGTTGAAGCGGTCCAAGAGGCCGACGAGGCCGCGGATCGGCGACGCGAAGTCGTAGCCCACGGGGCAGAACAGGTACGGCGTCGGCGACACCGCGGCCAGCTTCGCGACGAGGCCGCGGATGCGCTTGGCCACGTGCGCGTCGCTGCGGGCCGGCACCGCGAGCGGGTACCCGCTCACCCGGGTGGCGCCCCGGTGTGCGAGGAGCTCGCCCATGCCGTAGCCGTGGCTGTTCCAGTGGCACAGCACCTCGGCACCGCCGGGGCCGGTCCACACGAAGTCGGCGGCGCGCGCGTCGACGAGGCGCTGTGCCGCCGAGCCCGGCCGCGGGAAGCGCCGCGGCAGCTCCCAGTCGGCGCCCGGGAAGAACATTCCGTCGACACGGGTGATCGCGGCCATGTCGCAGCCGAGCGCCGCGAGCATGTCCGCCAGGGCGGGGCTGTGCCCGAAGCTGTCGGGGAAGTACGCGACGCGGGGGTCCTGGTCGAGGCCGACCGAGGCCAGCCACTCGCGGCCGACGAGGTAGTCGCGCAGGATCGCCTCGGTGCGTGGCAGCAGCGTGTCGGGCGTGGTGACGCCGGTGCCGCTGAGCCGCAGGCGACCCTCGGCGACGAGCGCGCGGATCTCGTCGCGGCGGCGGGGGGTGCGCTCCCAGTACATGCGCAGGAAGAAGACGCACTCGATGCCGAATACGCGCCGCTCCTCGGCGGCGAGCTCGTCGAGCACACGATCGAGTGTGCGCTTGACGCGCCAGCGCCAGTAGCCCTCGCTCGTCAACATCCAGTCGGGGTCCCAGTGGGTGGACTCGCCCACGACGAGAACGTGTTCGGCATCGGCGGGGATGCCGAGCCGCTCGCGTGCGGCCGCCTCGGTGACCGCGCCCCGGACCGTAGGGATCACGCCACGGTCTCGACGATGTCGAGGCCGAGGGCTGCGAAGTTCTCCACGGGGCGGTTGTAGCCGCGGTCGAGGTGGTGGGTGCCGAGCAGCGTCGTCGCGCCCTCGGCGGCGGCGGCGGCGAGGACGTACGCGAAGCCGCCGCGAATGTCGGGCACCGTGATCTCGGCGCCGTGCAACGGCGTCGGGCCGCGCACGACCACCGAGTGGCCCGCGCTCGAGTAGTGGAAGCGGCACTCGGAGCCGCCGAGACACGTGTCGAAGACCTCGATCTGCGCGCCCATCTCGTTCAGCGCACGCACGTAGGGGAAGCGGCCCTCGTAGACGGTCTCGTGCAGGACGCTGAGGCCCTCGCACTGGGTGAACAGCGCCACCAGCGGCGACTGCCAGTCGGTCATGAAACCGGGGTGCGTGCCGGTCTCGACCGCCGCAGACCGCAGACTGCCCGGCTCCGCCGACGCCGCCACCCAGTCGTCGGTGATCTCGAAGCGCGCGCCCATGCGGTGCAGCGTCGAGATCGCGGTCACGAGGCGGTCCTGGCTGCAGCCGTGCACGCGGACGCGCCCGCCGGTGATCACACCGGCGACGAGGTAGCTGACCGCCTCGATGCGGTCGCCCTGGAGGCGGTGATCGGCGCCGGTGAGGCGTTCGACGCCTTCGATCACGAACTGGCGGTCCGGTCGCATCTCGACGATCGCGCCCATCCGCTGGAGGAAGAGGGCCAGCTCGATCACCTCGGGCTCGATCGCGGCGTTCTCGAGCACGGTGCGGCCCTCGGCCAGGCACGCGGACAAGAGGATGGTCTCGGTCGCGCCGACACTCGGGTAAGGGAGGCGCAGGTGGGTGCCCCGCAGGCGTTCCGCCTTCGCCTCCAGGCCGTCGGGGGTGAGCTCGACGTCCGCGCCCATCCGGATCAGCGCCTCGACGTGGAAGTCCACCGGCCGTGCGCCGATCTCGTCGCCCCCGACGAGGGGCACGAACGCCTCACCGGTGCGGTGCAGGAGCGGGCCGACCATGAGGATCGGGATGCGGTTGAGGCCCGTGAACGTCAGCGGCACGCGTCCGGACTCGATCTTCTCGGGCTCCACGACGACGCGGCCGGGGTCGACGCCGACCTCGCAGCCGAGCGCCCGCAGCATCCCCGCGGTGATCTCGACGTCGCCGACGTCGGGGGTGTTGGTGATCGTCGACGCCGAGTCGCCCATCAGCGCGGCGACCATGTGCTTGGTCACGGCGTTCTTGGAGCCGCGCACGGTCACGTCGCCGTGGAGCGGGCCGACCGGCTCGATGTGCCAGCGCGCCTGGGCCGACGGCGCCATCAGTCCGGCTCGAGCAGTTCGAGGACCCGCTCGGGCGGCCGGCCGATCACGGCCCGCCCGTCCTTGACGATCACGGGGCGCTCCATCAGCCGTGGGTGCTCGGCGAGGAGGTCGGCGACGGCGTCCACGGTCTCGTAGTCGGCGGCGTCGAGGCCGAGCTCCCTGAAGTAGGGGTCCTTGCGCACGAGCGCTGCGGGCGGGTCGTCGAGGATGCCGATCAGCGCCACGATCTCGTCGCGAGTCGGCGGGGTCTTCAGGTACTGGACCGAGTCGAACTCGACGCCGCGCTCGCCGAGGATCGAGCAGGCCCCACGTGACTTGCTGCAGTTGGGGTTGTGGAACACGGTGATCGACGCCATGGGCGCCAGGATAGGTGTCCTCGTCCGCAGGTCGAGGGGCCTTGCGTGCCAGATCGCCACGCTTGGAGCACCAGCCGGCCAGATCGCCACGCTTGGAGCACCAGCCGGCCAGATCGCCTCGCTTGGAGCACCAGCCGGCCAGATCGCCTCGCTTGGAGCACCAGGCGCCACCCGTGGCCGCGTGGTGAGCCCCAGCCGGCCGGACCCCGTTGGTCAGTTGACGAGGGTGTCCTTGAAGGGGACATCCTTGTGCTCGGCGGGGAAGCCCCGGCTTCCGGCGTGGCTCGCCGCCCAAGCTTGGAGCACGTGCCTGCCAGATCACCCGCTTGGAGCACGGCAGCGCCGCATTTGGCGCTGCGGTGCTCCAACCCCCCGGCTTTGGCCGCGTGGTGCTCCAAGCCTGACCGCCGTGTCGCGTTGGCGTGTCAGTTGACGAGGGTGTCCTTGAAGGGGACGTCCTTGTCGACGCGGGGCTCGGCGGGGAGGCCGAGGACGCGTTCGCCGATGATGTTGCGCTGGATCTGGTCGGTGCCGCCCGCGATCGACACGGCCGGGCTCATCAGGGTCAGCAACTGCGCCATGCCGCCGAAGGGAGCGTCGGCGCCGTTGAGCATCGCGGCCCCGTCGAAGAGCGGCATGAGCGTGTCGCGTGCCTGACGCACGAGATGGGACGCGGCGAGCTTGCCGGTCGAGACCTCGGGTCCGGGGGCGAGCCCGCGTGACGTCGCTGCGCTGACGCGCAGGCCCGTGTACCGGCTGATCTCGACGAGGCTGTACAGGAGGGCGAGGTTCTGACGTGTGATCGCGTCGCCTCCCTTACCGCTCACCTGTGCGACCATCGACAGCACCGGCCCCGCTCCCCCGCCCAGGAGGGTGCCGAGGCCGCCGAACTCACCGGCCTCGGGCTTGGCGCGCTCGCCTGCGGGGGAGCCGAGGTCGGCCTTCTCGAAGAGACGCCCGCCGCCCATGAAGTTCGACGACTGCGCCCCGAGGCTCTGGCGCTCGTTGGCGAGGGTCGTCATCGTGACACCCCAGCCGCCGTCGACCGCGCCGATGACGTTGTCGTGGGGCACGCGCGCCCCGCTGAAGAACACCTCGTTGAACGTCTTGCCGCCCGACATCTCCACGATCGGGCGCACCTCGACGCCGGGCTGGTCCATGTCGATCACGAAGAACGTGATCCCCTTGTGCTTGGCCACGTCGGGGTTGGTCCGCGCGATCAGGATGCCCCAGTCGCTGAACTGCGCACCCGAGGTCCACACCTTCTGGCCGTCGACGACCCACTCGTCGCCGTCGCGCACCGCCCGCGTCTGGATGCCGGCGAGGTCGCTGCCCGCGCCGGGCTCGCTGAAGAGCTGGCACCACATCTGCTCGCCGAGCACAGCCGGAGGGACGAAGCGGCGCTTCTGCTCGTCGGTGCCGTGGGCGATGATCGTCGGGCACGCGAGCATGATGCTCACCCCGGTGGGCGCCGGCGCGCTCCCGACCGCACGGGCCTCCTCGGCGACGACGCGGCCCAGGTGGCTCGGCAACCCACGCCCGAACCAGTCCCGCGGCCACGTGGGCAGGCCCCAGCCCGACTCGGCGAGGAGGCTCCACCACTCCCCCAGGGACAGCGCCGCGTCCCAGTTGGCCTCGAACCAGCTCCGCGCCTCGTCCCTGACCGCTCCGGCCTCGTCCGAGTCCTCGACTTCGACCTCGACCGCTGCCACGGCTCCCCCTCGTCTCCGCTCTGCGACGCCCGCAGGCTATGCCGCCCACCCACCTGCGCCCCAGTCAGCGGGCCACGATTGCGAGTGTCCCTGCTTCGGCCTAGCCTCGATCCTCAACCGGTCGTAGGGAGGCATGATGCGGCGGAAATTGGCACTCGGCCTGGTGGTTGCCGCGCTTCTCGGTGGATCCCTTCTGGTGCCGGCGCCGGCGGGGGGCCTCGGGCAGAACACCTTCGTGGGCAGCGTCCGGGCCGGCGGGCCTTTCACAGGAACCCCACCTTCACGTGACGGCGCCCTCAACGTCAGCGTGAGCTGCTTCGCGTACTCCTTCTGCATGGGCACGGTGTCGGCGACGACCACCTCACCCGACGGCACCAAGAGTTGGAAGCTGGGCGGCTTCTTCCTCGGCAGCTGGGAAACGTGCACCGATCACGTCGGCCAGAACAGGGCGAGCCTCGGGGGCTGGTACATCGGCTCACCCGGCGGCATCGGTGGCGTAGCTGTGGAGATGGACGGCACCTCGCTCTGGTTCAGGGAGTACTCCAGCCTCGCCGGCGCTCACGAGTTCACGGCCACGATGGCGAGCCCCGCCTACATCAACGGCCACTACTGCATTTGAGCCGAGGCCGCCGCCGCGAACGAGGTGGCACGGCGACCCAAGCCAAGGTGCTCGGTTAGGGTCGCGTCCGATGTCGCTGCGGGACTCCAACATCGACCGCCTCTCGGGGGCCACCTTCGACGTGCTGATCGTCGGGGCCGGGATCAACGGCGCGGTGGCGGCCGCCGTGCTGGCGTCGCGGGGCGCGTCGGTTTGCCTCGTCGACCGCGGCGACTTCGCCGGGTTCACCTCCGAGGAGTCCTCCAACCTGGTCTGGGGCGGGTTCAAGTACCTCGAGAACTACGAGTTCGGCCTCGTGCGGCACCTGTGCCGGTCCCGCAACCGCCTGATCCGGGCGTACCCCTCCAACATCAAGGAGATCCGCTTCCTCGCGGCACTCGACGAGAGCGCACCGTACTCGCCGTGGTTCGCGGCGGCGGGCGCCGCGGCCTACTGGGCGATCGGCAACGGCGCCACACGCCCGCCGCGCCACCTCAGCCCCGAGCGCATCGCGGACGAGGAGCCCACGATCGACGTGTCGCGGGTGCGCGGCGGCATCGAGTACAGCGACGCCTACCTCGTCGACAACGACGCCCGCTTCGTGTTCGGCTTCGTGCGCTCGGCGCTCAACGTCGGCGCGACCGCGGCCAACTACGTCGAGGTCGTGTCCGCGGAGCGCGGCGCCGACACGTGGCACTGCCACCTGCGCGACGTCGACACCGGCGCCGACCACGAGGTCGCCGCCCGTGTCCTCGTCAACGCCACGGGACCCTTCGTCGACGGGTTCAACGAGGGCCTCGGCGTGCGAACCCGCCACCGCATCGTGTGCTCCAAGGGCATCCACCTGATCGTGCCCCGCATCGGGCGCCAGGAGCGGGTCCTCGCCTTCTTCGACGACACCGGCCGTCTCTTCTACGTGATCCCGATGGGCATGCGCTCGGTGATCGGCACCACCGACACCCGCGTCGAGTCGGCCCTCACCGAGGTGACCGCGGAGGACCGCGACTTCCTGCTCGAGCAGATCGACAAGCGCCTCGCCCTGCCGGAGCCGCTCACCGCCGCCGACGTGATCTCCACGCGCTGCGGCGTGCGGCCCCTCGTCGTGGACGCCGCGGCCGGGGTGAGCGAGGACACCGAGTGGACGTCGCTGTCGCGCAAGCACGCAATCGAGGTCGACGCCGAGGCGAAGGCGATCACCGTCTTCGGCGGCAAGCTCACCGACTGCCTCAACGTCGGCCGCGAGCTCTACGACCTCGTCGGCGGCCTCGGCATCCCCCTCGACGCGTACAAGCGGGACTGGTACGGCGAACCCCCCGCTGCGACCCGAGCCGAGTACCTGCGCCAGACGCGGCTCATGCGCCTCGACCGGCTGCGGCGCAGCCCCGGCTTCGAGCCCCTCACCACGCGGCTCTGGCGCCGGTACGGCCTGCGCGCGTTCGCGATGCTCGAGGCGCTGCGCGACGACCCCTCGATGGCCGACGACGTCATAGAGGGCGCCCAGTACATCAGGGCCGAACTGCACCTCGCCGCCACGACCGAGATGGTGACCCGCTTCGAGGACTTCCTGCGGCGCCGCTCCAAGATCAGCCAGGTGATGCGCCACGACGAGATCGAGGGCGCCGAGGGCCTCACCGAGGCGGCCGACATCCTCTTCGGAGCCGACGCCGGCCGCCGCGTCGACGAGTACTTCTCCGCCCACAGCGGTCCGGACGCGATCGCCTGACGCGCGTCACGGAGCCGCTCAACTCAGGGGAAGCCGGCGATGTCGTCGTCGAGCTGGACGCGGAGGCCGTTGAGGGCCATCGACAGCATCGCGTACGCGCCGACGCAGAACACGAGGTCGAGGAGCTGCTCTTCGTCGAAGTGCTCCCCGAGCCCATGCCAGGCGGCGCCGTCCAGGTCGTGGTGCGCACAGAGCTGGTCCACGGCCACCAGGACCGCGCGCTCGCGGGGCGACCAGTCGAAGCTGTCGAGCGGGGCGGCGGTCGCCTCCACCTCGGCCCCGGAGAGGCCGGCCTCCATGCCGATGCGGCGGTGCTGGCCGAACTCGTAGGCGCAGTCGCAGCGCCGGCCCGTGCGCAGGATCGCGAGCTCGCGCTCGCGCGCCGGCAGCGACGACGCCAAAAGCACGTGGCTCGAGAACGGCAGCCACTTGGCGAACAGGCGCGGGTGTTGCGCCAGAGTGGCGAACACGTTGGGCAACTCGCCCCCCCAGTGCTGCCGGAGCATCTCCAGTGCCGGCTCGATGGACTCGTCGGCGGACTCGATCGGCAGGGGTGGGATCCTGGGTTCGTCCATACCGGCCACGCTATCCATTCGGCCTTGCCGCCGCGCCTCGACGGGTGGATCACGGGGTACAGGTGTCGTGGCCGATGCCGGAGGTGCGCGATGAAGGTCCGGTCCGTCCTCGCCGAGAAGGGCAGCGAGGTCCATCGCGTCGGCCCCGACGCGTCCGTCGTCTCGGCGGCGCACGACCTCAAACGGTTCGGCGTGGGCGCCCTCGTCGTGTGCGGCGCAGCCGGCAGGATCCACGGGATCCTCACCGAGCGTGACGTCGACGTGATTCCCCGACTTGGGCGCGCCGGGCCCATCCCGATGGGGTGGTCGCGCCCAAGTCGGGATTTCGTCGGGTCGCGCCCACAACGGCAAGCCCCATCACTGGTCTGACCACTTGACCAGTGACGTCGCGTTGTGCCAGGGTGGTCGGATGCTCGACGCGCTCCGCGGGTTCTCCGCCGCCCTGTTGCCACCCGACGCCGGCGGGCCGGACCCGTCCCTGGTGGCGCCCCTCGTCGACCGCATGGTCACCGGCGTGCCCGAGCCGTCGCGTACCGTCCTCCGCCTCGGCTTTCGCGCCGTGGACGCGTACGCGCGCCGCAGCGAGGGGGCGGCGCTGATCGACCTGGCGCCCGAGGCACGCGAGCGCGTGATGCGCCGCCTCACCCGTTCGGCCCAGGGCGCCCTCGCCCTCGACGGCCTCAAGACCCTGGTCTGCATGGTCGCGGGCACCGAGGGGATCGCCGCCGACCTGCGTGACCGCTCCAACCGCGAGCCGGTGGCGCGGCCGGATCCGGTACTCGACTGCACCCCGTCGTCGTGGTGGCCCTCGTCGACGGCGGCCGACGTGGTCGTGATCGGCTCGGGCGCGGGCGGCGCGATGGCGGCACGCACACTCGCCCGCGCCGGGCTCGACACCGTGGTCCTCGAAGAGGGCCGCCGCTTCTTCGTCGACGAGTTCCGCGACCGCCACCCGGTACAGCGCTTCGGCGAGCTCTACCGGGGCGCGGGCACGACCCTTCTCCTGGGGTCGCCTCCGATCGTGATGCCGATCGGACGCGGTGTCGGCGGGACGACCCTGGTCAACTCGGGCACGTGCTTCCGCACTCCGCGCCCCGTCCTGGAGCGCTGGCGCGACGCCCACGGCCTGCGCCTCGCCGACCCCGACGCCCTCGCCGCGCACTTCGCCGACGTCGAGGACACGATCGGTGTCGCGCCCGTGCCCGCCGACGTAATGGGGCGCAACGGCGAGCTCGCCCTCGCAGGAGCCAAGGCGCTCGGCTGGTCGGCTGGGCCGCTGATGCGCAACGCACCCGGCTGCGACGGGTGCTGCCAGTGCTCGATCGGCTGCCCGCGCAACGCCAAGGCCGGGGTCCACCTCAACGCGCTGCCGCAGGCGTGCGCGGCAGGTGCTCGCATAGTCGAACGCGCCACCGTCACACGCATCCTCCACGACGACGGACGTGTCCGCGGCGTTGCGGCCGTTCGCCCCGACGGGACCTCCTTCACGATCGAGTCGCCCCGAGTGGTCGTCGCGTGCGGGGCCACCGAGACGCCGCTGCTCCTGCGCCGCAGCGGCCTCGGGCGGCACCGCATGGTGGGACGCAACCTCGCCGTCCACCCCGGCATCGGCGTCGCTGGGCGCTTCGCCGAGCCCGTCACGGCCTGGCAGGGGGTGCTCCAGAGCGTCGGCATCGACGAGTACCACGAGTCCGACGGCATCCTCGTCGAGGCCACCTCGACGCCTCCCGGGCTCGGGTCGACGATGATGCCCGGCTACGGCCGCGACCTGGTGTCGGTCCTCGACGCCGCGGACCACATGGCGACCCTCGGGGCGATGATCGCCGACCGGCCGCGTGGGCGTGTCCTCGGCCGCCGACGCGCGTACCTGACCTACGCCCTCGCCAAGGACGACGGCGCACGTCTGGTCAAGGCCGTCTCGATCATGGGCCGTGTGCTGTTCGCGGCCGGCGCCGAGGAGGTGCTCACCGGCTTCCCGCGCGACCCCGCGGTCCGCGACGTCGACGCGCTCGAGGCGGCATGCGCACGCGTCGACTACCGCAGCATCCACGTCGCTGCCTTCCACCCGACGGGCACCGTCGCGGCGGGCGGCGATCCCGAGCGCCATCCCGTCGACGCCGCGGGCCGCCTGCGCGGTGTCGACGGCGTGTGGGTCGCGGACGCCTCGGTCCTGCCGACGTGTCCCGAGGTCAACCCGCAGGTGACGATCATGGCGCTCGCCCTCGGCGTCGCCTCGGGAATTGTCGAAGCACCCGCGATCACGAGAGGGGAACCCCGATGAGCTTCCTGTTGGACCCGTCGATGCTCTTCGCGAGCGGAGTCGGCATCGGTGCTCTCGCACCCGACGACACCACCGCCACCGCCGCCGAGGTCGGCACGATGGCGATCTTCTGGGGCGTGAGTGTGTCGCTGTGGCAGGACCGCGAGTGGATGGCGTGGGCACCACCGCTGTTCGGCGCCGGGTCGGGCCGCGAGTTCATGTTGAACTCGGGCAAGCTCAACCTGGGCGTGCCGCTGCGCTTCGACCCGTCGAAGCGGGGGTGGCGGCGCGACGCGGCCGCGGCAGCCGTCTTCGCGACCTACCCGCTGTGGCTCCACCTGGGACGCCGCCTCGGCCGCGCTGTCAGGTCCAAGGTCGAAGCCTCCCGGACTCCCCCGGATGCAGCCGGATCCCCCGCCGACGTGGACCTTGCCGGGACGGCGCACGGGCGGCAAGAGTCCCTGCGATGACCGACCTCACGAGTGCCGCCGCCGGAACGGGCTTCACGGAGGCGGGCCTTGCGGGCGTGGTCGACGTGCTCGAGGCGGGCATCCCGGACCTCCACGACGGCTACCAGATCTACATCTCCCGCCACGGCGTGCCCGTGCTCGACGCCGCGGGCGGAGAGGCCCGCCCGGGCACGCCGATGACGCCGGAGACGCTCACGCTGTGGTTCTCGTCGACCAAGCCGCTCACGTCGGTCGCGGTCGGGATCCTGTGGGAGCGGGGCCTGATCGCCCTCGACGACCGCGTCCAGGCCTACATCCCGGAGTTCGCGGCGGGCAAGGAGCCGGCCACGATCCGCCACGTCCTCACCCACCGGGGCGGTTTCCCGTTCGCGGATCTCGGACAGACGGGATCATGGGAGGAGCTCGTCGAGCGGGTGGTCACCGCGCCGGCGCAGATGTCGCCGGGCTCGGCGGCGATGTACCACGCAACCGCCGGCTGGGTCGTGCTCGGCGAGCTCGTGCGCCGCGTCGACGGGCGCCGCATCGACCGGTTCGTGCGCGAGGAGATCTGCGAGCCGCTCGGCATGGTCGACACGTGGCTGGGCATCCCCGAGGACCGGCTGGAGGAGATGCGGGACCGTTGCGCCCACATCGCCTGCAAGGTGCCCGCCGACGACCCCGCACGCATGATCTTCGACCTGCCCCATCTCAACGAGGACGCGGGCCTCACGTGGCTGTCCCCGGGCGGCTGCGGCCGCGGGCCCGCACACGACCTCGGCCGCTTCTACGAGATGGTCGTCGGCCGCGGCGAGCGGGCCGGTGTGCGCATCGTGTCGCCCCAGACCATCGAGGCACTGACGGCAGTAGCCCGCATCGGCCTGCCCGACCTCCTGATCAGCATGGGCGGCGAGGACGCGAGGTGGGGCGCCGACATCCCGTGGAGCCTCGGCTTCGTGCCCGCGAGCCTCGACTTCGGCCCGCACGCGTCGCACCGCGCCGTCGGACACGCCGGGCACGCGTCGTCGGTGGGCTACTGCGATCCCGAGCACGGCCTCGCCGTCGCGATGGTCACCAACGGCCTCGCCGGCTTCGAGCGTGCGGCCGCGCGGATGACCGCCGTGAACTCCGCCATCTACGCGGCGTGCGGCCTTGCCGGCGAGACGCCCACCGAGGTCGACGAGCTCGGGGTCTGATCGCCCCTCGCCGAGCGGATTCGCGGCCGCGGGACGCCACTAGGATGCGGGCGCATGCTTGCTCCCGGAACCGTGATCGGCGGCCGTTACCGTCTCGTGTCGTCGCTCGCGAGCGGCGGCATGGCCGACGTCTACGAGGCCCACGACGAACGGCTCGGACGCGCGGTCGCCGTCAAGGTGCTGCGGGCAGGCGATGCCGGGCTCTCGCGCCGCTTCGCAGACGAGGTCCGCACGCTCGCGCGCCTCAACGATCCCGGCATCGTGGCCCTCTACGACGCCGACGAGTACGAGGGCCACGCCTTCTTCGTGATGGAGCTCGTGCGGGGGCGGACTCTCGCGGACCTGTTGCCCGAAGGTCCGATCGACCCGCAACGCTGTGGCGCTATCGCGGCCAGCGTCACCAAGGGGCTGGCGCAGGCTCACGGGGCCGGGATCGTCCACCGTGACGTCAAACCGGCGAACATCATCGTCACAGGCGACGGCGCCGCCAAGCTCGCCGACTTCGGCATCGCGCGCATGACCGGAAGCCAGAGCGACCTGACCCAGGCCGGGACCGTCATCGGCACCGCCGCATATCTGTCTCCCGAGCAGGCCGAGGGCAAGGAGATCAGCCCGGCGACCGACATCTACTCCCTCGGATTGGTGCTCATCGAGGCACTCACCGCCAAGAGGGTGTTCGAGGGCACTGCCACCGAGACCGTCGTCGCACGGCTCACACGTGACCCCGAGTTGCCCCAGGACCTGCCGGGCAACTGGAACGAGATCCTGGGGGCGATGACGGCTCGCGACCCGATCGCGCGCCCGTTCGCCGAGACGCTCGCGCCGATGTTCGCGGCGCTTGCCACGGGCGATGACGCCGCGAGCGCCGCCCCTACGGCACTGATGGGTGCCGCCGCGGCCGGGGCCGGAGCCGGTGGCGCGACCGGGGTCATCCGGGACGGAGACACGTCCGCTGCTGCCGCGACGGCAGCCATGCCCGATGCCGCTGGTGCAGCCGCTACCCCGGGCGCAGGTCCCACGGTCGACCGCAGGAAGCGCAACATCGCGATCGCGGTCGCGGTCATCGTGGGCGTCCTGCTGATCGGTGGTATCGCGTGGGCGATCACGAGCGGCACCTCGACGACGACGACGACCACGACGCAGGCACCGACGACGCTCGCGCCGGAGACGTCCACGACGGCTGCGGAGACCACGACCACGGAGCACCCGACCAGCACGCGGGCGACGACTACGACCACGACCACCAAGGCGACCACGACCACCAAGACCACGACGACGTCGTCCACGACCACCAAGGCGACGACGACCACCAAGACCGCGCCGCCGACGACGAGCTGACCCGTGCGGGTCGGGGTCACGCTGCCTCAGTACGACGTCGACTTTCGCGGCGGCCGCGCCGACGCCGGCGCGGCGCTCGGGTACGGCTGTGTCGCGGAGACTGCCGGGTTCGATTCCGTTTGGGTCTCCGACCACGGCTTCGCGGTTGCTCCCGACGGGTCGGTGTCGGGCGCGTTCGACGCGGCGGGCCTGAGCGCAGCGGTCGCAGCGCTCACCGACCGCGTCGGTGTCGGCACGCTCGTCCTCGCCTCGTCGACGCGGTCGCCGGCGCAGACGGCCGCGATCGCCTCGTCGCTGCGGGTCGTAGGGGGGACGCGTGTCACCTGTGGGATCGGTGCGGGATGGAACCCGCTGACGCACCGGGCGTACGGCATCAGCCTCGGCGACTACTGCGCGCGCGCCGCCCGGCTCCGCGACACCGCCGCCCTCGTGTGCGACATGTACCCGGGTCTGCGCCTGCTCGTGGGCGGCTGGGGCGACCCCGTGCTGTCCGTCGCCGCCCACCACGCGGATGCCTGGAACCTGGCCTGGGACGTCCCGGCACAGGCGTTCCACGCCGTGTCGGCACGCCTGGACGCAGCGTGCGAGGCTGCGGGCCGCGACCCCACGACACTGCGTCGCAGCGTCGGGCTCACGATCCTGTGCGGCCACACACGCCGTGACCTCGAGGACGCCGTCGAGCGAGTCACCCAGCGTGCGCCCTTCCTTGCAGGCATCGACCTCGCCGGCCTCGATGACCGCCTCGTCGTGGGCACCCCCGCCGCATGCGCCGACCGCATCGCCGCCTACGGCGCCGACGAGGTCGTCCTCGCCCCCTTCGTCCGCGACGACCTCGGCCTGCTCACCATGATCGGGTCCGAGGTGGTCCCCCTCCTGCGCTGACTCACTGCGACGCGTCTCACTGGCCGGGGAGCGGGGCGAGGGGGCGGTCGTGGGCGGCTGCCGCGGCGATCTCCTCGGGGAGGGGCCAGGGGTTCGCGAGCGCGCCCTTCAGCTCCGTGGACTGCTGGCACATCACCGGCGCGGGCCTCCCTGCTGGGCCGCACGGGACGTGGTGGCGACCGAGGAGGTGGCCGAACTCGTGGTCGACGAGCATCCGGCGGTACGAGTCGAGGTCGCCGGTCCACTCCGGCGTGGCGGCGCGCCAGCGGTCGGCGTTGAGGACCACGAGCGGGCCGTTCTGGCACGAGTACTTCGAGTACACGTCCATGGGCAGGCAGAGCTGCTGGGCCTCGGCGGGCTCGGCGAGGACGACGGCGAAGGTGGCGGCGGGATCCTCGTGGATGTCGAAACCGCCCTGACGCCAGCCGCGGGGGTCGGCGAGGGTCGCGCGCACGACGGCCCCGAAGTCCGAGGTGGCGGGATCGCCGCTGCGCGTCTCGATCCGGTACGGCACCGCCACCACCCGGGCCGCGGACGCCGCGGTCGTCGAGGTCGTCGACGTCGACGCCGGCGTACCCGGCGCGACGTCGGGCGCCTCCGACGCCGGTGGTGCAGGTGCTGTAATGGGCTCCACTTCCCGAAGGGCCAGCCCATGAGCACAGGCGCCGCAGACCACGACGAGGACGGCCAGGACGGCGAGCCGGGCGCAGTGGCGGCTCGTGGTCCTACGACGGTCCTGTGCGACGGCCTCGTGTTCCCGGAGGGTCCGCGCTGGCGTGACGACCGGCTCTGGTTCTCCGATCAACACGGCCACACGCTCCAAACCATCGATCTCTCAGGCAACGCCAAGGTCGTCGCCGAGGTTCCGCGCTGTCCTTCGGGGATCGGCTGGCTGCCCGACGGGACGCTCTTGGTCGTCTCGATGCACGACCACAGGATCATGCGTGTCGACGGGGACGGCCTGCACGAGTACGCCGATTGCAGCGGGCACATGACCGGTGCCGCGAACGACATGGTCGTCGACTCCCACGGACGCGCGTACGTCGGCAACTTCGGCTTCGACCTCTTCGGTGGCGGTACGCCACGCACGACCGGGCTCGTCATGGTCTCGCCCAAGGGCGACGTACGGGTGGTCGCGGCGGACCTGCACTTCCCGAACGGGACGGTCGTCACCCCCGACGGCGCCACCCTCGTCGTGGCCGAGACGATGGGAGCGCGCCTCACGGCTTTCGACATCGCCCCCGACGGATCCCTCGGCCGGCGTCGCGAGTGGGCGAAGATCCCGGGCCTGCCCGACGGGATCTGCCTCGACGCGGAGGGCTGCATCTGGGTGTGCGACCCCGGCGGCGGCGACGTGATGCGTGTCGCCGAGGGCGGCGAGATCCGCGACCGCGTCCAGGTGGGCGGCGCCAACAAGGCCGTGGCCTGCGCTCTGGGCGGCCCCGACCGCAGAACCCTGTTCGTGTGCACGTCGGCATCGGTGCTGCCCGCGGAGTGCATCAAGGAGCGCCGCGGTCGCATCGAATGCGTCGACGTCGACGTACCCGGCGCCGGACTGCCCTGAATACGACGCGGCCGCGCTCAGCCGAGCCGCTCGATGACGGTGGCGTTGGCCTGACCGCCACCCTCGCACATCACCTGGAACCCGTAGCGGCCGCCGCTGTCCTCGAGGTGGTGCAGCATCGTGGTCATGAGCTTGACCCCCGAGGCGCCGAGGGGATGGCCGAGCGCGATGGCGCCGCCGCGGGGGTTGAGTCGCTCGGGGTCGGGCGCGAACTCGCGTGCCCACGCGAGCGCCACGGACGCGAAGGCCTCGTTGACCTCGATGGCGTCGAAGTCGCCGACCTTCATCCCCGATCGCGCCAACAGCTTGCGAGTGCACGCGTTCGGCGCGGTCAGCATCCAGACCGCGTCCTCCGCGGCCACCGCGAAGTGCACGAACCGCGCCCGCACCGGAAGGCCGAGCGCCTCCGCGGTCTCACGGGACGCGATCAGCATCGCAGCCGCCCCGTCGCTCATCTGCGACGAGTTGCCCGCCGTGATGTCGGGCGCGAGGTCGGGGTCCCAGTCGACGGCCGACGGCAGCGACGCGAGTCGCTGCATTGACGTGTCCGCTCGCGGGCCTTCGTCGCGGCCCACCCACTCCCCCGTCGGCTTCATCTCGTCGTCGCGCAGCTCGACGGGCACGATCTCGCGTTCGAAGGCGCCGGCGTCGATGGCGGCGAGCGCACGTTCGTGCGAGGTCAACGCGAACGCGTCCATGTCCTCGCGGGTCACGTCCCAGCGACGCGCTATCTCCTGGGCGACCTCGAACTGCACCTTGAGCTGCCCGTCGATCGCGTCGAGGAAGCCCGGGCCGAACGGGCTCTCGCCGCCCCACGCGTTCATGGACATCGGCACGCGTGTCATCGACTCGACGCCGCAGGCGACCACGAGGTCGTAGGAGCCGCACATCACGCCTTGCGCCGCGAAGTGCGCGGCCTGTTGGGACGACCCGCACTGGCGGTCGACGGTCGTGGCGGGCACGGTCCACGGGAGCCCGCCGGAGACCCAACCGTTGCGGGTCACGTTGCAGCCTTGTTCGGCGCACTGGGTCACGTTGCCGCCGATGACGTCGTCGATGCGCTCGGGGTCGATGCCGGCCCGCTCGACGAGGCGCTCGAGCACGAAGCCGAGCAGGTCGGCGGGGTGCCAGCCGCGCAGCATCCCGTTGCGCTTGCCCACGGGGGTCCGGACCGCTTCGCAGATGACCGCCTCGCGCAACTCCATGCTGTCCTCCGGCCGTGGCCCTGTCGTCGGTTAGCTTGTCCACGAAGGTCGTGCAAGGAATTGTACGAGCGGAGGTTCGAGCGATGACCGTGAGAGCGGCGGCGGTGCAGACCACGGCGACGACCGACCGCGACCGCAACGTCGAGCGCGCCGAGGCGCTCACGCACGCGGCGGTGCGTGACGGCGCCGAGCTCGTGGTCCTGCCCGAGCTCTGGAACGTGTTCGGGACGCCCGCGGTGCTGCGCGCCGGCGCCGAGACCCTCGACGGGCCCACGTCGACGTGGGCGGCCACGACCGCGCGCGGCCACGGCATCTGGCTCCTCGCCGGTTCGATCCCCGAAGCCGTCGAAGGGTCGTCCCTGATCCACAACACGTCGTGCCTGTACGGCCCCGGCGGCGAACGGGTCGCGACCTACCGCAAGGTCCACCTGTTCGACAACGACGTCCCCGGCGCCGCGTACACCGAATCGGCCACGGTCTCCGCAGGCGACGAGCTCGTGACCGCCTCGGCGTGCGGGACGAAACTCGGCCTCGCGATCTGCTACGACCTTCGCTTCCCGGAGTTGTTCCGGATCCTCGCCCTGCGCGGCGCCGCCGTTTTCGTGCTGCCGGCTTGGTTCACAGCGGTCACCGGGCGCGCCCACTGGGAGGTCCTCCTGCGGGCGCGGGCGATCGAGAACGCCTGCTTCGTGGTCGCCGCCGACCAGGTCGGCACACTCGCCGCGGGCAGCGGCGGCGAGGTCAGCGCCTACGGGCATTCGGCGATCGTGGACCCGTGGGGGGCGGTGCTGGCCACCGCGCCCGACGGCGAAGGCCACGTCTGCGCCGATCTCGACCTCGCGCTGGTGGACGAGACGCGGCGGCGCCTCCCGAGCCTCGCGAACCGCCGTCCCGGCGTGTACGCGTGGCCCGACGCGGCCGCTAGGCCGCCGTCTCGGTGAGGGGGGCCTCCTCGTCGGGAGCCATGAAGCGGTAGCAGGCACCGGCGACTGCGCCGCCGATCAGCGGTGCGAGCCAGAAGAGCCAGAGCTGGGACAGCGCCCACCCACCGACGAAGACGGCGGGCCCCGTCGAGCGTGCCGGGTTCACCGACGTGTTCGTGACCGGGATGCTGATCAGGTGCACGAGGGTCAGCGCGAACCCGATGGCGAGTGCGGCAAGGCCCTTCGGCGCGCGTGCGTGCGTCGCCCCCATGATCACGAGGACGAACAGGATCGTGCACACGACCTCGATGATCGCAGCGGCGGCGAGGGTGTAGTGGCCGGGCGAGTGGGCGGCGTAGCCGTTCGCCGCGAGTCCCTTCTCGGCGGCGTCGTAGCCGCCCGGGGCGCCCTTGGCGATCAAGAGCAGCACGCCCGCGGCGATGATCCCGGCGATCACCTGCACGACGACGTAGGGCAGCACGTCCTTGCCGGGGAAGCGCTTACCGAGCCAGACACCTACGGTCACGGCCGGGTTGAAGTGCGCCCCCGAGATGTGGGCGAGGGCGTAGGCCATCGTGACGACCGTGAGCCCGAACGCGAGCGCGACGCCGAGGAACCCGATGCCGAGCTGGACACCCTTGCCCGGCTCGGAGTCGGAGAGGAACTTGCCGGCGAGGACAGCGGCGCCACAGCCGCCGAAGACCAGCGTGAACGTGCCCACGAACTCGGCGCCGAGCCGCCTGCCCAGGGACTTCTCCATGCCCGCCTCGCTTTCGGTGTCGATCGTCTGTCGGCGGGGAGGGAACCTACCGGATGGGGGTCCCGCTCCCGCGGCAGCTCAGACCGAGTCCCGCGTGCGCGACGTGTCGACGACGGCGGTGCGCAGGTCGGTCATGTCCATGAGGGTGTACTTGCCGCCGATGCGTCCCCAGCCGGTGCGTGTGCCGGACGCGCCGCCGAAGGGCGGGTGCGTCTCCCACGACGCGGTCGAGTCGTTGACGACGACGGTGCCCGCGCGGACCTCGTCGACGAAGCGGAACGCACGCGAGAGGCTCGACGTGAACACGGCGGCCTGCAACCCGAGGTCGGTGTCGTTGGCGAGCGCGACGGCTTCGTCGTCGGTGTCGAAGACCGTGATCGGCACGACGGGGCCGAAGGACTCCTCGCGGAACAAGAGCGTGTCGGTGCCGACGCCGTCCGCGACCGCCATCGAGTAGTACAGCTCCGTCGGGAACCCGCTACCGCGGCCACCCGAGCGCAACAGCTCGACGCCGCGCTCGGCGGCATCGGCGAGGTGGCGGTCCATCTTGGCGGCGACCGCAGCGTTGTTGAGCGGGCCCATCGTCGTCGCAGCGTCGAGGGGGTCGCCGAGCGCGATCGCATCGGCTTCGGCGAGGACGTGGGACACGAACTCGTCGTGGACGCCCCGCTGGCACAGCACACGCTCGGTCGCGACACAGCACTGGCCCGAGACGAAGCGGGCGCCGTAGACGGCGGCCGCCGCGGCTGCGGCGACGTCGGCGTCGTCGAGGACGATCTGGGGGCCGTTGCCGGACGCCTCGAGCAGCGTGCGCTTGAGCCCGGCGGCGCGCACGATCGCCTCGGCGGTGTCCGCGGAGCCCACGAAGCCGATGCCGTCGACACCGCCGTGGCCCACGAGCGCACGGCCGACGTCGCCGCCGCCGGGCAGCAGCGAGATCACCCCCGGCGGCCACCCGGCCTCCTCGGCGAGCTCCACGAGCCGGGCGGCGATCAGCGGCGTGTACTCCGAGGGCTTGAGGATGCACGGGTTCCCGCCCGCGACGGCGGGGCCGATCAACTCGGCCGGGATCGCGGCGGGGAAGTTCCAGGGCGACACGATCGCGTAGACGCCCACGGGTTTGCGGAACGTGAACACCTTCTTCGACGGTTCTGCCGACGGCAGCACGGCGGTCTCGAGACGCCTGCCCTCCTCTGCGGCCAGCGCGAAGTTCTCGGCGGCCTCCTCGATCTCGGGCAGCGCCTCCTCGGCGAGGGGCTTGCCTTGCTCCAGTGTCAGCGAGCGGGCGAGGTCGTGCTTGTCGCGCTCGATCAGCGCCGCGAGGTTCTCGCAGAGCCCGGCGCGCTCGAACGCCGTCATGCGCTCGAGCAACGGCGCCGCCGCCCGCGCCGCCGCGACCGCCGCGTCGACGTCGGCAGGCGCCGCCGTGGGGATCGACCCGAGCACCGCGCCCGTCGCCGGCGATGTCACCTCGATCGCCGTGTCTGCGTGTCCGTCGCTCCACTTGCCGCCCACGAAGAGTTGGTCGGGCACTCGTGGCCTCCTGTGTGCCGGGATCGCCTCAGTGGACCACCGCGTCGAAGACGGCCGAACGCAGCCGCGGGATCCTGCCCTTGCGAGCTTCGAAGGAATCCGCCGAGGTCGCGATCCGCGACATCGCGGAGATGCCCAGCCACCGCAGCGGCTCCGGCTCCCACTCACGCCACGCGTGGCCGACCCACGGCAGGCGGGTCAGGTCCGAGTCGACGCCGCAGACGAGGTCGGCGATGGTGCGGCCCGCCAGGTTCGTGGTCGACACGCCGTCGCCGACGTAGCCGCCGGCCCAGGCCAGCTTCGCCTCGCGGTCGTAACCCACGGACGCGAACCAGTCCCGCGGCGCCGCGACGGGCCCGCCCCAGCGGTGCGTGATCTGGACGTCCCCGAGCGCGGGGAAGAACGCGTGCATCGTGGCCTCGACGGCGGTGTGGGCCCCGGGCGGCCTGTCGAAGCCCGGCTTCACGCGGCTCGCGAAGTGGTAGGTCCCGCGGCCGCCGAACGCGACACGGTCGTCGGCGGTCCGCTGGGCGTAGACGACCACGCGCCTGGCGTCGCCCACGGTCTCGCGCCCGGCCCAGCCGACCTCGTCCCAGAAGGATTCGCCGAGGGGCTCGGTCACCACCATCAGGGAGTAGAGCGGGATCACGAGACGGTGCAGACCCCGCAGCCGCGGCGTGTAGGCCTCGGTCGCGCGCACGGCGACCTCGGCCCGGACGCGCCCGTGGTCGGTGTGGACGGTTCCGTCGGTGATCGAGCGCACCGCCGTGGACTCGTAGAGCCTCACTCCCGCGCGTGTGGCCGCGCGGGCGAGGCCGCGCACGAGCTTCGCGGGGTTCACCGCCGCGCAGTGCGGCGTGAAGGCCGCGCCGGACATGCCGGCGACGTCGACGCGTGCGGCGGCTTCGTCGCGGTCGAGCCAGCGCACGTCGTCGGGACCGAACCCGCAGTCGTGGTCGTGCGCGACCATCCGGCGGAGCCGCTGTTCCTGCGCCGGGTTCGTGGCTGCGGTGACCGTGCCGCCCTTGACGTAGTCGCAGTCGATGCCCTCGCGCTTGCATGCGGCGCCGACCTCGTCGACGGTGTCGTTCATCGCGCGCTGCATCGCCACCGCGGCGTCGCGCCCGGCCACCGCCGCGATCGCGTCGTGGGAAGCGGGGAACAGCGCCGAGCACCACCCGCCGTTGCGTCCCGAGGCGCCGAACCCGGCGATCTCCTTCTCGAGGACGACGACGCGCAGCCCGGGGTCGCGGCGCTTCAGCTCCAACGCGGTCCAGAGGCCCGTCATGCCGGCCCCGACGATCGCCACGTCGCAGTCGGTGTCGTCGGGCATAGGTGGCCGCGGCGTCAGGTCCTCCTCGATGGTGGCCATCCAGTGGCTCACCGTCCGGTGGGCGCCGAAGCGGTCGGTCATGAGCTGCCGCTCAGCCTGCGAGCTCGGCGCAGAAGTCGTCGAAGACCCCCAGATAGGCGTCGATGTCGGCCTCGGTGTGGGCCACCGACAGGGTCCACTGCTCCTCGTCGCCGGGGGTCAGGAAGATCCCACGGTTGTTCATGTACGGGAACGACGCCTCGAACAGCGCCGGGTTGGTCTCGAGGAAGTCGCGGTAGTCGTGCAGCGGCTCGGCGCGGTAGGAGACGCATCCCTTGGCGCCGAGGTCGACGGCATGGGCGGGGATGCCGTGGCGGGCCACGATCGCGGCGCAACCCTCTGCGAGGCGCGTGCCGAGCTTGCCCAGGTGCGTATAGGCATCCGGTGTGAGCACCTCGGTGAGGGCGGCGAGTCCCGCGGCGCAGACGAGGGGGTTGCCGTTGAAGGTCCCCTGCTGTGCGACGCCTTCCTCGATCACGTGCATGACGTCGGCGCGTCCGCCGAAGGCGCCGAGCGGGGTCCCACCGCCCATCGCCTTGGCGAGGCACACGAGGTCGGGCTGCACGCCGTAGCGCTCGGTGGCGCCGCCGGCGGCGATCGTGCCGCCGGACTTGACCTCGTCGAAGATCAACAGCACGCCGTGGCGACCGCAGAGCTCCTTGGCGCCGGCGAGGTAGCCGTCGTCGGGCAGCACCACACCGACGTTCATCATCACCGGCTCCATGATGAGGCAGGCGATCTCGGCGCCGTGCTCTCCGAGGACCCGCTCGAGCGCTTCGAGGTCGTTGAAGCGCACGACCTTGGTGTGGTCCGCGACGTCGGCGGGGATGCCCTTGGACATCGGCGTCGTCGAAGGCAGCTCGCGGCTGCCGAGGGCGTCGGAGTTCGGCACGACCGAGAACATCACCGTGTCGTGGTGGCCGTGGTAGGACCCCTCGATCTTGAGGACCGTGTCGCGTCCCGTGAAGCCGCGCGCCACTCGGATCGCGTCCATCGTCGACTCGGTCCCCGAGTTCGTGAACCGCATCGACTCGAGGCCGAAGCGCCGGCAGATCTCCTCGGCGAGAGCCACCGTCTTCTCGGTCGTGACCGCGAAGTGGGTGCCGGTGCGTGCCGCCGCGTCGATCGCCGCCACGATCCTCGGGTTGGCGTGGCCGACGACGTTGCAGCCGAAGCCGCCGTGGAAGTCGATGCGTTCGGTGCCGTCGACGTCCCAGACGCGGGCGCCCTCGCCGCGGGCGAGGTACATCGGATAGGGATCGTTCGCCTGGAACGTCGACGCCACCCCGTAGGGCATCGACCCGACCGCGCGCTCGTACAGGCGCGCCGACGCCTGGGTGGTGTCGAGCAGCGCCTTGGTCTCCCGCTCGGCGATCCGCTTCGCAGCCTCGGTCAGTTGATCCGTCACGGCTTCGGCCCCTCAGTGCTTGATCATCACGTGCTTGAGCTCGGTGTAGTGCTCGATCGCGTATATGGACATGTCCTTGCCGTAGCCCGACTGCTTGAAGCCGCCGTGAGGCATCTCCGAAACGATCGGGATGTGGTCGTTGACCCAGACCGCGCCGAACTGCAGTGCGCGGCTCATCCGCATCGCGCGGCCGACATCGGTGGTCCACACACTCGCCGCGAGGCCGTAGTCGACGTCGTTCGCCCACGCGATCGCCTGGTCCTCGTCGGCGAAGCGCTGGACGCTGACGACCGGCCCGAACACCTCACGCTGGACGAGCTCGGAGTCCTGGGCGGGATTCGCCACGACCGACGCCTCGTAGAAGAACCCGGCCCGGTCGAGGACGTGGCCACCCGCGGCGACCTCCGCCCCCGCCCCGACTGCCCGCTCGACCATTCCCGCGACACGCTGCTGCTGGCTGCCCGAGACGAGCGGGCCCATCTCCGTCTCGGGATCCTGGGGGTCGCCGATCTTGACCGCCGACGCCGCCGACGCCAGGTCGGCGACGAGGCCCTCGTAAACGCCCGAGCCGGCGAGCACACGGCACGGTGCGGTGCAGTCCTGGCCGGAGTTGTAGTAGCCGGCCTCGGCGAGCGTCGCCACGACCGCCTCGACGTCGGCGTCGTCGAAGACCACGACAGGCGCCTTGCCGCCGAGCTCGAGGTGCACCCGTTTGAGCGAGGCGGCAGCGTTGGCCGCGATGAGCTTGCCCGTGGCAACGTCGCCGGTGAGCGAGACCATCGCGACGTCGGGATGGCGCACGAGGCGGTCGCCTGCGGTCTCGCCCTGGCCGCACACGACGTTGAGCACGCCCGGCGGCAGGATGCCCTCGAGGATCTCGGCGAGACGCAGCGCCGTGAACGGCGTGAGCTCCGACGGCTTGAGCACGACCGTGTTCCCCGCAGCCAGCGCGGGGCCGAGCTTCCAGGTCGCCATGTTGAGCGGGTAGTTCCACGGGGCGATGCAGCCCACGACCCCGAGGGGGTCGCGGCGCAGGTACGAGGTGTGGTCCTCGAGGTACTCGCCGGCGGCGCGGCCTTCGAGGAAGCGTGCGCCGGCGGCGAAGAAGCGCCAGTTGTCGACGGTGAGGTCCATCTCGAACTCGAGGATCGACACCGGCTTGCCGACGTTGCGGGACTCGATCTCCGACAGCGCCGGCAGGTCCGCCTCGATCGCGTCGGCCACCTTCGTCAGGAGCTCGCAGCGTTCACGCGGCGTCCTGGCTGCCCAGTCGCCGAAGGCCGACTTCGCCGCCTCGACTGCTGCGTCGACGTCGGCTGCGCCCGAGGAGGCGACCGTGCCGAGCACCTCGCCGGTCGCGGGATCCACGACGTCGTCGGTCGCGCCGTCACGTGCAGGCGCCCATCGCCCACCGATGTGGTTCTCGCTTCGCAGGTCCACGACTTCCCCCGTTGTGCAGCATCCGGCTCGAGTGCGGCGAAGCCGCTACTCCCCCGCAGATGATGGCGTAGCTGTCGCGGAGTCACTACTCTTGCACAATCATCGCGAGGGATCGAACCGTGTCCGAGGGCCTCGGACTACGGCCGACCTCGGGAGGCAGGAGATCTGGTGTCGGGGGGCCGTAGCACGCCAGAGAAGCCGACGAGTTGCAGGTCTTGGCGCTACGGATGTGACGAGCAACACGGGGGACCATCGTATGGCCGTTGAGGAGGACTCCTCCGGAGCCGATGTCGACATTCTCATCGACCGGGTCTGGAAGGTCTTCGGCGACGATACGGTCGCGGTCGCCGACCTGAGCTTGCAGATCCGCAAGGGTGAGTTCTTCTCGTTTCTCGGTCCGTCGGGGTGCGGCAAGACCACCACACTGCGCATGCTCGCCGGCTTCGAGGAACCCACCGCCGGGGCGATATCCCTGCAGGGACGGCCCATCCACGGAGTGCCGCCGTTCAAGCGCAACGTCAACACGGTGTTCCAGAGCTACGCGCTCTTCCCGCACCTGAGCGTCGAGAAGAACGTCGCCTACGGGCTCGAGCGCAAGAAGGTTCCCAGGGCCGAGACCCGCAAGAGGGTCGGCGACATGCTCGACCTCGTGGAGCTGTCCCCCTTGGCCAAGCGCAAGCCGGCGCAACTCTCCGGTGGTCAACAGCAGCGTGTTGCCCTCGCTCGTGCGCTGGTCAACTACCCCGCAGTGCTGCTCCTCGACGAGCCTCTCGGCGCGCTCGACCTGAAGTTGCGCAAGGGCATGCAGGTCGAACTGTCCCGGATCCAGCGCGAGGTGGGCATCACGTTCGTCTACGTCACCCACGACCAGGAGGAGGCGCTCACGATGAGCGACTGGATCGCGGTCATGAACGGCGGACGGCTCGAACAGGTCGGCCCGCCCGAGGAGATCTACGAGAAGCCCCTGACCCGCTTCGTGGCCGGCTTCATCGGCACGTCGAACGTCCTGCAGGGCAAGGCCGTGTCTGCCGCGGAGGGGTACCTCAGCGTCGAGGCACCGGGACTCGAACGCGTGCGGGTCCGCGCAGAGGGCATCCCGGCAGGGGGCTCGGTGCAGTTCACGGTACGCCCCGAGAAACTCGAGGTCGTCCGAGCCGACGCCGTTCCCGCCGACGACCGCTGCCGCGTCCGCGGACAGGTGACCGACATCGTGTACCAAGGGGTCTCGACCCAGTACATCGTGCGCACCGAGAGCGGCGACCAGATCTACGTGTTCGTCCAGAATCGCCACGACGCCTCCGAACTGGTGGAAGAAGGCGCCGAAGTGGTCTGCCTGTGGCGAGCCGACCACAACGTGGTCCTGCGGGAGTCCGCCGAATCGGCACCCGCGGACGGCGACGCCACCGATGTAGCGGAAGAACCTGCTGCGCAGGCAGCGGGTGAGTGAGGACGATTAGACCAGAGACGACGAGTGAGTCAGGGGGAGAGACATGGCAGCCAAGAGGCACGAGATCAACGTCGCCGTCCCGGACGTGTGGAGCGGGCCGGTCACGCGGCGCACGATGATCAAGGGCGCGTCGCTCATGGCGGCGTTGTTCGGCGCTCCCGGGCTTCTCGCAGCCTGCGGTGGGAGCACCGAGTCGGGGACGTCCACCGGCGAGTCGGGCAGTACGGTCGCGCCCGAGGCGGAGAAGGTCCTCAACTTCTACAACTGGACCGCCTACATCGACGACACCTCCAACGCACCCGACGTGCCCAAGGACCAGCTCACCATCCCCAAGTTCGAGGCCGAGACCGGCATCAAGGTCAACTACTCGACGTACTCCGACAATGCCGAGCTCGTCGCCAAGATCAGCTCCGGTGGCAGTGGTTTCGACCTCGTCGTGCCGACGGACTACATCGTCAAACAGCTCATCGAGGCCAAGAAGATCCGCAAGCTCGACCAGAGCAAGCTCGGCAACGTCTCGGCAAATCTGGACGACAGCTTCAAGAACCTCTTCTACGACCCCAACCTCGAGTACTCCGTGCCATGGGGCAGGGGGAACACGGGGATCGGCATCAACAAAGCCGTGGTGACGAAGGACGTGAAAGACGCGTCCATCTTCGGGGACACCGACTACGCAGGCCAGATGAGCATCCTGAGCGAGTCGCACTCGACGATTCCGCTCGCGTTGTTGTACCTCGGTCTCGACCCGCAGACGAGTGATCCGGGCGAGCTCGACAAGGCATTCACGCAACTCGGGGAGTGGAAGGCGAACGCCACGATCACGAGCGACTACCAGGATGCCCTCGGCGCCGGGGACTTCGTCGTATCCCACGCGTACAGCGGCGACGTGTACCAACAGATCACGTCGAGCGGGAAGGACCTCCAGTACATCATCCCGACCCAGGGTGCCGACCAGTACGTCGACTCGCTGGTCATCCTCGGCGACGCGCCGCACCCGGGCAACGCGCACGAGTTCATGAACTTCGTGTACGAACCCTCGGTCTCGGCGAACCTGATGGAGGCCATCCACTACCGCAACGCCAACAAGGCGGCGTACGCGATGCTCCCCGCCGAACTGCGCGAGAACCCCGTCGTGTTCCCGCCTCCGGACGTGCAAGAGCGTTTGATCTGGGTCGACCTCGACGAGGCGACCACCACGCTCTGGATCAACAGGTGGGACGAGTTCACGGGCGGGGAGTCCTGATCCGAACCCGAGCCGACCGGAGTCCGCGTTGGCAACGAAGCTCGAACGAGCACCGGGGGCACCGGAGGCACCGGCCCCGCCGGCCGACGCGGTCGAGCGCGCCCAGCGGCAGGAGCGTCGCAAGCGACGCCGCAAGGAGGCCACCGGCCACGCCTTGCTGATCCCGGCCACCCTGTGGCTGCTCGTCTTCTTGGTCCTCCCGCTGGTGGTGATCGGCGTCTACGCGTTCGCAGGCGAGCGCGGGACTCTCGGCCAGACCCACGTCGGAAGTCCCGGCTTCGGGAACTTCTCCCAGATCTTTGCGGGCAACTACATCTTCACGTTCTTCCGGGCGCTGTGGTTCTCTTTCCTCGTCGTCGTCGTGACGCTCGCGCTCGGCTACCCGCTGGCGTACTTCATCGTCCGCTTCGGGGGGCGATGGCAGCCCGTGTGGCTGCTCTTCGTCATGGTGCCGTTCTGGACGTCCTATCTCGCCCGGATGTACGCGTGGCGTTCGCTGATGTCGAGCGACGGACTAGTCAACACCGTCCTCGGGTGGTTCGGGATCGGAGGTGTCAGCTGGCTCGGCAACCCGCTGGCGGTCGTGCTGGTGCTCGCGTACTCGTTCCTGCCGTTCATGGTCCTGCCGCTGTACATCTCGATCGATCGCATGGACTTCCGCCTCGTGGAGGCGTCCTACGACCTCGGTGCGGACAGGGCCAGCACGTTCCTGCGGGTCACCGTGCGACAGACGCTCCCGGGCATCCTCGGTGGCACGATGCTCGTGTTCATACCGTGTGTCGGCGATTTCGCGACGGCCCAGATCATCGGACTCAACACCGACCAGACCAAGATGGTCGGCCAGCAGATCCAGGACCTCTTCGGCAAGGGCAACTACCCACTCGGATCGGCGCTCTCGATGCTGCTGATGGTGTTCATCGTCGTGGGGATGCTGCTCTACATCCGCTCCGTGGGCCGCGAGGAGGGGGGGTTCTGATGTCGGCCACGGCGAGCCCGGAGTCGCGCCCGATGACGGCGCCGCTGACCCCGGCGACGCTTGCGGGCAGGTCAAAGGGCCCGCGGACGTGGCTGCTGCGCACCCACTCGATCCTCGTCTACGTCTTCTTGTTCTTCCCGATCCTGTTCCTCGTGGCGTTCTCCTTCAACGACTCCAAGGCGGCTCGCTGGACCGGGTTCACGACCAGGTGGTACCCGGACGCGTTCGGCAGCCCGGTTATCCGCTCCGCGATGAGCAACACGTTCCTCATCGCCGTCATCGCGACACTGATCAGCGTGGCGCTCGGCACGCTCGCCGCGTATGCGTTGAGCCGGTACCGGATCCTCGGCCGCGCTGCGTACGACGGCCTCTTCTTCATCCCGCTCGTGATCCCCGAGATCGTGCAGGCGGTGTCTCTGCTGGCGTTCGTGTCGGGGACGCTGCCGATCGTCGGCGGTCAGATCGGCCGCGGGCTCCCCGCTGTGATCTTCGGCCACGTGGCTTTCTCGATCAGCTTCGCTCTCGTGGTCGTGCGCGCCCGTCTCGCGAACTTCGACGAACGCCTCGAGGAGGCATCCGCGGACCTCGGCGCCAACGCGTGGACCACGTTCTGGCGCGTGACGTTCCCGCTCACGCTGCCGGGCATCGTCGCCGGGGGTCTGCTCGCGTTCACGCTCAGCTTCGACGACCTCGCGATCACGAGCTTCGTGACGAGCCCGGACCGCCAGACGCTGCCGCTGTTCGTCTACAGCAACCTCAAGAACGGGCTCGACCCCAAGGTCAACGTCGTCGCCGTGTTCATGATCGGCGTCTCGCTGCTGATCCTGGCCCTGGCGCTCGTCTTCGCACGCCTGACCGCCCGTGGCGGCCGGACCGAACTGCCCATCACTGTCGGTTGACCGCTGCCGCCGACCGCGTGATCGCCTGGACCGCCTCCATGATCTCGATCGGGATCGGGAAGATGATCGTTGAGTTGTTCTCCGACGAGATCTCCACCATGGTCTGGAGTTGACGCAACTGGAGCGCTCCGGGCGTGGACGCGATCACCGCTGCCGCCTGCGACAGTTTCTCGGACGCCTGCAGCTCGCCCTCGGCGGCGACGACCTTCGCGCGCCGCTCCCGCTCGGCCTCGGCCTGGCGCGCCATCGCCCGCTGCATCTGCTCGGGCAGCACCACGTCGCGGACCTCGACGCGGTGCACCTTGATGCCCCACTGCTCGGTCTGGTCGTCGAGGGCCTTGGCGAGCTCGAGGTTGATCGTGTCGCGGTCCGAGAGCATCTGGTCGAGCTCGTGGCGGCCCACGATCGCACGCAGCGACGTCTGCGCGACGAGCTGGGCCGAGGAGAACCAGTCCCGGATGCGCACGATCGACGCGGCCGCGTCGACGACCTGGATGTAGGCGACGGCGTCGACTGTCACGGTCACGTTGTCCTTGGTGATGACCTGCTGGGGCTGCACGGCGACAGCCATGATCTGCAGGTTCGTCTTGATCATCTTCTCGACGCCGGGTACGAGGAAGAACAGCCCGGGGCCGCGGGCACCGACGCAGCGCCCGAGCCGGAAGATCACGCCGCGTTCGTACTCGGCGACGACGCGCACCGACCTCGACAACAGGATCATCACGAAGATCGCCACGACGACTGCCACGGCTACGACCGCGGCACCGGATCCCTTCACCGCTGTTCCTCCATGCCGGCCGGCACGGGCCCCACCGCGAGGCGCATCCCGTCGACGTAGCGGACCACCACGGCTGTCCCGGGCGCGAGATCCGGTGGACCGTCGGCGTTCCAGAACGAGCCTGCGAGGCGGACGCTGCCCGACGTCCCCGACCACTCCTCGACCTCGGCGGTGCGGCCCACCATCGCCTCCATGCCAACGTCCGACGGTCGCTCCATGAGCCGTTGGGTGGCGCGCAGGAGCACCGGGTAGAGGACCGGCACCGCGACGGAACCGGCGATCGCGGCGAGGACCGCGGGCGCGTCGACCGCGAGCAGGGCGAACACCACCGACCCGGCCGCGAACAGCGACGCCGCCACGGCCTGCAAGGCGACGTTGCGGCGGCGGCGGGCGAGGCCGACGACCCAGAGGCCGATTCCGCACGCAGCCAGCAGCAGCGGCCACCAGGCGAGCTGCTGGCGCACGATGCCTGCCCCGCCGATGGCGGCGAGCACGAGGGCGACTGTCCCGCTGATGCCGTAGGTCGGCAGGGCGATCTCGACGAGGAGCGCGACGGTTGCGAGTACGAGCGCCACGTAGGTCGCCGCCGGCTGCTCGATCACGAAGGTCACGGCCTGAGGCTACGCGTATTCCCGGGGACCGCGGTGCACCGGCCCCGGGGTCGCGAGCGCTGTCCCCTCACGAGCTCGCGCCTCCCTTGCGGCGCAGCTTGTGGCGCTCCTGGGCGGGCAGGACCGCCTTGCGCAGCCGCACCACCGAGGGCGTCACCTCGACGCACTCGTCGGCGGCGATGAACTCGAGCGCGGCGTCGAGGGAGAGCTGGCGTGGCGGGATCAGCGGGACCGTGTGGTCGCTGCCGGCGGCGCGCACGTTCGTGAGCTTCTTCTCCTTGGTGGGGTTGACGTCCATGTCGTCGGGCCGGGCGTTCTCGCCGACGATCATGCCCTCGTAGACCGCGGTGCCGGGGGTCACGAACATCGTCCCGCGCTCCTGGAGGTTCACGAGCGCGTAGGTGGTCGCGGCGCCGAAGCGGTCGGCGACGAGGCTGCCGCTGGGGCGGCTGCGCAGGTCGCCGTGCCAAGGTTCGTAACGCTCGAAGACGTGGTGGAGCTGGCCCGTGCCCCGTGTCTCGGTGAGGAACTCGGTGCGGAACCCGATCAGGCCGCGGGCCGGGATCAGGTGCTCGGTGCGGACCCAGCCGGTGCCGTGGTTCACCATGTTCTCGAGGCGGCCCTTGCGCAGCGCGAGCATCTGGGTGACCACCCCGAGGTAGTCCTCGGGCACGTCGATCGCGATCCGCTCGACCGGTTCACAGGTCTTACCGTCGATCTCGCGTGTCACGACCTCGGGCTTACCGACCGTGAGCTCGAAGCCTTCGCGCCGCATCGTCTCGACGAGCACCGCCAGCGCGAGCTCGCCGCGGCCTTGGACCTCCCACGTGTCGGGACGCTCGGTGCGGCCCACACGGACCGACACGTTGCCGACCAGCTCCGCCTCGAGGCGGTCCTTCAGGAGGCGGGCCGTGAGCTTGTCGCCGTCGCGACCCGACAGCGGCGACGTGTTGACGCCGATCGTCATCGACAGCGACGGCTCGTCGACACGGATCACCGGAAGCGGCCGCGGGTCCTCGGCGTCGGCGAGGGTTTCGCCGATCGAGATGTCGGCGATACCCGCGACCGCGATGATCTCGCCGGGACCTGCCTCGTCCGCCGGCACCCGTTCGAGCGCCTCGGTGACGTAGAGCTGGGCGACGCGCACGGTCTCGACGGTGGCGTCGGCGCGGCACCACGCGACCTGGCCCGGCTTCATCGTCCCTTGACGCACACGGCACAGGGCGACACGGCCCACGTAGGGGTCGGCGTCGAGGTTGGTCACCTGGGCCTGCAACGGCGCGTCGGGGTCGAACCCGGGCGCCGGGATCGCCTCGAGGAGCAGGTCGAACAAGGGGCGCAGGTCGGTGCCCTCGACGTCGGGGTCCAGCGTCGCGTGGCCGGCCTTGGCGTTGGTGTACACGATCGGGAACTCGATCTGGGACTCGTCGGCGTCGAGGTCCAAGAAGAGCTCGTAGCACTCGTCGACGACGGCGGCGATGCGGGCGTCGGCGCGGTCGATCTTGTTGACGACAAGGATCACCGGCAGGCGCGCCTCGAGTGCCTTGCGCAGCACGAAGCGCGTCTGGGGCAGCGGGCCTTCGCTCGCGTCCACCAACAGGAGCACACCGTCGACCATCGACAGGCCCCGCTCCACCTCGCCACCGAAGTCGGCGTGGCCGGGGGTGTCGACGATGTTGACCTTCACACCCTCGTAGCGCACCGCCGTGTTCTTCGCGAGGATCGTGATGCCCTTCTCGCGCTCGAGGTCCATCGAGTCCATGACCCGGCGCCGCACCTCCTGGTTGTCCCGGAAGGCGCCGGACTGCCACAGCATCGCGTCGACGAGGGTCGTCTTGCCATGGTCGACGTGGGCCACGATCGCCACGTTGCGGATGTCTGTGCGAAACTCCACGGCCGGTAACTGTAGCTGTGGACCGAACCATGCCAATCGGCATGAATCGCCGACCTCCCCCCCTTGCGTGTTAGCGTCATGGGACGGCGAACGGGGTGGGAGTGTCCGCTCTCGGCCCCGGTGCCGGGTGGGCAGGAGGTACCGAATGGTTGGGTTCGCCAGAAGGGTCTCGACGCGGGTTGGCGCGCGTGGGGGCGCCTTGGTGGGCGTCTTCGCGCTGATCCTCGTCCTCGCGGCACCGATGCAGCAAGCAGCCGCGGCGAACCCGATCGCCGACGAGAACGCGCGAGCGGGCACGCCCGGTTGGCAGCTCACCAAGACCGCCACCGCGTACCAGGTCTCGGGCTACATAACGCGTCCCAGCGTCACCCCGGGCCAGCAGGTTCCGGTGCACGTCAACCTGACGGGAACCGAGGCGAACGCCAACTACACCGTCGAGGTGTTCCGCATGGGCTACTACGGCGGCGTCGGGGCACGCCGCTGGTACGGGCCCGCGACCTTCGCCTTCGGCGCGCAGTTGGCGGGCCCCAAACAGGTCGACGCCGCCACCGGTCGCATCGAGGCGAACTGGCCCACGGGGTTCACGGTCGACACGACCGGCTACGTAACAGGCGTCTACCTCGTCAAGCTCACGACCGTTCACGGCTGGCAGGCATACGTGCCGTTCACGGTCCGCTCGACGAGGCCGACGACGTACCAGTTCCTCGACGCCCACCTCACGTGGCAGGCCTACAACGACGCAGGCGGCAACTCGCTCTACTCCCGAACCGCCGATTTCCCCAACCTGAAGAAGTTCTGCTTCCTGATCTGGTGCCAGTTCCAGTGGAACGACCCCGTGAGCGGCGAGCCGATGACGTCGTCGACGTTGCCCGCGACCAAACCGGCGGCCTATCAGGTGACCTTCCGCAGGCCGTATTCGCCGGCACTACGCCTCGGGGGCGGCAGCGGCGAGTTCCTCGTCCACGAGTACCCACTCCTGCAGTGGATGGAGTCCCAGGGGCTCGACGTCGGCTACGCCGCCGATTTCGACCTCGACGCCACCACCGTTCCCGCGGGCGTGAAGGCCCTCGTCCTGCCAGGGCACTCCGAGTACTGGACCGGCCGCATGCGCGACAACCTCGAGGAGGCCGAGGGTCGCGGTGTGGGCCTCGCGAGCTTCGGCGCCAACCAGGCCTACTGGCGTTGCCGCATCGAGGGTGCCAGCCCCACCGATGTCGGCACCTACACGTGCTACAAGAGCACCAACGGCGAGCCGAACCCCGACGACCCCCTGCGTGCAGACAGACAACTCGCGTCGGCTCAGTTCCGCAGCGCCTTCGTCAACCGCCCCGAGCAGACCGTCCTCGGGAGCATGTTCAGTGGCTGGGTCAACGCCGGGACGCCGCCGGACGGCCCGAGCCCCCACAACCTCGGCTGGGTCCCGATGACCGCGTCCGACGTAACGCACCCCACCATGGCGGGCACAGGCATCGCCCCTGGGCAGTCCTTCAACGCGCTCGCCGGCGGAGAGTTCGACACCGTCTTCGCGGACTACCCCCGGATCCCCGGGACCAGGAAGCTGATGGCCACGACGATCCGGCCCTCCGACTGGAACGGCGGCGGGAGTTGGATGCAGCAGCTTTTCTGCTCCTGGGGCTGGCCCGGCACCTGCCAGTTGGCCGAGCAGGACTCCGTCGTCGCCGAACGGACCGGCCAGAGCGGAACAGCGCGGATCTTCAACGCCGGCACCTACGACTGGTCTTGGGGTCTGACGAACTTCAGCATCGACGGCAAGGACTACAACTTCGCCGACCCCAGGATCCGCCAGCTCACCTCGAACCTGCTCGCGTGGGTTGCCAAGGTCTGACCGGTTCGAGACCCCTCTGCCCGACGAGCCCGAGCGCCCCGAGGGTTGTCGCACATTCGCCTGCGGCCACCGCCGCGGCACTGGGTAGAGTCCCGGCGTGACCACACAGACCGCACCCGAGCTCGGCGAGACACCCTGGTCGCCACAGTCGTGGCGGGACCTGCCGGCCGACCAGCAGCCGCCCTGGGACGACCCCGCCGCCCTCGAACGCGCGCTCGCCGAGCTTGCCCTGCGCCCACCGCTTGTGTTCGCCGGCGAGGCAAGGGACCTGACCCGGACCCTCGGGGAGGTATGCGAGGGCCGCGGCTTCCTGCTCCACGCCGGCGACTGCGCCGAGAGCTTCGACGGCGTCGGTGCCGATGCCATCCGCGACAAACTCAAGGTCATCCTTCAGATGGCGGTAGTGCTCACCTACGGCGCCGGCGTGCAGACCGTGAAGCTCGGCCGGATCGCCGGCCAGTTCGCCAAGCCGCGCTCCTCCGCGACCGAGGTCCGCGACGGCGTCGAGCTGCCCAGCTTCCGCGGCCACATGGTCAACGACATCGCCTTCGACGCCGCCTCGCGCACGCCCGACCCGCGCCGCCTCGTCGAGGCCTACCACCACTCCGCGGCGACCCTGAACCTCCTGCGCGCGTTCACCAAGGGCGGCTTCGCGGACCTGCGGCGCATCCACGCCTGGAACCTCGAGTTCGCGGCTGCGTCGACGGAGGGGGCCCGTTACGAACAGGTCGCCGCCGAGATCGAGCGCGCCCTGCGGTTCATGGCGGCATGCGGGATCGACCTGGGCCGCGAGGGGACCCTGCACGAGGTCGACCTCTACACGAGTCACGAGGCGCTCGTCCTCGGCTACGAGGAGGCACTCACACGCCGCGACAGCCTGACCGGCGACTGGTACGACTGCTCCGCCCACCTGCTCTGGATCGGCGAACGCACGCGCCGAATCGACGGCGCCCACGTCGAGTTCCTCTCCGGCGTCGGCAACCCGCTCGGCTGCAAGCTCGGCGCCGGCGTCGGCGCAGCCGAGGTGATCGAGCTCTGCGAGCGCCTCAACCCCCGGCGTGTGCCCGGGCGGCTCACACTGATCACTCGCATGGGCGCAGGACGCATACGCGAGACGCTGCCACCCATCCTGCGCGCCGTGGCCGCCGCCGGCCATCCGGTCGTGTGGGCGTGCGACCCCATGCACGCCAACACGTTCACGCACGCGAGCGGCTACAAGACGCGCCGCTTCGACGACGTCATGGCAGAGGTGCACGGCTTCTTCGAGGTCTGCCGCGACATGAGCACCTGGCCCGGAGGGCTTCACGTCGAACTGACCGGCGACGACGTCACCGAGTGCCTCGGCGGCAGCGAGGCGGTCACCGATGCCCACCTCGAGGATCGCTACGAGACGATGTGCGACCCGCGCCTGAACGCCCTGCAGTCACTCGACCTCGCGTTCGAGGTCGCCGAGCTCCTCCGCGACGGCCAGTAGCGCTAACCCGCGAACGAGGAGACGACGATGCCCTCCCACGGTGTCGTGCGGCCCACCTCGGCATGAGCGGTCGCGTCGAGACGCCACTCCCGGTCGATGCTCCACCGGCCACCGACGCGCTGTTCCACGGCGATCCGCGCGTCGGCGCGCTCGCTGTTCACGCAGTACGCGCGCGTTCCGTCCGGGTTCGGGTACTCGAGCTGTACACAGCGCTCGGGTGGGAGCTCCACGGTGGCGCGCAACCTGCGACGCGCTCCGAGGCCCACACGCAAGTGCCAGGTGGGCAACGCCACTTCGCAACGGGCACGGATCGCCGTCGCGAGCGGATCGCGGGGCCGGTCGCGGCTTCCGAGGCGGAGGCGGGCGAACGGCAGCGGCGCAAGCCTCTCGAGCACGGGCATGTGCGACACGGCGGCCACGACCTCGAGGGTGTCCCCACCGCCGAGATCACAGTGCAGCCACGACCACCGCTTGGCGCTGCCGTGGCTGAAGATGTGCGCGCCTGCCCCGGTTGCGAGCAGCTCACGCTCAACTCCGTCGACGCGCACGCGGCCCGAGATCGTGGCTGCGGGCCGATCGAGGAGCTGTGCGCCCGGCAGCACCTCGCGCTCCCACGCCCACCGCGGGAACGTGTACAGGGCCTCGTCGTCGCTGAACAGTTCGAGGTCCCACACGAGCCGCCCGGCGTGGCCCGTCAGCGTGGTGGCGTCGATACGGCACTCACCCACAGTGACGAGGCCGCCCGCGGCGGTCGGGCGCGCCGGCACCGGGCCGAACCGCTCCAGTATCGGGTCGGCTCCCACCGGGAAGCACGCGACCCATCCGTGCGCGAAGGGATCCCCACCACCGTCTCCGACGGGGGCGACGGTCTCGTAGTGGAACCACCATCCGGTCCCGTCCTCTTCGGTGCAGGTCGCGTACCAGACCTCCATCCGGCCGCGCGTCCCGTTCCAGCGCGGCGCCGTCGCGGAGTTCGCAGTCGAGCTGGTTGACGTCACCGGTTCACCTCCGTTTGCAGCTCCCCCATGAGCGCGATCGCGTCCAGGTCGCGGTGGAGCGTGTTCCGCAACATGATCCTCTCGACTCCGGCGTCGTGGTAGTCCTGCAAGCGAGCGGCGGCGGCGTCCAATGTGCCGACGACGCCTCCGGCTGCCTCACGGCTCACGAGCTGCTGCGGATCGTCCACCCGCAGGACCGCGGCAGCCGCCGACGCGCGGTCGGATACCTCGGTGGCGTCGCGGCCCACGATTGCGGTGGTCATCACCGAGAGCCGGATCGTGTCGGGCGCGCGGCCCCGCTCACGGCAGGCGTCTGTCAACGCTCGCCTCCGGCTACGGCACTCCTCGGGGCTCGCCGAGACCGTGTTGTACTCGTCCGCGAAGGCCGCCGCGAGCCCGATCGAACGCGGGCCTCCGCGGCCGCCCACGATGACGGGCGGGCGCGGGCGCTGCAGGGGCAGCGGGAGAGCGTGGAGGGCCTCGATGTGGTAGTGGCGCCCGTCGAAGTCGACGCTGTCACGGGTCCACATGGCGACGACGATCTCCAGTTGCTCCTGCAGGCGCTCCATCCGCTCGCCCAACGGCGGGAACTCGAAGCCCCAATGCCGGTGCTCGGCTTCGTGCCAGCCTGCCCCGATCCCGAGCTCCACGCGTCCGCCCGACACGTGATCGGCGGTCACGACCGCCTTGGCCAGCAGTGCGGGGTGACGGAACGTGACGGGCGACACGAGTGTGCCGAGACGGATGCGCCCCGTCACGGCGCCGAGCGCAGCGAGAGTCGTCCAGGCGTCGTAGCCGCCGCGGCGATCTGCTCCGACGACGGAGCCGTAGTGGTCGCTGCGGAACAAGCCGTCGAGCCGCGCGGCCTCCGCCGCGGCGGCGATCGCCTGCCACTGGTGCCAGTCGACGTCCTCTTGGCCCTCGATCATCAAGCCGACCCGCACCGCTGCCCTCCTGCGCACCCGAGCGTAGCGAGCACCCCACCCTCCCAACCCCCTCCCAAGCCCCTCCCAACCCCCCCCTCCCAACCCCCTCCCAACCCCCTCCCAAACGCGGGCAACCTGACCCGCACACGCAACAAGCCACCCGCGACTGCGGACGCCCCCCCTCCCAAACGCGGGCAACCTGGCCCGCACACGCAACAAACCACCCGCGATTGCGGACGCCCCCCCTCCCAAACGCGGGCACTCCCAAACGCGGGCAACCTGGCCCGCACACGCAACAAACCACCCGCGATTGCGGACGCCCCCCTCCCAAACGCGGGCAACCTGACCCGCACACGCAACAAACCACCCGCGATTGCGGACGGTCTGCGGACGGTCTGCGGGTGCTCAGGCGGACGGTCAGGCGGTCGGGAAGATCGGTCGCGGCACGACCGAACCCTTGGCGTCGTGGGCCATGCCGCTGTTCGTGACGGCGATGCGGGGCCCGACGCGGGCTTCCATCCCACCGCAGTAGTGGGCTGTCGCCGGTTCCGCAGGAGCTTCAAGACCCGTAGCGGCCACGAGTCCGTCCTCGAGGTGCAGGACGTGGGCGCGGCTCAGCTCGTACGGCTCCGGTGCCACGTCGATCGCGTAGACGCCGTTCCGGCCCGGCGCGTACATGCGGAAGCGTGCGGCAAGGAACCGGTCCGCCGCGGTCAGCTCGGCGGGGGCGATCGGTTCGCCCATCGCTACGGCGATCTGGCTGTGCACGCGTGGGCGGCGTGGCCGGCGTCTGCGCGTGTTGTACACGACGACGTCGCCGGCGGTCTCGAGGCGCAGCCGCGACCAGTGGCACGGGAGCCCGAACACCTGCCGTCCGATGACCGTGGCGACGAGGCGGTCTGCGTCCAAGGAGAGGAACCACACGCCGCGACCTCCGTCGGGACCGCGGACGTACGTGCGCACGTGTGTCTCGAGGAAGATCGACAGCCACGGCACGGCGGGCAGGGCCCGCGCCGGCGCGACGACGCGCACGAACGCGACGAGGCTCACCCATGCGTCGCCGTCGAGGGTGTCCACCGCCACCCCCGGCGGCAGGAGTGACCTCAACGCCGCGCTGTCGTAGCGCCAGTGCAGGGACGCGACCTTGTCCCACCGCTGGCGCATGCTGACCTGGCGGATCCCGACCGGCTCGGTCACGCCGACCCTCCTGTCGCCCCGCGCCCATACGCCCCCCCGCTGGTCATGCCTCGCGGCGGTCCCGGTAGCGGCGGATGAGCGCGTTCGTGGACGAGTCGTGGCCCAGGGCACCGTCGGCGGCGCCGAGCTCGGGGACGATCGCCTGGGCGAGCTGCTTGCCGAGCTCCACGCCCCACTGGTCGAAGCTGTTGATCCCCCAGATCCAGCCCTGCGTGAACACCTTGTGCTCGTAGGCAGCCACGAGCGCCCCGAGCGTGCGCGGGGTGAGCCGGTCCGCCGTCAGCGAGTTGGTCGGGTGGTTGCCCGGAAACGTCCTGTGCGCGACGAGCCCGGCCGGGACACCCGACTCGGCGACCTCGGCGGCCGTGCGCCCGAACGCGAGTGCCTCGGTCTGGGCGAGGAAGTTGGCGAAGAGGAGGTCCTGGTGGTCCCCGACGACCTCGTTGGGGCGGGCGAACGCGAGGAAGTCGCACGGGATCAGCTTCGTGCCCTGGTGGATGAGCTGGTAGAAGGCGTGCTGGCCGTTGGTGCCTGCCTGACCCCAGATGACCGGGCCGGTCTCGAAGTCGGCGTCGTCGCCGTCGCGGGTCACCGCCTTGCCGTTGCTCTCCATGTCGAGCTGCTGCAGGTACGCGGGCAGGCGCGCGAGGTACTCGCTGTAGGGCAGGACCGCGTGGGTCTGGGCGCCGCAGAAGTCGCCGTACCAGATGCCGAGCAGCCCCATGAGCACGGGGATGTTCGCCTGCCACGGAGCGGTGCGGAAGTGCTCGTCCATGTCGTGGAAACCGGCGAGCATCGCCCGGAAGGCGTCGGGGCCGACGGCGACCATGAGCGAGAGGCCGATCGCGGAGTCGAACGAGTAGCGCCCCCCGACCCAGTCCCACATCGGGAACATGTTCGCGGGGTCGATGCCGAACTCGGCGACGGCACCGGCGTTGGCGGACACGGCGACGAAGTGGCGCTCCACAGCGACGTCGGGACCCAGGCCCGCCCGCAGCCACTCACGCGCGGTGCGCGCGTTGGCGAGGGTCTCGAGCGTGCCGAAGGTCTTGGAGCACACCACGAAGAGGGTCTCGGCCGGGTCGAGGTCGCGGGTGGACTCGTAGAAGTCGGTGCCGTCGACGTTGCTCACGAACCGCACGGTGAGGTCACGACGTGAGAACCACGCGAGCGCGTCGACGGCCATATGGGGACCGAGGTCGCTACCGCCGATGCCGACGTTGACGACGTTGCGAATCGGCGTGCCCGTGTGGCCCACCCAGGCACCGGCGCGCACGACATCGGCGAACGCCGCCATCTTGTCGAGCGCGGCATGTACTTGCGCGACGACGTCGGTGCCGTCGACCACGATGGTCGTCCCGGCGGGCTGCCGCAGTGCCGTGTGCAGGACCGGTCGGTCCTCGGTGACGTTGATCCGGTCGCCGCGGAACATCGCCTCGATGCCGCCGCGCAGGTCGCGGGCGTCCGCTAGGGCGGCGAGGAGGTCGAGCGTCTCGCGGGTGACCCTGTTCTTGGAGTAGTCGAGGTACCACCCGGCAGCTTCGGCCGTCAGCTCGGTGCCGCGCTCGGGGTCGGCCGCGAACAGGTCACGCATGTGCACGCCCGCCATCTCGCCGGCGTGTGCTCCCAGGGCGTGCCATTCGGGTGTGTGGCTCACGAGCAAAGGCGGTCTCCGGAGTTGTGGACGTGGATCTCGGGCCGAGGCTATCGCCCGCGCCGAGGCCGGTGACCGCACCCGCGGGCGCACGCGGCCGTTGGGATAGCGTTGAGGCCCAAGGGTCTGGTCGTCTCGGCTCGGGGGCATCATGGGTGGACCGAAGATCACGATGGTCGGTGCCGGCGGGATGTCGTTCGGGCCGTCCATGGTCAACGACGTGTGCCACACGCCCGGCCTCGCGGGTGCGCGCCTCGTCCTCCACGACGTGGACGCGGAGCGCCTCGAGCGTGCCTTCCGCTTCGCGACCAAGCTGAACGCGTCGACCGGAGCACGCGTCGTCGTGGATCGCGCGACCGATCCCGGCGAGGCTCTCGACGGGGCGGACTTCGTGCTCTCGAGCGCGGAGTTCGGCCGCTTCGAGCACTGGCGGCAGGACTACGAGGTCCCCAGACGCCACGGCGCCCGACAGATCACCGGGGAGAACGGCGGGCCCGGCGCCGTGTTCCACTCGCTGCGCTCGATCGGCAACACGCTCGGGATCTGCGCCGACATCGACAAGTACGCGCCCAACGCGTTACTCGTCAACCTGACCAACCCGATGAGCCGGGTCACGCTCGCGATCAGCAGGGCCACGAACGTGCGTGCCGTAGGGATGTGCCACGAGATGCCCCTCGGTGTACGCCGCGTCGCCGCCAAGCTCCACGTGAAGCACACCGACGTGGAGGCGAAGGCGTCGGGGATCAACCACTTCACGTTCTTCACCGAGCTCCGCGACAAGCGCACCGGCGAGGATCTGCTGCCGCGGATCAAGGCGGTCTACGACCGCCCCTTCTTCGACTTCCCGCCGCGCTTCCAGCGCCTGATGGAACTGGCGGACCGCACCTTCCTCGGGGCCCTCTATGTCGAGTTCCGCTACGTCCCCCTCGTCGCCCACGTCGTCCGCGACTACGGACTGGTCCCGTGTTCGGTCGACAGCCACATCGGCGAGTACCTGCCCTTCGCCCTCGACGTGGCCGACTGGATGCCCGTGCCGATGGACTTCCACGAGCAGGCGATGCACCTCGCGGAGAGGGCGGCCCGATGGGCGGCCGACACGCGGCTCCCGCTTCCCCTGCAGCTCGCAGGCCACTCACCGGAGGAGGTCGCACCAATAGTCGACGCGATCTGGAACGACCGGCCGGCCCGGATCATGGCCGTCAACGTCGCCAACCGCGGCTACCTGCCCGACGTCGCCGACGGGGCGATCGTGGAGGTGGGCGCGACCGTGGACGGTGCGGGCATCCATCCCGACGCGATGCCACCTCTGGGGGAGCCGCTGGCCGGCTGGGTCCGCACCCAGGTCGCGCTGCAGGACCTCGTCGTCGACGCCGCCCTCCAGCGCGATCCCGACCTCGCCTTCCAGGCGGTGCGCGAGGATCCGTGCTCACCCCCCGACGAGGCGTCGTGCCGCAAGATCTTCGACGAGTTGCGGACGCTGCAGGCCGACAAGCTCCCCTTCTGAGGGCCTTTCCCCGTTCTGGGCGCGCTCACCCCACCCGGATGGGGTGAGCGCGCCCAAGTCGGGATTTCGTCGGGTGGGGTCGCCCAGGTCCTGGCTTCGACGGGTCGGCAGTACCGGCCGAGTGGCGGCCCGTCGGCACCAAAGGCCACCATCGGCGCCCGTGGAACGTGACGAGTACCGCCGCATCGCCGCCGCCGAGACATCGCACTGGTGGTACGCCACCACGCGTGAGCTCCTCACCCAGGTGCTGGGACCGCACCTGAGCCCCGGCGGCACGTTCCTCGACGCCGGCTGCGGACCGGGCGCGACCGGGTCGTGGATGGCCGCGATGGGACGCGTGGTCGGTGTCGACTACGAGCCGCTCGCCCTGGAGCTGTACGCGGAGTCGCGACCCGGCACCGCTCTCTGCGCAGCCAGTGTCGACGCGCTGCCGTTCGCATCGGACTCCTTCGACGCCGCGCTCTGTGTCACGGTCCTCTATCACGAGGGCGTCGCCGATCCCGCCGCCGCAGTAGCCGAGCTCGCCCGTGTCGTCCGCCCTGGCGGCTACGTGTGCCTCATGGAGCCGGGAATCCGGCGCCTGCGCCGCGCCCACGATCGCGTCACCCACACCGCACGCCGCTTCTCCCGGGGCGACCTCGCCGCCCTCGCCTCCGGCGCCGGCCTCGACCCCGTGCGCGCAACGGGCGCGTACCTCTTCCTCGCACCACCCGCGGCGGTCAAGGCCGTCCTCGAACGGGGCCGCACCGACAGCGACCTCGACACCTCCCCGGGCGGGATGGGCGGCGTCCTCACCCGGGTCGCGGCTGCCGAGCGCAGGCTCCTGGCCGGACGCGACCTGCCCACCGGCCTGTCCGTGCTCACGGTTGCCAGGAAACCCGGCTGGAACCGGCCTAGGCCAGCATGAAGCTCAGGCGCGACTCGGCGCGCCCGTACTTCTTGCGGTAGCCACCGTGACGGTAGGCCGGGTCGAAGATCGCGTCGACGGCCACACCGCTGGCGCAGAAGCCGATCGCGGCCTCGTAGACCTCGTCGACGAACTGGACCCACAACAAGGCGTCGCCCTGGTTCTCGATGCGGTGCACATCACGCACGCACACGGCGTCCAGCCCGTCGAGCAACGCTGCGTACTGCACGGGGTGCACACGCCGCAGGTGGGCGAGCAGCGGGTCGAAGTCGTCGACGCTCACGCTGGCATCGAGGCCGGCGACGTGCACGTCGAAGGTCGCGGCGTCCATGGGTAGGACCGGTTCCGAGCTGCGGTGCCGATAGTCGGGACCGTCGATCGTGACGACGTCGAAGTGCGCGGCGATCGCGGTTATCTCGCGCTTGAAGTCATCGGCTCCGAAGCGACCCTCACCGAGACGGTCGGGCAGTGTGTTCGAGGTGCAGGCCACGCGGGTGCCATCACCGAGGAGGGTTCGCAGGAACGTGACCGCCATGAGGGTGTGCGCGACGTCGTCTAGCTCGAACTCGTCGATGCAGAGCAGGCGGTGCGAGCCGAACACCGCGGCGGCGTCGTCCATCCCGAAACGGCCGATCAGCGCCGTGAGCTCGGCGAAACTCAGGAACGCCGACGGTTGCGGTGCCGCGTGCCACAGCGAGGCGAGGAGGTGGGTCTTGCCGACCCCGAAGCCGCCGTCGAGGTACAGCGCCGGTGTCGTGTCGGCGGGTGTGCGCCGCCTCCGTAACTTCGACCGGCGCGGCTCCGGTTTGCCGATCGCCTCCGCGAACGTCACGACCGCCTCCAGTGCCGCCTGCTGGGACGGATGTCGCGGGTCGGGCGCGTACGTCTCGAAGCGCGCGTCGCCGAAGCGGGCGGGGGGTACCAGGCGTCCCACGAGGTCGGCCGCAGCGAGACGCGGCACACGATCCGTGAGTCGCACCCGGGCGGCGCCGGACGCTGCTACCGGGACTGCGCTGGTCACGAGCGGGCCAAGGTGGCGAATCAGGTGAGCTTGAGGAACAGGCGTTCCATCTCGTCGGCGTCCATGCCGGCGCCGTCGGGATCGTCGATGCAGTAACGCAGACCCGAGCTGACGAGCCGGAACCCCACGCGGTCGAGGGCTGCCTGCACGGCGGAGAGCTGTGTCACGATGTCCTTGCAGTCCTTGCCCTCGTCGAGCATTCGCGCCAGACCGCGAACCTGACCCTCGATGCGGGAGAGTCGGTTGCGCACGTCACCGGTGACATCCTCGGGGAATCGCATACCGCAGTATACCCCCATGGGTATGGCAGTAGCGACCGGGTGGAGGAGGTTCAGCGACCCCGCCGTGCGGCAATCCACATCGTCACGAACGCGGCGACGAGTGCCGCAGCGACCTTCGTCCAGTCCACGACCGGATGGATGTGCACCTTCCCGCCGGATACGTCGATGACGGCCACCGGCCGCCCCTCTCCGGTGCCACCTCCACCGCCACCGCCACCTCCGGCACGGGCGTCACCCTCGACGCCGCCTTCACGGGAGAGTGCCCCGACCGTGTGAACCTCGTCGCCGGGCCCGCTGCCGCCGCCGAAGCCGAACCCGCCGGAGTAGCTGATGCTCGCCGCCGTGATCACCTTGCGGCCCTCTACCTCGTGCACGGCGAACACGGGTACGTCGGCCACGGAACGGCGCAGCCCGTCGACGCCTGACGACACGGTGTCGCCGACTCTGGCCACGACATCCGACCCGGGGTCGGCGAATCCGGGGTCCTGGCTCATCGTTTCCCTCTCTTCGCCCGGGACGATCCGAGAGTCGACATGGCTTTCGCTGCGGCGAGCATCGGCGCCTCGGGGTTGCGGATCGGCATCCTCTGGGGGCGCGAATGGCTGCGGTGCAGATCCACCGCCGCCGGCACGGCGCTACCGCGTCTGAACGCGAACGTGCCCCACGGGGTCTCGACTTCGGCGCACCATGCACGCAAGCGTCGCACCGCCACGACACCCGTGTCGTCGACCTCGACGGTGGGCCCGGTCAGCTCTGCCGTGTAGGTGCGCACGATCATCGCCTCAAGCTACCCCGGCGGTAGTGCCAGTATGTCGGCCGTGGTCGCCAATGCGCGTGTGGTCGTGGTCCGTCACGGCGAGACGGAGTGGTCCCGCGCGGGGCGGCACACGAGCCGGACCGACGTCGACCTCACCGATGTGGGCCGGGAGCAGGCCCGGGCGGTCGGGGGCCGTCTCTCGGGCTACGAGTTCGCAGAGGTCTGGACGAGCCCGATGCGTCGGGCCCGCGAGACCTGCCGCCTGGCCGGCTTCGACCGCCCCGTGGTCGAGCGCGACTTGTGCGAGTGGGACTACGGCGACTTCGAGGGGCTCACGACGGCGGAGATCCGTGAGGGCGTGCCGGGCTGGACGGTCTTCACGTCCGATCCCCCCGGCGGCGAGGACGGCTTCGCCGTCGAGCAGCGCGTGGACCGCCTCGTCACGCGGATCCGTCGGTCTCCGGGGTTGGTGCTGTGTGTCGCCCACGGCCACCTGTTGCGTGTGCTCGCGGCACGCTGGCTCGGTCTGGGTGCCGTCGACGGCTGCCGCTTCGTTCTCGACCCGGCGACGCTGTCGGTGCTCGGCGACGAGCGCGGCGTGCCCGCGGTGCTCGCCTGGAACTCGCGGCCTGCGGAGGCGTGACGCCAGTCGAACGGGAAGGCGAACGCCGTAGCCACCCCGATGCAGCAGCCGACCTCCCGCGGCCTGCGGAGGCGTGACGCCAATCGAACGGAGGACAAGCGGCGACCCGCGGCTATCTTGGCCCCGCGATCGCAGGCGTAGCCGAACGGAGTGCAGAGAGTGGCGGCCATCGACGTCGCTGGGTACATAAGCCGGCTCAAGGACCATGCAGTCGAGCACGGCTTCCACATCCACGACGAGCGTCAGTTCATAGAGACCTATTCGCTGCGCCAGTCCTGGGAGGTCGACCTGCACCCCGAGGAGGGCTGCGACGGCCCGATCGACCTCTATCTGGCACTACAGGTCGACCCGCGAGTGCTGCTCGAGTTCGAGGACGTCCTCGTCAACCTGCCCGACGACGAGTTGCCGCCCGACGAGTACCACTTCCCGCTCACGTTCACGTGGGCGATGCCGCCTGTGCAGGATGGGCCGGACCTGCTCGTGCTCGCCACCGAGCTCGCCGGCATCGGTGGACCGGAGCTGCCGCTGGAAGTCTCCGCGATCGACTCGTACGCAGCGGTGACCGACGCTCCCAACCGCAGCCTCACGGTCGTCGCCACCGTGTACGTCTCATTGGGGCGCGTCCTCGACGGCGGCGAGCTCCTCTGTGACGTCTGGGACCGCTGCCGCGACGTCAGCCTCTACCTGCTCGACAAGGCCGGCGGCTGGGGCTAGCGGATCCCCGCGTCCGGGAGTACACCACCCCGAACGCGGGCAGGATCACCCGTCAGCGACCCAACCCGCCCGCGATCGGGAGGATGGACTCAGAGCATCTCGGAGTCGATCGCGTACAGGATGTCCTTGCCGGCTGTGATCGCGCCGACGAGCGCGGACGCTTGGGGCAGGAGCTGTTCCGCGAAGAAGCGGGCGGTCACGACCTTTGCGTCCAGATAGCCCTTGTCCGCTCCGGCGGTCCCGCTGCGGCGGAGGTCGTCGGCGGCGACCGCGCACTTGATCAGGTAGTAGGCGCCCAGGGCGAACCCCCACAGGCGCAGGTACGGAGTCGCACCTGCAGCCGCGTCGTTGGGATCGGCGAGGCCGTGCTCCATGATCCAGCCCGTCGTACGCTCGACGGCGACGATCGCCTCGGACAGACGCTCGCGCATCTCCTCGAAGTCCTCGCCACGGCCGGCGAGCTCGGCGTCGAAGTCCCGCATCTCGCCGATCAGGCGGAACACGGGCTGGCCACCCGCCATCGGGAGCTTGCGGCCGATGAGATCGAGGGCTTGGATCCCGTTCGTCCCCTCGTAGATCGGGCAGATGCGGAGGTCGCGGTAGAACTGGGAAGCACCGGCCTCCTCGATGTAGCCCATGCCTCCGAAGACCTGGATCGCGAGGCTGGCTACTTCACAGCCGATGTCGGTGCTCCATGCCTTCGTGATCGGCGTGAGCAGATCGGCGAATTGCTGGCATGCCTCGCGCTCGGCTGGGTCGGGCTCGAGCCGAGCGCGGTCGAGCGCTGCCGCGTTCACGTAGCAGATGGCGCGTGCGGCCTCGTTGTAGGCCTTCATCGTCATGAGCATGCGCCGCACGTCCGGGTGGGCGATGATCGTCGCGACGGTCCCCGCCGGCGACCCCAACGGGCGGCCCTGGACCCTCTCGAGCGCGTAGGCGAGGGCGGCCTGGTACGCCCGCTCGGCGATCGCGAATCCCGAGATGCCGACCGCGAGGCGCGCCGAGTTCATCATCGTGAACATGTAGCGCATGCCGGCGTTCTCCTCGCCGATCAAGTAGCCGACCGCCCCGTCGGAGTCCTCGCCGTAGGCCATCACACACGTCGGTGAGGCCTTGATGCCCATCTTGTGCTCGATCGAGACGCACTTGACGTCGTTGCGGGCGCCGAGGGAACCGTCGTCACCGACGAGGAACTTGGGCACGATGAAGCACGAGATGCCTTTGGTTCCCGGCGGGGCGTCGTGAGCGCGGGCGAGGACGAGGTGGACCTTCTGGTCGGTCAGGTCGTGCTCGCCGAAGCTGATGAAGATCTTGGTGCCCGTGATCTTGTAGGTCCCGTCGTCCTGGCGGACGGCGCGTGTCTTGAGTGCTCCGACGTCGGATCCGGCGTCGGGTTCGGTGAGGTTCATGGTCCCGGACCACTCGCCCGTGACCATCTTGGGCAGGAAGGTGTGTTTCTGGTCGTCGTCGCCGTGGGCGTGGATCAGGTCGACGGCGCCGGTGGTGAGGCCACAGATCATCGACAGCGCCGCGTTCGCGCTGATCATCATCTCCTGCATGGCGGCATAGAGGACGGCGGGGACTCCGCCCCCACCGAATTCGGTGTCGTGCGCGATGCCTGCCCACCCAGCCTCGACGAGCTTGTCGTAGGCCGCGTGGAACACGTCCGGGGTGATGACCACGTCACCGTCGATGCGAAGGCCGACCTCGTCGCCGACCTGGTTCGTGGGCGCCCACACGTCCTCGAGGAAGCGGGCAGCTTCCTCGACGAGGCCCCGCGCGGTGTCGGCGTCGATGTCGCGGAACTCGTCGTAGTCGAGGATGTCCGCGAGCCCGACAACATGGTCGAGCACGAACATCATGTCGCGCAAGGGTGCGGCGTACTCGGTCATTGGTGCTCCTCTCGGCGATCCGCCACAAGGGGACCGGTGCAACCCGGCGTGCGCCGGTTCGGAAAGGACAAGCCACGTTCGGCTGTTCACGTGTCCCAGGGGCTGCGCCGGCTGCGACGGAGGCCCCTTGACCGTACAGTCAAGTTTAGGCTCGTGCCGACCGTTCGGCAACGGATGGCGCCGGCGTGGCGCACATGCCACGCGCCCGGGCCCAGTCGGCCAGAATGGACACGTGGAACCTGATCTCGCGAGGCACGAACCTGCCCCCATGGGGGCCGCGGCCCGCATCGCGGCCGGCGTCTGCGACCTGGCGGCGAGCGTCCTCGCGTCTCCGGGGACTGCCACACCCGTCTTGGACCTCACACTGGGGGCACTCACGCTCGGGGCCCGTCGCGTGGACGAGTTCGTACTCACGGCCTCGGGGCGTGTCCATGCGATCGCCGAACGGGCAGGCTCGGTCCCCCTCGTCGGCACCGCCGTCACGTCGGTGCGCGAGCGACGTACTGCGATCGCCGCTACGGGTGCGGCCGAGCGCGTGGCAGGGCGTACCTACCTCGCCGCGCTGGCGCGCACTGCCGTCGACCGCGTCGACGTCGGCGCGGTCGTCGACGCCATCGACATAAATGCCATCCTCGCCCGGATCGATCTCGGAGCCGTGCTCGAACACATCGACATCCAGGCGGTGATCGAGAAGGTCGACATCGCCGAGGTGGTGGCGCGTGTCGACGTCGACGACCTGATCGCGCGCACCGAGCTCGGGGCGATCATCGCACAGTCGACCAGCGGGGTGGCGTCGCAGGCACTCGACGCCGTGCGCAGCCAGACCGTCGGCCTCGACGGGTTCACGGACCGGATCGTGAACCGTGCCCTGCGGCGACGGTCGGTGCCCGCAGGTCCCCCACTTCTCGTCGACCCCCCGCCGGAGCCCTCCGCGTGAAGGCAGCCGCACGACGGCGCGACGACACATCGAAGGTCGGCCACTACGCCGGGTCGATCTCGCGTGCGGCCGCGTACGTCATCGACGTCGCGGTCAGCAGCACGGTATTCGGGTTGACGGTCACCGCGACCGTGCTTCTCACGAACCTCGTGTTGGGGACCGACCTGTCCTCCGACAGCCTGCCCGCATGGGTCTGGGCAGGTGGCTACCTGGCGTGGCTCGCCCTCTACTACGGCTACTGCTGGGCCGCGGCCGCCAAGACACCGGGCATGGCCCTCGTCGGCATCCGCATCGTGCGCCGCGACGGCGCCGAGCTCAGCCCCGCCAGGGGGATCGTGCGGATGCTGGCTTTCCCGCTCAGCTTCTTGACCTTCGGCATCGGCTTCGTCGGGATCGTCATCGGACGCGAGCACCGAGCCCTGCACGACGTGATCGCCGACACGACGATCGTCTACGACTGGGACGCACGCGCCGCCCGGCTGCGCTTCCTCGTCCGCAACCGCGACACCGCAGCGCCTCCACCAGCGACCTGAATCCCAAGCCGCAACTCGAAGAAGGGCTCAGCTGATCGCGCTCTGCTTGAGCGCGTCGTACTCCTCCTGGGTGATCGCCCCGTCGTCCAGGAGTTGCTTCGCCTTGGCGATCTGGTCTGCCGCCGAGGTACCGGAACCGGCGACGGACTGCACGTAGGAGTCGAACTCCTTCTGTGCCTCTTGTTGGGCCTGCATCGACCGCTTGCCCATGCTCGAGCCGCGGGCGATCAGGTAGATCAGGATCGACAGGAACGGGAAGACGAGGATCGCGATGACCCAGAGGGCCTTGGCCCATCCACTCAGGTCGTGGCTCCTGAACAGGTCGATGAGGACGCTGAACAGGATCATGAAGTACACGACCATGAAGAAGATGACGACCATGCTCCACAGGAGCTGGCCGAAGTTGATGTCTGCCAGTACCACTGCCGGCTCTCTTTCCCTCGAGTTGACCGGGTCAGACTAACTGGTGGCCGCCCTCCCGGCCGAGTACGGGACTAGCGTGGCCGTCTGTTCTTGATGTCAAGAGGTGGTCGATGGTCGAAGGCCTGTTCTCGGTTGCCGGCAAGGTGTGTGTGGTCACCGGCGGTGCCAGCGGCATCGGACGCATGATCGCCGCGGGCTACGTCGAGGCCGGTGCCACCGTCTACATCGCGTCGCGCAAGGCGGACGTGTGCCGCGACGTCGCCGCCGAGCTGTCGGCTTCGGGTACCTGCCACGGCCTCGGCGCCGACCTCTCCAGCGAGCAGGGCTGTCTCGACCTGGCCGGGGAGATCCTCGCACGCGAGGACGCGGTGCACGTGCTCGTCAACAACGCCGGCGCCACTTGGGGCGCGCCCTTCGACGAGTACCCCGACGCGGCTTGGGACAAGCTGTACCAGGTCAACGTGAAGGCGCCGTTCACGCTCACACGTGCGCTCTTGGCGGCCCTGGAAGCAGCCGCCGCGCCGGGAGACCCCGCCAGGGTGATCAACATCGGTTCCGTCGACGGGATGCACGCCCCCGCTATGGAGACCTACGCGTACGCGGCCACCAAGGCGGGCGTCCTCAACCTGACCCGAGCGATGGCCAAGCACCTGGCACGGCGCAACATCACGGTCAACGCGGTCGCTCCCGGCCCGTTCGAGTCGCGCATGATGGCAGCGACGCTCGACGCGTTCGGGCCCATGATCGAGTCGGCGTGCCCACTCGGTCGGATCGGCACGCCCGAGGACATGGCCGGTGTCGCCATCTACCTCGCCTCACGTGCCGGGGCATGGGTGACCGGCGACGTGATAGTCGTCGACGGCGGCATGACGACCACGATGTAGATGGGTCTCTTCCGAAGGCGCCTGCGCGTCACGGGCCCACCCACGTCGTCCAACGGCGCGTCCTCGATGCACGTGCACTGGCGTGCCCGAGCCGAGGCGGTCGAGGCGACCCTGCAGGTCGTGTCGCCCCCCGTCGTGGCGCGGCTCTACTTCTGGGCGCTACAGGCGAGCTTCACCGGCGCGGGTGGGCGCCACGAGGGCGCAGGCCACCTCGGGCTGCAGTGGTATCCGGCGCACCCCGGCTCGACGGCGCTCAACTGGGGCGGCTACTCCGCCGCCGGTGCAGAGCTGGAAGGCACCGCGTCCACGTTGGCGTCGGCGACCGGCAACCCCAACACCCGCGACTTCGCTTGGACACCCGCTCACGCGTACCGCTTGCGCATCTCCCTGGCCCGCGCCGGGCACTGGCGTGGCGAGGTCACCGATCTCGTCACCGGCGTGGTCACCCACGTGCGCGACCTGTTCTGTGGCGGGGACCACCTGGAGGCGCCGTGTGTGTGGTCGGAGGTCTTCGCCGACTGCGACTCTGCCTCGACGGCAGTGCGCTGGAGCTCCATGACTCCGGCACCCGGTGCCGTGCGGGTGACCTATCAGTCCCACGCCGAAGGCGGTTGCGACAACACCGACGTGCGACCCGACGGGTCCGGCGCCCTCCTGCAGGTCACCAACACCGCGCGGCAGGTCCCCCACGGCACCGTCGTACCCCTCGCCTGATTCCCTGACCCGCCCACGCGACAAACCACCCGCGATTGCGGACGGCCCCCCTCCCAAACGTGGGCGGGACGACCCGCCCACGCGACAAACCACCCGCGATTGCGGACGGCCCCCCTCCCAAACGCGGGCGGGACGACCCGCCCACGCGACAAACCACCCGCGATTGCGGACGGCCCCCTCCCAAACGCGGGCGGGACGACCCGCCCACGCGACAAACCACCCGCGATTGCGGACGGCCCCCCTCCCAAACGCGGGCGGGACGACCCGCGCCTCACTCGTCGACTACGCGCTCGGGCTTGTACGGCGGGCGCGGCAGCGCGCCCCGCGCCACCACGTCGGCTTCTATGGGCACCCCCAGCGCCTCCTCCAGCGACACTGCCAGGCGTGCGGCCGCCGGGGCGGCGGGGCCGAAGCGCGACGTGTCCATCTCCACCCGCACGCGCAGGCGGTCGCGTGCCGGTCCGCGCACGAGCTGGTACTCCATGGTGGGTGTACGGAACGCCTCGTCGGCGAACACGACGCGGGCGACTTGACCCGGCAGGAACCACTTCCCGCCCACGAAGACGCGGTCCCTCATGCGTCCCTGCCACCGCACGCGCCGGTGCGTCTCCCCGCACGGGCACTCGTGCTCGGGGTTCACGATCACGTAGTCCTCGAGGTTGTAGCGCAGCACGAGGTTGTCACGTTCGATCGTTGTGACGGTTAATAGGCCGAGCTCGCCGTCGGGTACGGGCCGGCCGTCGGCGTCGACGGCCTCGACTATGCAGTGGTCCTCGGCCGCGTGGGCGCCGCCGCCTTCGGGGCACGCGCTGCCGAGGAACGGGAACGCCTCCGTGCCTGCCGTGATCGTCCGCTCGGCGCCGTCGGGGTGCTCCACGGGGGCGCGGAGGTTCAGGTCGGCCACAGGATCGAGGCCCATGGCGACGGCCGTCTCGTAGACCCTCACGTATGTCGCGGGGAAGATCTGGTACGTGACCGGTGGACAGCGACGCCACAGGTCGATCGCGCCGCGGACCTCGGCGTCGGTCTCGAGCGAACCGACCGCGAGGACGAGGCAACCGAAGCTCTCGAGCGCTGCGGTGAGCGACCGCCCGCCGCCGTAGGCGCCGAGCGGGTGTGCGTTGGCGACAACGAGACCCGGCCGCAGGCCCTGACGCCAGAACATGCGCGCGGCCGCGGCGTCGTCCGCGTCGAGATCCGCCCGGGTCCAGAGGGCATACGTGGGCGTGCCCGATGTCCCCCCGGTCGACCCCACGCGGATGCACTCGTCCAGGGGCGCACCGCGGTAGTCGCCGAACGGGGGGGAATCGGCCTCCGATCGGCGCAGTTCGTCCTTGACCGCGACGGGTACCCGGGCGAGATCGCCGAGGCCCACGCGATCGCCCGGCGAGAAGCCCGCGACCTCGAGCTTGCGCCTCCAGAAAGGCACCGGCGTCTCCCAGACGCGCTCCACGAGCCGATCGAGCCGTCGTTGCTGCAACGCATCGAGGTCACGTCGCGCCAGCGTCTGGGTGACGGGATCCCAGATGTGGCCCCGCGGTTGCACCATCCCGCGATTCTGGCTGCCACCACCGGCGGTGTCGACCGCACGTCAGCCGTCCTGGGGAGCGTCGCTCGGATGCACGCGCCACCGAGGCGCTCACGGTCGGGCCCGGCGCCGAGGCCCTGGCCGAGAAGCCAAGGCGGCGGCTTCCAGTCCCCACGCGCCCGAACAAGCCTACGCGGGCGCCGCGGCACGCAACGCTCCGACGGTGCAGCTCTGCTGCGGGCGCTGCTCGAAGGGGTCGAAGCGGAACAGCTCCATGGCGTTGCGGTGGGTGATGGAGGCGACCTCGTCGGGAGCGACCCCGTCGAGTTGCGCGGCGACCAGTTCGGGCGAGCGCGGCCACGTCGAGTCCGAGTGGGGGTAGTCGCACTCCCAGGTGATGTTGCCGACGCCGATGCGGTCACGCATGTCGACGCCGACGGAATCGTCGATGAAGCAGAGCGTGAAGTGGTCCAAGAAGACCTCCGACGGGAGACGGCCGCCGAAGTCCTGGTGCGTCCACGGTGCATGGTGGGCGTAGACGTAGTCGAGGCGCTCGAGGAAGTACGGGATCCACCCGATGCCGCCCTCGCTCAGCGCGAACTTCAGGCGGGGGTGGCGGCGCAGCACCGGTGACCAGACGACGTCGGCCGCGGCTTGGATCGAGTTGACCGGCGTCAGCGTGATCATCACGTCCACCGGCGCGTCGGGCGCCGTCGACACGAGCTTGGACGACGAACCGATGTGGAGGCAGATCACCGTGCCCGTGTCCTCGCACGCCGACAGGAACGGCTCCCAGTGGTCGCTGTGCCAGCTCGGCCAGCCCAGGTGCGCCGGGTTCTCCGAGAACGTGATCGCCGTGCAGCCCATGGCCGCGACGCGCTCGACCTCGGCCGCCATCGCGTGCGGATCCCAGATCGGCGGGATCGCGAGGGGGATGAACCGGCCCGGGTGGGCGCCGCACCACGCCTCGATGTGCCAGTCGTTGTAGGCCTGCAGGCAGGCCAGGCCGAGGTCGAGGTCCTCGGAGCGGCTGAAGAGCTGGCCGCAGAACTGCGGGAAGCTCGGGAAGCACAGCGACGCGAGGACGCCGTTGCGGTTCATGTCCGCGACACGGGCGTCGACGTCGTAGCAGCCCTCGCGCATGTCCTCGAAGCGGGTCGGCTCGAAGCTGTACTCCTCGGGTGGGCGGCCGGCGACGGCGTTGAGCCCGATGTTGGGAATCCGCACGCCCTCGTACTCCCACACGTCGTGGCCGGCGTCGGTGCGGATCACCCGCGGCGCCCTGTCCGCGAACCTGGCCGCGAGCCGCCCGTCGAACATGTCGCGCGGCTCGACCACGTGATCGTCGACGCTGACGAGGATGAGGTCGTCGACCTGCACCAGCCACTCCCCCGGGGCCGCTGAGGGTCGGCCCTTGTCGTGCAAGGAATTGTACGACCTCGGAACGGGGGGTCGCCGTGCGGCCGTTCCGGGCGCGAGGACCGGACGGATCGGGCTTCTGGCTGCGCCCAGGAGCCGATTTCGCCGGGTGGCCCCTACCGGAGTTCGGTCATCAGGCGGGGGGCCGCCGCGGGCGTGCCCGCCCCCAGGGGACCAGCGACGTCATCGCGCGGTCGAGGTGCTCGATCGACTCGTCGAGACGCTGCAGGTCCTCGCGCAACTGCGCGCTCATCCCCATCAGCACCGAGATGAGCAACCCGAGTGGCCCGAGGAGCAGCCCGAGCACGAGGCCCCGGCGGCCGTCGAGGCTGCGGCCCACGGCGGCGCACACCCCGATCACGACGACGAGGTAGACGGCGGCCACGAAGATCAGCAGCGACATCATGGCCATGAAGCTGTCGGCGTGAGCCCATCAGGTCAAGGAACTCGCCTCATCCTCGCGGATCTCGCGGCTGCCGCGGCTCCCGGGGCAGGCCCAGCGTGCGCTCGCCGATGAGGTTGCGCTGGATCTCGGAGGTGCCGGCGAAGATCGTGGCGGCGCGGTAGTAGAGGGCGTTTCGGACGATGCGGGCCGCCTCGGGATCGGCAGGATCGGGCTCGGTGGCCACCGACGGCCCCAACAGAGCGAGGGCGGTCTCGTGCATGCGCTGGCTCATCTCGCTCCAGAACAGCTTCACCACCGACGCAGCCGGGCCGGGAGTGCCGCTGCGGGCGAGGTCGGTGAGGGTCCTGTAGTTGTGGAGCCGGAAGATCGTCAGCTCCACGTAGGCCTGCACGAGCCGGTGCCGCAGGACGGCGTCGTCCACCCCCCCGGCCTCGCGCGCACGCCGCAGGAGCTCGTCGACGAGCATCGTGTGCACGACGAGCTGGCGCGGCGAGGTCCCGCGCTCGTGAGTGAGCGTCGTCGCCGCTACCGCCCATCCCTCGCCCGGCTCGCCGATCACCTCGTCGTCGCCCACGCTGACGTCGGTGAGGAACACCGCGTTGAACTCCGCGTCTCCCGTCATCTGCACGAGCGGCCGCACCTCGACACCGGGCGCCTCCATGTCGACGACCATCGCCGTCATGGCCCTGTGCGGCGGGCCGTCACGGTCGGTGCGGGCGAGCAGGTAACCCCAGCGCGCGTACTGGGCGTAGGACGACCACACCTTCTGGCCGTCGACGACCCAGCCCCGTCCCCCTCCGGCGCGCCGCGCCCGCGTCGTCAACGAAGCCAGGTCGCTGCCCGCGCCGGGCTCGCTGAAGAGCTGGCACCAGAGCTCCCGCGCCGACAGGATCGGTGGGAGCCAGCGTGCCTTCTGGGCGTCGGTGCCGTGCGCCATGAGCGTCGGGCCGACGAGATTGACGCCGATGCGGTTCAGTACCTCGGGCGCTCGTGCCGCCGCGAGCTCCAACTGCACCAGGAAGTGGTGGGTCCACGAGAGTCCGCGCCCGCCGTAGTCGGACGGCCAGTGAACCCCGACGAATCCCGCCGCCGCCATCTCCGCCTGCCACTCCCGCAGGGCAGCGACCTGGGCGTCGAGGTCGCCGGCCACAACCCCCGGATCGGGTGCCCGGACAGTGGCGAGCCACTCGCGCACCTCGGCACGGAACGCCTCCTCGCCGGTGCTGAAACCGAGGTCCATCAGCGCTCCGGGTCGGCTCGGGACGACTCGCGGTTCCACGGGGGGAGCCGGTGCCGCTCTGGTACGGTCGCGCTCATGCGTACCTGGTGCGTCGTCCTCGTCGCGACGGCTTTGCTGTCCATCGGCCTGGTCCACGCCGGCGTCGCGCAGGCGGCGCAGGGCCACCACGAGCACGGTCCCACCCGCGACGAGACCGTGCCGGCGCACTGTATCAACTGCACCGCGCCGTGTCTCGGCGGTCTCGTCACCGCGCTGGGCGCCCTCGCACTCGCACGCCGCCGCGGCGACACCACCGTCCGCTGGCGGGCCCGCGGCCTCGGCGAGCTCATCTGGGCGTGGACGTTCGAGCACCCTCCCCGGGTCGCCTGAGCCGGCCACATCGAACCCGCACCAGGAAGGTCCGACGTTGAAACGACTTCTGACACCCGCGCTCGCGCTCGCGCTCGCCGCGGCTCTGGTCTCCGGCGCCTGCGGGACCGGCGAGACCACCGCCCCGTCCACCACCACCACCACCGTCGATGCCACGACGCCTCCCACGGGCGCCGGTGCCTCGCAACCGGGCTTCGGCACACCCGCCGATCCCGCGCGAGCCGTCAGGTCCGCCGAGATCAAGATCGGGGCATCGGCGATGGCCTTCGACCCCGCGTCCGTCGACGTCAAGACAGGCGAGACCGTGAAGTTCGTCGTCACCAACGACAGCGCGATCGAGCACGAGTTCCTGATCGGCGACGCGGCCACCCAGGCCGAGCACCACACGGAGATGTCCGCCCACGCGGGCCACGGCGGGATGACTTCCATGGCCGACACCGCCAACGGCTTCACTCTCCAACCCAACACGACCAAGACGGTCGCGTGGACCTTCACCGAGGCAGGCCAGGTGATCTACGGCTGCCACGTCCCCGGCCACTGGGAGGCGGGCATGCGCGGCACCGTCGAGGTCTCGCCCTGAGGGCTCGCCTCTGGATAAGTTGCCCAACGTTATTCGGAGGCGAGCCCTGAGCCCGCCGCGACCGCCGAGACGAACGGAGCGGCGGCGCTGACCCACGTTGGCGCACCTGGCGACTACATGCGGTCGCGAGGTGCCCCCCCCGAGGTCGATCAAAGGTGCGGCTCCCGCGGGAGGCCGAGGATGCGCTCGCCGACGATGTTGCGCTGCACCTCCGACGTGCCGCCCGCGATCGAGGCCGCCCGGCTCCACAGGAGCTCGCGCCACGGCTCCGAGTCTGCGTCGGCGACCGCGACCCCGCCGGCGCCCCACAGCGCGACCTCGGTGTCGTGCAGCCTCTGGCTCAGCGCGGACCAGTGCAACTTCACCAGCGACGTCTCCGGCCCCGGTGCCTCGCCACGCGCCAGTGCTTCGAGCATCGCGAGGTTGAGGAAGCGGAAGACCTCGGCGTCGACTACGCAACGTGCCAACCGGTCCCGGGCGTCGGACCCCGACTCCGGACCGCGAGCCCGTGCCCAGGCGAGGAGCTCGTCGAGGAACACCCTCTGGACGACCTGCTCCTTGAGCGGGAACACGGTGCCGCGCTCGTGTGCGAGCGTGGTCGCCGCGACCGCCCAGCCCGCCCCCTCGGCGCCCACCAGGGCGTCGGCACCCAGTTCGACACCGTCGAGGAACACCTCACTGAACTCCGACTCCCCCGTCATCTGGCGCAGCGGCACCACCTCGACGCCGGGCGCGTGCATGTCGCACACGAAATAGGACAGGCCGCGCCGGCCGCTACCTGCCACGCCGGTGCGTGCGAGCAGGATCGCCCACCGCGCCTCGGTCGCGTAGGACGTCCACACCTTCTGGCCGTCGACGACCCAACCCCCTCCCCCTCCGGCGCGGCGCGCCCGCGTCGTCAAAGACGCGAGGTCGCTGCCCGCATCCGGCTCGCTGAAGAGCTGGCACCAGATCTCGGTCGCGGCGAGGATCGGCGCCAGGTACCGGCTGCGTTGCTGGGGCGTCCCGTGCGCGAGCAGGGTCGGTCCCGCGAGGTTGATCCCGACCCTGTTCACGGGCTGGGGTGCGCGCACGCGGGCGAGCTCGAGTACGTACGTCGCGTACTCGCGGAACGACGCCGCCCGGCCCCCGTGCTCGACGGGCCAGTGCGGCGCGACCCACCCCTCGGCGTGAAGCATCTCCTGCCAGCGCCGCTCCACCTCGAAGCCACGCCCCACCGGCGGCGGGTTGCGTGCGAGGAACTCGCGCAGCTCCCGCGTGAACGACGCGTCGCTCACTCCGCCGAGGACGGGGCGGCCGCGGCATCGGCGGCCCGCATCTCGGCGCGCAGCGCCTCCGTGGCCGCGGTGTCGACCGCCATGTCGAGGGACCCGAGGTCGCCCTCGACCACGACGCCGTAGTCGCGGCGGGCGCCCTCTACCGAGACGTACTCGTCGAGGACGTCGTCGAGGACGAGCTCGGGGTCACGGTCGAGGGGGTCGCCCCAGCCGCCGCCGCCTGCGAACTCGTTCACGATCCGCTCACCCGGCTCGTGCTGGACGTAGAAGGCGGTGTGGGTGACCTCGTACTCGTGCTCGCCACCCACGCGCAGGAACAGGTGCGACGCCGAGCCCGGCTTCCCACCGGCGATGCCGGGGCACGGGTACTTGGTGCCCAGCACCCACGTGTACACCTGGCACGGCGTCGTGACCTCCTTCACGTAGCGCGCCCCGGGACAGCCCCTGTGCAGGCCCGCGCCGCCGCTGTCGGTCATGAACTCGCGCGAGAGCTGGCGGTGCGGCAGCAGCGACTCGTTGATCTCCGCGGTCGCGAGGATGAGGTTGCCGAACGCCGTCGGGGTGCCGCCCCAGCCGTCGCAGGCGCTCGAAGCCGCCGCGCACGTCGACGTCGTGTCGACGGACTGGTCCACGAAGAACGCCCCGCTGCGTGGCTCGATGCCGAAGATCACCGTCGGGATCGCGATCTTGTACACCTGCGGCTGGCACCGTTGCGGGATCGCCTGGCTCAACGCCAGGGCGAGCGCCTCGCTGACCTCGACGCCGGGATGGTGCGTGCCTGCGGACACGGGCCGCGTGTTGTCGGGATTGATGCACGAGCCCTCCGGCACGACGAGCTCGAACGCGTCGAAGAGCCCCTCGTTCTTGGGTATCGAAGGGTCCACCATCGTGCAGAACTGGCTCAGCACCATGCCCTGGGTGTTGCCGAAGGTCCCGTTGGTCGTCAGGAACTCGCGGTCGTCGCTGCCGGTGTAGTCGATGCGGAGCGCGTCGCCCGTGACCGTCGCCTTGCACCGGATCCGGATGTCCTTGTTGCCGATCGTGTCGTGCTCGATGAGGGTCTCGGCCTCGTACACGCCGTCGGGCCACCGCGCAACGTCCTCGCGGATGCGCCGGCGCGTCAACTCGATCGAGTGGTCGACCGCGGCCTTGACCGTGCCTGCCCCGAACTCCGCGACGACCTCCCGTAGGCGCCGCACGCCGAGGTTGGCGGCGCCCATCTGCGCACGCAGGTCGGCGATGTAGGTGGGCAGGCGGTTGTTGGTCTGCAGCATGTAGAGGACGTCGCGGCGTTCGACGCCGCGCTCGACGAGCTTGACCGCGGGGCAGCGCAGACCCTCGGCCCACACGTCCATCGCGTTGACGGAGTAGCCGCCCGGGGTGTCGCCGCCGGTGTCGCCGTGGTGACACTGGATCGACGCGATCAACACGAGCTCGCCGTCGACCACGACCGGGGCGAAGATGTTCCAGTCGGGCAGGTGGCCGCCGCCGTGGTAGGGGTCGTTGGCCGCGAAGACGTCGCCGGCCTCGAAGCCCTCCGTCCCGAAGAACTCGAGCGCGAAGCGGACCGGGCCCCGGCTCGCGAGCATGAACTGCGGGATGCCGACCGACAGCCCGGCGAGGCGCCCGCGCGCGTCGAGGATCGAGGCGTTGCGCTCGTTGGACTGGTTCAGGATCGGCGTCACCGCCGCGAGGCTGACGTGCTGGGCCATCTCGAACGCGATCGTCTCGAAGGCGCCGCGGACGACCTCGGCGGTTATCGGGTCGATGCCGGCGGCGGTTTCGAGGGTCGCGGTCATCTCGGTGTCCCTCCGACGCTTGCTATCAGGTAGTTGCCGAACTCGTCGACGGTCGCGTGCTGGCCGGGCTGGAGCACCACCGTCGTGAAGGACTCCTCGACGATCGCGGGTCCCTCGACCACGCGGCCGGTGCCGAGGCGGGGGCCGCGGAAGACCGGCGTGTCGACGAGGCCGCCCTCGAACCACGCGCGCCGCGAGCCGACCACGGGATCGCCCTGCTCCGGGGCGGGTGCCCGCGGGATCGGCGGCCTGCGCGCGGCCGTCCACGACCGCACGCGCAACTCGGCGACGACGACGGGCTCGTCGGGTGTCGCGAACGTGTGCAGGTCCTCGTGCAGTTCGTGGAAGCGCGCCATGAGTGTCTCGCGCCCCGCCTCGGTGACGTGGCCGCCGGGCAGTGCCACGTCGACGTTGATCGTGAACGTCTGGCCCGGGTAGCGGCAGCCGAACTCGTAACGGTGCTCGACGTCGGCGACGTCGACGTCGGCCTGCACGAGCTCCTTCTCGGCATGCGTCCGCATCTCGGCGAAGTCCGCCTCGACGGCACCGAGGTCGAGCTGGTCGGCCCGGCCGATGTGGGCGCGCACCTGGTTCACGACGAAGTCCGCCGTCAGGGTGCCGAACGCGGACAGCACCGGGGACAGGCGCGGGACCAGGATCGTGTCGATGCCGAGCTCGCGTGCCTGCGCCGGAGCATGCAACGGGCCGTTGCCGCCGAAGGCCACGAGCGCGAACTTGCGGGGATCCTGGCCCTTCTCCGAGGACACGCGCCTGATCGCGTTGTTCATGTCGGCGTTGACGATGCGGTGCACGCCCGCCGCCGCCTCGAGCACCGTGACGCCGAGCGGCTCGGCGATCTGCTCGGCGATCGCGGCCTCGACCCGCGACGCGTCGAGCACCATCCGGCCGCCGCAGAGCCCCTCGGGGTTGAGGTAGCCGAGCAAGACGTTGGCGTCGGTGACCGTCACCGCCGCGCCCCCGCGCCCGTAGCAGATCGGCCCCGGGTCGGCGCCCGCGGACTCGGGGCCGACCGCGAGCCCGCCCGCGTTCACGCGGGCGATCGACCCGCCGCCAGCGCCGATCGACACGACGTCGACGACGGGAAGCGCGATGCAGTAGCGCTGGATCCAGTTCCAATAGGACTTGACCTCGGCGTTGCCGCCACGCACCAGGCAGGCCTCGTAGGACGTGCCGCCCATGTCCACGGCGACGAAGTCCTGGATCCCAACCGCGGCGCTGACGGCGGCGGCGGCCGTGACACCGCCGATGGGACCGGAGGCGAGCGTGACCACCGGTCGCTCGCAGACGGCATCGACGCTCGCGACGCCACCGTTGCTCTGCATCACGAGCAACTGGCGCGCGTAGCCCTCCTCGCGCAGGCGCGCGACGAGGCGCTGCAGGTACGCGACGACGCGTGGACCCACGAACGAGTTGACGAGCGTCGTCGAGGTCCGCTCGAACTCGGGCGCCGCCGGCATGACCTCGTGGCTCAGGCTCACCTGCGCCCCGGGATACTCCTCGCGCACGATCTCGCGCACGCGCCGCTCCCACGTGGGATCGACGAAGGAGAACAGCAGCACGACCGCGACCGACGCGATCCCGTGGTCGCGGAAACGGCGCGCCGCCCGCCTGACGGCGTCCTCGTCGAGCGGCGTGAGCACGTTGCCCTGGTAGTCGAGGCGGCCCGGCACCGACATGCGGAAGCGCCGCATCGCGATCGGCTGCGGGGCCGGCACCGTGGGGTCCCAGATGCTCTCCTTCCACCCGCGGCGCATCTCGATCTCGTCGCGGTGGCCCTCGGTGGTGATCAGCCCGCACGGTGCACCCGAGTGGGTGATGAGGGTGTTGTCCGCGGTCGTCGTGGCGTGCACGATCAGGTCGGTGCGCGCGAGCAGGTCACCGAGCATCTCGCCGCGCCCCGCTGCGGCCTCGGCGAGACCGGCGACGATCCCCTCGGCCTCGTCGTCGGGGGTCGTCGCGGCCTTGGCGACCGCAACGCTGCCGTCGGGAGCGACGACCACGACATCGGTGAACGTGCCGCCGACGTCGATGCCAACGAGTACGCCCACGCAGCTTCCCCCTGTGGCCTGCACCCCTCCCCCGAGGGGGTCGTGCAAGAGTATTGTACGACCATGCTCCGCGGCTGCAACGACGTGCGACATCCCGTGCCCGCGACCGTCGAGGCCGGGTGGCGCGCCGCCGGCGCGTGGACGTCGGAGACCCTCCTCGACCGCTTCCACGCCTCCGTCGAGGCAAGTCCGGGCTCGGTCGCCGTGAGCGAAGGCGGTCGCGTCCTCACCTACGCGGAGCTCGACGCGCTCAGCGGCCGCACAGCCTCCGCGCTCGCGGCGATGGGCGTGAGGCCGGGCGACACCGTCGCCTACCAGCTCCCGAACTGGTGGGAGAGCGTCGTATTCGCGTGGGGGGTGCTGCGCGCCGGTGCCGTCGTCGTGCCGATCACGCCCACGCTCGGGTCGCGTGAGGTCGGCCACATCCTCGACTCGACCGGGGCACGGGTGTGCGCGGTGCCGGATGAGTTCCGCGGCGTCGACTATCCGGGGATCCTCGCGAGGTGCGGCTTCGACGGAGAGGTCGTGGTGATGCGGGGCTCGGAGGGGTCCTGGGACGAGCTCTGTGGCTGGGGAGGCGACGTGCCTGCGCCGGTGCGCACCGCCGACGACGCCGCCGTGGTGCTGCACACCTCGGGCACAACCGCGCTTGCCAAGGGTGTCGTGCACTCCCACCAGAGCCTGCGCCACGAGGCGGACAGTCTCGTCGGGGCGCACGCTCTCACCCGAACGGACCGGCTCCTGCTGCCGATGCCGGTCACACACGTCGCGGGCCTGATGTACGGGATCCTGTTCCCGTGCGTGCTCGGCATCCCGGCGGTCCTGATGGAGCGCTGGGACCCGGCAGCGGCGCTGGCGACCATCGCGGCGGAGTCGATCACCTACATGATCGGCACACCGGTGTTCCTGCGCACGCTCGTCGACGACGACGCCTTCGCGACGACCGACGTCTCCAGCCTGCGCCTGTGGTCGATGGGCGGCGCCGGCGTGGCACCGGGGCTGGTGCGTGAGGCCTCCGAGGCACTCGGCTGCTGGGCGAAGCGCACGTACGGTTCGACCGAGCTGCCCACGCTCACGACCGCCCTGCCCGGCGATCCCGTGGACGTCTGCGCGGGCACCGACGGGCGCCTCGTCGGCCTGGCCGAGTGCCGCGTGGTCGATCCGTCCTCGGGTGTCGACGTCGCCGACGGCGACCCCGGCGAGCTGTGGGGGCGCACGCCGGAGATGCTCGCCGGCTACCTCGACTCCGACCACGATGCCGAGTCATTCGTCGACGGCTGGTTCCGCACCGGCGACATCGCCGTGCGCGAGGACGGGTGCCTGCGCATCGTGGACCGCCTCAAGGACGTGATCATTCGCGGTGGCGAGAACATCTCCGCGCGCGAGGTCGAGGACGTCCTCGCGTCGCATCCCGACGTCGCCGACGTCGCCGTCGTGGCGATGGCAGACCCGGTCTTGGGCGAGAAGGCCTGCGCGTACGTGGTCCCCCGCGGCCTGGACGCGCCGGCACTCGAATCGCTCGCCGCGCACTGCGCCGCCGCCGGCCTCGCCCGGTTCAAGTGGCCCGAACGCGCCGAGGTGTTGTCCGAGCTCCCACGGACGCCGAGTGGCAAGGTGCACAAGCCGACGCTGCGCCGCGGCCTCGCCGGATCGCGTCCATGAAACGCTACGAGGCGTCGTACGCGAACCAGGTCCTCGTCGCTCTCGCTGCATCCGCCGCGGACGGTGTGGTCGAGAAGTCGGTGCGACAGCTCGCGCAGGAGTCGGGCGTGTCGGCGTCGGCCGTCCAGATCGGGCTGACTGCGCTGCGCCGCGCGGGCCGGATCCGCACACGCAAGAAGGGCGCCGCCGGCCGTCCCTCGGTGATCGAGCTCCTGTCGACCGAGCCGCTCGCTGACGGCGACGGCAGCGTCCGTCCTCCTGCCTACGGCCCCGGCGGCCAACTCGCGGACGCGTTCGTCGAGCGCTACGAGAAGATGCTGCTCGAGCTCGACAGCTCGCGCCCCGCCGAGGTCGAGCGCCTGGAAGCGAGAGTGGCCGAGCTGGAGGCCGAGAACGCCGAGTTGCGCGCGAAGCTCGACCCGGCGCGGAGTGCTACCGGCAAGGCGCGGCGGCGCTGACAGGGTTCGGCATCTCGTCCCGTCGCCGGGGCTCGTTCACGTCCCGGTGTCAGAGACCCAGGGCGTCGAGCTGGGCGAAGTAGTTCCCCACCGTGCTCGCCGTCTGCGACCCGAAATTGCAGCGCGCCACGGTCAGCTCCTCCGCTACGAGCGAGCCGCGGGCGAAGTGCTCCATGAAGTCCTGAGATGCCACGAACGTCTCGATCTGGGTCTCGTCGCCCCGGATCACGAGCCCGCCGATCAGACCCCGGAGGCCGCCCGGGAACCCGATCGGCTCGACGGACTCGATGCGGCCGTCGGTCGCTGCCTTGTCGTAGAAGGCAAGGGTCTCGCCCCAGACTTCGATCGCCTTGCGTTCCCTACCGGTGCGGACTCCGGTCCAACCGATGACTGCTCCGTACTCGCTCATCATGCTCCTCGGGTGGCGGCACGAGCGCAGTGTCGCGCCACCCGAGCGTCTTGACAACCGCACCCACAGGGCCTTGTGCATTCGTGAAGGCGGCGCGATACTCCCCGCAGAGACACCATCCCTTGACATGCTTGCAGCGAGAAGCTGGCCTCCCGAATGCCGACGCCAGGGGGAAGCCACTGCTGCGAATGGGCTCCGCCCGATCGAGGAGACCGACGGCTGCACAAGCCGACGACGGACGTCGAGCCCAAGACGCGAGTCCCGCGGCATCGAGCTCCGCGGGACTCGCCGCGTGGAGGACTCAGGGGACCGGCCGCCAGGCCGGCAACGCACACGCGTCGGCGACGTCGAGCCAGTCCAGCCGCATCGGCATGCCGATCTCGAGGTCGGCGTCGCGGCCCGCGAGGTTGCCGACCATGCGGATGCCCTCGGCGAGCTCGACCAACAGGACCGCCAGCGGCACTCGCGCTGCCAACGACGGCAACACCGGCGGGTGCGCCACCACCCACGAGTACAGGACGGCGTCACCCGGTGACAGCTCCCAGGCATGCTCCAGGGAACCGCAAGCCGGGCACATCGGGCGCGGTGGATAGCGGGGCAAGCCGCACGCCAGGCAGGTCTGGACGACGAGCTCGTGACGGGCGCACGCCTCCCAGAACGGAGCGCTCACCGAGTCGGGGTCGGGTACGAGCGGCGGCGCCGGTTCGCTCACGTGTCGCTCCCGAGTAGTGCCGCGCTGGTCGGGACACCGTTGCCGCTCGTGACGAGGACCGTCGCGGCGCCGGGGACCTGGCTCGTCGACGTGCCCCGTACCTGACGCACACCCTCGGCGATGAGGTTGAACCCGTGAAGGTAAGCCTCCGAGAGCCCACCGCCGCTCGTGTTGACGGGCAGGCGGCCCGCGGGCCAGGCGAGCTCGCCCGCTTGCGCCCACACGCCGCCTTCGCCGCGCTCGCAGAAGCCGTACTCCTCGAGGCTCTGGACCACGAGCGGGGTGAACGCGTCGTAGATCTGCGCGCAGTCGACGTCGGCGGGGCGCCGATCGGTGCGCTCCCACAGGGCCGCGGCGCAGAACGCCGCCGGCGAAGTCGTGATCGACGGTCCGTGGTAGTTGGCCATCCCGACGGTCTGGGGGCCGCTCCCCATGGCTGTCGACAAGAGGACCGCCGGCGGCTGGAGGAGGTCACGCGCACGTTCGAGCGACGTGACCACGACCGCCACCGCGCCGTCGGACTCGAGGCAGCAGTCCGGTACGCGCAGCGGTTCGGACACGAAGCGGCTCCCCAGGTAGGTGTCGAGGTCCATGTCCTTGGTCATCGTCGCGGCCGGGTTGCGCTGGGCGTGTGCGCGGATCGTGCACGCGACGTGGCCGAGCTGGGCCTCGGTGAGGCCGTACTCGAACATGTACCGCCGTGTCGTCATCGCCACCTGGTCCACCGGCCGGGCGAGGCCGAAGGGCACCCAGAACTGCTTCTCGCCGCCGATCGCGCCGGCGTTGGACGCCCACGGGCGTGGGCCCGAGCCGCGCTTGCGCGAGCGCCAGCAGAGCACGACGTCGGCGCGGCCGGTCTCGACAGCCGCGGCCGCGAGCCCGAGCGTGGCGCAAGCGCCACCGCCGCCGTGGGGCGTGTCCGCGAAGAAGCGCAGGTTCTCGACGCCGAGGTTGCGGGCGAGTTCGACGTCCTGGGTGGACTCGAGGTCGAAGCGGACCATGCCGTCGACGTCGTGAGGGGCGAGGCCGGCGTCGACGAGGCCAGCGCGAGCGGCCTCGCACGCGAGCGTGATCTCGGGCCGCTCGAGGACCTTGGCGAACTCGGTCTGGCCGATCCCGACGATCGCCGCGGTCCTCTCTGCCATGGGTCCTCTGCACCGGCAACGTGTCGTGCAAGGGCATTGTACGAGGCGGCACGCACGTCGCCTGGTGCGCAAGAATCGGTCGCGTGGAACGAGTCCAGCTCTTCGCCGTCCAGCCCCGCGTCGACGTCGACACCTACGCATCGGGAGCCGCCTTCGCCTCGGCGGTGCGCCGCCAGGCCGACCAGGTGGCGGCGCGGCGGGTGGACGGGTTGCCAGCGTTGGCGGTGTGGCCGGAGATGATCGCGTCGTTCCTCCCCCTCGCGGGCCGGCTCGACCACGTGGCCCGCTGCCGTACGACAGGGTCGGCGATGCGTCGCGTGGCCCTGAGCGAGCTCCGCGCACTGGTGGCGTCGGCGTGGCGGACCCGCCCGCGGTCCTTCGACGAGGCTTTCGTCACCGCCGTGGCGCCCGCGGTGTGGCGCACGTGGTGGACCACGTTCGCGTCCGTCGCCGCCGACTACGGACTCTGGGTCGTCGCCGGCAGCGCGCTCGTCCCGATCAACGCGCTCGGCATCACGTCGGCGGCGTTCGAGCCCGCGAGCGCGAGGTTCTACAACACCAGCCTCACGTTCGCCCCCGATGGCAGCGCCGTCTCCGTGACCCGCAAGGTCAACGCCGTCCCGACCCAGGAGGACGTCCTGCACATGAGCGGTGCCGATCCCGCCGACCTGTCCGCCGTCGAGACCCCCTTCGGCATTCTCGGCACCGCCATCTGCTACGACGGCTTCCGCGAGGCGCACACCTCCGGCGAGCCCGGTTTCGTCCCGTGCGCGCCTTTGCTCGACGGCCTCGGAGTCGAGGTCGTCGCGCAGCCCTCGGCGAACGCGTGGCCGTGGGACGGGCCGTGGGCATTCAACGAGGCCACCGAACACCAGCGCCGCTCCGAGCAGTGGTTCGCCGAAGGCCTCTACTCGGCGATGGCCGCGTTGCGCCACGTCCGCTACGCGGTCAACCCCCAGCTCGTCGGGCGCCTCTTCGACGTGAACTTCGAGGCACCCTCGCTGATCCTGGAACGCCGCCCGACCGGCGACGTCGCCGTCCTGGCCCGCTCCGCCGACCCGACCAACGAGGACGTCCTCGACGTAGTCGTGGGTGGGTAGTTCCGGAGTCGGCGCCGAACCTCAGGCGCCGCTCTGGTCGACGAGCTCGCGGATCTGGAGGCTGAACGTGTCGAAGTCGACGAAGGGAAGCTGCTCGAGGAGCGCCTCGGCCTCCTCGTGGCTGGCGGCGGAGAGGATCACGATGCCGCCGAAGCGGTCGTTGAAGAGCTCGTAGCGCTCGACGACGCCGCGCCGCTCCCAGTCGCCGAGAACCTCGACAGTGCGTCGGTACTCCTCGGAGCGGGTGTCGAAGGGGAGGGACTCGTCGAACTCGCCGATCACCAGGAATCGCATCCGCCCACGGTAGCGCTCACGGCTACCCGGATTGAGGTCGCGGTGACCAGAGCGGATACTCGATCCCGGCGAGGCGGTTGATCACGAAAGCCTGTACCACCAGGAACAAGACCGCCAACATCAGCACGGCGAGCTGCCACGGCGCCTTGAGGATCCCGAGGGACACGATCAGGGTTGTGGCGCCGGCGGGCGGGTGCGGCACCTTGGCCCACACCATCACGCCTGCCGTCAGTCCCAGCGACAGTGCGGCCGCACCGACCCGGTCCCACGTGACGCTCGTGGCGAGCGCCGGTGGCGCCTCGGTCAGCCCGAAGATCACCAGCGACAGGTACCCGGCAGCCGCACCGATCGCGTGGCCGCACATCGTGTTGCGCGGCGACGACGGTGGGGTCATCGGCGTGTAGAAGAGCAGGAACGCAGTCGGCCCCAGCGACGGGAACACGAACGGGGCGCCGGTGACGAGCGCCGCGATCGACATCACACCGATCGACACCACCCCGTTCACGAACGCGTAGAGGCCGATCACGAACGTGGAGTTGTGACGTGCCGCGAGTGCGGGCAGGCGCATGCGCCGGGCCAGTCCGAACACCTCGGCCGCGAGGTCCCCGCCTACGGGGCCGGGCCGCTGAGGCCGGTCCGGCACCTCCCTCTTCTCAGCCACGCCGTCCTCCACGTGCATAGGCGTAGAACGCCACCGAGCCCGCCCCCAGGACCACCGAACAGGCCGCCGCGATCCACGCGAGCGCGACGTCGTGGCCCAAGAGGCCGTCCAGCCCCACGGTCAGGAGGAAGACCTGCAGCGATACCAGGACGATCACGAACGCCCCGATCGAGGCCACCACGCGCCGGTTCGGGTTCACGTCGCTCCACCGCCGAGGGCCCACACCTCGCCGCCGGGGCGGATCTCGACGGCGATCGGCGCGAGCGGCCGTTGGGGCGGGCCGGCAACGACCGCGCCGGTGTCGGGGTCGAAGATCCCTTCGTGGCAGGGGCACACGAGCTCGTCGTGGCGCTCGTCCCAGTAGACGACGCAGCCCAGGTGCGTGCACTTCTGGCTGAACGCCACCACGCGTTCGGCGTCGAGGCGCAACAGGATCGCCGGGTCGGCCTCGGTCGGGTAGCGGAACAGGTAGGCGCCGCCCTCCGCGACGTCGTCGAGAGCGACGATCGGCCGCGGCTCGCCTTCGTTCACGTGACGCAGCGACGCCCAAGCGGCGACGCCGACGCCGCCCACCGCGAACGCCCCCGAGGCGAGGACGAGGTAGCGCACGAACTCGCGCCGCGTGACGTCGTCCTCACCCTCGGACGTGTACGGGAAGTCCTCGCGCCAGACGCGGTCGCGGTCCTCGGTGCTCATGTGGTCGCCCCCATCTCGGCGAGGCCGAACGGGTCGTCGCGCCAGTCGGTCCCCGCCGCGCCGGCCAGTACGTCGACGGGTCCGGCCGACACGTCGTCGACGACGATACGCACCTTCGTGCCGACGCGTTGGCGGCCGAAGACGAACGCGTCCACGAGCCCTCCCGTGCGTGTTGCCGCCCACTGCTGCGGAGTCCCGAACCAGAGCGCCTGGCTCGGGCAGACCGACGCACACATCGGCGCGAGCCCGATGGACGTGCGGTCGTAGCACATGTCGCACTTCATCATCATGTCGAGGTCGGCCTGCATCTTGGGGACGCCGAACGGGCACGCGAGCACGCAGTTCGAACAGGCGATGCAGCGTGGCTTGAGCGCCGACTGCACCACCCCGTCCTCGTTCTGTTTGATCGCGTCGGCCGGGCACACCTCGGCGCAGGTCGGATCATCGCAGTGCATGCACACCATCGGGACGGTCTGGGTGGTGTGTGCCCGGTCCACCTCGTCGAGGTGGATCATCGTCCTGCCCCTGTGCGTGCCGCACTCTTCGCAGGCCTGCACGCAAGCCCGGCAGCCGATGCAGCGGCTCTGGTCGACGACGAACACCTTGGCTCCGTGTCCGACGGGCCCGATGCTCACTCGGCACCCGTTTCGTGCAGGGAGAGGTCGCGCACGTCGGTTGTCTGCGAGCCGGGACCGACACGTTCGAGGCGAACCGCCGAGACCTTGTACTCGGGGATCTTCGAGACCGGGTCGAGGGCGCGCTGGGTGAGCTGGTTGGCGGCGCGCCGTCCCTCCCAGTGGTAGGGGATGAAGACCGTGTCGGGCCGGATCGTGGCCACGACCGTGGCCGGCAGCGTCATGTCGCCACGGCGCGAAGTCACCTTCACCAGATCGCCCTCGGCGATCCCGTGCGTGCTAGCGAGGATCGGGTGGATCTCGAGCAGCGGCTCCGGGTACTGCGCGACGAGCGGGCCGATGCGTCGCGTCTGGGTGCCGGACAGGTACTGGCTCACGACGCGGCCGGTGGTCAGCCACACGGGATAGTCGTCGTCGACGACCTCGGCGGGAGGGCGGTACGCAACCGCGTTGAAGCGGGCCTTGCCGTCGGGATGGGCGAAGACCCCGCCCTCGTACAGGCGCGGCGTGCCCGGGTGGCCGATCTCCGGACACGGCCAGAACACGCCCATCTCGTCCTCGACGCGCTGCCACGTGATGCCCGTGTAGTCGGCGGTGCCGCCGTGGGACGCACGGCGGAGCTCGTCGAAGATCGCCTCGTTCGAGTCGAAGCCGAAGTAGCGGCCGCGGCCGAGGCGGTGAGCGAGGTCGAGGATGATCTCGGTGTCACGGCGGGCGTTGCCGGGCGGCGTCACCGCGGCGTTGATCTTGACGACGCGTCCCTCGACGGTCGTGGACGTGCCCTCGTCCTCCTCGTGCAGCGAGCCGGCGAGGACGACATCGGCGTGCTGGGCAGACTCGGACATGAAGAAGTCGATCGCGGCGTAGAACTCGAGCCCGTCGAGCGCGGCGGCGGTGAAGTTCGTGTCGGGCAGGGACACTGCCGGGTTGAAGCAGATCGAGAGAAGGCCCTTGATCTCGCCGGCCGCGATCGCGTTCACGATCTCCTGGGCCGAGAGCCCCTTGCCCGGGATCTCGTCGACTTCGCAGCCCCAGACCGATGCAACCTCGGCGCGGTGCTCGGGGTTGGTGATGTCGCGGTTGCCGGGGAGCTGGTCGCACTTGTGGCCCTGCTCGCGCCCGCCCTGGCCGTTGCCCTGGCCCGTGATCGTGCTGACGCCGCACCCGGGCTTGCCGTACTTGCCGGTCGCGAGACCGAGGTTGATGCACGACAGGACGTTCTCGACGCCCTTGGACTGGTGCTCGATCCCACGGGCGTGCAGGAGCATGCCCGTCGCCGACGTCCCCCAGATCTCGGCGGCGGCTTCGATGCGCCCCGCGGGCACTCCGGTGACGGCTTCGGCCCACGTGGGCGTACAGCCGGCCACGGCAGCGGCGGCTTCTTCGAACCCGAGCGTGTGCGCCTCGATGAAGTCGTGGTCGAGCCAGTCGCGCTCGACGAGCACGTTCAGGATCGAGCCCATCAACGCGGAGTCGGTGCCCGGGCGCAGGCCGAGGAACACGTCGGCGGTCCGTGCGAGCGGGGTCACGCGCGGGTCGGCGACGACGAGTTTCGCCCCGTTGTCACGCGCGCTCCAGATGTAGCTCGTCGTGATCGGGGCGCACTCCGCGACGTTGGCACCCGCGACGAAGACGACGTCGGCGAGCGGTATGTCACTCCAGGGGTTCGCGGCGCGGTCCATGCCGAGCGCCTTCTTGTTGGCGGCACCGGCGGAGACCATGCAGAGGCGACCGTTGTAGTCGAGGTTGGCCGTGCCGATGCCCAGCCGCGCGAACTTGCCGATCAGATACGACTTCTCGTTGTTGAGCGACACGCCCGAGAGCATCGCGAAGCTGTCGGCGCCGTAGCGGTCCTGGATCCGGCGGATCTCCGACGCGACACGGCCGAGCGCATGGTCCCACCCGACCGCGCGGAAGCCCGACGGCGCCGACGGGTCACGCTCGAGCGGATCGAGGAGGCGATCGGGGTGGTTGCCCTGGAGGTAGCGCTTGACGCCCTTGGGGCAGAGCTTGCCCTGGTTGAACGGGAAGTCGTACCAGGGCTCGAAACCCACGACCTGGTTCTGGTGGACCTTGAGGACGATGCCGCACTGTTGGCCGCAGAAGCAGCAGTGGGTCTCGACCTCGCGATCGATCTCGAGGTCCTTGTCCCAGCCCCCCGGCGGGGTCTGGTTCAGGTGCGGGCCGTAGCGGGCGACGAGGTCCGCCTCGGACACGGGCAACGTCGCCATCAGCCGAACCCTCCGACCCTTGCGGCCTGGGCGAACGTCACCAGACGGCGCCGACACTGCGGGCACACCTGCTGGTAGTTGCCACCGTCGTCGCGGGAGTAGTCGAACCCGAGCGCCGCGGTGACGTCGACGAGGTCGCCAACCTGCAACGCCGACGCGTACTCCGTGCCGCACTCGGTGCACGCATGCTGGGGGCCCTCCGTTCCCGCGCGCTTGTAGAACGCGACGCCGAGGTTCGCCGGCCGCTGGAAGATGTGGAACAGCTTGCCGAACGGGATGTAGAGCAGGCCCAGGATCACCGTGAGGGCGTGGATGGTGGTAAGGAACGTGTAGAAGCGCCCGCCCATCCACAGGTTCGACGCGGTGAGCAGCAGGCCGGTCACCGACACGGCGAACAAGCCGGCGAGCGCGAGGAAGTCGTTCGCGCGCTCGACGGCCATCGCCCCGGGGTCGCGTAGACGCCGCATGAGGAAGAGGAAGACCCCGCCGAGGACCAGTACGGCGGAGATGTCGAGGAGGTGGAACGTGACCCAGCCGAAGAGGCTGCGGGCGTCGAAGCTCACCGTGGCGATGCTCGCGACGTATGCCTGATAGCGCTGGGAGTCCTGGCCGACCGACTCGAAGTGCAGTAGGCCGAACACGAGCGGGAACGTCACTGCCGCCGCGAGGACGCACCCCCAGAACACGAGCTGGTGCGCGAACCAGCGGGCACGGCTGCGCCGTGCGATGAACGCCTGGCCCGCGAGGTTGGTGATGACCAGACCCGGCAGCGCCCCCAGGTTGCGTCCCCGCGCCCCGCGGCGCCTGAACGCCTCCCATCCGCGACGGTTCAGCCGTGCCGTCGGCGGCCGGCGCAGCCAGACGAGGTAGCGGTACACGACACCGAACGTCGCGAACAGGGTTCCGAAGAGGTAACCCACCAGGGCGGCGTCGAACCACCGCAAGCCCCCGCTGCCCAGCACCGCGATCGCGAGGCCGATCAGAACCGCTACGAGACCCCAGACGACGCCACGCCGGTCGAGGCTTCCGATCGCCATGCGCGGGACTCTACCGCCGCCGCCTTGGTCGGCGGCACCGGTGGCCTAGGTGAAGATGATCTGGCCGCCGGCGGACTTCTCGTAGAACTCGCCGACGGTGATGATGTCCTCGACCTGTGCGACGAAGTCGTTCTTGTCGAACCCGAACAGGTCGACCGATGCCTTGCACCCGAACAGGCCGGCGCCGGTGTCGGAGATCATCTCGACGAACTCGGGGATCGGGGGGATGTCGAACTCGTCCATCTTGCGGTTCATGTACCGCGTCATCGCCGACGAGACACCCGGAAGCCCGCCGAGGACCGTCGCGAAGTGCAGGCCGGGATTGCCGACCGTGGCCAACTTGATGTTGCCCTGGCGCTTGCGGTGGATCACGTCGAGGCCGAAGAACGTGAAGAACAGGTTGGCCTCGATGCCCTCGGCGCGGGCGCCGTTGGCCATGATCAGGCCCGGGTACACCCCTTCGAGGGAGCCCTTGGAGATGATTATCGAGACCTTCTGGATCGGCTCTGCCATCGCATCCTCCTCGTGTCTGCGGGTGGTGGCTCAGATGCAGCCGCGGGGCTTGGGGATCCCGGCGATCTTGGCGGCGATCTTCGCCGGTCCTTTGGGGAAGAGCTGGTAGAGCTCCTTGACCGGCACGCCGGAGGCCCGCCCGAGCACCCGCACGGTCGGCCCGGTGCCCTTCTCGAGGTACTCCGCTCGCATGAAGCGGATCACCTCCCAGTGGCGGTCCGTGAGCTCGTCGATGCCCTCGCGCTCGGCGAGTTCGGGTGCCATGTCCTCGGTCCACTGGCCGGGGTCGACGAAGAAGCCATCCTCGTTGAGCTCGACGTCGGTCGCTGCGATTGTCTCGGTCGGCATCGTCGCCTCTCCTCGTTCTCTAGGTAGTAGGTCGATCGGTCGCGGGCCGGCGCTTGCCGCTGGTCGGCATGACGGCGCCGATCCCCGGCACCTCACGGCCGGGCAGGAGCGAATGCCAGTAGAACCACTGGAACATGAGCTTGCCAAGGTGGTTGAGTCGCGACTCCTCGAGCAGCGGCAACCCGACCCTGCCCGGATAGCGGCCCGGCAGCGGCTCCGTGTCGTAGTTGAAGTCGATCAACAGCGCCTTGTGGAAGCCCGCTTCGATGAAGCAGTTCGAATGGCCGTCGTAGCCGGACTCGAGCGCTTCGCCCGCAAGGAAGTGCATCACGTTGGCGACGACGGTCTCGCCCTCGAAGTGGGTCACCGAGCCGGCCTTCGACGCCGGTACGTTCGACGCGTCCCCGATGACGAACACGTTTGGTGCGGCCTTGGACTGCAGCGTGTGCTCGTCGGTCGGCACGAAGTCGAGCTCGTCGCCGAGGCCCGGCGAGCGTGACACGTACGGCGCGCCGCTGTGGAGCGGGACGACGACGGCGAGGTCGAAGGGCACCTCGCGCTCGTCGTAGGAGATCAGGCGACCTCCGCTGCCGTCGACCTCGCCGGTGTTGAACTCGGTGACGAGCTCGATGCCACGCTCGGCCAGCATCCCCCCGAGGCGTTCGGACGCCACCGGCTTGGTGAAGGCGCCGTCGAGGGGGGTCACATAGGTGAGCTCGACGCGGTCGCGGATGCCGCGCTCGGTGAAGTACCAGTCGGCGAGGAAGCAGAACTCGAGCGGGGCGACGGGGCACTTGACGGGCATGTCGACGATGTTGACGGCGATGCGCCCGCCGTCGAAGACCGCCAGGGCGCCGTCGAGGGCGGCGGCACCCTCGGGTGTGTAGAAGGTGAAGACCTTGTCCATCCATCCAGGACCGGTGAGGCCCTCGGTCTCCTGCGGTGCCAGCACCGCACCGGTCGCCACCACGAGGACGTCGTAGCCGAGGGTCGTGCCGTCGGCGAGGTGGACGGTGTCGGCGCCGAGGTCGACGTGGTCGACGGCACTGGTGCGGTACTCGATGCCGGCGCGGATCTGGCGGCCGCGGGGACGCACGATGTCCTCGGGATGGGCGAGGCCGAAGGGGACGAACAGGAGCCCCGGCTGGTACACGTGGCGGTCGTCCTGGTCGACGACCGTGATCTCGATCTCCTCGGCGGGAGCGGCGCGCCGCAGCCTGTTCGCCGTCAGCGTCCCGCCCGTTCCTGCACCGAGGATTACAACGCGTTTGCTCATCGGCCTGTCATGGTACGGGCAGGCGCCCCGATGGGCAGGTCCGAACGTCACAACTGGGAGGGCGATCGGAGGTTTTCGGTTTCCGGTTGCTGGGGCCCGATGCGGCCACCGTGTGCCGGCGACGGAGCACCGGGCGGCCGCGACCCGGAGGTTGGAGCACCACGCGGCCACACTCAGGGGCTTGGAGAACTGCGACGCCCGTATGCGCGCTCGCAGTTATCCAACCCCGGGACTCTGGCCGGTCTGTTCTCCAAGGTGGCCGCGTTGCACCAGGCCGATCCCCGTTCCTCAGGTAGTCGCGCCCAGAACGGGGCTTTCGCTGCGGCGGCTACCCCGCCTCGCGGCCTACGACGAGGGCGTCGACGGCCCAGGCGCCGTCGGGCCTCGCGACGAGAGGGTTGACGTCGAGCTCCGCTACTCGCGGGTCGCAGGCGATGCGACCGACGGCGCAGATCGCCGCGATCACGGCATCACGGTCGACCGGTGCGCCGCCCCTGGCACCGTCCAACAAGGCATTGCCGCGCAAGCTGCGCAACATCGCGTCCGCGTCCTCGGCGTCGACGGGAGCGAGCGAGAGCGCCACGTCGTCGAGCACCTCGGCGAAGATGCCGCCGGTGCCGACCGCGAGGACCGGCCCGAACACCCGATCGCGTGAGATGCCGACGAGGAGCTCCACTCCCCCGGTGACCATCTCCTGGACTGCGATCCCCTCGACGTCCGCGCCGGGCGCCCTCTCGCGTGCGCGGCCGAGGATGCGCGCCGCAGCCTCCTCCACGGACGCGGCGTCGGCGAGGCCGATCTCGACGAGGCCGAGGTCGCTCTTGTGCGCGATCGCTGAGGAGGCGACCTTGGCCACCACCGGGTACCCGATCGCGTCGGCGGCTGCGACCGCCGCGGCCGGGTCGGCGCAGATCTCCTGGCGCACCAGCGCCACCCCTGCTGCCGAGAGCACGGCACGCGCGGCGGTGTCGTCGAGCACTCCGGCGCCGATCTCGGCATCCACCGGAGAAGCGCCGTCCCAAGCCGGCCGTGGCCTGTAGTCGCGTGCGAAGCGGTACCAGTCCGAGAACGCCTTCAGCGCCCGGGTGCCGTTGCGGAAGCTGCGTACGATCGGGACCCGTGCCGCGCAGAGGACGTCGAAGCCGGCGTCTGTGAGCGGCGAGCCCCACAGCACGACCACCGGCTTGGGCGACGTGGCGGCGACTGCGGCGATGTCGGTGCAGTACTCGAGCGAGATGGACGCGAGGATTCCCGTGATCGGGACCACGACCATGTCGGTCTCTGGATCGTCGACGAGCGCCTGCAGGATCGTGACGTTCGCGTCGCCGGAGCGGATCGCGTTGGCGCCGTTGTCGACGGGGTTGGAGACCTTCAGGTAGTCGGGGATGTACCTGCGGCAGACCTCCTGGGTCTCGGGCGCGAGGTCGGGCATCGGGATCCCCGCCGCCCCGAACAGGTCGGCGAGGTGGGCGCCGCTGCCGCCGCTGATCGCGTAGATCGCCACACGATCGCCACGTGGCGCCGGTGCGAGCGTGAACAGCCCGGCGATCTCCATGACCTCGTCGAGGTCGTCGACACGGATGACCCCGTAGCGGTCGAACACGGCGTCGACCACGCGGTCCGCGCCCGTCAGGTGGCCGGTGTGGGCCAACGCCATCGCCTCGCCCGCCTCGGAACGGCCCACCTTGACGCACACGATCGGCACCTCGGCGGCCGCGTGCTCGAGCGCACGCAGCAGCTTGGGGCCGTCGCGGAAGCCCTCGACGTACATCGCGATCGCGCCGCAGTCCTCGAGACCGGCGAAGTAGTCGACGAAGTCGGCCACTTCGAGGTCGACCTCGTTGCCGGTGGGCGCCCAGTGCAGGAAGCCGATACCGAGGTGCTCGCCCTGGACTATCGGGCGGCCCTGGTGGCCCGACTGGGTGATCAGGCACACCTTCTTGCCGTCGCGCTCGACGAAGGCCTCGAACGCGTTCACGTTCGTGTTCGGCCCCACGAGGCGCACGCCGGCCGAGGCTGCGATCTCGCCTAGGCGGCGTTCACGTTCGGCACCCTCGGGGCCGACCTCGCCGAAACCCGCGGTGAAGACGATCGCGAAGCTCGCGCCCTTGCCGGCGACGTCCTCCATGGCCGCGACGGCGTCGCCGACCATGATCACGGCCAGGTCGATGTCGTCGTCGATGTCGTGCACCGACGGGTAGCAGGCCAGCCCGGCGACGGAGTCGACACGCGGGTTGACCGGGTAGATCCTCGTGCCCTCGGGTTCGAGGCGCGCCCGCAGCTTCTGCAGGAGCATGTGGTTGGGCCGCCCGGGCGTGTCGCTCGCTCCCACGATCGCAACGGTGCGCGGATGGTAGAAGCGGTCCAGGTCGTGCACCTGCCCCCCGGGCGGTAGGTCGTGCAAGGACTTTATACGACCCCGTGCGAGTAGGGTCCCGCGGAGCCTGACACCACGGGGGACCCTTGGCACCGGAGCGCACACGCCGCTGGTACGACGCCGGGTTCCACGGCACCGACACCCTGCGCGACCGTCTCGCAGACGGTGCGGCACGCTTCTCCGAAGTCCCCTTCCGCGTGTGGTCGCCCCAGCGCCCCGCGGCGACGACCCTCGGCGAACTCCACGCCCGTGGCCTGTCCCTCGGCGGCGCCCTCGTCACCGCCGGCATCGCCAAGGGCGACGTGGTCGCGATGCAGATGCCGAACTGGCTCGAAGCCGCGGCCCTCTACCACGCGTGTACCGAGATCGGCGCCGTGGTGCTGCCGATCATCCACGTCTACGGCCCGGCCGAGGTCGCCTACATCCTCGACGAGTCCGGCGCCGCGATGCTGGTCACGCCGGACAGGTGGCTCGGCGTGGACTACACCGATCGTGAGGTCGGCTCACGTGCGGACCTCCTGCGGGTCTTCGTGGGCGACAACTGCCCCGACGCTCCCGGCGTCGTCGCCTTCGAGGAGCTCGAGGCCCGCGGTCGCACCGACTACGCCCGCAGCGAGATCCATCCAGACGAGGTGCACCTGCTCTGCTACACCTCGGGCACCACCGCGAAGCCCAAGGGCGTGCGCCACAGCCACAACACCCTGCTCGCCGAGTCGCGCCAGCTCGGCGAGGCGACCGGCGCCCGCGACGGCGACGTCTTCTTGTGCCCCAATCCCGTGGGCCACATGGCCGGAGTCATCGCCGGCCTGCAGAACCCCTACCTGTTCGGCGAGCACTGCATCCTCATGGACGGCTGGGACCCGCAGGCCGCCGGGGAGCTGATCCGCGACCAGCGTGTGACCCGCAGCGGCGGCGCTCCCTTCTTCCTCGCGACCTTGCTGGACCACGTCGAGGCCCACCCCGAGTTGGACGTGTCCTCGCTCGGCCTCTTCGGCTGCGGCGGCGCCGGCGTCTTGCCGTCGCTGATCGAGCGGGCGGACACCGTGGGCTGGTGGTCCTTTCGCAGCTTCGGCTCCACCGAGCACCCCTCGATCACGTCGGGGTACGTGGGCGACGCCCTCGAGAAGCGGGCGCACACGGACGGACGACCGATGCCCGGCGTCGAGGTGCGCATCGTCGACGATGCCGGAGCGATGCTGCCCGCCGGAGAGGTGGGCGAGATCCAGTCGCGGGGACCCGACCTGTTCCTCGGCTACACGGACCCGTCCCTCGACGCCGACGCGTTCAGCGCCGACGGCTGGTACCGCACCGGAGACCTCGGACGTCTCGACGCCGACGGGTTCCTCACGGTGACGGACCGCATCAAGGACATCGTCATCCGCGGCGGCGAGAACGTCTCTGCGGCCGAGGTAGAAGACGTCCTCGTGCGCCACGCCAAGGTTCGCGAGGCCGCGGTGACCGCGGTGCCCGACCGCCGCTACGGCGAACGGGTCTGCGCCTTCCTGGTCCCCGTGGCCTCGGACGACCCGCCGACCCTCGACGAGCTCGTCGCGCACTTCCGGGCTGCGGGAGTCGCGAAGCACAAGACCCCCGAACGTCTCGAGATCGTGGCCGAGTTGCCACGCACCCTCGCCGGCAAGGTCCAGAAGCACGTCCTGCGCGACTCGCTGATCCGCTCCTGACGTCGAGGCTCAGAACACGACGTCGAGGCGACGCGGGGAGCGGAAGACCGAACCGGTGATCCGTGGCGGCGGGCGCTCGGGGTCGCTCGCGATGGCCGGCAGGAGGTCGAGCACGGTCTCGAGGGCGACCTCCATCTCGGCGCGGGCTAGCTGTTGGCCCAGGCACATGTGCGGGCCCGCCCCGAACGACATGTGCTGGGTGAGCCCGCGGTCGATGTCGAAGTCGTCCGCGTGGGGACAGAGGGCCTCGTCGCGGTTCGCCGACCCGAGGCACATCGACACGATGCTGCCGCGGCGGATCGCGACGTCGCCGATCTCGACGTCCTCGGCCGGGGTCCGCTGGATGAAGTTCACCGGCGGTTCCCAGCGCAGTGCTTCCTCGATCGCCGCCTTGACGCGCGACCTGTCCTCGCGCACGGCGTCGAGGTGGTCGGGGTGGGTTAGAAGGCCCACCATCAGGTTGCCGAAGGCGCGTGCCGTGGTCTCGGCTCCTGCGGTGATCAGGAGCCGGAGGAACGAGTGGATCTCCTCGTCGTCGAGGCTGCGCCCGTCGACCTCGGCCTGCGCCAGGTGCGTCACCAGGTCCTCGGCCGGCACGGCGCGCCGCTCGGCGAGGATGGCGGCGAAGTACTCGGCGAGCTCGGCGGATGCCTTGCGCGCCGAGTCGTAGTCCGCGGCGAAGGAGATCAGGTGCATCGCCCAGCGCAGGAAGCGCGGGTAGTCGTCCTGGGGGAGGCCGAGGATCCCGGCGATCACCTGCACGGGGTACGGCACGCAGAACTGCCGCATCAGCTCGGCACGCCCGTCGCCCGCGAACGCCTCCACGAGCTCGCGGGCCTTGGGAGCGATGAGCTCGTCCCGCCAACGCGTGAGACCGCGTTTGCGGAAGGCCCAGTTGACCAGGGCCCGCCGCTCGGTGTGTTCGGGTGGGTCCATCTCGATGATCGTGCGCCCGAACATCGGTCCGGTCACCGCCGCGTAGGTGCTGTTGGAGTAGCGCTGCGGGTCGCGCAGGATCGAGTCGACGTCGTGGTAGCGGTAGCACGTGAAGATGTCGGCGTCTCCACCACCCACTTGGACGGGTGTCGCCTGCAGCCGGGCGACGGGCTCGGTACGGCGGCGGTGTTCGAACTCGGGGTAGGGGTCCTCGACGTCACCGCCGGAGACGAGCGTGAAGGCCTCGGTCGACCCGAATGCGTCGGTGTCGTCCATTCCACCTCACTTCTATGACACGTGTGTCAGAGAACCGATATCGTACTCACGCATGAGAGCGCTCGTCTTCCGCAACCACCTGGGCCGTCAGGCGGCTGCGAAGATCGGCGGCTACCTGACGCCGAGGGCGTTCGTGGCCGGCTTCGCCCCGATCCGTCTCGAGGACGTCGCCGACCCGGTGCCGCCCGCCGACGGCTGGGTCGTGTGCGACACGCTCGTGACGGGCATCTGCGGATCTGACTCCAAGCAGGTGTTCCTCCACGGCAGCCGTTCGAACCCGCTCACAGCCCTCATCAGCTTCCCCCACGTCATCGGCCACGAGGCGGTCGCCCGCAGGGCCGACACGGGCGCACGGGTCGTGGTGAACCCGTGGCTCTGCTGCGTGCCACGCGGCATCGACCCGCCCTGTGACATGTGCGCAGCGGGCGAATTCCCGCACTGCCGCAACTTCACCGAGGGTGCCCTCTCGCCGAGCCTGCACCTGGGCAACTGCAGCGACGCGGGTGGCACCCACGCGGAACGCTTCGCCGCACACGAGTCGTGCCTCTACGAGGTCGACGACCGCGTCGACGACGAGACCGCGGTCCTCGCCGACCCCGTGAGCGTCTCGCTACGCCAGGTCCTGCGCAACCCCCCCGACCCCACCGGCCCCGCGGTGGTCTACGGGTGCGGGACGCTCGGCCTGTGCGCGATCGCCCTCCTGCGTCACCTGCACCCGGACCAGACGGTCTGGGCGATCAGCCACCCCGGCAGACCGGCCGAGCTCGCTGCACGCCTCGGAGCGCACGAAGTCGTCGTCGCACCCGGTCCCGACGAGGTCGTGGCGGCCATCGCGGACCTCTCGGGTGTGACCCCCTACGAGCCTTGGAGCAGGCGTCCCTGGATCCGCGACGGGCCCGGAACCTGCTACGACACCGTGGGCAGCCCGGAGACCGTCGAGACCTCGATGCGCTTCCTGGGAGCGGAGGCGACGCTGTCGATCTCGGGCGTCGAGTCCCCACGCCGTTTCGAGTGGACTCCGCTGTACCACAAGGAGCTGCGCGTCACCGGCTCCAACGCGTTCGGGATCGAGGAGCTCGGCGGGGTGCGCGCCCACGCTTTCGAGCACTACTTCGGACTCGTCGACGCGGGGCTCGACCTGACGCCGATCATCACCCATAGGTTCCCGCTCGAGCAGTGGGGTCGCGCCTACGCAACGATCGCACGGCGGCGCCGGACCGGCGCCGTCAAGGTGCTGCTGGAGCCGTGAGCCTCAGGCGCCTCGCCCCCGGGATGGGCTCCGTGGAAGGCTCCCGCGTGTTCGTGACCGGGGCGTCGAGCGGCATCGGCGCCGCCCTCGCGCTCGAGCTCGCCCGGCGCGGCGCCCACGTCGCTTTGCTGGCGCGCACGCGCTACCGCCTCGACGAAGTCGCAGCAAGCTGCCGCGCGCGCGGCGTCGAGGCCCACGTCGTGGTCGCCGACCTCGGCGATGCTGCCGAGGCGCGTGCCGGCGCCGAGTCGGCCTGGGACGCGCTCGGCCACCTCGACGTCGTCGTCAACAACGCCGGCATGCCCCTGCGCAGACACGTCGTCCGCCTCGGCGACGACGACGTCCAAGACACGATGGCGCTCAACTTCTTCGGCGCGGTGACCGTGACGCTCACACTGCTGCCGCGCATGGTCGAGCGCGGCTCGGGGCGCATCGTCAACGTCGGCTCGGTCGCGGGGCGGGTGGCTGCGCCACGGGAGGCGGCGTACGTGGCGTCCAAGTTCGCCCTCGCCGGCTGGTCCGACACCCTCGCGGTGGACCTTGCCGGCACCGGCATCGCCGTCCACCACGTGTGCCCGGGTGTGATCGACACCCCGCTGTGGGACGTCCCCGGCCAGGAGCCGCCGGCATATCGTGGCCGCCGCACCCCGGCGCCGAAGGTCGCCGCCGCGATCGTCGACGCGATGGAGCGGGGCCGCTACGAGACCGTGGTCCCGCGAGTGCTCGCTCCTGCCCTGGGGCTGCGGGCGCTGATGGGCGAGACATACCTGAAGCTGACCGCCCGCTTCGACCGCAGGCAGGGGCGGTGAGCCGGGGAGCCGGCTCGTGAACGCCCCGGACCCGACCCTTACCGCCGTCGTGCGGCGCAGGATCGCCGCGGACGGCGACCGCCCCTTCCTGCGCCGCGACGGAGCCGCCCCGCTCACGTACCACGAGTTCGGCCTGCGGGCCGCCGCTTGGGGCCGTCTGCTCGCGTCGTACCGGCCCCTCGGTGCAGGCGAGCCCTTCCACGTCGGAGTCCTCGCCGAGAACGCCCCCGTCTGGATCGAGGTGCTGGGAGGTTGCCTGCTCGCGGGCGCGACTCTCGTCGCGCTCAACACGACACGCGGAGCTGCCGAACTCGCCCGTGACGCCGCCCACACGCGCTGTTGCGTCGTCGTAGGAGACGGCACCCATCTCGAGCGCTTCACGGGCGCGGCTCCCGGCACTGACACGCTCGCGTTCGGCCCCGAGGCCGACGTTGGTCTCGCCCGCTACCCCTTCGAGGACCCTGGGGCGGAGCCGGCTCCAGAGGACCTCGCGTTCCTGCTCTTCACGTCCGGGACGACGTCGGCGCCCAAGGCCGTGCGGCGCACGCACGGCCGTGCGGTCCTCAGTGCCGCCAAGCTCGCCGCCCGCGCCGAGGTCGACCCCGACGGCACCGGCTACGCGAACATGCCGCTGTTCCACGCAGCCGCCCTGATGATGGTCGTCCTGCCCGCGCTCACGCGCGGCGCCGCCATCTACGTCGCGCCCCGCTTCAGCGTGAGCGGGTTCCTCGACGACGTACGTCGCCACGGTGTCACCTGGTGGGGCTATACGGGCAAGCCACTCACGTACCTGATGGCGTCACCGGCCCGCCCCGACGACGCCGACAACCCGTTGAGGGTCGCGGTGGGCAACGAGGGCAACTCGGCCGTGTGCGACGCGTTCGCGGACCGCTTCGGGTGCACGGTCGTGGACACCTACGGCGCGACCGAGGGCGGGATCGGAATCGTGCGCCGCAGCGGCGACCCCCCGGGTTCGCTCGGCCTCGCCCCTCCGGGGGTGAGGATCCTCGCCGCGGACGGCAGCGCCTGTCCTCCCGCGATCGTCGGGGCCGATGGCACCGTGCTCAACGCCCACGAAGCGGTGGGCGAGATCGTGAACACCGCGGGCGCCAACGCGTTCGAGGGCTACTGGGACAACCCCGAGGCCACGGAGGCCCGCGGGGGCGGCGGCGTGTACCGCTCCGGCGACCTCGGCTACGCCGACGCCGGCGGTTACGTGTACTTCGCGGGCCGCACCGACGACTGGCTCCGGGTCGACGGCGAGAACCTGGCCGCCGGCGCGATCGAGCGGCTCCTCGAACGCCATCCCGACGTGCTCGTGGCGGCGGTGGTCGGCGTCGCCGACACCGGTGCCGGCGACCAGATCCTGGCCGTCCTCCAGCGCCTCCCGGGCTCGGCCTGCGATCCCGCGGAGGTGCTGGCGGCGATGGCCGCCGACCCCGACTGCGGCGCCAAGTGGCTGCCGCGCTACGTGCGGGTGGTCGACGAGCTGCCGATGACCGCGTCGTACAAGGTCGCACGCCGGGACCTGCGCCGCTCCTGGTACTCCACCCCGGGGACGCTCGAACGAACCGCTTCGGGCCTGGTCCCCGTCGACCCCGTCGAGCTCCGGGAGCGCTACGCCAGGCCCGGACGCGCGCACCTACTCGACCTCTGGACCTGAACGCTCACGTCGATCCCGCATCAGCCGACCTCGTGCTGCTCGAGGAGGCGTCGTGCGATCACGAGGCTCTGGATCTCGCTCGTGCCCTCGCCCACGATCATGAGCGGGGCGTCGCGGTAGAGGCGTTCGATCGGGTACTCCGCCGCGTAGCCGTTGCCGCCGTGTATCCGCAGGGCGTCGAGGGTGACCTCCTGGCACGCCTCGGACGCGAACAGCTTCGCCATCCCGGCCTCGAGGTCGGCGCGCTCGCCCGCCGCCTTCTTCGCCGCGGCGTCCTGCATCAAGAGGCGGGCCGCGCGGATCTTGGTCGCCATCTGGGCGAGCTTGATCTGGATCGCCTGGTGCTCGCAGATCGGCACACCGAACGTGGAGCGCTGCTTCGAGTAGCGGATCGACTCGTCGAAGGCCCGCTGCGCGACCCCGACCGCACGTGCCGCGATGTTGACCCGGCCCAGTTCCACCGCCGCCATCATGTGCTTGAAGCCGCGCCCCTCCTCGCCGCCGAGGAGGTTGGCGGCGGGCACGCGATGGTCGTCGAAGACGAGCTCGACGGTCTCGATGCCCTTGTAGCCGAGCTTGTTGATCTTGCGGCTCACGGTGACGCCCTCGAACACCTCGGCGCCGGGCTCCTTCTCGACCATCAGCACGCTCATGCCGCGGTGGGCGGGATCGGTGTCGGCCGTCTTGACGAGGGTCGACACGAGCCCGGCGTGGAGCCCGTTGGTGAGCCACATCTTGGTGCCCCGCACGACGTAGTCGTCGCCGTCGCGCACCGCCCGGGTGCGGATCGCCTGCACGTCGCTGCCGCAGTCCGGCTCCGACAGCGAGTACGCAGCCCGCAGCTCGCCGGTCGCCATGCGCGGCAGGAACCTGTCACGTTGGTCCTGCGTGCCGAACTCGCGCAGGAGGAACACGCTCATGAAGTGTGTGTTGAGGAACCCGCTCACGGTCATCCAGCCGTAGCTGAGCGCCTCGACGACGCCGACGTAGGTGAGCAGGTCGAGGCCGAGGCCGCCGTACTCGACCGGGACCGTGATCCCGAACAGGCCGAGCTCACGCATCCCGGCGACGATGTCCGCGGGGTAGGTGTCGGCCGCGTCGAGCTCACCGGCGCGGGGGGTGATCTCCCTGGCCGTGAAGTTACGCACCGCCGCGAGCAGCTCGGCCCGCAGCTCGTCCGTCTCTGCTTCGCTCTGGTTGTCGCTCACTGTGGCGTCTCGCCTTTCTCTTCCTCGGTCCAGAGTCACCATGGATCGAACCTCGGCGGGGACCACGTCCACGGCTGTGATCGTCCTTGCGTCAACACGCGGCGACCCGGGCCAGGGCTGTGCAGAACTCGCTCCAGCGGTCCGGGGCGACCACGCCCGCCTGGCGCAACAGCCGGTCGACCGGCACCTGTTGCGCGTTGTCGAGACTCGCCACACTCCCGTCCCGAACGCCTTCTGCCTGGCCGAGTCGCACCTCGGTGGCCAGGCCCCTGATCGTCGTCGTTATCGGAGCGCAGAGCACACGAGCGAGGCGCGATGCAACGGTGCCGCGTGTGAGGATCACGACCGGCCGAACCTTGTCGAGATCGACCCACCACACCTGGCCATGGCCCACACCCCGCATCAGGCCCGGCCTTGGCGACGCCGCTCCGCGATGGCTACGACATCTGCTGGAACGTCGCCGTCGTAGGGAAGGTGCGGCCCGGGTGGCACGTCCCACGACAGGTCGGGATCCGCCTCGTAGGGCTGCGCGTCGAGCGCTGCGGCCTCCCGCTCCGCCTCGATCTCCCGGCGCAGCGCATCCAGTGCCTGGTCGATCAACTTGCTCTGGGGCAGGTCTGTCAGGCGCCGCAGGGCAGCGAGACGGTCCCCGTCCACTGTGGTCGAGATTCGCACACGAGGCATGCCACAAAGCGTAGCACACCGTTGCACCCCCGAGGTACGCCATGGTTTTGCCGAGTTGATCGGCGCCGCCCGGGCCACGAGGCCATCGCCCGCCTCCACGCGATCGCCACGGGACCAACCGGGCCGCGCCGGCGCTCGGTCACGTCAGCTCCTCGCCCCGCTCTTGCTTGACCTTCATCTCGTAGACGAGCGTGTAGAGGTCGTAGGCGTCCTGGGGCAGCGCCTTGGCACCGCCGAGGACCTCGGCACCGACCACGATCTGTGCGGTCCGGTCGATCCCGATCGAGAGCTCCACGGCGTGGTCGAGATCACGGCCGCCGACCACGAGGCCGTGGTTCGCCATCAACGCCGCCCGGCCGTACTCCCCCATAGCGGCGACCACGTTCGCACCCAGGTCGTCGGTGCCGCTGATCCCATACTCCGCCACGGGCACCTCGGTGCCGATCTCGACCGCGAACTCGTCGATCAACGACGGGATCGGCCGGCGCGCGACCGCGAACATCGACGCGTGCAGCGCATGGCAGTGCAGCACCGCCCCGAAGTCCGGCCGCGCCCGCAACAGACCGAGGTGGATCGCGGTCTCCACCGACGGCCGGAACTCCGGGTCGCCGTCGACGACCTCGCCGTCGAGGTCGACCACCAGCACGTCGGCCGGGGTGCAGTCGCCCTTGGGGATCCCGTGGCGGGTGATCGCCACGTTGGCGTCACCTGTACGCCGGCTCACGTTTCCCGACGCCCCCACCACCAGCCCGGCCGCGGCCATCGCGTGCGCGGCCGCCACCACCTCGGCCCGTTCGGTCTCGTAGGTCATCACGGCTCCCGAGTCACATCAAGGACGAGAACCGGGCAACCCCCTCGTGGAGGCGGTCCCAGGTCTCCGACCAAGCCTGGTACCCGGCGTCGTAGACCTCCACCCATTCGTCGACGGGCGCCACCTCGCGTCCACCGCCGACGTTCGTGGACGCCGCCGCGTACAAGTCCGGGTACGTGCCGAGGCCCGCCTCGGCGCACGCTGCCGCGCCACGCACCGTCGCGTGGGCGTCGTGGCAGACGACCGTGCGGCCGAGCACCGAGGCGAGCACCTCGGCCAGCAACGGCGACTCGGCCATCCCGCCGCCCAGCGCGACGGGGCCGTCCACCGCGGTCGCGGCGCCGACCCAGGCGAGGCAGTGGCGTGCGGCGTAGGCGATCGACTCGACGAAGGCACGCGCGATCATCGCCCGCGTCGGCCCGAGCTGCACGAGCGGCAGGTTCACGCGCAGCTCGCCCGAGCGCAGGAGCGGCAGGTCCGAGAAGTCGAGCGGGCCGGGGCCGAGGACCGCGGGCGCCACCGACGCAGGCGGCGCGTCGGTGGCCATGGTGTGCAGCTCCTCGGGTGCGACGTCCATGAGGTCGGCGAGCCATGCCTGCGCGAGGCCGCACTCGCTGCCGTTGGCCTCGAGCAGCCACCGGCCGCCGACGGCGTGGCAGCCGCGCCAGAGCCGCCGGGCGGGGTCGGTTGTGCCACGCTCGGCGACCGCGGCGACCGGCATCGTCGACCCGGCCACGATCCCCACAGCCCCTGTGTCGACTACGCCCATGCCGGCCAGGGCTGCCATCGTGTCGCCGGCGCCGACGACGACGGGTGTCCCGACCGCGAGGTCGGTGTCGGCCGCGGCGACGCTCGTGATCGTCCCGAGGACGTCACCGGCCGCGCGCAGGGGCGGCAGCATCGACGGCGCCACGCCGCACTCTGCCGCCAGGTCGGTCGCCCAGGCGCGCTCGGACACGTCGAGCAGGCCGGTGTCGGACGCGTTGGACGGCTCGCACGCGATCTCGCCGCTGAGGCGGAACGCGAGCCAGTCCGAGACCGGCAGCACGGTGCGGACCGATGCTGCGGCCTCGGGCCGGTGCTCGCGGAACCACGCCAGCCGTGCGGGGACGAGCACGATCGGGGGCTGGTGCCCGCCTGTGTCGTAGAGCCGCGCGCCGGTGCGGCGCTGGAGCTCGACAGCCTCCATGAACCCGCGGGCGTCGGTGTTGGGGCCGGTGTAGAGAGCAGCGCCCGACGCGTCGAGGAACACCGTCGCGAGGCGCTGGGTGGTGCAGACGACCGCGTCCACGGGCACCTCGCCCGCAGCCGCGCGCATGGCCTCGCACACGACCGCCCAGAGCTGGTCGGGGTCCCACTCACGGCCCGTGGGCGCGTCCGCCGGCGTCGACTGCGGGCACGTGCGCCGCGCCGCCGACGTGACGACGCCGTCGTGGACCACGGCTGCGTTCACCGACGACGAGCCGCAGTCGACGACGAGGACACGGCTCACGGCCACAGCCTCCGGGCGGCAGCGCCGGCGCAGTCGGGATTGAGTGCTCCCGGCGGGGTCTCGCCGCGGGCGAGCGCGTCGAAGGCGTCGGCGAGCATCGTCGTGTGGCACGCGTCGGCACCGGTGGACGCACCGCCGATGTGTGGGGTGAGGACGACGTTGGCCGGCAGGGCGAGGGGGTCGTCGGGCGCGAGGTACTCGCCTTCGAAGTGGTCGAGCGCGGCGCCGCCGAGGTGGCCGCTCGTGAGGGCCTCGATCAGGCCGGCCCTGTCGACGATCGGCTCGCGTGCGGTGTTGACGACCACGCTGCCGCGGGGCAAGAGCGCGAGCTCCTCGGCGCCGAGGAGCCCGCGTGTCTCGTCGGTGAGCGCGGCGTGGATCGACAGGTACTCGCAGCGGGGCAGCATCTGCGCCAGCGACGCCGCATGCTCGACGCTGGCCGCCGCGAGCGCGGCGGCGTCCGCGTAGGGGTCGTAGGCGACGACGTCCATCCCGCAGCCGCGTGCGAGACGGGCCAGCTCCCGGCCGACGGCGCCGTAGCCGACGAGGCCGAGGGTGGCGCCGCCGATCTGGGGGCCGCGGAAGCGCTGCTGTGCGATCGCGTCGTCGACCACCCAGCGATCCGCGCGGATGTCGCGGTCCGCCGCGACGATGCCGCGGGCGGCGGCGATCATGAGCCCGAGGGCGAGCTCGGCAACCGCGCGGGCGTTGCGCCCCGGCGTGCGCAGGGCGAGCACCCCCGCAGCGGTAGCCGCCTCGACGTCGAGGTTCCACGGGTCGCCCCGCGTCGCGGCGACGACGGCGACGTCGGGGCACCGTTCGAAGAAGGCGGCGCCGACGACGTCGGCCTCCACGACGACGACGGAGGCGCCCACGCCCGCGGCCGCCGCCGCCAGTTCCTCCTCGGCGAGCAGCCGCGGGGGGCGTTCGTCGAGCCAGGGCTGCACGTGCAGGTCGAAGCGGTCTGCGAGACGCTCGCGCCCCGGACCGGTCAGGTAGGCGGTGCAGAGCAAGGCCGGTTCGGTCACCCGGCGGTGCCGCCGGACGCGACCGCGCTCGCCCATGCCTGCACGGCGACGCTGCCGTCTTGGCGGGTCACCTGCGCGTCGACGTCGACAACGCGCTCGCCGTCGACATCGCGCACGCCCGTCACGTGCGCGGCGCAGGTGAGCTTGTCGCCGGGCCACACCCGTGTCTTGAAGCGGACCTTGTAGGAGCGCAGGCTGCCCGTGCCGAGCCAGCGCTCGAGGTAGGTGGACAGGACGCCCGCGGTGAACATGCCGTGTGCGAACACGCTCGGGAAGCCGACCGACTGCGCCAGGGTGTCGTCGTGGTGCATCGGGTTCATGTCGCCGGAAGCGCCCGCGTAACGCACGAGGTTGGTGCGGGTCACCTCGGGGACGTCCCAGTCGGGGCCGCTCGCGCCGGTCTCGATCGCGGTGTCGCCGGTCATCGGTCGCCTCCCGGAAGCGGTGTCTCGATGAGGACCATGCGGCTGCGGGCAACCTCGACGCCGTCCTGGTTCACGAATCGGTTCTCGAGGACCACGAACGCCAGCGTCTCGCCGCGGGAGTTCGTCTTGTCGTAGACGTCGGTCACGAGCGACGTCGCCGTGAGCTCGTCGCCGGCGTGGATCGGTGCGAGGTAGTCGAACTCCTGCTCGCCGTGTACGACGCGCAGGAAGTCGACTCCGAGGTCGGGCAACGAGGGGCCGCCCTCGGGCTCCCAGTTCGCGAGGGTCAGCAGGAACGTCGGCGGCGCCACGATCCCCCCCGGGACTGCCGGGTCGAGGTACGCCGGGTCGTCGGCGAGCACCGCTTTGGAGAACTCGCGGATCTTTCCTCTCTCGACCGGGAAGGTCACGGTGCCGAGCACCGCCCCGATCGCGTCCTTGTTCGCCACCACACTCCCCTCGTGCAAGTTCTTTGCACGACATCCTTGCATCCGGCGGGCCGTCACGGGAAGTCCCCCCCACGACGTGGGGACCCAAGACGGGCTGTGGACCCGCTTCACGTCCCCACGTCCCCTCCGAACCTCCTCCGAACCCCCCGAACCCACGACGTGGGGACGCAAGACGGGCTGTGGACCCGCTTCACGTCCCCACGTCGATCCGGGACCGTCGTACAAGTCTTTGCACGAGGTCCTTGCACGACCTCCGGAGCACGTGCAAAGGTTGTCCGGACACTCGCTCAGGGGAGCCAGCTTGCCGATCCACACCGCACGCAACGAGCGCATCTTCGAGATCACGATCGACCGGCCCGAGGCTCGCAACTCCCTCGACCTCGCCCACTTCGGAGCGCTCGCGCGAGCTTGGGAGTCCTTCCGCGACGACGACGACCTGTGGGTCGCGATCGTCACCGGCGTCGACGACGTCTTCTGCGTCGGCGCCGACCTCAAGACGTTCGTGCCAGCGATCACCGAGGCCGTCGACGAGATGGCCGCCAAGCGCGCGGCCGGCGCCGACGAGCTCGAGGTACCCGCGACCGCGGCGATGACGGCGGTGCTGCGCGAGTTCCCGCTCTACAAGCCCGTCATCGCGGCGGTGAACGGCATCTGCGCCGCGGGCGGGATGGAGATGCTGTTGGGCACCGACCTGCGCATCGCTGCCGAGGAGGCGACGTTCCGCGTCACCGAGGCCCGCAGGGGGCTCTTCCCCGGCGGCGGCACCACCGTGCGCCTGCCGCGCCAGATCCCCTTCGCGCGGGCGATGGAGGTCCTGCTCATGTGCGACCCGATGCCCGCGGCCGAGGCCGCCGAGTACGGCATCGTCAACAAGGTCGTGGCCCGCGACGAGGTGATGGACACCGCACGCGCTTACGCCGAGGTCGTCATGAAGAACGCCCCGCTCGCGATCCGCCACACCAAGGAGTCCGTGCTCACCGGCCTGCGCCTGCCGCTCGAGGAGGCCTTCGAGCAGGAGTTGATGCACGCCGCGGCCGTGTTCGGCACCGAGGACGCCCGCGAGGGCCCCAAGGCGTTCGCCGAGAAGCGCGAGCCGCTCTGGCAGGGACGCTGACGTGGCCGAGCTGCGCCCGCCCGAGGCCGTGATCGCCGGCATCGGCCACACGACCTTCGGCAAGCACCCCGGCGTGTCGGCGTGGCGGCTCCAGGTCGACGCGTTCCGGGCCGCGCTGGAGGACTGCGGCCTCGAGGCGTCCGACGTCGACGGCCTCTTCACGGAGAGCCAGTTCTCCGAACCGCTGCTCATGCACGGGTCGCTGCTGGGGCGCCAGCTCGGCCTGCGCCCCGCCGTCCTCTCCACCCAGTCCCAGGGCGGCGCCACCGCCATGTCGCTGTGCCAGACCGCCGCCGAGATGGTCGACCGCGGCATGTGCTCGGTCGCCGCGGTCGTCTACGGCGACAACGCCAAGACCGGCATGCCCAACATCTACGGCCTCGCCCAGATGGGCCGTGGCCAGGCGGACTTCGTGGCGCACGGCCTCCTCGGCGGCCCGGCGATGGAGGCCCTCTCGGCGATGCGCTACAAGCACACGTTCGGGGTCACCGACGAGATGTTCGGGTCGGTTGCCGTGACATTCCGCGAGCACGCCGTCGCGACGCCCCACGCGCAGTACCGCGAACCGCTCACGATGCAGGACTACCTCGACTCGCGTTTCATCGCCGAGCCGCTGCGCCTCTACGACTGCACGATCGCGAGCGACGGCGGCGCCTGCGTCATCCTCACGTCACCGGAGATCGCCTCCGACCTCGCGCGGCCGCCGGTGCGGGTCCTCGGCATGGGCCAGGCACACAACCTCGACGGCCTGCGCGACCGCGACCACTACACACGCTTCGCCGGCGCGCGGGCGTCGAAGACGGCCTACGCGATGGCGGGCCTCGGCCCCGACGACATCGACATCGCGCAGTTCTACGACTGCTTCACGTCGACGGTGCTGATCACGCTGGAGGACTACGGCTTCGCGCCCAAGGGCGAGGGCGGCGCGTTCGCGCTCGAGGGCAATCTGCGCGCCGACGGCGGCCGGCTGCCGTCGAACACCGACGGCGGGATGCTCTCGTGCGGCAACGTGACCGGCTGGGGACAGGTGATCGAGGCCACCAAGCAGCTCCGCGGCGACCAGGGTCCACGTCAGGTCCCCGGTGCCACCACCGCGATCTGCTCGGGCCACGGCGGCTTCCAGGCGAACCACGCCACGATGATCCTCGGCGCCGGATAGGGAGCGACCTTGAGCAGCCAGTGGGAGATCCCCAAGCCCGAGCCGACCCGCAACGAGGAGACGACTCCGTTCTGGGAAGGCACAGCCGCCGGCGAGCTGCGCTTCCAGGAGTGCGCGGACTGCGGCAACCGCCAGCTCCCCGCCGCCCCGGCGTGCGTCGCGTGCCTGTCGCCCGAGGTCTCGTGGAAGCCGAGCGCGGGCCGCGGGACCGTGTTCAGCTACACCGTCGTCCACCACGCCTTCCACCCGGCGTTCGCGGCCGAGGTGCCCTACGTGGTCGCCGACGTCGAGCTCGACGAGGGCCCGATCCTGACCTCGGGGATCCGCTCCGTCGACCCCGCCGCGGTCACGATCGGCATGGCCGTCGAGGCCTGGTTCGAGCCGATGGCCGACGCTCCCCAATACGTCTTGCACTGGTTCCGTCCCGCCGGAGGAGAGTCGTGAGCGACAGCTACGAGACCGTCAACCCGTTCACCACGAGCGACGAGCACCAGGCGTTCCGGGCGACCGTGCGCGACTTCGTCGCCCGCGAGACCACCCGCGAGATGGACCGCGAGCTCGACGCCACCGGCGAGTTCCCCTACGAGCTCGCCGAGAAGATGGCAGCCGCAGGCTTCTACGGGATCCCGTTCCCGTCCGCCTACGGCGGCCAGGACGGCTCGGCGCTGGAGTTCGCGATCCTCTGCGACGAGCTCGCGTACGGGTCGGAGTCGGCGGCGGCGTGCTTCCTGATGCCGGTCTTCTTCGCGGGCGAGATGATCCTGCTGAACGGCTCGGAGGAACAAAAGCGCGAGTACCTGCCCAGGATCATCGGCGGCGACCTGCGCGGCTGCTTCGCGCTGACCGAACCCGATGCAGGCAGCGACGCCGCCGCGATCACGACCAAGGCCGAGCTCGACGGAGACGAGTTCGTCCTCAACGGCCACAAGACGCTGATCTCGGGCGTCGACGTAGCCGACGTGATCATGTGCGTGTGCCGCACCGGCCCGCGCGAGCCGAAGCCGTACTCGAACATGACGATCCTCATGGTCGACCGCCGTGCCCCCGGCGTCGAGTTCCGCAAGATCGAGAAGGTCGGCAGCCGCGCCGTCGGGCTGTTCGAGATCTTCTTCGACGACGTGCGCGTGCCCGTGGGGCGCACGATCGGCGGCTACCCCGACGGTGTCGGCAGCGGCTGGGCGCACATGTGGATGAGCCTCGACATGGAGCGCATCATGGTCGCGACGCTGTACTCGGCGATCGCGCGCAAGGCTTTCGACGACGCCCTCGAGCACGCCAAGAACCGCGAGCAGTTCGGCCAGCCGATCGGGCGCTTCCAGGCGATCCAGCACCAGCTCGCCGGCATGAAGATCAAGGTCGACGCCGCCGGGCTGATGGCGTACCGGGCCGCGTGGCTCAAGGACGCGGGCCTGCCGTGCTCGATGGAGGGCGCCGAGGCCAAGACCTTCGCGACAGAGACCGCCCTGCAGGTCTGCCTCGACGGCATGCAGGTCCTCGGCGGCTGGGGATACACGATGGAGTACGACATGCAGCGCTACGCGCGTGCAGCGATGCTGGGGCCGATCGGCATGGGCACCAACCACATCCAGAAGACCATCGTCGCCAAGCTGCTCGGGCTCTTCTGAAGGAGACGCCATGGACTTCACCGTTCCAGAAGAGGTCGTCGACGTCTGCGACGCGATCAAGGCATTCATCGACCGCGAGGTTCGCCCGCTCGAGGAGGAGCACCGCGGCGAGCTCGTCGCCGAGGGCATCACGCCGCACCTCTACGAGGTCGCCAAGGACGTGATGGCCAAGTCCGTCGCCGCCGGGTTCTACGGCCTCGGCATGCCCACCGACATCGGCGGCGGCGGCCTCGGCGAGCTCGGCATGTGCTTCGTGCGCGAGACCGTCGCCGGTGCGGGAGCGTTCCTGTCGCTGCTGATGATGGGCGACCTGCCCTTCGGGCCGAACCGGATGCTCTACGAGCTCGGCACCGACTACCAGCGCGACAAGTACCTGATGCCGCTGATGTCGGGCGACAAGACCACCTGCATCGCGCTGACCGAACCCGACGCGGGCAGCGACCTCTCGGGCGTCCGCACCCGGGCCGTGCCCACCGACGGCGGCTGGGTCCTCAACGGCCAGAAGCTCTTCATCACGAACGCGCCGTACTGCGACTTCGCGCAGGTGTTCGCGGCGACCGAGGGCGGCCACACGATCCTGCTCGTCGACAAGGACACGCCCGGCTTCGTCGTCGGGCCGATCCAGCGCTCCATGGGCGACGACCACCTCCAGTCCGAGGTGTACTTCGACGACTGCCTCGTGCCCGACGAGAACGTCGTCGGCGAGGCGGGCCGCGCGTTCGTGTACGCGGCGAAGTTCCTCTCGAACGAGCGCATCGCGATCTCCTCGACGGCGATCGGCATGGCCGACTGGCTCGTGGCGGCGATGGTCGACCAGGCCCGCACCCGCTTCCAGTTCGGCAACCCGATCGGGCACAACCAGGCGATCCAGTGGATGATCGCCGACTCCAAGGTCGAGCTCTACGCGGCCCGCTCGATGTGCTACGACACCGCCTGGCACGCGGACCAGGGCGACAACGTCATGGAGCAGGTCGCGATGACCAAGCTCTACGCCACCGAGATGGTCGGCCGCGTCGCCGACCGCGCCGTGCAGGTATTCGGCGGGATGGGCTACATGCGCGACTGCCCCGTCGAGCGCTTCTACCGCCTCGCCCGCGTCCTGCGCATCGCCGGCGGCACGTCGGAGGTCCAGCGCATGATGGTCGCCCGCATGGCCGGGCTCGGCGGGTCGTGACCGACTCGCTTGCTTCGCTCGCCGAGTCGGTCACGAATTTGGGCTGCGGCCTGGCGGTGCGGTTTCGCCGAGTGAATCGACGAAACCGCTGGACCGCCTCCTTTGACCTGGTCTCCAGAGAAGAGGGGTCAACTTGATCGATCGTCGGGAGCCAGGTCCCTCTCTGACTGCCCGCTTTCGAGCACTCCGGCGGGTCGGGTCGCTGACGTACTCCGACTTCACCGATGTGTTCGCGGACCTGTTCGGGGACCGGACCGTGTTCCACCTCGACCGCGACCTCGCGTTCGCAGGCTTCGACCCGCGGCGGGTGTCCTACCGCGACCTCCACCGCGGCGTCGCCCGGATCGGTCGCGTGCTCTCGGACCTCGGCGTGGCGCCCGGCGACCGCGTCGGCGTGATGGCCTTGAACCGAGTCGAGGCGGTCTTCTGCAACTTCGGCGTCGCCCGCATCGGCGCCGTGCCGATCCCCATGAACTTCATGCTGCGCCCGCCCGAGTGCCAGTACGTGCTCGACAACGCCGGCGCCGACGTGCTGATCGTCGACTCCACCACGCTGGAGCAGAACTTCAGGGGCGACCTGTCCCAGGTGCCGGCCGCCAGGACCGTCGTGATCATGGACACCGACGAGGTCCCGCCGGGCGCCGTCGGGCTCCCGGGGCGGGTCGCGGCAGCCGACGAGTCGATGCCCGCCCACCACCGCGGTGACCCGGCAGAGGTCGCGACGATCTTCTACACGTCGGGCACGACCGGGCGTCCCAAGGGCGCGGCGCTCTCCGACTCCGCCACGACCGTGTCGCTGCGGCGCATGGGGCGCGTGTCGGCGCTGGGGCTGTCGCCCCCGCATCAGCTCGCATTGTTGGTGATGCCGGTCGCGCACTCGGGCGGCTACCAGAACATGCTCATGTACATCGCCCTCGGCGTGCCGATGCAGTTCGTGTCCCGCTTCAGCGCCGTCGGGATCCTCGACACGATCGAGACGGACCGCCCGACGTTCTTCGTCGGGTCGCCCGCGATGTACCGGATGCTCGAGGACGCCGGCGCGGCGAGCAGGGACCTGTCGTCGATCTGGCTCTGGGGCGGCGGCTCCGACGCGTTCGACGCCACCCTCGTGGCGCGCTTCCGCCGCTACGCCCGCAAGCGGGTGCTCGGCGGGCGCGTCCCTGTCAACGCGTTCTTCGTGCGCGGCTACGGCATGACCGAGGCGAACAGCTACGTCGCGGTGACGCCGCCGTTCGAGGTCGCCGAGGCGAACGAGGGCGAGACCTGCATCGGCTGGACCCTGCCGGGGGTGAGCGCCCGCGTCGCCGACCCCGAGACCGGCGAGCCCGTGGGGCGCGGGGAGGTCGGCGAGCTGTGGCTGCGCGGCGTGTCGATGATGTCGCAGTACTGGGCCGACCCCGAGCGCACCGCCGAGACCCTCGTCGACGGCTGGTACCGCACCGGCGACTGGGTACGCCGTGGCAAGTGGGGGCTGCTCTTCTTCGTCGACCGCGCCAAGGACGTGATCAAGACCGGCGGCTACAAGGTCGGTTCCGCCGAGATCGAGACCGTCCTGCACGAACACCCTGACGTCGAACACGCCGCCGCCGTCGGCGTCGCCCACGCCACCAAGGGCCAGATCCCCGTCGCCGCCGTGACCCTCGTCGACGGCGCCCTCGCCACCGCCGAGGAGATCCTCGAGTGGGCCCGCGAGCGCCTCGCCCCCTACAAGGCCCCCCGCCGCGTCCACGTGCTCGAGCACATGCCCCTCACCTTCAGCCTCAAGCCCAAGAAGGAAGACGTCCGCCGGATGATCGAGGACTGACAGCCCGCAGCCCGAGTGTCCCCTAGGGGGTGCGGCCGAAGAAGCCGGCGACCTTGTCGGCGGTGGGCGCAGCCTCGGCGACCTCGACGACGGGGCCGAACAGCCCCATGGACCGGAAGGCATCGACGCCGCCGGGGTTCTCCTGGACGGCAGCCCACACGGTCTCGGCCAGGTCGGCGTCGAGGGCGGTGTCCTGTCCGGTCGCCTTGGCCAGGTCCCAGGTGTGCTGGAACAGGTCGTTGCGCAGGATCGTGAGCGCGGCCGGTGCGGGCAGCTCCTGGCCCCACGGCATCGTGACGGTCCGCGCCAGCGCGCCGTCGGCCTGCCACGCCGAGGTGGCCGCAGCCGATGCCGCCTCCCAGGCGCCCTGGGGGTCGTCGCCGACGAAGTCCGACGCCATCTTCGACATGTCGACGCGGCCGTCGCGCCCGAGCGCGGCGACCATGGTCGCACCGCCCACCAGGTGGTTGAGCAGGGCCCTGACGTCCCAGTCGGTACACGGCGTCGGTGCGTCGAGCTGGTCCGGCTTCACGTTTGCCAGTACGTCCCCGGTCAGCGCGGCGGTGCGCTCCAGTGATGCAACGATTTCCATGTCGGCTTCCCTCTCGTGGCGGCTCGGCGACATCGAGCACCTTACCGGGCGCGCCGACCCGGCGAAATCGGCTTCTGGGCGCGCCCACCCCAGCCGGGTGGGCCTGGCGCGCCCAAGTCGGGATTTCCTCTGGTGGGCATCGCCCAGGTCGGTAGATCAGACGACGCCGGCGTCCTTCAAGCGGTCGAGTTCCTCGCGCGTCATGCCGAGCAGGCCGCGGTAGACCTCGTCGTTGTGCTCGCCGAGACGGGGGGCGCCGCGGCCGACCGCACCGGGCGTGCGCGACAACCTGGGCGTGACTCCTGTTGGCGCAGCGGGCCGACGACGGGTCGTCGACCTCGACGAGGGCCGAGCGAGCCGCGACCTGGGGATCGTCGAACACGTCCGCGATCGAAGCGGCACGCGCCACAGGCACACCGGCGGCGACCATCGTGTCGACAACCTCGCGGCTGGCGCGCTGCGCGCACCAGGCGCCGACGACGTCGTTGAGCTCGTCTCCCGAAGCAGCACGTTCAGCGAGGGCGTCGTAGCGCGGGTCGTCGAGCAGGTCCGGCCGCCCGATCGCCGCACACAGCCTGGCGAAGTTGGCGTCGGACGCGCCCACGATGCAGACGTACACGCCATCGGCGCAGACGTAGTTGTCCAGCGGCGCCGAGTGAGCGAGGCGGTTCCCGCTCCGCTCGCGCACCTCGCCCGTCACGTCGAAGGCTGCAGGGATCGCCTCGAGGACCCGCAGCACGGACTCGTACAGCGCGAGGTCGAGGGACTGGCCGCGGCCCGACCGCTGCCGCTCCCAGAGCGCGACCATGATGCCGAACGCGTTGAACACACCGGTGAGGTAGTCGCCCACGACGACCCCAGGACGCTGCGGCGGACGACCCGGCTCACCCGTGACGTACAGAAGCCCACCGAGGGCGATGCCCATGCGGTCGAGTCCCGGGCGCGCGGCGTAAGGGCCGTCCTGGCCGTACACGCTCACGCGGCTGTACACGAGACCGGCGTTGACCGCCTCGAGGTCGGCGGGCCCGAGGCCCCACGCCTCCATCGTTCCCGGCCTGAAGTTCTCGACTACGACGTCGGCCACCGCCGCGAGGCGACGGAACACGGCCTGGCCCTCCGAAACGCGCAGGTCGAGGGTCACCGACCGCTTCGTGCGGCCCTCGGTCGCCCAGAACAGCGAGTAGCCGCCATCACCGCCCTCTCCACCGGCGAAGGGGCCGACGTGGCGCAGGAAGTCGCCGCCGCGAGGATCCTCGACCTTGATCACGTCGGCGCCGAACTCGCCCAGGACCGTGGCTGCGAACGGCGCCCCGATGCGGGTGCCGACGTCTACCACGCGGATGCCGGCGAGCGGTCCCCGGGAGTCGGGGTCAGAAGTCACGGTCGCGATCGGCGACGATGTCGCGCACCGACGCCTTCTCGCGTCGTTCGGCGAGCGCCTCCTGGGACGTTGCCGTGCCGTGCGCGAACTGGTGCAGCATGAAGTGGAAGTCGAACGCGTCTCGCTTGCCCATCAGGTCGAAGGTCTTGTTCACCGACTTCTTGACGAGCGCTACCGTCACCGGCGGCAGCGCCGCGATCCGCTGCGCGAGAGCCATCGTCTCGGCCTCGAGGTCGTCGCGGGCCACCACGCGGTTCACCATCCCGAGTCGCCACGCCTCTGCCGCGTCGATACGGTCTCCCGTGAACAGGAACTCCTTGGCCTTGCGCGCCCCCAACTCCCACGGCTCGACGAGGAGCTCGACACCGGCGCCGGTCATGCGCAGCACCGGGTTCTGGAACACGGCATCGTCGGCGGCGACGATCAGGTCGCACATGCAGGCGAGCATCAGCCCCGCCGCGATGCAGGCGCCCTGCACGCGGGCGATCGTCGGCTTGGGGAAGTCGTGGATCGTCATGCAGCGCTCGAAGTACATCGCCTGCTCGTGGCGCAGGCGCCCCTCGGGCGTCCCGCGCAGGCGGCGCAGGTCGTCCGCGGCGGCGTCGGGACCGAGCTCCTTCAGGTCGTGGCCCGAGGAGAACGACGGTCCGGCGCCCGCGAGGACCACGACGTGGACCGAGTCGTCCGAACCGCATCCGGCGAACGCCGCGTCGAGGGCGTCGATGAGAGCCGAGTTCTGGGCGTTGCGCACCTCGGGGCGGTTCATGGTCAGCGTGGCGACGTGACCGTCGCGCTCGATCGTGACGAGGTCGTCCATCGGGGCGATGCTAACGGGGGTAGCGTCTCTCGCGTGGCCCGCTACCGAGAACGACGCGTGATCGGTTGCACGCCGGCAGTCGCGTACGCGTTCCGGCGCGACTTCACGAACCTGCCGCGGTACAACCCCGACGTCGCCGACCTCGTCACCGTGGACGAGCGCACCTACGCCTTCCGGCTGCGCATCGGACCCGCGCGCCTGCCCGTGACGCTGCGCGTGACGGCAGAGGAACCTCCGCACCGCCTCGTCTGCGAGCTGGACACGTTGATGCCCGCCGTCGAGGAGTGCCGCATCGACGCCTGCCCCGACGGCACGCTGCTGACCTTCATCACCGAGGTCGACAGCCGCTGCGGGCCCCTGCGCCCCCTCGTCGACCGCTTCTTCGTCGTCCCCACGGGGCTCCGCCAGGTGCGGCGCGAACTCGACCTGATGGCGGACCTGCTTCAGGAACCGGCTGCCGGTTCCGGCTCCGGCTCGGCCTCCGGCCCGGGTTCGATCAGGCCGTAGTCGATCCGGGTCCGTGTGCGGCGCAGCCACAACAGGCCGAGGATCGGCTGGATCGTCGGGATGAACCCGTACTGGATCCCGTAGAGGGTCCAGACGTTGGTGCCGACGAGGCCGAAGATGCTCAGGGTGCCGACGACGAGGCAGAACCCGATCTCGAGCGACAGCGCCACGACCGAGAGCTTCCACGCCCAGCGTGACCGGAGGAAGAACCCGACCGCGGCCGCGAAGTAGATCACCGCGCACACGAGGTCGAGCCAGGCTGCGTTCTCCGGCCTGTAGTGGAACCACGTCTGGACGATCCCGCGGGCGAGGACCGACACGCCGAAGAGGGGGTAGGAGATCCCGAGCACGTACCCGATGACGTTGAGGAACTCCTCGGTCGGGTTGCGCTCGGCCTTGTCCCGGCGCCCGGCGGCGGGGCTGGTGGCGGCATCGGTGCCGGGTGGCGGTGCGGTCTCGGTCACGCGTCAAACCGTACCGGCCCGTCGCGGGGGACGAGAAGGCGAGGCGACCCCGCCTGCCGAGCCGCGCGGGTTCTGCCCTAGCCTGGGAGCGATGGAACGCGACCCCGGACCCGTCCCGCAGGCGCCCCTGCGGAGCCGGATCGTCCCCGCTGCGCTGATGCCGAACGTCGCCCGCGTCTTCCTGCGCGGAAGGATCGGCTCCGAAGCCGGACGCCGAGCCTTCGCCGGCCGTCTGGAGGCTGCGTCGCACCTGCCCAACGTCGCGGGGATCCTCCTGCACGTCGACTCCCCCGGCGGCGACGCTGTCAGCTCCGACGAGATGCGCGAAGCAGTCGAGCGCGTCGCCACACGCATGCCGGTCGTCGCCGAGATCCGTTCCGTCGGCGCGTCCGGGGGGTACCTGGTCGCGTGCGCCGCTCACGAGATCGTCGCCAGGCCGTGGGCCCTCGTCGGCTCGATCGGCGCGATCCTCCTGCGCCCCAACGTGAGCGGCTTGCTCGAGCGCGTCGGCGTGAGCGTCGACGTCTCGAAGACGGGACCGTTCAAGGACCTCGGCTCACCGTTCCGCGCCCGCACCGAAGCCGACACCGCGAAGGAGGACGAGCTCCTCGCCGCCATCGCGGACCGCTTCGTACAGACCGTCGCCGGAGCGCGCGGCATGTCGGTCGAGGCGGTGCGCGAGCTCGCCACGGGTGAGGTCTTCACGGCCGAACGCGCCAGCGAGGTCGGCCTCGTCGACCACGTCGGCAACGAGGACGTCGCCCTCGAGCGCCTCACGGACCTCTGCGGCTTCGCAACGCGGCCCTTCACGTTCCGCCTCCCCGGCGACTTCCTTCCCGCCCCGTTGCGGCCCGCGGCGGCGGCAGGGCGCATCCTCGGGGCTCTCGCTCCGGCGACCGGACGGCCCCGCCTGGAATGGACCGGCTGGCGTTAGGGCTCGCCATCGCGAGTGGTGCGCTCAGCCCCAACCGAGCTCGTGGAGGTCGTCGTCGTCGAGGCCGAAGTGGTGGCCGACCTCGTGGACCACGGTCTCGAGGACCTGGCGGCGCACCTGTTCCTCCGTGCGTGAGATCTGGCAGATCGGTAGCCGGTAGATCGTGATGCGATCGGGCATGACACCGTCGTAGGACAACGGACCGCGGTGGGTGAGGCTGACGCCTTCGTACAAGCCGAGCAGGAGGTCGCCGTCGGGTGGCGCCTGTTCGGGGGCGGGTTCGTCCTCGACGAAGACGGCGACGTTGTCCATGCGTGCGGCGAGGGCGTCGGGGATCTCGTCGAGCGCCTCCGACACGAGCTCCTCGAAGCGGGTCTCGGGGACTTCGAACATGAACGCCAATGTAGCGACACGTCGAGTACCCGCCCGCAGGCAAGAAAAAAGCGCCCCGAGGGCGCTCGTTCCTGTCCTGTTGCCACCTCCCGGCCACCCCTGGTGTGGCCGGGTGCACCCGAACTCAGGCGCCGGTGTGGAAGCTCATCTCGATCCAGCAGAACGGATCCGCAGCAGTGCGGTTGTACGCCGCTACCGCTTCGCGGGCCGCATCCACCGTGGCGTAGCTCCCGATCACGATGTCCTTGTGCGCCTCGTCGGCCACCACCAGGTACCGCTCGGTCATCGTCGCTGCCATTGCTCACCTCCTCCTTCCCTATCGGTCAGACGACGGGATCGATTCGCGGTTACACGCGATTCGACTCGCCTTCGTCTCCGAGCAGTGTATGCGCCGTCGGAGGGTGCCGGAATCGTCAAGTTGCACGATCGGGCCACGGCGTTCGACGTAGGCCCGTGGGGTCGAGATCCGGCCGGGACCCACCCGGTACATGCCTCGCCGCGACGGTGTACCTTCACCCGCCATGAAGTGGATCAAGCGCGTCGTCCTCCTGTCCCTGCTCGCATCTGCCGTCGTGGTCGGTTTCCGGGTCGGCCGCGCGCTGCGCTTCGGGGGCGGCCGCGGGGTCCGCGGCGGTATCGCCCGGCGCCTCACCGACTGGGTGCGGACTTCGGTCCCGGCGGCGCGGGTCATGTCGGAGTTGAAGACGATCCGCTCCCAGAACGATCGCATCCTGTCCCAGAACGAGCGCATCTACGTCCAGAACGACCGCATCCTGGCACTGTTGGAACGTCACACGGTCCGCTCGGCCTGATGCCGGCGCCCGGCGATCCGCTATCCGAAGCCGGGCTGATCACACGCACCCGGACCAGGGCGGCACGGTAGCGATCGCCACTACGTTGTCTGGCGCATGCACGTTCACCTCGTCGACGGCACGTACGAGCTCTTCCGGTACTACTTCGCGCTCCCGAGCCATCGCAGCGAGGACGGTGACGAAGTCGGCGCGCTGCGCGGTGTTCTCGCCAGCCTGACCGGCCTCATCGAAGACGGCGCCACGCACGTAGGTGTGGCCACCGACCACGTGATCGAGTCGTTCCGCAACGAGATGTGGCCCGGCTACAAGACCGGCGCAGGGGTCGACCCCGAGCTCCTGGCGCAGTTCGGGCCGCTCGAGGCGGCGCTCGACGCGATGGGCGTCGTGGTGTGGGCGATGGTCGAACACGAGGCCGACGACGCACTGGCCAGCGCCGCCGCGGTCTGCGCCGCGGATCCCCGCGTGGAGCGAGTCGTGATCTGCACGCCGGACAAGGATCTGAGCCAGTGCGTGGACGGCACACGTGTGGTCCAGTGGGACCGCCGCCAGGACGTCGTCTACGACGCCGACGCGGTGCACGCGAAGTTCGGCGTTACGCCCGAGTCCATCCCCGACTGGCTCGCGCTCGTCGGCGACAGCGCCGACGGATTCCCCGGGCTGGCAGGCTGGGGCAAGAAGTCCGCGGCCACCGTCCTCGACCGCTACGGCCACCTCGAGGACATCCCCGTGGATGAACGCGCCTGGGACGTGGCCGTGCGCGGGGCCACGAGGCTCGCCGCCGTCCTGGCCGAGGAACGCGAACTCGCCCTGTTGTTCCGCGACCTCGCCACGTTGCGTCGCGATCCCCCGGTACTCACGGGCGTCGACTCGCTCGGGTGGCGCGGGCCGCGACCCGCGTTCGCTGCCGTGGCGGAACGAATCGGTGCCGCAACGATCCGCGAACGCGTCGAGCGCCTCGCGGAAGCACGCGACGCGGGCGCGAGCCCCGAACCCTGAGCCTGGCCCGCCTCGGGCCCTCAGGCCCAAGCCTTGTCGGACAGGAGCACGAAGGCAGCCGTGATGGTCTCGGTGACGTGCTTGCCCGGGCCGAGGCGTGACGACGACGTCGCCTTGGTCTCGTGGGTCTTGTTGGCGTCGTCGACGACGAAGACCGCTTCGTTGACCCGGCACGCCAAGGCAGCCACCACCGCACCCCGCGCCGGGGTGACCTTGGCGATCTGGACGCCCTTGCCGCCGCGGCGGTGCGCCGGGATCTCCTCGGCCGCGACCGCCTTGACCCAGCCCGAGGCGTTGGCGACGTACACGAGACCACCCTCCCGGCCCGCCGTGCAGGCGACCACCGTCGCGCCCTCGGGAACCTTCACGGCACGCACCCCCGCGGCAGCACGCCCCTGGACCGGGACCTCACCCGCGGGGATCCGCAGCGCGCTCCCGGTGGAGGTGACGAAGACGACCTCGTCGGCTGCGGCCCCGACACCGACGACCGACGCGAGCCGGGCGCCGTCCTCGAGCTTGGCGACGACGACCCCGGCGCGGGTGGACGCCACACACTCGCTCGCGGGGATGCGCTTGGCACGACCGTGGGACGTGGCGACCAGGACCTCGGCCGGGGCGACGGGCGCCCCGTCGGTGTCGAGTGCGAAAGCCCACACGACCTCCGAGGCCCGGCTCGCGTCGGACACGTCGGCGATCGCGACCCGCTGGCCGTGAGGCAGGTCCATGAGGCTCACGACCCAGGCGCGCCCGTCGTCGGTCACGATCCCGATCCGGCCACTCGACGCCAGGTCGACGTCGAGCAGCGGCGCCCGCAGACTGTCGCCCTCTTTCCACGTGCGGCGCCTGCCCTCGGGCGGGGTGACCTCGACCCAGCCGCCCCGCAGGACCCTCACCTGCACGACGACCCCGCCCTCGATGTCGGCAGTCACCTCGGCCTCGTCGTCGGCCCCCGCCGGAGTCGCCGCCGCCCCCAGGAGCCTGCTGCGGCGCACCTCGTGCTTGTACGCCTTGCGCAGCTCGCGCAGCTCGTCGCGCACGACCTTGCGGCGCACGTCCTCGTCCTCGATGATCGCACTCAGCTCGGCGATGGCGACCTCGAGCTCGGCGAGCTCGTCGCGCAGCGCCTTGGTCTCGAGCGAGGTGAGACGGCGCAGCGGCATGTCGACGATCGCCTGGGCCTGCTCGGCGTCGATGTCGAGCAGCTCGCAGAGGGCGATCTTGGCGGTCGCCGCGTCCTTGGAGGCCCGGATCGCGGCGATGACCTCGTCGATACGGTCGAGCGCCTTGATCAGCGCCGCGACGATGTGCCTGCGCGCCTCGGCCTTGGCCTTGCGGAACCGCGAGCGCCGCAGGACGACCTCCATGCGGTGGTCGCAGAATGCGCCGAGGATCGCCGCGACGCCGAGGATCCGCGGGACGCCGTCGACGAGGGCACGCATGTTGAACGTGACCGTGTCCTCGAGCTTGGTGCGCTTGAACAGCTCGGCGACGGTCCCCTGGGCGGAATGGCCCTTCTTGACGAGTACCTGCAGCTCCTGGCCGGACTTGTCCGACGCGTCGACGACGTTGGAGACCGACTGCAGCCGGCCCTTCTTGACGGCGTCGACGACCTGGTCGCAGACAGCGGACACGCTGAGGCCGGGCGGGAGGTTGCGGAACACGAGCTTGGTCGCGCCACGCGTGTGCGGCTCGATCTCGACCTTGGCGCGCACCGAGACACGGCCGCTGCCGCTCTCGTAGGCGGCCCGCACGCCGTCCTCGGCGGTGTCGAGCACGTCGCAACCGCTCGTGAAGTCCGGGCCGGGCAGCTTCTGCATGATCGTGTCGAGGCGTGCGTTCGGGCGGTCGAGCACGACCAGCGCGGCGTCGATCACCTCGAGGGGGTTGTGGGTGGGCACGCTCGTCGCCATCCCGACCGCGATCCCGGCGGCACCGTTGACCAACAGGTTCGGGAACGCCGCCGGCAGGACCACCGGCTCGGTCGCCTCGCCGTCGTAGTTGGGCGCGAAGTCGACGGTGTCCTCGTCGATGTCGGCGAGCATCGCGGCGGCGGTCTCCGACATGCGGCACTCGGTGTAGCGCATCGCCGCGGGGGGGAAGCCGGGCGAGCCGAAGTTGCCCTGCGCGTCTACGAGGGCCACGTACATCGACCACGGCTGGCCCATGCGCACGAGGGCGTCGTAGATCGACTGGTCGCCGTGGGGGTGGTAGGACCCCATGACCTCGCCGACGACCTTGGCGCACTTGCGGAACGGCCCGTCGGCGCGCACCCCCGAAGTGCGCATCCCCCACAGGATCCGGCGCTGGACCGGCTTGAGCCCGTCACGCACGTCCGGCAGGGCGCGCGAGACGATGACCGACATCGAGTACTCCAGGTAGGAGTCCTCCATCTCGCGTGTGAACTCGCGCTCGGCAATCGGTGCGTCGAGGAGTTCGGGCTGTGCGGGCGCTGCCTTGCGGCGTGCCATCGGGACCTCCGTCGAGTCGAGGAAGGGCGGGGTCGGACCGGCACGCAGGATACGACGCGCCCGTGACGATTCGGCGGCGGGGCGCTACCGTGGCGCGAGCATCACCAGCCGCCGGTTGGTGCTTCGTAGACACGCCGAGGAGTCCGCGATGGGTACTGCCGTCGAACCCGTGACCGAGACCCTGGCGACAGGATGGGAGTCCGCCATCGCGTCGGACGACTCGATCCTGCTCGCTGCCGTCCGAAACCTCGCGAACCGTGTCGAGCGACACGGCGAGGCGATGGGGTTCAGGGTGTGCGGTTGGGACGACTTCATCGCGTGCGACTCCGCGATGGCGAACCCCTTCTGCAACTTCTGCGTCCTGACGGCGCCGCCGCCGGACTGGGACGACACCGTTCACCGGATCCGGACGTTCTACGCCGCCCGCGGCGGGATGCCCTACGTGGTGATGAGCCCGTTCCCGACCCCGGACCTGCGTGCACGTGGGCTCACGCTGTGCGGGCACCCGCCGTTCATGTACCGCCCCGCCGGAGGTGAAGCACCACCGCCGCGCGGCGGTCTCGACGTGGTCGCGGTCCGAGACGACGCCGACCACGCCGACTTCTGGCGGGCTTGCGCCGCCTTCTACCCGATGCACGGGGTGGCTCCCGAGACGATCGCCACCTACTCCGACGCACGGGTCGACGCGTTCGGGTGGCGGCTCTGGCTCGGGCGTTCCGGCGCTGAGGTCGTCGCCACGGCGGCGTCGTGGGTCGACGAGGGTGTCAACCAGGTCGAGATGGTCTCGACCGCACCCGCATCGCGTGGCCAGGGCGTCGGCGCCGCCCTCACGTGGGCCGCGACGACGGCCGACCCGGACCTGCCCGCGGTCCTCATCGCCAGCGATCTCGGCCGCGGCGTCTACGAGCGTCTCGGCTACGTCGCACTGTCGCGTTGGACGCTGTGGTTCGGCGGGATGTAACCCCCCCGAGCCCCCCCGAGCCCCCTCCCAAACGCGGGCGACCCGTCCCGCACACGGGCCAAACCGCCCGCGTTTGCGGCACGGCCCCCTCCCAAACGCGGGCAACCCGACCCGCACACGGGCCAAACCGCCCGCGCTTGCGGACGGCCCCCTCCCAAACGCGGGCAACCCGTCCCGCACACGGGCCAAACCGCCCGCGTTTGCGGACGGCCCCCGACGAACCCGGGGTGGCTCAGCGGGCTTGGGCGGCCCTCCAGACGGCGGCGCCGATCTCGGCCATGCGCAGGTCCCCGACTGCGGTGCCACCGAGGCGGTTGCACGTGAACGCGACGCTGACGTCGTGGTCGGGGTCGGCCCACGCTCCGGACCCGCCGAAACCGTAGTGGCCGAACGCCTTGGGCGGGATCCCCTCGCTCGTGAACGCCATGTGGTATCCGAGGCGCCACGACATCGGCATCACGATCACGAGGTCGGGGCGGGTGTTCTGCACCTCGGTGGCGCGGGCGAGCGTCTCCGCCGACAGGAGCTCCACGTCGCCGAGTCGGCCTCCCGCGGCCAGCGCCGCGTACATCGTGGCGAGCGAGCGCGCCGTGAAGCAGCCGTTGGCGGCGGGCACCTGCGCCTTGACGGTCTCGGGATGCTCGATCCACTCGTTCATGCCCGACGGCAAGAGCGCGTCCACGATGCGCTTCGGGTCGATCTCGAGGCCCATCGCGGCGGCCATCTTCGCCATCGGCCCACCGGCACCCGCGAGGCCGGACGCCCCTCGGGCGGCCCCCCGAGCGACGTCCTCTCCTGGGATCAGCGTCGCGACACGGCCGAGCTCCGACTCGGGGACCCCGATGTAGAGCCCGTCGAGGCCGAGCGGCCCGGCGATCTCGGTGCGCACGAAGGTGCCGAGGTCCTTGCCGCTCGTGCGCCGCACGAGTTCGCCGACGAGCCACCCGTACGTGAGACCGTGGTAGCCGTTCGCGGTTCCGGGCTCGACGACGGGCCTCGCCTCCTGCAGGACGCGCACCATCTCGTCCCAGTCGTTCATCGACAGTGCGTGGTCGATCAGGGGCCGCACCGGGTAGAGGCCCGCCTCGTGGCACAGGACCTGGCGGACGGTGATGTCCTCCTTGCCGTTGCAGCCGAACTCGGGCCAGTGCGCGGCGACGCGGTCGTCGTAGTCGAGCAGGCCGCGGTCGACGCACATGTGCAGCGCCGTCGCGGTGACGCCCTTGGTCGTGCTGAACGACATCGCGATCGTGTCCGCGGCCCAGGACCGGCCGGGGGCCGCGTCGCCGGCCCACACGTCGACGACCTTGTGGCCGCGGTGGTACGCGGCGACGGCCCCGCCTCCGACACCGTCCGTCTCGACGAAGCCGGCGAGCAGGTCGGCTGCGGCGGAGAAGTCGGGGTGGACGTCGCCGCGGACCTCGGTCACGCCGACCTCAGTTCGGCCACTTGAAGATCATGAGGAACAACATGACCACGAAGAGCAGGTCGAGGATGCCCGACACCGCCGCCGTGCGCTTGTTGGTGGCGTCGATCTCGGCAGTGATCGCGGCGTTGCCGGACTCCAGAGCCTCGGGGTACAAGCGCGTGAGCTTGCGCGCGGCGGGCTGCATCACGGCGAGGCTGAGCACGAGGGCCACGATGTAGACGGCCATCGAGATGCTGAGCCACATCTGCTTGAACGGATCCCCGTCCATGGTGAGGGCCGCGGCGAGGCCGAACGCCCCGGTGAGGTAGATGAAGATCGTGGCGACCTTCGTGATCTTGTGCGCGGTGCCGTACAGCTCGGCCCCCTCGCTCCCCTTGAGCTCGCCCGCCCGCTTGAACTGGATCCCCACCAGGAGCACCCAGCCGAAGCCGACGATCGCGCAGAGGACGTGGAAGAAAGTCAGGACCTTGGTCAGTGAGAACATACGGAGATCTCCGGTGTCAGGCGGCGGCCAGGGACCCTAGCCCGGCGCCCTCCGCACCTCGCGATCAGATGTCGAGGAAGCGGACGTCGCCTGCGTTCGCGGAGATCCAGTCCTTGCGCGCCTCGACGGATGCGCCCATGAGCTTGGACACGACCTCGTCGGCGAGGGCGGCCTCCTCGACGGTGATGCGCACCAGCGAGCGGGTGGCGGGGTTCATCGTCGACTCCCAGAGCTGCTCGCTGCTCATCTCGCCGAGACCCTTGAAGCGGCTCACCACCGCCTTTGCGTTGCCCTTGTGCCCTGCCACAACCGCGTCGAGCTCGGCGTCGTCGCGGGCGTAGACCTTCTCGGCGCCGAAGCGCACCTGGTACAGCGGCGGCTGCGCCACGTACACGTGACCCTCGTCGAGCAGCGGCCTGAAGAACCGCATGAACACCGTGAGCAGCAGCGTACGGATGTGGCTGCCGTCGACGTCGGCGTCGCTGAGCACGACGATGCGGCCGTAGCGCATGTCCGCGAGGTCGATCTCGGAGCCGATCCCACAGCCCAGCGCAGCCGCGATCGCGGCGATCTCGGTGTTCTCGAGCGCCTTGGCCACCGACGTGCGCTCGACGTTGAGGGGCTTGCCGCGCAGCGGCAGGATCGCCTGGGTGTTGCGGTCACGCGCGTTGACGGCGGACCCGCCCGCCGAATCGCCCTCCACGAGGAACAGCTCCGTGGTCGTCCGGTCGGGGCTCTGGCAGTCGACGAGCTTGCCCGGCAGCCCCGCGTCGGCGGAATCGAGCACCGACTTGCGCCGCGCGAGGTCGCGGGCCTTCTTGGCCGCCTTGCGCGCCTGCGACGCGTCCTTGACCTTCTTCAGGATCGCCTTGGTCTCGGCAGGATGGGCGTCGAGCCACGCCCCGAGCCCCTCGGTCACGGCGCTGCGAACGAAGCCCTTGACCTCGGTGTTGCCGAGCTTGGCCTTGGTCTGACCCTCGAACTGGGGGTTGGAGAGCATCACCGAGACGACCGCGGTCAGGCCCTCGCGGAAGTCGTCGCCGGAGAAGTTCTCGTCGGAGTCCTTGAGCACGCCGTACTTGCGGGCGGCCTTGTTCATCGACGTCGTCAGGCCCGTGCGGAATCCCTCCTCGTGGGTGCCGCCGTGTTTGGTGTTGACCACGTTCACGAAGCTGTGCACCGAGTCGTTGAAGGTCTCGTTCCACTGCGCCGCGACCTCGACGCTCATGCTCGCCCCGTCGTCGCCGGCGCGCGTCGACGAGCACAGGATCACGTGGCGGTGGATCGGCTTGCGGTTCGCGTTCAACAGCGCGACGAAGTCCACCATCCCGTTCTTGGCGGAGTAGGTCTCCTCCCAGGGGTTCCCGTCGGGGTCCTCCTCCCGGAAGTCGCGGAAGACGATCTGGAGGTTCGGCACGAGGAACGAGGTCTCGCGGAAGCGCTCGGCAAGGGTCTTGCGGCTGATCTCGGTGGTCTCGAAGATCGCGTCGTCGGGCCGGAAGTGCACGACGGCGCCGGTGCTCTTGGTCCGCGACCCCTTCTCGAGCAGCCCGACCGGCTTGCCGCCGTCCTTGAACGCCTGGTGCCACTCGAAACCGTCGCGGCGGACCTCGACGTTGAGCCACTCCGAAAGGGCGTTGACGACGGAGATGCCCACACCGTGGAGTCCGCCGGATACGTGGTAGCCGCCGCCGCCGAACTTGCCGCCAGCGTGGAGCTTGGTCAGGACGACCTCGACGGTCGACATGCCCTTGTACTGGGCGTTCTCGCCCACCGGGATCCCGCGACCGTTGTCGGAGACCAGGACCGACGCGTCCGGGTAGAGCTCGACCTCGATGCGGGTGGCGTAGCCGGCGAGCGCCTCGTCGACGCTGTTGTCGACGATCTCGTAGACGAGGTGGTGGAGCCCGTCGACGCCGGTGGAGCCGATGTACATCCCGGGGCGCTCGCGCACGGCCTCGAGCCCCTCGAGGACGCGAATGTCGGACTCGGTGTAGGACGCGGGCCGGTCCTTGGCGGGTGGCATCTGCTCCTCGGCTACCTGTCGACTGCCGCGGCGGCCTACGTGCCGACACGGTGACGCGAGAATATCGACGCGGGGGCGGACTTCCCCGGACCCGGGCGCCGATCGCCACAATGGGGCCATGCGCATCACCCGCAAGCGACCGTGGTCGGAGCTGCGCGCTGCGGTGCTCGCCGATCTGGCACGGGCTCTGCCCGCCGACGACTTCGAGGCCTCGGGTGACGAGGAGCCCGCCTGCGTGTCGTGGACGGACGGCCCGTCGTTCTCGACCGTGAGCGCCGCGATCGGGTTGCCGCCGGGCTGGACGGTGGCGTCCTGGCCGGACTTCCTACCGCCACCGGAGCCGGCCCCGGGGCGACCCTCACCCCTGCTGCTCCTGCGCCGCCGCTTCGGGGACGATGCCCTCGCGGTCGCCGTAGTCCGCTTCGCGGCCAGCAACGTGCGCCCGTTCGACTCCACCAACGCCGCCCACCACGCGCCGATGACCGCGATCGTCGACGTCGACGACCCTGCCAACTGCGGCTACCCGCTCGTCGCACGTGTAGCCCGGATGCTCCTCGACGAGTCGGGTGCGCGGCTCCCCGGCTCCGACGTCAACCCCGCCGACCGCCTCTCCCGCGCCCTCTCCGAGGCAGGCTACGAGACTCTCTGGAACCGCGCCTGGCTCGACGCTGCTCTGTGATCGGCGCGCCCGTCACTTCCGAACCCGGTCACGCTTGTCCGCGCATCAGGGGAGCCTTGCGTGCCGAGATGACGCGGCAGTCGTGGGGGCCGAGCTCGCCGAGGTCGACCCGACCCCCGGCGACCGTGACGGTTCCGCCGCAGAGCACCTCGTCGGCCGGTCCGTCCGGGACGCCGAAGCGGCCGACGTCGAGGCTGCGCGCTCTGGGCGCGTCGGTGAGGTTCGCCACCGCGACGAGGATGTCACGCCCACGCGCGGCGACGACGGTCTCGGGCATGTCGGCCCCGAAGAGGTCGACGACCCGTGCCTCACCCCCGAGGAGATCGTGCGCGCGCCTGAGCAGGCGGAGCCGGTCGGTCGGGATCGTGTCGACCCGATCGCTGAGGACGAGCATCCCGTCTGTGACGCCGAAGACACCGGCGAGGGTACGGACCTCGGCTTCGGTGAGCCGTGTCCGGTCGGTGCGCACCATCAAGCAGTCCGGGTCGTTGAGCCAGAGCCGACGGTGCATGAACGCCCGCGTGAGGGTGTTGCGCACCGCGTTCTTGCTCGCCGGACCATGGCGGTCGCCGCCGCCCCACCTGCTCCGCAGCGCGGCGTTGGTCCAGTAGGGGGCGACGTCGGCTCCGATGCGCATCGCGTCGACGATCCCGACCGCAGGCCCGAGCGGGCACCCGCACCCGAGCAGGAACGCGTCCTCGCCCGCCCCGCTCCGCACCGCTTCCAGGCCGCGCCGTAGCGCTTCGGCGCGGGTGGCGCGGGTGTCGTGGCGTTGGCCCGGCAACGCCGCCGCGTAGAGGAAGTCGAGCTTGAGGATGTGATAGCCCCACTCGTGCACCAGCGTCGCGGCGACCGACTCGAGCCAGGCGAGGGCGTCGGGATGGGTGGTGTCGAGGGCGTAGCACGTGCCGGGGGTGCCCCAGGCCGGGTTGACGATCCCGACGCGGGCCTTGCCTCTGTCGGTGCGCACGAACCAGTTCGGGTGCTCGCGGAAGAGGCGCGAGCGCGCACCGGCGAGGAACGGCGCGGTCCAGATGCCGGCATCGAAGCCGGCGTCGCGGATGCGTCCGGCGAGAGCGGCCATGCCCGAGGGGAACTTGGAGTTCGTGTCGAGCCAGTCGCCGATGTCGCTCTGGTGGCCGTCGTCGACCATCACGTAGTCGCAGGGCACGTCGGCCTTGAGCCGCGCGAGCGCGTCGAGGTTGTCGACGACGGCGTCCTCGTCGACCTTGGTGAAGTAGTAGTACCAACTGCACCAGCCCGTCGGTGCCCGTGCCGGGACCCGCGCGTGCATGTTCTCGCCGAGCTGGGCGGCCCAGGCCTCGAGCAGCGCAGTGCCGTCGCGTCCGGCCGAGAGCAGGAGCGGCGCGGACTCGATCTCCTCGCCGGGTCCGAGCTCGATGCCGTCGAGGTCGCAGGCGCCCACGAGTGTGCGGCCGCAGTCGATGTCGAAGCCGCCGAACATGGCAGCCTCGTCGAGGAAGCCCGCGCACAACGCGGGCCCCTCGGTCCCCGACGAGATCGCCGTGACGAGCTCCGACCGGTAGGCCCCACGCCGGCGCGGGGCGGGGTGTGCCGCGTTGACGGTGGTCATCGACAGGAGCCCGATCGGCGGCTCGTGGTCGCGATCACCCCGCCGCAGGGTGCCGGTTCCGCTCCAGGACTGGAACCCGTTGCGGTACACAGACCAGTCCGCGACTCGCGGGCCGACCACGACGGCGCCGTCGGGGCCGACGCGAGCGGCGCCAGCGCGTCGAGCCGAACGCTGTCGGGGCGGTCGTTGCGGACCACGGCGGAGAGCACGACGGCGTCGCCGCGGGCCTCTCCCTTGAGCGTCAGGACGAGGCCACCGCGGGTCGCCGTCGTCGTGTCGCCCTCGCGCGCGAGGCGGCGCGGCCGCCAGGTGACCGCCGTCGCGTTGCTGCGGTAGGTCACCTGCGGACCGAGGCCCTCGACGGCGACGGTCACGTCGGCCCACGTGAGGTCGACACGCCCGTCGCCGCGGATCTTGACGTTTGGCGCCGCCATGCGCGGCCAAGGTATCAGCCGCCCGTCGGCGCCGCCCCCGGCGTCGGTCGCACGAGAACCGCATCGAGTACCGCGTCGACATGGTCGACCGTGCGGACGTCGAGCTCGTCGAGCACGTGATCGGGGACGTCCTCGAGGTCGTCCTCGTTGCGCCGGCTCAGCACCACGGTCCTGATCCCGGCGCGGTGCGCGGCGAGCAGCTTCTGCTTGACACCGCCGATGGGTAGGACCTGGCCCTGGAGGTTGACCTCGCCGGTCATCGCCACCGTCGGGTCCGCAGGTGTCGAGGTGAGCAGCGACACGAGGGCGGACACCATCGTGATGCCTGCCGACGGCCCGTCCTTGGGCACGGCGCCTGCGGGCACGTGCAGGTGCACGTGGCGGTTCGCGAGCGCGTCGGGGCCGATGCCGAGCTCGGCTGCGTGCGCACGCACGTAGCTCAGCGCGATCGTGGCGGACTCCTTCATGACGTCGCCGAGCTGGCCGGTGAGGGTGAGGCCTGCCTCGCCGTCCATCACCGTCGCCTCGACGAAGAGGACGTCTCCGCCGGCGCCGGTGACCGCGAGCCCGGTGACGACACCGGGAGTCGGCTCACGTTCGGCGACCTCGTGGTGCACCTTGGGCCGGCCCAGGTACTCGCGGACGTCGTCGTGGTCGACGACGATGGGCATCGACGTGTCGCTCGCTTCGTTGCTCGTGGCGATGCGGGTCGCGGTCTTGCGCGCGATGGTTCCCAGGCGCCGCTCCAGAGTCCGGACCCCGGCCTCCTGGGTGTAGCGGCTCACGACCTCGGCAAGGGCAGCGTCGGTGACCTCGAGCTCGCCCGGCACGAGGCCGGCGAGGCTCTCCTGCCGCGGAAGCAGGTGCGTTCTCGCGATCGCCTGCTTCTCGTCGTCGCTGTAGCCGTCGAGACGGATGACCTCCATGCGGTTCAGCAGCGGTTCGGGGATGGTCTCGAGCACGTTCGCGGTCGCGATGAACAGGACCTCGGACAGGTCGAGGTCGAGCTCGAGGTAGTGGTCCCTGAACGTGTGGTTCTGGGCGGGGTCGAGCACCTCGAGCAGCGCCGCGCTCGGGTCGCCGCGCCAGTCCGACGCGACCTTGTCGACCTCGTCGAGGAGGAACACCGGGTTCATCGTCCCCGCTTCGCGCAGTGCCCGTACGATGCGGCCGGGCTGCGCGCCGACGTAGGTCCGCCGGTGGCCGCGGATCTCGGCCTCGTCGCGGACGCCACCGAGGGCGACGCGCACGAACTCGCGGCCGAGCGCACGCGCGACCGACTCGCCCAGGCTCGTCTTGCCGACACCCGGCGGGCCCACGAGCGCGAGGATCGCACCCGAACCGCGCCGCCGGTTCCCGTCGCCGTCGTCGTCGCCGAGACCACGTTCGGCACGCAGCTTGCGGACGCCGAGGAACTCGCCGATGCGGTCCTTGACGTCGTCGAGGCCGTAGTGGTCGGCGTCCAGGACCTCGCGCGCGGCGCCGAGGTCGAGGCAGTCCTCGGTGTGGACCGACCACGGCACCTCGAGCACGGTGTCGAGCCAGGTGCGTACCCAGCCGTGCTCGGGGTTCGACTCGCCCATGCGCTCGAGGCGGTCCACCTCGCGCAAGGCCGCCTCGGTCACCGTCTCGGGTAGGTCCGCCGCGGCGATCCTGCTGCGGTACTCGGCCCCGGCGTCGCCGTCGGCCTCGCCGAGCTCCTCGCGGATCGCGTCCATCTGGCGCCGTAGCAGGAACTCGCGCTGCTGCTTCTCCATGCCCTCCGACACCTGCTCGCGCACCTTCTCGCGCAGGTGCAGGTCGGCGAGGGTCTCGCGCAGGAACCCGCAGACGAGCTCGAGGCGGTCGGCCACGTCGACGGTCTCGAGCACCATGACCTTCTGTTCCAGGGAGAGGTCGGGCGAGTAGACGGCGGTGTCGGCGAGGGTCGACGGGTCGTCGATGTCGGCGAGGACGTCGGCCATGCGGCCGATGCGCCGTGCCTCGAGCACCTCCGCCGCGAGCGCCTTGTACTCGCGTGACAGCGTGTCGACCCTCGCCGGGTCAGCCGAACCCTCGTCGACGCTCGTGGTCCCGACCCAGAGCGCCTCACCGTCGCCGAGCTCGCCGGCGCCGACCATGACCCGCTCGAGCCCGCGCAGCATGACGAGCTGGGTCTCTCCCACGGCAGGAACGGCCTCGACCTTCGCGAGCGTCCCGACCGCGGCGAAGACGCCGTCGACCTTGGGGACGACGACGGCTGTGCCGTCTCCGCGGGATGCCGCCGCGATCGCCGCGCGTGCTTCGGCCGACTCGACCGCGACGTTGACGACCATCTGAGGCACGATCACGCCGCCCGTGATCGGCAGGAGAGGGAGTCGGTTGGTGTGGACCTCGGCCACGGCGGACACCTCGTGGGACGGCTGCACCGGGCGGTCCGGTGCATCCTGCTCAGAACAGGCGGACACCCTCGCGCATTCCACTCATTCCCAAAGCAGATCCTCGAACCCGGACCACGTTTATGGTGGCTCCCATGACGACGACACCGAAGAGCTTCCACCTCACGCCCGAGGTCCACGCCTACATCCTCGACCACTCGAGCGCACTCGACCCGATCGCCACCGAACTCGTCGGGCGAACTGCCGAGCTCGGCGGGGTGTCGATCATGCAGATCGCACCGGAGCAGGCGGTGTTCATGACGCTGATCACACAGGCCGTCGGCGCCCGCGTGGCCGTGGAAGTGGAGCACGTTCACGGGAATGTCGGCGCTCGCGATCGCCCGCGGGCTCCCTCGGACGGCCGCCTCACGTGCTGTGACGTGAGCGAGGACTGGACCTCCATCGCGCGGGAGTTCTGGCAACGGGCGGGTGTAGCCGACCGCATCGACCTGCGCATGAGTCCGGCGGCGGAGACGCGCGATGTCGCCCGAGGCTGTCGTCGACCTCGCGTTCGTGGACGCCGACAAGGGCGGCTACATCCGCTACTGGGACGAGTTGGTCCGCGGATGCGCGGCGGCTCCGTGCTCGTCGACAACACCCTTCGCGGCGGGACCGTCGCCGATTCGTCGAACACCGACGACACGACCGAGCAGGCCGCGTTCAGCGATCATGCGGTCGCTGACGGGCGCATGGACGTGGTCGTCCTGGCAGTCGGCGACGGTCTCACGTTCGCCCGCAGGAGGACTGAGCGCAGGCAGGCGCCTTCCGGCGCAGTAACGTGGACGATGCCCAACGAGGAGCGAGCCGCCACAGCCGTCGGTGGCGACCCCGAAACAGTGCGGGCTCCGGATCCCACCTCCGGGACCGACCCGTGAGGCTGCGCCGAGACGTGGCGCCCGATCCCGGGGTCGGGATCGAACGAACGAGCGTGGCCCGCGCTCGACCGGCCCAAGCCGGCGAAGAAGTCGGTCGGCTTCTATGGGTGGAGTTGCCGTTCCTGCTCCTCGCCGGCTTCGCGATCGTGGTCCTCGTCAAGGGCTTCCTGATAGGAGCCCTTCTACATCCCGTCGGGCTCGATGGAGAACACGCTCGGCATCAACGACCGCGTGCTCGTGAATCGCCAGGCGTACTGGGGGGTGGACCGAGCCGCGGTGACGTGATCGTGTTCCGCGACCCCAAGCACGTCGGGTCGGAGAACCAAGGCCAGTCGAACTGGGGTTACGTCACCGAATCGATGCGCGAGGGAATCGGGCTCGGCAGTGGCAAGGGCGTCGACCTGATCAAGAGGGGTCATCGGGCTTCCCGGGGACACCGTCGAGGTTCGCGACAGCCGCACGTACGTGAACCCCGGTGAGCCCCTCGACGAACCGTACGTCTTCATGGACAGGCCCGACAGCCTCGCGAACATGCCGCCAGCGTCGTGCCCGAAGGCAAGTACTTCGTGATGGGGGACCACAGGAACAACTCCGCCGACAGCCGGCCACCGGCTTCATGGTCGACGAGGACACGATCGTGGGCAAGGCCGTCGTGCGCATCTGGCCTCTCGACCACCTCGGCGGTCTCGGCTCCTAGCTCCGCATCTCACGTCCCCACGTCCCCAACCCGGACCACCCGGACCGACGTGGGGGCGCGAAACTGGGTCCGCAGCCCACCTCGTCCCCACGTCCGTAGCCCGGACCGACGTGGGGCGCAAAACAGATTCACAACCCACCTCCGTCCCCACGTCCGTAACCCCGCGAGCGTGGGGACGCCAAGCAAGTCCACAACCCACCTCCGTCCCCACGTCCGTAGCCCGGACCGACGTGGGGACGAAACAGGTCCGCAACCCACCTCACGTCCCCACGTCCGGGCTTCAGGTCCCCCACGTCGGGGTTCGCGTGGCGTCAGCAACTACGGGGGTCGGGGGCGTCAGGGTCGATGCCGAATCGTGCGATCGCCTGCGCGACCGTCTGGGGCGATACATGGCCGGCGGCGGCGAGGTCGGAAAGTGCCGCGATCACGACGTGCGCGGCGTCAACCTCGAAGTGGCGGCGCAACGGGCCGCGGGCGTCGGAGAGACCGAACCCGTCGGTTCCCAGTGATGTGAACGAACGTGGTACCCACGGTCGCACCATGTCGCCGACGCTCTTCATGTAATCGGTCACAGCCACCACGGGACCGGTTCCGCCGCCGAGGCGCTGGGTGACGTACGGGGTCCGCGACGGCTCCAGCGGGTGCAAGCGATTCCAACGCTCCACCTCGAGTGCTTCCTCGCGCAGCAACTTGTAGGACGTGACACTCCACAGGTCGGCACGCACACCGAATTCCTCCGCGAGGATCAGTTGCGCCTCGCGCGCCGCACGCTGGGCAGGTCCGCTGAAGAGGATCGACGCCTCCGGACCGGCACCCTCCGGCGCTGCGGAGAACTGGTACATGCCCCGGACGATGTCCTCCTCGGTCGCCCAGTCCGGCTGGGGGGGCTGCTCCCACGTCTCGTTGTAGACGGTCAGGAAGTAGAAGACGTCCTCGCCTCCACCGGGATCGCCGTACATGCGCCAGATTCCGTCGCGCACGATCGCGGCGATCTCGTACGCGAAGGCCGGGTCGTAGGCCCGACAGTTGGGAACCACCGAGAACAGGACGTGGCTGTGTCCGTCGTTGTGCTGGAGGCCCTCGCCCGGGAGTGTCGTGCGCCCCGCCGTGGCACCCAACATGAAGCCGCGCCCGCGCGCGTCTCCCAGTGCCCACACGAGGTCACCGACACGCTGGTAGCCGAACATCGAGTAGTAGAGAAAGAACGGCACCATCGCCACACCGGTCGTGGCATAGCTCGTCGCAGCCGCCGTGAACGTCGCCATCGCGCCGGCTTCGGTGATGCCCTCCTCGAGGATCTGACCGTCGGTGCGCTCCTTGTAGGAGACGAGCAGGTCGGCGTCGACCGGCTCGTAGAGCTGGCCATCGGGCGAGTAGATGCCGATGTCGTGGAAGAAGGCCTCCCACCCGAACGTGCGGCCCTCGTCGGGCACGATCGGCGCCACGCGTGGACCGAAGCCGGGTTCGTGCAGGAGAGAGCGCAACAGGCGGTTGAACGCCATCGTCGTCGCGACCGACTTGCCGCCCGACCCCTTGCGGAGCTCGGAGAAGCACGAGTCGGACGGCATCGGCAGCGCGCGCCGTGCCACCGTGGTGCGACGGGGTAATGAACCGTTGAGCTCACGGCGTCGTTGCATCATGTAGTCGTATGCGGGCGTGCCCGCAGGGGGGCGGTAGTAGCGAGGCAGGCCGTCGGCGATCGCCTCGTCCGGGATCTCCTCCTGCAGGTAGAGGCGGTCGCGCCAGATCCGAAGCTGCTCGAGGTTCATCTTCTTGATCTGGTGGGTCGAGTTGCGCCCCTCGACCGCGGCGCCGAGTGTCCATCCCTTCACGGTCTTGGCGAGGATCACGCTCGGTTGGGACTCGTGTTCGGTCGCAACCTTGTACGCCGCGTACAGCTTGCGGTAGTCGTGGCCGCCACGCGGGAGCGCGGCGAGCTCGTCGTCGGAGAGGTGGGCGACCATCTCACGCAGACGCGGGTCCGGTCCGAAGAAGTGATCCCGGATGTATCTGCCGCCGGCTACGGAGTACTTCTGGAACTCGCCGTCGGGCGTGGTGTTCATCTTGTTCAACAGGACGCCGTCGGCGTCGCGAGCGAGCAGGTCGTCCCATGCCCTACCCCAGATGACCTTCAGCACGTTCCAGCCACTGCCGCGGAACAGCGCCTCGAGCTCTTGGATGACCTTGCCGTTGCCACGCACCGGCCCGTCGAGGCGCTGGAGGTTGCAGTTGACCACGAACGTCAGGTTGTCGAGCTTCTCACGGCTGGCGACCGAGAGCGCTGCCGTGGACTCGGGCTCGTCCATTTCGCCGTCACCGAGGAAACACCAGACCCGCATGCCCGAGGTGTCCTCGATCTCGCGGTTGTGCAGATAGCGCAGGAAGCGCGCGTGGTAGACGGCGTTGATCGGCCCGAGGCCCATCGACACCGTCGGGAACTCCCAGAAGTCGGGCATACGACGTGGGTGCGGGTAAGACGGAAGGCCGTTGCCGCCCACCTCCTGGCGGAAGTTGTCGAGCTGGGTCTCGTCGATGCGACCTTCGAGGAATGCTCGCGCGTAGATCCCCGGGGACGCATGTCCCTGGAAATACACGAAGTCGCGGGGCTTGCCGTCGTCCTTGCCCCGGAAGAAGTGGTTGAAACCGACCTCGTACAGGGCGGCACTGCTCGCGTAGGTGGCGAGGTGGCCGCCGATGCCGTCCGCCTTCTTGTTGGCGCGCAGGACCATGGCCACCGCGTTCCAGCGTATGTAGGCGCGGATGCGCCGCTCGATGTACTCGTCGCCGGGGAACCACGGTTCCGCCTCGGGTGAGATCGAGTTCACGTACGGAGTGGAGACCGAGGCCGGGATCCCCACCTGGCGCTCGTGAGCACGCCCGAGTACCCGGGAAACGATGAATCTCGCCCGCGCCTTGCCACGAGCGTCGATGACCGCGTCGAGGCTGTCCAGCCACTCTCCGGTCTCGGCAGGGTCGATGTCGGGGACCTGGTGGAGGAAGCCGTCGAACATCATGGGCACATCATCGCGCGAGTTCTCGATCCCGGTTCGTGCGCCGAGCGCCTCATCGGAGAGTCCACGAGACGAGGTCCGCGGTTCACAAGTCCCTTGGAGGCAGCGCCGAGCGCCTCATCGGAGTGCCACGAGACGGAGCCCGCCGTCGCCGTCGGGCGCGACCGCCAGATCGCCCGCGGCGAGCGACAGGACCGTGGCGCCGGCCACCTCGTAGCGCCACCCGTGCCGCAACCGGCAGTCCGGCGCCCTGCCCAAGAGGGCGTTCACATCTTCGCGGGTGGCGATCAGTGTCGGGTCCAAGTCGAGCTCGTCGGCCTGATGCGATATCCATGCAAGCGCGAGCGAGGCGACGGACTTGGGGACGCGATCGCCGTCGTTGACCGGGGGCAGGAGCAGTTCCTCGGGTTCCAGGGCCGCGCCGCATGCGATCGCATCGAGGATCTCGGCGGCTGCCTCCTTGCGAGTGTGGCGCCCGTCGAGGCCCCGCACCGCACGCAGCTCCTCCACGGTGCGGGGTGGGCGGCCGGCGATCCCGAGCAGGGCGAGGTCCGGGAGCACGAAGCGCACCGGCCGGTCCTCGGCGGCGGCGGTCCTCTCACGCCAGGCCGCGACCTCCTGCGCGACGCCCCGGGCGCCGCCACGTAGTTTCCTGCTCCCCTTCAGACGCCACCACGCTGTTCGCGGGTCACGCTGGGCCCGCACCTTGGTGCGGAGCAGCTCGGTTTCCTCGTCTGCCCACGAGGCGCGGCCGAGACGTTCGAGGCGCGCGTCGAGGATCGCGTCGAGCTCGAGGAGATGGGCGACGTCGGCCGCGGCATACTCGAGCACAGCCCGGCTCAACGGCCGCCGTGTCCAGTCGGTGAGCTGGTCTGCCTTGGGCAGCTTGAGGTTCAGAACCGAGCGCAGCAGCGAGTCGAGCGACGCTGTCCCGAAGCCCAGGAAACGGCCTGCCACCTGGGTATCTGCGAGGTGCTCGGGGACCCTGGCACATCTGAGCTCGAGGATCTCGAGGTCCTGGTCGGCAGCGTGCATGACGCACAGGGCGGGACTCGCGAGGGCGGACACGAGCGGACGCGGATCCACCTCCAGCGTGTCGACGAGCACCACCTGGACCTCACCACGGTCCTCCCAGCCGATCTGCATCAGGGCCAAGTGGGGGTAGTAGGTCCGCTCGCGGTGGAACTCGGTGTCGAGCGCGTAGGCATCAACGCCCTCCAGCGCGCGCACCACGTCATCGAAGCCGGCCTGGGTGTCGACCCACTCGAACGTCATCGCGGCGCATGGTACGTGGGCGTTCCGGCCTCCCTACCATCGGCGCCGCCGCCGTCTCGCGATCGCCCCGGCGACGACCGCTTGTGGGTGGTCGAGCACTACTTCCCCGAGGATGACGGGCGCGTGGACTGCGGAACGGGTGAGACGTCCTCGGGGACGGAGCCCGGCGGCTGGATCGACGACTACTACTCCACCGTCGACTCTGGCGGGTGAGTGACCGCGAGGTTGGCGCCGAACCCCAACGTGGTGATCGTGCTTGCTTTCGTGTGTCACTCGAGCGAGCAAACGGCCATGGACCGCGCCCTAGAGGCTGCCCACTTCTTCGGCTACTCCCGCGCCCACTACTGCATGTCGCGAAGGACCGATTCGCACCTGTCTCTCACCTTTTCCGACATTTCGGCCAGTCTTAGAGGGGTGCAAGACAGAGCGACCGATTACCTGTACAGTGTCGAGCCATATGGATTCGGCCTGTTCAGTAGGGCGGCGCCAAGGGGCATCGTCTGCAGGCTCGATGGACGGGAGGCTGACCGCCATGAGCGGAATTGCAAGGCGCGTTGTCATCGCGCTTGTCGTGGCCCTAGGAGTGGGCCTACTCGGGTTCTTAGGAGCCTCGAGCGCAAGAGCGGAAACGTCGACCGCAACCGAATCGACGACATCTGCACAGTCAGCGGCGCCGAAGGCCGCCGACACATCCAAGACCGATTCGGACGCTCCGGCTCCGAAGCCCAAGCCGAAGCCGGACCCCAAGCCCGAGCCGAAGCCGGACCCCAAGCCCGAGCCCAAGCCCGACCCCAAGCCGAGCACCGACGACACCGCTTCGTCCGGCTCGACGGGCTCGGCAACAACGCCCGACGCTGCACCTAACGCAGTCGCCGATCCGCCGACGAACCCGGACGCCCCGGCAGTGGGCTCTGGTGCTCCCTCGCTCGACCAGGCAGCCCTCCTGCCGCCCGTGGTCCACGACCACGCCACGACCGTCGTCACAGGTGACGAGACGAACGCGCTGGCGTTGAGCGTCGACGACCACCCCAAGGCGGTCACCCCCGGCGGCAGCATCACCTACGACATCGTGATCACCAACGTCGGTACCGATCCGGCCACCGGTATCGTGTGGGCCGACATCATCCCCAAAGAACTCACCGACTTCTGGGTCGAGTTCGTGGGTGGCTCCAACACAGTCGAAGCCGACTGGACCTGCGCCACCGCAGGCGACCCCCAGCCTGCCGTGATGTGCAAGCTCGACCCTGCGGCCGCCCTCGACTCGGGCGACTACGCGCACTTCCGTGTGCACGCCACGGTCGACCCCGACACCCCCGTCGGCACCGTGATCCAGAACGCGGTCCTCGCTGACTGGAACGAGAACCCCGGGGACTTCCGTCTGCCGATCGTCGCCGTGGTCAACACCCCGGTGGTGGCCAAAGCGGTGAATGCATCGTTCGTCTGGAGAGTCAACGAGCGCGGATTGCCCCTCACGGGAGCAGCCGGGCTGGCATGGCTGCTCTTCGCCGGACTCGCCCTCGCGGGCACCGGCGGGATCGCGCTCGGCGCAACACGCCGCCGCCGCATCGCCGACTGACAGCGAACTAGAAAACTCCGTTCGAGGGCCGCGGCCGCGAGCCGCGGCCCTCGCGCGTGTACGGGGATCTGGCCGGACTAGTGGTGTGTCGGTCAATTGATGGTGGGGTTTGGGCGAGTCAGGGGATGCGACTCCTAGGTTCCGGCGCCGAATACGTGTCCCAGCTCTGCTGGTACGGGGGTTTCCAGCTGGTCGTAGCGGCACGAACCCGGATCACGATCGGGGCGCCAGCGCACGAAGCGGCCACCATGGCGCAACCGCCTGCCCTGGAGCTGGTTGTACGCGATCTCGCACACCCGCTCGGGTCGCAGCGGCACCCACGAGAGGTCACGGTCACCCGTCCAGCGGCTCACCCCGCCGGGCAGCCGCGCACCCGGACTGGCTACGCGATCCGCCACATCCCCCGCCGAATCGCGCCAGTACCACGGGTGAGCGGCAACCTCCGCCGCCGACAAGACCAATGGCGCGAGCTCGTCGACGAGATCTGCACGCCGCTTCGCCGACAAGCCCGTGGCGACACCGATGTGGTGAAGTCGGCCGCCGGCGTCGTAGAGACCCAGCAGGAGCGACCCCACTCCCCCGTTCTTGTGCCAGCGAAACCCACCGACGACGCAGTCGGCGCTGCGGTTGTGCTTGACCTTGGTCCAGCGGCGCTCACCGCCGCGGTAGGTCCCGGCACGATCCTTGGCGATCACCCCGTCGAGCCCCGCACCCTCGAAACGCGCGAACCAGTCGGCCGCCACGGCGGGGTCCGACGTGGCCGGCGAGAGGTGGATCCCGTCGCCGCCGCCACCCGTGACAGACGCGACGAGCAGCTCGCGCCGCATCATGAGCGGCTCGAGGCGCACGTCGTCGCCATCGAGTGCGAGCACGTCGAAGGCCACGAACGACGCCGGGGTACGTTCTGCCAGCATCTTCACCCGCGACGCGGCCGGATGCAGCCGGTTCTGGAGAGCGTCGAAGTCGAGCCCGGAAGGTCCGGCGACGACGAGCTCCCCGTCGAGGACACAGCGCCGCGGTAGGTGATCCCGCATGGGGTCGAGCACCTCGGGGAAGTACCGCACGAGCGATCGCTGGTTGCGGCTGCCGAGCTCGATGGCCGCGTCCGCGCGGAACACGATGCAGCGGAAGCCGTCCCACTTCGGGTCGTACTGGATGTCTCCCTCAGTCGGAAGCGGACCTGCCTTGGCAAGCATCGGCTCCACGGGAGGGACGACGGGTAGGGAGGCGATCGCAGGATCCATGGCCACGAGTCTTGCAGTACTTTGGCCTGCAGAACCGACCCGTGACGGGAGGCCATCTTGGCGAGCGAGGGCTACCACGAGCCGATCGAGCTGCTGGACGCCGAGACCCTCGACATGCACCGGGCGATCAGCTCGATCGTCGAGGAGTTGGAGGCCGTCGACTGGTACCACCAGCGGGTGGTCGCCGCCTCCGATGCCGAACTCGCGGCGGTCCTCGCGCACAACCGCGACGAGGAGAAGGAACACGCTGCCATGACCTTGGAATGGGTGCGCCGCCGCGATCCCGTGCTCGACTCCATGTTGCGTGAGTACCTCTTCACCGAGGGTCCGGTGACCAACATCGAGGAGCAAGGGACCCCAGCCGAAGCGGGCTCCGGGAGCCTGGGGTTGGGCAGCCTGAGGGGGACCGCATGAACCACCTGTTCCGCCAACTCGCGCCCGTCAGCGACGCGGGCTGGTCTGCAGTCGAGGATGAGGCGACCCGCTCGCTCACCCACTTCCTCGCGGCCCGCAAGCTCGTGGACTTCGACGGCCCCCTCGGTTGGGGCGCCGCCGCCGTGAACACCGGCCGGGCGCGGCCGGTGGCGGCCGAGGGCTCGGTTGCCGCCGCGGTGCGCGAAGCTCAACCCCTTGCCGAGGTCAGGGTTCCCTTCGTGGTCTCCCGCGACGAGCTCGCCGCCATCGACCGCGGCGCCGACGACGCCGACCTCGACGCGGTCATCGACGCCGCCCGCGCTGCCGCCGCCGCGGAGGACACGGCCTGCTTCTCGGGGTGGGCAGATGCCCAGGTCAACGGGATCGTCGCTGCGTCCCCGCACCCCCACCTGTCGATCCCCGACGACCACAGGGCGTTCCCCGAACAGGTTGCCAAGGCGATCAGCGTGCTTTCCCAGGCCGGAGTCGGCGGCCCCTACGCAGCAGCCCTGGGGGTCGACTGCTACGCCGGTCTCCTCGAGACCACCGACGAGCACGGCCGCCCGGTGCTCGAGGACGTCAAGCGCCTCTGCGAGGGTGGCGTCGTGTGGGCGCCGGCGCTGACCGGCTCGGTCGTGCTGTCCGCACGTGGCGGCGACTTCTGCCTCCACGTCGGCCAGGACTGGAGCATCGGCTGGAGCGGCTCCGACGCCGACTCGGTGCACCTGTACCTCGAGGAGTCGTTCACCTTCCGGGTCCTGACCCCGGAGTCCGCCGTCGTGCTGACCCACTGATCGGCCACACGGATGCGGATCGAGCTCCCCTCGGGTGCCCCGGCCGAACTGACACGGGGAACCGGTGCCCGCGGCATCGCCCTCTGCCCCGATATCGGCGGGCTGCGGCCTCTCTTCGACGACCTGTGCGCCCGCCTGAGCGCCGACTACGGCTGGACTGTGTGTGCGATCGAGCCGTTCCCCGGGCGTGAGTCGATGGACATGGAGGAGCGCTTCGCGGCTCTCGCCGGCCTCGACGACGACGAGATGCTCGGCCGCCTCGGCGAGGCGGCCGACGCGACGGGTTGCGACCCGGTCGGTGTCCTCGGGTTCTGCATGGGCGGCATGTACTCGCTCAAGGCGGCGTCCACGGGCGCCTACGACCGGGCGGTGAGCTTCTACGGGATGATCCGCGTCCCCGAGGCGTGGCACGGCGCCGGCCAGCGCGACGCTATCGACATGCTCGCAGGCTCGGACTCGCCCGCTGCCGTGCTCGCCCTCGTAGGCGGGGCCGACCCGTGGACTCCCACCCACGATGTCGACGATCTCGAGGCCTGGGGTGCCGAGGTGGTGCGCTACCCCGGTGCCGAGCACGGCTTCGTGCACGATCCTTCGCGACCCACCTACAGACCGGTCGATGCAGAGGACGCATGGGGACGAGCGTCCCGCTTCCTTGCCTGACGCCCCCCCGCACCGCGGTGCTTCACACCACTCCCTGGTAGGCTGTGGCGCACCCATTGAGAGCAGGTCATGAGCGAGCAACGAGCCTTCACAGTGCGGATCCCCGAGGAGCAGGCCGAGGAGCTCGAGGCGATCGCGTCGAGCGACGGTGCGTCCTTGGCGGAGGAGGTACGCATCGCCATCGCGGAGCGGATCGAGCAGAAGCGGCTCGATCCTGCGTTCCAGGCCTGGTTGCGCGACGACCTGGCGCGCAACCGTCGCATCACGGCGCGCCTGTCCGCGAAGGACCACTCCCCACCCGCGGCGGCAGGTGCCGGGCGCTCAGGCGCAGACCTGAGCGCAGAAATCGTCGAAGCGGTCGGCGACGAAGTCGACGTGGAACCCGCCCTCGTCGTGCGACACGTCAAGCGCAGGGCAGAAGAAGCCTGACTCACCGACGACGAAGTACGGCGATCCGACGACCCCCATGCGGACGCCCGCCTCGTACTCGGCGAGCGCGAGCGACTCGTCCCCTGCAGCGGGCAGGCCGAGACCGGCGGCGACCGAAGCCACCACCTCCGCCTCGGCGACGTTCCTGCCCTCCTCGAAGAGGGCGTCACGCAGGGCCAGAGCGGCTGCCTCGCCCAGCCCGTTCGAATGTGCGTACGCGGTCGACGTCAGCGCGAGAGCCGGCATCGACGTCGACGGGAACTGCGCCGGGTCGAAGCGGGCGAACAGCTCGGGCACCATCTCGCTGCGCAGCGCGGCGATCTCGTCCGCGATCTTGGCGGGATCGAGGGGATGGCCGTTCACGAGCTCCAACGGCCAGGCCTTCACGACGAGGACGATGTCGTCGTCGCGACCACGTTCGTGGCGCTCCTCGACGATGCGGCGCAGGCCCACGTGGGTGAACGGGCATGCCACATCTGCGTAGACGGTCAACTCGCGCATCGTCGGACCCGTTCAGTTGTAGGTGGTCAGCTTGGTGTCGACGTCCCCACCGGGATCGGCGCCGTGGGTGTACCACTTGCCGTCCTCCCAGTAGATGCCCTTGTGGCCGTGATCCTCCTGATGCTTCCTGGCCTCGAGCATGTCGTCGAAGGGGCCGGCGAGGATCTCGGCTCCGTGATCGGTCCGGGTCGGGGGCTTGGCATCTTCGCTCATCAGGACAGATTCTGGTTGCATGCCCGCCGATGACGCACGTCTTCGACATCGACACGGCCATGGAACCTGCGGGCGACGGACGGTACGAGGGCCGGATGTCACAGCGGTGGTGGGTCGTCGCCGGGCCCAACGGAGGGTACGTGGCGGCCATGATCCTGCGCGGGCTCACCCACGCCGTCGGCGACGAGTCACGCAGCCCGCGATCGCTTACGGTGCACTTCACCGAGCGACCCGTGGAAGGGCCCGTCGTGCTCCACACCACCGTCGAGCGTGTCGGGCACAAGATGACGACGATCTCGGGCCGCCTCTGCCAGGGCGAACGCACCCTCGCGGTAGCCCTGGCGGCGTTCAGTGCAGACCGGAGCGGCTTCGAGCACCACGAGGAGCAGATGCCGGCTGTCCCTGGCCCCGAGCGCTGCCCCGGTAGCGAGGACCACACCGGCATCCTGCCTCCGATGATGGTCCAACTCGACACCCGCTGGGCACGCGGACCACAGCCGTTCCGAGGTGGCCCCGCATCGCGGGCGCACAACGGCGCCTGGATCCGTGCGACCCCGGAGCGCCGTGCCGACGCCGCCTTCGTGGCGCTGCTCACCGATGCGCTACCACCGGCGAGCTTCTCCGTCGTGAGGCCCGCTGACGCCGTCACCGCGGTGCCCACGGTGGACCTGACCATCCACTTCCGCAACCATGTGCCCGAAGGGGCCGGGCCCGGGGACTTCTATCTCGCCGCCTTCTCCACGCGAACCGCCACGGGGGGTTTCGTGGAGGAGGACGGGGAGATCTGGACCCGTGACGGTCTGCTGCTGGCCCAGTCACGCCAGCTGGCGCTGGTCCGCTGAGCCGAGGGGAACGAGATGGCGATCTACGCACTGGGAGCGAGCATTCCCGAGATCCACCCCGACGCCTTCGTGCACCCCGACGCCGTGGTCATCGGCGATGTCCGTGTCGGCCCGGGCGCGTCGGTCTGGCCGAATGCCGTGCTGCGTGGTGACTATGGCAGCATCTCCGTCGGTGAAGGGACGAGCGTGCAGGACGGCTCAGTGGTGCACGCGACCGCCGAACTGGCGACCTCGATCGGTGTCGACTGCGTCGTGGGCCACCTCGTCCACATGGAGTGCTGCACGATCGAGGACTTCTGCCTGGTCGGCTCGCACTCGGTCGTGCTGCACGAAGTCGTCGTTCGCAGTGGTGCCGTGGTCGCAGCCAGCGCGCTGGTGCCGAACCGGATGGAGGTCCCGTCGGGCCAGATGGCCGTCGGTGTCCCCGCGACACTCAGGCCCAACTCGATGCCCGCGGACGAGATGGCCCGCAACGTCGCCTCGTACAAGGCCAACGCCGCCCGCTACCGGGCCGAACTACGCAGGATCGGTTGACCCCGCGAGACGCATGCGACGAGACAAGGAAGCAACCACATGAAAGAAGCCGTGATCGTGGCCACCGCCCGTACCCCGGTGGGGCGCGCGAACAAGGGCTCGCTGGTGGATGTGAGGCCCGACGACCTGTGCGCCCTGATCGTGCGCGACGTCCTGTCGAAGGTCCCGGCGCTCGACCCCGCAGAGGTCGAGGACCTGATCGTCGGCTGCGCACAACCTGCCGGCGAACAGGGCTACAACCTCGGCCGCGTGGTGTCGATCATCGCCGGCCTGCCCGACGTTCCGGGAACGACCGTCAACCGCTACTGCGCCTCGTCGCTGCAGGCGATCCGCATGGCCGCCCATGCGATCAAGGCCGGTGAGGGGGACGCGTTCGTCGCAGCCGGGGTCGAGTGCGTGAGCCGGTTCCACAAGGGCAAGTCCGACGGGATGGAGGGCACCCACAACCCGCTCCTGGCGGAGTCGGAGGCCCGTACGGCTGCCCGTGCCGACGGCGGCGCCGGGACCTGGACCGAACAGGGCCTCCCCGACGTCTATATCGCCATGGGCCAGACGGCCGAGAACGTCGCCGAGGTCGAGTCGGTGTCCAGGGAGGTACAGGACGAGTTCGCGGCGCTGAGCCAGCAGCGGGCGGTCGCGGCGCAGGAGTCGGGCTTCTTCGACGGCGAGATCACACCGGTCGAACTCGCCGACGGCACCGTGGTGGCTCGAGACGACGGGCCCCGTCCCGGCACCACGGCCGACAAGCTCGCGGCCCTGAAGCCCGTGTTCCGCCCCGACGGCAGTGTCACAGCCGGCAACGCCTGCCCGCTCAACGACGGCGCCGCCGCCGTGGTGGTCATGAGCGACGCGCGTGCCGAAGCGCTCGGGATCACTCCCCTGGCACGGATCGTGTCGTCCGCGGTATCGGCGATCGACCCCGAGATCATGGGCCTCGGACCGGTAGAGGCGAGCCACCGTGCCCTCAGGCGTGCCGGGATAACGAGCGACGACGTCGGTGTCGTCGAGATCAACGAAGCTTTCGCCGCCCAGGTCGTCCCGTCGGCACGCCACCTCGGCGTCGAGTGGGACAGGCTCAACGTCAACGGCGGCGCGATCGCGCTGGGACACCCCTTCGGCATGACGGGTGCGCGGATCATGACGACGCTGCTGCACACCCTCGCCGACCGCGGTGAGCGCTACGGCCTCGAGACGATGTGCATCGGTGGCGGCCAGGGCATGGCGATGGTCGTCGAGCGCCTCTGACACGAACCCACGTGGGGACGCGAAACGGGTCCACAACCCCACATGCGTCCCCACGTCGAGACACCCAACCCACGTGGGGACGCGATGGGCGGGATGCTCAGGCGACGATCTCGACGGGCGTACCCAGGCGCACGGTCGCGAGCAGGGGGGCGATGTCGCTGTCGAGCATGCGGGGACAGCCCGAGCTGCCGGGCCCGCCGAGCTGTGCGGGACGTGCGTTCCCGTGGATGGCGAGCCGGGCCTCCCCGGGCCAGTTCTGGGGCCCGAGTACCTCGCTGTGGCCGTCGAGGGCGAGCACCCCGGCACCGTACGCAGAGGTACGGTGATTCCAAATCGTCCACACGATGAAGGTGCCCAACGGGGTCGGGCGACTCGGGGTACCGACCGTCACGAGCCACTGGCCCGTGAGCTCGCCGTACTGGAACCGCTGCAGAACACCCGTCGAGCGCATGACCACGAACTTCTGGTCGTGGCCCTCCACGCGGACCGTGTCGGCGGGAACGTAACCTTCCGCACCGTTTGGCCGGATCGGTAGCTGCACGCGCAGCCACGGACGCCCGTCGAGGCCCCACAGCTCCGCGCGGACGGCGAAGGTCTGGGGATCTCCGTATGTGTTCACGTGGTCGAACACCCCCACGACGGGGGCGTCGGGATCGGCATTCGCGCGGACGAGCAGCGAATCGGTCCTGGGAATGGCGCTCCAGCCCGCCGTTGCCGGCGGCAGGAGTCCGGGACCGGGTTGTGCGACGGCTACGGCAGGTTTCGCCTCGGGGACGTAAGGCGTGGCAAGGCGGGCGGTGACGGGGGAAGTCACGAGCCCGGTTGCGCCCGCGGGGCGGACGGGACCACCGAGGATCACCACCGAAGCGACTGCGAGGACACCGAGGACGGCATTGACGCCGAGACGACGCCGCATGCCCACCGGGGATCGGGCCACGCACACCTCCTTGGGTGCTGTGTATTGGCGCAGGAACATAGCGGGCAAACCCGCCGACGTCCAAGGACTCAGGGCAATTCGGACAAAGTCGCAGGTCGTCAACGGTGCGAATGCACAGAAAGCACACGCAACGACTCGCGGAAGGTCGCGCCGGTGGCTGGGCGCACGGCTCCCGCCGGACCTGCTCAGCCCGAGCCGTAGACAGGCTCGGGCGCACCGGCCTCGGCGAGGATTTCGCGAACGACCGGACCGAGCTCTGCGGGGTCCCAGCGCGCGCCCTTGTCCCGGAACGGCCCGTGGCGCCAGCCGTCGACGAGGCACACCCTCCCGCCCTCGACCTCGAAGACGCGGCCGGTGACGGCTGCGGCTTTGGCGCTCGCGAGCCACACGACGAGAGGGGCGACGTTTTCGGCGGCGACGCGGTCGAACGTTCCCTCGGGGGGCGCTGCCATCGAGTCGGCGAAGACCTCTTCGGTCATCCGGGTCCTCGCCACCGGGGCGATCGCGTTCGCGGTGACGCCGTATCGGCCCAGCTCGGCGGCCAGGACGAGCGTGTAGGCGGCGATGCCGGCCTTTGCGGCCGAATATGCGGATTGACCGACAGAACCCAATAGGCCGGCGCCGGAGGATGTGTTGACGATGCGGGCGTCGACCGTCTCGCCCGCCTTGGATCGCTCGCGCCAGTAGGCGGCAGCGTGGCGGCTGGGGCAGAAATGGCCCTTGAGGTGGACCCGCACCACCGCGTCCCACTCGTCCTCGCCGGTGGAGAAGGTCATACGGTCCCGCACGAAGCCGGCGTTGTTGACGAGCGCGTCGAGGCGGCCGAACTCGTCGACCGCCTGGGCCACCATCGCTGCCGCTTGATCCCAGTCGGCGACGTCGGCGGAGTTGGCGACGGCCTCACCGCCGAGATCGCGGATCTCGGCGACGACCGCGTCGGCGGGTGTCGCGCCGCCGGCAGAGCCGTCGGCGGCCGTGCCGAAGTCGTTGACCACGACACGCGCTCCCTGGCGTGCGAACTCGAGCGCATGACCACGCCCGATACCCCTGCCGGCGCCTGTCACAATGACCACGCGGCCTTCGCAGATCCCGCCCATCGACGCTCCTCGCGTAATCTGACGTGGCGTCAGATCGTAGCTCCGGCGAGGGGAACGGCGTGGAATTCGGCGTGAGCCTGTTCATGACCGACCGGACGGTGGGCCCCGTCGAGTTCGCCCGCGCCGTCGAGGAGCGCGGCTTCGACTCGCTCTACGTCCCCGAACACACCCACATCCCCACGAGTCGGCTCACACCGCCGCCTACAGGTGAGGACGAGCTCGACGAGGCATACAGGCGCACCCTCGACCCCTTCGTGGCGCTCGCGGCGATGGCAGCGGTCACCGAGCGGGTGCGCCTCGGCACGGGCATATCCGTCGTCGCCCAACGCGAGCCGATCGTCACGGCCAAGGCCGCCGCCACGCTGGACCTGATCAGCGGGGGTCGCTTCGATCTCGGCGTCGGCTACGGGTGGAACGCCGACGAGATCGCCCACCACGGGGTGGCGATGGCCGAACGCCGCGAGATCCTGAGGGAACACGTCCTCGCCATGCAGGCGCTCTGGCGCGACGAAGAGGCCGAGTTCCACGGCCGCCACGTCGATTTCGGGCCGTCGTGGTCGTGGCCGAAACCGGCCACGACCGGTGGAGTCCCCGTACTCGTGGGCGGCGCAGCGGGGCCGACGTTGTTCGAGCACGTCGCCGAGTTCGGAGCAGGGTGGATGCCCTTCGGCGGTGCCGGCATCGGGGCCGCTCTGCCCCGGCTCGCCGAGGAGTGCGACAAACGTGGTCGTTCGGTCTCGGACCTGCGCATCGTCGTCTTCGGAGTGGTTCCCGACCCCCCCGCGAAGCTCGATCACTACGCGGAGATCGGGGTGACCGAGGTGGTCCTGGGAATCCCGGCCGGCGATTCCGCCGAGGTGACGGCGACACTCGAGCGCTTTGCCGATGCCGTGAACCGCCACCGCGGTGTCGCCTGAATCAGGCGGCCACGGGCGCGGCGACCTCGCCCTCCTGTTCGCGCCCGTGTGCCTCCGCGTCGGTTGCGCCCCTGCGCAACAGCGCTGTGACCGCGGCGACGACAACGGCGACTGCGCCGCCGATCCCGATCGCCCATCGGGGCGTAAGGGTCTGCGCGAGCCAACCGGCGAGAATCGCGCCTACGGGGTTCGAGCCGAGGAACACGATCGAGAAGAGGGCCATCACGCGCCCTCGCATCTCCGGCGTCGTGTGTGTCTGCAGTGTCGACTGCGCGGTGGTCATGCACAAGAGCGCCACGACCCCGGTTGGCAGCAGTGCCACCGCGGTGAGTTGCACCGAAGGCATGAGTGATACGCCGAGGGCTGCCAGCCCAAATGCCCCAGTTGCCACCAAAAACCGTGACACCGTAGGCCTTTGGTCTATTGCACTGATTAGGGCCCCGAGGACACTCCCGACCGCGAAGACGGACAGGAGCATGCCTGCGGTGCCGGCATCCGCGCCGAATGTGAGGTTGGTGAGCAGGGGCAACAGGACACCGAAGTTCATCGCGAAGTTGGCCACGATCGCGAGAACGACGAGGGTGGTCCGCAGCACCGGGTCGTGCCACGCGTAGCGGACCCCTTCCAGGGCGCCGCTCTCCTTACCCTCGGCACGGGGGTCACGGTGGAGCTGGGTCGGGTCCATACGCCACAGGGCGACCAGGACGGCGAGGTACGTCGCACCGTTGACGACGAACGCCCACCCGCTGCCGACCGCGGCTATGGCGACGCCTGCGACCGCCGGGCCCACGATGCGGCCACCCGTTTGGACCGCGCTGGTGAGGCTGACGGCGTTGGTCACGGTCTCGGAGCCGACCATCTCGTGCAGGAACGAGTGCCGTGCCGGGTTGTCGAATACGGTGACGACACCGGTCATGAAGGCGAAGGCGTAGATCCAGGGCACGGTCACGTGCCCGGTCAGCGTGATCACACCGAGCCCGATGGCGAGCAGCATTGCTGCGGTCTGGGTTGCGAACAGGAGCTTGCGCCGGTCGACTCTGTCCGCGACGTGGCCACCCCAGATGCCGGCGAGCAGGATCGGCGTGAACTGCAGCGCGGTCGTCGCGCCGACGGCGACACCGCTGCCGGTGATCTGGAGCACGAGCCAGTCCTGGGCGAGGCGCTGCATCCAGACCCCGGTGACCGATATGAAGTGCCCGATGAAGAAGAGCCGGTAGTTGCGGATCGACAGCGCCGGGAAGCCACGCATCAAGCGCCGCCTCATCGGCCCTCCTCGAAGAGACGTTCGAGCAGGTCGACCGCCTCGGCCGCCGCCGCTCGTCCGGCGGGCCCGAGCTCGGCCAGCCGCGCCGCCAGAAAGGCGTCGCGGCGCTGCCGGGTGCGGGTGACCAGAGTCCTCCCGTCCGAGGTCGGCTCGACACGTACGCACCTGCGGTCGCCCGGGTCGGGCGTCCTGGCGACCAGGCCACGTTCCTCGAGCTGGTCGACGATGCGGGTGACCGTGGGCGGCTTGACCCGTTCGGCCGCCGCGAGCGCTCCGATCCCGAGTGGCCCGTCGCGGTGCAGAACCGCGAGGACCGAGAGCTGGGACTGGGTGAGGCCCTCGGGTGCCTCTTGGCGGAGACGCCGGGCCAGGCGCAGGACCGCCATGCGCAGTCGTGGGGCGAGCTCGGTGTCGGGTGTGGCTTCGGGGTTCACGACCCCATCTTATAGCTAAGCTAATTAGCTTCGCTAAATCTTTCTTGGGGTCAGATGCAACCCCGATCTGACAGTCTGTGGCGGTGGATCTCGAAGCCGTGTACACGGCCTACGTCACCGGACAGGCCCAGACCCCGTCCCTGATGCTGGCGATCCTGGCCAGCCACGTCCTCCCGCCTTCGCGCGAAGCCATCCACGCCGCGCTGGCGGACTCCCCTCTCGATGTCGCCTCGGTACGCACCCGGGAGAGGTCCCCCGAGCAGCCCCTAGACGTCGAGGCAACGGTCGCCCTGCCCGCTGGGCCACTCGGAGCGACCGTCACGGCCAGGATCGGGATCGGCCCGAGCCTTCACGACCTCGGTGACGAAGTGGTCACGACCGGTGTGGACGAGGCCACCCTGTACGCGTGCACCGAACTCAGCGTCTCGGATCGGTGGCCGTCGAGCCTCGGCTTCGACGGCCACGACCCCCTGAGCGCACTCCACGCACAGCTCGCGATCTGCGCCGCGGTCACGCCCGATGCGCTGGCCTTCCTCGACCTCGACGCCCAGCGCCTCTGGCCGGCGGCACGCGCACGAGCCGCTGCGCGCGTCCCGATCTCCGTGCCTGCGACGGAGATCTTCTCGATCCAGGCGGTCGAGCATCGCAAGGGACCGCTCTGGCTGCACACTCACGGCCTGCACCGCTGCGGAGCGCTCGAGCTCGAGGTGCTCGACGTCGCGCCTGCGGACGCCGACGCGGTCGAGATGCTCCTCTGGGCGTCGGCGATGCGCTTCGCAGAGCAGGGCACGCCACCTCCGTACACACCCTTCGCACTCGGACCGGGCCTCGACCTCGCCTGGCTTCCGTGGCAGGACGCCGTCGAGCAGATCACAGTTCGCGGCCACGGACGCCCGCCCGAGCGCGACGAGCTGCACCGCCGCCCCTCGGGTGTCCTCGTAGCTGCTGCAAAGGGTCGCAACGGCACGGAGTTCGCCGCTCTCCGAGTGCACGCGGCTGCGGTGCGGGCCGGCGTGCCGCTGTACGTGTCCTTCGCCGAGGTGCAGCGCAGGGCGGCCGCTGCGGCCCACACGATCGGCGCCTTGCGCGACCTCGTCGCCTTGCACGGCACCGAGGACGACTGGGGCTTCAGCGCCGAGGTCGGCCTGCCGGGCGACGACGGCGAGCTCGCCGAAATCGTGATGATCGACCTGGGCGCCGTGACCGACGCGGAGGTCGCCGGCACGCTGCGCACGGCACCCCTCGTGGGCTCGATGGACGCGGTCGCCGGCAGCAGTGTCGTCCAGCCGGCCGAACGCGTCGTCGGCTGGACCGCGACCGGCCCCGCAGGCCTGCGTATCACCCAGGACGACGCCCTCTACGGCTGACACAGTGCCCAAACGCGGGCAATACGACCCGCCAACGCGACAGACCACCCGCGATTGGGGCGTCTTGGGCTCGGAGCCCACCACCAAACGCGGGCAATACGACCCGCCAACGCGACAGACCACCCGCGTTTGGGGATCGGGAGGGTCCGGCGGCAAGGGCGGCAAGGGCGGCGAGGGCCGGGGGGTCAGCGGGAGAGGACGACGGCGGAGCCGTGGCCGAAGAGGCCCTGGTTGATCGTCAGGCCGGCCCGGGCACCTTCGACCTGGCGGTCGCCGGCCTTGGCGCGCAGGTGCCAGGCCACCTCGCACACCTGGGCGATCGCCTGGGCCGGGACGGCCTCGCCGAAGCACGCGAGGCCGCCCGAGGGATTGACCACGCACGAGCCGCCGTGGCTCGTGACGCCGTCGGCGAGGAGCTTCTCGGCCTCTCCCGGCTTGCACAGGCCGATGTGTTCGTACCAGTCGAGCTCGAGCGCCGTGGACAGGTCGTAGACCTCGGCGAGGTCGAGGTCGTCGGGGCCGATCCCGGCCTCCTCGTAGGCGGCGGCCGCGATCGAGTCCTTGAACCCCAGCTCGGGCGCCGGGACCGCGATCGCGGAATCGGTCGAGAAGTCGGGCATCTCGACGATCGTGTTCGGGAACGACGGCGTCACCGTCGACACCCCCGAGATCCGCACCGCGTCCGCGTGGCCGTGGCGGCGGGCGTAGTCCATCGACGACACCACGAGTGCTGCCGCCCCGTCGCTGGTGGCGCAGATGTCGAGCAGCCGCAGCGGGTCCGAGACGACCGGCGACGCCATCACGTCCTCGAACGTGACCTCCTTGCGGTACCGGGCGAAGGGGTTGTACAGGCCGTGACGTGCGTTCTTGACCTTGACACGCGCGAAGTCCTCGGAGGTCGCGCCCCAGACGTCCATTCGCCGCCGCGCGTAGAAGGCGAAATAGGTCGGGTTCGTGGCGCCGAGGAGGCGGAACCTGAGCCAGTCGGGGTCGTCGGGACGGTCGCCGGCGTTCGGCGCGAGGAATCCCTTGGGGGTCGTGTCGGCACCGACGACCAGCGCGACGTCGCACTTGCCGGCGAGGATGCGCATGCGTGCCGTCTCGAGCGCCGTCACCCCCGACGCGCATGCGGCGTAGCTCGACGCGACGCGGGCGCCGGACCAGCCGAGCGCCCGCGCGAAGGTGGCGCCGCTCACGTAGCCCGGATAGCCGTTGCGCATCGTGTCCGCACCCGAGCAGAACTCGACGTCGCTCCACTCGACGCCTGCATCCGCGAGCGCGGCGCGGGCGGCGACGACGCCGTACTCGACGAAGTTCCGGCCCCACTTGCCCCACGGGTGCATCCCCGCGCCGAGGACCGCGATGTCGGTGTCGGAGCTCATGGCAGCGGCCTCCACTTCCAGACCACGTACTCGTGCTCGTCGTCCTCGAAGAGGGCTCCGAGGACGAGCTCGACGGGCGTCCCCACCTTCAAGGACTCCGCGTCGGCGCCGTCGACCATGCCGAGCACGACCATCTTCTCGGCTTCGAGCTCGACCGCCGCGACCGTGTACGGCTCGAAGGGGTCGGGCGCCATGTACGGCAGCGGCGGTTCGTAGTGGTTCGTGGAATAGGACCACACCTTGCCTGTGCGCGAGAGCTCGACGTCCTCGAAGCTGTCGCCGTCGCAGTGCGGGTTGCGACAGAACATCTCCGCCCGGGGGAAGAACACCGTCGCGCACTGCGTGCAGCGGTTCCCGACGAGCGCCGGCGCAGAGGCGTCGGTCGTGAACCAGCCCTCGATCGCGGGCACGCGGGTCTTGGCCATCAGGGTCCTCCTCGGGCCTCAGAGGCGTTCGACGATCGTGACGTTGGCCTGACCGCCGCCCTCGCACATCGTCTGCATGCCGTAGCGGCCACCGGTGCGCTCGAGCTCGTGCAGGAGCGTGGTCATGAGCCGGCAGCCGGTCGCTCCGAGGGGGTGGCCGAGCGCGATCGCGCCCCCGTTCACGTTGACCTTGTCGAGGTCGGCGCCGGTCTCACGCTGCCACGCGAGCACGACCGACGCGAACGCCTCGTTGATCTCCACGAGGTCGATGTCGTCGAGTGTCATCGCCACACGCGAGAGGGCGTACTCGGTCGCCGGGATCGGCGCCGTGAGCATCCACACCGGGTCGGCGCCGCGCACGCTCATGTGATGGATGCGCGCCCGCGGGGTGAGGCCGTGGTCGGCGAGGGCTTGCTCGCTCACTACGAGCATCGCGGCGGCGGCGTCGCTGATCTGGCTGCTCACCGCGGCCGTGAGCCGGCCCCCCTCCACGAGCGTGGGCAGCGACGCCATCTTCTCGAGCGACGTGCCCCGGCGCGGCCCCTCGTCCACGGCGACGTCACCGTAGGGCGCGATCTCGCGCTCGAAGCGGCCCTCGTCGATGGCGCGCAAGGCTCGCTCGTGGCTCGCGAGGGCGAAGCGCTCCATGTCCTCGCGGGTGACGTCCCACTTCTCGGCGATCATCTCGGCGGAGCGGAACTGGCTCACCTCCTGGTCGCCGTAACGGGCGATCCAGCCACGGGACCCGACGAAGGGGTTCGCATCGGTGAACCCGACCGAGTCCGCGACCGTCATCGCGGACGAGATCGGGATCATGCTCATGTTCTGGACCCCGCCGGCGACGACGACGTCCTGGGTGCCGCTCATCACCCCTTGGGCCGCGAAGTGCAGCGCCTGCTGGGACGAGCCGCACTGGCGGTCGACGGTCGTGCCGGGCACCTCGTCGGGGAGCCCGGCGGCGAGCCAGCACGTGCGTGCGATGTCGCCGGCCTGGGGGCCGATCGTGTCGACACAGCCGAACACGACGTCCTCGACGGCGGCGGGGTCGACACCGGTCCGCCCCATCAGGGCCGTGAGCACGTGCGCCCCGAGGTCGGCGGGGTGCTCCGTGCCGAGACCACCACCGCGCTTGCCCACGGGGGTGCGGACGGCGTCGACGATGTACGCCTCTGCCATGGGACTCCTTGGTCGCCGGCGGATCCGAGACGGTACTCCTCCGGCGCTGGGGGGGTCCACCTGCCCGTTGGAGGCCGCGGGTACGTTAGGGCCGCACCGCGGTCGAGGGGGCAAGCCGGTGGCCGACCTTGTGACGGAACTCGCGCTCGGGGACATCCCGACCAGGACCGACTTCGGCCTGGACAGCCGCTTGCCGGCACGGGTCCTCGCTTCCGCACGTCGCCGCGGTGACCCGCTGGGCGACCACGTGGTGGCCGAGATCGCCCGACGCCACCCGATCCACGAGACCGACGACGTCCTCGCCGAAGTGCGCGCCCTCGCCGAGACCGAGGGGGGAATCTTCCGGGAGCTCCTCGAGTCGTGCTGCTACGTGCCTCCCTGGGCCGATTTCGCCGCGATGGAGCCGGGGCTGCGCTTGTTCGCGGCCACAGGACCGGTGGCCGCCGTCTCGAACCTCGGCCGCGGCACCGGGGCCGAACCCCCGAGCTGCGCCGAGGGGCGCTTCGTCATCGAACGGGACCTGACACCGCGACTCGCGGGAACCGGGGCAAGCATGTTCCTCGTGCCCCTGCCCGGCGAGGTGCAGCCGGGCGGGCGACATCACACCGTCGTGATGAGGGTCCGGCTGATGCATGCCGTCATCCGTCGCTCGCTCTCCGCGGACGCGGCGTACGACGTCGAGCGCTTCGGGACCCCGATCAGCCAGGAGGACATGGCCTTCGCCATCCTGCTCTTCGCGTATCTGAACGTGCGCGGGCTGCGCCGCCTCGGCGTGCGCGTCTCGGATGCCCAGAGGGCGTCGCTCGGCCTCGTGTGGCGCTGGATCGGCCACGTGCTCGGCGTCGAGGACAAGCTCCTCTGCACCGACACCGTCGAGCAGGCGGAGCTGTACAGGTCCTCCGTCACCCACCACACCGGTGACGGCCCTGCCGCCTCCGGCCTGCCGTTGGCAACGCGGGCCATCCGCGCTGCCGGCTCGGCGTACGGCTGGGTGCTGCGCCTGCCCGGCGCGGAAGCGGTCCTTCACCGCGTCGGGTCGCTCCTGCTCGAGACCCGCTACGACACCCCCACGTGCGCGCGTCAGTAACCGACAGGTGGTCACACACGCGCGCACGTCACCCCGACCCACCACGTGCGCGTGTCAGTAACCGACAAGTGGTCACACGCGCGCACGTCACTCGGGGAGGCGGGGTTCGCGCCACATGAACCACATGTGCGGACCCCCACGCGGGACGTCCACCTCCTCGCGGACCACGAAGCCGTGGCGGGCGTAGAAGGCGACGTTCGTCGCGGTCTCGGTCTCGAGATAGGCGGGGATCCCCTCGGCGTCGCACGACGCGAGCTTGTCGGTGAGCAGGGCGGAGCCGATCCCGCGGCCCTGCGCGCTCGGGTCGGTGCCGAGGGTCGCCAGGTACCAGTGCGGCTCGTCGGGGTGGCGTGACTCCACGGTGGCGCCGAGCACGGCGATGCGATCCAACGCGTCGCGGAACAACGGCGCCATCGCGAGGGCGAGACGGACCTGGTTCCAGCCCGTGTCGCGCCAGCCCCCCGGTGGGCGCCACAGCGCCACTCCCTGGCGGCCGACCGTCGTCCTGAGCGTGTCGCGACGGCGTTCGGCGTGCCTGAGGAAGCGCCTGAACAGCGGCGGCAGGCGCCGGGCCCGCGCCGCCGCGTCGGGAAAGACCCACTCCCAGATCGGGTCGTCGTGGAACGCGCGGGCGAGGACGCCGGCCAGGTCGTGCTGGTGGCTACGGAGGACCGCTTCGACCTCGATCGGAACCGGACGCGACGTCATCGTGGAGCACTAGTCGAGCAGGGCCTGCGCTACCCGCTCGCGCTGGGAGCGCGCGTCGCCGTACGCGCGGGCCAGGCACCACGCCCGCTTCATGTACAGGTGCAGGTCGTACTCGTAGCTGTAGCCGATCGCGCCGTGACACTGGAGCGCGTGCGTGGACGCCAGCTCGGCGGCGTCGCAGGCCTGCGCCTTCGCCATCGAGACGTGCAAGCCCGCCTCGGGGTCGCCCGCGTCGAGGGACCACGCGGCCCTGTACACGAGCGGGCGTGCGAACTCGATCGCGACCGCGACGTCGGCGAGCTTGTGCTTTATCGCCTGCTGCGCGCCGACGGGCTTGCCGAACTGGTGGCGCACCGACACGTACTCGACGGTGGTCGCCAGCATCCGCTCCGCGAGGCCGACGAGCTGCGCCGCGGTCGCCAACGCTCCCCTGTCGAGCGCGGCGTCGATCGCCCCGTAGGCGCGGTCGTCGCGGCTGACCACGAGGCCGACCTCCGGTGGCACGTTCACCCCGAACAGGCGACGGCTGCGATCGACCGAGCGCTGCGCTACGAGGCCCGCGTCCGCGGGGTCGACGAGGCGGAGCTCGCTGCCGTCGAAGTGGACGAGCACGGCGGCGCTGTCCACGTAGACCGACCCACCGCGTGCGAAGTCGACGCCGACCGACCCGTGCGCGGGGGGCAGGGGCGCGTCCAACTCGGCGAGCAGTGGCAGGCCGACGACGGTGGTCTCCACGATCGGCTCGGGCAGGGCCGCGCGGCCGGTCTCCTCGAGCACGAGGACCCAGTCGAGCGCACCCATGCCGAGACCACCAGCGGCCTCCGGCAGGGTCATCGTCACCACACCCATGTCGGCGAGGCTGTCCCAGACCGAGCCGGTACGGCCGGTCGCGCTCTCCCATGCCGCGCGCACGACCGCGGGCGCGCACTCCTTGGCGAGCAGGTCGCGCACGGCGTCCCGCAGGTCGATCTGGTCCTCGTCGAAGGCGAAGCGCATGGGCCTCCTCGGCGCTACTTGCGCGGCAGGCCGAGGACACGCTCGGCCGCGATGTTGCGCTGGATCTCGTTCGTGCCGGCGTAGATCGGACCGGAAAGGGCGAACTGGTACCCCTTCATCCACGCGCCGCCGTCGGCGGCGCCGGCCGAGCCCTCGTCGAGCTCGGCCGCATCGCCGATGACCGACAGCGCCGTGCGGTGCAGGTCGATGTCGAGCTCGGACCAGAAGATCTTGTTGAGGCTCGACTCGGCGCCGGGCTGGTCGCCGTCGACCATGCGGGTCACGGTCGCGAAGGTGTACCAGCGGTACGCCTGCGCGTCGATCCACGCCTGGGCCACCTCGGTGCGCAGCTCGGGCGACGCGGTCGCGCGGTAGCGGCGGTACAGGTCGACGAGTCTGTTGGCGGTGGCCATGAAGCGGCCCGGGCTGCGCAAGGTGAGGCCGCGCTCGGACCCGGTCGTGGCCATCGCCACGTTCCAGCCCTGGTCGACGGCGCCGAGCACGTCGGCGTCGGGCACGAACGCGCCGTCGAAGAAGACCTCGGCGAAACCCTCGTCGCCGTCGAGGCGTTCGACGCCGCGCACGGTGACGCCCTCGGCCCCGAGGTCGACGAGGAGATAGGTCATGCCCCGGTGTCGCTCGGCGTCGGGGTCCGTGCGGAACAAGCCGAAGAGCCTGTCGCAGAACGCCCCGCGGGTGGTCCAGGTCTTCTGGCCGAACAGCCGCCAGCCGCCCGCCGCCTCGTCGCGCTCGGCACGCGACTTGATGCCGGCGAGGTCGCTGCCGGCGTCGGGTTCGGACCAGCCCTGGCACCAGAGCTCCTCGGCTGCGGCCATGCGCGGCAGGATGCGGTCCTGCTGCTCCTTGGTGCCGAACTCGAACACGGTCGGGGCGAGGAGGAAGATGCCGTTCTGGGTGACCCGGTTCGGGGCGCCGGCGAGCCAGTACTCCTCCTCGAAGACGAGCCACTCCATGAGGCTCGCCTCGCGGCCGCCGTATTCGCGGGGCCACGACACGACCGACCAGCGCGCGTCGAAGAGCTTGCGCTCCCATTCGAGATGGAGCGCGAATCCTTCCGCGGTGTCGCCTGACGGGAGCGGCTCGGCCGGGACGTTCTCGCGCAGCCAGGTGCGCACCTCGTCACGGAACGCCTCCTCGTCGGGCGTGAAGTTGAGGTCCATGAGCGCGGTCCGGGTCCGAGTTCGGGTTCGGGTTCGGGCGATGTGACGCGGCGCCAGACTAAGGGGGGCGCGGGTCACCAACCAAGGTCGCCGGGCCCGTTGAGCAGCCAACAGAACGGGGCTTGGATAAGAGAGCGGCCAGCAGAGCGGGTTTGGATAACAGGGGACGCGGTTTTCGCGCTCGCAGTTCTCCAAGCTCGGGCAGCTGGCCGGATCGTTATCCAAGCCGTGGTGCAGGCGACGCCGAAGGTCAGGCGGCTGCCGATAGCGAGCGGATGTAGTTCACGCGCCCTTCGACATCGGAGACCTGGGTCGGGAACGAGATCGGGATCTGGGTGGCGTGGTAGAAGCCTTCGCCCTGGACCGAGACCGTCATGAACCCCTGGGTCTTGCGCTCCTTGATGAGCAGGAACAGGAGCCCGAGGAGGCAGAAGAGAGCGAACACGACGCATAGGACGATCGCGTAGGTGGGGATCGCCTCGGTGGTGGTCGTGTTGTTCTGCACCATCCAGACCGATCCGCGCAGCGACCTCACTCCGAGGGGCATCACGACGCTGGTTCGCGTGACACCGATGTCGCCCACCGTCACGAGGACCGGGTCCTGCGTGGGCGCACCGTATGCGGGCTGAGGCGCACCGTATGCGGGCTGAGGCGCACCGTATGCGGGCTGAGGCGCACCGTAGACAGGGGCAGCGGCGCCGTATGGCTGAGCCGGAGCGGATCCCCACCCCGGTGCCGTTTGCCCGCCCTGTTGGGGGATAGGCGCAGGCGGATGCTGGGGGGTCACGGGTGCAGGTGCCGGTTGCACGGGGGTACCGGCAGCGACCGCGGCGTTGTCCGAACCCTCAGTGCCGTCGGGCACGACGCCCGCCGCGCGTGCGACGTCGTCCATGGTGCGGCCCAACTCGTCGTCGATGCCGCCGGGATTGCCGGGCACATTGTCCATCTCGCTCCTCGGCTCGGGCCGAGACTAGTGGCGCCTTCTCGCCCGCCACGCGGTCACGGGCACAGGCGTCGCAGGGTGGCGTCGGCCTCGGCGACGATGCGGTCGACGAGCTCGGCGACGGTGGGGAGCTCGTCGATCACCCCGACGACCTGCCCGGTCGGCATGATGCCCACGTCGAGGTTGCCGTCGACCATCGCGGCCTTGGTGAGCATGGGGGCGTTCGCGGCCAGGGCGGTCTGGGCCCACGTGAGCTCCTGCTCGCGCCGCATCTGCAGCCCCGACCACAGCAGCGCCCTCATCGACGTGCCGGTCTGGCGCCGGAACCGCAGCGCGTTTGCCGCGGCCTTCGGGAACCGGGTGAGCGCCGACGCCTTCTCGAGACCGTCGATCAGCGCGGTGCGGATCACACGCTGGGGGTAGCCGTCGACCGCGGTCGTGACCACGGTGCCGTTCACGCCCGTGCCGAGGTAGGCGTCCTTGACCGCGTCCGGCACCCGCGACTCACGCGTGAGCAGGAAGCGCGTTCCCATCGCGACGCCGTCGGCCCCGTAGGCCAATGCCGCCGCAAGCCCGCGCCCGTCGAAGAACCCACCCGCCGCGATCACCGGGATGTCGACCGCCGCGGTCACCTGCGGGAGCAGCAGCGTCGTCGGGACCGAGCCCGTGTGGCCGCCGCCTTCCCCGCCCTGGCAGATCACGGCGTCCACGCCCCACTCCGCGACCTTCTCGGCATGGCGCACGGCACCGATCGAGCAGACCACGGCGAGGCCGGACTCCTTGAGCCTGCGCACGAGGTCGCGGGTGGGCGCCTGCGCGAAGCTCGCCACGCGCACCCCTTCGCGCACCATCAGCTCGACCCGCTCCTTGGAGTCCGGCTGGGCGGCGAGAAGGTTGACGCCGAAGGGCGCGTCCGTGCGGGCGCGCACGCCCGCGATCGCCTCGCGCAGGTCGGCGACCGACATCGTCGCCGACGCCAGGATCCCGAGAGCGCCCGCGTTGGCCGAGGCGGCGGTGAGGCGGACACCGCTCACCCAGCCCATCCCGGTCTGCACGATCGGGTAGCGCACGCCGGTGAGCTCGCACAGGCGCGTGGCGAGCGCCGGGTGCCGCGACGGCAACGGCGACGGCGTGTCGCTCACGATGCAGGCTCGGGGTCGGGAACCTCGCGGTAGCGCAGGCCGTCGGGGTCGATCTCGCCGATGATCGCCGTCTCCGAGGCCGTGGGCGCACGCGTCTCGGATGCGCCGTCCGTCTCGAGCGCGAAGGCGGTGGCAGCCACGACGTCGTCGACACCGACGCCGGGATGGACCGAGACGAGGCGCATCGTGCGCTGCGGGGTGTCGAAGTCGAACACCCCGAGGTCGCTCACGACCGCACGGATCTCGTGGTAGCGGGCGGCCGCGCCCACCTCCGCGGCACGGTCGTAGCCCACACCGCTGACGAAGTCGACGGACTCGACGAACACGCGGTCGGACTGCTTGGGCACCCAGTACGTGGTGGTGTGGTTGATCGTGTTCCCCGGCGCGCCGCGCATCCCGAGCAGCATCGCCTTGGGGCGCTCCCACTCGCCGATGCAAGCGATGTTCTGGTTGCCGTGGCGATCCACCTGGGTCGCGCCCATGATCACATGGCGGCGGCCCCACCAGAGCGTGTCGAAGACCGAGCGGAACGGCATCCAGCCCTCGACGACGGTGCCGTTGTCGCCAGGAGCGGCCCCGAGCGGCAGGTTCCCGGACACCACCGTGGCGATGCCGTCGGTGAGGACGAGGTCGGGCTCGAAGGTCGCACGCGCCAGGCGGGCCGCGATCGTCGGGATCGTGCCCATCGGGGACGCGAAGATCTCGCCGTCGCCGCGGAAGCACTCCGCCAGTGCGATCACGCAGGCGTCGGCGCGGCGCGGGCCGCCGGTCACGGTCGGCCTCCGGTGTCGAGCCAGTCCCGCAGCCACGTGTCGAAGGCGTCGGGGTCGCGGGCGGTCCCCGCGTACTCCTTCTGGGCGGCCTCGTCGCGGCCGTAGTCGGGGAGGCATTCGGTGAACGCTGCCCCGCCCGGTGCCTCGACGACGCCGGTGACAGCCATCCTGTTGATACGCAGCGTCGAGAGCGGACCGGTGTCGAGTAGTTCCGCGGTTGCTACGACAGCCTCGGCGGACATGTACACGTTGTCCGCGCACTTGCAGAAGAGGTCGTCGAAATAGGGGTCGGGCCCGAGGATCTGGCCGTTGCCGGCGGCGTCTGCGCGGTTCGCGTGGACGAAGGCGACGTCGAAGCGCAACGGCGGCACCGCCACGAGTTCCTCGTCGGTGTAGGGGGACGCGACCGTGCGCAGGTGCGGGTCGGAGCGGAACACGTCGGAGCCGAGTCCCGCACGCGTCGGCAGGAACGGGAGGCGCATGGAGCCGGCCACGAGTCCCCAGTAGAACATGCCCTCGTCCCACTCGACCGCGGCGACCGTGCCGTCCTGGCGCGCCTTGCGGAAGTGCGGTTCCAGCGGGATCGAGTCCAGCGTCGCGAACGGGTAGTGCACCTTGGAGGCCTTGCCCGTCGCGCACAGGAGACCGAGGTCGGGACCGCCCCAGCTCACGATCGTGAGGTCCTCGGCGGGTGAGCGCAGCAGGGCCCGGACCAGCTCCATCGGCTTGCGGCGGCTCCCCCACCCGCCGATGCCGACGGTCATGCCCGACTCGACCGCGGCGGCGGCCGCGTCCGCCGACATCGTCTTGTCCGCCATCAGCGATCCTTCTCTACGAACGCCTGGCGGGCCTCGTCGCCGACACCGGCGAGGTTGAGCTCGAACGTGAAGCCCTGCTCGTAGCGGTAGCTGCGGTTCACGTCGACAGGGTCGATGCCGTTGAGGCTCGCCTTGGCGGCCCTGATCGTCGTCGGGTTCTTGGCGGCGATCTTGGCTGCCTCGGCACGCGCCACGTCGACGAGCTCGTCTCGGGGCACGACCGCCAGGACCGTGCCGTAACCGTGGAGCTCCGCGGCCGACGTCGTCTCGCACGTGTAGACCATCTGGCGCATCCTCTGTTGGGGCACGAGGCGAGCGAGGTGGGTGGCGGCGCCGAGGGCGCCGCGGTCGACCTCCGGGAGTCCGAAGGTGGCGTCCTCGCTCGCGATGAGGATGTCGGCGTTGCCGGCGAGGCCGATGCCGCCGCCGAGGCAGAAGCCGTGCACCGCCGCGATCACGGGCACCTCGCACTCGTAGACCGCCTTGAACGCGGCGAAGCAGCCCCGGTTCGCCCCGATCAGGTGGTCGTAACCCTCGAACGCCTCGATCTCCTTGATGTCGACGCCGGCGTTGAAGCCGCGCCCCTCGGCACGCAGGACCACGGCGCTGACCTCGGGGTCGCGCCCCACCGCGGTGACCGTGTCGGCGAGCTCGAACCAGCCGGCGACGGTGAGCGCGTTGACGGGCGGGTTGTCCATCACGATCTCGCCGATGCGGTCGGCGACACTGGTTGTGATCGGCATGGGCGATCCGTTCACGCGTGGGAGGCGCTGTTGCCGGCGGAGGACCTGACGGCGCGTCAGATCGTAGCCACCCGGCCCGACGTGGGGACACAGAACGGGTCCACAACCCACCTCACGTCCCCACGTCCCGAACCCAGACCGACGTGGGGACGCAAAACGGGTCCACAACCCACCTCACGTCCCCACGTCGCTCCGAACCACCCACGTCGATCGGGCACGTCGGATAGGTTCGGGCGATGGGGAACGCACCGGACCCGCTCGACTACACAGGCAAGGTCGTCCTCGTCACGGGCGGGACCAAGGGGGTCGGGCGCGGGATCGCGCAGGGGTTCCTCGCGGCGGGGGCGCACGTCGTCGTGTGCGGACGCCGCGAGCCGGAGGCGCCGCCTTCGACGGAAGGCCGCGAGGCGTCCTTCGTCACCGGCGACGTACGCGACCCCGACTCGATCGACACCGTCGTCGACGCCGTGATCGCGGCGCACGGGCGCTTGGACGTGCTCGTCAACAACGCCGGTGGCGCCCCGTTCGTCGCGGCCGCCGACGCCTCGCCGCGCTACACAGGCGCGATCATCGACCTCAACCTCGTGGCGCCGATCAACTTCGCCCGGGCCGCCAACGCCGTCATGCAGGACCAGGACAGCGGCGGGGCGATCGTCAACATCGCGAGCGTCAGCGGGATGCGCCCGTCGCCGGGCACCACCGCCTACGGTGCCGCCAAGGCAGGTCTGCTGAACGCCACGCAGTCCCTCGCGGTGGAGTGGGCGCCGAAGGTCCGCGTGAACGCGGTCACGGCGGGGCTGATCCGCACCGAGGCCTCGCACCTGCACTACGGCGACGACGAAGGCATCGCCGCCGTCGGTGCCACCGTCCCGTTGGGGCGCATGGGAACACCTGCCGACGTCGCCGACGCGTGCCTCTACCTCGCCTCGCCGCTCGCGGCGTACGTCTCGGGCGCCGCGGTCCTCGTCCACGGCGGCGGGGAACGCCCCGCCTTCCTCGACGCCGCCAACCCCGACGAGCCGACCTGAGCCATCGCTTGCTCGCGGACGCTAGGGTGGAGGCATCGCGCTGGGGGGGACGCACATGAACACTTTGGCCCTACGCCAGGATCTCGCCGTGCTGACGGAGGTCTCGGCGGCGCTCGCGGACGCGGGCCTCGACCTGCCCGTCCTGCTCGACACGATCACCGACCTGCTGGCGACACACGTCGCCGACAGCGCGCTCGTGTACCTGCTCCAGGACGACGGCGTCACCCTCGAACTCGAGTCGCTCGCGTCCCACGCACCGGGGCTCCTCGAACTCACGCACTCCGTGCTCAGGGACCGCCCGCGACGTGCCGACGACCCAGGGCTCATCGGGACCTGCTTCGCATCGAAGAAGCCCGTCGTGGTCAACGACATCGATCCCGCCGCGTTCCGCGCTCAGCTCCCGGAGTCCTACGACACCCTCTTCGCTGACCGTCCCTTCCCCAACGCCATCGTCTACGTGCCGCTGCTCGCGCACGGCGAGGCCTTGGGCGTGTTGGTGGCGTCGCGGACTCCCCCGTCCGCCAGCTTCGACGACAACGACGTGAACCTCGTCTGCGACGTCGGCGAGCTCGCCGCGACCACGATCCTGAACGCTCTCCTGCACCGCCGTCTCGCCGAGATGACAGCGCTGTTCGAGAGCGTGTTCGCGCACGCGCCGATCGGGATGGCGATCCACTCGGCCGACGCGGGAGCGAGCACTTTCATCCGTGTGAACACCGCCCTCGCCGAACTCCTCGGCCGCCCGGAGTCCGACCTGGTGGGTGAATCGGTCGCGGACTCCGTCGAAGCGTCCGACCGCGCCGAGGTCGACGCGTTCCTCGCCCGGGTCAGGGCCGGCGAGATCCTCGGTCACAGCGGCGCCATCCACCTGCGCCGAGGCGACGGAACAACCATCGCGGCCAGGATCGACTGGCGCGTGGTCCCCTTCGGGGCCAACACGTCCCTGATCCTCAGCCAGGTGCGTCAGCAGGACCGAACCTGATCCACCACCACGAGGCAGAAGGCCACAGCAATGGACGCGGGACCCCCCCTCCATCAGACCGTCGCTCAGACCCTCGCCGTCCTCACCGAGGCCGCAGCCGCCTTGAGCGGGGCCGGCCTCGACTCGGCGCTGGTGCTGGACACGATCACCGACCTCATAGTCGAACACGTCGGCGACGCCGCCCTCGCGTACGTGATCGCCCCCAACGGTGTCGACTTCGTGATCGAGGCGGGCACGAGCAGCAACGTGGGCATGCACGCCACCGTGACGAGCCTGCAGGGCCGGCCCCCGTACCGCGTCGACGACGACAGCCTCGTGGCACGCTGCGCCCGCGACCGCGAGACCATGGTGATCCCCCGGGTCGATCTCAGGACCCTGCCGCTACCGGACGCCTACCGCTACGAGTACGAGTCGTCACCGGTCCGCAGCCTCGTCTACGTGCCTCTCGCCACCGAGACAGAGGTCCTGGGCGTCCTCGCGGTCGCCAGGAACCTCGACACCGGCGAGCCATTCGCGGATGCCGACGTGGAGATCACGTGCGATCTCGCCGAACTCGCCACCCGGGCGCTCGCGAACACACGGCTTCACCGTGAGCTCGCAGCATCGACCGCCCTCTTCGAGACGGCTTTCCATTCGGCACCGATCGGGATGGCGCTGGTGTCGATGACCGACGACCTCGGCCGCCTCGTACAGGTCAACGCGTCGCTGGCGGAGATGACCGGTTACACCGAGACCGAACTGCTGTCGATGCGCGTGCCCGATCTGTTCCCGCCGGAGGCGCGTGTGCGCATCGAGGACGACCTGCACACGGCGTCGACCGGCACGCCATCGGATGCACGGGCCCTGGGCCGTCTGGTTCGCCGCGACGGCACGCAGATCGAGGCGCGCGTGGACGCTCGTGGCGTGGTCGTGCCCGGTCGCCCTGCACACATAGGCCTCATGCAGGTGCAGATGGAGGCGCGTTAGGGCTCGCCTCCAGCCTGCCTGGCCGCCCGCCCGGGGTTCCCCGCGGCGGATCAGGACGGGAGGATGTCGCCGGGAGGCGCGGGAGTGTCGCCGTAGGGCGACCACGGTGTTTCCTGGCCGTAAGAGGGCGGCACCTCCGGCGGCAGCGGATCACCGTGGCCGTACGGCGGCGCCACCGGCGGCACGGTCCCGTCCTTGGTACGGAACGTGCGCGCGAGATCCGCGTCGCTGAACGCCCCTCCCCCGGTGCCCTCGGTCGCGAACCTGTACAGGGCGGTGTTGTAGACGCCCTGCATGGCCTGGGTCACGATCGCCAGCGCCACCAAGTAGACGATCCCGAACGCGCCCAACACGATCGCGAGAGCGGCGGACTTGACCGCCACGCCGGCGGCGATACCGACGAAGACGAGGGCGAATCCGACGACGGCCAGCATGCCCGACGCCAGGCCGATGCCGATCGTCCCCGCGATCTGCTCGCCCCAACGTTGCCTGACCAACGACGCCGACCGCTTGACCGCCTTGATCGGGCCGACGTCCTCGAAGATGAGCACCGGGACCACGAAGTAGGTCACGAACTGCCAGGCGACACCGACGAGCCCGGCGACCAGTCGCCCGAGGAGTCCCGAGCGTTCCTGGATCGAGCGCAACACCATGCCCACCGTGGCTGCGATCAGGGCCCAGCCGAGGATCTGGGGCAGGTGCGCGTTGGCGTAGCGGAAGCCGTCACCCAGCGTCGGGTTGCCGCCGCGGAGCCGGATCATCGCCGCGCCCATCAGCGCCGAGTTGCAGTAGATGGTCACGATCGCGATGACCACGTAGAAGGCGAACGTGGCCGGGTACATCCACAACGGGACGTTCCCGCTGCCGCGGTGCACGGTGGAGGCCCCCGCGTGGCTGGCCGAGACCGAGAGCACGACGGGGACGAGGAAGGCCACCACGACGACCGCGGACGCGATCGCCGACACGACGGGGAACACCATCAACTCCCTGTCGCTGCGCAGCACAGCCCAACTCTGCTTCATGAGCTTCCAACTGGTGGCCAGACGGCCCATCCGAGATCCCTCCGGTGTCGCTCGAGCAAGCATCGGCGTGTTCGCGTGGCTATTCGACCCCCAATTCGGCTTTCTTGGCCTCGTAGTCCGCCATGGTGCGCTCGAGGGTGTCGTACGCGGCGTCGCGCTTGGTCTGGATCTCGTGGAGCTCCCACGCGATCTCGGCGAAATCCGTCGACGCGTCGCCGGAGGATGCCGCGATCGTGCGCTCCAGGCCGGCGGCGGCCTCCTCGAGCGCTGCGATGCGTTCCTCGGTCTCGGCGACCGCGCGCTCCAATGGGCGCAGAGCGCGGCTGCGGGCCTGCACGGCAGCCGCGCGCCGGCGCCGGTCCTGCTTGCGGTCCGCGGTCCCCTCGCTCTCCTCACCCCGCCCGCGTGCCCGCTCGGGGCCGGATACGCTCGTGGACGCGACCCCGGTCTCGGCGCCGCCCTCGGACGCCCAACCCACGGTGCGCAGGAACTCCACGTAGCCACCTTCGAACACGCTGACCCCACCTGCGTCGAAGACCACGAGGCGCTCGACGACGCGCAGCAGCAGGTCCTCGTCGTGGGTCACGACCACGACCGCGCCGGCGAAGGCGTCGATCGCGTCGGTCAGGGTCTCGACGGACTCCATGTCGAGGTGGTTGGTGGGCTCGTCGAGCAGCAACAGGTTCGAGGGGCGAGCGAGCAGCTTGGCCAGGAGCACGCGGGCGCGTTCGCCGCCGGAGAGGACCGCGACCTTCTTGAGGGCCGCATCACCTTCGAACATCATTCGAGCGGCGAGGCCGCGTGCAGTTCCGCGGTTGTAGACCGGCAGTGCAGAAAGGACCTCCGCCTCGACGCTGAGCTCGGGATCGAGGCGGTCGACGTTGGTCTGGCCGAAGTATCCGAGCGCGAGGTTGGGGCTGGCCTCGACGCTGCCCGAGTCGACCTCGAGCTCGCCGGCGAGGACGTTGAGCAGGGTCGTCTTGCCGCGCCCGTTGGGGCCGACGACACCGATGCGGTCGCGTGGGCCGACCTCGATACCGATGCCGTCGAGGAGGTCCGGGCCCGCGTCGAAGCAGAGGTGGAGTCCCCTGGCCTCGAGGAGGCGCTTGCCGGGGAAGGGCGCCTCGGGGAAGCGGAAGTCGAGGGTGGCCACGTCGGCGAGCGCCTCGGTGCGGCCCATCCGCTCGAGCATCTTCAGCCGCGACTGCGCCTGGCGCGCCTTGGTCGCCTTCGCACGGAAGCGGGCCACGAACGCCTCGGCCTGCTCGCGACGCGCGGTCTCGTTCGCGACGACCTGTGCGCGGTGCTCCTCCTCCGACGCGATCTGTTCGTAGAGCTTCGCCGTCGACCCGGCGACCTTGCGAGCCCTCTCGCGCCAGATGCCGAGCGTGTGGGTGCACACCGAGTCCATGAACGCCCTGTCGTGGGTGACGAGCAGGACCTCGCCGCGCCAGTCGCACAAGAAGCGCTCCAGCCAGCGCAGCGAGGTGATGTCGAGGTAGTTCGTCGGCTCGTCGAGCAGCAGGACCTGCGGCTGGGAGAGGAGCACCTTGGCGAGGTTGAGCCTCACCTGGAACCCGCCCGAGAGGCGTGCCGGCGCACCGGCGCAGTCGTCCGCGGAGAAGCCGAGCCCGTCGAGGACCGCCTCGGCCCGGTAGGTCTCGACCCAGCCGTCGTCGTTGACCCCGAGCGCGGCGCAGGCCTCGTCGAGCACCGTCGCGCGCTCGAAGTGCAGCTTCTGGGACAGGTAGCCGACCGAGGTCCCCGCCGCCATGTCGATGCTGCCGCCGTCGGAGGTCTCCTCGCCGAGGATCATGCGGAGCAGCGTCGACTTGCCCGAGCCGTTGCGGCCCACGACGCCGACGCGCTCGCCGTCGCCGACGACGAAGGAGACGTCGTCGAAGAGCACCTGGGTGCCGTAGGACTTCGCGAGGCCACGAACCTGGAACACGGGTCAGTCTCTCAGAGCCACTTGGAGCGGCGGAAGAGCCCGTAGAGGCCGGTGCAGAGCAACAGGATGCCGCCGAGGACGAAGTAGTAGCCGTAGCGCGAGTGCAGCTCGGGCATGTTCTCGAAGTTCATGCCGTAGATGCCCGCCACGAACGTGGGCACGACGAAGATCGCGACCCAGGCCGAGATCTTGCGCATGTCCTCGTTCTGGCGCACGGACAGGCGCGCGAGGTTCGCCTCGAGCACGGACGTGAGGAGCTCGCGCAACCCGAAGGCGAGCTCGAGGGCCCTCACCGCGTGGTCGTGGACGTCGCGGAAGTAGCGGCGCTGGGCGTCCACGACGATGGGGTGGGTGTCGCTGGCGAGGGAGTTGAGCACATCCGACATCGGCAGCATCACCCCCACGGCTTGCACGACCTGGCGCTTGAGCTTGTAGATGCGCTCGGACGGGTCGCCGGTGCCGTCGCTGAACACCTCGAGCTCCACCGAGGCGACGGACTCCTCGAAGTTGTCGAGCATCGGCCCGTACGCGTCGACCACACGGTCGGCGATCTCGTGCAGGACCGCCGACGGGCCGCCCGAGAGGAGGTCCGGATGGTTCTCGAGGTTGCGGCGCACCGTCTCGAGCTCGGCGACCTCGCCGTGGCGGACCACGACGATGTACCACCGGCTCACGAAGCAGAGGATCTCGCCCGTCTCGACCGTCGCCCCGTCGTCGCAGCCGAGGGTGCGCATCACCACGAAGAGGTCCTCCTCGCCGTACTCCTCGAGCTTGGGGCGCTGGTGCGCGACGTACGCGTCCTCGACCGCGAGGGGGTGGAGGTCGAACACCTCGGCGGCCGTCGCGAGCTCCTCGGGGGTCGGTTCGTAGAGGCCGAGCCACACGAACGCGCCGGGACGCGCCCGCACCTCGTCGGGGGAGATGTCCTCGAGGTTCAGGGTCGGACCGGCGCGGCGGCCTGCCTCGTAGAGAGCGCAGTCGACGATCACGCGGCGAGTCTAAGGGCTCGCCTCTGGACAGGTTGCCGAACGGTATTCGGAGGCGAGTCCTAAGGGTGTTGGGAGGAGACCGAGATCACCTCGCCCGTCAGGTACGACGCGTAGTCCGAAGCAAGGAACACCATCACGTTGGCGACCTCCCATGGCTCTGCCGCACGACCGAAGGCCTCGCGGCGGGTGAGCTCGTCGAGCAGGTCCTCGGTAGTCACCTTGGCCAGGTGGGCGTGCATGGCGAGGCTGGGAGCGACTGCGTTGACGCGGATACCGTGGTGGGCGGCCTCCAGCGCCGCGCAACGCGTCAGCGCCATCACACCTGCCTTGGCGGCCGCGTAGTGCGCCTGGCCCTCCTGGGCGCGCCACCCAACTACCGAGGCGTTGTTGACGATGGCACCGCGGCCCCGCGGGATCATGTGCCCGAGCGCCGCCCGCGTCATCCGGAACGTGCCGTTGAGGCTGACGTCGACGACCGCGCTCCATTGCTCGTCGGTCATCTCGGCGACCGCTGCCGTCCCGCCGAGGCCGGCGTTGTTGACGACCACGTCGACGTGGCCGAGCTCGGCGACCGCCGACTGCCAGAGCGCGTCGACGTCGGTCTGCGACGCTACGTTGCACAGCACCATCGGCGGCCGCGTGCCCGTCTCGGCTTCGAGGCGGTCGGCCGCCTCGCCGAGGCGACGCTCGTGGATGTCGCTGATCATCACGGTGGCGCCCTCCTCGGCACAGCGACGCGCGGCCGCGAAGCCGATGCCGGTGCCCGCAGCCGCCGTCACCACGACGGTCTTGCCGGCGAGGAGGGCGTGGCCCTCGGGGCAGTTCGGGACGGTGGTCAAGGCATCTCCTCGGATCGTCATGCCGTGGCCTGGTCTACTGCGGCGGCTGGGGTTCGCGGGGCAACCCGAGCGCACGCTCGCCGATGATGTTGCGCTGGATCTGGTTCGAGCCTGCGTAGATCGTGTCCGAGCGCGAGAACAAGAACATGCGCTGCAGCGCCGTGAGGCCGCCGGCGGTCTCGCCGACGAGCGCGGCCGCACCGAGGACGTCCATAGCGAGGTTGCCGAGCTCGCGATGCCACGTCCCCCAGTACAGCTTCGCGATCAGTCCTTCGCGGGCCAGCTCCGCCCCCGACCCCGACCCGGCGGCACCCGACCCGGCGGCACCCGACCCGGCGGCACCCGACCCGGCGGCACCCGAGAGGACACGCAGGGCGTTCCAGCGCATGATCTCGAGTCCCGACCACGCCGCCACGAGCCGTCCGCGCAGGACCGGATCGTCTGCGGACCCGTTCGTGCGTGCGATCTCGACGATGCGGGCGAGCTCGTTGCGGAACTGCATCTGCTGGCCCAGCGTCGACGCGCCCCGCTCGAAGGCGAGCGTGCCCATCGCCACCTTCCAACCGCCGTCGACGTCGCCGACGACGTTCGCCGCCGACGTGCGTGCGCCGTCGAAGAAGACCTCGTTGAACTCCGAGTCGCCCGTGATCTGGTTGATCGGGCGGATCTCGATGCCGCCCTGGCGCATGGGCACGAGGAAGTACGTGATGCCCTTGTGCTTGGGGGCGTCGGTGTCGGTGCGGGCGAGCACGAAGCACCAGTCGGCCCAGTGAGCGAGCGACGTCCACACCTTCTGGCCGTCGAGGACCCAGTCGTCGCCGTCGCGGACGGCTCGCGTCTTGACGTTCGCGAGGTCGCTGCCGGCGTCGGGCTCGGAGTAGCCCTGACACCAGAGCTCGTCTCCGCGCGCGATGGGCGGCAGGATGCGCTGCTTCTGGTCCTCGGTCCCGAAGGCGATGACCGTCGGGCCCGCGAGCGTCTCGCCGATGTGGCCGAGGCGGCCGGGACCGCCGGCGCGCGCGTACTCCTCGTGGAAGATGACCTGCCGCGTCAAGTCGAGGTCGCGGCCGCCGTACTCCTGCGGCCACGCGAGGCAGGTCCACCCGGCCGCGCCCATGTGCCGTTCCCAGGCGAGGCGCTCCTCGTAGAAGGCGTGCTCGTCGCCGGGGCCGCCGCGGTGGCGGATCTCGGCGAACTCGCCGGCGAGGTTGTCCTCGAGCCACGTGCGCGCCTCGCTGCGGAACGACTCGTCACCGGCATCGAAGCGGAGGTCCACCGAGACGCCGCTCAGCGACCGCGCCGGACGAGCTCGGCGAGGCGGCTCATCACCGGGAACGGGCGACGCTTGGCCATCGCCGTCAGCGCGCTCTGCATCCGTTCGGTGACCTCGTCGTAGCACGCCTGCACGATCTCGGGGTCGTCGGCCATGGTCGGGTCGAGGTGGGCGAGGTCGATGGGGTCGAGAACCTCGAGCGTGATCTTGGCCGGCAGAGGGACCGGGTTCAGGAAGCCCGGGATCACGCCGAAGGGGCCGCCGAGCGCGAAGGGCATGATCTTGACCCGCACCCTGTCGAGACGGAAGCGCCGTGCGATCCCGTCACCGCGAGCGACGACTACGAGCGTGTTGTGGCCGCCGTGGCCCACGACGGGCACGATCGGGGTACCCGTGCGGATCGCGAGCTTGACGAAGCCGGAGCGGCCGTCGAAGTCGATGTGGTTGCGCTGCCAGAAGGGCCGGAACACCTCACGGTCGCCCCCCGGGTACACCACCACGGACGCGCCGGCTTCGAGGCTGCGCTCGGCGATGTCGTGGCCGGCAGGTACGCCACCGATCTTGCGGACGAGGTCGCCGAAGCCCGGGATCGCGAGCAGGAGGTCGAAGGCGAGCAGCGCGAGGGGGCGATCGAAGCCCCGCGAGGAGTACCACTGCGAGAGCAGAGCGCAACTGTCGGGGCTGAGCTGGCCACCGGAGTGGTTGCCGACGAAGAGGACGGGCTGGTCGACGGGGACCTTGTCCCATCCGACCACCTCGGACGCGAAGTACTTGTTGAAGCCGTCCATCAGACCCATGATGCGCTCCGTGAACGCGGGGTCGTACTGCGACGTCGGATCGGCGACGGCGCGGCCGATCTGGCTTGCGAGGCGGTCGATGAGGTCGCCGCCCGCGCGCCGGGAGCGCTGGGGGCTCCGGGAGCTCCGGGGGCGTTCCTCGTCGAGCTCGGCTTCGAGGCGCTCGATGACCTCGTCGTCGGTGCTGCGGGGGCGGACGGGCGGTTCGGCCCCGTGGCCGGTGGGCGGGGTCGTGGTCGAGGTCATCGCGGGCTCCAGTCTGGCTGCCCTGCCGAGTCGGCTCGGGCGCCTTGGGGTGACGTCATCCTAGAGCAAATTAGAACGTGTTTCAATTCCGACGCGGTCCTAGATTCGGGACGTGAGCGGGGACGTGAGCGGGGACGTGGTGGCAAGGCTGCGCGAGGTGGTGGGGACGGCGAACGTGCTCGCCGACACCGACGCGCGAGGCGGCTTCGAGACCGACTGGACGGGCCGCTGGGGCGGTGCGGGCAGCGCCGTCGCGGCCGTGCGGCCCGCTTCGACCGCCGAGGTGGCGGCCACCTTGGGGGTGTGCGACTCCGCTGGGGTGGCAGTGGTCCCCCAGGGCGGCAACACCGGGCTGGTCGGCGCGTCGGTGCCTCGGCGCGGCAGTGCACGTCCTCAGGTGGTGCTGAGCACACGGAGACTGAGCGGCATCGGGGAGGTGGACGCGGCGTCTGCGACGGTGTCGTGCGGGGCGGGCGCGGTTCTCGCCGAGGTTCAGGACGCGGCCGCGGCGGCGGGCTTCGAGGTCGGCACGGATCTCGGGGCACGTGGGTCGGCGACGATCGGGGGGATGGTCGCGACCAACGCGGGTGGTGTCCACGTGCTGGCCAACGGCCCGGTGGCGAGCCAGGTCGTGCGTGTCGAGGCGGTGCTCGCCGACGGCTCCGTCGTGGGCCGTGCCGCGGGTCCGGTGAAGGACAACACCGGGTATCGCTGGGGTGGGATCCTGTGCGGGAGCGAGGGAACCCTGGCGGTCGTGACCGCGGTCCAGCTCAGGTTGACGCCGGCAGCCGCTGCGGACGCCCGCTGTGTCGCGGTCTACGGCGTCGACGACTTCGCAACTGCCGCCGCGCTGTGCGGCCGTGCACGCCGGCTCGCCTCGGTGCGGGCCGTCGAGGCATTCGACGACGCCGGTCTCGCCCTCGTGTGCGAGCTCCTGTCGTGGCCGCTGCCCCTCGGCCGACCGTACCCGGTACAGGTGCTCGTGGAAGGCGGCGAGGCCGATCTCGCGTCCCTCGCAGACGCTGGCGGCGTCCGCGACACCGCCGTCGCGACCGACCTCGAGTCCGCCGCACGGCTCTGGCGCTACCGCGAGGAGATCCCCGCCGCGATCGCCACCCGCGGTGTCCCCCACAAGATGGACGTCGCCCTGCCCGCCACGGTGATCGGCGAGTTCGTCGCCGCTGTGCGGGCAACGGATCTCGAGTCCGTGATCTTCGGCCACCTCGGCGACGGCAACCTCCACGTCAACGTCGTCGGTGCGTCTCCCGACGACGACTCCGTCGACGCGACCGTGTTCGAGCTCACGGCACGCCTCGGGGGCAGCATCAGCGCCGAGCACGGCATCGGCGTCGCCAAGGCAGCGCACCTGCACCTCGCCCGCAGTGCCGCGGACATCGCAGCGATGGCGAAGGTCAAGTCCGCACTCGACCCCAACGGGACCCTCAACCCGGGCGTCATCTTCGGCTGAACGACGTGGGGACGCAAAACGGGTCCACAACCCACCTCACGTCCCCACGTCCGGACGCCGAAACGACGTGGGACGCACGGTCCACAAACCTCAGTCCCCGTCCGGACGCCGAAACGACGTGGGGACGCAAAACGGGTCCACAACCCACCCGTCCACGTCCGACGCCGGAACGACGTGGGCGGATACCTCACGTCCCCACGTCCGGACGCCGGAACGACGTGGGGACGCAAAACGGGTCCACAACCCACCTCACGTCCCCACGTCCCCACGTCCGGACGTCCGGACGCCGGACGCCGGACGCCGGCCGGAGTTCGGAGTTAGGAGACCTCAGCCGACGAGGCGCGACAGGGTCTTGACCGCGCGGGACAACACGGTGCGGGGGACGAAGCCGAGGAGGCCGGCGGTGACACGGTTGGGCCAGCCCGTGACGACGTGGGATCGGCCTTCCCTGGCAGCGGCGACGGCCTCGGCGGCAACGGTGTCCGCGGACTGCCACAGGAACTCGGGAAGCCGCGAGGCCCCGTAGCCGGAACGATGCTGGAACTCGGTGTGGGTGAAGCCGGGGTGGACGGTGGTGACGGTCACGCCCGTGCCGTGAAGCTCGGCCGCGAGCGAGAGGCCGAGGTTGGAGACGAACGCCTTCGTGGCCGAGTACACCGCGATGCCGGGACCGGGAGCGAGGCCGGCGAGTGACGCGACGTTGACGATCGAGCCGCGACCGCGTGAGGTCATGGCACCGACTGCCGCGTGGGTGAGCTGCGCCACCGCGGTGACGTTGAGGTCGATCTGCGCGCCGACGCCGTCGGGGGACAGCTCCGTGAAGTCCCCCGCGATCGCGAAGCCGGCGTTGTTGACCACGAGGTCGACGGGCTCACCGGCCTCGCCGATCCTCGCGGCAACCTCGTCGAGGCCGAGGCGGTCGCAGAGGTCGGCGGCGAGCACCTCGACCTTCACGGAGTGCGTCGCGCTCAGGTCGTCGGCGAGGGCCGTGAGCCGCTCGCGGTCGCGTGCGACCACGACGAGGTCCGTCCCCGCGGCAGCGAGGACACGACAGATCGCCTCGCCGATGCCTGCCGACGCTCCGGTGACCAGTGCGCGCTGCCACGTGAGGTCGGTCATCACAGGCTCCCCTTGGTTTCGTCGCCGATCCGGACAGGCTCGAGCACGTGCAGGACCGAGCCGCCCTCGAGCCACGGGCCGACGGTCGTCATGAAGGCCCTCATGTGCTCGGCGCCGAAGTGGCTGTCGAGCGCGTCCTGGTCGCGCCAGTGCTCGATTATGACGAACTTCGTGCTGTCTTCCCTGTAGCGGTGCAGCACGTAGCGCAGGCAGCCTTCCTCGGCGTGGGTCGCCTCGATGAGGGCCTCGAGCGCTGCCTGGACGTCTGCCTCGTGGCCCGGGATGGCGTGGATGCTCGCGACGATCGTGATCTCCTGCATGTCAAGCGAGGTTACGGTGGCGGCGGCGCCGGGGACTACTCCCCCGTGGCCCGGCTACCCGTAGTACTGGCCGCCGTTGACGTCGAGGGCCTGACCCGTGACCGCGGACGCCAGGTCCGAGAGCATGAAGGTCACTGCGCCGGCGCATTCCTCGTCGGTGGGGACACGCCCGAGCGGGATGCGCTGCGCGATCTCGTCGCGGACCGCTTCGGGAGAGATCTCGCGCCGGTGTGCCTCGATCGCGCAGTACACCTCCACGTTGGGACCCCACATCCAGCCCGGCACGACCGCGTTGACCCTGACGCCGGCCGGCCCCAGTTCGGTCGCGAGCGTGCGTGTCGCAGCCAGGAGCGCTCCCTTGGATGCGGCGTAACCGGTCTCGCCCACCATCCCGATCCTGGCCGCCATCGACGCGACGAACACGATGCTGCCCGATCCCGCGTCGCGCATGCGCAGTGCCACCTCGCGGGTCAGACCGAGGGTCGCCCAGACGTTGACCTCGAAGATGCGGCGCCACCAGTCGAAGTCGGCGTCGAGGAACTCGTCGCCCATCGGCCCGAGAAAGGCGTTGTTCACGAGTCCGTCGAAGCGGCCGAAGCGGCCGAGCACCGTGTCGACCAGCTCCGTGCACGCGTCGGCGTCGGTCAGGTCGGTCGGGACTGGGAGCGAGGTGCCGCCGGCGTCGCGGATCTCGGCGTCGACCGCAGCGAGGGTGTTGGGGTTGCGGGCCGCGAGGACGACGGTCGCACCCTCGCCGGCAGCGGCGACGGCGACGCGGCGCCCGAGTCCGAGTCCCACACCGGATACCACTACGACGCGGTCTGCCAACAACATGGGACCGGACAGTAGCTGAGACGTTGCGCAGGCGACGTCGCCAGTGAGACCGCCAGGCGAGACCGCCAGCCCGTACCTTCGCCGCGTGGACGCGATCACGGCCGGCCTCGCACAGATCGACACGTGGGGAGCCCCCCATGCCGCTGCGGCGACGGTGGGCCCGGACGGCATCCTCGCGAGCCGGGGCGACATCCACCGCGAGTTCGCCCTCGCATCGGTCACCAAGTTGGTGTTAGCCGTGGCGGTGCTCGTCGCCCACGAGGAGCGCAGCCTCGACCTCGACGACGCCGCGGGCCCACCGGGCTCGACGGTACGGCATCTGCTGGCGCACGCGTCCGGGCTGGCATTCGAGGGCGCCGCGCCGCTCGGGCCGCCCGCCACGACGCGGATCTACTCCAATCGCGGCTACGAGGTGCTCGGCGAGCGGCTCGAGGCCTGCACCGGAATGACTGCCGCGGAGTACCTCCACGAGGCCGTCGCCGTGCCGCTCGGGATGTCGGCCACGGAGCTGCGTGGCTCCCCGGCGCACGGAGCGGTCTCGTGCGTGGCGGACCTGGCGCTGTTGGCCGCCGAGCTCCTCACCGCGGGGACGATCCTGGCCCCGACGACCGTGGAGGCGGCACGGACGGTGCAGTTCCCGGGGCTGCGCGGCATCGTGCCCGGCTTCGGCATGCAGGTCGCCAACGACTGGGGGTTGGGGCCGGAGATCCGCGACGCCAAGGGCCCCCACTGGACCGGAAGCCGCAACTCCCCCGCCACGTTCGGCCACTTCGGACGCTCGGGCACGTTCGTGTGGGTCGATCCCGACGCGGGCCGCGCGCTCGTCTGCCTCACCGATCGCGAGTTCGACGAGTGGGCCAAGGGCGCATGGCCGCGCCTCTCCGACGCCGTCCTCGACTGAACGCACCCCCGAAACGACAACACACGAGAGCCGGGAACAAACGGGTGGGGTCGACCCGTCGGAGTTGCATCGAGGACGGCGGCGAGGAGTTGGCGATGCGACGAGGACGGCTTGCGGCGACGGCAGCGCTGGTGACCGCGGCAGCACTTATGGCGGGAGGGTGCGGCCCCGCGCTCGTCCCGCCGGCCGCGGCGGCGGAGTTCGACACCTTCGGGACGTGCGACGCCCTGCTGGGGCGCATCCACGAGGTGGCGGCAGATCACGTCGGCGCCCTCGGCTTCGACGACGAGCTCACCGTCGCCGATGGCTACGCGGTGCCCGACGTTGTGCCCGCTCCCACGATGGCCTCTCGTTCTGCTCCCCCGGCCGGGAGTCCCCTCCCGCCGGACGCCGACGCCACAGCCCCGCCCGCGACGACCACCGTCGCGCCGGACCCTGCCGTCAGCGGCACCAACGTGCAGGAGGCGGGGGTCGACGAGGACGACTCCGTCAAGACCGCTCCGGGACGGATCCTGGTCCTCGACAACGCGGTGCTGCGCTACGTCGACGTCACGGACGGGTCGCCGCGCCTGCGCGGCAACCTGGGGTTGGGATTCGACGCGACCGGTCTCCTCGTCGAGGGTGACCACGTCCTCGTGGTGGGCTCCGGTAGCGACGAAGGCACCGGCACGCGACGGGTGGTCGTCACCGAGGTCGACGTGTCCGATCCCGATGCCCTGCATGCAGGCAGGACCATCCGGGTGGACGGCACCCTCAGCGCGGCACGCTCGCGCGACGGGATCGCGCGCATCGTCGTCGAGTCCGAACCCGATCTCTCGTTCGTGTCGCCCGGCCGGGGCAGGCGGGGGACCGAGAGCGCAGCCGACGCGAACCGTGCAGTGGTGGCGTCGTCGACTCTGGCCGACTGGCTGCCCCGCGTCGACGGCGGGCCGGGCCTCGACTGCGCGAAGGTGATGATCCCCCGCGACTTCGCCGGTGCCGGAATGCTCACGGTGATGACGTTGGATCTGGCCGGACCTCTCGGCATCCGCGACGCGACCGCGCTCATGGCCAACGGCGAGACCGTGTACGACTCCGGCTCGACGATGTACGTCGCGACGGCGGACCCGGCCCGAAGTTCGCGCACCGGCAGCGTAGAGAGTGACGGGGTCACCGCCGTGCACGCCTTCGACGTCTCGGGGACCGACGCCGCCGCCTACGTCGCGTCGGGCAGGGTCACGGGCCGCATCGAGGACCGCTGGGCGATGTCGGAAGCGGGCGGCGTGCTCCGCGTGGTCACCACCGGCGACGGCTTCGCCAACGGGCTCTCGAGCTCGCTCGTCACGTTGCGCCGCGACGGAGCGGCCCTCGTCGAAGCCGGCCGCGTCGACGGTATCGGCCGCGGCGAGCAGGTCAAGGCGGTGCGCTTCGTGGGCGAACTCGGCTACGTCGTGACCTTCAAGCGCACCGACCCGCTCTGGGTGCTCGACCTGCGCGACGCGGCCCGCCCGCGTGTCGCCGGTGCACTGCACGTGCCCGGCTACTCGGCGTATCTGCATCCGATCGGCGACTCGACCCTGGTCGGGGTCGGCCAGGACGCCGACGAGGCGACGGGGCGGCCGCTGGGTCTCAAGGTGGCCGTCTACGACGTGTCGGACCCGGCCAAGCCGGCGACCGCGGCCGAATGGCACGCGGCTGCCGGTACGAGCTCGCCTGCGGAGGACGACCCGCACGCGTTCCTGTGGTGGGCACCGACGGGCACCGTCGCGATCCCAGTGCAGACCGACGTGGCGCCGATCCGGCCCGGCGTGACCCCGACGTGGACCGACACGACCGAGGTGCCCGAGATCGGCCCGGCGAGCCCCGCGCCCGGTACCGGACCGGTCCTGCCGGCGCCGGTTCCCGCCGCAGAGACGGTGGTCCTGCACGCCGACGCGACCTCGCTGGGCGAGTCGGGCCGTCTCGCCTGCGCCGGACGCGCCTCGGCCGGACATTCAGGAAGCAGCGACCTGCGCCGCAGCCTCGTCGTCGGCGAGTCGATGTTCACGGTTTGCGACGGCGGTGTGTCGGGGTTCCGCCTCGACGGGCTCGGCCCCACCGGTCAGGCCGTCTGGGGTTGACCGGATTCGAATGCGCACCCCCGGTATGGTGCCGGGGCCATGGCAGAGCTCAGCCTCGCGGACGTCGCCCGCCTCCCGCTACCGGGGATGGCGCACCCCGACGGCTTCTCGTTCTCCCACGACGACACGCTGCTGGCATGGCTCGCCGACCCCGACGGCGGCCTCGTCAACGCACTCTGGGTGCGCGACACGGGGGCCGATGCGACATCGCGGCTGCTGTGCGACGCAGACGATCCCGCCGCGGCTACGGCGTCCTCCGCCGCTGCCCTGCGCCGCGAGCGCCTGCGACGACGCGCCACCGGGATCGCCGACTTCCAGTGGGCGCGGCGATCCCACCGGCTGCTGGTTCCCGCCGGTGACGACCTGCTCGTGGTCGACGCCGGCTCGGGTGCGCGCACCGCGGTCCCCACCGGTGGGTCCTGGTTCGACCCGGTGCTCTCGCCCGACGAGACGCACGTGGCCTTCGTGCGCGACGGCGAGGTGTGGGCCGCTCCCGTCGTACCGGGTGCCGCGGCCCGGGCGCTGACCTGGGGCGACCCACGCCGCGCCCGCGGCGTCGCCGAGTACGTCGCACAGGAGGAGCTGGACCGCTACACGGGATTCTGGTGGGCACCCGGCTCCCGACACCTGGCGGTCTGCGAGGTGGACGAGACAGCGGTGAGCGAGCTCACGATCGTGCACCAGGGCGACCTCGGATCGCCGCCGTCGGTCGAGCAGCACCGCTATCCCTTCACGGGAACCGCCAACGCGATCGTGCGCCTCGGCGTGTTCGGTCTCGACGAGCACACGCCGCCGGTCTGGATCGACCTCCCGCCCCTCGGCGGCGACGCGGGCGGCTACCTCGCCCGCGTGGAGTGGCTCGGCGACGGCACCCTGGCCGCGCAGATCCTGGACCGCCGTCAGCGGCGCCTCGGCCTGTACCGGTGCGACCCGACCACGGGAGCCGCGGCCGAGCTCGTGGTCGAGGAGTCCGCCACGTGGGTCAACGTGCACGACTGCTTCCGTCCGGTCGGCGACGCGGGCGCGTTCGTGTGGGCGTCCGAGCGCGGTGGGTTCCGCCACCTCGAGCTGCGCGACGCCGACGGCACACTGGCACGCACGCTCACACGGGGAGGCTGGGAGGTCACGGGTGTCCGCGGGGTCGATGCCGACAGCGGGCGCGTGCTCTTCACCGCCACCGCGGACGGCGTGTGCGAGCGTCACCTCTACGAAGTCGGCTTCGGCGGAGGCGAGCCCCGGCGCGTGACACCCGAGCACGGCTGGCACGACGTGACCGTCGACCACGCGTGTCGCCACTTCGTGGACGTCCATCACAGCCTCGCGTCGCCTCCCACGGTGAGGCTGCGCCGCGTGGTGGACGCGAGTGTGGTCGCGGTGCTCCACGAGACCGACGACGCCCGCATCGAAGCGCTCGCGCTCGCGCCACCCGAGCTCGTCGAAGTCACCGCACGCGACGGCACGGCGCTGCACGGCGCCGTCTACCGGCCCGACGGAGCGGGTCCGCACCCGACCGTCGTCAGGGTCTACGGCGGTCCCCAGGCCCAGATGGTCGGAGACGCGTGGGCGCTGACGGTGGACCTGCGTGCGCAGTGGCTGCGGCGCCAGGGTGTCTGCGTGTTCGTCCTCGACAACCGCGGCAGCCTGCACAGGGGCATGGCGTTCGAGGCTGCGGTCGCCGGCGACCTCGGCAACCTCGAGGTGCGCGACCAGGTCGACGGCGTCGCCCACCTCGTCGAGCGCGGCATCACCGACGCGGAGCGTGTGGGCGTGTACGGCTGGAGCTACGGCGGCTACCTCGCCGCGATGTGCCTCGCACGCGCCCCGGAGGTCTTCAGGGCCGCGGTCGCGGGAGCGCCGGTGACCCGTTGGGAGGCCTACGACACGTGCTACACCGAGCGGTACATGGGCTTGCTCGCCGGGAACGAGCCTGCCTACGAGCGCTCCGCCGTCACCGCGTACGTCGACGCGATCCGCGGCGACCTCCTGGTGGTGCACGGCATGGTCGACGAGAACGTGCACTTCCGTCACACGGCGCTGCTCGTGGACGCCCTGACCCGTGCCGGCGTCGAGTACGACCTGTTGGTGTTCCCGGGCGAGCGTCACATGCCCCGTGGTGAGGCCGATCGCCTCTACATGGAGCAGCGCATCGCCGCATGGCTGCTGGAGCGGCTTCGGTGAGCGCAGCGAAGGCCGAGGCGTGGGAGGTCGAGGTCTCCGGCAGGACCCTGAGGATCTCGAACCCGGACAAGGTGTGGTTCTCGGCGCGGGGCGAGACCAAGCGCGATGTCGTCGAGTACTACCTCCGCGTCGGCGACGGGGCGCTGCGCGCCGTGTATGACCGCCCCACGGTGCTGCGGCGCTTCCCGGACGGGGCGGACACGGATGGCTTCTACCAGAAGCGGGTCCCCAGGGGCGCGCCGGCCTGGCTCGACACGGTCCGCATCCGGTTCCCGTCGGGACGGGCGGCCGACGAGTTGTGCCCGCACGACCTCGCTCACGTGGTCTGGGCGGTGGCCTCGGGCAGCTTCGGCTTGCACCCCTGGCCGGTGCGCTCGGGAGACGTCGACCATCCGGACCTGGTGCGCGTCGACCTCGACCCCCAGGAGGACCTCGGCTTCGAAGCCGTCGGTGCCGTCGCGACCGTGGTGCGTGCGGTGCTCGAGGAGAACGGCCTGACCGGCTTCCCCAAGACCTCCGGCGGCCGGGGACTCCACGTGCTCGTCCCGATCGTGCCCGCGTGGGGCTTCCTGGAGGTGCGCCGCGCGGTGCTCGCCCTCGCACGGGAGACCGAGCGGCGCGTGCCCGCGCTCGCGACCGCACGGTGGTGGAAGGAGGAACGGGGCCGGCGCGTGTTCGTCGACTACAACCAGGCCGCCCGCGACCGGACGATCATCGCTACCTACGCGCTGCGCCCCCGGCCCGACGCGACCGTGTCGGCACCGGTCGAATGGGGCGAGGTGGGCGACTGCGCGCCGGAGGACTTCACGCTCGCTTCGATGCCGGCACGCTACGCACGTCTCGGCGACCTGCACTCGGGCATCGACGATCCCGCCGTGGCGGGCCGTCTCGACGGGCTCCTCGCACTCGCGGACCGCGACGAGTCCGAAGGCCTGGGCGACGCACCGTGGCCACCGAACTTCCCGAAGCGCGACTCGGAGCCGCTACGAGCGCCGCCTTCGATCGCGCGGCAGCTCAAGGAGGCACGCGTGCATGCAGGGATCGACGGTGACCTCGCGCCGCCGCCCAAGGACGCCCGCCGGCGCGCGATCGCGTTCGACCTCGACGGCACGCTCGCTTCCGTCGCCTGGCGCCAGCACCTGGTGGAGGCCAAACCCAAGGACTGGGACGGGTTCTTCGCCGGGATCCCCCGTGACGCCCCCAACCCGGCAGTGCGCGAGATGTGGGACGCTGTCGCCGACGACGTCGACCGCTTGATCGTGACGGGGAGGCCCGAGCACACACGTGCAGCCAGCGAGGAGTGGCTCGCCCGCCACGGCTTCACCGGCGCGCCGCTCTTCATGCGTCCCGAGGGCGACCGCCGTCCCGACCACGTGCTCAAACGGGATCTCTACGAGCTCCTCGTGGAGCCGTACTGGGACGTGCAGCTCGCCGTCGACGACCGCCCGTCGTCGATGTCGATGTGGCACTCGCTCCACGTCGGTGTCGCGCGCGTCGAGGACCCGGGCCTGGACCCGCTCTGAACACCGACGCCTCGTCGACGTGGGGACGCAAAGCGGGTCCTGAACCCGTCTCACGTCCCCACGTCCAGGGCACCCACCCACGTGGGGACGCAAAGCGGGTCCTGAACCCGTCTCACGTCCCCACGTCCAGAGCACCCACCCACGTCCAGGGTCCGCAGGACTACGGGAGGGAGTCGAGGACGGCCCAGACGGCGTCGCCGACGTCTGCAAGCGAGTCGAGAACCACATCCGCCGGCCCGATCCGGGGGTCGCCCCGGAATGCGGGGTCGGGTACGCAGAGGACCCGCATGCGGGCTGCCTTTGCCGCGATGACGCCGTTGGGCGAGTCCTCGATCGCCACGCAGCGGCTCGGATCCAACCCGAGCTCGCGTGCTGCACGTAGGTAGACACCGGGATGGGGCTTGCCGAACTCCTCGTGTTCGGCCGACACGAGCACCGAGAAGCAGTCTCGTAGACCGAACGCGTCCACGACCGCTCGAATCAGGGCGAGGTCCGACGAGGACGCGATCCCCCGCGGAAGGCCACGACGGCCGAAGAACTCGAGCGAGGTCTCCACCCCGGGAAGCAAGGTCGCCTCTGTGTGGACGAGCTCGACGACCCTGGCCACCGTGGCACGTGCCACCTGGGACGGCGTCACCCCCTCCCAACCGTGACGGCGGGCCCAGATCCCTGCGACCTCGTCGATCCGCAGCCCCTGGGTGTGCCGGCAGTCGTCCTCGGTGATCGTGGAGCCGACCGTCGCCCACACCTCGATCATCGCCCGCTTCCACAGAGGCTCGCTGTCGACGAGCACTCCGTCCATGTCGTAGATCACACCTTCGATCACAGCCGAATACTCGCATGTCCGGTTACCTCCGCCCCTCCCGAAAGGGGCCGGAGGACGGTCACAACGGGGGCCCGGACCGGCTAGAAAGTCATCGTCACCCTTTCCCATGGGAAGAGCAGCATGGACGGATCCGAGCCCACGGTCTCCACCCACGGCAAGGTCCCACACGGGGCAGTCGAGTACGCCAAGCGCAAGGTCGAGGCGCTCTACAGAGCCGCGCCGCGACCTGTCGTACATGCGGCGATACGCCTCGAACGCGAAGCGAAGCCTGGTCTCGAGCGGTCCGCGACGGCCGAGGTCAGTCTCGACCTGTCGGGGCGCTCCGTGCGGGCCAAGGTGGCGGCACCGACCATCCACGAGGCCATCGACCTCGTCGAGGACCGCCTCCGCCGTCAGCTCAAGCGCCTCGCTGAGATCATCATCACGAAGGGACGCCGCCCCAAGGTTCGTGAGGAGGGCGAGTGGCGCCACGGCGACGAGCCGCTGCACCGGCCGCTGTGGCGGGAGCGCTCGACCGAGGACCGCCAGATCGTGCGGCGCAAGACGTTCGCGGTCGGCGAGATGTCACCCGACGAGGCCGTGTTCGAGATGGAACAGCTCGACCACGGCTTCTACCTGTTCGTGAACGTCGACACCCACGAGGACAACGTCGTGGAGCGCCTCGACGACGGCACCTACCTGCTAGCGGAGTTGCGCACGCACGACCCCGAGCTCGACGGCTGTGTCGCGCCGATCAAGGCAGCCGCGACGATGCCGCCCGAGCTCGACGCCGGCGACGCCGCAGAACTGCTCACGGTCGAGAACGTCAACTTCGTCTTCTACCTGGACAAGGACTCGGGTCGGGGCCACGTCCTGTATCGCCGCTTCGACGGCAATTACGGCCTGATCGTGCCTGGCTGACTGCACGGTCCGACGCCCACAGGTGCGTCCCCGGCATCGTGGAGGCGCGATGTCGACCGCTGTCGCCCCACCCCGAGCGCGACTCCTCCGGATCACTTCCGACCACTCTCGGTAACGCCGATTTGGCAATATTCGTGGCCGCTTCGCACGTATTGTCGGACTCCCTGCGCAATTCCTCTCACGCACAGTGAGATCGTGGGAGGATTCGCCGGGCCGGCATGCGAAGAACACGCCACACGGGACGTTGCCCGACCGGTCCGGCTGATCCGGTCTGGGGCGAGGATCCCGCTGGGAGGCAGATCCGCGGGAGGGATGCTTGCGCGTGGGCACATCGAAGAGGACAGGCGCGTCCGCGGACGCGAGCGGCTCGGCCGCAGCAGCGTCGACCGAGCCCCCCCTCGAAGCAGCAGCCGCGATGGGCGACGGACCCGAACACGGCGCCGGCGCAACTGCGCCCGGGCTCGTCGACATCGACCTCGCTGCGCTCGAACGTGGAGAGCCGGCAGGGGACGACTCCGAACTACACGTGATGGCGGTCGGGCTCCTCGCAGCCAAACCGTGGCAGCTACGCGTGAAACGCATCATCGACGTCGTCGTGGCAGCGACAGCCCTCGTGCTGCTCGGGCCGCTCCTGCTTCTCACCGCGATGCTGATCCGCTTCGACTCCCCCGGCCCGGTGCTGTTCCGCCAGCAGCGCGTGGGCCGCGACGGCAAACGCTTCGAGATGGTCAAGCTCCGTTCCATGTTCGTCGGCGCCCACAAGGATCGCTCCGACATCGCGCACGCCAACGAGGCAACCGGACCGGTCTTCAAGATGCGCAACGACCCCCGGGTCACACGCGTCGGTCGTGTGATCCGCAAGCTCAGCGTCGACGAGCTCCCGCAACTCTGGAACGTGCTCAAGGGGGACATGAGCGTCGTCGGCCCGCGGCCGCCGCTCCCCGAGGAGTGCGTCACCTACGGGAGGGCGCACTTGCGGCGCCTCCTCGTGACACCGGGGCTCACGTGCATCTGGCAGGTGAGCGGGCGCAGCGACATCGACTTCGAGGAGTGGGTTGCGATGGACGTCGAGTACATCACGACCTGGAACCTGCGCCGCGACCTCGTGTTGATGGCACGCACCGTTCCCGCCGTCCTCTCGCGCAAGGGCGCCTACTAGGGAACGGCCAGGCCGGTGCCTGCCGCGTATGTTGGTCACATGGCCCACGACAACGCGTACGAGCTGTACCAACGCGGCTGCGCCCTGGCGGCGTCGGGCAGCCACATGGCTGCCGCGACCGTGCTCGAACGCGCCTGCGAGGTGGAACCCGAGAAGACCTCGATTCGGAGCGCGCTCGGCCTCGCCTTGTTCCGCTCGCGGCGATTCAGCGAGGCAGCGGACGCGTTCACGGCCGTGATCGAGGCGAACCCGGCCGACCACCACGCTCACTACGGCCTCGGACTGGCCCGGTCCCGCCTCGGCGACCTCGTCTCTGCCGGAGCCCACCTCAAGATGGCGTGCGTGATGCGACCGGACCTCGAGGCGTACTCCGAGGCGCTCGCAGCGCTCGAGCGGCGGCTCGGCACCGAGGGGTGAGCACCGTCATCGCGGCAGTCGCGTCGATTCCGTCGCCCCCGTCGGACGCCTTCCACGTCGGCCCGCTGCGGATCACCTACTACGGCATCTTCGTCGCGGGCGGTCTCGCACTCGGCTTCTGGGTCACGATCCGCCGCTGGCGTGCCCGCGGCGGCGATTCCGTCCTCGGTGAGCGCGTCGGCATCTGGTCCTGTGTCGCCGGCTTCGCAGGAGCGCGCGTGGCATACGTGTCCACGCACGTCGGCGAGTTCTCCGGACGCTGGCTCCACGCCGCGGCGATCTGGGAGGGCGGGATCGCCATATACGGCGGCTTCGCGGCCGGGATCGTGTGCGCCGTCCTCATGCTCCGGCACGCACGCGCCGACGTCTGGGCATTCGGCGACAGTGCCGCGTTGGGGCTGCCGCTGGCCCAGGCGGTGGGACGGCTCGGCAACTGGTTCAACCAGGAACTGTTCGGAACGCCCACCGGGCTGCCCTGGGCGGTGCAGATCGCTCCCGGACACCGACCCGCCGCATTCGCCGCGTCGCCTACGTTCCACCCGACGTTCCTCTACGAGATCCTGTGGGACCTCGGCGTCGCCGTGTTGGTACTCGTCGTCGAACGCCGCCTCAAGCCCGCCACCGGCAACCTCTTCCTCGCGTACGTGGCCCTCTACGGCACCGGCCGGTTCGTGCTCGAGTTGATCCGCACCGATACGACCTGGCGGCTCTTGGGGGTGTCCCGCAACGGCTGGGTCGCCGCCGCGACGGTCGTCGGCGCCGTCGGCCTCGGCCTCTGGCGTCAGCACCGCGCCGCGGCACCAACCGGTGTCTATCGTCGCGTCCCATGAGAGCAGGTGAACTCGAACCGACCCTTACGGCGCGTTCCTTCGAGGCCGCGGGCGAAGCCACGTGGCGGCGTGACGGCCCACCTGCGATCGTGGTGCGCCTGCGCAAGGGCACGCGGGTCGACGTCGAGGTGGAAGGCCTCGCGCCGGTCCGGGTCCGTACCGACGATCCTGCCGCTGTTGCCGGCGTCGTCGACCGCCTCGACCCCACGGCCCGCGGCACGGCCGCGACCCTCCCCGTGCCGGTCGACGCCTGGAACCGGGTCCTTGCCCAGCTCGGCAACCTGCACGAGGCGGGCGAGCAGATGGCCGCGGCGCGTGAGCGGGCGGCCGTCGCGGAGACGAAGGTCGCGTTCCTGAAGCAGCAGCTCGCAGTCCGTCGTCACCGGCGCGACCCCGGCCTCTTCGGCGGGCTCTTCGATCGCGGTTGAGCACTAGGGTCGCACCGGATCCAGCGACGCGGGAGCAGGGCCATTGCCAGTCGACCCGAGCGTGATCGGCATCGAGACCGACGAAGCCACCTGGAAGGTCGAGGAGGGCAAGGTGCGCGAGTTCGCACGCGCCGTCGGCATCGACGATCCGCTCTGCACCGACGCCGCGGCTGCCCGCGCAGCCGGGTTCAAAGGGGTGGTCGCCCCCCCGACGTTCGCGATCACGGCAGGCCAGTGGGCCCCGACGTGGGAGTCGGCGGCGCGAGCCTGCGGCTTCGAGGTAACGCGGCTGCTCCACGGCGAACAGCGCTTCGAGTTGCACCGCCCGATCTGTGCCGGTGACGTGCTCGTGGGCCGCAAGAAGATCGTCGACCTCTTCGAGAAAGTCGGCAAGCGCGGGGGCACCATGACCTTCGTCACCGAGGCCGCGACCTGGCGCGATGCCGAAACCGGTGCCCCCGTCGTGACGACCACCACCACACTGATAGAGACCGCCAAGCGCGTCGACAAGGACTGAGGCCGGAGATGCCGGATCGCCCGCGTTACTCGGAGGTCGAGGTCGGCGGCACGGGTCCCGCACTCGTGGTGGGTCCCCTCACTCGTACCGACTTCGTCCGCTACGCCGGGGCCTCCGGCGACTTCAACCCGATGCACCACGACGAGACGTTCGCCACCGGAGCCGGGCTGCCCTCGGTGTTCGGTCACGGGATGTTGACCGCCGGCATCATGTCGCGCGCCGTCGCCGAATGGGTCGGGGTCGAGAACGTGCGCGGATGCAGCGCCCGCTTCACCGAGCGGATCTGGCCCGACGACGTCCTGACGGTCAGGATCGAGGTCACCGGCAAGGACGACGCGACCCGCCGCATCGACATGGACTGCCGCGTCGAACGCGATTCCGCGGTGATCCTGACCGGCGTCGCGTCCGCCGTCCTCCCCGCTTGATCAGGCAAGTCGTTCGACGGCCGGCGATCCCCTGCGGACACGAAAAGCTGCGCCGGTCCGTGCCGTGGCGGCGGGGTCGAACGTGTCGAGCAGCCGGAACTCGCAGACGAGCTCATCGGGGGTCAGATCGACGAGGGCATAACCCTGGTCCAGGAAGTTGACGTAGCTGTACCAGGGGTTCTGACTCGTCACGAAGCGCTCACCGAGGTGGATGAGTGACTCTGCGAGCTGCCGCGGCAAGCCGCCGAAGAGCGTGCGTGGATCCGGGTCCGCGGTCAGCGAGCCCGTCGTGAACTCGGCGAGCACCGGATGGCGTGAAGGGCTGTCGATGTCGTCGGGCACGATTCCGGCGAAGTACAGGTGGGTGTGGCCCGCGCAGCTCACGACGTCGCGGACGCCTGCGCCCTCGATGAACGCGAGCAACTCGAGACGCTCGGCCTGGTAGTCGTCCCACGCCTCGTTGGGGGCGTAGATCCCGGCGTTGTGCTGCCACCGCGGGTTGAGCGCACGCAGCAACGGATGGTCGAGGTCGACGAGGCGCCACCAGTTGAAGTTGTAGCCGTTGCCGAGAAGCCGCCATCTCGCCGTCGATTCGGCCAAGCCGGCCTTCAACCACGTCTTCTGAGGGGCTCCCAGGGTCGTGCGCCCGGGGGCCATCATCTGCCGGCCCTCGGGGCTGAGCGAGTTGACCGCGTCGACCGCGGCGTCACGGTAGGAGCGCACGTCGAGGACGAGTAGGTCCGCGAGATCACCCCAGGCGAGGGACCGGTACAGGCGGTTCGGGTCGTCCCCGGAGCGCTGCAAGGGCATGTACTCGAAGTAGGCGTCGATTCCGTTCTGCTGGCGCTCACGATGATCGAGGGTGGTCTGGAACGGGTCGTGCCGGGCGTCGACACCGTTCCAGAACTCGCCGTCGTCCCACATCAGGACGAACGGCACGGCCGCGTGGCAGTCCTGGAGGATCGCGTTCGTCTTGAACCTGCGCAGCTCCGCCCGATAGTCGTCGAGGGTCAGTGTCGTGTGGTCGTTCACGTACACGTAGTCACCGAGGTGGAGGAAGAAGTCGGCGCCTTCGGCCGCGGCGGCACGGTGGGCCACGTAGTGGGAGTCGTTGATCTGTTGGCAGCTCGCGAACACGAATCGGAGGTGGTCCACCTCCGCGTCTGCAGATGGAGCAGTGCGCAAGCGTCCGGTCCGTGACACCTCGTCGCCAACTCGGAACCGGTAGGCGTACCACCGGTCCGCGGCAAGCCCCCCGACCACGGCGTGGACGCAGCGATCCGTGGCCGGGCCGGCGGTCTCGGTCCCGTTCGCCACGACGTCGGCGAAGGTCGCGTCGGTCGCCACCTCCCAACCGACGACGGTGTCCCCCGGGAGCGGCGGGTCGACCCGCGTCCAGACGACGGTGCCATCGGGTCGGGGATCACCCGACGCGATCCCCTGGGGGAACAGGCCCGAGCCCTGCGGGTCGGACGGGGCGGTCGAAGCCGCGGCCTGGCCGGCCGTTGCGCCGGTGCCCGTGGCCGCTGCCGCGGCGGCCATCGCCTGCAGGAAGGTCCTACGGTCCACCATTGCCATGGCTCAACAGCTTCGGTGGCCGCGCCGGACCATCCTTCTCCGCAGACGTCACCTGATCGACGGGTCAGTGTGTGACGTCGACGGTCACTCCCGGCCCCAGTGGTCCCGGGAGTGTGTTGCCCGAAGCCCCGGATGTCGGATCCACCATGCCTGCATGCAGCTTCAGGAACATCGGACGCGTGCCCTTGGGCACCCCGAACATGTAGTCGATCTCGGTCGTCCGGCCCGGGTCGAGATCGCCGAGGCCCCCGAGAGCGCTCGCGTTGGACAGGCTCGGCATCGACTGGATCGGTTCGGTGTCGTCCTTGCCCATGAACGCCTGCGCCTCCGTGCCGGTGAAGCCCATCGCCGACGAGGAGTTGTTCCGCACCGACACCTTGGCGATGCACACCTCGTCGGTGGGCGTCGTCGTGGCGGGCGCGACGGGCAGGTCGGAGCTTCCGTTCGCCTGGGACCCAGCCTGTCCGCAGTCGAAGGAGCGCACTACGAACTGGGTGCCTGCGACCTCGACGGTGTCCCCGATATGGCCTTCAGGCTCCCCCACGGTGGTGGCGTTCTCTACCACTCTCTGACCGAAGTCGAGGATTCCGCCGAAGAGCGAGCCGAAGAAGATCGCGACGACCACGGCCGCCACGACCACCAGCGCGAGCACCACCAGGAATGCGATCAGGCAGCCCTTCCCCGACCCCGACTTCGGTGGCGGGCCGGGGCTGGGCCCCGGGCCGTATCCCGGCGGGGCGTATCCCGGCTGCGCGTAACCGGGCTGGGCGTAACCGGGCTGGGCGTAACCCGGCTGCGCGTAACCGGGCTGGGCGTAACCCGGCTGCGCGTAACCCGGCTGCGCCGTGGCCGGGTTACCGGGTCCCGGCGCTATCGGCGGTGAGGGCGCCTGGGGCGGTGTGAACCCGCCATCGCCGGACGGGTACGCGGGTTGTGGGGAACCGGGCGGGAGGGGACCGGTCATCGGTGCCTCGATGCGTCTCGTGGGGGTGACGTCGACGAGGCTACCGGCGCCGCGGCTACTCCCCGTCCGCGGGGTCGAAGTCCAGGGACACCGAGTTGATGCAGTACCGCATCCCGGTGGGTTGGGGCCCGTCGGCGAAGACGTGGCCGAGATGGGCGCCGCAACCGGCGCACTTCACCTCGGTGCGGGCCATGCCGTGGGAGCGATCCTCCGCCTCGGCAACCCTGCCCTCGGACTCGGGCTCCCAGAAGCTGGGCCAACCCGAGCCCGACTCGAACTTGTGCTCGGAGGAGAACAAGGCGTCGCCGCAGACCACGCAGCGGTAAGTGCCGTCCGCGTGGTTGTCGACGTACGTGCCCGAGAAGGGCGCCTCCGTGCCTCGCTCCTGTGTCACACGGAACTGCTCCGGTGTGAGCCTGCTCCGAAGGTCCGCGTCGGTCGGTTCGCCTGTCACGGTCGCTCCCGGTGGACTCGCCGTCTCCGAGGCCCACCTTAGGTTGCCTGACAGCCCCGCCGTCGTAGGCATCCGGCCGCCGGTCGTCATATGATTCGGCGTTCGCTGCCGAGTGCGCCCACCACCGCCACTCCCCGGTCCGTCCGGCATACCACGACACGCCGAGCAACTGCCCATGCCCCATCCCGAACTGCCCAAGTCGCGCGTGCGCCGAAGCTCCCGCGAGCCGCGCCGAGCGCCTGCAACGGCGCCCGGGAGCCGCACCGGGACGCCTCCCGCCCGCGAGCAGCTCGCTCGGGTCTCGTGGACCGCAGCGCGCAAGCTCCTGCACCAACAGCTCTGGTGCTGGGGCCAGGACATGAAGGCGCCTGCCGTAGGGGACAACCCCCTGCTCGCCGAAGGCTTCGTGCGCCACGCGCGACCCGTCGGCCAGCGCGGCACGAGCCGTTACGAGCTCGTCCTGGCGGACGGGTCCCAGGTCGTGCTCTGGGGGTACGGCGCCTGGTTCCGTGCAGCAGGCCAGAGGCAGGGGACCCTGCTCCTACGACACCGTCCCGGACCACAGATGGTCGACCTCGACGCGCTCGAGGCCGCCTGGTTCCCCGACCAGCTTCCCGAGATGGACGAGCCCGTGACCCCGACCGAGTGCGAGGCGGCGCTCGGCAACCTCCGGGAGCTGTGCGAGTGGATCGCCGGATACGAGGAGCGCGTGCACGAGTCACGTGGCGGCACCTACCGCGACGCCTGCCACCGTGCTTTCGCACCCGAACGGCGACATTGCGCGCCGGCCGCCCTGCCCGGGGCTTGGCGCACGCTCCTGCACCCCTGAACACCGCGGGGAACCACAGTCGGGGGATTTCGCTCATGCGACCCCGTCTTCGCGCCGATTGCCTCCGACAGGACACGAACCCTGTCCCAGCCCGAAGACGGACGACGATGGCCGACCAGCACAGTCCCGACGCCCCCGGACCGGCGGGTCCCTGCCCAAGGCACCCGTCCACCCCGGCGAGCCCCTGCGGCTGCACCTCCCGGCGCAGCTCCGAGGACGGGTTCACCCTCTTGGAGCTCATGATCGCGGTGGCGATCATGGGGCTCCTGATGGCGATCGCGATCCCGACGTTCCTCGGGGCGCGTACACGCGCTCAGGATTCCCAAGCCACGAACACGATCCGGGCGACGTTCGACACCGCCGCGGCGATCCTGTCATCCCCGAACCCTCAGGGCACACCCCTCGACCTGCTCGAGCAGACAGAGCCCCGTTACGCGTACACCTTCGCGGCGTCCACCGATCCCGAGACCGTCTCGTTCGCCCTGAGCGCGACGCCCGTCGACATGGTTCGCAGCGCGTTCACCGACCCGGGCACCCGCGCCGACGAGGACAACTACGCCATCGGTGCGCTGATCGCCGCCAAGAGCCGATCGGGATCCTGCGTCGTCGGCATCTGGCACCTGACTGCTGGCACCGCCGTGGCGACCGTCCCGGCCGCTCAGATGCCGACGTGCCGGGCAGCGGACGTCGACACGACGATCTTCGACGACGTCTACCGCCGCGGCGGCACCAGTACCGGGGGCGCCGACGCCTACATCTGCGCCGACCCGAGCTGTTTCGGGGACTCCGGTGACAGTTGACGTGACCTGTAGACCCCACTCTCCCTCCCGAAGCCACCCGAGGAGATCACCCCGATGACCAGGACCGGTTCCCGTCTCCTCGCCGCAGCGGTGTGCGCCGGCGGCGTCGGCCTCGTCGTGTGGTACTGCACCCGGCTACCCGAAGCCGGTCTGCCGATCGCGCTCGTGCTCGTCGCCGCGCTCACGTGGTCCACGATCGCGTTCGCGCTCAACGCGGTCGTCGGCGCCGGCACGGGTCCCGACACCGACACGTCCACGGCGCCCGAGGACGGCGAGGACGACGAGGACAGCGATGCCCACGACGTGACCACTGTGGTGGTGGCCACCGAGGACGACCCCGACGAGGTGGTACGCACCTCGATCGCGCTCGCACAGGCAGCAGGGCCCGTCGTGCTCGTCGACCTAGCGGCCGCGCCGCGCCGGTCCCTCGCCTCCGGCCTCGGCGTGGTACTGGCAGAGGGAGACGGGACCCAGGGCGCTATCGACGCCGCTCTGGAACAAGTCGACACGCTTTGCGTGGCGGTCGTCCGGGCACGCGCGTGCGTGGTCGCCGGCGAGATGCTCGCAGCGGCCCGCAGGGTCACAGGCGACGTCGGCTGGGTGACCGGCCGCACCGAGGCCTACAACGACGACGGGTTCAGCCCCGCGTACGGCCGCTCCATCGGCGACGCGCTGCGCGAGCACGCCCGTACCAGCGGACTCCCCATGTGGGCACCTGACGCGACGGTGGTCCGCACCGAGGCGGCGATCTCCGCTGGTGGGTTCCGCTCGGACCGGCCGTGGGGTTCGATGCTGCGCCGCATGGCGGCGGCGGGCTTCCGGGGCAGCACCCACGACGGCGTCATCACCGCCGTAGCAGCCCCGGCCGAGGCGGAACCCTTCTGGCGCATCCGGGTGGCGGAGGCGCGTGCCGAGGTCGCGGAGGCCACCGACGCTCTCGTCAGCCCCGGGATCACCGGCTCGCGTGCGTGGGTGTCACGCGCCCGGGCGGCAGGTTTGGTGATGCGTGACCTGCGCGGGTGGGTCATGCTCGCGTGGCTGCTGGCCTTCGGCGCGGTCGCGGCAACCGGTGCGACACCTGTGGCGTCGCAGGTGTGGCTCTGGTCCGGGCTCGTCGTCGTCTACGCGGCAGCCCGTGCCGTCGTGACAGGCCTGCAGTCGGGCATGGCCTCCGATCCCGGCGCCGAGCTCGTCAGCGCCGTGTACGAGTTCCCGATCTCCCTGTCTGCGACCGCAGGACTCGCTCGCCGCTCGGCTCCGATCCGGGCGGTCTCGCAGATGGCGTCGCTGGTGCCGTCACGCCTGCTGGCGTGGGCGGCCATCCTCGTCTCGGCTTGCACGGTGGTGGGCGCTCTCGAACTGGCCGGGGTGATCTCCGTCAAGGCACAGGCACAGCAACCGTGGGGTATCGCCGGCTGTGTGGCCCTCGTAGTCGCGTTCTGTGCCGGGATGTGGCGCGCCCACGGCCTGCGCCGCTCCGGCAGGGTCAGCTTCCGGTTCCCCGTGGTGATGCCGGTCTCGATCGGGGGCCGCCACGGCCACACCGACGACGTCTCCCCGGGTGGCTTGCGGGTGCGCGGGACTCTGGCGCCGCTTTCCGTCGGGGACACGATCTCGATCGACGTGATCACCCCCACCGGTGTGGTCACGATGCAAGCCGACGTGCGCTGGACCTACCCCGACGGCGACGAGACGGTCGCAGGACTCAGCCTCGCGATGGCCGATTCCACCCTCGCCGAATGGACACGGACGGTGTTCGCGGCCGCTGACGTGCTGCGGCCGCGTGCCGAAGAGCGCGTGCGCGCACCGGTGTGAGCTCTCAGGCCCCGGACACCGGATGGCCTGCGCCCGCCGCCTTCGAGGCGGCCACGGCGGACCACTCCTGGTCGGTGTAGCCCAGCGGACCCTTGCTGGGTGTCGCCCCTGCCTCGGTGCCCCGCGGCTCGGGGACCGGTTCCTGCGCCGGGCGTAGGACCGCCGCCACGAGCGACGTCCAACACCAGCCGATCAGGAAGCCACCTACCACGTCACTCGGATGGTGCACCCCCAGGTGGACACGAGTCACACCGACGCCCAGTGCGAGGCCTGCCAGCAATGGCTTGGGCGCTGCTGTCAGCTCGGCGAGGACACGGGCCGCGGCGGCCGAGGTGGCCGCATGCCCGGAGGGGAACGACGAGTCGTTCGTCCGTACGAGGTGCAAGTCGGCGTGGGGACGTTCCCTCTGCACGACGTGCTTGACGAGGTGGAACGACGCCGACGTCCCCAGCATCGACGACGCCGCGAAGGCCGCCCGGCGCCACGACCCTCCCCGGGTCGCGCTGACGATCGCTGCGGCAGGGATCGCGGCCTGAGTCACCCAGCTCCCCGTGTGGGTGACGAGTAGCGCCAGACGGGTGATGCCGGGACCCCTGCGGCGCCTGATCACCTCACCCAACCTGTCGTCGGCGCGACGGAGGCGGTCCAGGCGTCCCACGGCGCCCGACCCTACCCGTCCGGCGTGGGTCCCCGGACCGCCCCCTCAAGTCACGCCCGGGGCTGCCGATGCCTGGGGGAATCGTGTCCATGCGGCTCAAGGCATTCATCGCGATCGCGATCGTGATCGTCGTCAGCACCGCGGCTCTCTGCGCGGCGCTCTGGCGCTTGTCCACCGACAGCTTCGAGAGCGTCGAGGAAGACCTCGTGGTACGCGACGCCGAGCGCGCCCACGGGGTCGTCGAGGCGGACCTCGCGTCGCTGTCCAACACGGCACTCGACTGGGCGCAGTGGGACGACACGTACGCGTTCACGGACCGATCCGACGCGCCGGCCGATCCCGACGACCCCGAGGCAGGCACGGTCGGCGACCGCTACATCGAGTCGAACCTGGCGCCTTCGACGTTCAAGCAGAACGGCCTCAGCGCCCTCGCAGTCACCTCCACCACCGGGACGGCGCTGTACGCGGGCACGTACGCTGCCGCTTCGAACAGCGTCGACGCGGGCATCGACCCCGCGCTGGCCGCTTTCGCAACCGAACGCGCCGGCATGGTCGCCGGTGGAGGTCCCGAACCCTTCGGAGGTGTTCTCGTCGGCGGCGGCGGTGCGTCGTGGGAGGCCGTGTCCGTCCCGATCCTCAGGAGCGACGGGTCGGGTCCACCCGCCGGAGTGCTCGTGATGGCGCGTGCCCTCGACGCCGCTGCCCTCGGAAGGTTCGGTGACACGCTGCGATTGTCGCTGTCGTTGGCTCCTCTCGGCAGCGCCGGGCTCACCCAAGGGGTGCTGGCTCGCCTCGACACGGAACCGCCGGCCTTCGCGGCCTCCGTCGGTGACGATCGCGCGTCCGACGGCTATGCCACGCTCGCGACGCTCAACGGGCCACCGCTCGTCCTGACCTTCACCGAGGCGCCCGTCGTCGCGACTCTCAACGACTCCCAGCAGGTTCGCCTCGCTGCCATCCTCGTCGTCATGGGTGCCGTCATCGCGCTGGTGATGATCGTGATCGCGGACCGCTACGTCCTGTCGCGTCTCGTCACGATGAGCCGGACAGTCGACCGCATCGCCGAATCGGGTGACGTCAGCGTGCGTATCCCCGACCTCGGCCACGACGAGATCGGCCGTCTCGCGTCGGGGACGAACACGATGCTCACCCGCATCGAGGGAGCCACCGACGCACTGGAGTCCGCCCGCGTGGACGCCGAGGCGGGCAGCAGGGCGAAGAGCGAGTTCCTCGCGAACATGAGCCACGAGCTGCGTACACCCCTGCACGCCGTGCTCGGCATGACTCGGCTGGCGAGCGAGACCGACGCGCGCCCCGAACGCAACGAGCTGCTCGCAACCGTCGAGGACGCCGCAACCGCGCTGTTGGACATGGTCGACGACATCCTCGTCCTCGCTCAGGAGGAGGCCGGAACCCTGGAGCTCAACCCGGCGCCGTTCTCGCCCGCTGCACTCGCAGGGGAACTGGCGACCGCCGCGGCCGCGGTGGCACGGCCGGGGGTCGAGGTCCATGCGGTCGTACCCGAGGAGGTGGCCGCCGCGGTGGTCGGCGACCTCGGACGCATCCGGCACTGCGTCGGCAACCTCGTCGGCAACGCTGCCAAGTTCACGTCCCGTGGCACGATCGTGATCTCGGTCGACCAGTACCCGGCAGACACCGACGCGGTCGAGGGATCGGCGGTCGAGACGCTGCTTCGCTTCGTGGTGTCCGACACCGGTGACGGCATCCCACCCGAACGCCTCGAGGACGTCCTGGCCGCGTTCGCACAGGCCGACTCGAGCTCGACACGGCGTCACGGGGGAACCGGCCTCGGCGTGACGGTGGCGGCGCGCCTGGCGCGCCGGATGGGCGGCGAGCTCCGACTCGAGAGCGAGCCCGGCGTCGGGACGACCGCGTCGGTGACGGTGCCCGTCTGCGCTGCGCCCGTCCCCGTCGCCGCTGCCACCACCGCCGCCGTCCCGGAACCGCATCGAGACCTGGGCGGCCCTCCCCCGTCGGCGTCGGTTCTCGTCGTCGAGGACAACTTGGTCAACCAACGGGTGGCACGACGCATGCTCGAAAAGCTCGGCCACCAGGTTCACGTGGTCGAGGACGGCGCACAGGCAGTCGCAGCGGTCGCCGCAGGAGACGTCGACGTCGTCCTCATGGACGTACAGATGCCCGTCATGGACGGGCTCGAAGCTGCACGCCGGATCCGCATCGCCGAGGAGGGCACCGCGACACACGTGCCGATCGTCGCCCTCACCGCTCATGCCATGGCGGGCGATCGGGAGCGCTGCATGGATGCCGGCATGGACGCGTACGTGGCCAAGCCCTTCAACGCGGAGACGCTCGTGACGGCTCTCACCGCGGTCCTCGGAGGGACACAGCTCGCTTGACGCCCACGAGCGGGTTCGGGGAGGCTTTCCCGCATGCCACATTCTCCGATCCCAGCCGACGGCACCCTGTTGGTACTCACGCCCGGCATGGGTGCGGTGGCGACCACGTTCATGGCCGGGGTGGAGGCGGTGCGCCGCGGGGCGGCCGAGCCGACCGGCTCGCTGTCACAGCTCCAGACGATCCGCCTCGGGCCCCGCAGTGAGGGGCGTAACCCGCTCATCAAGGACATCGTCTCCCTCGCCGCCCTGGACGACCTCGCCTTCGCCGGTTGGGACGTCTTCGCCGACGACGCCTACGAGGCCGCGTCCCGCGCCGCCGTCCTCGACAGCCGTGACCTCGAACCGCTCCGCGATTTCCTCTCCACGATCGAGCCGATGCCGGCGGCTTTCGACCAGAGCTACGTGAAGCGCCTCGACGGCCCCAACGTGAAGTCGGCGCCGTCGAAGATGGACCTCGCCGAGGAGCTGCGCGACGACATCCGCTCTGCGATCGCGTCTGCCGGTGCCTCCCGCGCCGTCATGGTCTGGTGCGGGTCGACCGAGATCTACCTGCAACCCACCGAGATCCACAAGGACCTCGCCACGTTCGAGCGCGGCCTGAAGGAGAACGATCCTGGGATCGCACCGTCCCAGCTCTACGCGTACGCGGCGATCATGGAGGGCGTGCCCTACGCCAACGGTGCCCCGAACCTCTCCGCCGACGTGCCCGTGCTCGAGCAGCTCGCCGTCGAGCGTGGCGTGCCGGTCTGCGGCAAGGACTTCAAGACCGGCCAGACGCTTCTGAAGACCGCGATCGCGCCGGCCTTCAAGGCGCGCATGCTCGGCGTCGCGGGCTGGTACTCGACGAACATCCTCGGCAACCGCGACGGCGAGGTCCTCGACGACCCCGACAGCTTCAAGGCCAAGGAGGTGACCAAGTCGTCGGTGCTCGACGCGATCCTCGAGCCCGACTCCTACCCCGACCTCTACGCCGACCTCTACCACAAGGTCAGGATCAACTACTACCCACCCCGCGGCGACGCCAAGGAAGGTTGGGACAACATCGACATCTTCGGGTGGCTCGGCTACCCGATGCAGATCAAGCTGAACTTCCTCTGCCGTGACTCGATCCTGGCGGCACCGATCGTGCTCGACCTGGCGCTGTTCCTCGACCTGGCGGCGCGGGCCGGTCATTGCGGTCTGCAGGAGTGGCTCAGCTTCTACTTCAAGAGCCCGACGACGGCGGTCGGCCACGTACCCGAGCACGACCTCTTCATCCAGCACATGCGCCTCAAGAACACCTTGCGCGTCCTGGCCGGCGAGGAACCCCTCACGCACCTCGCGGAGGACTTCGGCTAGGGCCGGCCGGGGCCGGTCGCCGGGAACCTCGGGCCCGCCGAAGTCGGGTCAGGAGGCGTAGGACGCGAGCCGGCGGAAGCCGATGACGCGGCCGAGACCGACCCCGAGGGTCTCGCGGGCGAGGGCCACGGCCGCGTCGCTGCCCTCGGGCACGACCTCGGCCTGCGGCGATACACCCACGGGGTTGAGCCCGGCCTCGGTTGCGATCGCGGCGACGCGGTGGTTGTGGTAGGGGTCCGAGACCAAGACGACGTTCTCGGCGCCGTCGCGGTCGAGGAAGCGTGCAGAAGCCGCCAGCGACTCCCACGTGTCGGCGCCTTGGACCTCGCGGCGGATCGCCGAGTCCGGCACACCCCTCGCGATGAGGTAGTCGGCGGACGCCTTGGCTTCTGTTACCCGGTCACCGCTCTGGCGCCCACCGGTAACGACGACGAGGGGGGCGACGCCGTTCCGGTACAGCGCGATCGCATGGTCGAGGCGGGCCTGCAGCACCGGCGAGGGGCGACCGTTGTACTGGGCCGCGCCGAGGACCACGATCGCGTCGGCCGGTCGCGGATCGTCACGGTGCGAACTCATCCACACTTGCACGAAGGTCACCGCCAAGTAGGCGAGAACCGCGGCCACGGCGAGCCCGAGGACCTCGAGGACCACCACCACCGGACGCCTGCGCCGGCGCCTGCGGCCCACACCCGCCGGAGGCGGGCCGGCCGGGTCGCTGAGCTCGGGGGGCGCGGCGACAGTCACGGCCCCAACGTTACGTCACGCGAACCCCGAGTCGGTGGGACGCTTTCAGGGCGCACGGCAACGTGCCGATCTGAACCCGATGGCAGCTCCAGTGCTCGCTCGGGCCCACGTCGGCACCCTGAGAGTCCCACGCGTCTCCGTTCCGCCCTCCACGTTCTTGGCGGCGTGGATGCTCTTGGCCGCCCAGGTCGTCGTGCTCGGCGGTCTCGGCGGCGGTTGGCGCATCGGGGTGATCCGTGTCAGCCCGCTCGCGATCGCGTGCCCCCTGGCACTCGCCGTGGCAGCGGTGGTGCTGCGCGGCGGTGGACCAACCCTGCTCGCCGACGTGACACGGCGCCCGTCGCTGTGGGTCCCACTCGGCGCAGGACTGGCCGGTGCCGGCGCCGTGTGGTGCCTTGCCCCGTCACGCCTGTCCGGCTGGGACGCCCTCGGTCTGGTTACGGCTGCCACGTTCGAGGAGACCGTGTTCCGCCTCGCCCTGCCGGTCTGTGTCTGGCAGGCTCTGCGAGCCCTCGGTCGCCCACGCGCCGGCCCCGTCGTCGCCGCTGTCGTGGCCGTGGCCACGTTCGCTGTCATGCCGGGCCACCTCGCACAGGTGGCATCTCCCGCCGCGATGGTCCCGTTCGTGTGCCTCGCCCTCTTGCTGTTGGGTGTGGTCTGGATCGGGCGCGACCCGCTCCTGGCGGTCGCGGCTCACCTCGGCGTCAACGCGTGGATGCTCGCGGCGACGCTGGGCGCCGTGCACGCCACCGTCGCGCGGGCCGGGACCGCAGTCGTCGTCGTCCCACTGGGCGTGGCCCTCGCGCGGCGCACACGCGCTCACTCGTCGCCGTAGGCGCGCGCATCGGCCGCCTGGGTGATGCGCAGGTACATGGGGCCGAGCAAGTCCTCGACGGCGAGCGGACCGACGTTCAGTCCCATCGGACCACGCTCGGCGAGGGCAGCGTCGGCGACGCGAGCTGCGACCGGGCGCACCCGAACCTCGTCGAGCCCGGGCCCCGCACGCCAGAACTCCACCGCCGCTGGAGCCCCCACCCCGCTCTCCGCGGACTTCCCTGCGGGGCGCGATCGGGTCCGGCGCTGCGGGACGTCGGGCGTCGCAGTCGTTCTCCGGCGGCGCAGGCCCGACAGCAGCTCGTCGCGGCTGCGACCCCTCCACAGCAGCAGCAGGAACGGGTCGTCGTCGAAGGCCTCGGCGGCGAGGTAGCAGACAGCGGCAACGTGCTTGCAGACGGTCGCGGCGTCCGGACAGCTGCAGTGGACGAAGAGGCCGACGCTCCTCGACTCCAGCAGCTCCACTCCGCTGCGGCGCGCCACCTCCTCGAAGTCGTGGGGGAGGCGGCCGTCGAGCAGCGCCGCGGCGTAGGCAGCGCGTCCCGCGAGCTCGGCCTCGACCGACGCCCACTCGTCCACCCCGACGACGTCCATCGCGAGTGACACGTCGTAAGGCTCGGGCCTGCTTCCCTGGACGCGTGCGCGGATCGCGCCCGCCTCGACGACGAGCTCGACCACCTGACCCTTGCGTGCGTAGGAGCGCCCACGACTGAGCCGTCCCCCGTGGCCGAGGTCGTCGAGGAACGTGAGGAACCGCCGGGACCACCACGAGTCGCCGATGTCGCCGCGCCGGCTGCGTGCCTTGATCCCGTCGGCGCGCAGCGGCGGGCCGAAGTCCTCGAACGAGTACGGCTCGTCGGCGAGGTAGTCGCCGTCGGGGATGTCGCCATCGGGGAAGTCATCGGGCGCGGGCGGGTCGACGTGGTCCCAGTCGCTCCCTGTGACGTCGCGCCCGCTCACGTGCAGTCCCCCCAGGTGCCGTTCTCCAGGCCGACAGCATCCCTCCCGAGCGTCACGAGGTCGCGTAGCTCGTCCATGTCGAGGGACGTGAGCCAGTCCTCGCCGGTACCGATCACGGACTCGGCGAGGCCGCGCTTGTCCGTGAGGATCGTGTCGATGCGGTCCTCGATCGTGCCCTGGCACACGAGCTTGCGGACCATCACGTCGCGGATTGCGCCGATCCGGTACGCACGGTCGGTGGCCTGGTCCTCGACCGCGGGGTTCCACCACCTGTCGTAGTGGATCACGTGGTTCGCGGCGGTCAGGTTCAGGCCGACACCCCCGGCGCGCAGCGACAGCAGCATCACCGGGGCTCCGTTGCCGGACTGGAACGACTCGACCATCGCTTCGCGGGCTTTCTGGTTCACGCTGCCGTGGAGGAAGGCCGTCTCGACGCCGAAGGTGTCGGCGATGTGGCGGCCGAGGCGCCCGCCGAAGGAGGCGAACTGGGTGAACACCAGCGCCCGCTCCCCCGTCGCGAGGATGGCTTCGAGGAGCTCCTCGAGGCGGGTGAGCTTGCCCGAGCGATTCTCGAGAGGGGATGCGTCGCCGAGGAGCTGCGCCGGGTGGTTGCACACCGCCTTGAGCTTGGAGATCGTCGCCAGTACGAGGCCGCGTCGTTGCACGCCCTCGGCCTCGTCGACCGCGGCGAGCATGTCGTCGACGACGGCCTGGTAGAGCGTGGCCTGTTCGCGAGTCAGCGTGCAGTGCTCGACGACCTCGGTCTTGTCGGGCAGGTCGGGTGCGATCTCGGGATCGGTCTTCACGCGCCGCAGCACGAAGGGCCGCGTCAGGCGGGCCAGGACGGCGACGGCATCTTCGTCGCGGTACCGCTCGATCGGTACCGCGAACGTGCGCCGGAAGCCCGCAGCGGAGCCGAGCACCCCGGGGTTGGCGAACTCCATGATCGACCAGAGGTCCCCGAGGCGGTTCTCCACGGGGGTGCCGGTGAGGGCGACGTGGTGGCGGGCAGGCACGGCGCGCGCCGCGCGGCTCGCGCCCGACGCGGCGTTCTTGACGAGTTGTGCCTCGTCGAGGACGACGCGGTCGAAGCCGCACCCACGCAGGAACTCGACGTCGCGCGCCAGGATGCCGTAGGTGGTGAGGACGAGGTCAGCGCCCGCGAGGCTCTCCGCGAGGTGCTCCCCACGCGCCCGATCGGCTCCGTAGTGGCTCACGACCTCGAGCTGGGGTGTGAAGCGCGCTGCCTCCGACTGCCAGTTCGCGAGGACCGACGTGGGGCAGACGAGCAGCGTCGGCTCACGGCGTGATCCGGTCGTGCGCTCGTCGGCGAGAAGCGCGAGGAGCTGCGCTGTCTTGCCGAGGCCCATGTCGTCGGCGAGGACGGCGCCGAGGCCGACGTCGCTCATGAATCGCAGCCAGCCCAGCCCGCGCTCCTGGTAGGGCCGCAGCGCGCCGCTGAAACCCTCCGGAGTGGGCCGTGGCCCGGTGTCCGCGAAGCCGCCGTCGAGTAGGTCGCCCACCCAGCCCTCGGCTTCGACCGCGACAACCGGCAGGTCGACGTCGGCCGCCTCGAGGCCGGCCGCGGCACGCAGGACCTCGACGCCCGCGAGCGTCCCGCGGTCGCGTCCGGCTTCGACGAACTTCACGGCTGCCTCGACTGCGGCGACGTCAACCTGGACCCACTTGCCGCGGTGGCGCACGAGCGGCTGCTTGAGCGACGCAAGTCGCGCAAGCTCGTCCTCGTCGAGGACCTCTTCGCCGATTGCGACCGCCCAGTCGTATTCGCAGATGCCGTCGGCGCCCAGCAGTCCCGACCCGGCGCCGCCCTCCACCATCGCCGAGGCCTCGGTCGCGGGCCGCACCCGCAGGCGGATCCCGAGCCGCTCCTGCGGCCCGAAGTGCGCGGGCACCTGAACGTCGAAACCGGCGGCCTCGAGCAGGGGCACCGCGTCGCGCAGGAACTCGAGCGCGGTGTCGGCATCGACGTCGAGGGACTCGGGCAGGGCGTCCTCGAGTGCTGCGGCGAGCGGCGGCCACAGGCGCGAGGCGCGGCCGAGGTCTGCCAGGAGCCTGTCCTGGGGCGGCTCGTAGACCTGGTCGAACCACTGGAGGGTGCCCGCCTCGGACCACACGTCGGCCGCCGCGACGAGCAGGCTCGGGTCGTCGCGAGCGCGCAGCAGGAGCTCGATCCGCCACCGGTCCACGCGGCCGTCGCCGGGGTCGCCTTCGGGGTCGCCTTCGGGGTCGCCTTCAAGGGCGCCTTCGGGGTCGTCGAGCAGCGTCGGCGGCACCAGGCGCAGGCACGTCTGGAGCGCCGCGGACTCCCCCGGCGGCCGTGCCCACGCGGCCAGCCGGTCGGCCAGGGACGCGGCGGCGTTCGCGTCGGCGTCGAGGCGCGCGTCGCCGGACCTGAGCCCGCCGAGCCAGGCGGAGACCGTGTCGGTGCCGCGCGGCGCCTTGAGGCGCGAGCCGCCGAGGGCGTCACGTGCGAGGGTGTCGACGAGGAGGTCGACCACGACGGCGCCGTCGGCGCCCAATGCTGCGGGGGCGGCAGCGGCGAGCCGCTCGACGCGGTCGTCGCCGACCGCAGGGTCCGCGACCCAGCGTGACGAGTACGAGCCGTCGGCGAACACGACCGAGGGCAGGATCCGCCCGGCGGCGCTCAGGTCCACCGCCAGGTTCGCGGCTGCTGCGAGCCAACGCAGGGAGTCGGCCGCACGCACCCGTTCGGGCAGGGCCGCGAGCCCAGCGGGCAGGTCGAGCAGATCGGCGGGCCCCATTGCCAGGCAGTCGACTTCGACGGCCAGCGTCGAAGCGGCCACCGCGCCGGTCTCGGGGCCGCCTGCCCACGGCGACGCCGTCGCGGTGCCGCTGCCCACCGGAACTCGCACCGCGGCCCTGGACGGCTGCGGCGACACGGCCAGGGCGGCCGCAGCGTCGCCGAGCTCCGCATGGGTCAGGTACGGGCGCGCAACTGTGGTGGCCTCCGGCTGCGGCACCGCCACGGGGTGGCTCCCGACGGGGTGCTCGCCCCAGATGGCGGCCCCGTGAGCGTCCCACCTCGCATGGAGGACGACCATGAGGGTTCCTCCGTCACATTTACGTCGAACTCGCGTTGTGTACCGGGAACGTGCACCAGTGCCGCACAGCCGGCGCGGCCGACCGGAGCACCCACGGGGAAGGGGTGCAGGGCGTCACTGGTGTGGGGTGGGGGCGCTACTACGCCGGCGCAGCAGCGCCCCCACCCCACCCACGACCCGGGATCAGCTCGGGGGGAAGCGGAATCAGCCGCCCTTGACGGCGGCCTTGAGCTTGCTCCCCGCCGCCAGCTTCACGGCAGGCGTCTCGGGGATCTTGATCTCTTCTCCCGTCTGAGGGTTGCGACCGGTGCGGGCCGAGCGGATGGTCCGTTCGACTGTCAGCCATCCCGGGATCTGGACCTTCTCGCCCTTCGCCACGGTCGACGAAACCACCTCGAAGAAGGCGGTGACGACGCCGTCGGCGTCGGTCTGCGTGACTCCCGCTTGGTCGGCGATCGCGGCCACGAGCTCGGACTTGTTCATTCCCTACTCCTTCTGCCGTCCGAGGGCACGCGCCAACGTAGCCGACGCAAGTGACAGCTTCAGGGATGCTGGGCAGGTCCTACACGCCATCACGACGAAGTCGTGGCCTGGCAATCCCTGGAACCTGTTCCCTAGCGTGTGCAGACCATGAAGCTTGCTCCGGCGCCATTCACCGAAGGCCGCGTGCGCCTACCCGACGGTCGCAGGCTCGGCTACGCCGAGTTCGGCGACCCCGACGGCGAGGTCCTGTTGTGGTTCCACGGCACGCCGGGGGGCCGCAAGCAGGTTCCACCCGCCACCCCGGCGGCGGCGCTCGAGAGGGGCCTGCGCGTCATCTGCGTGGAGCGGCCCGGCGTCGGGCTGTCGACACACCACGACGGCCGCACCCTCGCCACGTGGACTGCCGACATCGACGCATTGGCGGACCGCCTCGGCATCGAGCGCTTCTGCGTCGCCGGCCTCTCGGGCGGCGGACCGCACGCTCTCGCCGTCGCTCACGACCTCGGCGACCGCGTGGCCGGGGCCGCGGTCCTCGGTGGCCTCGGCCCCGTCGTCGGCGACGAGGCACCCGGTGGAGGGTTACTCGATTCACCCCTCGTCCAGGGCGGTGCGCGCTTCCTCCCGCTCGTGCAGGCTCCGCTCGGGACGATGATCTCGATGCTGCTGCCGGCGCTCATCCCGGTGCGCAACCAGGTCTTCGGCCTCTACGCACGCTTCGGCCCCGACACCGATCGGCCCGTGTTCGCGATGCCCGAGTTCCGCGACATGTTCGTCAAGGACCTCATCAGTTCGGGCAGGCGTCAGATGCGGGCCCTCGTGGGCGACGCACTCGTGTTCATGCAGCCGTGGCACTTCTCGCTGCGCGACGTCGACGTGCCGGTCACGATCTGGCACGGCGGCGCCGATCGGCTCGTCCCCGTCGACCACGGCCGCCACATGTCCGAGCTCATCCCCGGCGCTGCCTTCGTGACCGTTCCCGGCGAGGGCCACTTCGCAGGCTTCGTGCGTGTCGACGCCGTCCTCGACGCGTGTATGCGCTGGCATGCCGGCGAGGACGCAGCGCACTCCGATGCGAGCGCGCCTGCGGACGCCGCCGCCGACGGCTGACCGACAGGCCCCCCCTCCAAACGCGGGCAAGACGACCCGCCAGCGCGACAAGTCACCCGCGTTCGGGATGGGCCCCCCCTCCAAACGCGGGCAAGACGACCCGCCAGCGCGACAAGTCACCCGCGTTCGGGATGGGCCCCCCTCCAAACGCGGGCAAAACGACCCGCCAGCGCGACAAGTCACCCGCGTTCGGGATGGGCCTTCCTGTTCCCCGGCTCAGGTGATGCGGCGGTACTTGCGCACCGCCAGCGTCCCGAACACGGCCAGCAACCCGACACTCCACGCCACGGTGTAGCCGACGTAGGCCCACGTGCTCTGGCCCGGCGGCGCCCCGAAGGTCAACCCCCGGATCGCGTTCGCGGCCACGGTGACGGGGTTGATGCGGGCGAACGCCTGCAGCCAGCCCGGCATCGTGTCGACGGGCACGAACACGCTGGAGGCGAACACGAGCGGGAAGATCCAGATGAACCCCGAGATCTGCGCGGTCTCGACGTCCTTGACGGCAAGGCCGATCAGGGCACTTATCCAGCAGAACGCGAACCCGAACAGCGCCAGCAGCACGAGGGCGAGGAGCGCCTCGGCAGCTCCCTGGTGGATGCGGAACCCGATGAGCGCACCGACGCCGACGGTGAGCAGCGCGTCGAGGGTGTTGCGCGTGACGTCGGAGATCGTGCGGCCCGCGAGCACCGCCGAGCGTGCCATCGGCAGCGACCGGAACCGGTCGACGAAGCCCTTCTGCATGTCGTCGGCGAGACCGACTCCGGTCTGGGTCGCGCCGAACATCGTCGTCTGCACCACCAGCCCCGGCAGCAGGAAGTCGATGTAGGCAACCCCGGGTGGGAGTTGCGCCCCGATCGCACCGCCGAAGACGAAGGTGAACAACAGCAGGAACATCACCGGCTGCACGGTCGAGAACACGAGGAGCTGGGGGATGCGCACGTAGCGCAGGAGGTTGCGCTTGGTCACTACGGCGGCGTCGGAGACCGCCCAGCGCAGCGAGGTCATGGCCTGGACCTCCCGCGCTGACGGCCGGGCGCCGCCCCCGCTGCCGCAGCGTCGCCGTCACCGTCCTCGTCCTCGGCCACCCTGCCGGTGAGGGCGAGGAAGACGTCGTCGAGGGTGGGACGGTGCATCGCGAGATCCGCGATCTCGATTCCGCTGTCGTCGAGGCGGCGCACGACCTCGGCGAGCACGCCGGCGCCGCCCGGCGACGCCACCGAGACCCGCCCTGCGTCCGCGTCGACGTGGCACTCGGCGCCCTCGCCGGCGCCGACCGCGCCTGCCACCACCACGGAGGCTTCCTGCGCGCGGGCGCGCTCGACGACCTCGACCTCGATCACGTCGCCACCCACCCGCGACTTGAGCTCGTCGGCGGTGCCCTCGGCGATGAGCCTGCCGTGGTCGATGACGACGATGCGGTCGGCGAGCTTGTCGGCCTCCTCGAGGTACTGGGTCGTGAGCAGGACCGTGACCCCTTCGCGCACGAGGTCGTCGAGAAGGCCCCACAACTGCCGGCGGCTGCGCGGGTCGAGCCCGGTGGTCGGCTCGTCGAGGAACAGCACCTGCGGCTTCGACACGAGCGAAGCACCGAGGTCGAGGCGCCGGCGCATGCCGCCCGAGTAAGTCTTGACGGTGCGGTCGGCGGCGTCGGTGAGCTCGAAGCGTTCGAGCAACTCCACGGCGCGAAGGCGCACGTGCTTCTTGTCCAGGTGCGAGAGACGCCCGACCATCTCGAGGTTCTCGCGCCCGGTCAGGTTCTCGTCGACGGCGGCGTACTGGCCTGCGAGGCCGATGCGGGTGCGCAGTTCGGCGGTGTCGTCCAGGATGTCGCAGCCGGCGACGACGGCACGCCCGGTATCGGGGCGCAAGAGGGTCGTGAGGATCTTGACGGCGGTGGTCTTGCCCGCCCCGTTGGGGCCGAGGAGCCCGAGCACGGTGCCCTCGGCGATGGTGAAGCTGACATCTTCGAGGGCGTGCACCGCGCCGTAGTACTTGGCGAGACCCTCGACTTCGACGGCGTTGTTCATTGGCGGCACGCTAGCGGCGCGCCCCCCCGGGAACGGGGCACTTTGCACCCGCGACCGGGACCGCTGCGCAGCCGACCGGTGCGTCGTCGCTAGAGTGCTGGTCCCACGCGGGCCGGTAGCTCAACCGCGCAGAGCACGCCCTCCTTAGGGGCGGAGATGGACGGTTCGAATCCTCCCCGGCCCACCACGCCCACTCGACGGCCTGGCTCGACGGCCTGGCTCGACGGCCTGGCTCGACGACCTGGCTCCTCGGCCTAGGGGGACACAGCAAGCTCGCAGGGCTGGCCGCCGACGCAGACGACCTGTTGGAGCGACCACAGGGTCGCCCACCCGCCGGGGCGGTTCGGGAACCCGATCGGGAACGGCGACGCGTACCCCTCCACGGTCGCACCCGATCCCACCACGGCCGTCACGTGGACGTTGCCGAGCAAGTAGGCCTGGCCCACGACCACGGTGTCGGGAGGGCTTCCAGAGACCTCGATCGCGTGCCCGAGCGCGAAGCAGTCGAAGCCGACACGGCCGGTGGCCGCGTCGTATTCGAGGCGGGTGACGAATCCGGCTATGCAGGTGGCACCGAGCGAGGTCCCGCCCGAGGTCACGTCCCAACTCACGTCGGCCAGCGCGACGGTGAGCGGACTGCCGGTGGGCGACGTCAGCGCCGTGACCGTTCCGGTCAGCGAGGCCGCGTAGCCGGTGCCTGCGCCCCCCATGTTCACGTTCACACCGTGGATCGGCTCGGCGGCGGCACCCGCGCCGGACAGCCCCACCAACACCACGGCGAGCGCCACCGCCCCCACGGCTCGCGGAATCACGCGCACAGCCCCTCCCCCTCGCGCCACAGCGTATACCCCGACCGGCGACGCTGCTCGGCCCGTCGAATGCGTGCAACGCATCGGTGCCTGCTGCGTTGTAGGGGTCACGACAATCGCTCAGGAGTGCTCGGCCGTCCGTGAACCTTCGCGTCGCCTTCTGCAGCACCTGTGGGGCGCCGGCAAGGCCGGGCACCCGGTTCTGCACTTCATGCGGTATGCAGTTGACCGCGGCCGTGGCCCAACCTGCCCCTACCGGCATCCCGGAACCCGGGACGACTCGTGGTGGGCTGGTCTTCGCCGTCGCCGCCGGGGCCGCCGGCACTGGCGCGCTCGTCGTCGCGAGCTCTCTCGTGAGCTGGTTGGGGGACTCGCTCGGGGTCACCGGCGGGTCCGTCGCCGCGATCCTCGGCACCGTCCTCGTGGCGATGTCCGGCACCCTCGCCTGCGTGGCCGTTGTCGTTGCCACGAGACGCGCCAGAGGCGGAGCACTCGGGTTCGCGGCCGCGGCATCCGGCCTCGTCGCGGCGGGGGTTCTGCTCGCATGGGGGATCGCCGGCCGGTTCGCTCCTGCTTGGGTGACCTCCACCCGGTTGAGCAACGGACTCGGCGCCTTGGTGGTCCTGACGTCGCTGGTCCTCACCCTCACGTCGCGACACGTGCACGCGCGCCACCGGTTGCAGTGCGCGCTCACCGCCTCCGCTGCCGTGGCGGTCTACGTGGCCGCCACACCCTTGATCGCGACAGTCGACCTTGCCCACCTGCCGCGCCACTGGACCCCGGCTCACCTCTTGGGAGTCGCGTTCGACACCTTGGTGGTCGTGGCGTCTGTCGCGCTCGTGATCGTCGTCGCCGATCCACCGGTCGCGGCGGCGGAAGTCGCGCTCCGTCCACGGAAGCGACCGTTGGCCGAAGCTGCGATGTCGCTGTGTGCGCTCGTGCTGGTCGTCCTCGCCACGTGGGGCACGCTGGTCTTCCACGGGGACGCGTCGCCAGCGGAGTTCGCCTCGACGCAGGGCACGGCCACGACCGCCGGGACCTTCGACGACCGCCTCGGCGGCTTCGTCGACATCACGACCGGCTTCCACCGCAGGCTCTCCTACGAGCTCCAACACACCGGGGACGGTCCGTGCGCCGACGACAGCACGTCCGAGTGCACGGTCGTCGTCGAGCTCCGTGCTCTGCTCGCCGAGTGCGAGAAGGCGTGGCCACCGAACCTCGCCCCCGAGATCGATGCCTCGATCGCAGGCGTCATCGACGTCCTGCGGGCCGAGCTGAGTGAGTTCGAGTCGATGGCGGGACGGCGACCGGGAACGGACCAGAGCCGGTTGCTCGTGGACCTCGACACGCGATTCCGGGCCGCGATGAGCGGCCTCGGCGAGACGGTGAGCGGCACCGGCCGGACCAGCACCTGCGCCCACGAAGCACTGTCGTCGGACCTCGCGGGGCCCCTCGGCGGGGAGATCGTCCCCGACGGTGGTGCCGGACGATCGCGCTGCGGCAGCGGTTGGGCGATCGTCGTCGTCGAGCGACCGGCGCCGTGTCCGTCGGCTTGCGAAGTCCGCGCTGTGGCCCGGATGGTCGAGGGCAAGTGGGAGCCCGTCACCGAGCTACCGGGTACGACGTGTGAAGCCCAGCTCGCCGGAGAAGGCGCCCCCGATTTCGTGCGCGCCGAACTGCCACGGTGCGCCGACGTGACCCAGGCGGGATCGGAGGGGGACTACCAGGTGACCGAGCGACCCGACCGCTCACTCGAGTTGAGCTTCGCGTCCGACGTCCTCTTCGACTTCGGCAGCGCCGATCTCACCGCGACGGCAAGGCAGACACTCGACAAGATCGTCCAGCGGCTCGCGTCGGCGTCGGGGACGATCCAAGTCGAAGGACACACGGACTCGATCAGCAGCGCCGAGTACAACCAGCAACTCTCCGAGCGTCGTGCCACCGCGGTACGCGACTACCTGAGCGGGGCGGGCGTCACAGTACCGATGGACGCCGTCGGATTCGGCCTGGAGCGACCCGTCGCTCCGAACACGAACCCCGACGGCAGCGACAACCCCGACGGACGCGCCCGCAACCGGCGCGTCACGATCACCTACAAGCCGACATGAGCCTGAACCCGCAACCTCACGTGCCCACGTCACCCGAAGGCCGTCGCCGCACCACCCGGATCGCCGTGGTGGGGGCCGTCTTGGCGCTGGCGACGGTGGCGGGCGTGGTGGCATCCGTCCGCGAGTCGGCCACGGGTGCTGGGCTGGGTGCGATGGGTCTCGCAGCGCCACGGATCTTCGTACCGCGTTTGGCACAACCGGACGTCGGTGCAACAGAGGCAGCGGCGGCGCACGGGACGACGCCCGCGGTGGCGGCCGAGACGACCACGACCATGGCGACGGTCGCCACCACGCCGGACACCGACACGAAGGACGTCCTCGCGTTCAGCCGCGACGGTGGCATATGGATCGCGGATGCCGACGGTTCCAACGCGCGGTCGCTCACACGCGGCGAAGGACCCGACGACCCGGGGCAGGTGCCGTCGGCGTGGATGCCTGACGGCAACATCGTCGGCGTTGTGCGTGGGTCGGTCGGCTACACCGATCGCGTTGAGAAGGTGAGCCGGGCGGGCGCGCGCGAGAAGTTCGACACCGGGCGGGATCCCCTGACGGCGGGCGACGACCGCACGGCGGAGACCTGGCTCGCCGTCTCGCCCGACGGCAACTACTTCGCGACCGTCACACAGCACACGCGCGGATGCGGCCAGTGCTGGTACAAGAGCGTCGTCGGCATCTACGGCCTCACCTGGGCCGCCGAGGGCGAGGAGGCGTCCGAGTACACGTTCACGGACTCCGAAGTGGGCAGGGTCGAGTTCGCGCCCGATTCCGCTTCGTTGTACGTGCTCCAGGGTTCGGAGACGGGCGAGTCGGCCGAGCTCGGACGCATATCCGTGGACGCCCCGAGTTCGACCAACCCCGACCCGCTCGAGCCCCCGATCCAGCTCGTCGGCATCGAGGACCCAGTCGGCTTCGCCGTCGGACCCCGCGGAGAGCTCGCCACAATCAGCGAGAAGACCCTGACCGTGAAGGACCCCGACGGGAGGCAGTCGGCCTACGGAGCGGCAGCCGAAGTTGCGATCGGGCGCGACGGGGACACCCTCTACGTGGTTCGCTCGGGCCCCAACGGGACCTCGTCGTCGGTCTGGATGATGAAGCGGTCGGACCCCGCCGGTGCGCGCAAGATCCTCGACGATGCCAGCGGGGTGATCGTGCGGCCGACCTTCGAGATGTGACCTGCGTTCACCCGCGCAGGAGGCTGCGATCGGGAATCATCCCGTCTACGTCGGCGGCGTCGATCGCGACGTCACCCGTGGCGACGACGCCTTCCCCGAAGCGGACGTCTCCGCGGACCACGAAGCGGCTGCAGCGCACCAGCGACGGCGGGCCTGCAGGGAAGCGCTCCTCGAGCGACGACACGTACCGGTACGGCCCGGGGTCGAGATCGACGAAGAGCGTCCCGGACTCGGGAGACCGTGCGGGGTTCACCACGACCTGGTACCCATCGCCGACCACGAAGTTGTCGGACCAGAGCCCGAGGAGGTCGTTGGTTGTCTTGACCGGAGCGAATCGGGTGCGCGGCACACGCATGGCGGCGGCGCCCTCGAACGTCCCGATCGCGGCGCCCATCGCGGTCTCGAGCTGGTAGACCGCAGGGGTTTCGTCATCGGTCGGATCGACGGTCTTCTCGTTGCGGATCAGCGGCAGCGGAACGACCCCGCCGTTCGCCGCCAACACCTCCGCGAGGGCGTCGAGGTCAACCCACAACGTGTTCGTGTTGAAGTAGCGGTGCCGCGCCACGTCGGCGAACGCGGCCGCGTCACGGCCGGGGCACTGCGCCGACTCGCGCAGTACGAGCCGCCCGTCGGGAGTGCGGGCGAGGTGGCCGCCCTTGCGGTCGGCCTCGGTGCGATCGGCGACCTCCATGAGGAAGGGCACACCCTCGCGCGCGAACCAGGCGAGAATGCGTTCGTCGAGGGTCGCGCCGAGGTTGTCGGCGTTGGACACGAACGCGTACCGGTACCCGCGCCCGCGCAACGACGCCAGCATCCCCGAGGTAACCAGGGCGGCGTAGAGGTCACCGTGGCCGGGCGGACACCACTCGAGATCGGGATCCGCCGGCCAGGTGACCGGCATCATGTCGTCGGCACGCACCTTGGGGACCTTGTGCTGGACGAAGTCGGCGGGCACATCGGAAGCGAGGTCGGGGTAGGCCGAGAGGACGGCGAGGCTGTCGTCACGTGTGCGGAAGCTGTTCATGAGCACGAGCGGCAGCCGCGCGCCGTGGCGGGCGCGCAGGGCGAGGCACTGGCGCACGATGATGTCGAGGAAACTCAGGCCGTCCTTGACGACGAGCAGCGACTTGGCGCGGTCCATGCCCATCGAGGTGCCGAGCCCGCCGTTGAGCTTGACGATCACGGTCGCGTCCAGGACCTGCTGCGGCGGCGGCGCCGCGTCCAGGTCGTCGGCGTCGGGGATCCCGGTGAGGGGTTCGATCGAGTCCTCGGCGATCATGCCGGTATCGCCTGCCGCCACGAGACCGAGCAGGCGCAGGAAGGCCGCGATCGCCGGCGCCGGCACCCCGGCTCCGGACATCTTGGCCTCACTGGCGGCGAAGGGGTCGCTCATCGCGTCCGGGCAGGCTCCTCGACGCCGTCGCGACGCGACTCCCAGTCGGGCCGCCAGGGAAAGCCAGAGCGGCCGTCGGTGGTCTTGACCCCGAGGAGCTGGTGAAGCTGCATCCTGTTCGTGGCGAAGAGCCAGCGCGACGCAGCCATGTAGAGACGCCAGACGCGGGCGCGTCCCGCGCCTGCGAGTGCGACGGCCGAGTCCCAGTCGGCCATGAGGTTGTCGCCCCAGTGGCTCAACGTACGGGCGTAGTGCTCGCGCAGGTTCTCCTCGTGGCGGATCTCGAAGCCGTGGTCGGCCATGACCTGTGCGATCTCGCCGACGGTGAGGAGCTCGGCGTCGGGGAACACGTAGCGGTTCATGAACCCGCGCTTCGCGAGGCTGCTGCGGCGCGTGCTCGGGCGCATGATCGCGTGGTTGAGGAGACGCCCCTCGGGTTGGAGCAGTGAGCGCAGGTGGTCGAAGTAGGCCGGGAGCTGATCGGCGCCGATGTGCTCGGTGAGCCCGATCGAGCTGATCGCGTCGAAAGGCCCGTCGGCCGGGGACACGTCGCGGTAGTCGAGGTGGCGCACCTCGGCACGGTCGCCGAGACCGGCAGCGGCGATCGCGTCACGCGCCCACTCAGCCTGCTGGCCGGACAATGTGACACCGAGGGCGGTCACGCCGTAGTGGCGGGTGGCGTGCAGGACCATCCCGCCCCAGCCGCAACCGACGTCGAGGAGCCGCATGCCGGGTCGCAGGTCGAGCTTGCGGCACACGAGGTCGAACTTCTCCGACTGCGCGGTCTCGAGGTCGGCCGACGCGTTCGGGTAGACGGCGCAGGTGTAGGCCATCGTGGGCCCGAGCACTATCCGGTAGAACTCGTTGGAGACGTCGTAGTGGTGCGAGATCGCGTCCGCATCGCGACGGCGCGAGTGCAAGCGGCCGTGCGTGCTGATCTCCTCGGGTGGGACCGGCGCGGGACCGACGAGACGTGGCCCCAGAACGGCCAGCGCCGCGAGCACGTCGCGCCAGCCCAGCGTGGGAACCTCCATGCGGCCCAACAAGTCGAGCGCAGTGAACATGTCGCCCTCGATCTCGAGCTCCCCCGTGACGTAGGCGCGGGATAGGCCGAGCTCGCCGGGAGCGCGCGCGAGGTAGCGCAGGGCACGCGGGGAGCGCACCCGGACGGTCACGGGCGAGTCCTCGGGTCCGGTACTGCTCGAGTCGTAGGCCTCGAAGCGCACGGGCAGATCTCGGGCCACGACGCTCTCGACCAGGTCGGCGATGTGCACGGTCCGTTCCCCCTTGGGCAGTGAGGGTTCTCCGACGCGCAACCTAGCGGGTCCCGTCACGGCGTGACGGCCACCGGGCGCCGGTCACCTGCGCTCGACGGTCTTCTGGTAGAGATCGAGCAGACGCCCCTCGCCGTCGTAGCGCTTCTCGAGATCGTGGTACGCGTCCCCGCCGTAGATGCGCCAGAACTCGTCGGGGCGGTAGTACGACGTCGAGTAGAGCGACTTGCGTCCACCGAGCTCGGCGACCTTCGCCTCGATCCGGCGGTTGTACGTCCCTCGGGGCTCTCCGGGGCCGAGCATCCGGGACGACCAGAAGCCGAAGTTCACGTACAGCGTCTCGGGGTCCATCGAATACAGGGTCCACGTGGCAGCGGGGTCACGCTGGCTCGTGGGGCACATCCAGACCGGGAGGATCCCGATCTCACGGTGGAAGAAGTCGAGGAACTCCCGGCTGCGCGCGAGCGGCACCTCGACGTCCTGGACGATCATCTCGCGCTCACCCCTGCCCACGATCGAGTCGACGCTGCGGTCGAGCCGGCTGCGTTGGACCACGGCCAGGAGCTTCCAGTAGTTCTTCGACCGCAGCCACCCGGACGGCACGAGCGAGCGCACCCACGGGTTCTGGACCCGGAACGTCTTCGAGCACCAGAACCAGTCCGTGTCCCAGCGCCACAGGTAGTCGGCGGTGCCGAGGTAGTCGATCGTCCGCTGCCGCAGGGACCTGTAGTAGATCCGCATGCCCGTGTAGTCGCTGCGGTAGGGAGCGGAGTCGACGAAGCGGCCGAGGGTGAGGACGAGGTCGTCGGGCGCGAAGACGGCGCCGTCGACGAAGTCGACCTGTCCGCCGAACCAGGCGCCTGCGCCACAGATCTCGCCCATCGCCGCGAAGAGCGCTTCTGGGTCCGCGAAGCGCAGGTGCCGCAACTCGACGTAGGGCTTGACCGGCGCGAGCTCGATGCGGAGGCTGAGCGCGTAGCCGAGCGACCCGTACGAGTTGGGGAAACCGTGGAAGAGGTCGCTGTGTTCGTTGTCCGCAGTGGCCACCACGACATCGCCGTTCCCGGTGAGGACCTCGATCTCGCGCACGGACTCGTGCACGAGCCCGGCGCGGAACGAGGACGACTCGATCCCGATTCCGGTGACCGCGCCTCCGATCGTGATCGTCCTCAGCTGTGGCACCACGAGCGGCATCATCCCGTGGCGCAACGTCGCGTCCACGAGATCCTCGTAGGTGGTCATGCCCTCCACGTCCGCCGTCCGGCCTGCCACGTCGACGTGGAGCACGCGGTCGAAATCGGTGACGTCGAGGCCGGGGCCCGACACGGGCCGCCGCGTGCGGAACAAGTTGGAGGTCCGCTTCGCGAGACGGACCGGCCCGTGGTCGGACCTGTACGCGGAGGCGAGCGCGGCCACCCTGTCGCGGTGGCGTGACATCTCGGTGGACATTGGTCCGCCGTGGACCAACGGTGCCGTCACCATCGCTGTCCCGTCCCCCTTCGTGCTCCGGTCGCACGATAGCTCCGGCGTCGCCGCTCCGAGGTGCACCCACGCCGTACGGCCGCCCGCGCTCGTCGTCGCTACCCTTGTCCGCCACGTGACCGCCGAGCTGACCGAACTCGACAGGGCCACGGCAACCCGCCGTTCTCCCATGGCCCGGACGCGCGCACCGGCCTCGGTGTCGATCTCGGCGACCCGCCGTGTCGTGGAGATCGGTGTCAGGGTCTCGATCGCCGTCGCGGTGTGGGCACTGCTGGGCAAGGTGTTCTGGGGCGATGTGGTGCACTTCGCGTCCGTCACCAAGGACGTCGGTCTGCAGCACCTCCCCTACAGGGACTTCCTGTGGGAGTTCCCGCCGCTCTCCCTGGCACCTGTGCTCGCCGCCCACTCGACCGGCCCTGGCTTCCCGGTTGTCTTCACGGCGACGATGATCGGCCTCGAGTACGGCTCGCTGGAGATCCTGCGCCGCGCCCTTCCCGAGCGCGCCGCCGTGGTCGCGAGGTGGTGGCACCTAGCCGTGTTGCCACTCGCCGCGTTCGCGTGGTTCCGGCTCGATTTCCTCGCGGTCGTCTTCGCGACCGCGGGGATCGTGGCGATCGTCGGTTCACGGCCGGCTGCGCGCTGGGCGGTGCTCGGCTTCGCTGTGAAGCTGTGGCCGGCGGTGCTGATCGTGGGGCTGTTCGTGCGCCACCGGCTGAGAAGCGCGTGGCTCGCGACAGGGGCAAGCGCGGCCGTGGTCGCGGGCTGGTGGCTGTGGGCACCGGACGGCCTCGGCTCCTTCCTCGCCTACCGCAAGGGCGGGGGGCTGCAGGTGGAGAGCGTGCTGGGCGCGCTGAAGCTGCTCGAAGGCGCTCACCCGATCGTCGTGTCGGGTGCCTGGGTTGTCGGCGACGGCGGTTGGGGCTGGGTCGACCCCGTGGGCCTCGCGGTCGTGGCCGCCGCCGCGGCGTTGCTCTGCCTGTGGGGCCAGCGCCGACCCCTCGACCCCGTGCGGGTCTGCGGATTCCTCACCCTGCTGATGCTGATCGCCAGCAGGATCCTGTCGCCCCAGTACCTCGTGTGGGCGGCCCCCTTCGTCGTGATCGTCGCGGCACGCGGCGACCGCCGCGCCGGCCTCCTGTACGCCGTGTCGGCGTGGCTCACGCTCGCGATCCTCGCCGAGTACGACTCCTTCCTCGGAGGTTCGGTGGCCCTCGCGTTGGTCGCGGTTGCCCGCAACTTGCTGCTCGTCGCCCTCGCGGCCGTGATGATCTCCGGAGCCGGGGACTCGGACCGGGCCGTGAGCCTGCCGTGAGAGGGCGGCGCTCCCGCCTGCCGCTGAAGGTGAGGGTCGGCGCGGTCGCCGGTGCGGGTTTCGGTGCAGCCGTCATCCTCGCTCTCACGGCACCGGGGTGGCCGGTCCCGGTGCCGGTGGGCCGCACGGAGGCGCCCGGGTTGCACGGGACACTCGTGCGTCAATGGGCGTTCTACATGGCTCTCACGGTGCTCGCACTGGCGTGGCTCGGGCTCGTCCATCTCGCCCGGACGCTGCCGGGTGGGCGCCGTGTCCGCCTCGTTGCCGTGTGGTGCATCGGCTTCGTGTGGGCCGTACCGCTCCTTGCCGCTCCCCCATTGCAGAGCCGCGACGCCTACAGCTACGTGGCACAGGGCGAGATGGCAGCACGGGGGTTCGATCCTTCGGTGGACGGGCCGAGCGTGCTCGGCGACGCGTCGTTCACCGACCGTGTCTCGCTGAACTGGACCGACTCACCGGCACCCTACGGCCCGCTCGCGTTCGGCAGCGGCGCGGGCCTCGCCGTGATCTCGGGCCATGGCCCCGACGGGATGCTCGCGGGGACCAAGTTCCTGGCGTTCGCGGGCATCGTCCTCGCAGGCGCGTGCCTGCCTGTCGTGGCCCGGCGCCAGGGCGTGTCACCCGCGGTTGCCGTCGCCCTCGGGGTCGCGAACCCCGTCGTGATGGTCCACCTCGTGGGTGGGGCGCACCACGACGCCCTCGTCCTCGGGCTCTTGTGCGCCGCTTTCGCGCTGAGCGCCAGGGAACGACGGCTCCTGGCGCTCGCCGTCGCCTGCTGCGCGGCAGCCGTGAAGCCGACCGCTCTCGTCGCCGTCTTCTACCTCGGTTGGGACTGGGGCGGCGCTGCCGCTCGGTCCCGGGCACGCAGCACGATCGCCGGTGCCGGCGCCACCGCGGTCGGCCTCGGGGTCTACGCGGCGCTCGCAGCGGCCACCGCCACGGGTTGGGGATTCGTCGGCGCCACACGGTCCTCGACGGCGGTGACGACCGACCTGTCCCTGCCACAGGTCGTGGCCACCGCCCTCGACCCCCATCCCGGCAACGCGCTCCTGGACTGGAGCCGGTTGGTGCTCCTTGTCCTCGCTGGCGCGGCATGCCTGGTCGTGTGGTGGTACGCCGGCCGTCTCGGAGCGCTTCGGGCAACGGGCCTCACGCTGTTGGCGATCAGCATCGGGGCGCCGGTGCTGTACCCGTGGTACCCGACGGTGCCGCTCGGTCTCCTGGCCGCGCTGGCGCTGGGCCGCTGGCGGCCCGCTTACGTGGTCGCGGTCCTGACCCTGGCCTTCGCAATGCACCCGGGGGGCAGCGGAGTGTTCGCCGAGGCCGGCACGTGGCGGCCCCTTCTCCTGGCGCTGTACTGGGTTCCGTTGCTTGCTGCCGTGACCTACGGCGCCTGGCCCGGCTTGCGTCTGCGACTCTCCCGTGCTCGTGCCGCCCTCTCCGCCCTCGCCACCCCCGACGTGGGGACGTGAAACGGGTCCACAACCCCACCTACGTCCCCACGTCCACCAGCACCCCCGACGTGGGGACGTGAAACGGGTCCACAACCCCACCTACGTCCCCACGTCCACCAGACCCCCCCGACTACCTACCGGGGTCAGACCAGGGGGCGGTCGGTGGGACGCACCGGGGCGGGCAGGAGGGTGTCGCCCATCAGGTACGCGTCGACGGCCGCGGCGCAGGACCGGCCTTCGGCGATCGCCCACACGATGAGGCTCTGACCGCGGCCGCAGTCGCCCGCGACGAACACACCCGCGACGCTGGACTGCCAGTCCGGGCCGCGAACGAGGTTGCCACGCGCGTCGATCTCACAACCGAGGTCCCCGACGATGCCGGGCTGCTGCGGGCCGACGAAGCCCATCGCCAGCAGCACGAGCTCGCAGTCGAGCTCGAACTCCGAATCGGGGACCTCCTCGAACGCAGGTCGTCCGTCCACGGTCCTCTGCTCGACCTCCACGGCCCGGAGGCCGCACACGTTGCCGTCGTCGCCGGCGAGGAACTCCTTGGTCGACACCGCGTAGACACGCTCGCCGCCCTCCTCGTGTGCGGACGTGACCCGGTACACCATCGGATAGGTCGGCCACGGGTTGGTGACGGGGTCGCGCTCGTCGGGCGGACGCGCCATGATCTCGAACTGGTGCACGACCGCGGCGCCCTGGCGCAACGCCGTTCCGAGGCAGTCGGCACCGGTGTCGCCGCCTCCGATGATGACGACCGACTTGCCCGCCGCGCTGATCGGCGATGCCGCGAGCGTGCCCTCCTGCACCTTGTTGGCAAGCGGCAGGTACTCCATCGCGAGGTGGATACCGCCGGCCTCGCGGCCGCGGATCGGGAGGTCGCGCCCGACGGTCGAGCCGATCGCGAGGACGACCGCGTCGTGGTCGCGGGTCAGGTCGGCGGCGGTGACGTCGACGCCGACGTCGACAGACGTCCTGAAGACCGTGCCCTCGGCGCGCATCTGTGCCAAGCGCCGGTCGACGACGCGCTTCTCCATCTTGAACTCGGGGATGCCGTAGCGCATGAGGCCGCCGGCACGGTCGGCACGTTCGTACACGACGACGTCGTGGCCGGCACGCGTGAGCTGCTGCGCGGCTGCGAGCCCGGACGGGCCCGAGCCGACCACCCCGACGCGCTTGCCGGTGCGGACCGCGGGCGGCACCGCCACTACGTCGCCGGCCGCCCACGCGTGTTCGACGATCTCGACCTCGGACTGCTTGATCGTGACCGGCGGCTGGTTGATCCCCAGCACGCATGCTCCCTCGCACGGTGCAGGACAGAGACGGCCCGTGAACTCGGGGAAGTTGTTGGTCGCGTGCAGCCTCTCGTTGGCGTCGCTCCAACGACCCAGGAACACCTGGTGGTTCCAGTCGGGGATGAGGTTCCCGAGTGGGCAGCCCTGGTTGCAGAACGGGATACCGCAATCCATGCATCGGCCCGCCTGCCGGCGCACCGTGTCGACCTCCGACGCCTCGTAGACCTCACGCCAGTCGCGCACACGGGCTGCCACGGGTCGACGCTGCGGGAGCTCGCGGGAGGTGTGGGTGAGGAATCCGCGTGGGTCACCCATGTGCTGCCTCCATCACGGCCGTGTCCACGTCGAGGCCCTGCGCCTCTGCGGCGGCGCGAGCTGCGAGGACGCGCTTGTAGTCCTGGGGCATGACCTTCACGAACAACTCGGCCTCCATGTCCCAGTTGTCGAGGAGCTGAGCGCCCACTGCCGAGCCGGTCAGGCTCGTGTGGCGTTCGACGAGGAGTCGCAACGTGTCCAGGTCGTCCTCGTCGAGGGGGTCGAGGTCGACCATCTCGCGGTTGACGCGGTCGGGGAAGGTGCCGTCGGGGTCGTAGACGAACGCGACCCCGCCGGACATGCCGGCGCCGAAGTTGCGTCCCGTCGGACCGAGCACCACCGCCGTGCCCCCGGTCATGTACTCGCAGGCATGGTCGCCGACTGCCTCGACGACCGCGACCGCGCCCGAGTTGCGGACACAGAAGCGCTCCCCCACGCCCCCGCGCACGTAGCACTCGCCCGACGTGGCGCCGTAGAGGATCACGTTGCCCGCGACGACGTTCTCCTCGGCGGCGAAGCGGGCGACGCGATCGGGTGCCACGACGACCGTGCCGCCGGAGAGCCCCTTGGCGAGGTAGTCGTTGGCGTCACCCTCGAGACGGAGCGTGATCCCCTGGGGGACGAAGGCCCCGAAGCTCTGGCCCGCCGAGCCGCGGAAGTGGATGCTGATCGTGTCGGGCGCCAATCCCTGCCCGCCATGACGTTTGGTGAGCTCGTATCCGAGCATCGTGCCGACCGTGCGGTTCGTGTTGTGCACGGGCAGCTCGAGCTGGATCGGGTGGCCGGTGTCGAGCGTGTCGCGGCAGAGGTCGACGAGGGTGCGGTCGAGAGCACGGTCGAGGCCGTGGTCCTGGGCCTTGACGCGATGGCGCCGAGCTCCCGGAGCGAGCTCGGGTACGTGCAGGATCGGAGCGAGGTCGAGGCCTTCGGCTTTCCAGTGGGCGACGGCCGTGTCGACGTCGAGGCACTCGGCGCGACCGACGGCCTCCTCGACGCTGCGGAAACCGAGCTGCGCGAGCGTCTCGCGCACCTCTTCTGCGATGAACTCGAAGAAGTTCACGACGTGCTCGGCCTGACCCGCGAAGCGTTTGCGCAGCTCGGGGTTCTGCGTGGCGACGCCCACGGGGCAGGTGTCGAGGTGACAGACCCGCATCATCACGCATCCGCTGACCACGAGAGGCGCCGTCGCGAATCCGAACTCCTCTGCGCCCAGCAGCGCCGCGATCACGACGTCGCGGCCTGTCTTGAGCTGGCCGTCCACCTGCACGACGATGCGATCGCGCAGGTCGTTGATCAGGAGCGTCTGCTGGGTCTCGGCGAGGCCGAGCTCCCACGGCGCTCCTGCGTGTTTCAGCGACGTGAGCGGGCTCGCGCCGGTGCCGCCGTCGTGGCCGCTGATCAGGACCACGTCGGCGTGCGCCTTGGAGACACCTGCCGCGACCGTGCCGACACCCACCTCGGCGACGAGCTTGACGTGCACACGCGCCTCGGGGTTTGCGTTCTTGAGGTCGTGGATGAGCTGTGCGAGGTCCTCGATCGAGTAGATGTCGTGGTGTGGCGGTGGGCTTATGAGGCCGACCCCCGGAGTCGAGTGCCGCGTCTTCGCGATCCACGGGTAGACCTTCTTGCCCGGCAACTGGCCGCCCTCGCCGGGCTTGGCTCCCTGGGCCATCTTGATCTGCAGGTCGTCGGCGTTGACGAGGTACTCGCTCGTCACCCCGAAGCGGCCCGACGCAACCTGCTTGATCGCCGAGCGGCGCAGGTCCCCGTTGGCGTCCGGCGTGAACCGGCGGGTGTCCTCGCCGCCTTCGCCGGTGTTCGACCGCGCCCCGAGGCGGTTCATCGCGATCGCGAGCGTCTCGTGCGCCTCGGCGGAGATCGATCCGTAGCTCATCGCGCCGGTCGAGAACCGCTTGACGATCGACGACACGGGCTCGACCTCTTCGATCGGCACCGGTGGCCGCAGGCCGTCGCGGAAGCGGAGCAACCCGCGCAGCGTCGCGAGCCGTTCGGACTGGTCGTCCACGAGGCGCGTGTACTCCTTGAACACGTCGTAGCGGCCCTGCCTGGTTGCATGCTGCAACTTGTGGACGGTCTCGGGGTTGAAGAGGTGGTGCTCGCCCTCGCGCCGCCACTGGTACTCGCCGCCGACGTCGTGAGCGCGGTGGGCCCGCTCGGCGGGGTTGTCGCGGTGGACGAGACCGTGGCGCATCCCGACCTCGCGGGCGAGCTCGTCCCAGCCCACACCGCCGAGCTTGGAGGTCGTACCGGCGAAGCAGCGCTCCACGACGTCCTCGCCGATGCCGACCGCTTCGAAGATCTGCGCCGACTGGTAGCTCAGTGCCGTCGAGATGCCCATCTTGGACATGACCTTGCGAATGCCCTTGGTGCACGCCTTGACGTAGTTCTCGCGGGCCGTGGCGGGGTCGAGGGCGAGCTCGCCGGACTCGCACATCGCGGCCACGGTGTCGAGGGCGAGGTACGGGTTGATCGCAGCAGCGCCGTAGCCGAGGAGCAGGCACATGTGGTGCACCTCGCGGGCGTCTCCGGTCTCCACGACCAGGTCGCAGTGGGAGCGGCGCCGTTCACGAACAAGGTGGTGGTGGACCGCTCCCAGGGCGAGAAGTGACGGGATCGGCGCCCGAGTGGCATCAGAGCCGCGGTCGGACAGGACGACGACGGTGGCACCGGACGCGATCGCCTCGTCGACCTTCGTGCAGAGGATGTCGAGGCCGGCGCTCATGCCCGCGCCGGCGCGGGCGGCGTCGTAGAGGGCGTGCACCGTCACCGAACGCAGCTTGTGGACCTCGGTCTCTGCGGGCAGGTGGTCGTCGGGGTGCAGGACGGCGTCGGGGGTCGTGCCGAGGTGGCGGACCTGGCGCATCTCGTCGTTGTCGAGCACGGGGCGCGGGAGCACGATCTGGCGGCACGAAGCCGGGGACGGATCCAACAGGTTGCCCTCGGGTCCGATCGTCATCCGCATCGACGTCACGAGCTCCTCGCGGATGGCGTCGAGGGGCGGGTTCGTGACCTGCGCGAAGAGCTGCGAGAAGTAGTCGTAGACCAGACGGGAACGCTGGGAGAGCACGGCGATCGGCGTGTCGGTGCCCATCGACCCGATCGGTTCGGCCCCGGTGCCCGCCATCGGCGCCAGGATGATCCTCTGCTCCTCGGACGTGTACGCGAAGAGGCGCTGGCGCGCGACCAGCTCGTCCGCGGTGCGTGCCGGAGTTTCCTCGCGCCGGGGCTCGGGCAGGGGCACGAGTCCGGCGTCGAGCCACTCCTGGTACGGATGCTCCGCTGCGAGCGCGTCCTTGATCTCCTCGTTGCCGATGATGCGGCCCGCACTCGTGTCGACGAGGAACATCTTGCCGGGCTGCAGACGACCCTTGGCGACCACCGACTCGGCCGGGACGTCGAGAACGCCGACCTCGGACGCGAAGATCACGATGTCGTCGTCGGTGACCCAGTAGCGGGACGGCCGCAGGCCGTTGCGGTCCAAGACGGCGCCGATCACCGTCCCGTCGGTGAACGCGATCGAGGCGGGCCCGTCCCAGGGTTCCATGATCGACGCGTGGTACTCGTAGAAGGCGCGGTGCTCCGGCTTCATCCCCGCGTGGTTCTCCCACGCCTCCGGGATCATCATGAGGACGGCGTGGGGCAGCGAGCGCCCGCCCATGTGGAGCAACTCGAGCACCTCGTCGAAGGTGGCGGAGTCGCTGGCACCGGGGGTGCACACAGGCGTGATCCGATCGAGGTCACCCGGCAGCAGGTCGCTGTGCAGGAGCGCTTCGCGTGCACGCATCCAGTTGCGATTGCCCATGACGGTGTTGATCTCGCCGTTGTGGGCGAGGTACCGGAACGGATGCGCCAGCGGCCACGAGGGGAACGTGTTCGTCGAGAAACGAGAGTGCACGAGGGCGATCGCCGTCTCCATGCGGTCGTCGGCGAGATCGGGGAAGAACTCGCCGAGCTGGCTCGTGGTCAGCATCCCCTTGTAGACGAGGGTGCGCGTGGAGAGGCTCGGGAAGTACACACCCGCGATCTCGTTCTCGATGCGTTTGCGGGCGATGTAGGCACGGCGCTCGAGGCGGTCGCCCGCGAGCGGCTCGCTGTGGGTCTCGTCGGCGGCGACGAAGAGCATCCGGAACTGCGGCATCGTCGCCCGGGCGGCGGAACCGACCATGTGGTCGACAGTGGGTACCTCGCGCCAGCCCAGGACAGCGAGGCCCTCGCTCTGGACGATCTTGGCGATGCCGGTCACGGCTTCGTGTGCGGCGGCCGGATCCCGGGGCAGGAAGGCGATGCCGCACGCGTAGGCGTCCGACGGCGGCAGCGCGAAGTCGACGGCGTCGCGGAGGAACCGGTCGGGCGTCTGGACGAGGATCCCGGCGCCGTCGCCGGTGTTGACCTCGGCACCCTGTGCACCGCGGTGCTCGAGGTTGCACAACGACAGGAGGCCCTTGTCGACGAGGTCGTGGCTGCGGCGGCCCTTCATGTCGACGACGAACGCGACCCCGCAGGCATCGTGCTCGAACGCGGGGTCGTAGAGGCCCTGAGGCCGAGGAAGGTCGGTCCGGAACGTGCGCATGTGTCACCCCTTGGCAGGTGTTGTGCCGACCGCCGGTCGCGTATTGGCGCGCGTGACTTGCGGCGTGTCCGACGACGGTCGGCACGGGACGGCGCTGTCCCGGAGTCAGGTGCACCCGGGGAACGCCATTGTCCCGGCCGGGTGGGCGCCCACTTTACCGATCCGCGGAGGCCCGCGACCAGTCGCACACGGCCCGGGTGGGGACGCTAACGGGCGGCAGGTGCCTCGTTGCCGCCTTCGTAGCAGGCTCCTCCTAGACGTCAGCGCTTCGGATCCCGAAAGCCTCTGCGGAAGCGCTCCAACAGGTGCGACACGGGAGTCCAGCCGTCCGGTATGCTGGCATACATGCAGAGGACGACCGTGAAGCTTCCCGATGACCTCGATGCCCGCCTGCGCCACGAAGCGGCACGGCGCGGGATCACGGTGTCGGCCCTTACGCGCGAGGCCATCGAGTCTCACCTGGGGCGCCGGGGCGGGCGCCGCAAGCTCCTGGCGGCAGGCTCCGGAGCGTCCGGGTTCTCGGACATCTCGGAGCGGATCGAGTCGATCATCGCCGACGAGGTGGGATCATCGCCCTGATCGTCGATGCCGGCCCCCTGTACGCCTACGTCGACCGCGATGATCGCAACCACAGCGCCTGCCTCGATCTCCTCGAGACCCACCCCGGCCCGCTGATCGTCCCGATGCTCGTGGTGACCGAGGTCGCCGATCTGATCGGGACCCGCCTCGGCGCCGACAGCGAGGTGAGATTCCTCGGTGATCTCGCAGCCGGAAGCCTGATCGCCGAGCCTGTGGTAGCCGCAGACTGGCTGCGTGTGGCCGAGCTTGTGGCGCGGTACCGGGACCTGCCCCTGGGAACGGTGGACGCCTCGGTCGTGGCTGTGGCAGAGCGGCTCGGAGAGACCGAGGTCGCAACGCTCGACCGGCGCCACTTCTCGATCGTCCGACCCAAGGGCCGACCCTTCGAGCTCCGCCCGGCCCATTGACGACGGCTGTTGTAGCACGTCCGGCACGGGGACCCTCCGACTTGCGTGCGATGCCAAGGTCGACGTGGATCGATTCGGCCCTGGATCGAGCTACGTGGGCTGCACCGGGCTGAGCTCGTCGTAAAGGTGACCGTCGTGGTCCGCCCAGAGCACGGCGAGGAGGTGCCGCCCCTGGGACACGCCTCGGAGCTCACGGACGCCGCGGTCCTCGAAGTCGAGGCTTGCCCCCACGTGGTCGGCGACGGGCTCGGTCACGAGGATCTCGTTCGGGCGTGCCTCGGCAGCCACTCGCGCGGCGACGTTGACCACGCGGCCCACGAGGTCGCCGTCGTCCTCGACCGCCTCGCCCGCGTGGATCCCGATGCGCATCTGCAGCGGTGCCAGCCCGGGCGGGTCCTCGACCAGGGCACGCTGCAGGTCGACGGCGCAGAGGACCGCATCGGCGGGACTCTCGAACCTGACCAGGAACCCGTCGCCCTGGGTGCCGACCTCAGTCCCGTCTCGTCCGACGACCAGGCGCCGCACCGTCTTGCGGTGGTCCGCGAGCAGGCGGCTCCACGCCTCGTCACCGAGGCGTTCGTTCAGCGTGGTCGACCCGACGACGTCGGTGAACATCACCGTGACCCACGTCCGGTCCGGCCCGTGCTCTTGCTTGCGATCGCCGGGCGATTGCGCGCGCACGGTGCGCGAGCGCCGAGCCCGGCGCCGCCGTCGGCGCCGGCGCGTGCCGAAGAGCCCGATGGCGAGCACCACCCCCAGGTGGATCACGACAGCGACTCCCCATGTGAGCCAGACCCAGATCGGCCAGAACCCGTACCGGCGTACGAGCGCCGGATCCTGCAGTACACCGCCCACGATCTGGCGCAGTTCCTCGAAGGACCCGCTCGTCAGCGCCCACGCGGCGGTGAGGAAGGTGCAGACCGCAACGTATGTGATGAGGTTGATGACGAAGCCCGCCACGTCCCCGCCCCGCTCGACTCAGCGCAACGATACTGCGAGGCGGCCCGCGTGGGCCTCAGGCGGCGCTGGGTTCGCCGGCGGCGGAGGGGTGCAGGGACTCGCGCCAGGGCGGCTTCGAGACGCGGTCGACGCGGGACCGACCGCTGACCAGATCCTCGACAGCCTCGAGAAATTCCTGGCGAACTTCTGACGCAGGACGCTAGTGGCGTGCGGCGGTCTTCGGGACGCCGTCGATCCTGGATGCGGAGTCGAGTGCGGTGCTGAGCACGGTGGAGAGGTCGATGTCGACAGTGGACGTGCGTCCAACGGGGTCCCATCGCTGCATGCGGAACGCGGGCGCGGTGAGAGCTGCTGCGGCGGAAGGGTCGCGGCGGAGGTACTTGTCGAACCAGAGGCGCGTGAAGCGTGCCGCGAGCGCCTGGCCGTCGCGTAGGGCCGGCAGCGGGAGTGGCACCGAGGCGTAGTCGTAGTGGGTGCCACCGCGCAGGACGAGGGTCATCACGTCAACTCCGGCGCGGGACCAGTGCCCGAACCCTTCGAGGCGACCGTCGCGAGCCGTACCCGGTGGACGCGGCAGCGGCCAGTAGAGGTAGTCCCCCTCGATGTCGAGTGCCGGTGCACGTGCCGGGATCCAATGCGACTCCGGTGCCGGGCACTCGACCCCGTGTTCGGCCACGTCGACCGGGCAGGCCGAGAGCCAGTCCCACGCCACGATCGCCCCGATCGATCGGCGGTCTTGCAGCGTCGTGACCGCGGTGGCTCCCCACGAGTGTCCGGCGGCGCCGATGGTCGCCGTGTCGATGCGCCCGGCCCACGGATTCGCCGCCGAGACGAACCAGTCGTAGGCGTCCTCCGCCGCGAGCGTGAAGCTCGCCGGCTGCTCCGAGGGGACGCCACCGCAGGAGCCGAGCTCGCGCAGGACTGCGGGATCGTCCGGTACGGCCGTCGGCGGCATGCAAGCGATCCGTCCCGATGCGTCGTGGCCGAAGGTCTCGGACTCGCCCTGGCCCTGCACGTCGAAGGTGAGGACGACGTACCCGGCCATGGCCAGCGTTTGCGCCGCCCACCAGTAGGCCCGCGCCGAAGCGCCCGCGCCTCCCTCGACGACGAGGATCCCCGCACATCGGGCAGTGGGCGCGCACGTGGTGGCCGGCGGGCCCCAGAGGTCCCCGGTCAGCTTCGCGCCGTTGCGGTTCACGAAGTGGATCCGCTCGTGGGTCCCGTCCGACTCCGTCGCCGGCCACGCCGATCGCCAGGGATCACCCTCGAAGATCTCGGGCAGGAAGCGGGCGAGGGTCAAGCGCGGACGGCCGACGAAGTCGCTGCGGTCTTCTGCGGGGAAGGCCAGGTTGCGCAACCTCGCAGCCTCCTCGCGAGCGTGGGCGGACAGGCCGACCTCCCGCTGCTCCACAGGCCGACCCCAGGCGAGCGACAGCGCCTCCATCTCGGCCGTCCACCAAGCAGTCGCGGTTGGAGGTGTCGGCGCCGCGGCCCCGGCCCCGGCCCCGGCTGCAGCGACCACGGCGGGACTCGCGGCGATCGCGGCGGCGCACGACGCCGCCACGACCACGGACCACATGCCCCGCATCCCCATCCGGCCCACTCCCGCTTGCCTGGAGTGCCCTCGGCTTCTCGGTCCTAGTGTGGCACGGAGGATCGCCGGTCCGTCTTGAGCCACATCTGCCTGACGTTCTGGGGTCCGCGGCTCGACGGGCCGAGTTCGAACGCGCGTGCCATGTGGGCGTCGATCTCACGCAGCGTCTTGCGACGCCACGCGACCGGCCGCCACAGGAACATCACGACCGAGCCTCCGGGGCGCACCACACGGGCGATCTCCGCCAGCGCGGTCTCGGTGTCGGGGATCTCCTCGAAGCTGTAGCTGTAGAAGAGGCAGTCGATCGTCTCGTCGGCGAAGGGCAGGCGTGTGCCGTCGCCGCAGATCCCGTGCACCGACCCGCCCTCGCCGCGGGATCTCTCCCGCACGCGCAGCAGGTGCGCCGGGCTCAGGTCGAGCGTGACGAACGTGGACTTGGGCCCGAGGCGGCGATCGAGCGCCGCGGTGTAATAGCCACCGCCGGTGCCGACCTCGACGCAGACACCACCGGGATCCTGAGGCACCCAGCGGACGTCGCGCTCGGGGTCGTCGTTGCCGAACCTGGTGCGGAACCCCCCGCTGATGATGCGGAACAGTGCGGGTGGGGTCGGCATCGCGATTCCTGACAGGTAGACGAACCGAAGCTGCGGATCTAGACGATCGTGTCCTCGTCCTCGCCGTCGGCGACGCTCTGGAACTCGGGTAGGCCTATGACGGCGTCCGACGCGTGCGGTTCGGGAGCCTCTGGCTTGAGGCGGCGCCGTTGCTCGCTGCTGGTGCGAAGGCGCAGTCCCCACAACGTCGTGCGCCACATCGCCTCCCAGATGATCCTGCCGCTCATCTTGGATTCGCCGAGGCGGCGTTCCACGAAGGTGATCGGCACTTCCTCGATCGGCCAGCCTGCCATCAAGGCCGCGAGGGCCATCTCGATCTGGAACGCGTACCCCGTCGAGCGAATCGCGTCGAGGTCGATGCGGCGCAGGCACGCCGCCGGCCACGCTCGGTAGCCGCCGGTGATGTCGTGGATCTCGACACCGCACGCGAGGCGCACGTACACGTTGCCCAGTCGCGAGAGCATCACCCGCTTCTCGTCCCAGCCCTCGGTGCTGGCACCTGCCACACCACGCGAGCCGAGTGCGAGCTTGCCGGTCTGGGCAACCGACACCAGGCCTGCCATGTCGACCGGACGATGCGAGCCGTCGCAGTCCATCTGGACGATGACCTCGTAGCCGGCGTCGAGGCCCCACCGGAACCCGTCGCGATACGCGGGACCGAGCCCGCGGGGACCGGTCCGGGTGAGCAGGTGGATGGCCGGGTCGGCGGCGCCGAGGGTCTCGACGATCTCGCCCGTGCCGTCGGGTGACTGGTCGTCGACGACGAGGATGTCCGGCGTGAAGGGCAGGGCACGCACCGCGGCGAGGTGCTCGGCGACGTACTCGGCCTCGTTGTAGGTGGGGATCACCACCAGGAGTCGGAGCGGGGCAGGTGTCTCGTTCATGGTGCCTTGTGTTTGTCGGGGGCTGCTTGGGGCTTGAGGGCGAACTGGGAGCCCGCCTCGGCTAGGCCGTTGCCGGTTCCACCTGAGGGGGCAGGTGCGTCAGGGACTCGGGGTCGAGGAGCTCGGTGTCGTCGCCGCGCGTCGCGGCGACGTGCTGCGCGAGGTAGGCGGCGCCCGCTATCAGGACCACGACCACGAGGCCGAGCACGTCCCGATACGAGGTCAGGTCCGACAGGAGGCCGACGCTCGTGGGCCACACCAGGAACGACGTCGCTACGACGACCACGGTCACCGCAGGGCGGTAACGCCCGACACCGCCCGCGGCAAGTAGGGCGAGGCCGACGGGCAGGTACCAGGGCCAGATCACGGGACCGAACGCGATCACGACGAGCATGGAGAGCCCGAGTGCCCGCACCATGCCGATGCGGTCGCTGCGCAGGAGGATCTGCAGGCAGACGAATCCGGCGACGGCAAGTCCCGCGAGGCGGAAGAGCGCCACGAGGGTCGAGGCGCCGAGCTCGACCCCGATGCTGCGCACCATGTCACCCGAGATCAGCCCGAGCAGCGTCGCCGGGGCCAGCGTGGACGTCACCTTGCCGGTGTTCGAGAGCGCTGTTACCCAACCGAAGCCGATGCCGACCACAACGCACAGGACCGCCACGATCGTCATGCCGATCGCGCTGACGACCGCGGCGCCGAGGAGGCGCCGCGCGGTCGACTGCTGGGAGCCGGCCCAGTCCCAGCCGAGGAACACGAACCCGCACGCTGCCGGCAGCTTGACCGCGGTCGCGAGTGCCACGAGGACGATCGCGAGCACCCTCCTGTCGCGGCGCGCGGCCGCTATGCCGCACACGAGTAGACCGAGCATGAGGGCGTCGTTGTGGATCCCGCCGATCAGGTGCAGGAGGACCAGTGGGTTGGCGAGACCGAGGGCGAGCGCCAAGGCGGGATCCGTGCCGAACGACCTCGCGATGACCGGGATCCCGATCGCCGCGAGGGCGATGCCGACGAGCATGACCACTCGGAAGCCCCACACGGCGCCGGCGGCGTCGTGGCCGGTGGCCGTCACGACCGCCTCCGACGACGCTATCGCCACGGGCCCGTAGGGCGCCGCTGCCCGGCGCCACACGGGATCGGCCGCGCGCAGGAACTCACCGCGCTCGAGCGCCACAGGCCCGGTGGACGTCGGGTCGACGCCCTGGCTGGCGAGCTCACCCTGAGCGGCGTAGCTGTAGACGTCGTTGCTGAGCAACGGTGGGCCCAGCAGGATCGGCACGGTCCACAGGGCCAACATGGCCACCACGATGCGGATTCGGCCGGCTTCGGATCGTGATGCGTCGCGGCTCAGCCCGACCAGGCCGATCCACGCGGCGCTCAGGAGGCCTGCGCCCAGTAGGAAGAGCAAGAACGCGACGACCGGCGGTCCCGGATGGGGTATGCCGGGCAGTGTGAGCCGCCACGACGGCGCCGCCTTGTGCCACACGGGCGCCGACGACGCGATGACCAAGGTCCCGGCCGTGCCCGCACCCCCCACCAGGCAGACACGGCCTAACGGGGTGCGGTGCCAGGGCTTGGCAGTTTCGGGGATCTGTTCGGCCTCCTCGGAGGCGACCGTCTCGGTCCTCATCGCGTCAGCCTTCGGTTCGACATCCTTGCCGGGCGTTGCGTACTTGCCTGTCGAAGTTGGCATGTCGGTCGGTACGGCCTTCCGCCCGGGGCCAGCCCGAGACCGGTTCGCGGGATTCTAGGTAGCGAGAAGGCAAGTTCCCGGGACCCAACGCCCGGTACCGCCACGGGGGTTCCCGTGATACGGGCCCCGGTCGATCACCGGTCCCTGCTGACAATAGTTAGCGCGGGGTCCTGGCGACCACACTCGATCCGGTCTAGCACTTGCGGATGGCCCCCACGAATGCCGCCCCGAACCTCCTGGTGATCGTGACCGACGAGGAGCGCGAGAGGTGCGGCTTCCCCGCCTCGGTCCGCTTCCCCAACCGCGATCGCATCGCGGCGCGTGGTGTCTCGTTCACGGCTCATCACGCCCAGGCGTTTCCGTGCACGCCGAGCCGGGCGACGATGTTCACCGGCGTCCATGCGGGCGTGACCGGCATGCGTGACAACGTCGACTTCCGCTGGCAGCCCGCCATGTCGCCGTCGGTGCCCACCTTGGGCCACGTGCTGAGGGGGGTCGGGTACAAGACCGCCTACAAGGGCAAGTGGCACCTTGGCCTCGACCCCGACCGGCCACGAAGCCTCGACGGCTTCGGGTTCGGGTACTGGGACGGAACCGACATGCACGGCCTCCCCTACGAAGGTTGGCTGCGCGACGGCGCCACGGCAGCATCTGCGGCGGACTGGCTCGCGGACCACGGAGCCGGCACCGAACCCTGGTGCCTCGTGGTGTCGTTCGTGAACCCCCACGACATCATGCTGTACCCGCGATTCCGCAAGCCTTTCGTGCGCGACTGGGGTGTCGACACGCCCGGTGGCGACAGCCTCTCCACCAAACCCAGCGTGCAGAAGCGCTGGGCGCGTGCCTGTGACGCCACCTCCGGACGCGTGTGGCTCCCGCGGACGTGGCGGATGATCCTGAACGCGTACGTCGACCTGCACGACATGGTCGACGTCCACATCGGGACCGTCGTCGACGCACTGGCGGTGAGCGGCGCCGAGGATCGGACCGTGGTCGTGTTCACTTCCGACCACGGCGACATGGCCGGCAGTCACGGGCTGCGCCAGAAGGGCGCAATGCTCTACCGCGAGAACGTCAACGTCCCCCTCACGGTCGTCTGGCCCCGGGTGACCCCGCCGGGCTCACGCTGCGCCGTGCCGACCGCGGCGACCGACCTGGTCCCCACGCTGTGCTCGATCGCGCAGGCACCTGTGCCGGACTTGCCGGGACGTGACCTGACGCCCCTGCTGCGCGACCCCATGGGCCCTGGTGTGGGCCGGCGCGACGGCGTCCTCGTCGTGTCCGAGTCGCGGTCGAGCATGGGCCTGCCCCGGCCTCCCCTCGTGTGCGACGATCCCCGCGGATTCCTGCGCGGGGTGGTCACCTCCCGCTTCAAGTTCGGCAGGTACTTCACCCCGGGACGCTGGGACCGGCGCGACCTGCACGACGTCGAGCTCTACGACCTCGACTCGGACCCCTCCGAGCTGACCAACCGTGCCCTCGACCCAGCCATGCGCGGGGTCCGCGACGACCTCGACGCCCTGCTGGCCGAGCTGGTCCGCACCGAGCTCTGACCCGGCCGCGACCCGCCCCGCCCGTCCGTGCAAGATCACCCGAATCGACAGGAGGACCAACGCGATGGCCGACCTCGCACACGCAGACGCAACCGCCACTGCCGCTCTCGTGAGGAGGGGTGAGATGTCCGCGGCGGAAGTCGTGGAGGCGGCCATCGCACGCGTCGAGGCGTTGGATCCCGAGATCAACGCGGTGGTGATCAAGCTCTTCGAGGAGGCACGCGAGCGCGCCACCGGCGAGCTGCCCGACGGTCCGTTCCGGGGCGTGCCGTTCCTGTGGAAGGACATCGGCCTCACCGTCGAGGGCGAGCCGTACTTCTCCGGATCGCGGTTCCTGAAGGACCACGACAACAGGGCCCGCGTCACCTCCCACGTCGCGCACGAGTACCTCGACGCCGGCGTCGTCAGCCTGGGCCGTACCAACGTGCCCGAGGACGGCACGATCGTCACGACCGAGCCGCTCTCGTTCGGGCCCACCCGCAACCCGTGGAACCTGGGGCACTCGACGGGGGGGTCCTCGGGCGGGTCCGCGGCAGCCGTGGCGTCCGGCATGGTCCCTGCCGCGCACGCGAACGACGGCGGCGGCTCGATCCGCCTGCCGGCGAGCATGTGCGGGCTGGTGGGGCTCAAGCCGTCACGTGGGCGGATCTCCCAGGGCCCTGCCATCGGCTCGAGCTGGGCGGGAGCCACCGTCGAGGGCACACTGACACGCACGGTGCGCGACAGCGCCGGGTTCCTCGACGTGACCTCGACTCCGATGCCGGGCGACCCCTTCGTCGCTCCGGCGCCCGAGCGTCCGTTCGTGGAGGAGGCCGGTGCCCCGGTCGAGCGGCTCCGCATCGGCGTCGCGACATCCTCGGAAGGCGTCGGGGCCGCCGATCCCGAGTGCGTCGCGGCGGTCGAGTCGGCCCTGGCCCAACTCGAGGCGATGGGCCATCACGTCGACACCGACGCCAAGCCACCGTTCGACGATCCCGGGTTCGGGCCCAGCTACGTCACGATCGTGGCTGCCTGGGTCGCCCGTGACATCCAGCAGTGGGGAGAGTGGGTCGGCGAAGAGGTGCCCCTCGCTGCGCTGGAACCGCACAACGCCGTCCTCGACCAGCTCGCTCGTGGCTACAGCGCTACCGACTACGTCGCGAGCGTGCAGTGGCTCGAGGCCTACACGCGACGCGTCAACGACTGGTGGGCGGACGGCTGGGATCTGCTCGTCACCCCGACCGTGGGCGAGTTGGCCCCGCGCCTCGGCGAGTTCGCCCCGGAGCCGGAGAACCCCGCCGCCGCCCTGTTGCGCTGCGTCCCGCTCATCCCGTTCCTGTCGCCGTTCAACGTGTCCGGCCAGCCGGCCATCTCGCTGCCTCTGCACCAGAGCGCCACGGGTCTGCCCGTGGGTGTCCAACTCGTCGGGGCCTGGGCCCGGGAGGACCTCCTGTTGCGCGTCGCCGCATCGCTCGAGGAAGCGATGCCCTGGGCCGACCGTACGCCCCCCGTCTTCGCGGGATAGCCCACGGCCCGTTCGCAGAAGAGGGGTTCAGGACTCGACCTGCGAACGGAAGACCGCGGGTTCGACGAACACGAGCCTGCAGACCGGAACAGCCGATCGCACACGCTCCTCGATCACGTCGATGGCTTCGGACACCGCCGCGAAGTCGAGGTCGGCATCGAGCTCCACCTTCGCTGCGACGAGCACGTCCTCGGGTCCGAGATGCTGGGTGCGCAGGTGGATCAACCGGCGCACCGCCGGCGTGGACAGCACTGCAGATTCGATCGCGGCGACGTCGGCTTCGGAGGCGGCCTCGCCGATCAGGAGGCTCTTCATCTCGACGGCGAGCAGCACCGAGATCACGAGCAGGAGCGCCCCGATCGCGAGGGTGCTGGCTCCGTCCCAGGTCGGGTCACCCGTCGACACCTCGAGGCCGATGCCGAGCAGAGCGATGATCAAGCCGACCAACGCCCCGAAGTCCTCGAGAAGGACGACGGCGATCTCGGGGCTCTTCGATCCACGCACGAACGCCAACCAGCCCTGTCCCCGACGTATACCCGCGGACTCGCGCACCGCTGTGCGCATGGAGAAGCCCTCGAGGACCAAGGCGACGCACAGTATGACGACGGCCACCAGCGGCGACTCGATCGGGTGGGGATGCCTCAGCTTTTCGGTGCCCTCGAACAGGGCGAAAAGGCCGCCAAGGGTGAAGAGCATCATGGAAACCACGAACGACCAGAAATAGCGCTCGCGTCCGAACCCGAAGGGATGCGCGTGTGTCGCCGCGCGCCGGGCGCGGTGGTCACCGAGGAGCAGAAGACCTTGATTGCCCGTGTCCGCGACCGAGTGGACACCCTCGGCCAGCATTGCGGACGAACCTGTCACGAAGAATCCGGCGAACTTCGCCACGGCGATGCCGCCGTTCGCGACAAGGGCAGCAATTACAGCGCGGCGTGACCCATGGTCCGCCACTGCGAATCAGGGCTTGGTCCGGCTCCGCTCCTGAGGGATCCCTGCCTTCTTGAGCACCGATGCCGGTACCCCCATGTCACGCCACACCGAATATGAGATGTTCTTGCGCTGGGAGAAGTCCTTGGCGACCACGACGAAGGCAGCTTCTAGCTCGGTCTCGTCGAGTTCCTGGTCGCTACTGGCGATTCGCGACTCGAGATCGCGTGCCTTCTGGCGGAGTTCGACCTCCACGAGCGGGTTGTCCTCGGCATCCACCTTGGACTGAAGCTCTTCGAGCCGCTCCGCCAGTTGAGCCTTGGAGAACCTACGACCGGGGCGGCGCTTGCGCTTGAGGGCCTCGAGGTACCGGCGCACGGCCGTACCTTCCGAGCGGCCGGCTGCGATCGCAGCCTTGTGGTCATCCGACATGGTGCGCTTCTTGGCCATAACACACTCCGAATCTTGCCAAACTCGACTTCGGTGCTGTCGACACCAGGGCAACAGCGTCGCACACATTAGCTCCTTGGGCAACAAGATGTGCGATCGCCACTAAGGGCTCGCCTCCGAATAACGTCTGGCAACTTATCCACAGGCGCGCCCCAATCGGAAACCACACGGTCATGGCTCCCGAGGGGGGTCCCTCAGCTTCTGGGCCCGAATGCCGATGGACGACTCATGGAGCGTCTTACCGTCGTCGGCGTCGACGCGTCACCCTCTTCGAGGCTCGCGCTGGCACGCGCGTGCACGCTGGGCGACCGCCTCCTGGTTCTGGTGAGGACAGGGGCACAGGTACCTGCCGGCCTGCCCGCCACCAGCCGCGTTCGCCGAGTCCCACGCATCGCCCCCGACGTCGTCTTCGACGTCGCAGCCGAGACCGGCGCGTCCTTCACGGTCATCTCGGACGCGATGGCGAACCCCGTCGTCGCGTTGCGTCCCGCGATGCTGGCAGCCCGCCGCGGCATCCGGGCACACGGTGGCTCCCATGTCTGCATGCTCGTAAGTCGTGACGCGGAGCCGCCGGCGGAGGCCGCCCCAACCGGGTGCTACAGGCGCATTCTCGTGGGCGTCGACGCCTCGCCCGGTGCCGCAGTCGCGGCCCTCGTAGCCGGCCGGATCGCGGCCGACTGCGACGCGCGGCTCGACATCGCCGCCATCGAGCGGCGCCGCGACTCGGCCTTGCGCGACCTCGTCGAACGCCTCGCATCGCCAGGATCGACACAGCCGCCCTCGGCCTTTCGCAGTTGCGGCCCCGTCCAAGCCCCGCATCTGCAGACTGCGCTCGACGCGTTGAGCGCAGCGCCGGTCGACGCCCACGTCGAGTTCCGGGTGGGCGAGCCCGCGGACGTGCTCGTACGCGCCTCCCGCAACGACGACCACGACCTCTTGGTCTCGTCCACCATCGGGGTGAACGGCCACGGCCGCCAAGGCCACGTGGCCCAGGTGACACGGCGCCTCCTGAGGCTCTCCCGCGTGGACCACCTCGTGGTGTTCGACGCATTCACGCTCGGCCTGCGGACCGCGGACTCCTCGGGTGATCTCGTAGCGGACGCCGCGGCGGCACTTGCCGGAGGCACGGACCCGGCGCTGGGCGAGGCTGCGGCCACCCTCCACGACGAAGACGGCCACCGGCCCTAACATCCCCCTCCGTGCAGGCCGCACGCCGGTGGAGTCTCCTTGCCGCGATCGTCGCGGCCACGTTCCTCGTCGTCGCGCGTCCCGCTGCCTCCCAGGACGCCACCGCACCGGTGACGACAGCAGCGGCCACGACCACTACGGCCGCGCCCGGTTCCACGGCATTGAGCGGTCGGCTCGAACTCGAGGGACATGCCGGATTCGGAGGCGTGCGCATCGAGACGCTTCGGGACGACCGCAGCGTCGGAACCGCGACGACCGCCGCCGACGGCAGTTGGACGATCCCGCTCCCGGGTCCCGGCCAGTACACGGTCCGCCTCGACGTCTCCACGCTGCCCGAAGGCGTGTACCTGGCCAACCCCGATGCCGACTCGCTCGATGTCAGCGTCCAGTCGGGCCGCAACCGAGTGGTGCTGTTCCAGATGAGCGAGAACCCCGGTGGCGACGAGACCACCTCCGGGAACGTCACCGCCGGACAGGTGCTGAACCAAGTCGTCGACGGCCTGCGATTCGGGATCATCATCGCCCTGGCGTCCATGGGTCTGTCGTTGATCTTCGGCGTGACCGGCCTGATCAACTTCGCACACGGCGAGATCGTCACCTTGGGTGCGTTCGTCGTGTGGATGCTCAACGCGGACTCCCTCCACCTCACCCTCATCGTGGCGACGGTCGTGGGCATCGTCGTCATGGGTCTCGTCGGCGCGGGGTTCGACCTCGCGATATTCCGCCCCCTGCGACGGCGGCGCCTCTCCAACATCGCGTTGATCGTGGTCACGATCGGCCTCGGCGAACTGATGCGGAACCTGTTCCAGGTGGTCTTCGGACTCCTTCCCCGCAGCTACGAGACGTACGCGATCCAGCGGGCAGGCAGCCTCGGGCCGATCACGATGACGCCCCGGGACCTCGGCATCGTGATCGTCGGCGCCCTCGTGCTCGTCGCCACCGCTCTCGTGATCCAGTACACCCGCCTCGGCACCGCGATGCGCGCCGTCGCCGACAACAAGAACCTCGCAGCGGCGAGCGGGATCGACACCCAGAAGGTGATCACCAAGACGTGGATCATGGGGACGATCCTCGCGACTCTCGGTGGAGTGTTCCTCGGGATGTCACAGAAGGTCCAGTGGGACATGGGGCTCAATCTCCTCCTGTTCATGTTCGCCGCCGTCGTGGTCGGCGGGCTCGGGACCGCGTACGGCCCGGTGCTCGGCGGGCTCCTACTGGGGATCGTGACCCAGGTGGCCCCCCTCGTCGGCACCGCCACCGGGAACGAGTGGTTCCAGGGTGACGAGTTCCGCTTCGAGCTCGCCCTCGCAGCACTGATCCTCACGCTCCTGTTCAGGCCCCAAGGCATACTGGGGCGCAGGGAAAGGATCGGGTGAGCCGATGAACCTCGGGTCGATCCTGCTCGACTCACTCAGGTCGGCGGTGAGCATCAACGCCGCCGTCTACGCACTCGCAGGCGTCGGGCTCAACCTGCAGTTCGGTTACGGCGGGCTCCTGAACTTCGGCCTGGTCGCGTTCATGCTCGCCGGTGCCTACGGTGTCGGAATCGCAGTCGTCGAACTCGGCTGGTCGATGTGGATGGGCCTCGCCCTCGGCGTGATGCTCGCCGTCGGCGTCGGGCTCCTCTTCGGGCTTCCGTCGCTGCGCCTCCGCGCCGACTACCTCGCGATCGTCACTATCGCCACGGGCGAGATCCTGCGCCTGTTCGTGCGTTCAGGTCCGCTGCAGTCGGAGGTCAACGGCGTCCAGATCGGTGGTGTGTACGGCTACGACGGCTTCGCGAATGCGTTCTTCTCGGTGAACCCCTACCCCGCCGGCTCTTACGGGTTCGGAGGGTTCAGGTTCAGCGAGAGGGGTATCTGGGTCCTGACGGTGGCGTGGGTGCTCGTCGCCGTGTTCAGCTTCGTGGTCTGGTGGTTGATGCGGAGCCCCTGGGGCAGGACACTGCGAGCCGTACGCGACGACGAGGACGCCGTGCGCAGCCTCGGCAAGAACGTCTTCAACCTCAAGCTGCAGACGCTCGTGCTCGGCGGGGTCATCGCAGCGCTGGCCGGAATGCTGCAGGCAGTCGACCAGCAGGCGATCCGGCCCGACTACTTCCGCACCGTGGTCACCTTCACCGTCTACACCGCGGTGATCCTGGGCGGGCAGGCGACGATCATCGGACCGATCGTGGGGTCGGTGATCCTGTGGTTCCTGATCCAGTTCACCGACGGGCTCCTCAAGTACCTCGTCGACACCGGCTGGCTCAACCTCGCGTCGGACCAGATCAGCGGGACGCGGTTCGCCCTGGTCGGTTTGGCCCTGGTCCTGCTCGTCGTCTTCAGACCCCAGGGGATAGTGGGCAAGAAGGGGGAGTCGTTCCTCGATGCCTGAATCACCTACTGCTGCACCGTCGTCGCTCGATGAAGTGGCTGCCGCGGTCGGCGTTGCCAAGCCCGATGCGGTGATCGTCGTCGACGGGATGCGTCGCAGCTTCGGGGGCCTCGTTGCCGTGGACGTCGACCACCTCGAGATCCAGCGCGGCGTGATCACCTCGCTGATCGGACCGAACGGGGCCGGCAAGACGACGCTGTTCAACTGCCTGACACGCTTCGACAAGGCCCAGGCGGGGAGGTGGAGCTTCGACGGCATCCCCCTCGAGCGCAAGCTCGCCTACCAGGTCCCCCGCTGTGGTCTGGTCCGGACCTTCCAGCTCACCCGCACCCTCGAGCACCTGACCGTCGAGGAGAACCTGTTGCTCGCGGCACCGGGCAACCCTGGCGAGCGCATCCTCGGGGCGTTCCTGCCACCGTTGTGGCGTTCGTTCGAACGGGACCGGAAGGCGGCGGTCGACGCCCAACTCGAGCGGTTCCGCCTCGACCACCTGAGCGACGCCCCCGCCGGCTCACTCTCGGGTGGCCAGCGCAAGCTGCTCGGCATGGCACGGGCGTTGATGACCGATCCGAAGGCGATCCTGCTCGACGAGCCGATGGCCGGCGTCAACCCGGCGCTGCGCCAGACGCTGTCGGAGCACATCGTCGAGCTGAAGCGTGACGGCCTGACCGTCGTACTGATCGAGCACGACATGGACGTCGTCATGAACATCAGCGACTGGGTCGTCTGCCTTGCCCAGGGCGCGGTCATCGCCGAGGGCCGCCCCGGCGACATCCTCGCCAACGAGGACGTCGTGGACGCGTACCTGGGTGAGCGCCACGGGGAGGCAGCGACGCCCGAACCGGTCGTGGAGGCCAGGGTCGAGCAAGGACCGGCAGCGGCCGGCGACGGCGACGGCGACGGCGACCACGTCGGCGTCGAGGCAGACGAGGGCGGCGACGATGGCTGACCGGGACGTGCTGCTCGAGGCCGTCGAGGTCTACGCCGGGTACGTCAAGGGTGTCGACATCCTGCAGGGTTGCTCGCTCGAGCTACACGACGGGGAGCTGGTCGGCATCATCGGACCCAACGGTGCCGGCAAGTCCACGCTGTTGAAGTCGATGTTCGGGCTCGTGACGGTCCGCGACGGCAGGATCCTCCTGCGCGGCGACGACATCACCTCGAAGGGCGCGCACGAGCTGGTCGCCCTCGGGGTGGGCTACGTCCCGCAGGTCGCGAACGTGTTCCCGAGCCTCACGATCGAGGACAACCTGCGCATGGGCCTGTACCTGCGCCCGCGGGCGTGGCACGAGAGTTTCGGTCGGGTCGCGGAACTCTTCCCGCTGCTCGCCGAGCGTCGTGGCCAGCGGGCGGGTTCGCTCTCGGGTGGGGAACGCCAGCTCGTGGCGATGGCGCGGGCGCTGATGATGGACCCGCAGGTTCTCCTGCTCGACGAGCCCTCGGCGGGCTTGTCGCCGGCGAAGATGGACGAGGTCTTCGGGCGCATAGCCGAGATCAACGGCGCCGGGGTGTCGATCGTGATCGTCGAGCAGAACGCGCGTCGCTGCCTCCAGATCTGCGACCGCGCCTACGTGCTCGACCAGGGCCGCAACGCCTACACCGGTGCGGGCCACGACCTCCTCCACGATCCCAAGGTCATCGAGCTCTACCTCGGCACCCTCGCCGTCCCCTGACCCGACCGAACCCAGACCGACGTGGGGACGCAAAACGGGTCCACAACCCACCTCACGTCCCCACGTCCCAGACCCCCACCGACGTGGGGACGCAAAACGGGTCCACAACCCACCTCACGTCCCCACGTCCTCAGCCCACACCGACGTGGGGACGCAAGACGGGTCCACAACCCACCTCACGTCCCCACGTCCTCAGCCCAGAGCCGCGAGGGCGGGGGCGGAACTTGATGTCACTGGCGCCGACGATGATGGGGGCTCGGCTTCCCCGAGGTGCTTCCCCGCGACAGACACAGGGGGCAACCCGATGCTGTTCGATCATCCGGAAGTGGCGCCTATCGCTCGTCGTCAAGCTGGCGTCGCCGCAAACAGACAGATCCACGCTGCGGGGGTGTCGGTGCACGAACTGCGCAGCGCCCGCGCTCGAGGCGAGATCTACGAGGTGCAGCCCGGGGTGTCGGCTGCATCGTGGACACCGAGGACCACCGAGCTCGAGAGGTTCGCAGCCGTCCTTGCGGCCGGTGAGGACGCGGCCCTCGCCTCGCTTTCCGCACTCGCCGTCTACGGCGCCAGGGCCGAGCCCGAACGCGTCCACATCTGCGTCGCGCACGGACGCAAGCCTCGTCTCTTCGACGTCGTCGTGCACCGCAGCCGTGTCTGGTCGCCTGGGGACATCCGTACGATCGGTGGCCTCGACGTCACCGATCCCGTGCGAACTGCCTTCGACGCAGCCGAGATCCTCCGGCCGCGTTCGCTCCGAGGCGCAGTCGAGAAGATGGTGATCGACGGCCACGTCACCGGCGCCGATATCGCCGGAGAGCTCAGGCGCATGCACGGCCGCCACGGACTCAAGCGGATTCGGCCGATCCTCGAGTTCATGCCACCGGAGCTTGCGGCCTTCGACAGCAAGTTGGAAGCCGACTTCCTGCACCTCGTCGAAGACGCCTTCCTACCGCGTCCGGAACATCACGTGCAGATCCTCACCGCAAGTCGCGAGTACGAGGTCGACTTCCTGTGGCGATCTCCCGCTCTGGTCGTGGAGGTCGACGGCCCTCACCACTTCGTCCCGGAGCAACGCCGGTTCGACAGCAGAAGGGACGCGGCCCTCGCGGCAGCCGGTTGGCCGGTGCACCGCTTCCTCGACACCGAGATCCGTCGGGACCCCGAGTACGTGAAGTCGACACTCCGCAGGCTGCTGAGGACACCCGACGTGGGGACGCGAAGCGGGTCCACAACCCCTCTCACGTCCCCACGTCCGTAGGACACCCGACGTGGGGACGCGAAGCGGGTCCACAACCCCTCTCACGTCCCCACGTCCGTAGGACACCCGACGTGTGTGTCCGGGACCCGGCTAGTTGCGGCTAGTTGCGGGTCTGTTTGACGTTCTCGAGGGTCTTGAGCCTGCCGTCCTGCAGTTCCCAGATCTCGTATTCGCCGACGGTGGGATCACCGTTGGCGTCGAGGTTGATCGGCCCGACGGCACCGACGTACGCGATGTCGTTGCCAGCGTCGATGAGCTTCTTGCAGGCGGCGAACGAGGTGCACTGCTCACCGTCGTTGGTGACCTTCTGGATGTTGGCGATGATGTCGCTCGTCTTGTCGGACTTCGCCTGCTCGGCTGCGAGGGCGATGATCGTCACGCAGTCGTACGCCTGACCGGTGAAGACCGACTGAGCGGTAGGCGGCTTGACCGCCTCGAAGCGGGCCTTGAACTCCGGTGCCATGCTGAACGCCGGCGCCGACCCCATCAGCCCGTCGAGGGCCTTGGGGTCGTTCGGGTTCACCTGTGCGCCCACGCTCTTGGGCTTGAGCTGGCCTTGAGCGTCGACGGTGTCGCCTTGGATGCCATCGGTGCCGTACACCGGCTTCTGGCCCGGGCTCCACCCGTTCTCGATCAGGGCCGAGAGGACCTTGGCGCCGTCATCGGTGAACGAGATCATCGCGATCGTGTCGGGGTTGGAGTTGAGCGCTTGCTGGACCTGGGCCTTGACGTCCGGAGACTTGGAGTCGTAGCTGACGCTCTGGGTGACGGTTGCTCCACCGTTCTCCAGGTCCGTCTTGAGTGCGGACGCGAACCCGGTGCCGTAGTCGTCGTTGCGGGCGATGATCGCGATCTTCTTGCGGCCGTCCTGGATGATCCTGTCGGCGAGTACGGGCGCCTGCAGGTCGTCGCTGGGGGCGGTGCGGAAGTAGTGGCCGCCGTAGTCGTTCTTCTGGGTGAGCGACGCCGCCGTGTTCGACGGCGAGCACTGCACGAGCCCGGCGCTGGCGAGCTTCTCGATGATCGCGGCGCTGGCGCCGGAGCCGAGCGCGCCGATCACGGCGTCGGCCTTCGTGCCGTTGACGACCTGGTCGGCCGCGGTTCCGGCCTGCTCGGCGGTGGAGGCGTCGTCCTGGTTCGCCTCGAGCGTGACGGGCTGGCCTAGTACCCCACCGGCACCGTTGATGTCGTCGACAGCGAGCTTGATCGCCGCGAGCACGCCGGGGCCGTATGCCCCGAGATCGCCCGTCTCGGAGATGATCGTGGCGATGTCGAGCGCGCCGTCGCCGCCTCTGGCCGCTGCCTGACCACCGCCAGAGGCAGCTGTCGTAGTCGTGTCGCCGCTCGTGGACGACTTGCTACAAGCCGCGACGAGAAGACCCGTGACCGCAACCAAGGTCGCGAGCTTGACCAACGATGAACGTCGACCCATGTGGCCGGCCCCCCTGTTCGACTCTTCGCAATTGCAGAGAGGCAAAAGCTAGACGGTGGTGACGCGGGAGTAAACGACTCCGAGGGCCCCGGGCGCGCTGTAGCCGCTCCAATCAGGACGTGATAGCGTCCCGCGCCATGGTCGAGTGGGAACCCGCCAGGGTCGTCGAAGCGGTTCGCGCGGCCGCAGAACGCATCGACGTCCACCGTGGGGAGCTCGAGGCCCTCGTGCGGATCCCGAGCGTGAGCGCTGCCGGCTTCGACCCGGCCCATGTCGTCGCATCCGCTGAGATGACGGCGGACCTGCTCGCCCGCTGCGGACTCGAGGCCGTCCGTCTCGTAGCTCCCACGGGTGGACACCCCAACGTCATCGGTGAGTGGTGTCACGCCGGCCCGCAGGCGCCCACGGTCCTCCTTTACGCGCACCACGACGTGCAACCCCCAGGCGTGACGGAGCACTGGACGTCGGGCCCGTTCGAGCCCGTCGTCCGCGACGGGCGTCTCTACGGGCGCGGCAGTGCCGACGACAAGGCAGGCGCGGTCGCGCACGGGGCCGCGATCGCCGCCTGGCTCGAGACGACCGGGACACTGCCGTGCAACGTGAAGGTCCTCGTGGAAGGCGAGGAGGAGATCGGTTCGCCCAACCTCGGGACGTTCCTGACCGATCACGCCGGCGAGCTCGCTGCCGACGTCCTCGTGCTCGCCGATGCCGGCAACTGGTCCGTCGGCACCCCCGGCATCACGTACTCGCTACGGGGGCTGCTCGGCTTCGACGTGAACCTTCGGGCACTCGACGGGCCACTGCACTCGGGCCTCGCCGGCGGCGTGGTTCCCGATCCTGCCACCGCACTCGCCCGGCTCGTCGCCTCGATGGTCGACGTTCACGGTGACGTCTGCGTCGACGGGTTCTCCGACGACGTGCGTCCCGTCTCCCCCGAGGAATCGGCACGGATGGCGGCACTCTCCCCCGACCCGGCGGCGATGGCCCGGACGCTCGGCATGCGCAAGGGTGTCTCGATGGCCGGAGACCCGGCGGTCCCCGTGCTCGAACGCTTGTGGATGCGGCCGACGCTGACGGTGATCGGGTGCGACTCGCACCCGATAGCGGGCTCCTCCAACCAGATCGTGGCCGCCGCGACGGCACGGATCAGCATGAGACTCGCGCCCGGGCAGGACCCCCAGCGCTGCTGGGAATGCGTGCAGCGTCACGTGCTCACGCACGCACCTTGGGGACTCGAGGTCAGCCTGAACACACACGAGACCGTGCCGGCATGGGTGTGCGAGCCGGAGGGGCCTGCGTTCGACGCCGCCACCAACGCGCTTCGCGCCGGTTTCGGCGCGGACGCCGTGCTGATGGGTGTGGGCGGCACGATCCCCTTCGTCGGACCGTTCGCGGCGGCTTTCGGGGGGATCCCCGCCCTGCTGCTCGGACCGGCGGACCCCGCAAGCCGCATCCACGGCGAGGACGAGAGCGTCCACTTGGGCGACTGGGCCAAGCTGATAGCGTCGGAGATCCACCTGCTCGCGGAGCTCGCCTGATGCCTGTCCTCGGTTCCCAAGTCGACGTGCGCTCGGACGCGTTCAAGGCGAACCGCGAGGCGATGCTCGCCGCGCTCGACGAGATCGCCACCCTCACGGACAAGGTCGTCGCCGGCGGCGGCGAGAAGTACACGCGCCGCCACGTCGAGCGCGGCAAGCTCTTGGTCCGCGATCGAGTCGAGCTCCTGTTGGACCGCGACTCGCCGTTCCTCGAACTCTGCCCGCTCGCCGCAGCCGAGACCGACGACGAGCTCGGGGCCGGTGTCGCCGGCATCGGCGTGATCGAGGGAACCGAGTGCATGGTCACCGGCGCCGACCCGACGGTGAAGGGCGGCGCCACCGACCCCTCCGGCCTCGCCAAGTCGCTGCGCATGCTCGACATCGCGCTGAAGAACCGCCTTCCCTACGTCACGTTGGTCGAGTCCGCGGGTGCCAACCTGCCGCGGCAGTCCGAGATCTTCGTGCCCGGCGGTGCGACGTTCCGCAGCATGACGCGCCTCTCCGCCGCGGGCGTGCCGACCGTGTCGCTCGTCTTCGGCAGCTCGACCGCCGGTGGCGCGTACGTGCCCGGCATGAGCGACCACACCGTGTTCGTCAAAGGCGGAGCGAAGGTATTCCTGGGCGGACCGCCACTCGTGAAGATGGCCATCGACGAGGACGCAACCGAAGAGGAACTCGGCGGCGCCGAGATGCACAGCCGCACCTCGGGTCTCTCGGACCACCTCGCGGCCGACGAGGCCGACGCGATCCGTCTCGGCCGCATGATCGTGAGGAACCTGCGCTGGGCCAAGGCCGGGCCGGGCCCGTCGCTTGCTGCGGAGCCGCCCGTGCACGACCCCGACGAGCTCACCGGCATCGTCCCCCTCGACGTGAAGGTGCCCTTCGAGGTGCGCGAGGTGATCGCGCGTGTGGTCGACGGGAGCCGCCTCGACGAGTTCAAGCCGCTCTACGGGACGACGTTGGTGACCGGGTACGCGTCGGTGTGCGGATTCCCGGTGGGGATCCTCGCGAACAACGGGATCCTCTTCGCCGAAGAGGCGCGCAAGGCCGCCCAGTTCATCCAGCTCGCGAACCGCTCCGACACCCCGTTGCTGTTCCTGCAGAACATCACCGGCTACATGGTCGGCACCGCGGCCGAGCGCGGCGGCATCATCAAGGCCGGCGCCCAGATGATCAACGCGGTCTCCAACTCCACGGTCCCCCACCTCACGGTGATGGTCGGCGCCAGCTACGGCGCCGGCAACTACGGGATGGCCGGGCGTGCCTACGACCCGCGCTTCCTCTTCACGTGGCCCAACCACCGCATCGCCGTGATGGGCGGCACCCAACTCGCAGGGGTGATGTCGATCATCCAGCGCCAGGCCGCCGAGCGTGGCGGCCGCGAGTTCGACGAGGACCAGGACGCGTTCGTGCGGGCCATGATCGAGGCCCAGATCGACAAGGAGTCGACCGCCTTGTACGCGACCGGTCACCTGTGGGACGACGGCATCGTCGACCCCCGTGAGACCCGCACGGCGCTCGGGATCGCTCTGTCGGCCGTGCACTCGGCGCCGGTGCAGGGCACGGCCGGGTTCGGGGTGTTCCGGCTGTGACCGCCCCGGCCCGCCCGATCCGCCGCCTGCTCGTCGCCAACCGGGGCGAGATCGCCAAGCGCATCTGCGAGACGGCGCGCGACCTAGGCATCGAGACCGTCGCCGTCTACTCCGAACCCGACCGCGACCTGCACGTGCGAGCAGCCGACGTCGCGGTGGCGATCGGTGGGTCCACCGCGTCGGAGTCCTACCTCGTGATCGGCAAGATCGTCGAGGCCGCGCGCCGCAGCGGCGCCGACGCCGTGCACCCCGGCTACGGATTCCTCGCCGAGAACGCCGACTTCGCCCGGACCGTGATCGACGCCGGCCTCACGTGGGTGGGTCCACCGCCGGAGGCGATCCGCTCCATGGGACTCAAGGTCCAGGCGAAGGAGACCGCACGCCAGGCCGGTCTCCCGGTGCTCGAGTCGGCGGTCGTCGACGGCGACGACCCCGACGGCTGGACCGCGCAGGCCGCCGCCGTCGGGTACCCGCTGATGATCAAGGCGTCCGCGGGCGGCGGCGGCAAGGGCATGCGCCTCCTCTACGACGCGGCCCACCTCGCCGACGCCGTCGAGGGAGCCCGCCGCGAGGCGCTCTCGGGCTTCGGCGACCCGACGGTGTTCTTCGAGCGCTACCTCGAGGCGCCCCGCCACGTCGAGGTGCAGATCCTCGCCGACGTGTACGGCGACGTCGTCGACCTCTTCGAACGCGAGTGCTCGGTGCAGCGGCGTCACCAGAAGGTCGTCGAGGAGGCCCCGTCGCCCGCGGTCGGCGACGAGCTGCGCCGCGACCTCGGCGACGCCGCCGTCGCGCTCGCGCGGCGCATCGGGTACGTGGGTGCGGGGACCGTCGAGTTCCTCGTCGCCGACGGACGCTTCTGGTTCCTCGAGATGAACACGCGCCTACAGGTCGAGCACCGTGTCACCGAGGAGATCTGCCACGTCGACCTCGTGGCGTTGCAGCTCGACATCGCGGCGGGGCGGCCCCTGCCCGTCGAGGACCTGCCCGAGGAGCCCGACGGCCACGCGATCGAGGTGCGTCTCTACGCCGAGGACCCGGCTCGCGACCACATGCCCGCCACGGGGACCGTCGTGGCGTGGGACGTGCCCTACGTCGAGGACGTCGACTACGACTCGGCGTTGCGCGCGGGCAGCGTGGTGACGCCCCACTACGACCCGATGCTCGCGAAGGTCTGGGCGTGGGCCGAGTCCCGCGAGGAAGCAGCCGCCAGGCTCGCGTCGACCCTCGACGGGCTCGACTGCAACGGCGTCGCGACCAACCGAGCGATGCTCGCGGCCACCTTGCGCCACCCGGCGTTCACCGCCGGCGAGACCACCACGGACTTCCTCGACCGCCATCCCGAGGTGCTCACCGCAGGCCCGTCCGGCACCGAGATCCGCCGCCACGCCGTCGCGGCGGCCCTGCTCGCACAGGAGGTGCGCCGTGCCGCGGCGCCGGTGCTGGGCTTCGCGCCGAGCGGTTGGCGCAACGTGCGCACGGCGCCCCAGCACTGCAGCTTCACGTGCGGCCCCGCCGAGGTGTCGGTCGAGTACACGGTGACGGCGCCAGGGGTGGCCGCTGTCATCACGCGCCTCGACGACGCCGAGGAGGCCGTGGCGGTGAGGACGAGCGACCTCGACCTCGAGGCGGGGACCTTCGTCGTCGAGATCGGCGGGGTCGCGTCGCTGTGCTCGGTCGTCGTCTCCGGCGACACGAGCTACGTGCGCGGCTGGTGCTCGCAGTCGACCCTGGTCGAGGTCCCGCGCTTCACCGACCATGCTGCCGAGATCTCCGGCGGCGGACCGACCGCTCCCCTGCCGGGAACCGTCGCGGTCGTAGCGGTCGAGGTGGGTGACGCGGTCAAGACGGGCCAGACCCTCGTCGTGCTCGAGGCCATGAAGATGGAGCACACGATCACGGCACCCGCGGACGCTGTCGTGGCCGCGGTCAACGTCTCCGTGGGTGACAGTGTCGACCAGCACGCGGTCCTCGTCGAGCTCGAGGTGCAGACGTGAGCGCTGCCGGCACGGGCGTCCTACGCGTCGCCAACTGCAGCGGCTTCTACGGGGACCGCCTGTCGGCGGCACGCGAGATGGTCGACGGCGGCCCGATCGACGTGCTCACGGGCGACTGGCTCGCGGAGCTCACGATGCTGATCCTCGCCCGCGGGCGCATGAAGGATCCGGGGGCCGGGTACGCCAAGACGTTCGTGACCCAGATGCGCGACGTGCTCGGCGACTGCGTCGCGTCGGGCATCAAGGTCGTGTCCAACGCCGGTGGCTTGAACCCCGCCGGCTGCGCGGCGGCGCTACGTTCGGTGGCGACCGAGCTCGGGGTCGACGCCACGATCGCCACGGTGACCGGCGACGATCTGAGCGGCCGCCTCGACGAGCTGCGCGCCGCCGGGGTGGTCTTCGTCAACCTCGACACGGGCGAGGACCTCGACACGCTCGGCATCACGCCCCTGACCGCCAACGCGTACCTGGGCTGCTGGGGCATCGCCGAAGCGCTGGAGCGTGGGGCGGACGTGGTCGTGACCGGCCGCGTCACCGATGCCGCCGTGGTCATGGGTCCCGCGGCCTGGCATCACGGCTGGGGTTCGCACGACCTGGACGCGCTGGCCGGCGCCCTCGTCGCCGGCCACGTCATCGAGTGCGGACCGCAGGCGACGGGCGGCAACTACAGCTTCTTCGAAGCCGTCGAGGGCCTCGAGCACCCCGGGTTCCCGATCGCCGAGGTGGCGGCCGACGGGACCTCGGTTATCACCAAGCACCCCGGCACGGGCGGGCGCGTCGACGTCGGTACGGTCACCGCGCAGCTCCTCTACGAGATCGGCGGGCACCGCTACCTCAACCCCGACGTGACGGCACGCTTCGACTCGATCCGCCTGGACGAGGTCGGTCCCGACCGTGTCCGCATCTCCGGTGTCGTGGGCGAGGCACCCCCGGCGACCGCCAAGGTCGCGATGAACTACCTCGGCGGGTTCCGTAACTCGATGACCTTCGGCATCACCGGTCTCGACGTCGAGGCCAAGGCGGCGTTGCTCGAGCGGTCGCTGTGGGAGCGCCTGGGAGGCCGCGAGTCCTTCGCGGAGAGCGAGGTGCAGTTGATCCCGAGTGGGCGTGACGATCCGCGCACGAACGAAGACGCCGTCTCGCACCTCCGGCTCACCGTCAAGGACGCCGACCAGGCGAAGGTGGGCCGCTCGTTCTCGTCTGCCGTGGTCGAGCTCGCGCTCGCCAACTACCCGGGCTTCTTCGCGACGTCGCCGCCGGGAGAGGGGACGCCGTTCGGCGTCTACTGGCCGACCCAGGTGCCCGTCGCGCACCTCGCGCACGAGGTGGATGTCGACGGCGAGACGGTGACGTTGCAGGTCGCGGACGCGCTCGAGGCCCACGTGGAGACCACCGGGACACGCGTGCCGGCGGTCGCGATCCCGTCACCACCGCCGGCGGACTCGGAGTCCGCCCAGGTGCCGCTCGGGCGCATCTGCGGCGCCCGCAGCGGCGACAAGGGCGGCAACGCGAACGTCGGGCTCTGGGCCGTCTCTGCGGAGGCGTACGCGTGGCTGGTCGACTACCTCGACCTCGACATGTTCCACGCGCTCGTGCCCGAGGCGGCCGGACTCGAGGTGCAGCGCCACCGCTTCGACAACCTGTGGGCCCTCAACTTCGTGGTGGTCGGCCTACTCGGGCGCGGTGTCGCCGACAGCACCCGTTCGGACCCTCAGGCCAAGGGCTTCGGGGAGTACCTGCGCGCCAAGGTGGTCGACGTCCCTGCGGTCCTCCTGGACTGAAGGCAACCCCCGCGCTGCCTGAACCCAGCGGTGCTCAGCGCACCTCGAAGCGGGTGGCGCCCGAGCTCGGCGCCGGGCGCACTTCGACCTCGGTGACCACCGCCCGCCGCGGTCCGCGCCAACACCACTGCACGAGCGCGTCGACGGCCCCGCGCGTCCCCTCGATGCGTGCTTCGACGCGACCGTCGCCGAGGTTGCGGACCCAGCCCGCCACGCCGGCGGCATCGGCTTCGCGCCGCATCGTCTCGCGGAAGAACACGCCCTGGACGAGGCCGCGGACGAGCACCCGGGCCGCGATGGCTTCCTCGTCGTGGGGACCCACCACGCGGTTCTCGATCGCTCCGATCCCGTCGATCTCGACCCGCACCGCGTCGCCTGCCTCGAGCCACTTGGGCGGGTCGAACCCGGCGCCGACGCCCGCGGGGGTCCCCGTGAGGATCACGTCACCGGGTTCCAGCGTCGTCGCGGTCGAGATCACCTCGATCAGCCGTGCGGGGTCGTGGATCATGTCGGCGCAGCGACCGTCCTGACGCAACGCGCCGTTCACGTAGGTGCGCACACCCAGCCCGGATGGTTCGCCTGCCGCGTCGGCCGTGACGATCCAGGGCCCGAGCGGGCAGTGGGTGTCGAAGGACTTGCCCAGGGTGAACGTGGGCGAGCGCCGCTGCCAGTCCCGCACCGAGACGTCGTTCGCGACGAGGTAGCCGCCCACGAAGTCCATCGCCGAAGCGGCCGGCACCGAGGCTGCGCGGCGGCCGATCACGATACCGAGCTCGCCCTCGTAGTCGACCTGATCGCTGACCGCGGGGATGCGGATGCGGTCGAAGGGGCCGGTGACCGCGGTCGTCTGCTTGTTGAACACGATCGGGAACGAGCTGGGTTCCCCCACGAGGTCCGGCGTCATCTCGGCAGCGTGGTCGGCGTAGTTGCGCCCCACCGCGAGGACCTTGCCGGGCCGCGGCACAGGTGCGAGCAGCCTCACCTCGTCGAGGGGAAGCTCCGCCGCGACGGGGCCGAGCGTTGCGCCGACGTCGCCGGACGCGAGCAACTCCGCCATCGGAGGCGCGTCGGGGTGGGCGCGCACGACGCCGCCGTCGGCGACCACGCCCACGGTCGGGGCGCCGTCCCGCACGCTGTCGTGGGTCAGGGTTGCAAGTCGCATACTTCTCGGCATGGAACTGTACGAGGCGATGCGAACCGCGGTCACGACGAGGTTGTTCACCGGCGACGACGTCGACGACGAGGTACTGACGAGGGTGCTCGACAACGCCCGCTTCGCTCCGAACGGGGGCAACCGTCAGGGCTGGCACGTCGTCGTCGTCCGCGACCGTTCGACACGCCTCGAGCTCGCCCGCCTGTACCGGGAGCCCTACGAGCAGTACATGCGCGAACGGTACGGGCGCACGATCCCCGAAGAGCCGGAGCTGCCCGTCGACGTGTTCGCGGCGCGCCTCAGCGAGATTCCCGTGCATCTCGTGTTCTGCGCACTGGTCGAGTCGCTCGCGCTCACCGACGCGAGTCTCGACCGGGTGAGCATCGTCGGTGGCGCGTCGATCTACCCGTTCGCGCAGAACGTGCTCCTCGGCCTGCGCGCCGAGGGCCTCGGTGCGGCGATGACGACGATGGTCGTGGTCCACGAGCCTGCAGTGGTCGAGCTGCTCGGCATCCCACCCGGCTACGCGGTCGCGTGCCACGTCCTCGTCGGGGTGCGCGCCGACCCGTTCCCGACGAAGCTGACCCGCGCTCCCGTCGCGGAGTTCACGTCGCTCGACCGGTGGGGAGCGACCTACACGCCGTAGCGTCAGTCGCGGTCGAGCTCCCAGAGGAGCGTGGCACTGTCCCAGTCGAACACGAGGTCCTCGACGACGTACAGGTGGTGGTGATGTTCGGCCCAGGCCGCCACCGCCTCGTCGACCCCGGCTCGTTCGAGTATCAGACGCCCGGTCCAGGGATGCATCCAGTAGGCCGCGAAACGCTCCAACCACGTGCGGGGGCGGAGTCGCCCGTCGGGGGTCGCGGCGACCTTCGCGTACCAGGACCTGGAGAGCCGGTCGGCGCTCACCGGCAGGGCCCGCCTGAACAGGGTCGCGGCTGCGCGACCGAACGGTCCGAGGCGGCACTCGATCTTGCCGACGTCGTGGAGGATCCCGGCGCGGGCGACCAGGTGGTCTCCCGACACCTTCGCAGCGAGCCGCCCGATGCCGATCGCATGGCGACGGTCGTAGCCGGGCATCTGGTCGAACAGGACCCTCTCGGGAGCGGTGAGCACAGAATGGGCCCACTGCAACGAGGGTTCCGACGGGCCACCCGGACGCAGCGACCACAGGAAGCGCCGCGTGAGGTGGCCCCAACCCGGGCCGTTGCGCATCGGGTCGTAGGTCCAGGATCTCGGGCTGGGCGGGTCGTCTGCCCGCGGCAGCGGGTCGCAAGGCGCGAACGGTGGTCGCCAGGGAGCACCGGCGAGCAGTTCGTTCACGCCGATGCGGCGCAGATCGGGGATTCCCGAGGTCTCCCTGGCGGCGTCCAGGGACGTGCCGACTGTCAACGCTCGACGATGGCGGCGCAGTCGAGACACCACCGCGCCGAGGGGAGAGCCTCGAGGCGGGCGTCGCCGATGGGGTTCCCGCACCGCTCACAGGCACCGTAGGTGCCGTCCGCGATACGGCCGAGGGCGGCGTCGATCTCGCCGAGGTTGTCCCGCATCGTGCCGATCAGCGTGTACACCTCGCGGCGTTCGGCGCTGACGGCGCCGCTGTCCGCGAAACCCTCCTCGGCGCCGATCTCGTCACCCCCGGCGACGTCGTCGTCGAGCTCGGCGAGCTGTTTGACCACGCGTACGCGATCCTCTTCGAGCTCTGCCTTCATCTGGTTCACGTCGAGCATGCGTCGCTCCGATTCCTAGGAGGCCTCGGGGTCGGCGGCGGGCCCCGCGCCACCGCGCCGGTTCCGGCCAGGTCGGGTCGGGGAGCGGTGCCGCGCCCGCGGATGAGATGACACGAACACCTCGTGCAGGTGGTGCCGGCTCACGCGCGTGTAGACCTGAGTCGTCCCGATACTAGCGTGGCCCAGGAACTCCTGGACGAGCCTTATGTCGGCGCCGCCCTCGAGCATGTGGGTCGCGCACGAGTGCCGCAGCACGTGCGGCGACACCTTCTCGCCAAGCCCTGCCTGCTCGGCGTGGCGCTTGAGCACCAGCCATGCTCCCTGGCGCGTCAGGCGTGCCGAACCGCGGGCGTTGAGGATCAGCGCGTCGCCGGAACGCACACCGCCGGGGTGGCGCAGCACGGGTCGGCCTCTCACGAGCCACTGCTCGAGCGCGTCGAGCGCGTAGGTGCCGAGGGGGACCACGCGCTCCTTGGACCCTTTGCCGAGACAGCGCACGAGCCTGCGTTCGAGATCGACGTCGCCGAGGTCGAGGCCGACCGCCTCCGAGACCCTCATCCCGGTCCCGTAGAGCAGCTCGAGCAGACAGCGGTCGCGCATCGCAACCGGCGTGTCCCCCACGACCGTGTCGAGCAGGCGTGCGACCTCGTCGACGTCGAGGGCCTTGGGTACGGGTTGGGGGAGCTTGGGCGTCACGACGAGTGCGGTCGGGTCCGAGTCGAGGAGGCCCTCGTCGAGGCAGAACCCGTGGAAGCTGCGGATCGACGCCACCGCCCGCGCGACCGAGGATGCCGCGAGTCCGCCGCGGCTCAACGCGGCGACGTGGTCGCCGACGTGAGCCGCCGACACCTCGTGCGGCGACAACTCGGCCGCTTCACAGCTCGCGCAGTAGCGCTCCACGTCGCGGCGGTAAGCGGCGACCGTGTTCGGCGACAACCCACGCTCGACGCGGAGAGAGTCGAGCCAAGCCGCGACCATCGAGGCAAACGCCGATCCGTCGGGCATCGTCATCTCCCGGGCAACGCTAGCCCCGTTGGGGAGTGCCGCAGTCGGCGAACCACGTCAGGTTGCCGTCGACGTTGGCGAGCCAAAGGTTCCCTGTGGTCTCGCTTCCGCGCAGGAACCGGTGGGCGTCGACGCGATACACCTCGTCGACGACGGTGCTGCGGCCATCGGTGCTCCACTGCCAGGTTCCGGGTCCCGTGACACCCGACACTTGGAGCCGCATCGTCGGGTCGATGACCGACGACCGCAGGTAGGACCGGCACTGGTCCTCGCCGTATCGCTGGATCACGGCGGGGTTCAACCGGACGAGAAGCCAGTCGACGTCGCCGTCTTGGACTGCCGCCGTGAAACCGGCCAGAAAGTCACGTGGGCCCTCCGACAACGGCAGCGGTACGTGGCCCGCCTCCGTCACCAGCGGTGCCTCTGCCTCGGTGCGAGCCACCGGGCCCGCGCTCGGAGGCCCCGACGGCCACAGCAGCACGGTCACGATCCCGGCGACCACCACCAGGACGACACCTGCACCGGCGACGATCGCGGCCCGCCGTGGGCGCCGGCGTCGGCCCGCGGCGCCGGCGCCCACGGGTGAAGCTCGCACCGGGCCCGGCTCGACAGGGGGAACGGGGGGAACGGGCGGAGCCGGCGGGGTCGGGGTCGGGGTCGGGGTCGGGGTCTCCTTCATGGGCACCTCGACTCCACGAAGTCGCGTGTCAACAAGACGCCCACGATCGACTTGGCGTCTCGGATCGTGCCGGCACGGACCATCTCGACGGCATCGGCGAGACTCACCGACACGACCTCCATCTGCAACTCCTCGGCTCCCTGAGGGTTCGCGCTACCGGAGCGGATCCCCTCCGCCAGGTAGAGCCACATCCTCTCGTCGCTCCATCCGGGCGACACGAGGTAGTCGGCAACCAGCGTGTACACCTCGGCCGCCTTGCCCGTCTCCTCCTCCAGCTCACGCATCGCAGTGTCGAGGGGAGCCTCGCCCGCGTCGAGCTTGCCCGCCGGCAGTTCCGTGACGACCGCGTCGACCGCCGCGCGGTATTGACGCAACAACGTGATCTCGTCGCCGTCGAGTGCAGCGACCGTGACCGCTCCCGGGTGCTGCACTACCTGACGGGTGACACGGGCGGCCGGACCCGTTCCCGCAGCGGTGACGTCGTACTCGACGACGTCGAAACGGCCCGAGTAGACGACGCGTGCCGGCCCACGGCTGAAGCCGCCGCCGCTCACCGTTCGGTTACGTCGAGTACGGCACGCAGGGGCCGCACCGTTGCCCGCGTCTCGCCACGAACGGCGCCCGCGGCCACTGCCATGAACTCGCGGAACATCGGGTTGGGCCGGTTCGGCCGCGACGTGAACTCCGGATGGAACTGGCTCGCGATGAAGAACGGATGATTCGGTATCTCGATCATCTCGACGAGGCGGTTGTCCGGCGAGATGCCCGAGCACACGAGCCCGTTGCTCTCGAGCTGGCCCCGGTAGTGGGGGTTGACCTCGAAGCGGTGCCTGTGGCGCTCGTACACGAGTAGGTCGTCGTAGACCCCGGCGGCACGCGTGCCGGGCAGGAGGCGACACGGCCAGTTGCCGAGGCGCATGGTGCCGCCCTTGTCCTCGACGCCGAGCTGGCTGTCCATGAGCGCGATCACGGGGTGGGGGGTCGCCGCGTCGAACTCCACGGAGTTGGCAGCAGCGAGGCCACACACGTTGCGGGCGAACTCGATCACCGCGCACTGCAACCCGAGGCACAATCCCAGGAACGGCACACCGTTCTCACGGGCGTAGCGGACCGCGGCGATCTTGCCCTCGGTGCCGCGAATACCGAAACCACCCGGCACGCAGATCGCGTCGAGGCCGGCGAGCTGCTCCTCGGCGAGCAGTCCCTCGGCACGGTCGGACGCGACCCAGACGATCTCCGCGCGCACCCCGGCCGCCATCGCGCCGTGGCGGATCGCCTCGACGACGGACAGGTACGCGTCGGGGAGGCCGACGTACTTGCCGATGATGCCGACGCGGACGACCTCGGTCGCGGACGCCGCCCGCTCGCACATCGCCGCCCACTCGCCCAGATCCGGCTCGGGTGTCCCGAGGTCGAGCAGGTCGCAGATGTACGCGTCGAGGCCCTCGTCGTGGAGTACGAGGGGGATCGCGTAGATGTCGGGCGCGTCAGCCGCCGCGATGATCCCGCCCTCCTCGACGTCGCACAGCATCGAGATCTTGCGCTTGACGTGGTCGCCGAGCGGCCTGTCGCTGCGGCACACGATGACGTCGGGCTGGATCCCGCGGGAGCGCAGCTCGGTGACCGAGTGCTGGGTGGGCTTGGTCTTCTGTTCCTCGGAAGGACCGATGAACGGGACCAGCGTCACGTGGATGTACGCGACGTTGTTGCGGCCGGCGTCCTTGCGGAACTGGCGGATCGCCTCGATGAACGGGAGGATCTCGATGTCACCGACGGTGCCACCGACCTCGGTAATCACGACATCGACGTCCGGTGACGCGAGCAGGTTGATGCGCGCCTTGATCTCGTCGGTGATGTGGGGGATGACCTGGACGGTCTCGCCGAGATACTCGCCGCGGCGCTCCTTCGCGAGGACGCTTCGGTAGATCGCGCCGGTCGTTGCGTTCGACTCACGGTGGAGGTTCTCGTCGATGAACCGCTCGTAGTGACCGAGGTCGAGGTCGGTCTCACCGCCGTCCTCGGTGACGAACACCTCACCGTGCTGGAAGGGGTTCATCGTGCCCGGATCGACGTTGATGTAGGGGTCGAGCTTCTGCATCGTGACCCGCAGGCCCCGCATCTTGAGGAGGCGCCCGAGAGAGGATGCGGTGAGACCCTTGCCGAGGCTCGAAGCGACGCCGCCCGTGACGAAGATGTGCTTGGCCATCGGGATGCGACTGTAGCAGCGGCGCCGCTCACCCATGCGGCTATCCGTTCCACACCGGCGCTTCTCGGCGCTTCTGTCCGAAGAGACGCCCGCCGCTGCTACCGGGTCACGCGTTCGGGCAGGAGGCTCTCGGCGCCGGCCCCGGTGCCGTAGGCACCGAAGACACCGTCGGGAGCCTGCTCCAGCGCGAGGACGGCGGCGTACTTGCCGATCGGGTTCTGGATGTCGTCGACGGTGGACATCTTCGCCGCCACTGCCTCGTCGGTGCGCAGGTCGCGCATGAACTCCTGGTCCTCACCCGAACGCTGGACCGCGACCGTGCGTCCCCCCGGCGCCATGGCCCGCGCGAGTGGCAGCAGCACCGTGTCGTAGGGGATCGAGATCTGGTCGGCGTCGGCGCCGTACACGGTGGAGCTCGGCGTCGGGGTCGGCATCGCGTTGACGTCGCCGGTGGTCGCGTCGAGACGCTTGACGCGGAGGAAGCCGCTCTCCTCGAGACGGCCCAACAAGGTCGCCTGCACCTCGGGCCGCACAGCGGGGTCCGTGGCCGGGGCTCCGCCGAGTTTGACGCCGAGGTTCGCCGTCAGCGCCTGGTAGAGGACCGCGGGGTCCGTGCTCGCGGCGCCGGTGGCGAGCGCCAGTTGGTCGCGTGCGGTCTGGTCACGCAGGTTGAGCTTGTCGGTGAGCTGGAACGTCGCGGGCACGCTGGCGCCGGCCTGACGCATCGTGGTCGCCACGGCGTCGACCTCGGCCTCGTCGACGCCCTGGGGGAACACCACGGTCACTGTGCGCCGATCGAGACGGCCGCCGACGAAGAACTTCGACCCCTCGGTCGCGAACTTGTCCCACACCGAGAGCTCGGCTCGGGCGTCGAGGCGGTCCTGGCGCTCGGACTTGACCTCCTCGTTGAGACCGTTCACCTGGGCCTCGAGGCGGGTGACGACGCCGCGGTCGACGACAGTCGTGCCCACGACGACGCCGATGCCGAGCGCCAGGAACACGGCGATGAGACTGACTATGTGGTAACGGAAATCGATCACGGCCTCACCCGAACAACGAATGCCAGAGGTCGGCGAACCAGTCGGCGAGCCCCTGGAAGAACAACTGGAACGACGGCGACACGGCGGCGACGACCAGCATGGCCGCCAGCGCCGCGAGGATCAGCAGCAGTACGTGGCGCGGCCGGATGCCGGTGGAGAAGAGACGGCTCACGGCCTTGGCGTCCACGAGAACGTGGCCGACCCTCATCCGAGCGAGCAGTGACGACGCCGCGTCGGCGCGTCCTCGCTCGAGGAACTCCACCGGCGAGGCTTGCGTGCCCACGACGACGACGAGCTCCGCCCCTCTCTCGTAGGCCACCAGCAGCGCTGCGTCGGTGGCGTCGCCGTGGGAGTCGAACACACGATGGGGGATGCCGAGGTCCTGGAGCCGGCCGAGTCCGGCGGATCGATCGCCGTCGTTGCCCATCACGACCACCTCGGCGCCGCATGTGAGCGTGTCGGCACCGACGGCGTTGGGGTCACCGAGGATCAGGTCCGGCGCCAACCCGACCTCGCGCAGCGCATCCGCACCTGCGTCGACGCCCACTAGCACCGGCCGTCGATCCTTGATGTAGCCCATCAGCGACTCGAGGTCCTGGCGCCAGTCGAGGTGGCGCACCACCACGACGCAGTGGCGCCCTTCGAAGTCGACGTCGCACTCGGGGATCCGGACTCCCTCCACGAGGAGGTCACGCTCCTCGTGGAGGAACTCGATCGTGCCCTCGGCGAGGCGCTCGAGCTCGGCGCCCATGTGCAACTTGGCTTCCGACAGGCGCGACTCCATCGACTCCAGGCTCTGGCGCTCACCGTGGACGACGGCACGATCTCCGACGTAGACGACACCACCGGCGACGCGGACGTCGACGCCTTCCTCGATCGACGTGAGAGCATCACGACCGCAGCGGTCCACGACCGCGATGCCCGCGGCCACGAGCAACAGCGGCGCGAGGTTCGGGAACCGGCCCGAGATGCAGGCCGACGCGTTCACGACCGCGATGACTTTCGCCCGCAGGAACCCCTCGATCGTGGATCGGTCGAGATCCTCGTGATCGATGACCGCGACCTCGCCCGGGCGCACTCGGGTGAGGACGTCGCGGGAGCGCTCGTCGACACGGGCAACACCTTCGACCGCGATCCCGAAGTCCTCGGTCGTGAAGCCGGTTGCAGGCCCCGACCTGCGCCCGCTAACCGTTGGCTCGGGCGCTGGGGGCTGGGGTGGAGGCGGCCACTCGCCGGATTGCGCGGTTTCGTCGGGGAGCCAGTTCATCGGCCCGGTTCATCCATTGGCGCGTCTCCGCCGCGACGGCCTGTCCTTTACGAGCTCGGCGGCATGGCGCCGTGCCCGCGAGCTCGTGGGCGACCCCGAGAGCATGCGGGAGAGTTCGGTGATCCGCTCGTCACCGGACACGTTCTGCGCAGTTGCGGTGCCGTCGTCGCGGCGGGCGACGCGCACATGGCAGTCGGCGACGGCTGCGATCTGGGCGAGGTGGGTGACGCACACGATCTGGCGCGACCCGGCGAGCCCTTCGAGGCACTCGCCGACAGCCACGGCCGTCTCGCCCCCTGTGCCGGCGTCGATCTCGTCGAACACGATGGTGGGAGCCGCGTCGGAGTCGGCGAGCTCGGTCGCGAGGGCCAGCATGAGACGGGAGAGCTCGCCGCCGGAGGCGACCCGCTCGATCGGCCCGGTGGGCAGCGACGGCGCGGCCGCGAACACGTACGAGACCGCGTCGGCACCGTGGCTGCCGACGGCGGGCGCCGCTGTCACGCGCACCTCGAATACCGGGTCGGCGAATGCGAGGGCGCCGAGGCGTTTCACGACACCGGCAGCGAGGCGGGGCGCCGCCTCACGTCGCGCACGTGTGAGCGCGGCCGCGGCTCGCTCGAGATCTACCCGAGCCGCTTCGACCTCGGCGTCGAGCTCGGTGCAACGTCGTTCCGCCGCTACGAGCGCCGCCCGGCGCTCCGCAGCCTCGTCGCGGTAGCGGATCACATCGGCGAGGGTAGGGCCGTACTTGCGTCCGAGACCCTTGAGTTCGGCGAGACGGCGGTTCGCGACGTCCAGGCGTTCGGGGTCCGCCTCGCACGATTCGGCGAACGCACGCAGATCGGCGGCAGCCACCTCGGCGCCAGTCGCTGCCTCCTCCACTGCCAGTGACGCGTCGGCGCAGGCGCGGTCGTCTATGCCCGAGATGATCGCGCCGGCGGCACCGAGCAGATCCCGCGCCTGGGCGACCAGGCCGTGTGCCTCGGAGGCGCCGGCCTGCAGGGCTTCGGAGTTGCCGAGTCGCGCCACCTCGGTGACGAGCTCGTCGTCCTCTCCGGATCGGGGGGCGGCGGCGTCGATCTCGTCGAGCTGGAACGTGATCATGTCGAGCTCGCGTGCCCGGGCGCCCGGATCGTCACCCAACGACCTGCGCTCCTCGAGGACAGCCTCGAGGCGGTCGTAGGCCTCGGCCGTCGCTGCTGCTGCCTTGGAGAGCCGATCTCCGCCGGCGCGGTCGAGGCCGCGGCGCTGCGCGGCGGGGTTGACCAGGGAGCGTGCGCTGTGCTGGCCCACGGTCTCGAGCAGAACCCCGCCGAGATCGGCGAGCACCGATGCCGCCGCGATGCGCCCGTTCACGTACGCGCGCGATCCACCCCTGCGGATGCGGCGTGCGATCACCACCTCGTCGTCGTCGCAGGGGATACCGGCAGCGACGAGGACGTCGCGCGAGGCTGCCGTGAGATCGAAGCTGCTCTCGACCTCGGCCTCGGTGACGTCGTCACGCAGCATCGAGGAGTCGGCACGGCCGCCTCCGAGCAACCCCAGCGCGCGCACGAGCATGCTCTTGCCTGCGCCGGTCTCACCGGTGATGACGTTGAGTCCGGGTGCGAGGCCGAGCGAGAGCTCGTCCAGGACTCCGAGGCCGCTCACGCGCAGCTCCCTCAACATCACGCCGTCCCGGCCCGCTCGATTCGTCTTCTCGTCATCTCGACGAGCGATTCTAAGGAGCGGATGCGACAGCTCCGGGGACGGTCGCGCTTCGAGCAGGGAGCCGGAGCCGTCAGCGCTGGGCGCCCCATCCGAAGGCGCTGCGCAGGCGGGAGGCGACACCTGCGGCCGCCCACCGTACGAGAGTCGCCGGGCGCGCCGAGACACCGACCTCGACAACGTCGTCGGCAGCGAGCTCGGCGACCGGCCGGCCGTCGGCGAGGACGGATGCACGGCGGTCCCCGATCAGACGGAATTGGACGCTGCGCTGCGGCGGAAGGACGAGGGAGCGGTCCCAGAGCGCGTGAGGCGCGACCGGAGTTATCAGGAACGCGTCGACGCCGGGATCCACGACCGGTCCGCCCGCCGAGAAGTTGTATGCCGTCGACCCGGTCGGGGTGGATGCGATCACGCCGTCGACCCGGAACGTCGTGAGCGTCTCCCCGTCGACGTCGACCTCGAGTTTGATCACCCGCCCTGCCGCCCTCTTGTCGACGACGACGTCGTTCAGGGCGTGTGCGAGGAGCCGGCCACCCATCACGACATCCAGGGTCGCGCGCGTGTCGGCCACGAGCTCGCCGGCGCGGGCGCGCCGGGCGAGCTCGCCGATCTCGCCTACGCGCACCTCGGCGAGGTATCCCAGCTCGCCGCAGTGGACTCCCACGAGGGGGACCTCGGCGAAGTCGACGAAGGCCCGCAAGAGCGTGCCGTCGCCACCGACGCAGACCACGAGGTCCGCCGCCCCTGCCGCTTCCTCGCGTGCGACGACCGTCGCGCCCGGGACTCCCTCGGCCGGTGCGCCCGGCGACGGCACGATCACGCGGCAGCCCGCGGCCGTGAGGGCGGTGATCACGTCGGCCGCAACCGCGTGCGCGGCACTTCGATGCGGATGCGCCACTACGGCGACCGTCTGCACCGCCGCAAGCACACGCTGTGCCGACTCGGCCTGCATCTCAGGTACCGGCCGGCTCGGAAGGAGTCGGAGCGGCTCTGACCGTGGGCTGCTCCGACTCGGAGTCGGCGTCACGTGGGCCGACCCCGGGGTCGTCGCGGTCGACCGATGCCACGATCTCGGCGATACGGGCGAGGGGGATGCGCCGGCGCGGGCTGTCCTTGCGGAGGTGGGCGAGGAACTCGACGTTGCCCTTCGTGCCCCGGATCGGCGACGGGATCACGTCCACGAGGTAGACGTTTTGTGCCGATGTCCAGCCGTGCAGGCGTTCGAGGACCGCCTTCCAGACCGCGGGGTCGGCCACGATGCCACCCTTGCCCACCTGGGCTCGGGTCGCCTCGAACTGCGGCTTCACGAGGAAGATCCAGTCGCCGCCATGGGCCATGACGCTGTGCAGCGGCGGTGTCGCGAGCCGAAGCGAGATGAACGAGACGTCCACGGTGCAGACGTCGACACTGCGGCCGCCGACGTGGTCGATCGTGAGGTTGCGGCAGTTGACGCGCTCGTGCAGGACCACGCGGTCGTCACCGCGGAGCTTCGCGTGGAGCTGGCCGTATCCGACGTCGATCGCGTACACGACCGAGGCGTCGTGCTCCAGGAGGCAGTCGGTGAATCCGCCAGTGGAGGCGCCGACGTCCACACAGCGCTTGCCGGCCGCGGCAACGCCGAAGGACTCGAGCGCTGCCTCGAGCTTGTCTCCGCCCCGGCTCACGTATCGGCGCGGCGGCGCGAGGATCCGTACGGGCTCGTCGGGGGCGACCATGCGCGCGGCCTTGTCCGCCGCCGCCCCCGAAACCGTCACGATGCCCGCCGCGATCGCGTCCTGCGCCGCCTCGCGGCTCTCGGCGAGTCCACGGCGGACGAGCTCTTGATCGAGTCGGCGCCGCGTCAACCGCCTGCCTCGTCGGTGCGCTGCATGAGCGTGTCGAGGGCGTCTGCTATCGCGTCGAGCTCGTCTGCTGCTGCGTCGGCACCCGGGCCCTCTACCCCGACGTCCGCGAGCGCATCAACACGGGAACGAAGCGACGCTGTCTCGTCCACACTCGCCTCGTCCTGCTACGCCGACCTCTTGGTCGCGGACTTCTTGGCGGGCGACTTCTTGGCTGCAGCCTTGGCGGGCGCCTTGGCAGCGGAAGCCTTCTGGGTGTTGACCTGCTTCTCGAGGCGCGCGACCTTGCGCTCGAGGCGATCGAGGTCGGCCTTGGTCGCGACCCCGAGACGCTTGAGCTCCTCGCGCATCGTGTCGCGGACACGCTTCTGGGTGTCCGAGAGTTGCTTCGCGAGGCGTGCCTGGATCTCGTCGATGGCCTTCTGCGCCTCGCCGGCGCGCAGCTGCCCATCACGGACCATGCTGTTCACGAAGGCCTGGATCTGCTTCTGGGTCGCCTGCGAGCGGTCCCGGCCTTCCTGGATGTAGCGCTCCCATGCGCTCTGCTGTGCCACGGTGCCTCCATGGGGAATGGGCCCGCGGAGACTATCGGAAAACCGGGGCGCGCTATCGAACCCGCGAGTCGGCGAGATCACACGTGGAGCAGTCGACCTCAGGTGTCGTGGACTTGGAGCTTCCAGCGCGCCAGGCGTTCGACGAGGTCGATGTGTGCCGCCGAGCGGCGGAACATGTCGCCGATCTCGTCGGGCGCACGCGTGCGTCCGTCCACGAGCCCCTCGCGCCATCTGAGAATCCTGCGCTCCGCGGGGCGAAGGCCGGTGAATCCAGGTGAGTTGACGTCGAGCAACGGGACCTCCTTTGGTCGCCTCGGTTCAGGATAACCCCCGTCCCGTGCCCGGGCAGGTGTCTGCCTGGCGCGGCGTCCCGGGCGGCCACGGCGCCTGCGAGGTACTGGCAGGATGCTTCGGCGGTCTCCTAGCGTCGCTGGGCATCGCCTACCCGGGGCCCCCACATCAGATGACAGACGCCACATTCGCTCCCTTCCGAGGCCTGCGTTACCGCGGGGGCCTCGATTCACGCACCGCGCCGCCCTACGACGTGCTCGACCCCGAGGAGGCCTCCGCGTTCCGCGCACGCGACCCACGCAACGTCGTGCATCTCGACCTGCCGGTCGACGTCGGGGATGCGACAGCCGCCAGCTCGGGAGGCCTCGTCGGCACAGCCGAACCGGACGAAGGCGTGCGTGCCGCGCACAGGCACGCCGCGACGCTGATCGACGCGTGGGTGCGCGACGGGACCCTCGCCGTCGACCCCGATCCGGTCTTCTACCTGTACCGCCAGGGCTTCCGGGACGCGTCGGGGCGGCAGCGCCAGACCACGGGCGTGGTCGGGGCGCTGCGTATCGGTGACGACGGCGTGCGACCCCACGAGGAGACCACGAAGAAGGCGTCCTCGGACCGCCTCGTCTCCCTCGAGGAGACACGTACGAACCTCTCGATGATCTACGGCCTCAGCCTCGCGGACGGCCTCGGCGCCCTCCTCGAGCCCGAGGGTCCGCCGCTCCTCGCGGTGACCGACGAGGACGGCGTGCACCATCGCCTGTGGGAGATCCGCTCCCCCGCGCGGATCGCGGCCTTGGCCGAGGTGACCGGGTCGGCTCCGGTCGTGATCGCCGACGGGCACCACCGCTACACCGTCGCGGCTTCCTACCTCGCCGCCGCCGGCGGGGGCCCGGTCGCGGGCGCCGACCGCATCATGGCGTTCGTCGTGCCCCTCGACCCGGACTTCCTCGTCGTGCGGCCGATCCACCGGGTGCTGGTGGAGGTCGGCCACGATGCGTCCGGTATCCGGACGCTGCTGGGCGAGATCGCCGAGGTCGTCGACCTCGGCCCCGCGACCGTCGACCTACAGGACGAACCCGAGGCGATCACGTTCGTGTTGTCCGACGCCGTGCTCCGCGTGACGCCACGGCTGCGCGAGCTCGACCGCGACCGTCTCGCCGCTGAACCCGAGGCCCTGCGTGGGCTCGCCGTCGTTTGGCTGCACAAGATCGCGCTCGTGCACCTCGGCGTGTCCGAAGTGGTCTTCCACCACTCCCCCGCCGTGGTCGGCGCGCGCGTGAGCGCCGGCGCGGCAGCAGCAGGGGTTCTGTTGCCTCCCGTGAGCGTGGACCAGATCGCCGCGGTTGCCGCCGCTGGCGAGCGCATGCCTCCCAAGACGACCTTCTTCTGGCCCAAGGCGCGCACCGGTGTCGTGATGCGGCGCTTCGCCGACCAGGTCTGAGGCCGTGGTCGGGAACGCCGTCGGCTCAGCTCCGGCGCTGGCGCGCTCCGGGGGCGACCTCGTCGGCAACGACCTCGACGACGCTGCGCCGCACACCGGCGGGATCGGCCCAGAAGCGGCGCACAACCGAACCGCGGACACGCACGACCTCACCCGCTGTGACCTCCACCGTGCAGGCTTCGCTGTCCCATACACAGACCGGCACCGACGTGAAGCGACCGGGACGGCCCGGGACACGCAAGTTGAACGTGAACAGCTCGGCACCGGAGTCGAACTCGCGCAGTCGCGGCTCCCCGGTCACCTGACCACGCAGGTCGACCTTGTTGTGCCCGTCGATGCTGCGCTTCTCGGCGCGTCCGCGATCGGCCGCCACACGAGTTGACGTCTCGGCCGCTGGGACGGTTCTCCTTGTCATGGCGTGTTCCTCCATCCGGCGGTGCAGCCGCGCCGCACCGAATCTGCGTTTCGGTGGGGAAGGGGCAGGCGCTGGGGAGAGTCGCCGTCGCGACCACGGTAGCGGGCACCTACGACACCCGAGGTGGAGTGGGAAGTCCCCTACGGTGGCCGGTAGCCTCGCGGCTGCGCGGCGTCGTCGGCGCCCGCCTCTCCCGTCGTCCATCACATCCACAGGGGCACACGCAATGGGGAACATCTCCGAGATCCGCGATCTGCTCGGCGACGAGGCCGGCTACCTGCTCGACCACAAGTGCGAGACGATCCCCCAGGACCTGGTGCACCTGCCCGGGGACGACTTCGTGGACCGGGTGGTGGCCTCGACGGATCGCAGCGTCTCGGTGATGCGCAACCTGCAGTGGATCTACGACACCGGCAACCTCGCCGGCACCGGCTACCTCTCGATCCTCCCCGTGGACCAGGGCATCGAGCACTCGGCCGGTGCCAGCTTCGCCCCCAACCCGATCTACTTCGACCCCGACAACATCGTCCGCCTCGCCTACGACGGCGGTTGCAACGCGGTTGCCTCCACCCTCGGGGTCCTCGGCGCGGTGTCGCGCAAGTGGGCGCACCGCATCCCGTTCATCGTCAAGCTCAACCACAACGAACTGCTGACCTACCCCAGTACCTACGACCAGATCATGTTCGCCTCGGTCCAGCAGGCCTTCGAGCTCGGCGCCGTCGCCGTCGGAGCCACGATCTACTACGGCTCCGACGAGTCCGACCGCCAGATCCAGGAGGTCAGCGAGGCGTTCTCGCTCGCGCACGAGCTCGGCATGGTCACGATCCTGTGGTGCTACCTGCGCAACCCGGCGTTCAAGAAGGACGGCGTCGACTACCACACCGCCGCGGACCTGACCGGCCAGGCGAACCACCTCGGCGTCACGATCGAGGCCGACATCATCAAGCAGAAGCTGCCGGAGGTGTCCAAGCCGGGCTTCCGCGACATCGGCTTCGGCCAGACCAACGACAAGGTGTACACCGAGCTGACCAGCGAGCACCCGATCGACCTGTGCCGCTACCAGGTCGCGAGCTGCTACATGGGACGCTCGGGCCTGATCAACAGCGGCGGCGCGTCGGGCAGCAACGACCTCCAGCAGGCCGTCAAGACCGCCGTGATCAACAAGCGTGCCGGTGGGATGGGCCTCATCTCGGGTCGCAAGGCGTTCCAGAAGCCGATGAGCGAGGGCATCGACCTCCTCAACGCCATCCAGGGCGTCTACAACTCCGACGACGTCACGATCGCCTGACCGCTTCCCGGTGCGCGCCGCGGCCGTTGCGGGTGAGGACTTTCGGCCCTAGCCAGGCAACCTCGAACCCGTGAGACACTGAGGCACGAAGCGTCTCAGCGTCCATGACGGGGGTCACCGTGACAGCACCAAGCATCGATTGGGACTACGTCGAGCGGGCACGCAACGGTGAGCTCGACCTTCGGTGGCTTCGGGAGTGGAACTCCGAGTGGGGTGTCAAGGCGACCCCCTCGCGCGTCGGCCTCACCCTGCGCGACATCGCCGTGGGCAGCTACGGCGACGTCCCCGACACCGCACCGCGGCGCACGATGGCACCCCGCGGATCGGAGGTCGACGCCGACGTCCCCGACATGGGCTACACGCTCAACAGGAAGGCCGACGTCTGGGCCGACAACGTCATGGACCTCTACGAGGAGGGTGTCAGCAGGCAGTGGTCGGCGACGCGGGACATCCCCTGGGGCGAGATCCCCGAGATCGACCCCGACCTCGAGCACGCCATGTGCCAGCTCTGCACCTTGCTCTCCGAGGTCGAGATGATCGCCTCGGACTTCCCTGCCAAGTGGATGTGGCGCATCAACCACGACTACGTCGAGGCGAAGATGTTCCTCGCCACACAGATAATGGACGAGGCACGCCACACCGAGGTCTTCCGCAAGCGTGCCTTGGTCAACGGCGGCGGGTTGGGCAAGGCCAAGGCCGTGACCGAGTCGTTCCTCAAGCTCGTCCTCGACGCCGAGAGCTACGCCGAGGGCTCGGCGCTCATGCACCTGCTCGGCGAGGGCCTCGTGCTGTCGCTGTTCCGCGCCGGCGAGCTGATCTCGCCGAGCCCGGTGGAGAAGAAGATCTTCAGGCTCTGCATGCAAGACGAGGCACGCCACGTCGCCTACGGCACCATGCACCTGCGCTACGCCCTCCAGCAGGATCCCGACAGGGCCGAGGACTTCCACGCCTACCTCGACAAGGGCGAGGGGATGATCAGCGCCCTCTTCGCCACCCCCGAGGTGGTCGAGCCGATCGCGGTGCTCGCCGCGGGAAGCGTCGAGGGGGCGGCGGTGCTGGGTGGGCAGGCCGCCAACATGCTCCTGGGCCGCGTGATCGAGGAGTACCTGCAGCGCTGCGAGCGGGCCGGCCTGGACAGACGCAGCCGCATCAAGATCCCCGCCGTGCTCGGCAACTACGAGCCCGACGAGATCGGCGTCACGTCCGAAGCGGCCATGAGCGGACCCAACTGAAAGGGGACGGCGATGGAGTTCCCGACCGCAGAATGGATCGACCAGGTCGCCGCCGAGGCGTCAGCGGACGCCGAGGAGCTCGCGAAGCTCGGCTTCTGCAACCTCAGGCTCGCGCTCGCTGTCATCGCGGCGCCGGGCGGTGATCGTGCACTCGGCCTCGTACTCGACGGCTTCGACATCCGCAGCGAGGGTGAGGTCGACCTCGATTCCTGGCATCCCGATTGCACGCTCGAGGGACCGATGGGGGCGTGGGTGGACATGCTCACCAACATCGCCGCGAACGGCCGTGCCGACCTGGGCCACACCCTCAACGCGTTGACACTCGCCGAGTTCCCGATGCGCGTGACGGCCGCCGATCCCATGGGGCGCGACCTCTTCTTCCGCTACAACGAGACGCTGCAGGCGATCTTCGACCGCAGCGCACGTGTTCCCACGGATTTCCCCACCGGCGTGGCTTGACGACGGGGGCCGGCGATGAGCCTCATCGTGACATCGGACTGCCTCGGATGTGGCGCATGCGAGATCGTGTGCCCGACCGGCGCCATCTCCCAGTCCGACGACTTCCGTATCGCCTATCAGGTGGCACCGCTGCTGTGCAACGACTGCGTCGAGTGCATCTCGGTCTGTCCCGTCGACGCGCTCGTACCCGACAGCCGCTTCGCGGTCTGTCACGGACGCGGCTGTCCGATGACTTCGAAGCGCATGGCGGGCTGGGCCTGCTCCGAGGGTGCCCACAGGTGCCCCGAGTGCGGGGCGATGTCGTGGCGTGGGCCGGCGGCGACCGACTGGACCTGTCCCCGCTGCGACTCCCGGCTCCGGGTCATGTGCCCGAAGGTGCGTCGCCTCGACTCGATCGAAGCCTGAGCTCCCCGCCGGTCGGTTCGGTCGGTTCGGCGTTCTGGGCGCCGCCTCGCGACGATACCCCCTTCTGGGCGCGCACACCCCACGTGGATGGGCTGGGCGCGCCCAAGTCGGGGAGTCGTCGGCGGCGCGCCCGGTTCCCGACGCCGGAGGGCCCCTGGGGGCCCTCCTGACGTCAATGATTCGGCGGCGACCTACTCTCCCGGGGCCTCTCGACCCCAGTACCATCGGCCTCAGCGGGCTTAACTGCTGTGTTCGGAATGGGAACAGGTGTACCCCCGCCAGTATTGCCACCGAAAACCTGTCTCGGCGCTTTTGTCAAGCGCACCTCGAGAACTCCATAACGAGCGCGGATCCTGCGTGAAGGGCAAGCCCTCGGCCGATTAGTACCGGTCAGCTGAACACATTGCTGTGCTTACACTTCCGGCCTATCAACGTGGTGGTCTACCACGGGCCTTACCTGGTTGACCCAGTGGGAGACCTCATCTTGGAACAGGCTTCGCGCTTAGATGCTTTCAGCGCTTATCCCTTCCGTAGGTCGCCAACCAGCCGTGCCCTTGGCAGGACAACTGGCACACGAGAGCTACGTCCATCCCGGTCCTCTCGTACTAGGGACAGCTTTCCTCAAGTCTCCTACGGCTGCAGAGGATAGGGACCGAACTGTCTCACGACGTTCTAAACCCAGCTCGCGTACCGCTTTAATGGGCGAACAGCCCAACCCTTGGGACCTGCTTCAGCCCCAGGATGCGATGAGCCGACATCGAGGTGCCAAACCTTCCCGTCGATATGGACTCTTGGGGAAGATTAGCCTGTTATCCCCGGGGTACCTTTTATCCGTTGAGCGACGGCGCTTCCACACGCAACCGCCGGATCACTATGCCCAGCTTTCGCTCCTGCTCGACTTGTAGGTCTCGCAGTCAAGCTCCCTTGTGCCATTGCACTCGACGGCTGATTGCCAACCAGCCTGAGGGAACCTTTGGGCGCCTCCGTTACTCTTTAGGAGGCGACCGCCCCAGTCAAACTACCCACCTGACGCTGTTCCCGACCCGGATAACGGGCCTGGGTTAGAGCCCCAGTATACGCAGGGTGGTATTTCAAGGGCAGCTCCACCGAATCTAGCGATCCGGCTTCCTAGCCTCCCACCTATCCTACACAACCAATACCAAAATCCAACGTCAAGCTGTAGTAAAGGTCCACGGGGTCTTTCCGTCCTTCCATGCCTACTGAGCATCTTTACTCAGAGTGCAATTTCACCGAGTCTCTGGTTGAGACAGTGCCCAAGTCGTTACGCCATTCGTGCAGGTCGGAACTTACCCGACAAGGAATTTCGCTACCTTAGGACCGTTATAGTTACGGCCGCCGTTTACCGGGGCTTAGGTTCACAGCTTCGCCCGAGGGCTAACCGGTCCCCTTAACCTTCCGGCACCGGGCAGGCGTCAGACGGTATACTGCGTCTTACGACTTCGCACCGTCCTGTGTTTTTAGTAAACAGTCGCTTGGGCCTGGTCTCTGCGACCTCTTCAGGCTCGGGAAGCAAGTTCCGTCACCCGACGAGGTCCCCCTTCTCCCGAAGTTACGGGGGCAATTTGCCGAGTTCCTTAACCAGAGTTCTCTCGATCGCCTTGGTATTCTCTACCTGTCCACCTGAGTTGGTTTAGGGTACGGGCACCATCATCACTCGCTAGAAGCTTTTCTAGGAAGTATGGGATCACCCACTTCGCCTCAAGCGGCTCCGCATCGTGTCTCAGGGTACATGGCCGGCGGATTTGCCTACCGGCCCCCCTACACACTTGCCCCGGGACTACCATCACCCGGGTTGGGCTACCCTTCTCCGTCACTCCTTCGCTGGCCTAATACAGAGTGGGTCGGACACCCCGAAGGGTCTCCTTAGCAACTCTGGTTCAGCCGGGACGCGATGAGGGTGGTACTGGAATATCAACCAGTTGTCCATCGACTACGCCTTTCGGCCTCGTCTTAGGTCCCGACTTACCCTGGGCGGATGAACCTTCCCCAGGAACCCTTGGACATTCGGCGGAGGGGTTCCTCCCCCCTCTTTCGTTACTCATGCCAGCATTCTCACTCGTGCGGCATCCACGGCTGGGTCACCCCGCCGCTTCACTCGCCGCACGACGCTCCCCTACCGACCGGTGCGCCTGGACGTGGTGCCGAAGCGCCACGCCGAGCTGTGCACCGATCCCGCAGCTTCGGTGGTGTGCTTGAGCCCCGATACATTATCGGCGCAGGATCACTCGACCAGTGAGCTGTTACGCACTCTTTCAAGGGTGGCTGCTTCTAAGCCAACCTCCTGGCTGTCTGGGCAATCCCACATCCTTTTCCACTTAGCACACACTTTGGGACCTTAGCTGGCGGTCTGGGCTGTTTCCCTTTTGACCATGAAGCTTATCCCCCACGGTCTGACTGCCGGGCTTGGAGTGATGGCATTCGGAGTTTGACTGAGTTCAGTAAGCTTGTTGGCCCCCTAGCCCAATCAGTGCTCTACCACCATCACTAAACACCCGACGCTAGCCCTAAAGCTATTTCGGGGAGAACCAGCTATCACCGAGTTTGCTTGGCCTTTCACCCCTATCCACAGCTCATCCCCCAGTTTTTCAACACTGGTGGGTTCGGCCCTCCACGAGGTCTTACCCTCGCTTCAGCCTGGCCATGGATAGATCACTCGGCTTCGGGTCTAGAGCATGCGACTGAACGCCCGTTTAAGACTCGCTTTCGCTCCGGCTTCCCCTCTCGGGTTAACCTTGCCACATACCACTAACTCGCTGGCTCATTCTTCAAAAGGCACGCCGTCAGGACCCGAAGATCCCTCCGACTGCTTGTAGGCACACGGTTTCAGGTACTATTTCACTCCCCTCACCGGGGTACTTTTCACCATTCCCTCACGGTACT
>JAXLRM010000003.1:367500-1500404 GCA_046331095.1 Acidimicrobiia bacterium
GACCGACCGGCTCGTCGGCATGTCGCGCGCATCCTGTTTTCAAGGTGCAGACAGCACCGGTGCCGGGGCCACCCCGCTTGCGGAGCACTTCCCTTGCCGCTGCACTGTCGGGCGGACCCCTTGCCGGAGACGTTCTCCCGAGGCATCGTGGGCAAAAAGAGACCGCCCGCATGGGCGGCCGGGAGAGGCGGCTTTCGTCGCCGGGCTCCTGCCTACGGTGCTCTCGTGTCGAACTCCTCGCGATTTGAGGGTCCTACGTGCCTCGGGAGGCTCCCGAAGCGGCTTTGCAGCTTATCACCACGCCTGCTGCCGGTCAAGGCAACCAAACCCGCGCCGTGCACGTGTGCGTGTGCGTGTGGGCCGGCGCCTGCCACGGCGGCGGCATCCAATGCCTGTTCAGCCGAAACGGACGAATCGTCGCTTGCCGACCTGGAGGACCTTGCCGGTGAGCGCGTCGGCGTCGAGGGTGGTGGCGACGTCGGTGAGGGCGACACCGTCGAGTTTGACACCGTTCTGGCCCATCAGGCGGCGGGCTTCGGCTCGGGAGACCCCGAAGTTCGCGGCGACGAGCTCGGGCACTGCGACGGCCACGGCAGGCACGTCGGCGTGGGGGACGTCCGCGGGGACAGCGTGGTCCTTGAACTGGCGGTCGAAGGCGGCTTCGGCGGCCTCACCGCTGCCCTCACCGTGGTACATGTCGACCACCCACCTCGCGACCTTCCGCTTGGTGGCGTTGGGGTGCAGGGCGCCGGAACTCAGGCCGGACTCGAGCGCCTCCACCTCGTCGGTGGGCCGCCACGCGGCGAGGCGTGCGTAGTCGACGATCAACGCGTCCGGGATCGACATCAGCTTGCCGAACATCTCGTCGGCGACCGCGTCCACGGCTATGTAGTTGCCGAGGCTCTGGGACATCTTGTCGGTGCCGTCGGTGCCCACCAACAAGGGGACGGTACAGACGACCTGGCCGGACTGGCCCCTCTGCTGCTGGAGCTGGCGGCCCATCAGGTTGTTGAACGTCTGGTCCGTTCCTCCGAGCTCGACGTCGGCCTCGACCGCGACCGAGTCGGCGGCCTGCAGGAGCGGGTAGAGGAACTCGATGAGTGAGATCGGCTTGTTCGCACGGAATCGCTTGCGGAAGTCGTCGCGCTCGAGCATCTGCGCCACGGTTGTGTGGGTGGCGAGCTCGAGGACCTCCGGCATTCCCATCGACGTGAGCCACTCGGAGTTGCGCCGTATCTCCAGCGGTTCGTCGAGAAGGACGGCGCCGAGCGCGTCCAGGCAGACCGCGGCGTAGACCTCGACTTCGTCGCGTCCGAGCCGGCGCCGGGTCCGGGACTTGCCGGACGGATCACCCACCTGAGCGGTGAAGTCACCCAGGATCAGCACCGCTGTGTGGCCACACTCCTGGAACTGGCGCAACTTGCGCAGGACGACCGCCCAGCCGAGGTGCACTCCCGACGCCGTCGGGTCGACCCCGAGCTTGACCCGAAGAGGCCGTCCCGCCGCGGCCGCGGTGCGCAGCTTGTCCTCGAGGCCCCCGACGGGCAACTCGTCGGCGAGGCCACGGCGCAGGAGCTCGAGCTGGTCGGGGATCGGCAACATGGCGGCGATGGTAGGCGGGCTAGCGGAATGCCTTGGAGAGCCAGGGACTGCCCGCGACCCCGAACCGCCAGGGCCGATCTGCGTCGGGGCAGTTGTTCATTCCGATGCGGGTGCCCACGGCGACGTCGGGCCGGGCGCCGTCGTCGACGAGGTGCAGACGCCCCGAGTCGAGGCGTCGGCCGTTGTCGTCACGTCCGAGGCCCATCGCCACGACGAGTCGCGCGGGCCCGGCACAGAGCTGGTGACGCGGCACGGTCCGCCCACGCCGGCGCTGCATCAACTCGACGCCGTCGATCGGTTCGAGTGCGCGCAGCAGCACGGCACCGGTGCGTCCCTGCGGGTGAGCGACGATGTTGGCGCAGTAGTGCATGCCGTAGGTGAAGTAGACGTACAGGCGCCCTGACGGGCCGAACATGACGGCGTTGCGCGGAGTCTCGCCCCTGTAAGTGTGGCTGCACGAGTCCTCGCCGACGCTGCCGTAGGCCTCGCATTCCACGATGCGCCCGGCGGTGGTGCGTCCGGCTTTGACGTGGACGAGTACGAGGCCGACGAGCTCGGGTGCCACCTCCGACGATTCACGCACGAGATCGACCGGCACGGGAAAGCTCGCGCGACGGCTCACCACGAGCGGACGGCCGCGCGCTCGCCGATGTCTGCTGCCGCCGCGGCGACGGCATCGGGGTGGGGTCCACCGGCGAGGGTGCGCCGCTGTACACACGCCCGCGCCGCCAGCCACTCGCCCGAACAGCCCTCCAGCGCCGGGTGCACCGCCGCGAGCTCGGCTGCGGTGACGGTCTCGAGGGCCCGCCCGGCGGCCGCGAGCTGCCCCACGAGTGAACCGACGAGCTCGTGGGCGTCGCGGAACGCCACGCCGGAGGCGACGAGGGCCTCGGCGAGATCGGTGGCCGCGGCGCCGCCACCACCGGCTGCTTCCGCGAGGCGGTCCACGTCGAACGAAGACGCTGCGAGCAACCCGCGCACCGCCACGAGTGCGAGCTCCAGGCGCCCGAGAGCGGCGAATGTGGGGGCCTTGTCCTCCTGCAGGTCACGGTTGTAGGCGAGCGGGAGTCCCTTGACCACGGTCTGCAACGAGACGAAGGCGCCGAGGACGCGTCCGCACACCGCACGGGCGAGCTCGGCGACGTCGGGGTTTTTCTTCTGAGGCATCATCGACGAGCCCGTCGCCCACGCATCGGCGAGGTGAAGCGCCCCGAACTCCGTCGACGCCCAGAGGACGACCTCCTCGGACAAGCGCGACAAGTGCCCCGCGCAGATGGACGCCGCTGCGAGCAGCTCCAGGGCGAAGTCACGCGCCGCGACCGCGTCGATGGAGTTGACGAAGGGACGCGCGAAGCCGAGCTCCGATGCCGTCGCCACGGGATCGATCGGCAGGGTCGTCGTCGCGAGCGCCCCGGCGCCGAGTGCGGACTCGCAGTTGCGTGCCCTCGCGCCGGCAAGGCGGTCGGCATCGCGTTCGAGCGCGGCAGCATGGGCGAGAAGGGAGTGCCCGAGCGTGACCGGCTGAGCCCTCTGGAGATGCGTGTATCCGGGCGCGAGGTCACCGGCGTGGGCGACTGCGAGCTCGCACAGCGTCGCTACGAGGGCGTCCGTGGCGTGCCCGAGCCGGGTGGCACAGTCACGGCACCACAGCCTGAAGTCGGTCGAGACCTGGTCGTTGCGGCTCCGCGCCGCGTGGATGGAGGCGCCGGCAGCACCGGCAAGCTCGGTCACGCGGCGCTCGATCGCCATGTGGACGTCCTCGTCACCGGCGACCCAGACGAACTCGCCGTCCCCGAACTCCCGCTCGACCGTGTCGAGGGCCTCGAGTACCGCGGCGACAGCAGCGCGGTCGAGGATCCCGCGCTCGCCCAGCATGCGCGCATGGGCCCGGTTCACCGCGACGTCGTACGGCCAGAGCTGCGCGTCGACCCCGAGATCGACACTGAAGTCCCAGAGCGCAGCGGTCGGCTCCTCGTCGAAACGCCCGTGCCAGAGCGCCATCAGCGCCGGCCCTCGTGGACCTCGGCGGCATGGACGACGGGGAGGCCGAAGAGCTTGACGAATCCCACACTGTCGGACTGGTCGAACGTGTCGCCGTCGCCGTAGGTCGCGAGCGACTCGTCGTACAGGGCGCGTGGGCTGCGACGTCCGACGACGGTTACCCGCCCGGGTTCGTAGCGCAACCGCACCTCGCCGTCGAGTCCGCCTTGGGAGGAGTCGACGAAGGCGTCGAGCGCCTCGCGTAGCGGCGAGAACCACAGTCCGTTGTAGACGAGCTCGGCCCAGCGGATCTCGACACGTGCCTTCTCGTGCTGGAGATCACGCTCGAGGCAGAGGTCCTCGAGCGAGCGGTGCGCCTCGATCAGGGCAAGCGCACCGGGCGCCTCGTACACCTCACGGGACTTGATCCCGACGAGGCGGTTCTCGATCACGTCGAGGCGCCCCGTGCCGTACTCGCTGCCCAAGGTGTTCAGGACCTCGAGCGCCCCGAGGAGGTCGGTGGCGTCCCCGTCGACCGCGCTGGGAAGCCCGTCGGTGAACGCGACGACGACCTCCCGCGGGGTCTGGGGCGCTGCTTCGATCGGGTTCGTCCACCCGAAGGCGCCCTCGGGTGGCGCCACCCAGGGGTCCTCGATCACTCCGGCCTCGCAGGCCCTGCCCCAAACGTTCTCGTCGATCGAGTACGGCGACCGCTTGGTCACGTCGATCTCGATGCCCTTCGACGCGAGGAGCTGCATCGACTCGTCGCGCGACAGCTGCCAGTCGCGGATCGGCGCGAGCACCGCGAGCTCCGGCTCGAGTGCCCGGATCGACACCTCGAAGCGGACCTGGTCGTTGCCCTTGCCGGTGCATCCGTGTGCGACGGCGTCGGCACCGTGGCTACGCGCGACGTCCACGAGCGCTGCGGAGATGCACGGCCTGCTGAGGGCGGACACGAGCGGGTAGCGGCCCTCGTAGGACGCGTTGGCCTTGAGGGCGGGCCCCAGGTAGTCGCGCGCGAACCCGGCTCGCAGGTCGAGGATCTCGAGCGCGGCGGCGCCCGCCGCCGTCGCCCGCGCGCTCGCTTGCTCGAGCTCTCCCGGCTGACCGAGCTCGCCGTAAGCTGCGACGACCTCGTGGCCCTCGTCTGTGTAGCGGGCCACGACCGCCGTCGTGTCGAGGCCGCCCGAGTAGGCCAGAACGATCTTCATCCGGTGCTCCTGTCTCCGGTGCGGACCCCTGCCGCGTCGAGGATCTTCAACACGCCGGTGCCACGCACGCTCTCGTCGCCGCACACGAAGAGGGTGTCGTCGCCGGCGATCGTGCCGACGATGCCGGCCAGCGCCGCCCGGTCGAGCGCTGCCGCCACGACACTCGCGTGCCCGGGCGGGGTGTGCAGGACAGCGAGGTTGCCCGACGCGACGGCGGAGACGACGAAGTCGCGCAGGACCCGACCCAGGGGTGCTCCGTAGGCGGACGCGCCCTGCTGGTCGACGAGGCCGTAGCGGAAGCCGTCGAAATCACGTACGCGCACCGCGCCGATGTCGTCGAGGTCGCGCGACACCGTCGCCTGGGTGGCGCGGATCCCGCGGTCGGCCAGCAGACGCACCGCCTGGGACTGGCTCGTGACCACGCCGCGCCCGACGAGGTCGACGAGCACCGACTGACGCCGGGCCTTCACGCCGCCAGCTCCCGGAAGGCGGCCGGGGCCGCCAGGAACAGGAACAGCGCCGCCGTCGCAGGCAGCCGGTTGTGCGCCTGCAAGAACACGCGCGACCGCGGACCGTCGAGTACGTCGGCCGTGATCTCCTCACCACGATGAGCCGGCAGGCAGTGCAGCACGACCGCGGCGCGGCGAGCGCGTGCGACGAGGCCTGCATCGACGCCGAACCCGGCGAACGCGTCACGCCTTGCGCTCTCCTGGCCCTCCATGCCCATCGACGTCCAGACGTCGGTGTACACGACGTCTGCTCCGTCGGCGGCCTCGGCAGGGTCCTCGGTCACGGCGACGTCACCGCCCGTCGTCGCCGCGATCGCCATCGCCTCGGCCACTACACCGGCATCGGGCGCGTACCCGGGCGGGGACGCGACCACCACGCGCAAGCCCGCCATCGCCCCGCCCAGGAGCAGCGACGACGCCACGTTGTTGCCGTCGCCCACGTATGCGAGCGTTCGTTCGGCGACGTCGTCACCCCACTCCATGCGGAGTGTGAGGAGGTCGGCGAGCACCTGTAGCGGGTGGAAAAGCTCCGACAGCCCGTTCACGATCGGAAGGACGCCGGGTGCGGCAAGTGCGGCCAGGGTCGCGTGCTCGTAGACACGCCCCAGCAGCAGACCCAGGTAGCCGGCGAGCACGCGGGCACTGTCCTCGGGTGTCTCCCCCCGGGCGAGCTGGAGCTCCTCGCGGCGCAGTTGAACGGGCTGGGCTCCGATGCGGGCGGCCGCGACCTCCGACGAGGTCCGTGTGCGCAGCGAGTGCTTCTCGAAGTAGAGGCCGATCGCGGTGCCCGCCAGCAGGCCGGCACCGGCGCGGGGGTCACGAGCGAGACGCTCCGCCGCCACCAGCACGCTGCGCTGCTCCTCGACGCTGAGGTCGTCGTCGCGGAGGAAGTGGCGGACCGGTGTGCTCATGTGATCACCTCGTCGATCGCGAGCGCGAAGAGTTGGGCGGCGTCGGCGATCTGCTCGTCCCCGATCACCAGGGGTGGTGCGAAACGGACCGCGTCGGGCGCAACCGGGTTGACCACGAGCCCGTTTGCGAGTGCTGCCGTGGTCACCGCCGCCGCCTCCGGCACGTCGAGCACGGCGGCGAGCAGGAGCCCGACGCCGCGGACCTCTCGCACGTGTGGTAGACCGGCGAGCTTCGCCGTGAGCAACGCGGACTTGCGGGCGACATCGTCGACGTAGCCGCCGTCCACGAGCACCTCGAGGGTTGCCAGTGCCGCGGCGCACGCAACGGGGCCGCCGCCGAAGGTGGACCCGTGGTCTCCGGGAGCGAAGACCGCCGCCGACTCCGACGCGATCGTGGCGCCGATGGGGATCCCGTTCGCGAGCGCCTTGGCGACGGTGACGACGTCGGGCACCACTCCGTAGTGCTGGTGTGCCCAGAACCGGCCCGTCCGCCCGACGCCGGTCTGGACTTCGTCGAATACCAACAGGACGTCTGCATCGTCGGCCAGGGAGCGCAGACCCGTGAGGAAGTCCCGCTCCGCCGGTATCACACCGTTCTCGCCCTGGATCGGCTCGACCATGATCGCCGCCGTCTCGGCGTCGACGAGAGACGCGAAGGCGTCGATGTCGTTGAACGGGGCGTGGACGAAGCCCTCGGGTAGCGGTTCGAAGCCGGCCCACTTGGCGGGCTGACCCGTGGCCGCGAGCGTCGCGAGCGTGCGGCCGTGGAACGCCCCCTCGGCGCAGACGACCTTGTAGCGGCCCGGCCCCGCCCACTTGCGGGCGAGCTTGATAGCGCACTCGTTGGCCTCGGCTCCCGAGTTCGAGAAGAACACCTTGCCCCACCCGGTCACCTCGTGGAGGCGGCAGGCGAGGTCCTGCATGGGTCGCGTCCAGTAGATGTTCGACGTGTGCACGAGCGTCGCCGCTTGCTCGGCGATTGCCGCGGTGACTCGGTCGTGGGAGTGTCCCGCGGAGACGACCGCCAGGCCACCGAGGCAGTCGAGGTACTCGGCGCCCGCGTCGTCGTAGAGCAGGCAGCCGCGACCGCCCGCGAACGTGACCGGCGCGCGTGCGTAGGTGTCCATCAGGGGTGTGTCGCTGCTCACGGCGTCACCATCGTCCCGATGCCCTCCGGCGTGAAGATCTCGAGCAGGAGCGCGTGGTCCTCGCGCCCGTCGAGGATGTGACAGCGCGGCACCCCGCCTTCGACCGCCGCGAGGATCCCTTCGACCTTGGGGCCCATCCCTGCCGAGAGCGACCCGCCTGCCGCCAGTGCCCGCAGGCCGGGGGGATCGATCTCCGAGACCAACGAATCCTCGTCGCCGAAACTCTCGTACAGGCCTTCGACGTTGGTGAGGAGCACGAACTTCTCGGCACCGAGCGCGGCGGCAAGACGGCCGGCCGCCTCGTCCGCGTTGATGTTGTGCGGCCTGCCACCGGCATCCATCCCGATCGACGCGACGACGGGCAGGTAGCCGTCGGCGAGGAGTCGATCCACGGGTTCGGGCGAGACCTCGACGATCCGGCCCACGTATCCGATCCCGCGGGGGTCGGTCTCGACCAGGAAGAGGCGGCCGTCGGCGCCGTTGACACCGATCGCCTCGGTGCCGTGCACGTTGAGCAGTCCCACCAACTCGAGGTTGACGCGCCCGAGCAGGACCATCGCGGTGATCTCCATGGTCTCGGCGTCGGTGACGCGGCGGCCCTCGCGGAAGGCGGGCTCGAGGCCGAGACGCTTCATCATGCGCGAGATCTGAGGGCCGCCACCGTGGCAGAGGACCACGTCGATTCCGACCATCTTGAGCAGGAGCAGGTCCTGCACGAGGCTCGCAGCCTGCTCGGCGTCGTCGACGATCTCCCCGCCGCACTTGACCACCACGCGGCGGCCGGCGAGCTCACGCAGGTACGGCATCGCCTCGACGAGCACAGTCGCCTTGGCCCGTGTCGCTGTGGTCACGCGTGTGAGCGTCACGACGTCCCCGTGTTCTCGTCGACGTACGCGTGGGTGAGGTCGCAGCCCCACATGGTCGCGGTGCCAGGACCGTCGCCGACGACGGCATCGATGACGATCTCGTCGCCCGCCATGTGCGCGGCGACCGTGGTGGCGTCGTGGCCGGCCGCCACGCCGCCGGCGCAGACCACCGTGCCTCCGTAGGCGATCGAGGTGCATGCCGGGTCGAAGATCATGCCCGACGCCCCGAGCTCGGAGAGCACCCTGCCCCAGTAGGGGTCGGCTCCCGCGAGGGAGCACTTCACGAGCAACGACGACACGACCGCGCGGGCGCCGGTCCGGGCACCGGCGTCGTCTCGGGCCCCCGAGACCGTCACCTTCATGCGCTTGGTGGCGCCCTCGGCGTCCCGGACCATCTGCAGTGCGAGAGAGCGGCACACCGCCGCGACCGCGGCTGCCAGTGCCGGATAGCCGTGGTGGGTCGTCGAGTCGATCGTCTCCGCGCCGGAGGCACCGTTGGCGAGAAGGAAGACGGTGTCGTTGGTGGAACGAGACCCGTCGACGACGACCGCGTGGAACGAGTCGTCCATCGCGGAGCGCAAGGCGGAGTCGAGGATCGCGGCCGTCGCACTCGCGTCGGTGGTGACGACGGCGAGCATCGTCGCCATGGACGGCGCCAGCATCGCGGCACCCTTGGCCGTCCCGCCGACGGTGAACGTCCGGCCGCCGTCGCCGACCCGCTCCACGGCGACCTTGGCGATCGTGTCGGTTGTCAGCATCGCCTCGGCCGCAGCGGCGCCGCCGTCACGAGTCGCCGCGGACACCGCGGCACCGGCTCCGCCTTCCGCGAGCGTGACGTCGAGGGGGACGCCGATCAACCCCGTCTGGGCGACGAGGACCTCGGCGGGGTCGCAACCGGCAGCCGACGCGGCCGCCGCGCACATCGCCCGTGCGACGGCGACACCAGGTTCTCCAGTGGCAGCGTTGGCGTTGCCCGAGGACACGACCACGGCACGGAACACGGGGCCGCTCAGGTGCTCCTCGCTCACCAGGACGGGGGCGGCGCGTACGAGGTTCGTCGTGAACACCGCTGCGGCGGTCGCAGGGGACTCGGACACGAACGCGGCGACGTCGAGTCGGTCACCCTGCTTGATCCCCGCCGATACGCCCTGCGCGAGCCAGCCCTGCGGCGCTGCCGCTCCGACGCCGGTCATGGGTAGAGGCCCTCCAAGGGGAGTCCCGCGGTCTCGTCGAGTCCGAGTGCGAGGTTCGCGTTCTGGATCGCCTGACCGGCGGCGCCCTTGACGAGATTGTCGATGACGCAGGTGACGATCACACGGCCGCAACGCTCGTCGAGGACCGGGTGCACGAGCACGGCGTTGGACCCCCTCACCTCCTTGGTGCCCGGCGGTGCGGACGCGAGGGCGACGAAGTCCTCCTCGTCGTAGAGGTCGGCGAAGGCCTGTCGCACGGCCTCGGCCGTGGCACCCGGAGCGGCATCGGCGGAGCAAGTGGCGTGGATCCCGCGCACCATCGGCGCCAGGTGCGGCGTGAACGACACCGTGACGTCACGATCGGCGATCGAGCCGAGCGCCATCTCCATCTCGGCGACATGACGGTGCCCCGCCACCGTATATGCACGGAGGTCCTCGAACACGTGCGCGAAGTGCAGGTTCGGCTTGGGTGAGCGGCCCGCGCCGGAGGTGCCCGAACAGCAGTCCGCCACGATCGTGCCCTTCACGAGACCGGCCGACACGAGCGGCGCCACGGCGAGGACGACCGCTGTCGGGTAACACCCCGGCGAGGCGATACGGTCGGCCTCGCGCACGTCCTCCCGGAAGAGCTCGGGCAGGCCGAACACCCAGCGATCGAGCTGGTCGGGCGCAGCGTGGGCGATTCCGTACCAACGCTCGTACTCCGCCGGGTCGTCGAGGCGGAAGTCGGCGCTCGCGTCCACGACGAGCTCGTTGTCGAGGCCCGGCAGTATCCTCATCGCCTCGCCGTGAGGCAGGCCGCAGAACACGACCGGGCACTTGGCCACGTCTCCGGCCACGTCTGCGATGTCCACGAGCGGTAGGTCGGCGTACTCGGCGAGATGGGGGTAGAGATCGCCAGCGTCGCGACCCGCCTGGGTGCCTGCGGTTGCGACGACGACGTCTAAGTCGGGGTGGACGGCGAGGAGCCTGAGGAGTTCGGCGCCCACGTATCCGGACGCACCCAGTACCGCTGTCTCGAATGCCATCGCAGCGACAATACAGCCTATTGCATATCTATGCAATAGCTCAGGAGGAGGGTATCTGGAGTGAGTCGACGATCGTGTCCTCGACCGCGACGTCGCCGATCCTCACCTGACGGCGTACCGGAACGGCGGATCCCCGGTCGGCGTCGAGGATCACGAAAGTCCACGATTCCACGGCCGGGACGTTCCCGTTGGCAAGCCCAGACGGTGCGCCCGGGGCGCCCGGGGCGCATTCCGCGAACACCGCGCCGCACGGGAACTGCGTGGGCACCTCGACGTGCACGGCGTCGAGGTTGAGTCCGAGTGGCGTATCGACGGGGGTCTTGGCGATCGACGGATCGTCGGCGATGCGCGCGTACCTGCCCGGGCCAACCTGGGCGGCGATAGCCTCGTTGGTCCGCTTGCGCTCGTCGACCGCGCACCCCTCGCAGGGACGGAAGCGCACCGTGCCGTCCTCGACGACGGTCTGCTCGCCGGCTTGGATCGCTCCGGGGCGGGTGTCGTCGGAGGCGATGATCTCGGACGTCCAGTTGTCGTCGTCGGTGAACTCGAGGCTCGAGGCGACCGTCACCGCCGAGGGCGCGGCCAGTGAGCCGTTACGGCTCGTGGTGCGCCACGACATCTCCAGGGGCGGCCACGCCTCCTGCGGCGGGACCGTCACCGTGGGCATCACGGCCGCGGCGAGGCCGAACACGAGGGCGACGACGGCGCCGATCCGGGCGATCACGAGGCAGTCCGGGGGTCCATGGTTGGGGAGAGGTTACCGTCACACCCGACGTGGGGACGCAAAGCGGGTCGTGGACCCGTCTCACGTCCCCACGTCGACTCACCCCCCCGACGTGGGGACGCAAAGCGGGTCGTGGACCCGTCTCACGTCCCCACGTCGGGTTCTGGGGGCGTCTTCCCCGTGACTCCGCTCGCTACGCTGGCGACGCCGCGAAGACGAGCGAGGAGTGGCGATGTCGGACCGGGTTCGCATCGAGGTCTCGGACGGGGTGGCGGACGTGCGCCTCGACCGACCGGACAAGCACAACGCGCTCGACGCAGCGATGTTCCTCGGGATCGTCGAGGTGGCCGCGGCACTCACCGCGGACAGCGCGGTCCGCGCCGTCGTGCTCTCGGGGGAAGGGGCGTCGTTCTGCTCCGGCCTCGACTTCCCCAGCTTCCTCTCCGGCGAGGCCGGCGTCGACCTGCTCGGCGGGCGCGACGAGACCACGATCGTGAACCTGGCACAGCAGGCGGCGTACGTCTGGTACGACCTCGACCGTCCGGTCATCGCCGCGATAACAGGGCACTGCTACGGCGGTGGCATCCAGATGGCCGCGGCATGCGATATCCGCATCGCGGCGCCGGGCGCACTGCTGTCGGTGATGGAGATCCGCTGGGGCCTCGTGCCCGACATGACCGGCACGCAGCTCCTCCCCCGTCTCGTCCGCCCCGACTTGCTCAAGGAGCTCACCTGGACCGGGCGCAAGGTCACCGGCACGGAGGCCGCCGAGATCGGCCTCGTCACCCGAGTCGACGAAGACCCACGCGCGGCGGCACTCTCGCTGGCGGCGGACATCGCGTCGAGGAACCCCGCCGCCGTGCGCGGCGCCAAGCGCCTGATCGACGCGGCCGCCGACAGCGACCTCGCCGCCGGCTTCGCGCTCGAGGAGCAGGTGCAGCGGGCGATCCTCGGCTCCCCGAACCAGCTCGAGGCCGTCCGCGCGAACTTCGAGAAGCGCCCGGCCACCTTCGCCGACGACTGACCCAGGAGCCGACTCAGGCTCGTTGGGTGGCGCCGTGGTGGCGACCGGCGGCGGCAACCATCGCCTCGACGAAGGGACGTACGTCCTCGTCGCGCAAGGTCCGGTCGGACGCCTGGAAGCGCACCTCCAACGCGAGGCTCTTGGCACCGGCCGGCACGGGGTCGCCCCGGTAGACGTCGAAGAGCCGCACGTCGCGCAGGACCGCACCCCCGGCACTCTCGAGAGTCGCCACGAGATCGCCGGCCGCAACCGCTTCGTCGACGACGAAGGCGAGGTCGTAGCTCGTCGCGGGGAACGGAGACAGCACCCCCGCGTGCTCGCGCCTGCCGAGGTGCGCCTCGAGCAACGGCGCCACGTCGAACTCCGCGACCGCGACCGAGCGCGGCAGGTCGAGCGCGGCCGCCACCTGTGGGTGGAGCTCGCCCAGCCACCCGATCGGCGTTCCCTCGAGCAGCACCGCCCCCGACCTGCCCGGGTGCAGCCCCGGAGGCACGACACCCTCCCCGGGAGGGGCGACGGCGAGCGCGATGCCGAGCGCCTCGCCCACGAGCTCGACCGCTCCCTTGGCGTCGAATACGTCGTAGGGCCGTCCCCTGCCGGTGTGGACCGGGTTCTCGAGATCGGAGCCGCAGAACACGAGCGCGGCACGCCAGGTCTGCACGGGGAGCACGTCGGCTTCCGCGGGTGCGGCGACTCCGCCGAGCTCGTGGAGGCGCACGCTCTCCACCTGTCGCGCGACGTTGTACGCCGCTGCCTGGAGCAGCGTCGGGACCAGCGACGTGCGCAAGTACCGGTCCTCTTCGCGTAGGGGGTTGACGAGGGCGACGCGCGCCTCGCCCGCCCAACCGAGCGACTCGTAGAGGGCGTCGGAGACGAACGACGTCGTGAGCGCCTCGTCGAGACCGCCGGCACGCAGGGCGACGCGCAGCTTGCGTTCGGCGGCCTGGGTCGGGTCGAGGGCCCCGACGCGTTCGGGGCTCGCCGGCAGCGTACGGTCTATGCGGTTGTACCCGTGGAGGCGTGCGACTTCCTCGACGAGGTCGATCTCGCGCTCCAGGTCCACCCGGAAACTCGGGACACGGCAGTGCAGCGTCGCGTCCGCCGCCACCGTCGTGGTGATCTCGATCGGGGCGAGAAGTGCGGCCATCTCCGCTGCGTCCAGTGCGGTGCCGAGCAGCGAGTTGGCCCTACCGGGCCGCAGCAAGATGTCGCGGCCCGCGAACGTATCCGCGGAGACGTCGACGACACCGGGACGGACCACGCCACCGGCGACCTCGGAGAGCAGCCGCGCCGCACGCCGCGCAGCGCGCACGCACCCACCCGGGTCGACACCGCGCTCGAAGCGGGCACTCGCCTCGCTGCGCAGGCCCAAGCGCTTGGACGTGACCAGCACCGAAGGTGCCGCGAAGTTGGCCGACTCGATCAGCACCCTCGTGGTCGTGTCGACGACCTCGGACTCGAGGCCTCCCATGACGCCCGCGAGCGCGACGGGGCCGTCTCCGTCGCAGATGAGAAGGTCGGTCGCGGCACAGGTGCGCTCCTGGCCGTCGAGTGTCGTGATCCTCTCGCCTGCGGCTGCGGTGCGCACGACGACGGTGGCGCCGCCGAGGTGGTCGAGGTCGAAGGCGTGCAGGGGCTGGCCGGTCTCGAGCATGACGTAGTTGGTGACGTCGACGACGTTGTTGATCGGCCGGACGCCTGCGGCGAGGAGGCGGCGCGCGAGCCATGCGGGCGAGGGTCCGATCCGGAGCTCCTCGACGACGAGTCCGGCATAGCGCGGGCAGCGCTCGGGGTCCTCGACGCGGATCGTCACGAGCGCGGCGGCGTCGGGACCCGACGTGACGACGTCGTCAGGTGGTCGTTCGTGCTCGATCCCGAACGCGGCACCGGCCTCACGAGCGACGCCGACCATCGCCATGCAGTCGGGCCGGTTCGGCGTGATCTCGAGCTCGAGGACCGTCTCGTCGAGACCGAGGGCCCCCGACACGGGGGCGCCCACCACGGCACCGCTGTCGAGCACGAGGATGCCGGAGTGGTCCTCGCCGAGGCCGAGCTCGTCCTCGGCGCAGAGCATCCCGTGGGAGGTGACACCGAGCGAGGCAACCGTGCGTACGCCGATCTCCATCCCGTTGGGGAGTCGCGCTCCCGGGAGCGCCAGGGGCACCTTGTCTCCGGGACCGAAGTTGAACGCCCCGCACATGACCTCGCGCGTGGCGGCCTCCCCGTCGTCGACCACGACGAGCTGCACGCTGCGTGCGCCCTCGATCGGGCGGCACTCCACGACGCGAGCGACGACCACGCCGTCGAGGGAGACCGGGCGGTGGATCGCCTCGGTCAGGAGGCCGCGGTCCTGCAGCACGGTGGCAACCGTGTCGACGTCGCCGGGCACCGCGACGAGCTCGCGCAGCCACGAGATGGGGACCTTCAAGGTTCGCTCCTAGGTGAACCGTTCGAGGAAGCGGATGTCGTTGTCGGTGAACCAACGGATGTCGGGCACGCCGTAGCGCAGCATCGCGATCCGCTCGACCCCGAAGCCCCACGCGAAGCCCTGCCACTGCTCGGGGTCGAGACCGACGGCTGCAAGCACGTTCGGGTCGACCATCCCGCACCCTGCGATCTCGAGCCACTTGTCGCCCCAACGCACCTCGAGGCCGGCCGACGGCTCGGTGAAGGGGAAGAAGTCAGGGAAGAGACGGATGTCGAAGGTGGGACCGAAGTACTCGTGACAGAAGCGCTCGATGGTGCCGGCGAGGTCGCCGAAGCTCAGGGCCCTGTCGATCGCGAGACCCTCGATCTGATGGAACTGGCTCGCGTGGGTGGCGTCCACCGTGTCGTTGCGGAACACACGACCCGGGACGATGTAGTAAAGCGGCGGCGGCTCGGTCTCCATGAGGCGGATCTGCACCGGCGAAGTGTGCGGACGCAGGAGCACCTCGCCCGCGGTCCCCGTGGCGGCGCTCGCTGCGCCCACAGGGTGGTCCACGTAGATCGTGTCCATGCCGAGGCGCGCCGGGTGGGTCGGAGGGATGTTGAGCGCGTCGAAGCTGTACCAGGCCGTCTCGACCTCGGGGCCCTCGGCGACGCGGTACCCCATGCCGACGAAGACGTCTGCGATCTCCTGGAAGACCTTCGTGAGGACGTGGCGGTGACCCATGTGGCTGCGGCGCCCGGGGAGGCTCAAGTCGGCCGTCTCGGACTCGAGGAGGCGCCTTTCGGCAACGGCGGCGAAGGCCGCTGCCTGCGCGGCGATCGCAGTGTCGATGCGCTCGTTCACCGCGTTGAGGGCATGCCCGACCGCGGGTTTGGCCGCCTTCGGGAGGGATCCGATCGAACGGCGGATCTCCGTGAGGCGCGACTTGCGCCCGTAGACGGCCGCCTTGGCAGCCTCGAGCGCCGCTTCGTCGACCGCAGCACCGATGGCGACGACGGCGTCGCCGGCGAGGGTGTCGATCTCGGCGAGGATCGCCTCGGTCTCGGGCCCTGTATCGGCGTCCACCCCGTCCCTTCGTGTAGTCGGCCCTGCGAGCGGTGACCGAGAGTAGCCGAGGTCGCCGGAGGGCCCCGAAGGGATCACCAGGGAGCTCCGAGCGCCTTTGGCAGTCCCAGTGTGAACCGCGTTCCCGCCTCGGGGTCGGAGCTGACCGCGAGCGCGGCACCCATGCCGGTCGCGAGTTCGCGTGCGATGTAGAGGCCGAGCCCGGACCCGGCACCGTTGGCGCCGGCGGACGCGTCCCTGTGCCAGAACTTGGCGAACACGCGCCCGAGGACCTCGGGAGGGATCGTGCCCGTGTCGGCAACCACCACGGTGACCGTCTCGCCGTCGGTGCCGGCGGCGACCGTCACCGGTGCCTCACCGTGTGCGACCGCGTTCTCTACCAGGTTCGTGAGGATCCGGATCAGCTTGTCGCGATCGGCCTCGACGATCGTCTCGGGCGCCACCGTAACCGAGACGTCGAGCCCGCCGGCCGCCGTAGAGCACGCTGCGGCGAGGTCCACGGGCTCGATCCGGTAGGTGACCCTGCCGGCCTCGAGCCGGCTCATGTCGAGCAGGTCAGCGACCAGGCGTGACATCCGCTCGGCATCGGCGACGATCTGCTCCAGCAACTCGCGTCGCTGCGCGGGATCGAGGTCGTCCCCGCGGCGCAGGAGCAGCGATGCGAAGCCCCGCACCCCGGTCAGCGGGGCGCGTACCTCGTGGCTGACCGTCGCGACTGCTTGCGCGGCGACCGACTCCAGGCGCCGCTGACCGATGTCGCGCAGGCTCAGGACCGCCCCGGCCAACACACCCTCGCTGCGCACGTACTTGGCGGCTGCAAGGGTCTTCAGGGTCCGCCCGCCGGCGTGGGTGACGTCGAGCTCGACAGCGGGCATCGCACGCACGGAGGCAAGCCGCGCCGAAGCCGGCCATCCGCCCCACGGCGACCCTTCCGGCTCACGGGGGCACACGAGGGTGCGGAAGTCGGCACCGACAACCGCGGATGCGTCGACGCCCAGGAGGCGTGCGAACTCGGCGTTGACCCCGACGACACGACAGCGCACGTCCAACGACACGAGGGCGTCGGGCGCGCCCGACGCGGCGAGAGCACGTGAGTCCGGCAGCGCGTGCACGGCCGAGAACGCTACCCGCGCTCGGCCAGCGCGTAGGTGAGCACAGCCCCGGCAGCAGCGGCGTTCAGGGATTCGACGGCACCGGGCGTGGGCACGGTCACCTCGGCGGCGAGCACGTCCACGAGGTCGCGGTCGAGACCGTGGGCCTCCGAACCCACGAAGACAGCGATCGGCGCCGACCGGTCGACGGCATCGGGGGGGACGCCGCCCCGGGTGGACGCCGCGAGCCCCACGAAGCCTGCGCCGCCGAGCTCGACCGCGAGACCCACGGGATCTGCACCGGCGACGACGGTCGTGGCGAACATCGCACCGGCAGACGCACGCAGAGCCTTCGGGTTGGTCGGGTCGCAGCTCCCCCGGGTGAACACGACGGCATCCCATCCGAACGCGGCGGCAGAGCGGACCAGCGTGCCGGCGTTGCCCGGGTCGGAGATCCCGGCGAGCACGAGGACTCGCCGTGCGCCGTCGGGCACTGCCTTCCCGGCGCGCCATCGTGCCACCGCGACGACGCCCTGGGGATGCTCGGTGGTCGCCATCTGCGCGATCAGCTCGTCGGGCACGACCGCCGCATGCGCCACACCGTGGGCGAGGACGTCGGCGGGGTCGGTCACGTAGACAGCTTCGAGCTCCACCCCGGCGTCACGGGCAGCGCGCACGAGCCGCGGGCCCTCGAGGAGGATCATCCCCTGGCGAGCCCGCTCCTTGCCGCGGCGCAACCTCATGGCGACGCGGACTCCGGGGTTGCGGGTCGACGTTACGGAATGCAGGGCGGCTTCGTACCTCTCAGGCCTCGACGGTCGCGCCGTCGAGGGCCTGTGACGCCACGTCGCAGACAGCCGCGAACGTGTCCGGCTCGCTCACGGCGAGATCGGCGAGGATCTTGCGATCGACGTCGATCTCGGCGAGCTTGAGGCCGTGGATCAACCGCGAGTAAGTCAGGCCGTGCTGGCGGGCGCCGGCGTTGATCCGGGTGATCCACAGCTTGCGGAACTCGCCCTTCTTGGCGCGCCGGTCGCGGTACGAGTACGTCAGCGACTTGAGCAGCTGCTCGCGTGCCTTGCGGTAGCTGACGCGCTTCTGCCCGTAGTAGCCGCGTGCGGAGTGCAGTACCTCACGGCGCTTCTTCTTCGCGTGCACGGAACGCTTCACGCGTGCCATGGCTTCTCCTTGGGTGGTCGGAAATCTGCGGAGTGCTGCCTCAGCCGCCGAGCATCCGGTTGACTGCGGGCGCGTCCGCCTTGGACACGAGAGCGGGCGAGCTGAGCCGGCGGAGCTGGCGCCGGTTCTTCTTGCCGGTGTTGTGGCCGTGATAGGCCTTCATGCGCCTCAGCTTGCCGGTCGCGGTGCGCTTGAACCGCTTGGCAGCACCGCTGTGGGTCTTCATCTTGGGCATCTCGCCTCCTGGGAGTGTCTCGTGTTGTCCTTCGGGTCAGCTCTCGCCGGCTTCCACGCCCGCCTCGGCTGTCTCCTCGAGGTCCGCCTCGGCAACGGTCTCGCCTTCACCGAGATCGGCGTCGTCGGTGCCGGTGCCGGTGCCGGCTCCGGCCTCGACGTCGTCCAAGGCCTCGGCATCGGCCTCGGCTGCCGCGTTGAGGGCCTCCACCTCCGCGTCGACGTCCACGGACGACTCGGTCCTGTCAGGCCCGCGCCTCGACTTGCCCTTGCCCTTGCCCTTGGCGCTGCCACGCTTGTGCTGGACCTTGGGCTCCTTCGAGAGAGGCGCGAGGACCATGAGCATGTTGCGGCCGTCGAGCTTGGGCATCGACTCCGGTGTCGCGAGCTCGCTCAGGTCCTCGGCGAGCTGGTCGAGGATCTTGCGACCGAGCTCGGTGTGGCTCATCTCGCGGCCGCGGAACATGATCGTGATCTTGACCTTGGAGCCCTCCTCGAGGAAGCGCACGACGTGCTTCTTCTTTGTCTCGTAGTCGTGGACGTCGATCTTGGGCCTGAACTTCATCTCCTTCACGACGACCTGGGACTGCTTGCGCTTGGCTTCCTTGGCGCGCTGGTCCTGCTCGTACTTGTGCTTGCCCCAGTCCATGATGCGGCAGACCGGTGGGCTCGCGTTGGCCGCCACCTCGACGAGGTCGAGACCCGCCGCTCGCGCCATCGACAGCGCCTCCTGGCTGGTCTTGATCCCGAGCTGCTCGCCGTCCGCGGACACGAGGCGCACCTCGCGCACCCGGATGCGGTCGTTCACGCGTGGAAGGTTTGCACGGTCGTCGCGTGGCTTGGGCCGTGGTCGTGCGATGGTCGGCGCCTCCTGGTCGCTAGGTCCTCGGTACCTCCCCACCGAGGATCCCGTCGACGCCGCCGCAGCCGCGCCCGAACGCGGACTGCCACCGACCCCGCGAGCGGTCCCCGGAGGTGAGGGGCGGTCGTTCGCCTACGCTGCGACCGGAGGCTCCCCTCCTTGGCCCGCACCGTCCGTAGAGGCCGGTCACGGGTTCCGCGAGTATAGAGAGCACGGCCCGAGGAGATCGCATGGAGAAGAAGCTGTGGACGCCCGGTGGTGAGGTCCCCGTGGGGTCCGCCCAGGAGCACGCGCACGAACCTTCCGGGCCGGCACCCAGCCCAGGGAGCAGGCCGCCCGCGGCCGGGGGCCCCGGGCCCGACGGGGCGGGCGAACCCGGAATGCCCACCGAAGAAGCGCTGAAGGCGGAGCTCGAGATGCTCGCCCAGGTCCCGGTGGGATCGATCGTGCTGCAGTACGCGTCGACCTTGCTGACCGTGGCCCAGCTCCACCTCGCCCCCGGCGAGCTCGAGGAGTCCCAGCTCGCTCTCGACGTGCTCACGGCGGTCGTCGACGCCGCCGGGGACCGCGTGGGAGCTGCGGCTCCCCAGCTCCGTGATGTTCTCAGCCAGGTGCAAATGATGTTCGTCGAGGCCACCCGCCTCGAGGCCGAGGCTGCCGGCCGGCGGGCCGGCGACGCGGGCGGGACGGGCGGAGGTGACGACAGCGGCTCCGACGCGGTGGGCGCCGCCGAGACGTGATGGCGTCACGACCACGTCTTCGCGCACCGGAGGCATCGCGTGCGGAGCTCGCGGTTCGCGCCGTCATCGGCCTGTTCCTGCTCGCCTTCGCGTTCGTCGTCTTCGTCGCGGTCTCGCTGCACAAGCGCGACCGGCTGTCGAGACGCGTGCTCGGCTGGCTCTGCACCGGCTTCGGACGCACGTTCGTGCGCGCCGCCGAACGCTCCAAGGGCGGCTTGATCAAGATCGGCCAGCTCGGCAGCCTGCGCTCGGACCTCGTACCCCACGAGATCACCGACGAGCTGTCCAAGCTCCAGGACCGCGTGGCGCCGCATCCCTACGACGAGGTCAGGTCCCAGATCACCGCCGAGCTCGGCCGCGCGCCCGAGGACGTCTTCGCCAACTTCGACCCCGACCCGATCGCGGCAGCGTCGATCGGTCAGGTGCACTACGGCGTGCTCAGGGACGGCCGCGAGGTCGCCGTGAAGGTCCAGTACCCCGGGATCGAGAAGGCGCTCGCGGTCGACATGGCCGTGACCCGCTTCGGGCTGTGGGTGTTCAACTTCTTCACCTACGTGGACACCCGCAAGCTCTTCGCCGAGCTGCTCGAGTCGATCGAGGGCGAGATGGACTACCTCCAAGAGGGGCGCACGTCCGAGGTGGTTGCCGCGAACCTCGCGGCCGTGCCCGAGTTCGAGGACCGCTACGTCATCCCGGAGGTCTACTGGGACTTCACGACCCGGCGCGTGCTGACCATGGAGTACACGCCCGGCATCAAGATCACCCACCGCGAGGAGCTCGAAGCGGCCGGCCTCGACGTCGACGAGACCGCCCGCCTGTGTGCGCGGTTGTTCATGCACCAGATCTTCCGCGACGGCGTGTTCCATGCCGACCCGCATCCGGGCAACCTCTTCGTGGACGCGGACGGCCGGATCGTGATCCTCGACTTCGGGATGAACAAGCGGATCGACCCCGCCGTGAGGGACGCGATCCGGCGCAACATCGTCGCCGTCGTCGCACGCGACGTCGACGCCTACGCGCAGTCGATGGTCGACGCCGGTTTCGTGGCGGACGAGGAGATCGACAAGATCCGCGAGGTCGCCCGGATCCAGTTCGACCCGCGTTTTTGGAACGTCGCACCCAACGAGGTCGCCGACATGGACTTCTCGGCCTACTTCGCCGAGACACGACGCCAGATGAGGGACATCCACTCGTTCCAGCTCCCCAACGGGGTCGTGATGTGGGGCCGGGCCCTCGGGCTCCTGCAGGCCCTCGGCGGCGAGCTGCTCCCCGACGTCCCGCCCCTCGACGTCATCGGCCCCTACGTCCTCGAGTTCCTCGCGGCCGGGTAGCACCCCCGGGGGATCGGTCCCGGGGGTCCCTCGGTGGGAGCGAGGTGGGAGCGACCTTGGAGAAGGATCCGGCCAAAGTCCCGGGGTTGGAGAAGGAAAGTGACCCCCAGGGGCGCTTCTCTTCTCCAAGCCCCCGGGTTTGGCCGGTCTGTTCTCCAAGCCCCCGGGGCGTTAGGGATACCGCCCGACGCCGAACGCGGGCAACTTGACCCGCTGACGGCATGAACTGCCCGCGTTTGGGAGGGGGGCCCGTCCGAAAGCGGGCAACTTGACCCGCTGACGGCATGAACTGCCCGCGTTTGGGAGGACTTGGCCTTGCGGGCGCTCCGGCCGCCCGCGTTAGGGGACGATCTTGGTGACGGGGACCTCGACGAGGTCGGTGGCGCCCGACGCCTTCAGCATCGGGATCAGCGTGTTGATCTCGGCCTTGGCCACGATCGTCTCCACCGCGTAGCCGGAGGAGTGCGCGAGCTCGTTGACCGTCGGTGACTTCATCGACGGGAGCGCAGCCAGGACGTCCTCGAGCGCACCGGTGCCGACGTTGAGCTTGAGGAGGACCTTGCCCCTGGCGTCCATGGCGCCGCGCAGCAGGATCGTGATCTCCTCGATCGCGCGCCGCTTGCCGGCATCCGCCCATGCGACCTTGTTGGCGACGAGCTCGGGGTAGCTGCGGCAGAGCTCGTGCACGATCACCATCCCGGCCTTGCGCAGCGACGAACCCGTCTCGGTGATGTCGACGATCGCGTCGACGATGTCGGGAACCTTGGCCTCGGTGGCGCCGTAGCTCATGTAGATGCGGACCGGCTTGCCGATCGAGTCGAAGAAGCGCCGTGTCATCTCGGGGAACTCGGTCGAGATCTTGGCGCCGTCGGGGAGGTCCGCTGCCTCCTCGATCCCCGAGTCGTGCGGCACCGCGAGCACCGTGCGCGTCGGCCGCGGGGTCGCGCGACTGAAAGGCAGCTCGGTGACCGTGACCACGTCGGACTGCCACTCCTCGATCCAGTCGCGGCCGGTGATGCCGACGTCGAAGATGCCCTCCTCGACGTAACGGCCGATCTCCTGGGGACGCAGGATGCGCACCTCCTCGATGCGGGGATCGTCGATCTGGGCGCGGTACTCGCGGTCCGAAGAGCGCAGTACCGCCAGGTCCGCGTCCTCGAAGAGCTGCAACGTCTTGGCCTCGAGGCTCCCCTTGGGGATGACGATGCGCAGGCGCGCGTCGGCGGTCTCCGATGTCATTTCGTACTCCGTGGCAAGGATGGCTGGTGGAGGTCAGGGCTTGGCGAGGCGGCGGATCTCCCGTAGGACGTTCACCGACTCGATCGCGGACAGGGCGCAGTCGGCGCCCTTGTTCCCGGCCTTCGTGCCGGCCCGCTCGACGGCCTGCTCGATCGTGTCGGTAGTCAGGATCCCGAAGATCACCGGTACGCGGGTGGCACGAGCGACGTCGGCGACGCCCTTGGCGGCCTCGCCTGCGACGTACGCGTAGTGATCCGTGGCCCCGCGGATCACCGCACCGAGGCAGACGACCGCGTCGACTGCGCCCGTCTCGGCGAGCTCGAGGGCGAGCACCGGCAACTCGAAGGCCCCCGGCGCCCACACGAGCGTGATGTCGGTGTCGCCGACTCCGTGCCGACGCAGCGTGTCGGCGGCACCGTCGACGAGTCGCTCGACGATCGCGGAGTTGAACCGTGACGCGACGATCCCGACACGCAGCCCGTCGCCGCTCAACATGCCTTCGATCACCTGCACCGGCTACTCCTCTCGAGCGGCGTCATCGTAGCCGTCGTAGCCGTCGTAGCCGTCGAGGAGATGGCCGAGCTTGGCCTGCTTCGCCTGGAGGTAGCGGATGTTCTCGGGATTCGGGGTGGTCATCAGTGGCTCGCGCCCCACGATCTGGAGGCCGTAGCCCTCGATACCGGCACGCTTGCGCGGGTTGTTGGTCAACAGGCGCATGCTGCGCACTCCGAGATCGACCAGGATCTGCGCCCCGATGCCGTAGTCACGCTGGTCGGGCGCGAAGCCGAGCTCGATGTTGGCCTCGACGGTGTCGCGGCCCTGCTCCTGGAGGGCGTACGCCCTGAGCTTGTGCATCAGGCCGATGCCGCGGCCCTCGTGTCCGCGGAAGTAGAGCAGCACGCCGGTGCCGTCCTCCGCTATGCGCCGCAGCGCCTCACGGAACTGCTGGCCGCAATCGCAGCGCTTGCTCCCGAACACGTCGCCCGTGAGACACTCGCTGTGGACGCGCACGAGCGCGCCCGGTGCGTTCACGACGTCGCCGCGCACGAGCGCCAGGTGCTCGATGCCGTCGAGCACGCTGCGGTAGCTCACCGCCCTGAAGGGCCCGTACTCGGTGTGCACGGTCGCGTCGCCCGTTCGCGCCACGAGCCGCTCGGACTGGCGCCGGAACTTGATGAGATCGGCGATGGTGCACATCGCGAGGTGGTGTTCGGCAGCGAAGACGGAGAGGTCGGGCAGCCGGCTCATCGTCCCGTCGGGGTGCATGATCTCGCAGATGACCGCGGCCGGCATGCGTCCGGCCATCTTCGCCATGTCGACCGACGCCTCCGTGTGGCCCGCACGGCGCAGGACCCCACCTTCGCGGTACCGCAAGGGGAAGGTGTGGCCGGGCCGGCGGAAGTCGCCCGGCACGCTGCGCGGGTCGACGAGCGCCTGGATCGTGCGGGCCCGGTCGAGCGCGGATATCCCGGTGGAGTTGTCGACGTGGTCGACGGCAACGCAGAACGCAGTGCCGTGGCTGTCGGTGTTGTCGGTGACCATCTGAGGGATGCGGAGCTCGTCGAGGCGCTCACCCGTCATCGGTGTGCAGATCAGGCCGCGTCCGTGGGTCGCCATGAAGTTCACGTGCTCGGCACTGCAGAGGTCGGCAGCGCACACGAGGTCGCCCTCGTTCTCGCGGTCGGCGTCGTCGACGACTATGACCATGCGGCCCGCCGCGATCTCACCGATCGCCTCGGGGATGGTCGCGAAGCTGATCGTGTCGGTCACTCGGCGACCGCCTGCTCGCCAGCGAGCCTCCGCACGTGGGCCTCGACGTACTTGGAGAGGACGTCCGCCTCGAGGTTGACGGCGTCGCCGACGACCTTGGTAGCGAGGTTCGTGGCCTCCCACGTATGGGGGATGATCGAGACGCCGAGACCGCCGGCGTCCACGTCGACGAGGGTGAGCGAGATGCCCTCGATGGCCACAGACCCCTTGGGGACGCAGTAGCGCAGGACCTCGGGCGGTGCGTCGACCCACACGGTCGTGGCGTTGGGTTCTACTTCGAGGCTGCGAATGCGTCCCACGGCGTCCACGTGGCCCTGCACGACATGCCCGTCCAGTCGCGCCCCCGCCAGTAGGGCACGTTCCAGGTTGACCGGACTCCCGGGTTCGAGGGCGCCGAGGCTCGTGACGCGCAGTGTCTCCGACATCACGTCGGCCGTGAAACCCGCGTCGCCGGTGGTGACCGACGTGACCGTCAGGCAGCACCCGTTTACGGCGATCGAGTCGCCGATCTCCGCACCGTTCGCGGCCCGGGCCGACTCGACGACGAGACGCGCGCCCCGATCGAGGTGCTCGATCGCCGCGACCCGGCCTACTTCCTCGACGATTCCCGTGAACATGCTGCCGATTCTGCCCCACGCGCCGGTCATACGGGGAAGTAATCGAGGCGCACGTCGTCGCCGAAGCGAGTGACGTCGTCCAGCCGCCAGCGGGTGAACGCGTCGACTGTGCGCGCGGCCGGTCCCGCGAACGCTGTTGCCGCGTCGTCTCCTCCGGCGGTGACCGCACCCACGTAGACGACGAGTCGGTCGACGAGTCCGGCACGCAGTACGGCGCCTGCCAGATTGCGCCCGCCCTCCACCATGAGCTGCAGGACGCCGCGGTCGCCCAATTGGTCGACGAGCTCGCCGAGGTCGACACCACCGTCCATGCCCCGGGAGAGGACCACCACCTCGGCACCGGCGCCCTGCCAAGCGGCGACCACCTGCGCTGACGCGTTCGCGGTCGTCGCCACGAGGAGCGCACCGCCCACGCCGAAGAGAGCCGCTCCCGTTGGCGTCCGGCCGCGCGCGTCGGCCACCACGCGAAGCGGCTGGCAGCGCGGTGGGGGTTCGGTGCGCACATCCAGGCGCGGGTCGTCCACGAGGACCGTGCCGCTGCCCACCAACACGGCGTCGCTCTCGCGGCGCAGCTCGTGTGCGTCGGCGCGTGCCTCCACCCCGGTTATCCACTGCGAGGTGCCGTCGGGCGCGGCCGTCGCCCCGTCCACGGTGACCGCGGTCTTCAGGACGACGAGCGGGCGCCCCGTCCTCCGGTGGTGGCGGTAGGCGCGGAGCTGGGCCTCGGCGGGACCGCGGCACACACCCTCGGTCACGGCGACACCGGCTCTCCGCAACGCGACCACGCCCGAGCCGGCGACACGCGGGTCGGGATCGGACTGGGCGACGACCACCCTACTGACGCCCGCGGCGAGCACCGCGTCCACGCATGGCGGGGTACGGCCGTGGTGGGTGCACGGTTCGAGCGTCACGTACAGCGTCGCGGAGCGGGCCCGCTCCCCCGCCGCCTCCAGAGCGACGACCTCGGCGTGGGCTTCGCCCGCCGCCTCGTGCCAGCCCTCACCCACGACCGTTCCGGATCCGTCGACCACGACGGACCCGACCATCGGGTTGGGAGCGGTGTCGCCGCGCGCCCTTGCCGCGAGCTCCAAGGCCCGGCGCATGTGGTGCTCGTCGGCCGACACGGGTTCGATGCGGCCACTCTAGGTTCGGCACGATTCCGCCCCCGATCTACCGGGGGGCGTCACCAGATGATGGCCAGGGTATCGAAGGCTCGTAGTGCCCCGGTCCTTGGTGACCAGGGGACAGCTCAGCGACACCGCCGTCGCCGTCGTGTCGCCGCGATGATGCGATCCACGGGACCGGTCAGCGGTCGACCGTCTTCGATTCGTCGGCGCCGCCGCCCTCGAGCAGCTCCAGGTCCTTCTCGTACTGTTCGGCCGTGATCGCCTTCCGGGCAAGACGGGCGTCCAGCAGCGCCTTGGCAGCGGCGTTGTGGCCGAGGGTCGACCAGAAGATGTCGTTGTCGTCCGCGGAGAGGTAGAGCACCTGCTCCACGGTGGTGCCACCCTCGGTTGCCATGAACGTGACCCTCCCGTCTCCCGAGCTCGTGGCGCCCACACCGAACGTGGGGGCATTCCCGCTCACTACGGCAACCGGCGTAGCGGTCGCGCTCACGTTCGCCGCGGCGCCGGTCTGCCCTGAGACAGCGACGTCGATCCGTGCGATCGAGCCGGCGGTGACATGGCCCTCGGTCGGCATCGCACGCACATCGAGCGATGCCGTGGGCTTTCCTGATCCAGAGGAACCGGAGCCGCCCACGGTCGTCGTCATCGACCCGCTCCCGCCGCCGGAGCACGCGACGGCCCCCAACGCCAGCACGGATGCGACCGCCGTGATCAGCATCCGCCCTCTTCGTGAAACCAGCGTGCGCGACATGTCGCGCGCAGAGCAGGTCAACTGGCCAAGGCCCAAGCGGTGTGGAACGCCACGAGTGCTGCACGCGTGTTGCCCCAAGCGAGAAGCATGTCGCCCCTTGCCTTGGCTGCTCTGGCGAGGGCCAGCTTCTTGGGTCCGAAGCTCGGACGGGCGGCGTCGATCTGCAGCCCCGCGATCCGCTGGGCGGCGGTCGCGAGCTCCACGCGCCAGGGCCTCGCGCCGGCCCTTCCCTTCGCAAGTGTCGCGTCCGCCATCTCGATACCCGAGAACGTCATGTGCCCGAGGAGCGGGCGGAGATGGTCGTCGTCGACCCACAGCCGAGGAGCCGACGCAATGCGGAGGGCGGACAGCGCAGCACCGCGCCAAGACGTCGCCGGTGCGGACCGGATGGCGTCGCGCACTGCGATGATCCGCGCTCGCGCGGTCGACACCGGTGCGGGCACCACCTCCACGGCGGCGCGCCCGGTCGCGGTCTGGCCGGACTCGTCGGTTACCCGCAGGACGACGTTGCCGGAGTAGGGCGCTGCGTAGGTGTGGGTGGCGGTGGGGGTGGACCCGCCGGCATCGAAGGTGCCGTCGGCGTCGAAGTCCCACTCGAAGTCCACGAGCGTGCCGTCCGGGTCGAAAGACGCAGAGCCGTCGAAGTTCACCGCTGAACCGACATATCCGGAGTAAGGGCCACCGGGTAGGGCGACCGGCCGCTTGAAGATCTCGTCGATGGAGTCGAGGATGGCACCGACCACCCCCGAGGCTGACGACACTTCGAACGTGGAGCCTCCCGATCCCAGCGCCAACGCGCCGAGCGACGCGAGCGCGCTCGGGTCGCCGCCGATGACCACTGAGTAGATCGACACCGGGGCGCCATGGGCGGCTGTCGCGGCAGTGCCGGCAGCGGGAGCCGCGCGCGCTGGCCCGTCGGGGGCAGAGGACACATCGATGCCGCCGTCGGCTGCTGCGGAGAGTACCGCAGCGAGTGTGTAGCCGGTCACCGGCTCGGGGTCCTTGGCAGGAGCGTCACCCATGACGATCACTGCCTTCTTGTCGACATCGGTGCGGAACCCGAGACCCAGTGCGGTCATGACGCCCGAGTACACCGACTCGGGGGTGTCTCCCCCGCCGTCCGCGTACAGCGAGTCGATGGCGCCGACGACTGCGCCGGCATCCGCGGTCAGGCCGACGTCGACACGAGCCTGGTACGCGTCGCCGTCGTCCTTGTAGTCGACCACCGCGATGTGGGCGTCGACGTCGCCCTGTAGCAACGTGCTGGTGATGTCGGTTGCAGCGGCCTTCACGGCGTCTATGTCGTCCCACATCGAGCCGGTCGTGTCGACGACGATGGCGAGGTCCACCGAGCGGGACACGAAACGTTTGCGGCAGCTCGTGTAGGGCCCGGTCTCGGGCGAGTCGGTCTGTCGGCCTGTGACGGTCACGTCCACGATGCCGGCGGAGCGGTTCGTGATGTCCTCCCACTGGGCCGCCGTTGGTGTGAACGAGGTGGTTGTCTGCGCGGGCGTCTCGAGCAGCGTCCGTGAGCCACCGGCGTCGGTGAAGCGCACCGTGAAGGAGTTGCTCCGGAATGCCGGTCCGCCGCCACCGGGTGTCCATGTGATCGTCGGCGGCGGGGAGTCCTTCGCCACGATCTCACGTTCCGCGCCTGCCATGTCGGGAGCGACGCCGTTGAGGGAGAAGACGCAGTTCACGTCGTTGTCCCCGAGCGACTTCAACGCGTCGTAAGCCGCGGACAGCGAGCCCGGATCCGCCGCATCCAGGGTGGCCCACAGCGATCGGTCGCTGAACTGCGCGTGGTCCTTTGACTCCGCACCCGAAGCGCCGTCGAAGAGGTCGTACATGATCTCGGCGGTGGTGACCTCGTTGTCCTCGCCGGCCTTGCCGCTCACCGGTTCGAGGGACTCCACGATATTGGCGCTGTCATCGAGCCGGCGGTCGTCGTAGGAGTCGTTTCCGACATGGGGCACGCCGCTGGCGGATGCACCGATCCGTTGCAGTCCGCTGACCGCGAAGTAGGTGGGCCAACCCTCGCCCCACGCCATGCGCGTTCCGTCGTCCTTGCCGTAGGGCGGGTGGCCTTCGGGCTGGTTGTCCTCGGCGAGGTTGGAGTTCCAGTAGTGGGGCCCCCCGGGGCTGTCCGTGATGTCCATCTGATCCTGGATGTAGTGGCCGTACTCGTGCAGGATCACGTCCCAGTCGAACGGGTCGTCGTCGTCGATGTGGAGAGCACCGCCGCTGTAGTACGAGCCATCGGTCGGGAACTGCACCTCGAATTCCTCGAAGCGAGACCCGCGCACCTGCTCGACGTAGTCGAGCCCCCAAACCAGCCCCGCCTGTATCGAGAACGCCCGGTGGTCCTCGTCGTCGTTGCGCGCTGTGAGCGACAGCGTGAGCGACGTACCCGTGGAGACGTCGTCGGTGGTCGAGCTGTCGATGTGCTTGTCGGAGGTGAAGCCGGGGCCCTCCGCCTTCGCCCGGATGTATATGTCACGACCGCCCTGCAGGAGGCCGTCGTCGTTGTCCACCGCGGCGGAGTAGTTGCCGTCCTCGTCGGTCGTGACGGTGGTCACCACGTCGTCGGACAGCGGCCACGTCTCCGCGTCGCGGATCTCGACGGGGGCACGCCGCACCGGATGGACGCCACCGGCGACGTCGGTCCACCGGATGGAGCCCGAGATGCATACGCCGCTGCAGCTCAGCGCAGCCGCAGCCCCTCTCTCTTCGAGGGCGCCCCCGCCGACGAGCTCGCCGACCGCATCCTGATGCTGTTCCTCGGTGAGCTCGCCGGCGTCGAGTCTGGCATCCAGCACGGCCCGTTCGATTTCCGTAGCCGAGTGGTCGTTGGTGTAGACGGTGCCAGCGTGCTCGTGCACGTACAGGGTCTCCACGCCGGTGTGGCTCGCGGAGTCCATCGCGGCGAACTGGACCTGTCCAACGGCTTCCGGGCTGACGGTCAGCGAGACGGTCGAGTCGACACCGCCGTCGGGGTCGAGTGTCGTCGGCATGGCGCTTGTCGTGATGCCGGCGGTGGGCACCACGGTGAACGTGGTCGCGCTTGCAGCGATGACGTCGACGGCAACTGTCACGGTGTCGCCGGCGGTGGTCGTCTCGAGATCGATGCCGACCAATTCGGTCCCGGCGTCACTCCGCGTCGCCGCAGCTGCGGGATCCGCACCGCGAACAGCGGCACCGGAGCCGGCGTGGGCTTCGAGTCCCACGAAGGTGGTGGTCATCACGAGGAACGCGAACAGGGTGCGACGAAACGCGCGACGCGGGCGCCGACTCTCCGCTGTGGACATGACGTGCCTCCCGATCTCCCAGTCCGAGTGCCGCCGGACGTTCTAACACGGCGTCGCAAAGGTGACAAGGAGGCCGGTCGGAACCCGAACACCCACGCCACCGCAACTCAGCCTGGGTCCATTCGCCACAGGCTCCGTGCCGGGGTGCGTGCCCAGGACCGACCTAAACTGCGCCGCCATGCAACCGGGCCAGGATCCTGCGGTCCCCTCCGACTCGGCCGACCGGCTGCGGCGAGCCTGGCAGCTCCGCCCCCGGACCGACTACGTCTTCGACTTCTGGACCGCGTTCGGCTGGGTCGTGCTCACCGTCGGCATCTACGCGTTCTACGTGCTCTACCAGCTCGTGCGTCGCAGCCGCGATCACAACGTGCGCCGTCTCGAGTTCCTCGACGCGGCAGCCTCGTTCGCGTGGGAGGAGGCGCAGCTACGCGGATCGGCAGAGGAGCTCAGGCCGTACTTCGAGCGGATCGGCACGGGCCTCGAGTCGCTGCGCCAGTCGACACGGGACTTCCGCGACCCCGTGATATGGCTTCTGCTCTCCATGGTGTCCTTCGGTGTGACCGGCATCGTCGCGGCAGTTCTGCTCAACCGTGACCTGATCGCGCACGACGCGGCGGAGGTGGCGATCGAAGCCGACCTCGCGTTCGCTTTCGCCCGACTCGACCGGCCCCTTGTCGCCGTCGCCGACCCCGAACGTGTGGTCGGCCGCCACAACGCCGCGGGCCGCATCGTCGCCACAGTCGCGAGCTTCGGTGTGTACGGCTTCTGGTGGGTCCGCGACCTGATGGTCGAGGGCAACTCCCACTTCGCTGCCAACCGGCCGTTCGAGGACGAGGTGGCGTCGGCAGTCCAGGAGATGCTCGGCGGCTGATTCACCCATCGGGTTATCTGGTATCCCTTGGCTCGTGATCGTCGTCGACTACGTGATCTTCGTGCTCGCCAGCGCGGCCGTTCTCGCCACCGCAGGCATGTGGGCACGACGCCTGTACCCGGAGCGGCCGTGGTCACGAGTGCTCGCCGTCGGGGTCATCGCCGTAACCGAGGTCGTCGTCGTCGACGAGGTGCTGGGCACGTTCGGTTTGATGCGGCGCGGACCGACGACCCTCGCCGTGATCATCGTGGCCGTCGCCAGCGGGCTGCTGCTACGCGGGAGTGCCGGACCCGGCCGTGTGGTGCCGCTCCGCTGGCCGCTCGGTACGTGGCCGACCCTCGCCGTCGCGGCCGTGGGAGCCGGTCTGCTTGCCGTGTGCCTCGGGCGCCCCGCCACCGGCCTCGACACCCTTCAATATCACTACCCGCTGGTGGCGCACTGGCTCGACGTCGGCAACCTGACGACCCCGAAGGTGTTCTCCGTGGGGATCGAGCCGTGGTTCTACCCCGCCAACGGTGAGCTGCTCGAGCACTGGACCGTCGCATGGTTCCACCAGGACTTCCTGATCTCACTGGTGAGTTGGGCGACGTTCGGACTCACGGCTGCGACGGTGATCGGACTGTGCAGGCGCCTCGGTGCCGGCCTCGTCACCGGCCTGCTGGCCGCCCTCGCGGTCCTGTCCATCCCGGTGATCTGGGGGTCCCAACTGCGGTCGGGACAGGTGGACCTCCTCGTAGCCGCGTTCCTCCTCCTCGCCGTCTACTTCGGTCTCGCCTGGTGGCAGTCACCCAACGTCACCGATGCCGCCCTGGCAGGCGCTGCGGCCGGGATAGCAGCGGGCACCAAGTTCGTTGCGCTCCCCGGTGTGATCCTCCTCGGTGGACTCTTCGCCGGAGTGGTGGTCGTCGCGGTCCGCAAACGACACATAGGCGCCGCGACCGCTGCCAAGACGATCGCGACGGCGGCCGCCGCTGTAGCGATCGGCGGCGCCTACTTCTACATCCGCAACTACTGGATCGCGGGTAACCCTCTCTTCCCCGGGAGCGTGGCCGGACTCCCGGGCGCATGGATGCCTCTCGACATCGACAAGCTCAACATCACGATCCTCGACTACGTCCTCGACCTGAACCCGCACCCGTGGATCCTTGCCTCGTGGGTGGCAAGCACCTGGGTGGCCGGGATCCTGGCCGTGGTCGCCATGGTGGTCGTCCCACTCGTCATCTGGTGGCGCCGATCCAAGCTCGCTCCGGCCGGACAGCTCCTCGTCGTGTGCTGGATCGTGCCGCTGCTGTTGCTCGCCTCGTACGTGGTGGCGCCGACTTCTGCCGGTGGACCGATGGGGTACCCGGCCTGGTTCCCACCCAACATCCGTTACGGCTTCCCGTTCCTGGCGACCGCCACGATCGGCATCGTGTGCGTTGCCTCGCGGCTACGGCCGCGCTGGGGCCTCTGGCTGGGGGCAGGCATCCTGGCGGCCAACGTCGTGGACGCCGGTCTTGCCCTGGTGGGTGTGCTCCCGAGCGGCGGCGGGCTCTCGCCCCCGACGATGCTCGTCGGCCTCGGACTCGGCATCGCGGGGACCGCAGGCGCATGGGCCGTGGTGCGCCTCCTGAGGCGTGTCCCCCTCGTCTCGGACAGAGGATGGGCGGTTGTCGGCGCCCTCGTGGTCGTCGCGGCAGTAGCAGGGGCACTGGCTTCGTGGATCGCGAGCACGGACCGACGTTACGACTTCTTCCCCCCCGAACAGGACGTCGCTTTCGACGTCATCCACGACGTCGAGGCCGATCGCCCCGACGGCTTCGTCGTGGCCTTCTCCAACTGGCCGTGGGCGTGGCCGCTCTACGGTGAGCGCCTGCAGAACACCGTGCTCGCCGCACTCGACGAGAACACCGCAGGACCGAACGAGGACCAGCCGTCCCCGGGCGTCGGCAAGCCCTTCGCCAACGCCGAAGCCCTCGTCGCGTTCATGCGCGAGCACGGCGTCGAGTACTTCGTGGCCCGCGATGCCCAGCCACTCGGCTCCAAGGACGAGCTCCCGGTCTCCCAGGACGAGATCGACCGCCTCGCCACGGACCTCCGCGTGCGCGACGACGTCATCAATCCCCGGGACGTCGAGTTCGCCCTGAGCAGACCAGACGTCTTCACGCTCGTCGCTCACGACGACACGACCTACGTGTTCCGGATCAACCCCGCCGTCCCCTGACCGTGCCGGAACTGCCCTGCCCGCAGTAGACCGACAGGCACTCGGGCATCCACGAGATCTCGAGCGAATCCCGCTTCCCGCGGTACTCGGCGTCCTGATGTACGTCGAAGGGGACGATCTCCTCGACCACCAGGTGATCGGCGGTCGCCCTGAACGCGTACGGGCTCGCGCGCAGGTAGCGCTGGTGCCAGAACGCCGACAAGCCGAGGCGGATCGTGCTCACCCACGCCAGGCGGGTGAGCCCGAGGATCTCGAGGGGCTGGTCGTAGCCGGCCTCGGGGACGATCACCATGGGCAGGTTGCCCAGGTACGTGTACGGGGACGAGTTGCACACGAACGCCTGGAACAAGGGGGGCGACGTGCTGCCGTCGTCGAAGCGCAGACGGAACTGGGGCTGGTGACGGTCGAAGTTGCGGAACGTCGCGACCGCCCCGAAGAGGTAGACCGACGGACCGATGGTGCGCTTGAGCGCCGACCGTGCCTCGACCTCTCGCACCACCGCGGCGTCGAATCCGAGGCCGCACACGAACGTGAACGTCCGGCCACCGGCGGAGCCGAGACCGATCCGCCTGGTGCGGTCCTCGTCGAGCCACCGTAGGAGGTTGCCGGCCGCTGCCACGATGTCGAGCGGGATCCCGAGTGTCCTCGCGCACACGTTCGTCGACCCACCCGGGAGGATCCCGAGGGCCACGTCGGTCCCGGCGAGCCCTGCGGCAGCCTCGTTGACCATCCCGTCGCCTCCCCACGCGACGACGGTGTCGAAGCCGTCCGTGACGGCCCCCTGGGTGATCGGCAGACCGTGACCCGGTCTGGCCGTCTCGCGGACCTCGAGGTCGTGGTCGGACCCGAGGGCCTTCTCGACGACCCGGCGCTGCTGAGTGTCGTAGTTCGTCGCGTAGGGGTTGACAACGAGCAGGATGCGCACGGCGGCAGGATAGGGCTGGTCGGCGCCTTCCTCGGCGGCGCGTGGCCAACGCGGGCGAGGTATGGTGTCCCGTGCAGTGTGCCCCTGGGGCGCTGCCCCGACGTTGGAGGCGTGTGTGGGATTCGCGGACAAGGTGAAGGGTCCTATCGACGAAGGATCGGGATCGGGGGACGAGGCCTCGTTCCGCCGCAAGATGGACGGCCACGCCGAGGAGCTCGGCTACATCGTCTACCGGGAGCGTTGCGGGACCCCCGCTCCCCCCGGCGAGATCGAACGGCTCGTGTACGCCATGTACGAGGTGGACAAGTCCATCTACGAGATCCAGCAGAAGGAGTACGAGGCGGCCCAGGCTGCCGCCGCTGCTGCCGCTGCCCCCCCGCAGTCCGAGCCTCCCCCGGGCATGCCGGGTCCGGAGGTCGGAGCCGGCATCGCGGGGGTAGCGGCGGCGGCGCCGCAACCTTCGGCGTTCGCTCCCGAGGACACAGGGGCGAGTCGCGCAGCCGTCGGAGCCACCGTGGGTGGTCCCCCAGGTGGCGCAGCGGAGCCGGTAGGCGAGCCGGCGGGACCCGGCGGACCACCACCAGGCGGACCACCACCCGGCGCCATGCCACCACCAGGCGGACCACCACCCGGCGCAATGCCACCCCCCGGCGCCATGCCACCACCAGGCGGACCACCCCCCGGCGCCATGCCACCACCCGGCGCCATGCCACCCCCGGCGCAATGCCACCCCCCGGCGGACCACCACCCGGCGGACCACCCCCAGGCTCAATGCCACCACCAGGCGGACCACCCCCAGGCGCCATGCCACCACCAGGCGGACCACCCCCAGGCGCCATGCCACCACCAGGCGGACCACCACCAGGCGCCATGCCACCACCCGGCGGACCACCACCCGGCGCAATGCCACCACCCGGCGGACCACCACCCGGCGGACCACCACCCGGCGGACCACCACCAGGCGCCATGCCACCACCAGGCGCCATGCCACCACCCGGCGGACCACCCCCGGCGCCATGCCACCACCCGGCGGACCACCACCCGGCACAATGCCACCACCCGGCGGACCACCACCCGGCACAATGCCACCACCCGGCGGACCACCCCCGGCGCCATGCCACCACCCGGCGGACCACCACCAGGCGCCATGCCACCACCCGGCGGACCACCCCCCGGCGCAATGCCACCACCCGGCGCAATGCCACCACCCGGCGCCATGCCACCACCCGGCGGACCACCACCCGGCGCAATGCCACCACCCGGCGGACCACCACCCGGCGCAATGCCACCACCCGGGGCTCCCCCGCTCGGTGGACCACCACCCGGTCCCGAAGCGGACGACAAGGACTGATCGGATCGAATGCGCATCGACACCGATGCGACCATCCATCATCGCCGTGACGTCGCGTTCCGGGCCGTCCGCGACCACATGGTCGAAGTAGCCGAGCATCTTCCGAACATCACCGCGATCGACGTCGTCGAACGCAAGGAACCGAGCGCAGGCGTCGTCGAGTTCGTGAACGTGTGGCACGGCGAGGGAGCCATCCCCGCCGTCGCCAAGCCCTTCATCAAGGCCAGCATGCTGCGCTGGACCGACCATGCGCACTGGGACGAGAACGACTGGTCCTGCGACTGGCGCATGGAGACGGCGTTCATGACCGATCGCGTCACCTGCAGCGGCCGCAACACCTACGAGGCGGTAGACGACGACCACACCATCCTGCACATCTCAGGCGACATCACCATCGACCTGACGGGGTTCCCGGGCGTCCCCTCGGTCATCTCGCGCCGCGCGCGCCCGGCAGTCGAGAAGTTCGTCGTCGGCCTCGTCACGCCGAACCTCGCGAAGACAGCGGAGGCAGTCGACGCCTACCTCGATGCCGAGAGCAACGGCGGAGCAGCCGGAAGCACCTGAGGTATCGCAGACGGCGTCGCTCAGGGATCCGGCCGGCGCACCTCCAACACCACGACCGCGATCGCGACGCCCCCATCGTGGGTGAGGCTGAGGCTCGCCGCCTCGACCAGTGCACCGTCGGCCGCTACCACCGGTCCCAGCGCCAGGCAGGGGGCCTCGCCTCGACGCCGTCGCACCTCCACCGCGTCCCAGGGGAGCGCACGTCCCAGGGCCTTGCGTACCGCCTCCTTCGCGGCGAAACGGGCTGCATAGTGCTCCCACGGCCGCCCGCGCGCGCTGCACCATTCTCTCTCGGCCGCCGTGAAGATCCGCGCCGCCGCCGCGGGGCGCCTCGACAGCAGTGCCTGCATGCGTGCGACCTCGACAACGTCCACCCCGACCCTCGTACGCCCCGGTGGCACCGGTTCGGGGCCAGCCGTGCTCACGAGCTCACCGCCGGGACCCGCCCCTCCTGAAGGTCCGACAGGAGCTGCTTCATCTCGGGCTGCTGAGGGACCACGAAGGAGACCCCACCGATGGTCTTGGGTTCGACCGGCAACGTCGTGAACTGCAACTGCGACGACGGCGACGGCATGAACCGCATCCCCGTGTGCAGCAGGTGCCAGTAGCTGAAACCGGGATCGCGCCGGAAGTCCTTCTGCACGGCAGAGGCGAGGTCCGGCATGTGCAGCATCGTGTCGGGCTCGGCGAGGCTCCCCATCAGCTTGGTGAGGAACTCCTGCTGGCGCTTGATACGTCCCAGGTCTCCCGTTGGGTCCTGCTGCCACTTGCCGTCGACGAGCTCCTCGTGGTGACGCGACCTCACCCAGGCAAGGGCCATGTCGCCCTGCAGGTTCTGGCATCCGGGGTTGGGAAGATCGAGGTCACTGAACTTGTCGCGCACCGGGTGGTCGGTGCAGATCACGACACCTCCCGCTGCCTTCGAGAGATCGCGGAGGCCGTCGAAGTTGATCTCGAGGTAGTGGTTCACCGTCATGCCGGTTGCCGACTGCACTGCCGGCACCATCGAGGACGCACCCCCGTTGAAGGCGGCGTTGAGCTTGCCCGTCCCCTTGCCAGGTATCTCGACACGCAGGTCTCGCGGGATCGAGACCGCCGTCGCCTTCGCGTGTCCGGGCGGCATCACCAGGAGCAGGATCGTGTCGGCTCGCTGACCGGTGACGCTGCTGCCACCGAAACGACCACCCTCGACCTCGGCCCTCGAGTCGGAGCCGACCAGAAGGACCGTCTCCACCTTCTGGACCGCGGGCAGCGGCCCGAGCCCCGTCGCCACCGGGACCGACTCCCACGACCACCACATGTACGCGAAGCCTGTCACGACGGCAACGGTGAGCAGGGCCACGACCGCCAGGACGACCCTGGGCCACCAACGACGCCTGCTCTCGCGACCCCCTGAACGAGGCGTGCCACCTCCGGAACCTGGCGTACGCCGGATGCGCGGGAGGATGCGCGGGTGGTGCCTGAACGTGCTGCGCCGAACCGGGGGGGCGTCCGGCACTGCCGGCGGCGTCAGGCCACGAGGTGGGCCGGTCGTCTGCATGACCGGCCATGGTACCGCCGTCTCGGCCCGGGTCACCGACGTGGGGCGACCATCGCCGCTGTCAGCCCTTCGGCATCCCGGCGCGCTGGGCGAAGCCGGTGGCATCTACCACGTGGACCTCGCTGCGATCGACCGGGTGCGGCGGTGCAAGGGGGACTTCGAGGCGGAAGGTGGTCCGTCCGACTCCGGACACGTAGGCGAGGCGGCCGCCCTGGGCCTCGGCGAGATGGCGCGAGATGTAGAGGCCGAGACCGCTGCCACCGCTGCGGTCCGGCCCCCGCTCGAACTTCTCGAAGATGCGCTCGGCTTCGGCCGGTTCGAGGCCGGCGCCGTCGTCGCAGACCTCGAACCTGCACGAATCGCCGGCGACGCCGACGCGCAGGGTGATCTCGGCGCCCTTCGGGCCGTGCTGGACCGCGTTGCGCACGAGGTTCGTGAGGATCTGCTCGAGACGGTCCTGGTCCGCGAGGATCACAGGCTCGGCCGACACCTGCAGGACGACGTTGTCGGACGCGAACTCCGCCGCGACGTTGCGCGCGACCCGGACGGCATGGAGCTCCTCGACGACTACGTCGAGGCGGCCTGCCTCGATCGCGGCGGCGTCGAGGAAGTCGTTCGCGACACGCTGCAACCTCCGGGCCTGACGCACGATGGTCTGCAGGTAGTCGTCGATCATGTCCTCGCTCAGCTCGCCGCGACGCAGCTGGAGCGTCTGCGCGAATCCGAGTAGCGACGTGAGCGGGGTCCGGAACTCGTGGGCGCTGAACGCGAGCAGGTCGTCCTTGGCACGGTCGAGCTCACGGAGACGCTCCACCGTCTCGCGTTCGGCGGCGAGCAGATCCCCGGTGATCCGCTTCTGCTCCTCCTGAGCGCGCGACGCACGCGCGACCACGGGCAGCATCCCGAGGTAGAGCACGAGGAGGCCTCCACCCATGATCGCGAGCTTGGCCGTGACGCTCGCGTTCACGGCGGAGTTCTCACTCGTTGCCGTCTGTATCACCTCGATCGCGCCGATGACATCGCCGCCGAGGTCGCGATACGGTTCGAACGTGATGATCTTCGCGGACTCCGGCAGGTTCGGAAAACGATCCTTGCTCTCCGACGGTGAGACGACTTCTTGGAACTGGGTGTCGTGGAGTGCGCTGTCGAGCCCGGGACCGGGGTCGGCGACGGACCCGATCATCGTGGCGTCCTGGGCGACGATGATCCGCCCGTCCGGGGCGTAGATGCGCACGTCCTCCCACGGCCGCTTCTTGGTACCGGCGGCCGTCGTCCCCTGCTGCCCCGTTCCGGTGTCGAACTGGAAGGCGCGGATCACCGGACCGAGACGTTCCAACAGGACCGGTATCGAGACGCCGTGCGCCATGTCTTCGGCGTTGACCGCACGCGAGGACGTGACAGCCGACGAGATCACGGTCGCGAACGTCGACGCCCTGCTCTTGATGTCGTTGACGGCGTCGGCACGGATCAACGTGTAGAGCAGTGCTGCGACGAGCACGAACAGCACAAGGGCGCCGACCGCGAACCGCCGCAGGAGGCTACCTCCGTACCGGGACACGTTGCGGCGCCGGCGGCTCCCTTGTGCCATGAAGAGAATCCCCTCCTGCCAGGTGCAGGATAGGCACACCCTGGCACCCGTTCCTTCCACGCGCCTCGTCGGTTACACTGGCCCAGCGTTGCAGGCGCCTTCCCCGCCGAGCCCGCTTCCCCGCTGTCGCCGTGCAAGCGAGGGTTCGTCGTGGCCGTTGGAGGGTCTTCGCACCTCACCTCGATCCTGGTCGTGTTCACCCTGGCGCTCGGCCTCACCGCGGTGCCCGCCGGTGCCGACGACAGGTGGCACCCCGATCCGGCAGCCCTCGCCGCCGCGGCAGAGGGGCCTGCCACCTACGACGAAGCCCCGGCGTGGGATGGTGGCGCGAGTTGCAGCCACGGGCTCACCACGGCCGCCACAGCGCTCGCCGCGACGTTGCGGGCAAGGTTCGGACCACTGGAGATCGGCGGCTACTCCTGCAGGCCTAACACCGCTTCCTCGGGCCGCACCTCGGTGCACGGCGTCGGGCGCGCCCTCGACGTGATGACCACCGCGGGAGCCCCGATCGCCGACTGGCTCCTCGCCCACTCGAGCGAACTCGGGGTGCAGCTCGTGATCTGGAACCGTTCACTCTGGCGTGCGGGTGCCGCCGAGGTCCGCCCCTACGGTGGGCCCAACCCCCACACCGACCACGTCCACGTGGAGGTCCGCATCGGGGCGACCGGCACCCTGCGACGCGCAGTCCTCGTCTCGTGATCATCCCAGGGCGTCACAACCTGGTACCCCACCCGAGGCGCCGCTCCCGAGTGTCGCGGCCACCTCACCGGCAGGGATCGCGACTCCCTGATCCTGGTCGACCAACAACGCGCGGACGACTCCGACCACCTCGCCGCCAGCACCGAAGACAGGGCCCCCACTGTTGCCGGGACGCACCTTGTTCGACATCACGAAGCTACGGCGACCGTCGACCTCGGCGTAGGAGACGAGCTGGCCGGTCTCGACGTCGAGTGCGCCGCCACCGGGATACCCGTACACCCGCAAGAGATCGCCGGGCACCGGATCGCTGGGCGCGAGCCTCGCAGCGGGGGGAAGGTCGGCGTCGACACGGACTCGTGCCAGGTCCGACGCCAGGGTCGCCCCCTCCACCGCAGCCTCGAACGTGTGGCCGTCCCAGGTCGTGATCTCGAGCGTCTCGGCTCCCGCGACCACGTGAGCGTTCGTTACGAGCTCGCGCTCGCCGACGACGAAGCCGGATCCCGTTGACAGAGCCGCGCAGCCCAGGTTGCGGATCCTCACCGTGGCGGCCTCGGCGTCCCGCTCCGACGCCGCCGTCGCGAGCCGGTCATGGAGCGCTGCGTAGTCGGGCGCGCCTGCGTCGGGACGCAGGACGGCGCACGCGCCGCAGGCCACGGCAACCACGGCGACGCACAGCAGACCGAGTGGCCTGCGCGGACGCGGCCCACGCCACCGGTTGCGAGGTCCACGGGATCCGCAGGAGGGAGCGCCGGGCGCCTTCTCAGCCAACAGGAAGCTGCTGGATCATGCGCGTCGCTGCCTGGCACGACGCGTTCGCGCCGTCGAGGTTCTTCTGGGTCTCGGCGGTCACCCTGGACGCATCCAGGTCGCGTATGACAGCCACGTACCCGCTCGAGCAGTTCTGGTACGCGACCGCTATCTGCTGGACGATCCCGAGTGCCTTCTGCAGTTCCTGCTGGTTCGCCTCGAGCTGGCCCTTCTCCGCCGCCAGGGCTGCGCGGTCGTCCTCGATCTGGGCCTTCTCGGCCGAGAGATCGCGCTGTCGCTCGGTGAGGGTCGACACGTCCCCCTCGGTCGACGTGAGCCACCCCTGGACCTCGCGGTACCCGTCCTCGGCACGGGTCGCGCGTCCGTGCCACGCGATGGCCAGGTACCAACCCACGGCGGCCACCACGGCGAGCACACCGACGGCGACCCACGCTGCTCTCCGTCCGGGGGTCAGCCCACCGTCCACGTGCTACCCGAGGCGAACAGCGACGCCAGGTCGCCGGGACCGTGTCGCTCCCGTGCCGCGGCGATCTGGTGCTCCACGAGATCGCCGTAGGTCGGACGTTCGACATCGCGGAAGATCCCGATCGGAGTCGGACCGTACGGGCCGTTGGACAGACGCGACAGCGAGAACGCGAGCGACGGGTCCTCGCGGTGAGCGTCGTGGACCGCGATCTCGTCGATGCCCACAGCGGCCACCTCCACGATCTCGGCCCGGCCCTGCGGCGTGAAGCGGACGCCCTGCTCGGAGTCGGGGCCGAACGTGATCTTCTCGCCGTGGTGGAGGCGGATCTGGTTCTCGGCGCGAGTGTCCTTGCCGGTGACGAGCTCGAAGGCCTTGTCGTTGAAGACGTTGCAGTTCTGCCAGATCTCGACGAAGCTCGCACCCTCGTGGCGGTGCGCCGCCCGCAGGACCTCCGCCGTGTGAGGCCGGTCGAGGTCGAGCGTACGTGCCACGAACGTCGCCTCGGCGCCGAGGGCGAGCGAGACCGTGTTGAACGGGTGGTCCGTGGTGCCCGCAGGCGAGGACTTGGTGATCTTGCCGATCTCCGACGTCGGCGAGTACTGGCCCTTGGTGAGGCCGTAGATCATGTTGTTGAAGAGAAGGATCTTGAGGTTCACGTTGCGGCGCAACGCGTGGATGAAGTGGTTGCCGCCGATCGAGAGGGCGTCGCCGTCTCCGGTGATGACCCAAACGTCGAGGTCGGGGCGCGCTGTGGCGAGACCGGTCGCAACCGCAGGTGCGCGCCCGTGGATGCTGTGGATCCCGTAGGTGTCCATGTAGTACGGGAACCTGCTCGAGCAGCCGATGCCCGAGACGAAGACGGTCTTGGACTTGTCCGCGCCGATCTCGACGAGGAAGTTCTGCACGGTCGCGAGGATCGTGTAGTCGCCGCACCCGGGGCACCACCGGACCTCCTGGTCGGTCTGGAAGTCCTTGCGGGTGAGTGTTGCCGTGCTCGCAGCACCGTCGTCGCTGCTCATCGGAGCTCCTCCACGTCCTCGTTGGCCGATTCCAGGGACTCGATCGCCTCGGCGATCTCCTGTGCGGTGAACGGCACCCCGGCGACCTTCGACAGCGAGCGCACCCGCTTGACGAAGCGGCCCTGGATCAAGAACGCGAGCTGCCCGGAGTTCAACTCGGGGACGAGGATCTTGTCGTAGGCGTCGAGTACGTCGGGCAGGTTCGACGGGAACGGGTTCAGGTGGCGCAAGTGGGCGTGGGCGGCTCGGCCGCCGGTGCGGTTGTGGCGCCGCACTCCCTCTTCGATCGCGCCGTAGGTCGAACCCCAGCCGAGCACGAGGACGTCGGCGTCGTCGGCGCCGCTCACCTGAAGCGGCGGCACGTCCTCGGCGATGCACGCGACCTTGCCGGCGCGGACCTCGATCATGTGCTGGTGGTTCTCGGGCGTGTAGCTGATGTGGCCCGTACCGTCGGCGTGCTCGATGCCTCCGATGCGGTGCTCGAGGCCGGGTGTGCCCGGTATCGCCCAGGGCCGCACGAGCCTGTCGTCTCGCTTGTAGGGCCAGAACTCGGCCGATCCGTCTTCGGCGACGTGGTTCACGTCGGACGCGAACGTGACCGGGAACCGCTCGATCGCGTCGGCGTCGGGCACCTTCCAGGGCTGCGAGCCGTTCGCGAGGTAACCGTCGGTGAGCAGGATCACCGGCGTCATGTGCGACACCGCGATGCGGCAGGCCTCGATCGCGACGTCGAAGCACTCCCCCGGCGTCGACGCCGCGACGATCGGGACCGGCGACTCGCCGTGGCGTCCGAACATCGCGTGGAGCAGGTCGGCCTGCTCGGTCTTGGTGGGTAGCCCCGTGGACGGCCCACCACGTTGGACGTCGATGACGACGAGCGGGATCTCGAGCTGGATGGCGAGCCCGAGAGCCTCGGACTTGAGGTCGAGGCCCGGCCCCGAGGTGGTGGTGACGCCGAGATGGCCGCCGAAGGCGGCACCGATGGCGAGCGTGATGGCGGCGATCTCGTCCTCGGCTTGCATCGTCCGGACGCCGAAGTTCTTCTGCCTGCTGAGCTCGTGGAGGATGTCCGACGCCGGTGTGATCGGGTAGGTGGCGAGGAACAACGGCAGCCCGGCGGCCTCGGCCCCCGCGATCAGTCCGTAGCTCGTGGCCAGGTTGCCGCTGATCGAGCGGTACGTGCCGGGTTCGAGCTTGGCGGGCGCGACCTCGTAGCGGACCCCGGTGAACATCTCGGTCGTGTCGCCGTAGTTCCATCCGGCCTTGAGGGCGGCCTCGTTTGCGTCCGCGACGAGGTTGTTCTTGGAGAACTTCGTCCGGTTCCACTCGAGCGTCGGCTCGATCGGGCGCGAGTAGAGCCAAGACACGAGCCCGAGCGCGAAGAAGTTCTTGGACCGTTCGGCGTCGCGTGGCTTCGCGCCGACGGTCTTGGCCGCCTCGACGGTGAGGCTCGTCATCGGTACCTCGAAGACGGTGTAGTCGCCGAGCGTGCCGTCGGTGAGCGGGTTGGACTCGTACTCGGCCTTGTGGAGGCTGCGCTCGTCGAAGTTGTCGGCGTTGACGATCACGGTCCGACCCGGGGGAAGGTCGTCGAGGTTCGCCTTGAGCGCCGCGGGGTTCATGACCACGAGCACGTCGGGCGCGTCACCCGGGGTGAGGATCTCGTGGTCGCTGAAGTGGACCTGGAAGCTCGAGACACCTGCGACGGTCCCCGCGGGGGCGCGGATCTCCGCGGGGAAGTTCGGGAACGTGACGAGGTCGTTGCCGAAGACGGCGCTTTCGAGCGTGAACCGGTCGCCCGTGAGTTGCATGCCGTCGCCGGAGTCCCCGGCGAAACGGATCGCGACCGAGTCGATCGTCTGTGCTGGGGACACGTCCTGGGCCTCTTGTGTGGCTTCGGGGCTGCTCGTCGCAGCATACCGCCGCCCCCTCGGGGTTCCGGATCGAGCCCCCGTGACCCCCGACGTGGGGACGTGAAACGGGTCCACAACCCCTCTCACGTCCCCACGTCACTCCGAGCCCCCGACGTGGGGACGTGAAACGGGTCCACAACCCCTCTCACGTCCCCACGTCACTCGGAAGCCCCACGTCACTGCGAGCCCCACGTCACTCGGAAGGGGGCGCGGGTACGGTGCCGGGATGCCCGAGCTGCCCGAGGTGGAGACAGTGCGCCGGGGGCTCGCGCCGCGGATCGAGGGCCACCGGGTGGAGAGCATCGCCGTGAGCGACCCGCGCCTCGTCGCCCGGTCTCCGCTGCCACCCACCGCCACCCTGGCGGGCTCGAAGGTGGAGGTGCTGCGCCGCCGCGGCAAGTGGCTCCTCGGCGACCTCGACTCGGGGCTGACCTTGGTGCTGCACATGCGCATGAGCGGCAGGCTCCTCCTCGGCCGCGCTGACACGCGCACGTCCGCGGCCACCGGTCCTGCCCGAGCGACGCTGGTCTTCGACGACGGGACGACGGTGCGCTTCGTGGACCAGCGGCGTTTCGGCGAGCTCCTCGTACTCGACGCCGATGACACGGTGGCGCTCGAGTCACGGATCGGTCCCGACGCCGACACGCTCGGGACCGCGCAACTCAGGGACGCGGTCGCGGGGCGCTCGCGGCCGGTCAAGTCCGCGCTCACCGACCAGGCCCTCGTGGGCGGTATCGGGAACATGTACGCGGACGAGTCGCTGTGGGGCGCGAGGCTCGCCCCGTTCCGGCCGTGTTCGTCGCTCACCGACGCCGAGCTGCGCGCGCTGGCGCGCGCGGTCCGCAGGATCATGCGCGACGCGATCGCGGCAGGAGGCACCTCGACCCGCGACGGCCTCTACGTCGACGCCTCGGGCAACGCAGGGTGGTTCGCCGTCGAGCTCGCCGTCTACCAGCGCGAGGGCCAGCCGTGCCCGCGCTGCGGCAGCGAGATCGTGAGGGTCGTGCGCGGCTCCACGGCCACCCGGTTCTGCCCGGCGTGCCAGATCTAGTTCACCGACACCAAGCGCGGACCACGCACGGCGCCAGACCTAGACTCCCCCACCATGAGCGACGCTGTGACGATGATCGAGGAGGAGGCCGACCGCGAGATCCGGTGGGCCGGCACCCGCGTCGTCGTCTGGTTGGCCGTCGCGGGCGGGATCGCGATGGCCGTCTACCAAGCCGTGCAGGCGCTCAGGAAGAAGACCAACTCCCGGTAGTCAGTTGCCGGTGCCGACCGGCTCGGCGTGCGTCGCCTCGAAACGCTGCACGACACCGACGGGAGCGACCCGCCAGAAGCGCTGGGAGGCCTCGGCCCAGTCCTCCAGCAGGATGCGTGCCCGCGGCGAACCGGTGAGCCACTCGTGGCGCTCGACCAGCACGCGACACCTCTCCAGGTCACCACCGTCGGGGCGCGCGATACGCACGAGCGCCGTGTTGACCTTCGCCGTGAGCCCGCCGCTGGCGTCGTGGACGAACACCTCGCCGCCGGTCATGCCGGCACACATGTTGAACCCGACGCCGCCGAGGACCACCACCGTGCCGCCGGTCATGTACTCGCAGGCGTGCTGGCCGACACCCTCGACTACCGCGACCGCACCGGAGTTGCGCACCGCGAAGCGTTCCCCCGCCCTCCCCGCGAGGAAGAGCTCACCCCCGGTGGCACCGTAGAGGATCGTGTTACCGGCGAGCACGGGGTCACCCGCGTCGTCGGGCGGGGCCTTGATCACCACGCGGCCGCCGCCCATGGCCTTGCACACGTAGTCGTTCGCCTCACCGGTGAGGCGGAAGTCGATGCCTTCGGTGAGGAACGCCCCGAAGCTCTGGCCGGCGGTGCCGTCGAAGTGGACCGTCACGTACCCGGGCGGCCTCGCAGCTCCGAACTCCAAGGCGACCGACCCACCGAGTGCGGCACCGACGGTGCGGTCCTCGTTGCCGATCGGATAGTGGAGCTCGAGGTCGTCTCCGTCCCACAGCGCCCGGAAGGCGTCGATCACGACGCGATCACCGAGCGACGACCTGACCCTCTGCTCGGGAACCCCGCCTCCGTAGTGGCGGATGCCGTCCACGGGCGTCGCGAGAAGCGGTGACAGGTCGAGCGAGTCGAGACGGTCGTCGCCGGTGACCCGCTGGAACAGGCGGTCGACGCGCCCGATAGCCTCGTCCATCGTGCGGAACCCGAGCGCGGCCAGGTAGCCGCGGACCTCCTGTGCCACGTGACGCATGTACGTCGCGACGCTCTCGGGACTGCCCTGGTACTTGGCCCGCAGGTGCGGTCGCTGCGTCGCGATTCCCGTGGGACAGGTGTCGCGGTGGCATGCCCGCACCATGATGCAGCCCTGAGCCAGGAGGGCAGCGGTCCCGAAGCCGTACTCGTCGGCGCCGAGCAGTGCCGCCACGATCACGTCGCGGCCGGTCTTGAACCCACCGTCGACACCGATGCGGATACGACCACGCAGGTCGTTGGCCACGAGGGCCTGGTGGGTCTCGGCGAGCCCGAGCGACCACGGCATGCCGGCGTGCTTGATCGACGACAGCGGCGACGCGCCCGTCCCTCCGGTGCAACCGGAGATGTAGACGCTCTCCGCCAGAGCCTTCGCGACCCCGGCTGCGATCGTCCCCACGCCCTTGATCGCCACGAGCTTCACCGACACGTCCGCTGCGGCGTTCACCTGCTTGAGGTCGAACACGAGCTGCGCGAGGTCCTCGATCGAGTAGATGTCGTGGTGCGGCGGCGGCGAGATCAGCGTCACCCCGGGCTGGGTCTTGCGTAGCTCGGCGATCTCCTCGGTCACCTTGTGGCCCGGGATCTGGCCGCCCTCGCCGGGTTTGGATCCCTGCGCCATCTTGATCTGGAGCTCGTCGGCGTGGGCGCAGTACTCGGGTGTGACCCCGAAGCGCCCGCTCGCGACCTGCTTGATCCGGCAGTTCTCGTCACGGTCGTGGCCGCGGGTCTCGAAGCGACTGCGCGCCTCGCCGCCCTCGCCGCTGTTGGACTTCCCGCCGACCATGTTCATGCCGGCCGCGAGATCCGCGTGCGCCTCGCGGGAGATCGCGCCGTGGCTCATCGCCCCGGTGACGAAGCGGCGCAGGATCGCCTCGGCCGGCTCGACCTCCGCGACCGGTATCGGCTCGTCGACGACGGCGATCTCGAGGAGGTCGTGCGGTTCGGTCGGTGGACGGTCGTCGACGAGCCGCGCGAAGACCCCGTAGAGCTCGGCCGTGTCAGCAGGTACGGCACGGGGTCCACCGCCGGCGCCGCCGCGCTTGGCCGTACGATCGGTGTCGAGACCGAGGGCGAGGTGCAGCGCCTCGATCACCTCGGGGTTGTTGGCGTGGTACTCGCCCCCCTTGCGGTGCCTGAAGATCCCCGGGCCCGTGACGCGGGGCGACTCGGTCCCCCACGCCTCGTCGTGACGCTCGAGGACCTCGGCCCCGAGTTGGCCCCACGTGAGCCCGCCCAGGGACGACGCGGTACCGGCGAAGCAGGCCTCGACGACCCCGGCGTCGAGACCGATCGCCTCGAAGAGCTGGCTGCCGCGGTAGCTCTCCAGGCACGAGATACCCATCTTCGACATGATCTTGAGCACGCCGTCCTCGAGTGCGGCCTGCACCTTCTCCTGAGCGACCGCCGACGTGTTCTCGCTGCCGAGCTGGTCGTCGTCCGCGAACGCGGCGACGGTCTCGAGCAGGAGCCGCGGGCACACGAGGTCGGCGCCGTAGCCGAGAAGGGTCGCGCAGTGGTGGGTGTCGCGCACCTCGTCGGAGTCGACGACGATCGCGGCCCGGCTGCGCAGCCGGGCGCGGAACAAGCCGTGGTGGACTGCGCCGGCTGCGAGTAGTACCGGGACGGGAGCGCGCCCCGCGGAGATCTCGGTGTCGCGCACGACGAGCACTCGAGCGCCGGCGCCGACGGCAGCCTCGGCATCGCGGGCGAGGCGAGTGCACGCGTCCTGCAGGGCTCTCTGGCCGTCGGCGCTCTCGAACGTCGCGTCGAGCACCGCTGCCTGCAACGGCGCCTGGTCCGACGTGAGCCGTTCCAGCACCGACGGCCGCACGAGGAACGACCGGAACTCCAGCAGGTGCGCCGCCTCGGCCGTCTCCGACAGGAGCGCGGCGCGTGGCCCGACGAGCGTGCGCAAGCTCATCACGAGACGCTCGCGCAGGTGGTCGATCGGAGGGTTCGTGACTTGAGCGAAACGCTGCTTGAAGCTGTGGTGCAGCGGTCGCCGCTTCGTGCCGAGCACGGGCGCAGGCGTGTCGTCGCCCATCGAGAACGTCGGCTCCTTGGCGTCGGTCGCCATCGGCTTGACGACCATCGCGAGCTCCTCGGCGGTCCAGCCGAAAGCCACACGGCGGCGCTCGAGATCATCGCGGGTGTCGTCGACGAGCTCGCCCGGACCCCACGACTGCAGCCCGTCCTCGACCCAGGCGCCGTACGGCGCCGAAGCCGCGAGCTTCGCCTTGCAGGCACCGTCGTCCGCGAACCCGCCGGCATCGGGGTCGAGACAGAGCATCTGGCCGGGCCCGAGCCGTCCCCTCTTGACCTTGCCGTGACCCGACACGTCGATCGCGCCGGCCTCGCTGCACGCCGCCACGAAGCCGTCCTCGCACACGTGGAAGCGCAGCGGCCGCAGCCCGTTGCGGTCGAGCGCCGCCGCGACCCGTCGTCCGTCGGTGACTATCACCGCCGCGGGACCGTCCCACGGTTCGGAGAGGCACGCGTGGTAGGCGTAGAAGTCGCGGACCGGCGGCGGCATGTCGAGGACTGCCTCCCACGCGTCGGGGATGACCATCGCGACCGCATGGGTGAGACCGCGACCGCCGCGCACCAGGACTTCGACGGCCGCGTCGAGGTTTCCCGAGTCACTGTCGCCGAGGTCGAGGACGGGACGGATCGCGGCCTCGTCGTCGATCGGCGCCTGCGCACCCAGGGTGACACGCTGGCGCATGCGGTTGCGGTTTCCCTCGATCGTGTTGATCTCGCCGTTGTGACACAGGAACCGGAACGGCTGCGCACGCTCCCAGCTCGGGGCGGTGTTGGTCGAGAAGCGCATGTGGAAGATCCCGAACGCGACCTCGTGGTCGGGCGCCGCGAGGTCGGGGTAGAACGCGGCGAGGTCGTCGCCGGGCACGAGCGCCTTGTAGGTCACGGTCCGCGTCGAGCACGACGCGACGTAGAGAGGCACACCCCCTGCGGCGGCGGCCTTCTCGGCACGGCGGCGTGCGAGGTAGCTGCGCCCCTCGGCCTCGGGATCGTCGGCGCCGGGCGCCGAGAAGATCATCTGGGTGATCGCCGGCATGATCGCCAGGGCGTGTGCCCCGAGTCGGTCGAGGTCGACGGGGACATCGCGCCAGCCGTGGACGTCGAGGCCCGACTCGGTGGCGGCAGCCTCGACGTGGGCGCGCGCGGCGGCCGCGGCGTCCGCGTCCCGGTCGAGGAAGCACATCGCGGTGCCCAGCGCGGCCTCGTCCGGTCGCGGGACTGCCACCCGCGCCTGCGCTGCGACGCGGCTCAGGAAGGCCCGGTCGAGGGGCAGCAGGACGCCGGCGCCGTCGCTGCTGCGGGAGTCGGCTGCCAGGGCGCCACGATGCTTGACGCCGGCGAGGCCGCCGAGAACTGCATCCAGGAGCGCACGGCTCGACCGCCCGGACGAGTCGGCGACGAAGCCGATGCCGCACGCGTCGCGTTCGACGGGGTCGTGTATCGAGGCGGCCATCCCGGCGCGGTTGCGGCGGTCTCCCACGAGCTTCTCCTGCGACGTGCCACGCGGCCGCGGCGACGCGAATCGTAGCTGCGGTCCGCGAGCGACCGTTGCCGCTTCCCGTGCCGGCTCAGCGCTCGAGGATGTGGGTGCGCACCATGCCGACCAGCACGAGCACACCGAGGATGACGAGCAGGACGATCGAGATCCGCAAAGCGACCCAGATGGTGCCGAGCAGGAACGTGAACAGGCTCCAGCCGAGGGCGAGCACCAGAGCGAGGACGAAGACACCCACCAGGATGCCGCCGATCCCGGCGCCGCGTCCGGCAGCCTTCGTATCAGTGGTCACTCGTCCTCCCCGACTGCTGTCTGGCGGGCACAACACTATGCCGGACCGGCCGCGGGGAGAGGGGGAATGTGGGTGAGATGTAGGGTCTTGGCCATGACGCTTCAGCTCGCCGGAACCTCCCTGCCCGTCATCGGACGCGCTCGCATGTACGTGTGCGGCATCACGCCCTACGACACCACCCACCTCGGCCATGCCGCCACGTTCGTGTGGACGGACCTGTGCGCCAGGGTGCTCGAGGCGTCCGGGGTGCGCGTCGAGGTGTGCCGCAACGTGACCGACGTCGACGACGACATCCTGCGCCAGGCCGCCAAGCTCGGCGTCGACTACCGGGTGCTCGGAACCGAGCAGATCTACCGCTTCGAGGAGGACATGCGTGCCCTGCGGGTGCGCACGCCCACGTACGAGCCGCGCAGCCGCGACTACATAGAGGAGGTCGTCGCACTCGCCCGGGGGTTGCTCGAGCGCGGCGCTGCGTACGAGCGTGACGGCAACGTGTTCTTCAAGGCCGCCCGCATCGACCCGTTCCTCGCCGACCTGGGCATGACACGCGAGGACGCGATCTCGCTCGCGGCCCAGCGTGGAGGCAGGCCCGAGGACGAGACCAAGGAGGACCCCCTCGACGTGCCCTTGTGGCAGGCGAGCCCGCCCCAGGACCCGATGGAGGCGCCCGAACCGTCGTGGCCGTCCCCGTGGGGGCCGGGGCGCCCCGGCTGGCACGCCGAGTGCTCCGCGATGGCGATGAGCCTCCTGGGCACATCCCTCGACGTCCACGGCGGCGGCGAGGACCTCGCGTTCCCCCACCACGTCTACGAGGCGGCCCAGGCGGAGGCGCTCAGCGGCGTGCAGCCGTTCGCGAGAGCCTGGATGCACATCGGGATGGTCCGCTACGAGGGCGAGAAGATGGCCAAGTCGGTGGGAAACCTCGTCTACGTGCAGGATCTGATCGAGCGCTGGGAGCCCGAGGCGGTACGCCTGCACCTCGTCACCCGCAACTGGGCCGACGCGTGGGACTTCGTCGAGGACGACCTCCACACCGCCTCGGCCAGGCTCGAACGGATCTGGGCGGCGGCATCGAAGCCCGGCAACGACGAGGTCGCCCTGACGGCGGCGCTCGCGGCGCTCGAGAACGACCTCGACGTCCCCGTCGCGCTCGACATCGCCGAGGCTGCCGGTGGTCAGACCATGCGTCGCATCGGGTCCCTCGTCGGCATCCTCTGAGATCTCACGCGCGCGCGGCCTCGGTCGCCAGCTCCCGTTCTGGGCGCGCCTGCCCCATCCGGGTGGGGCGAGCGCGCCCAAGTCGGGATCTCGCCGGGTGAGCGAGGACCGCGGCCGGCGGCCGGCGGCCGGCTCAGATACCCCAGTCGGGGCGGGTGTGGCCTTCGAGGCGGAGCAGGGCCCGCTTGCGGTCGAGGCACCCGTACCCCCTGCCGAACCCGCCGAGGCCGCCCGCCGCCACGACCCTGTGGCACGGTACGACGACGGGGACGGGGTTGGCGCGGCAGGCGCTCCCGACCGCCCGCGCCGCCAGCGGGCTGCCCACCTCGGCGGCGACCTCGCCGTAGGTCCACGTCTCGCCCCAGGGGATCTCCGCCACGGCCGCGAGCACGTCGCGGCGGAACCCGCTCACGCCTTCGAGGGAGTACGCGACGCCGACGGTGCGCGACTCGCCGTGCAGGAACGACCCCAGGGCCGCGGCCGCAGGGCCGGCGACGTCGGGGTCCCAGCGTGCTCCCGGTGGGCACACGAAGTCCTCGGCCCACGCGACGAGGCGCACGACGCCGTCGTCGTCCGTGCCGACGACGTAGCCGCCCGAGGGGGATCGGACCTCCGCGAGCGCGACGTCGGGTGCCGCGCTCACCGGTGGGCGGACTCGTACGCGGCGATCCGGTCCTCGTGCACGAGGGTGAGCCCGATGTGGTCCAGACCCCTGAGGAGGCGCTCGCGGGTGGAGGGGTCGAACTCGAAGGGGTAGCGGTCGTCGCCGCAGCGGACCTCGCACGCCTCGAGGTCGACGGTGATCTCGGTCTCGGGCGACTCCTGCGCGACCGTCATCAGGCGGCGGACGTCGGCCTCGTCGAGGGCGACGCAGCACACGCCCACGTTGCCGCAGTTGTTGCGGAAGATGTCGGCGAAGCTCGGCGCGATCACCGCACGGATCCCGTAGTCCTCGATCGCCCACACGGCGTGCTCGCGCGACGAGCCGCAACCGAAGTTCGGCCCGGCGATCAGGATCTTGGCGCCGTCGTGGCGGGCGTCGTTGAGCACGAAGCCGGGGTCCGCGCGCAGGCTCTCGAAGAGGAACCTGCCGAAACCCGAACGCTCGACGCGCTTGAGGTGCTCGGCGGGGATGATCTGGTCGGTGTCGACGTCGGCGCGGTCGAGCGGGATCGCCTTGGCCGTGACGCTCTTGAACGCCTCCATCAGTCGAGCTCCCTCACGTCGACGAAGTGGCCTGCGACCGCGGCCGCCGCCGCCATCGGCGGGCTCACGAGATGGGTGCGCCCGCCCGGGCCCTGGCGGCCGCGGAAGTTGCGGTTCGACGTCGACGCCGACCGCTGGCCCGGCTCGAGCTGGTCGCCGTTCATGGCCAGGCACATCGAGCAGCCGGGCTCGCGCCACTCGAAGCCCGCTTCCGTGAAGATCCGGTCGAGGCCCTCGGCCTCGGCCTGGGCCTTGACGAGGCCCGAGCCCGGCACGACGAGCGCCTGCACACCGGCCGCGACCTTGCGGCCCGCGGCCACCTCGGCGGCGGCGCGCAGGTCCTCGATGCGGGCGTTCGTGCACGAGCCGACGAACACGACGTCGACGCCGATGTCGGCGATCGGTGTTCCCGCTTCGAGGCCCATGTACTCGAGGGACTCGCGGCAGGTCTGGGCCTCGGTGGGGTCGGCGTAGTCCTCCGGCGACGGGACCGCGCCGCCCACGGGGACGGACTGCGCCGGCGTCGTGCCCCAGGTGACGTAGGGGACGATCGTGGCGGCGTCGATGCCGACCTCGGTGTCGAAGGACGCGTCCGGGTCGCCGGGCAGATCGCGCCAGCGTTCCACGGCTGCGTCCCACGCCGGCCCCGCGGGAGCCGACGGGCGCCCCTCGAGGTAGGCAAAGGTCGTGTCGTCGGGGGCCACCATGCCTGCACGCGCACCTGCCTCGATCGACATGTTGCACACGGTCATGCGGCCCTCCATCGAGAGGGAACGGATCGTCGATCCGCGGTACTCGATCACGTGGCCGGTCCCGCCCGAGGTCCCGATCGTGGCGATGATCGCGAGCACGACGTCCTTGGCGGTCACGCCCGGGCCGAGGTCGCCGTCGACGCTGACCGCCATCGTCTTGGGCCGCTTCTGCCACAACGACTGGGTGGCGAGCACGTGCTCGACCTCGGACGTGCCGATCCCGAACGCGAGCGCACCGAACGCCCCGTGCGTGGCGGTGTGGCTGTCACCGCACACGATGACCATGCCCGGCTGGGTCATGCCTTGTTCGGGGCCGACGATGTGGACGATGCCCTGGCGCACGTCGTCGATGTCGAACAGCGTGATCTCGGACGCGGTGGCGTTGGCGCGCAGGGTGTCGATCTGGGTCTGGCTGAGCGGGTCGACCGCGGGCTTGTCACGCCCCACCGTGGGCACGTTGTGGTCGGGCACCGCGAGCGTGAGGTCGGGGCGGCGCACGTCACGGTGGGCGAGGCGCAGGCTCTCGAACGCCTGCGGGGACGTGACCTCGTGGACGAGATGGAGGTCGACGTAGAGGAGGTCGGGCTCGCCCGGGGACGTGCGGACGACGTGTGCATCCCAGATCTTGTCGAGCATCGTCTGCGGCACGGCCATCTAGGCGGTTCCCTTCGGTGGTCCGGCGGTTCGGTGGTCCGGTTGTCCGGCTGTCCGCGCTGTCCGGCTGTCCGCGGCGCGAACTCCGGAGGTATCTTCGCACGCACTCCGCGAGGCGCACCAAAGATCCGGCAGCGACGATCCGCGTCGCCGATGCACAGGGGGACGACGTGGGTGGGACACTGAACCTGGCCGACGCCTTCGAGGCGATCGCAGCGGTGCGCGGCGACGCCGTCGACGCGGTCGTCCAGCGCGACAGGCGCATCAACTGGGCCGACTTCGACCGACGGGCCACGAACCTGGCGGCATGGATGCTCGAGCGTGGGGCGACGCTGCAGGGCAAGGTCGCCGCGTACACCTACAACCACCCCGCCTACAACGAGACGTGCTTCGCGGCGTGGAAGGCCCGCCTGATCCCGTTCAACGTCAACTACCGCTACCTCGAGACCGAGCTGCACTACCTGCTCGACAACGCCGACACCGAGATCGTCGTGGTCCACGCCGAGTTCGTGCCGCTGCTGGCCAAGGTGCTCGGCGACCTGCCACTCGTGAGGGGCGTGCTCGTCGTCGACGACGGCGACGGCCAGGCCGCCGCAGTCGCCGGTGACATCGATGGCGCACTCGTCTTCGAGGACGTCGCCGAGGCCGACCGCGAGCTGGCACGCCAGGAGCGGGACTGGCACGACCAGATGTTCCTGTACACGGGCGGCACGACGGGCATGCCCAAGGGCGTCATGTGGCAACAGGGCGACCTCTACGAGAAGCTCGGCAGCGGCGGGATCGGCCCGTCACCCGAGACGCTCGAAGCCCTCGGGGACTCGATCCGGGCCCAGCCGAGCGGAGTGCGCGGCTTCATCGGCTGCCCACTCATGCACGGCACCGGGTGGTTCACGTCGATCATCGCCCTGCTGACCGGCGGGACCGTCGTCCTGATGGACAACCCGCGCCACTTCGACGCGGCGGAGTTCTGGTCGATCGTCGAGCGCGAGAAGCCGCAGTCGGCGACGATCGTGGGCGACAGCTTCGCCCGCCCGCTCGTGCGCGAGCTCGAACGCGACGGCGCCCCGGCCTACGACCTGTCGTCGCTGCTGATGATGGTGAGCTCGGGCGTGATGTGGTCCCAGGAGACCAAGCAGGCGCTGTTGGACCACAACCCGTCGATGATGCTCGTCGACGCGTTCAGCTCGTCGGAGGCGGTCGGGATGGGCCAGTCGATCACGACCGCCGCGGGGGCTGTCGCGACCGCGAAGTTCCAGCTCACCCCGACGACCCGCCTCTTCGACGAGGCGCTGGCACCCCTCGAGACCGCCCCCGGTGTGCGCGGGCTCGTGGGCGTCGGCGGCCACCAGCCCCTCGGCTACTACAAGGACCCCGACAAGACCGCCAGGACCTTCACCGAGATCGACGGGATGCGGTACTCGGTGCCCGGCGACTGGGCCGAGGTCGCCGCGGACGGGGTGACGCTGAACCTGCTCGGGCGGGGGTCGGTGTGCATCAACACCGGCGGCGAGAAGGTCTACCCCGAGGAGGTCGAGGAGGTCGTCAAGGCGCACCCGTCGGTGAACGACTGCGTGGTGGTCGGGGTGCCCGACGACAAGTTCGGCCAGGCGATCACCGCCGTCGTGTCGGGCCTCCCCGGCGAGAGCGTCGACGCGGCGGAGCTGAAGGACTTCGTCAAGGACCGCCTCTCGCACTACAAGGCGCCCCGCCACGTGGTCGTCGTCGACGCGGTGTACCGCTCCCCCTCGGGCAAGGCCGACTACAAGCAGACTCTCGAAACGGCCCTCGAGCGCCTCGCCCCCTGACCTCCCGAGAACCGACCCACCCGACGTGGGGACGCAAAACGGGTCCACAACCCACCTCACGTCCCCACGTCCACCCGAACCCCCGACCCCACCCGACGTGGGGACGCAAAACGGGTCCACAACCCACCTCACGTCCCCACGTCGATCCGAGGTCTTGTTCAGGTGCGGGCGCCGGGGTGCCGATCCCTGTCGGTGAGCCGACAAGGAGAGCGTCACGGAACGGGTCACCTATCTCGTCGTGTCCAGCGAGGACCACGGGGACTGTGTCGTCGGGTCCTTCAAGAACCTCGAGGACGCCCAGGGCGCACTCGTGGCCTACCGGGAGAGCTACCGGGGTGATCACGGCGAGCCACCACCGCTGACGTGGATCGAGCAGAGCGTCCGCACCCTCACCCTCGTGCACACGGCGTCCTGAGCCCCGAGAGCCCCGAGAGCCCCCGAGAGGCGCCGACCCGGGAGATCTAGGCTCTTGGGGTGAGCACCACGACCTGTCCCGTGTGCGGGACGACGGCACCCGAGGGCGCACGGTTCTGCGCCTCGTGCGGGCACGCCCTGTCCGGGGCCGGCGCCGGGGACGAACGCCGCGTCGTGAGCGTCGTCTTCGGCGACCTCGTCGGGTTCACCGCGCTGAGCGAGTCGCTCGACCCCGAGGCGGTCAAGAACCTCGTGGACGGCTGCTTCGCCCGCCTCGCCGCGGACGTGCGCAGCTTCGAAGGCCGCGTCGACAAGGTCGTGGGCGACGCGATCGTGGCCCTCTTCGGCGCCCCCGTGACCCACGAGGACGACGCCGAGCGGGCGGTGCGCGCGGCCCTCGCGATGCAGCGCACGGTGGCAGAGCACGCCGAGGAGACGGGCCTGCCGGTCCGATTGCGGATCGGGGTCAACACGGGCGAGGTGCTCGTCGGGTCGATCCAGGCCGGCGACGACTACACAGCGATGGGCGACGTGGTGAACACCGCGAGCCGCCTCCAGGCCGCGGCCGTCCCGGGCACGGTCCTCGTCGGTGCGTCCACGCGCCGGGCGACGGGGGACGCCGTCGAGTACGCGGCCCACGAACCCGTCGACGCGAAGGGCAAGGAGGCGCCCGTCGAGGCGTGGGTGGCGCTCACCGCCTCGAGCCGGCCCGGGAGCAGGCCCCGACGCGAGCGCACCCCCCTCGTGGGGCGCGACCCCGAGATGCAGATGCTCACCGGTGCCGTCGACGCCGCCCTCGCCCACGACCGCGGCCAGTTCGTCCTCCTGCTCGGCGAGGCCGGCATCGGCAAGAACCGCCTCGCACGCGAGGTCCTCGCGCACACGGCCGCGCGCCACCGGATCTTGACGATCCAGGGCGGCTGCATGCCCTACGGCGAGGCGAACCCGTGGTGGCCGATCGCAGAGGCGCTGCAGGACTTCTGCGGCCTCGACCGCAGCGACCCCGTCGACGTCGCGCGCGCCGCCGCCCACGCTGCGGTGGCCGGCGCCCTCGGCTCGACGGTGACCGAACCTGCCGAGATCGAGCGGCGCGTCGACGCCCTCCTCTACCTCATGGGTCACTCCGACGTGCTCGCCGACCTCGACGCGGAACGTGCGCTCGACGAGGCGGTGCGGGCGTTGCGGGCCCTCCTGACCGCGCTCACCGCGGTGGTTCCCGTAGCGGTCTGTCTCACCGACCTGCACTGGGCCGACCCGCAACTCCTCGCGCTCGTCGAACGCCTCATGGAGTCGTTGCGCACCCTGAGGATCGTCCTCGTCGCGACCGCACGTCCCGAGCTGATGGAGCGCTGGCACCCCGTGTCCGCGCGACGCAACCTGATCGTCGCCGCCCTCGACCCGCTGCGGACCGAGGACACCGAGTCGCTGCTCGACACTCTCCTGCCCGACACGACCGATCCCGGGCTCCGCGACGCCCTGCGTGACCGCAGCGGCGGCAACCCCCTCTTCGCCGAGGAGTTCGCGGCGCTGATCGAGGCTGCCGCCGGCGGCGACGGCGACGCACCCGACGCCGGCACGCTCCCGGCAACGCTGCACGGTCTGGTCGCAGCCCGGCTCGACACGCTGAGCGCACCGCTGCGGGCTCTGGTCGCCGACGCTGCCGTCGTCGGCCACGAGGGCAGCGCCGATGCGCTGGCGGCGGTCGCGGCGACGCGGGGCGACACGGGCGCCGACCCGCTGCTGCTCGAGCGCCATGACGTGCTGCGTGTGGACGCGGACGGGTGGGAGTTCCGCTCCGACGTCGTCCGCGAGGTCGCCTACGGGATGCTCACGAAGGCCGACCGGGCTCGCAGGCACGCGGCCCTTGCGCGCTGGATGACCGCACGTGCCGGCTGCGAGGAGGACTCGGGGATGCTCGCCCACCACCTCGCGACGGCCGCGGAGCTCGTGGCCGAGATCGGCCCCACCACAGGGGTGGATCGCGACGTCGTCGAGCGGGCGCTCGACGCGCTCGAGCGGGCTGCCCGTGTTGCGATCCGGCGCAACGGGACCCGGACCGCCGAGCACATGCTCGACCACGCCCTGCGGATCCTGCCCGACGAGGAGGCAGCCGAACGCGGGCCGCAATTGCGGCTCCTGCGCGCGGGAGTGCGCTCGAGCATGCGCCACCTCGACGAGGCACGCGAGGACGCCGAGACCGCGCTCGTGACGGCTCGTTCACACGGCGACGACGGCACGGTGGTGCGCGCGCTCACCGCGCTCGGCGAGATCGCGCAGCGCGGCGGCGACACCGACGCCGCCCTCGCCCTGCTCGACGAGGCGATCGAGATCGCCCGCGGCAACGCCGACTCGAGCGGCGCCGCCGGCGCCTTGCGATGCAAGGGAATGGCACTGATGTTCCGCGGCGACGGGGACGTGGCCGACGACGCGATCTCCCAGGCCCTCGCGCTCTACCAGGGCGAGGGCGACGTGAGCGGTGAGGCGTGGGCCTACCAGCACCTCGCGATGCGGTCCTTCTTCACGAACAATCTCGAGCGCGCCGAACGTCTCGTCGAGTCGAGCCTCGCGGGCTTCGACGAGCTCGGCGACTACACCGGCATGGCGTGGGGGCGGGGCCTGCTCAGCTTCATCCGGCTCCGCCAGGGAGACATGGAGGCTGCCGAGGCGCTCGCCACCCCGGTCCTCGACGACGCACGCGACGGCGACCGCTGGGCGTACGCGATGATGCTCGACCTCCTCGCAGGCGTCTACCTGTGGACGGGCCGCGCCGAGGACGCCCTACGGATGGCCCGCGACTCGCGTGAGGTCTTCGTGTCCATCGACGACACGTGGGGGATGTTCCAGGCGACACTCAACCTCTGCCGTGCGCTGGCGGCGACGGGTCGCCTCGACGAGCTCGCCGCGGCGGAGGCCGACCTCGTGAAGCTGACCGACGCCATCGAGGACGAGGCGACTCGACAGCTCGGTGCGATCGTGCGGCTTCTCGTCGCGATCGCGCTGGGTGACGTCGAGCGTGTCGAGACCCTCGTCGGTGAGGTCGCCGGCGACGACGAGGCGGTCTTCGTCTTCGCGGAGCGCTGTTGCGCCCGGGCGCTCGCGCTGTTGCAGCTCGGTCGCGTCGACGAGGCGCGACTCGAGGCCGCTGCGGGTGTGGCCCAGTCCGTGACCGACGGGGACCGGGCGCTCTCGACGGCGATCACGGCCCTCGTGGCGGCAGCCGCGGGCCGTCCCGACGAGGTCCCCGACGTCTCGGAGACGGACGCCACGTTGATCACGCAGCCGAACCGGTTCACGGTGGCGATCGCCCGCGGCTTCGCCGCGCTCCAACACGGCGACCACGCCACCGCGCGCGCGGCGCTCGAGTCCGCCCAGAGCCTCGTCGACGGTTCCGACACTGTCCTCGACCAGGAGATCGTGCGCCTCGCCCGGGGCTGGATGCTGACCGCTCTCGACGATCGAGACGGCGCCGACGTCCTCGCCGAGGCACGCACGCGCCTCGCTGGGCTCGGCACCACGGCCCGGGGGTGGGAGCGGGTGTTCGCCATGTGCGCAGGCGTCGACGCCACCGAACCCGCCGACGCGCTCTGACCCCTCCAAACGCGGGCAGGACGTTCCGCCAGCGCACCAAACCACCCGCGTTTGGAAACTCCGGGCCCGGCCCCCGTCCGGGCCGGGGCCCCTCCAAACGCGGGCAGAACGTAGCGCTGGCGCGCCAAACCACCCGCGTTTGGAAATCCGACCCCTCCAAACGCGGGCAGGACGTAGCGCTGGCGCACCAAACCACCCGCGTTTGGAATTCCGGGGCCGGCCCCCGTCCGGGCCGGGGCCCCTCCGAACGCGGGCAGGACGTAGCGCCAGCGCACCAAACCACCCGCGTTTGGAATCGGGGGCCGGGTCAGAACTCGGTGGGGAACGGGTCGTAGCCGGGAGCTGTGAGGGCCCAGGGGCGTCCCTGTTCGAGGACGGCGGCGAGGCCGAGCGTGAGGCCGTCGGCGCCGTTGGGCGCAACCGCTTGCAGCGAGAGCGGCACCCCTGCGGAGCCGATGCCCATCGGGACCGCGACCGCGGGGTGCATCGTGAAGTTGAGCTCCATCGTGTTCATCACCGAGGTCGGCGAGACGTCCACCCCGTTGACCTGCATGGGCAGAGGCCCTTCGGCCGGCCAGCACGCCGCGTTCGTCGTCGGCATGACGAGGACGGTGCCCGGCTCGGCGACGAGTTCGTCCACTCGCCGCGCCGCGGCGAAGCGGGCCTCCTGCGCAGCGAGGTAGGCATCCATCTCCACGTAGGTCCCGGCGGTCCTGATCATGTTGAAGCCGGCCTCGAACTCGTCATCACGGCCCGCCTCGACCGCCCAGCGCGTCCGGTGCGCGATCTCGGCCGCCGCGATGAGGAACCACTGCAGGCCGAGGTCGTCGTCCCAGATCGTGTCGACGTGTTCGACGGGGAGGCCGGCCTCGCCGGAGAGGAAGGCGAGCGTGTCCTCGAACGCCGCCGCGACCTCGTCGTCGACGTTGCCCTTGACGTCGGCGCAGGCGACGACGCGAGTGGGGCGTACCGGCTCGAACGACGGCGTCTGCGCGAGCGAGTACGGGTCGCCGGGTTCGGGCCCGGCCGACACCGTCGCCTCGAGGACGACGTCGGCCACGCTCGCGCCGAGGGATCCGTTGGCGCTGAACGTGGGCCACGCCGGCGGCCGGGCACGCCCGTAAGCGCAGAACGTCGGCTTGAGCCCGACGAGGCCGGTCTGGCTCGCCGGCAGACGCGTGGAGCCGCCGCCGTCGCTGCTCGTGCACAGCGGCGCCATCCCCGCGGCGTACGCGGCCGCGGACCCGCCCGAGGAGCCCGCCGGGGACTTGTCGGTGTTCCAGGGGTTGCGCGTCACGCCGAAGATCCGGTTCGCGGTCACCGCGGTGTAGGCGAACTCGGGCGTGTTGGTCTTGCCGATCGGGATCGCCCCCGCCGCGCGCAGGCGCCGCACCACCGAGGTGTCCTCGGTCTTGGGTGCGTCCTCGGCGTGCAGGAGCGACCCGTACGTGGTGACCATCCCGCTCACGTCCTCGAGGTCCTTGACGAGGAACGGCACCCCGGCGAGTGCCCCGGTGCCCGGGTGGTCGGCGGCCTCGGCCATGGCTTCCTCGGCGCGCAGGGCCACGACGGCGTTGATCGCCGGGTTCGCGGCCTCGATGCGTCCCAACGCCTCCGCGACGAGCTCGACCGCGCTGACGCGCTTGTCCCGTACCGCTGCTGCGATCTCTGCGAGCACTGGAACCCCCTCTGCTCCGAACGTGCGGCGAACCTACGCCTCTCGCCGCGGCAGCTAGAAACGGAGGATGCGATTGGCGACGTGGAACGTGAACTCGATCAAGGCGCGGCTGCCCTTCGTCCTGGGGTGGCTGCGCGCACGCGCGCCCGACGTCGTCTGCATCCAGGAGCTCAAGGTCGCGGACGACGAATTCCCCCACGCCGAGCTCGCGGCGGCGGGCTACCACTGCGCGGTGCACGGCCAGCCGCAGTGGAACGGCGTCGCGGTGCTGAGCCGCGAGCCCGCCACGGTGCTCCAGCGGGGCCTGCCCGGCGCCGGGGACCAGGGCGCCCGCCTGATCACCGTCGACGTCGGCGGGACCACGGTCACGAGCGTGTACGTCCCCAACGGCAAGACCGTCGAGCACCCCGACTACCTCGCCAAGCTCGCGTGGCTCGACCGCTTCGGCGACTACGTCGCGGACCTCGTCGACGCGTCCGCGCCGCACGTGATCGGGGGCGACTTCAACCTCGTGCCGGGCCCGCTCGACTCGTGGGACCCGGTGCGGTTCGAGGGCACGATCTTCCACACCGAAGAGGAGCTCGCCCGCTACACCCGCGTCCTCGGGACCGGCCTCGAGGACCTCTACCGCTGCGTTCACCCCGAGGGGACCATGTTCAGCTGGTGGGACTACCGGGCGGGCAGCTTCCACAAGAACCAGGGGCTGCGCATCGACTTCCTCCTCGCGACCGCCCCCGTCCGCGACCGGGTCGATACGATCGGGGTCGATCGGGAGTACCGCAAGAAGCAGGAGGGCGAGACGCCGTCGGACCACGCGCCGGTGATCGCCGACCTGCACCGCTAGGTGACGCCCAGTAGGAGAAGACATGACCACCGAGGGGACGCCCGAGACGCTCGGGTACAACGCCTGGCTCCTCGACGAGATGTACCGCCAGTACCTGGAGTCCCCCGAGTCGGTGTCGGAGACGTGGCGCGAGTTCTTCGCCGACTACCGCCCTGCGCCCCCCGCGGGAGGCAACGGTGCGCCAACTGCCGCCGCGCCACAGGCCGCCGCCACGGCCGCCGCACCCGCCCCCGCACCGGCACCCGCCCCCGCACCGGCACCGGCACCTGCACCGTCGGCACCGCAGCCGGCAGGGCTCTCCGGCGACGAGACCTCGCCCATGCACGGCGCTGCCGCCGCGATCGTGCGCAACATGCAGGCGTCGCTCGCGGTGCCGACCGCGACGTCGGTGCGCACGCTCCCGGCCAAGGTGCTCGAGGAGAACCGCCGCATCCTCAACCGCCACCTGCAGGCGTCGCGTGGGCGCAAGGTGAGCTTCACCCACCTGATCGCGTGGGCCGTCGTCAAGGCCGTGGCGCGGGTGCCGGCCATGAACGCCGCGTACGCCGAGGTCGACGCCAAGCCGACCCACGTGGTCCACGAGACCCTGAACCTCGGCCTCGCCGTCGACCTCGAGAAGAAGGACGGGTCGCGCACGCTGTTGGTGCCGAACGTGAAGAACGCCCAGGACATGGACTTCTCCACGTTCCACACCGCGTACGAGGACGCCGTGCGCAAGGCCCGCACCGGCAAGCTCGGCCCCGACGACATGGCGGGCACGACCGCGACGATCACGAATCCGGGCACGATCGGCACCGAGCACTCGGTGCCGCGGCTCATGCCGGGCCAGGGCGTCATCGTCGGCGTCGGCTCGATCACGTTCCCGGTCGGCCTCGCGGCCGCCGACCCTCAGGTGATCGCGAGCCTCGGCGTCTCCAAGGTCGTGACGCTCACCTCGACATACGACCACCGCATCATCCAGGGGGCCGAGTCGGGCGAGTTCCTGCGTTGGATCGAGCGCCTCCTCATCGGCGAGGAGGACTTCTACGAGGAGATCTTCACGAGCCTCGGCCTGCGCCACGAGCCGTTCCGCTTCGAGCGCGACCGCAACCCCGAACACTCGGCGGGACTGCTCGACCCCCACATCGAGAAGGCGGGGCGCGTGGTCCAGCTCATCCGCAGCTTCCGGGTGCGCGGCCACCTCGTCGCGGACGTGAACCCGCTCGAGCACGACATCCTCCAGCACCAGGAGCTCGACCCGTCGACCTACGGGCTCACGGTGTGGGACCTCGACCGCGAGTTCTTCGCCGACGGCCTCGGCGGGCACAACTGCCTGAAGCTGCGTGACATGGTCGACACGCTCCAGGACACCTACTGCCGCACCGTCGGCTACGAGTACATGCACATCCAGGATCCCGAGCAGAAGCGCTGGCTCCAGCTCCAGATCGAGATCCCCGACGAGCCGCTCGCGCCCGAGGACAAGCAACGGCTGCTCGCGATGCTGACCCGCGCCGAGGTCTTCGAGCAGTTCCTCGGGACCAAGTTCCTCGGACACAAGCGCTTCGGCCTCGAGGGTTGCGAGAGCCTGATCCCGATGCTGGACGCCCTCCTCTCGGCGGCTTCCGACGGCGGCATCACCGAGGCGCTCATCGGCATCCCCCACCGCGGGCGCCTCAACGTCCTCGCGAACATCCTCGGCAAGAGCTACGAGCAGATCTTCCGCGAGTTCGAGGGCGACATCGACCCCGGCACCGTGCAGGGTTCGGGCGACGTGAAGTACCACGTCGGCGCCGAGGGCAAGCACACGTCGCCCGCGGGCAGCACGATCGCGTTGACGATGTCGCCGAACCCGTCGCACCTCGAGGCCGTCGACCCCGTCGTGGCCGGCATCGCGCGGGCGCGCCAGTCGATGTCGGGCCCCGACAGCCACCGCCGCATCCTGCCGATCCTCATGCACGGCGACGCCGCCTTCGCGGGCCAGGGTGTGGTCGCCGAGACGCTCAACCTGTCCCAGCTCCCCGGCTACCGCTGCGGCGGGACCGTCCACATCGTCGTCAACAACGGCATCGGCTTCACGACGGCGCCCGAGGACGCACGCTCGAGCCACTACGCCACCGACGTCGCGCGGATGGTCCAGGCACCGATCCTGCACGTCAACGGCGACGACCCCGAGGCGTGCGTGCGCGTGATCCGCCTCGCGCTCGCGTTCCGCCAGGCGTTCGCCAAGGACGTCGTCGTCGACATGGTCGGCTACCGCCGTCACGGCCACAACGAGGCCGACGACCCCGCGTTCACCCAGCCGCGCATGTACGCCCAGATCGAGGCACGGCGCTCGGTGCGCAAGCGCTACACCGAACAGCTCGTCAACCGCGGCGAGCTCAGCCTCGAGGAGGCGGAGGCGAGTCTCGCGAGCTTCAAGACGATGCTGCAGGACGAACTCGACGACACGCGCCAGCACCAGGCGGCCCTGGGCGAGGTCGAGGCCGAGCTGCCGCCGCCGGCGCAGGGGGTGCTGCCGCACGTGTCGACCGCCGTCGACGCCGCCCGCCTCGGAGCTGCGCTCGCGACCATCACCCACGTGCCCGACGGCTTCACCGTGCACCCCAAGCTCGTGAAGATGCTCGCTGAGCGCGCCACGATGCTCGAGCGCGACATGGTCGACTGGTCGACGGCCGAGGCGCTCGCGCTCGGGACCCTCCTCCAGGACGGCTTCCCCGTGCGGCTCTCGGGCCAGGACTCGCGTCGCGGCACCTTCAGCCAGCGCCACTCCCACCTCGTCGACCACGTCGACGAGACCGAGTACGTCCCGATCCAACAGCTCGCGCCGAACGTGCCGTTCCGGGTCTACGACAGCTTGCTGTCGGAGTACGCCGTGTTGGGCTTCGAGTACGGCTACTCGGTGGCACGCCCCGACGGGCTCACGATGTGGGAGGCCCAGTTCGGCGACTTCGCCAACGGCGCCCAGATCGTCATAGACCAGTTCATCGTGGCCGGCGAGGACAAGTGGGACCAGACCTCGGGTCTCGTGATGCTGCTCCCCCACGGCTACGAGGGCCAGGGCCCCGAGCACTCGTCGGCGCGCATCGAGCGGTTCCTGGCCCTCGCGGCCGAGGACAACATCCAGGTCACCCAGCCGAGCACACCGGCGCAGTACTTCCACCTGCTGCGCCGCCAGATGCAGCGCGAGGTGCGCAAGCCGCTGGTCGTGTTCACGCCGAAGTCGCTGTTGCGCCGCCGTGAGGCGCACTCGCCGGCAGCGGCGTTCAGCACGGGCACCTTCGAGGAGGTCCTCGGCGACCGTGGCGCCGACCCGGACCGTGTGAAGACCGTGCTCGCCTGCTCGGGCCGCCTCTACTACGACCTCGACGCGCACCGTCGATCCGGCAAACGCGACGACGTCGCGATCGTAAGGGTCGAGCAGCTCTACCCGTTCCCGTGGACGGCGCTGCGCTCCGAGCTCGCCCGCTTCCCGGAGGCCGAGGAGGTGCGGTGGTGCCAGGACGAGCCCGACAACATGGGGCCGTGGCGCTTCGTGCAGGCGCGCATCACCAGGACGATGCAACCGGGCCAGCTCCTCAGCCTCGCAGCCCGTGTGGGCAGCGGGTCCCCGGCGGCGGGCAGCAGCACCGTGCACCGCCAGGAGGAGGAGCTGCTGCTGTCCCAGGTCTTCGGCGACGGCTCCCCCGACTCGTTCGGCCAGTAGCCCACGCAGCCGGGATCAGGTGCGTCCACGTCGCCGCTTGCGCAGGTCATCGGTCTGCCACGGCCCATGGGCGTCGAGGATCTCCGGGTCGCCGGTGACGAGCACGGCATCGTGTGCGACAGCGCAGGCGATGGCGAACGCGCCGCCGAGAGCCATCGGGTGGTCGGCCTTGATCTCGACGGCCTGGAGGACGCGTTCGGGCGTCACCTCGTCCAGCACGAGGATGCGGCGCAGGTCGTCCACCACCTCGTGCGCGATCGCCGGACCGGCAGCCCGTCTCGTGACGTAGAAGACCTCGCCCACGTTGATCCAGCTCATCACGGGCCGGTCCGCGAGCATCCGCTCGACGCGAGCTGCCGACGAATTCGCACCCTCGAGCCAACGCAGCACCGCCCACGAATCCAGGCAGTACCGCATCAGCGCGGCTCGACGCGGCGATCCGCCTCGAGCTGGGCCACGAGATCCTTTCCCGCGAGCAGCCCCAGGCGAGCGCGTCGGGGCCTGCTGGGGATCACCTGGACCTTCCCGCCCGAGACCTCGAAGTCGACCGCGTCGCCTGGTTGCAGCGAGAGCTCGTCGCGAATCTCCTTGGGGATGACCACCTGTCCCTTGGCTCCCACCACGTGAGTCATACCGACAGTATGACTCTGGGCATCGGCTGGGCGGCGCGGCCGCCTCCGGGACCCGCGGGCGCCTGCCACTAACCTGCGGCCCAGCCACGCCCTCCACGGTCCGGAGTGAAGTGCCAGAGCCACCCGAGCTCCCCAAGAAGCTGGACACCGCGGCCGTCGAGGCGCGCCTGCAGGAGGTGTGGGCGTCCGCGGGCGTGTACCACTACGACGCGTCGCGGCCGCGGGCGGAGACGTTCTCGATCGACACCCCGCCGCCGACGGTGTCGGGATCGCTCCACGTCGGCCACGTGTTCAGCTACACCCACACCGACCTCGTCGCCCGCTACCAGCGCATGCGCGGCTGCAACGTCTTCTACCCGATGGGCTGGGACGACAACGGCGTCCCGACCGAGCGCCGGGTGCAGTACCACTTCAACGTCCGATGCGACCCGTCGGTCCCCTACGACGCCGCCTTCACGCCGGACCTGAAGGCGAAGCACCCGACCCCGGTCGGGCGGCGCCAGTTCATCGAGCTCTGCGACGAGCTCGTCGCCGAGGACGAGAAGGCGTTCGAGGCGCTGTGGAGCCGCCTCGGGCTCTCGGTCGACTGGCGCCAGAGCTACGCCACCGTCGACGAGCACTGTCGCCGCGTGAGCCAGCTCGCGTTCGTGGACCTCGCGTCCAAGGGCCACACGTACTCGGCCGAGGCGCCGTCGCTGTGGGACGTCGACTTCCGCATGGGGGTCTCCCAGGCCGACGTCGAGGACCGCGAACAGCAGGGCAACGAGTACCTGTTGGAGTTCGGCCTCGACGGCGGCGGCGTGATCCGGATCATGACGACCCGCCCCGAGCTGCTCGGCGCCTGCGTGGGAGTGGTCGTCCATCCCGACGACGACCGCTTCCGCGACGTGGTCGGCACCGACGCGATCACGCCCGGTTTCGGGGCGCGGGTCCCGGTGCGGGCACACGAGGTCGCCGACCCCGACAAGGGCACCGGCGCGGTGATGGTGTGCACCTTCGGCGACGTCACCGACGTCGGCTGGCGCGACGACCTCGGTCTCGCCACCCGCGTGATCCTCGGCCGCGACGGGCGCGTCCTGCCGGTCGAGTGGGGCTCGCCGGGCTGGGAGAGCGAGGACCCCGACGCCGCTCAGGCACTCCACGACGAGATCGCGGGGCTCACCGCGAAGCAGGCCAAGGCCAAGGTCGCCGAGTTGTTGGGCGTCGAGGGCAAGCCCGTCACCCAGGTCGTGAAGTTCTACGAGAAGGGCGACCGGCCCCTCGAGGTGCTGCCGACGCGGCAGTGGTTCATCCGCCTGATGGACAAGAAGGCCGAGCTCCTCGCCCAGGGCGCCCGCATCGAGTGGCGCCCGCCGCACATGCGCGTGCGCTACGACCACTGGGTCGAGGGGCTCAAGTCGGACTGGAACGTGAGCCGGCAGCGCTTCTTCGGGGTCCCGGTGCCGGTCTGGTACCCGCTCGACGCGAACGGCGAGCCCGTCTACGACGAGCCGGTCTGGCCCGCGGAGTCGGCGCTTCCGGTCGACCCGATGGCCGACGTCCCCGCCGGATTCACCGAGGACCAGCGTGACGTGCCCGGCGGCTTCACCGGCGACCGCGACATCTTCGACACGTGGGCGACGTCGAGCCTGACACCGCTGATCGCCACCGGTTGGGCGACCGACGCCGACCGCTTCGAACGCACGTACCCGATGGACATGCGGCCCCAGGCCCACGAGATCATCCGCACGTGGGCGTTCTACACAATCGCGCGTGCGTACCTGCTCGACGGCGGGATCCCGTGGGCGAACGCCGTCATCTCGGGCTGGGTCCTCGACCCGGACCGCAAGAAGATGTCCAAGTCCAAGGGCAACGTCGTCACGCCGATGGGCCTGCTCGACCAGTACGGCAGCGACGCCGTGCGGTACTGGTCGGCGCGGGCGCGCCTGGGCACCGACACCGCCTACGACGAGGGCGTGTTCAAGGTCGGGCGACGACTGGTCACCAAGGTGTTCAACGCGGCCAAGCTCGTGGTCGGGCGCCTGCGCGAGGCAGGGACCGGCGCCGAAGACGTAGGTCTCGCCGATGTGGCCCACCCGCTCGACCGGGCGCTACTCGCCACGCTCGCGCCGGTCGTGGGCGAGGCAACCGAGTTGTTCGACGCGTACGAGACGGCGGTCGCGCTCGAGCGCACCGAGACGTGGTTCTGGACGCACCTGACCGACAACTACCTGGAGCTGTCCAAGGAGCGCGCCTACGCCGGTGACACGTCCGCGCTCGCGACGTGGACGATCGCCACGAGCGTGGTGTTGCGCCTCCTCGCCCCGTTCCTGCCCTTCGTGACAGACGAGGTCTGGGGCTGGCACTGGGCGGGCGACGCCGGCGACGCTGGCGACGGCGCTGACGGCGCTGACGGCGCTTCGATCCACCGGGCGGCGTGGCCCGAAGCCGCGGATCTCGACGTGGGTGGGGACCAGGCGGCCTTCGCGGTCGCTGTCGAGGTGCTCGGCGAGGTCCGCAGGATCAAGAGCGAGCGTGACGTCTCGATCCGCCACGAGGTCGCCTCGATGGAGGTGCGCGGCCCCGCCGCCCGCATCGCCCGCCTCGAGGACGTCCTCGACGACGTCCTCGCCGCCGGCAACGTCGGCCGCGCCGCCCTCGTCGGCGCCGACACCCCCGAAGGCGCCCTCGAGGTCACCCTCTCCGACTAGAGCCCACGGGGCGGCGCTGGATGGGTTGGAGCACCTGGCGGCCAGGAAGCGGGCTTTGGAGCACCACGCGGCCACATGTGGCCGCGTGGTGCTCCAACCCCGTCGTTGTGGCCGCGTGGTGCTCCAAGGGGGCGGCCCATCAAGGACCCGGGGCGCCGAGGCCCACGGGGCGGCGGTGGATGCGGCCACTGTTGCGGGCCATGACCAGCATGACCGCCGAGGCGGCGAGGCACGCGGCGAGGGTGACGAGGGACCCCTCGATGCCGAACGCACCGCCCGAGAGGCGGGCGGGCCCGGTCGGGTGGGCGACGAGCACTCCGGCCCACTGGTTGCCGGACACCGCGACACCGAAGACACCGCCCTGGACGAGGTTCCACGAGAGGTGGAACCCGATCGGCGCCCAGATCCCGTCGGTCAGGATGCAGACCAGCCCGAGGAGCACGCCACCCTCGACCGCGACGAGGAGCGCGTCGGCGAGCGTGGCGCCGGGGCTCACGAGGTGGGCGACGCCGAACAGACCGGAGGAGACCGCGAGCGCGATCCACGTCCCGGTCCAGGTCTCGACGTCGCGCAGGAGCAACCCGCGGAACAGCACCTCCTCCGCGGCAGCGAGCAGCACTGCGGTGCCGAGCGCCCACAGGACGCCTTCCCACGGCCGCGGCGCCAACGACAGCGACACACCGCCCAGCGCCCACACCACCGCGACGATCGCGCCCATCAGCACTGCCCCGAACACCAGGCCCCCGACGAAGGGGCCCGCACGACCTGCGGGACCCCTTCCCCTGGTGCGCCGCTGCCAGAGGTCGTAGGCGACGACGACCACGAGCCCGACCGCCGCCCCCTGCACGAGCACGAACCACCCCTGCTGGGCGACACCGGCGAGGCCGCCGAGTCCCTCGAGCAGGAACCACCCCCCGAAGACCGTCGCAGCCCACAGCGCGAGCCCGCCCGCGAGGCGCAGGACGTGGCTCCCCGTCGGTGCTGCGTCGACGTCGTGCTCCGGTGGCGCCCTCATCGCTCGAGCGAGCATGCCACAGCTCGGGGGATCTGGTCTCCGGTGGGAGCTGAACCTATCCCAGGTGTCCTGGCGGTCGGCTCGCGCCCCGACGCCCGACCCGGCGAGGGCTCACGGCGTCGTGTCGAACACCTCGACGCGCTCGTTCTGGGAGTCCATGACGTAGAGGTTGCCCGAAGCGTCCGCGGCGAGCCCGCGGGGCTTCTGGAACTGGCCGTGCTCGGAGCCCGAAGTGCCGAAAGCACCGAGCGTCGCGCCGTTGAGGCTCATCACCACGATCCGGTTGCGGTTCGAGTCCGACACGTAGAGGCTCGAGCCGATGACCTGTACGTCGTAGGGGGAACTGAGCCCACCTCCCACACCACTCGCGTCCCACTTGGCGAGCAAGGTGCCCGAAGGTGAGAACTTGTAGATGCGACGTTCGCTGATCGCAGCGGCGTAGATGTTGCCGGCGGCGTCGGTCGTTGCACCGGTGCAGCCCTTCAGGATGCTGGCACCGGCAACGCCACACGGTTGGGTCCAGATCGCCGTTCCGTTCTGGGAGACGACCCGCAGGCGGAGATTGCCCGAGTCGGGGACGATCACCCGGCCGGAGTTATCGACCCAGATCCCGAACGAGTAGTGGAAGTTGTCGGGACCGGTGCCGTCGCTGCCGACGGTGCGCACGAACCCGCCCGTGGCCGTGAAGGCCTTCACGTTGCCTTGCCGGGAGTTGTCGATCCACACGTTGCCGTTCGTGGGGTCTACCGCGACGCCGCGGGGGTAGTTGAGGGCGAAGGGGTCGGTCGTGCCCCGGAAGCCCCACTGCTGCAGGAAGCCCCCGTCGGAGTCGAAGCGCTGCACCCGCTGGTTGAACGTATCGGACACGTACACGTCGCCACTGGCCTGGTTCACGGCGACATCGGTTGCCTGGTTGAACCCGCCCGGAGGTGGCGCAGGGGTCGGGTTCGGGTAGAAGCGCAGGAACTGCCCCGACGGGGAGAACACGTTGACGCGGAAGTTGCCGAAGTCGGCCGCGTGGACGTTTCCGGACTGGTCCAACGTGATCTCGCGGCCACCGTCTCGGAACTGCCCCGGGCCGGTGCCCTCCGAACCGAACGTGGCAAGGTGGTTGCCCTGCAGATCCCACTTCTCGATCTGACTCTCGGCGGCGTCGACCACGTACACCCAGCCGTTGGCCTTGTCGACGGTGATCCCGCGTGTGTCGCCGGGGATGCCGCCCGGCCCCTTGGCTCCCGAACCGAACTTGCGCAGGAAGTTGCCGGCGGAGTCGAAGACCTGGATACGGTGGTTGCCCTGGTCGACGACGTACAGCTCGTCGTCGGGCCCGGTCGCGATCCCGTGGATGACCCCGAACTGGCCGTCACCCGTGCCGTTGGTCCCCATGACCCTCAGTACGGCGCCGGTGGAGTCCCGCACGATGATCCTGTTGGAGAAGTCGGGCGGCACGACGTGGGAGCTGACCTGGTAGACGCGGCTCTGGGAGTCGACTGCGAGTCGCGGTGAGTACGGGTACGGCACCGTCGCCCCGAAGACGAACGTCGACCACGACACCAAGAAGTTGCCACCGGCATCGAACTTGTCGATCTCGCCGTTGTTGAGGTCGGCGACGTAGATGGAACCGTCGTTGGGATCGACGGCAAGTCCGTGGGGGGCGCCGTTCTGGCCGGGCCCGGTCCCTCTCGACGAGAAGGTCTGCAACAGGTTCCCGGCTGTGTTGTAGCGACGTATCTGGTAGTTCCAGTAGTCGCCGACGAGGATGTCACCGTTTGCGGCGGTGGCCATTCCCCAGGCGTAGACGCCGGCGTGGCCCGGATGGCCGATCGTCTTCACGTACACGGGTGCTGTGATCGCGGCTTGCGTGGGTGGCGCAGCAGCAATCACCATCGCCATACACGTCCCCACGGCGGCAGCTGCCCCTATAGCGCGTCTCAGCATGGTTCGCATTCTTGACTTCCTCCCGTTTTCCCTCGGCAAGACTGGCAACCGCCCGGTGCCTAGTCAAGTGCCAATTGTCCTGCACCTGCCACTTACAGTGACGGCTCGCTCCTCGGCGTCGACGGAGCAGAGGAGCAGCGCTGCCTGACGGGCCCCGTCCAGGGCGGCGGGCGAACAGCTTCACTTCACTTCGAGCTCGCGGGGCCGACGAGTGATGACCAGTTCGTCTCGTCGGCCACAGTTCGGAACCGGGCCATACTGGTCGAGATGACCTCAGGATCCACCCCGGCACCACGCCCCGACCCCGACGCGCTCCGGTGGCGGTTCGGGACCTCGGGCGGGCCCGGAGGGCAGCACGCGAACCGGACCGAGACCCGGGTCGAGGTCACCTTCGACGTCGACGCTGCGAAGTGCCTGACCGAGACCCAACGCCACCTCCTCCTGCAGCGACTCGGCACCTCGGTCGTGGTGACTTGCGACGAGACCCGGTCGCAGTGGCGCAACCGCGCCATCGCCCGAGCGCCTCTGCGAACGCATCGCATCGGCGCTCGAGGTGGCACCCCAGCGTGGCCACCGGCCGGGCAGGGCCGCGAAGAAGCGTCGCATGGACGCGAAGCGCCGCCGCGGCGAGCAGAAGAACTCTGAGGCGCAAGCCCGAGCCGGACTGACAAACGCGGGCAACCTGGCCCACCAGCGACACACCCAGCCCGCGCCTGAAGCGGGGCCGGGGCCCCACCCAAACGCGGGCAACCTGGCCCACCAGCGACACACCCAGCCCGCGATTCGGGAAGGCCGGGCCCACCCCAAACGCGGGCAACCTGGCCCACCAGCGACACACCCAGCCCGCGATTCGGGAACGGGGCCCCACCCCAAACGCGGGCAACCTGGCCCACCAGCGACACACCCAGCCCGCGTTTCGAAGGGGCCCCACCCCAAACGCGGGCAACCTGGCCCACCAGCGACACACCCAGCCCGCGTTTCGGGATCGGAGTTCGCGGTGGTCGCGACCCGCAACGCGACGACGGACCATCGTGCCGAGTGCCGACGGGGGTGGGCACTCCGCCGGTGTGCCGTACACGGTGTCGATGAACCTCGGCGACGTGTACGAACTGAGCGGACAGATGCCCGACGTGACCGGCACCTCGATCTCGTCGGACAAGCCGGTGGCGGTGCTGGGTGGCCACCAGTGCGCCAACATCCCCCTCGTCGACGGCGTTGCCCCAGGGTCCTGCGACCACATCGTCGAGGAGATCCCCCCAACACCGACGTGGGGCCAGCACTTCGTGACCATGCCGCTGGCGACCAGGACGCGCGGCGAGGCGTCCGGCTTCCAGGCGAATTTCGTGCACGTCGTCGTCCCGACGTCGGGCACGGCATCGGTGAGAGCCCCGGCACGGAGAACGGTCAGTCCGAGATGACCACTCGCTGTGCCGGTCGCTTCAAGAGCGAGGCGGTAAACCGGTTCGACGTGACGGGTTCGTCCGCAACGTTCTCGGGAACGGGACGCTGGAACGCCAAGGCGGGCTACTCGTTCGTCGTGACCGCCGAGGGCCGCACGAACGGTGGCCACGGCAAGGACGCGATCTCGATCGAGATCCGCGACCCCCATGGCCGGCTCGTGTACACCACCCCCGGCGCCACGCGACTCGGTGGCGGGACGATCTGGGTCGCGGGGTCCTGATTCCTCGGTAGTACGTCTCCAGCTCACTGACCCGTGGTCGAGAAGTGCATGTAGTCGTGGGTGCGACCGGTCCAGGTGCCGCCCCAGTGCCATCCGGCCGCCTCGAACGCCGTGACCACGGGGTCGCCCTCGTGGAGAACCCCCGCATCGGTGCGTGAGCGGTCGGCATAGGGGCGCCCGTCGTCGGGGACGATCGTCGACGACGACACGTAGGGGTTCTGCACCGGGTTGACGTCGAGCGCGCGTCCGTAGCTGTGCTCGGACCACTGCGAGCGATCGCCGACCTTCTTGCGGCAGTTGAAGGCGGCGCTCTCGTCCCAGGGCACGTCCTCGCCGTCGGTGACGTTGAGCACCTGGATCGGGTAGCGCTGCTCGAAGAGCCGGCGGAACGGAGTCCGCAGGGATTCCGCCGCGTCGGCCGCGACCACGATCTCACCCTGGTGGACGGCGCCGTCGAAACCGAAGTGGGTCACGGTCACGTGGCGCAGGTCCTCGATCGGGACCGGACACCCCGGGAACCAGGTCTTGCCCATCTTGGCCCGGGTCGCCTCGTCCACGGGGCCGATCGCGAACTCGAACCCACCGGTAGCGGTGGACGGTTCCACCGTTGCCGGGGCCGGCGTGGACGGCAGCTGCATCGTCGACGAGGAAGCCGGTACCGGCGTGGAGGGGGCCGGAGCGGTCACCGCTCGGGTAGCGGGGACGACCTCGGCCACCGGCGCCACCGGAGCAGCCCCGAGCAACACCAGCGCGACAAGTGCTGTTACCCCGACCGCAGCTGCGCTGGCAACGATGATCGTCCGGCGCCGCCGGGCGGAGCCTTCGCTGCTGCCGTCCGCGGAAGTCACGGGCGGTAGCTCGCCGACTCGGGAAACTGGCCCTCGCATGGCTTCCCGTTGCCGTCCTGGTCCATCCCGCCGCCGCCCTCCGCGAGGTAGACGTAATTCCAGCGGTGGAAGTACTGCACGACGAAGTCGTAGGGGACGCCGTGCGCCGCCATCTGGCGGCACGGGTACATCTGGATCGAGTTCGGATCGGTATTGATGTTGATCCACGACTGCCAGTCCTGGCGGGGCAGGGTCGTGGGGAAGACATCGGGGGGAACCGTCGTCGTGGGCGACACCAAGGTCGTCACCGGCGTCGCAGCAGTGGTGGTGGTCGTCGTCGTAGAGGTCGAGGGGGGCGTGGCCGCATCCTGTGGCGGCGCGGGGTCCTGCGGCCAGAACAAGAGAACGACCGTGATGACGACGGCTGCGGTGGCAACGACGGCGCCCGACACCCACAGGTAGAGGTTGCTCTGCACAGTCGCCGGCTGTGCACCGGCGGGGGCGGCGACTGCCGCAGGCGCCACCGGCGCGCGGGCGACGGTCACACTGGCGGGTGCCCCAGCCCCTCCCGGCGGCGGCTCGCCGTTGGCGAACCACGCCGGCATCTCGCGGTCGGCGGTGTCGTCGTCGTCGCCGGTGGCTGACCCGCACACGGGGCAGAATCTTCCGTCGCCCCTCAGGGCCGTGCCGCAATGGCCGCAGAACGCCGCCATCTCAGTCCCCGCCTTCTCGGACACCGGCGCTGGCGGCCCCCATCTCGTCTTCGAACGCGCCGGCCTCGCGGTGGCGCCGTCGCACGGCGACGGCGGCCGCGACTGCAGCGGTAGCGACCGCCACACCTGCGGCGCCGCCGGCAACCGCCACGATCGGAGTTCCCGCCGCCGAGCCGTGCCCGGAGTCCACCGCTGCCGGAGCGGCAACCTCGTCGTAACCCCTCGTCTGGTCTACTTCGGGTGCAGGCGCCGCAGCGGCAGGAACTGCATCGGCCGTGGCCTCGGGTGCAGGGGGCTCCGATTCGGGCGGGGCCGCTGCCGCAGCCGGAGCCGCCGCAGGCTTGCCGGTGGCCGCCGCGGCGACGTCGGCCTGGTTGCGCCGCTGAGTCACCAGCGTGCGGAAGTCGCCCACGACGTAGGGGTAGCAGGCATCACCTGGGCACTCGGTCTGGGACATGTCGCGATGTCCGGCGATGGTGTTGGTCGTGATGGTGTGGCCTGGGGGGTAGCGGTTCGATCCCCTCGACGTGAACGTGACGTTCGCCGCGGGGCCTGTGTCGATTGCGTACCGGTTCGCGAGCCACGCGAGGAGTGACACCATCGCCGCCCGTGCGACGTCGGGTGGCGGCTCGGTGGAGAAGTCCCCGAGGAAGCAGCAGAGCTGGCTGTAGCCCTGGTTACCGCCCGTAGCGGAGCCCTCGACGGGACCGGCGAGCGAGCCGGTGCGGCCCTCCCAGATCCCTCCGAACTTGTCGACGAAGAAGTTGTAAGCGACGTCGGGCCACTTCTTCGTGGTGCCGGTGTGGAAGTCGTAGATCGACCGCAGGACCTTGGGGATCTGGCCCTGGGCGTAGCCGGAGCCGGGGTCCTGGGTGTGGTGTACGAGCAGGAATCGGGCGTCCTCGGCGTCCATTCCCCCCTTGGGCTTCAGGTCGCCACCCCACTCCGAGCGGGGCACGATACCGAGCGGCGTGGGCGTGGCGTACGCTGCCCGCGACTGGATCGAGCGTGCGGTCACCACAGCGCTCAAGGCGACGAGCGCTGACCCTCTCAGGAATCTGCGCCGCGACCAGTTCTCGTCCAACGTCCTCCCTCGGGGGGGATCGTATCCGATCCCTTCAGCCACCGAACAGAGACGAACCGCAGCGCGAGCGGGCATACGCGTCCACCGCCTCGAACGAGGACGAGTGGATCAGTGGTCCCAGCAGTGACCCGCCGAGGGCACCGAGCGGATCGGAGATCGCGTCGCCGGCCTTGTCGATCGACTTCTTCATCGTGTCGCGGACGGTGACGACGTCGCTGCGGATCTCGTCGGGGGCCACGTCGGCGAGGTTGTCGAGGAGCTTCTCGAAACGTCCGATGTTGCCTGTCGCCGTCACGAGTCCGGCGAGTGGGTCCGTCTCGCCCGTCTGATACGCCTTGCGAGCACCGCCGGCGAGCTCCGCCGTGCCGTCCGACAGTGTCTTGCAGAACGCCTGCTCCGACCGTTGCGGCCCGGTGATCGCCGAGCAGCCCGCGGTGGTCGCCAACACCACGGCCGCCAACGCCGCCATCGCCGCGGTCAGTCGTGCCCGCCGCAGCGCCCGGCCCTGTATCGAGGGAAGATGCGGCTCCGCTTCTCTTGCTTGCATCGACGTCCTCCGTCGCCGTCCAACCAGGCCAACGGACACTCGGGCGGGGCGTTGCAGGAAAAGGGCACCGGTACACTCCCACGGGCGTCGCGCAGGCACGAAGGGGAGGACGCGAAGCTTGATCACGCCCGCCATTCCCGGGCTCGACGACCTGGTGCTGATCGGCAACGGCGGCTTCGCGGACGTCTATCGCGCCCGCCAGCCCCGCTTCGATCGCGTCGTCGCGGTGAAGGTTCTGCGGACGCCGATGCGTGACGAGCACGTGCAGGCCCAGTTCCAGCGGGAGTGCTCAGCCGCTGGGCGCCTCACCGGGCATCCGAACATCGTCACGGTGTTCCAGTCCGGGTTCCTGACCAACGACGGGCGGCCCTACATCGTCATGGAGTGGATGGAAGGCGGCTCGTTGGAGGATCGGCTCAGGCTCGGGCCGCTCCCCGCTGCCGAGGTGCTGCGCACCGGGGTGAAGCTGTGCGGGGCCCTGCAGACCGCTCACGAGGCCGGAGTAATGCACCGCGACGTCAAGCCCGCCAACATCCTCGTCTCCGCGTTCGGCGAGCCTGCTCTCGCCGACTTCGGGATCTCGTCGATCTCGTCGGGGACCGGGATGACCTCCAAGCTCGACGCGCTGTCGCCACTGTACGCCGCGCCCGAGATCATCGAGGGCGCCCCGGCGAGCGCCTCGGCCGACGTGTACGCACTCGCGTCGAGTCTGTACGCCCTGCTCGCGGGGGGTCCCGCTTTCGCAGGCCCCGAGGGCGAGCCGATGATGACCCTCGTGGTCCGGGTGCTCGGCGAGGACGTCCCGCCGATCGGCCGCTCCGAAGTCCCGCGTCCGGTCACCGACGTGGTGGCTGCCGCGATGGCCAAGACGCCCCGGGACCGTCCCGGCAGCGCCGCCGAGTTCGGCGAGATGCTCAGGCGCGTCCAGGTCGAGACGGGTCAGGCACCGACGGAGATGGCCATCCGCACACCGGTGCAGCCTGGCTCCGACACCGGGGCCGTCCCCGGGCAGGGGCCGCCGTACGCGACGCCGAACCCCGCTGTGACGCCGGCACCGGGGTTGCACCCGGGCACGCTCACGCCTCCCGGTGCCGCCGCTGCAGGGGTCCCGTCCCTGCTCGGCGCGACCCCCGCCCCGGCGGCGTACGACACGCCGCCGGGGACTCCGCGCCACGTGGCAGGCGCCACGGTCGCACGTCCTCTCCCCCCGGCCGAGGAGCAGGCGCCCGCGCCCGAGGGGCCCTCGACGGCGCGCCGCATCCTCGTCGGGGCGGCAGCAGGTGCCCTCGTCGCGATCTTCATCATCGGCGGGCTGTTCTTCGCCCGCGCCCGCGGCGGGCCGACGACGACCACGACCACCCCGCCCACCTCAGGTCCGACGACCTCCACCCCGCCCGAGAAGCCGACGATCACGAAGGTCGAGGACAAGGGCAGCGCGGTCCACCTCGAGTGGTCCGACACCGTCACGACGCAGGCGACCCACGTCGTGCGCCACTCCCCCGCTACGAACGACGGTGCGTTGGTGCCGCAACCGCCGGGGTCCACGAGCGCCGAGGTGGCCGGCCTCGACCCCACCACCGGCTACTGCTTCTGGGTCGGCGCCGTCGCCGGCGCCAAGGACACACGCTGGTCCGACCCCAGTTGCATCCGCGGCGCGACCGTCACCAAGAACTGAAGCGACACCACGGGGGAGAGACTCCTCGCCGATCGCCGGAGCGCGGTAGACGCCTCCGAACTGACGCTGCCCGCAACGCATCGACGCCACGGACGTTGTGGTTGCCATCACCCCTAGCTCGCGGACGTTCGGAGAATGGCCGATGCCCCGCAGACAGACGACGTTCCAGTTCGACGGCGGCGCCGCCACCTTCTTGGGCACGGCCTTGCTCGCGTGGATGGTCTCGTTCGTGACCCTTGGCCTCTTCTTCCCTTACAGCGTCGTCCTCATGATGCGCTGGGGCGCCAAGCACACGACGGTTCAAGGTCGCCGCCTCGCCTTCTACGGTTCGGCTGCGGCGCTGCTCGGTCACTGGCTGCTCTGTGGCTCCTCACGATCATCACGTTCGGCATCTACGGCTTCTGGGTGGTGCCCCGGATGACGCGGTGGGTCGTCGAGAACACCGACTTCGACCCCGCCTCGGCGGAGGCGGTCTCCCTCGCCGGCTTCGCCCCGGTCGGTGTCGGAGGCTTTGGCCCGGTCGACACGACGATGCCTCTGCCGACCTCCACGCCTCCACGCGACCTCGCTCCTTCGGGGGCCCGAGAGGCGCTCGGCTTCGCTCGGCCCGCCGGCACAACCGGCCTCCAGCAGCCGTCGGTGGAGTTCGCCCACAGCGCGCCCAGCGCGGAGCTTCCGCCCCCGGCGCCGGAGCCAGAGCTGCCACGTCCCACTTCGCCCGAGATCCCGGTCGTCCTCGCTCGGTTCTGCCGGAGGTGTGGCAACGAGATGCGAAGGCCCACACCGTATTGCACGAGTTGCGGTGCCGCGGCTTCCACGTCCTCAGGGGTCAGCCAGTTCTGATCCGTCCGGAGTTGCAGCCGACGGGGCAGGGTCGGCGCGGAAACACCCGCGCAACGCGCGAGCATCCGCACCGTTGTGGTGAGGGGACCGCATCGGCGGTCCGGACACGGAGGAAGCGGATCAGTGGCTGCATTTTGCCCGGCGTGCGGTTCGGCGCTGGAACCGGACTCGGTCTTCTGCGCGGTTTGCGGCGGAAAGGTGGCGGGCGCCGACATGGGCCCGCCACAAGGCATCCCGCCGCTCGCCGAAGCGTACCGGCCCTCGAACGGAGTCCACGGGCAGTCCTTTGCTGTTGCCGCGTCGGCGGGAGTAGGCCCGACGCGCCAGGTCCAGATAGCGGTCCCGCCCTGGCTCGCCAAAGACTGGGCCGTGCCGGCCGTGCTCGGTCTCGTCACCCCGTTGATCGGAACCGTCCTCCTCTACCTGGCGTTCAGCTTCCTGATCGTCGCCGCCGGCATCGACGGCTCCAACGGCATCGGTTCCCTCTTCGGTATCGCGCCGACGCTGTGGGCGCACTACAACGGCCTGCCGGCGAACCTGATGATGATCGCGACCGGCCTCGCCTGGATCCTCGTCTCGTTCAAGGCGAGTGGCATGATCGCGGAACGAGTCGGGCGCGGCGGGGAGGTCAGCGCTTCCGGGCGCACCTTCGGTGCCGCGCTCAAGGCGGCGGTCCTCTACGCAACCACGACGCTGCTGATCGGCGTCATCGGACATGCGATTCTGGGGCGAGCGTCCCTGGGCGCCTTCGGGTCCCAGTTGGGTGGCGCCATCACCGGGAACCTTGCGGCCACGTTCTTCGTGGGACTCGTGGTCGGCTTCGTGCTCTCCCTGCGCTGGCTCCTGCGGTCCAGCGAGACCTCGCTCTTCGGAGCCGCCGGATTGAACCTCGACGTCGCCCTTCCGCCGGCATTCACCGACACGGCAAGAGCGGCCTGGTCGGGGGCCAAGCTGACCCTCGGCGTCGGCGTCGGAGCGGCCGCCGCGCTGACCTTCGTCGGGGCTCTCGTCACACTCCTATCCGACGGCGGACTCGTCGGCGGCTTGGCCCGCGGCAACTGGTTCAGCACGTTCACGCTGGTGGAGAGCGCCGCCGCCGCGACCTGGGCAGACGTCGGCGCGGCCATGCTCGTGCACGCGATGCGGTTCCTGCTCGGCGCCCCCCTGCATCTACCCCTCGACACGGCTGCTCACACCCCCGGTTGGCTGTACGTCGGCCTCATCGTGCCCGCGACAGCGTGCTTCACGGGCGGCATGAGGTCGGCACGGCGCCGGGAGGCCCCCGACGTCGCCAACGCGATGATCTCGGGCGCCGCCATCGGACCGCTCGTGGCCCTTCCCTTGTTCATTTGGGCAGCCTTGAACACGCGGATCCTCGGTGGCGGCATGGTGCTGGGGGCACTGTTGCTCCCGCTCCTGTGGGGAGGGATCTTCGGCGCCGCCGGTGCTTTCCTCGTGGCGTCGCGTGAAGGCCTCCCCGGCGGAGGCGGCTTCCGCGTGGTCGTGAGCTCGGGAGCGGCAACGGCTCAACCCGTTGCCTACCCGCCCGCCTACACGCCCTCACCTGCAGCCGCGCCCGCGGCGGTGACGCAGACCGCGACCCCCACGGCGTCGGAGCCCGCCTTCTGCGAGCGCTGCGGCGCCCAGTGGCGCCCCGGGAACCGGTTCTGCCACTCCTGCGGTACCGCCAGCGCGTCGCCCGAGCCTGCGCCAGCTGCGCCTCCGAGCACGGCGCCGGCCCCCCCGCCGCCCAGTTCCGTGCAGGCACCAGTCGCTCCGGTTGCCACCCCACCTCCGGACACGGCGACGGCGCCCACCCCTGTGGCCGCGGGTGCCGACACGGGGGCGACCCTGATGGTGATCCGCTGCCCGTCGTGCAACCTCGTCGCCGCCGACGACGACGCGTTCTGCGCTTCGTGCGGCCACGCGATCGCGCGCGGTTAGTTCGGGAGGAAGAGTGTTCTGCACCTCTTGTGGAAAGCCGATGTCGCCGGGTGCGGGGTTCTGCACCCGGTGCGGGAAGGCGACCGGCAAGGGCCCCGGCCCCATGGCCGTCCCTCCCCAGCCGGCACCCGCGACGCCGACGCCGACGGTTCCCGGGATCCGGCCCGAGCCCGGACCGGGCAAGTCCGGGGCATCGGCGAAGGCCAAGTGGCTCGTCGCCGCAACCGCGCTGGCGGGCGTCGTCGTTCTGGCCGCCTTCTTGCTGTTCGGCCTCCTGGGATCCTCGGGTGCGGAGAGCCCCCAAGCCGCGGTGACGGGCCTCGCCGACGCGATTTCGCGCCAGGACCTGATGAGCGCGGTCTCGATGCTGCCTCCCGACGAGATGTCCGGCCTCCCGAGCACACTGAAGGCCCTGCTCGGCAAGCTCGACGGTGCCGGGATGCTCTCCAGCGCGGCTCCCCTCGACGGGATCACGGTCCGCATCGACGACGCCCAGACCGAGGTCGAACAGCTCTCCGACGACGTCGCGATGGTGCACCTGCGCGGGCGTGTCTCGGTGCACAGCGACACCGGGCAGGTCCCGGCCCCGCTCCGGGGAGCACTCGGCCTCGCCGACAACTCGGTGCGCGACGTCTCCTACGACCTCGCCAACGACGTCCCGCGCTACCTCGACGACCGCAGCCACAGGGGACTGGCGCTCATGACGGTCAAGCGCGGTGGCGGCTGGTACGTGAGCCCGATGTACACGACGGCCGAGCTGATCCGCCAGGGGTACAACGACAGCCACTCGGCAGGGATCCCGCGTCCGAGCTTCCGCGAAGGGGATGAGGCACCCAAGGGTGCCGATTCGGCCGAGGGCGCCGTCCGGCGCCTGCTCGAGGCCGACTACGCCGACGACATCGACGGGATGGTCGACGCGCTGGCACCCGACGAGACTCGTGTGCTGCGCGACTACAGGGACGCCTTGCACCGGATCTCCCTCGGGACCTCGGGTAGCTCGCACATCACCGACCTCGACACCCACACCGAGGACGGGCCCGGCGGGGTCACGTACGTGGTCGTGGACAAGTTCGCCGCCGAGGGATCCGGGGTAGAGGGCTCGGCGCAGATGACCGTCGCTGGCAACTGCGTCCACATCGACGTCGTGGATCGGTCGTCCTACGGGAGCGGAGACTCGAGCAGCAAGGGCGGATGCCTGACCGACGCGCTGGCACGTGAGGACACCCCCAGCGCCGCCGCGGCGCAGGAGTTGCTGCGGGACGAGCGAGTGCGCTTCGCCACTGTCGAGCGCGACGGGAGCTGGTACGTGAGCCCGATGCGCACTGCCACGGGATACGTGGATCGCTGGCTCGGGATGATCGACAAGAGCGCCGTCTACCGGTTGCTCGACGTCCCGCAGATGGCCGATCCGACAGGGGAGATCGCGGTGGGGGGCGGGGCCGACGTCTCGGTCGACGAGGCCCGTCCCGCCGTTCTCAGCGCACGGATCGGCACTGCCGGCGCCTACGCAGCAACCACGGGAGCGGGCTCGTCATCGGTGTCGATCTTCCGCGACGACGGGTCTGGCGTGACCGGTGCAACCGCGGGCGGCGACTGGCCCGTGCACCTCGAACCGGGCAGCTACCGGCTGGTCGTCAGGGGTTCGGGCCCGGCACGCGTCAGCCTGAACGAGGTGCCCTCCGTCGCCGTCGCAGCACCCGGCACCGTCGCCGTCACCACCACCGACGCCAGGTCCGCGCTCGTCACGGGGATCACGTCACAGACCCAGGGTTGGTTCACCGTGACCGTCGACGGCGCGGTGACCAAGGTCCAGGTCCGTGACAGCTCGAGGGAATACGCAAGCACCCACTTCACCTCCGCGGGCGGAATCCACCTGGAACCGGGCCACACCTACGAGGCCATGTTGCAATCCGAGACCCCCGGAGCGCTGCAGGTCACGATCGCGGGCGCTGCCCCGGGCCTTCTCTTCGCCGACGCCGACACCCAGACCGGCTACCTGTCCACAGGGGGCAGATCCGTTTATCAGGTGTACTTGGGCAAGGGCGAGCGGGTGGAGCTCGAGGCAGAAGCAGAGACCGGCAGCTCCGGGAGCTCGAGCTACTCCTACGGCTACGTCGATCCCATGCTCGCCGTCTCCGCACCCGACGGCACGGTCCTTGCCAGGGTCGATGACTCGAGCGGGAGCAAGAACGCCGCCGCGGATATCGTGGCCCCGAGCACGGGTATCTATACGGTCCACGTCGGTGCCTACGGCTCCACTTCGGGCCGTTTCCGCCTGACCTTCAACAGGAAATGACCGAGTCTCGTCAAGTCACCGGCCCACCACCTGCCGACTCGACGTGGACGTCGTGTCCATGTGTTCGCACGAGCCGCTCGTCGCAGGTGAGCAACGGACACCCGAGACCCTCGGCCAGCGCTATGTAGGCAGCATCGTACGCGGACAGTGAGTCGCGCAGTTCCCACATACGAGGGGCGAGGATCTCGTGCGTGTAGCGGGTGACGTTGAGGGCCCCGAGCCGGAGGAGGGCGTGAGTGCAGTCGTCGGGCGACAACTTGGCCCGATGCTCCAACGACCTCAACGCCGAGACGACCTCCACATCGAGGAGGGCCGGGGCGCAGATGACCTCACCGGTCAGCCTCGTCGCGATCCGTTCCGCCCGTGCGCCGCCGGCTAAGAGGTCCACTGCAGCGGAGGCATCGACGACTATCACCGCTCCCTACGGCCCGCATGGACCGCCGCCACTACGTCACGGGTGGTGATCTTGCCGGCGTTCCCGGCAAGTTCGGCAAGGAGCTCCGCTTGGCTGGGACGCTCTGCGATGGCGTTCAGCTCCGCGACGATGTACTGCGACAAGGTCGTCCCCTCCATCGCGGCACGGGCCTTGAGCACCCTGTGTGTCTGCTCCGGCAGGTTGCGTATCTGCACCATCTTCGACATACCAGCAACGTAGCATGTGGGCCACATGCTCTACGGCCGTTCCGCCTGACCTGACCTGACCCTCAACAGGAAATGACCGAGTCGCGACCTCTCGCCGACCGATCCGCGACTCGCCTATTCGGCACGGACGTCGTCCCGCCGCCCGTCAGCGGCAGAACGCCGCCTTGTCGCCGTATGAGTCCAGGAGGAGAACACCGTCTCCGGATGCTGCCGTGACGACACCGGACGACGTCGGATCGACCGGGAGACTGATCGGCGCCCACTTCTGGAGGTCGCGAGAAGCGAACACGCCCTTCCCGTTCGAATTCGGAATCGACGCGTGCACGATCACGAAGTCGGGGCCCCCGACGACAGCGTCGATCGACTGGGCACCCGGACCGGTGAACGGCAGGTCGGTTTGCTCGGAGGTCGACTCCCACTTGCGCCCGTCGGACGAGGACCAGACGACCCCGTTGGTGTTTCCGCCTTCTCTCACCTCGGTCCCGGCGATCACGAACTGCTTCTGGGTCGCCGTAGCTTCTGCGTTCTTCAGCGAGGGTGTTCTCGAGCTGGACGAGCTCAGGACGAGGTTGGCATTGGCGGCGCCGGCGTCCTCCCAGTTGACGCCGTCGGCCGAGTACCAAAGGGCCCATCCCCCGTCGGAGGAACCGCTCGACGAGACCACTTGGATCACGACGAATCCGTTGGCGTTTGCCGTCAACTCGGCACCGTTGGTGTCCTCGTTGCCCTTGGGCAGCACCTTGGCCCAGGAGCGGCCGTCGGTGGACGAGAACACGTGTCCACTGTGGTCGGTGCCGACGAGCACGCGGCCGTTGGTAGCGATGCTGACGGAGTCCTCGGGGTACTGCTCCTGGATCCCCGACTCGGGGACCGCGGTCCAGTTGGCGCCGTCGGTGGACGTGAACAGGTTGGACATGGCCGAGCCGACCGTCCCGCTGATCTTGCTCGTACCGACGACGAGGAAGTAACGGCCCCCCAAGGTGACCATCGGGCCCGAGCCGAGCCCGGGAGCCTGGCCGGTCGCGCCGGTCTGCCACGAGACGCCGTCCTTGGACGTGTAGGTGATCGCGTGGTCGTCTTGGCCGCGCTTTTCCTGACCCACAGCGAGGTAGTGGTCCCCGGTCCAGGTCGCGGAGAACGGGATCGTGCGATTGGTCTCAGGGGAGACGTCGCCGAGCGCGTTCGTCGTCGACGGCGAATCGGCTGTCTGGACGCCCAGGACGCCCTGGCAGCCCTCCTCTCGGGACCTGGTCGTAGTGGGGTTGGCCAGTGACGTCACGGGCGTGTCGGACCGGGCGTCCGACCCGCCGCCCTGCGCCGCCTGGGGATCGGGCGCGTCGCCTCCGCTCGAACATGCGCCGGACAGGATCGCCCCGGCGATCAAGATCGCAGTCACCGCGAGGACCGGCCGCTTCATTCGTTCTCCTGTCGCTGGGTAGTCACGGGCGAGTGCGGATGCCCGTCATCAGGCGACCGTGGTTCCGAGACCGCCGGTCAACGGCGATCCGTCTGCTTTCACCACCGTGCACAGAGACGTGGAGGTGCCGTCGGCCCACTCCTCTTCCGAAGGGTAGAACTCGTAGGAATCCAGGTCGTCCCTGGACCACACGTCGGCGCCGAGGTAGTGGTCGTACAGCGAGTCGTCGCAGGGCGAGTCGTACGAGTCGCTCTGGAAGGCCGCGTCGCCGGGATACGGTTCGCCGGGGCCGTGCTCGTGCGAGACGACACCTGCGACCTCGTACTTGTGGGGAGCCTCGCAGGCAAGGACCTCGAACTCGTACGCGTTGTCGGGGCTCGTGTCGTCGAGGCACTGTCCGACGCTCGGCGTGTCGGTGAACTCGTGGCGCGGTGGCGGTGCGGTCGTGGTAGTGGTCGTGGTGGTGGCCGGCCGCGTGGTCACCACCGTCACGGGGGGATCGCTCTTCGGCGTACCGGCGGCACTGGCACGGGCTTCGGACGGGCGGTCGCCGGCCGGAGCCACGAGGAAGACCACACCGATCACCGCTGCCCCCACCACCAGCGCGATCGCCACGGCTCCGGCGACGACCAAGACGCGGCGAGGTCGTCGTCGTCCTGCCCCGGGTTGGGTGGCACCCGCCGGCGGCGGCGCCCCGGGGCGCGCAACGGTGTCGCCCGACGCCGGATCGTCCTCGGGTGTCGACGGTGACCGCTCCGCTGTGGCCTGCACAGGCGAGAGCCGCTTGCCGCATGCTCCGCAGAAGGCGTCACCACCGTCGGTCGGCGCGCCGCAGCCGGGACAGAAGCTCATCCCGCCTCCGGAGACGATGCGGTCTCGCGGCGGCGCCGCCGGGGGTCGAGGGTGAGGCGGAGGCGGCGCATGCCCTTGGTGTGATCCTCGAGGAGGGACTCGAGGTCGTCGAGGTGGGTCCAGGCCTGGGCGGCCTGGGTGCGGTCGGGGCCGTCGGGGTCGAACAAGGCGATGTCCGCGAGGTGGCCCAGCGGGACCAGGCGGCGGGCCGCCTCGACACCGGCGTGCTCGACGGCGAACTCGGCGACCTCGTGCGCGGTCATCGCCGAGGTGTCGCGGCCGTTGGCGTAGGCGATGTCGACGAGGTCGAGCGCCTCGGCCCACGCGCCTGCGACACGCACGCGGAGGTCGGGAGCCTGCCTGCGCGACGCAGTGCGCCTGCGCCGGAGTGCGAACAGGAGCCCTGCCGCCGCCAGGCAGCACAGCACCGCGGCGCCGGCGCCGACGAGGACCCACACCCACCATGGGGTCTGCCGGGGCGACTCCTCGGCCGTGGTCGTCTCGGACGGGACTTCGCTCTGGGCGCCCTCGCCCGGGCCGGCTGTCGGGGTCTCGGCATCGGGTGTCTGGACCTCGGTCTGCAGCGTCTCGGCCGCGGGGGCGATGCCGGGGACGGGCGTGGGGTCGAAGGGGATCCAGCCGACGCCCGCGAACGCGACCTCGGGCCAGGCGAAGAGGTCCGAGGACATGACCTGGACGACACCGTCGGGTCCGGGTGCGCCCGGGCGGTATCCGACCACGATGCGCGCCGGGTAGCCGAGCGAGCGCGCCATCAGCGCGAACGTGGCGCTGAACTGCTCCGCCGTCCCCGCCCCGCCGCCGACGAGGAACTTCTTGGAGAGCTGGCCGAGTGAGTGGCCGGTGGGCGCGTCCAGCGAGTAGGTGAAGTTGTCGCGCAGGTACGACTCGATCGCGGCGAGCTTCTGGTACGGATCGCCCACCCCGGTGGTCGCATCCCTGGCGAGCGACGTGATCGTGTCGGGCACGCCGGACGGCACCTGGGTGTAGCGGTCCGGCCGTGTGGTGTCGACGCCGGTGCCGAGGACGTCCTGGGGGGTGATCACGGGCACGGCGGAGCGGACCCGGTAGTGGTAGCCGGCGGTGGTACCACGGTGGACGAGGACTCCGGTCTCGGGGTTCGCGCCGACCGCGTCGGCTCCGAGGATCTGCATCGGACGCGCTGCGGCCGGCAGCCACACCGAGTCGAGCCCCGCGATCGTGACGTCCTGGCCGATCTCCACCGATGTCGCCGGGGGCGGCTCGTCGTCGGGGACGTTCTCGCCGGTCACGAAGTAGTCGCCGCCTCCACGCCAACTGTTGCCGTCGTAGCTGTCGAGGACCGTGAGGCGGACCAGGGGCTCGGCACCGGGGTCCACCGAGGAGCCGTCAGGGCGGGTGAACGCGACGGTGAACACCGGGGTCGGCGGCCGCTTCAGCTCGGCCTTGAGCGTCGAGAGCGGGCTCAGCGACGAGAGGTCATCGAGTGGCAGAGGGCGGTCGGCGCGGGGGTCGTAGGGTTCGCGCGCAATCGCTCGCAGTCCCGGGATGGCCGCGGCGACGACTCCGGCGACGACCGCGAACGCGAAGAGAGCGGTCACCACTTGTGCACCGGTTCGCGACGGCTCACCCTCGGGACGGATGGCCTCCACTCCCCCGCTGCGCAGCGCCGCGCTGCGAACTGCGATCAGGGCGAGCCCCGAGGCCGCAAAGGCCAGCGAGACGACCACACCGCCACCGGCGCCGCCGATGCCGAGGAACGTGGCCAGCAGGAACGTGAGCAGGGGAGGCACCACAGGCCACACCACCGAACGGGTCCGGCGCACGAGCTCGGCGCCGAACCAGGTCGTGACCCACGTCGACACGGGCACGATCGCGAGCAGGGCCGGGTCGGGGCGCACCGGCAGCGACGTCGACAGGATTCGGGCCCAGCCGTTGACGAGGCCGTCGGCCATGCCGGACAGGTTCTGCGGCGTCGGCAGCGGAGGCGGCGAGTGCGGGGCCACCGCGCACGTGAAGACGACCATCGCCACGAGCGAGACCACGAAGTCCAGGACCATCGGCCGGTCGCGTCCGAGGCCGCAGACCGCTGCGGCGAGCACCGCCCCGGCTGCCGCGCCCAGTGCCGGCACGAGCACGGCGCCGGTGCCGAAGACGCGCCCGAACTGCAACCCGGCGAGTGCCCCGACGAGCGCGACGAGGCCCACCTCGACGGCGCGGCGCCGCGTCATCGCGCGGCCCGGTTCCATCCCGCCGCGAACGCGGGGCCCGACGGGGCGGCCAGGTACGTGGCGTCGGTGATGAACGCTCCCGCACCGGCGCCCACCTCGGCGGCGACGTCCACGATCGTGGCGCGGTCGTAGCGGCGCCGGACCTGGGCCATGGCGGTCTTGGCGGCCTCGTCGAGCGCCCCTACGACGAAGACGACGGCGGCGCCCGACACGCCCGGGGCTGCGGCCGCGAGGAGGCCGGGGTCGGGTGGCGTCGTGGACACGGAGACCGCGGCGAGGAAGTCGAGGTGGGCCGTGAGCGGGGCGACGTCGCGTGTGGTGCCCGACACCTCGGCGTGGGTGGTGAGCACGCGTGCCGGGAAGCCCGCCGCCGTGCACGCGTCCACGACCGAGGCGGCCGCCTCGACCGCGACCTCGAACGACGCCGGGGTGTACGACGCGGCCGAGGTGTCGAGGATCACCGTCGTCGAAGGCCGCGAGGTGTCGACGTTCTGGCGCACCATCAGCGTCCCGGTCCGTGCCGTGGAGCGCCAGTGCACGAAGCGCAGGTCGTCGCCCTCGACGTACTCGCGGATCGTGTGGAACGTGATGGTGCCCGCAGGCGAGCGGTCGGCGCTGGGCGCGTCGAGGTCGTGGGTGCGGCCCGCGGACTTGACCGCGAGGTCGTAGCGGCGCGGGTGCACCCAGAGCCGCTCGGCCGGTCCCAGCGCCTCGTCGCGGCGGAAGAGGCCGAAGGGGTCGCGCCGCACGAGCGCGAGCGGACCGACGTCGACGACGCCGCGGCGCCTCGTGGGCAGGCCGACCTGTACCGTGCCCGTCTCGCCCGCCCCCAGGCGGGGGATCCGCACCTCGAGGACCGCCGGACCGTAGGGGATCTCGGCGTCGATCCCGAGCGAGGGGAGCCGGCCCCTGTTGGTCACCGTCGCGGTCGCGTCGGCGGCGTCGCCGACGGTCACACGTGCGGGTGCCAACGAGACGTCGACGCCGAGGCGGGGTCGCCGCTGCACCCACGCGAACCCCACGCCGAGCGCGGCTGCACATGCCGCCGCGACGACGAGGAGGTCGACCCAGTCGAGGACTAGGCCGCCGGCGCCGAGCACCACGACGGCGCCGAGCACGCTCCAGCCGGCGCGGGTGGGCACCTCAGGCTCCGGCGAGGGCCTGGGGGACCGCGGTCTGCTCGAGGATGCCGCCGACGACGGAGGCAGCGCCGAGGCCCTGCAGCTCCGCCTCGGGGGTGAGGATGAGCCGGTGCGCGAGCACCGCGACCGCGAGGCGCTTGACGTCCTCCGGCGTCACGAACGAGCGGCCTTCCGACGCAGCCCACGCACACGAGACGCGCTGGAGCGCGAGGCTCCCCCGCGGCGACGCGCCCAGGCGCACCGACGGCGACCGGCGTGTGGCCTCGCAGAGCCGCACGATGTAGTCCTGCACGCCGGGCGACACGTCGATGCCGGTCGCGTAGGCGATCATCGCACGCACCTCGGTGGGCGACACGACCGGGCGCAGCGACTCGACGTCGGTGCCCGCCCGGCGCGACCGCAGGATGTCCATCTCCGACGCCCGGTCCGGGTAGCCCATCTCGAGGCGCACGAGGAAGCGGTCGATCTGGGCCTCCGGCAGCCGGTAGGTGCCGTCCATCTCGATCGGGTTCTGCGTCGCGACGACGGTGAACGGCCGTGGCACCGGGTGCGGGTGGCCGTCGACGGTGACGTGGCGTTCCTCCATGACCTCGAGCAGGGCCGACTGGGTCTTGGGCGAGGCACGGTTGATCTCGTCGGCGACGACGATGTTGGCGAACACCGGCCCGGGCTGGAACTCGAAGGACTGCGTCGCCTGGCGGTAGACCGACACGCCGGTCACGTCCGAGGGCAACAGGTCCGGGGTGAACTGGATCCGCTGCCACGTCGCGTCGATCGAGGCCGCGATCGAACGTGCCAGGGACGTCTTGCCGACGCCGGGCACGTCCTCGATGAGCAGGTGCCCCTCGGCCATCAGGCACGCGAGAGCGAGCCTGACCTGAGGGTCCTTGCCCCGCAACACGACCGACACATTGTCACGAATCGCCGCGAACCTCTGGGCAAACCAGGCAGCATTGTCTGAAGTCATCGAGAGTCCTTATCCCTTCTTAACATTGCGGTAGCCCACGATGATCGCCGGTGCGGCCAAACCAGAGATCACCGTAGTACCAGCCCTGCCCGTCGAGCTTGAACCATAAGGCCGAGGAATGGGCAGGCGACGCCCAATCCTTGATGTTGTCTCCTCCAGTCCAGCACTCGAATATGAGTCGATCTCCGTGGCGAACTATCGGCCCATCACGCACATACGCAGGGCGCGAATTGAGGTTCCCAGTGCACCCAGAGCCCCCCGGGCACCCAGTGCCTCCGTATGTGAAGTCAACAGTCCCCGTCCATGTCGGTTTTCCGTTGGTGGGGGTGCTTTGGATGTCCTTGGTTGTGCGGCCGAAAGCGTTCTCGGCGTAGGCGGTGAACCAGTACTGGGTGCTGTAGGCGTAGCCGCCGGCTTCGTAGTGGCCGCAGCCGGGGTGGTCGCTGCGGTTGTCGAGTTGGATCACGCCGCAGTTCGTGACCTTGGCGCCGAAGTCGGCGACGTCCCAGTCGACCTTGATGCCGCGGTCACCGAATGCGTCGGCCCTGAGGTTGGTGATCTCGGGGGGGCCGCCGACGGTGATGGGTTTGGTCGGGGTGCTGGGTGAGCCCGTGAGGACGGCGCCGCCTGCGGTGGGGTTCTGGTAGCGGGCGGCGACGGTTACCGAGACCTTGGCGCCGGGGGCGAGGCCGTCGACGTCGATGGTGGTGTCTGTCGCGGCGGCGTGGACGGTCTTGGCCTTGTCGGTCTTGCCGTTGACGGTCGGGACGACGTCGTAGCCGCTGATCGTGGCGTCGTGAGCGTCGGGCGGCCCCCAGGTCACCTTGACCTTCCCCGAGTACTCGGGCCGCTGGGGCTGGTCGACCGAGACCGCCTTGGGAGCGCCGGGGATGCTGGGGTGGGGCGTGACCGGCGCCGACTGCGCCGCCGGGCTCTCGCCGGCCTGGTTCGTCGCCCAGATCGTGAGCGTGTAGGTGGTGTCGTTGGTGAGCCCCTCGACGGTCGCCTGGCGCGAGTTGCCGCCCACTGCGACCTCGCGCCCGCCCGGCTGGGCCCGCACCCGAAAGCCCGTGATCGGGCTGCCCCCGTCGGAGGCCTGCGTCCACGACAGCGTCGCCTTCGCGTCACCCGCGGCCGTCTGGGTCGGCGTCGGCGCCGGCGGCGCGCCCGGCGCCGGCTGAGTCGGCGGCGGCGCGGTACCGCGGGTGGGCTGCCCTGGCGGCTTCGGGCGCGGTGGCGGCGGCTTCGGAGGCTCCGGCTGGTTCGTGGCCGGGTCGGTGGGCTGCTCGTTCGTGGCGATGTCGGGGCGGTACTTGTCGACGTCATGGCGGCGCCCACGCCCGTCGACCGCGACCGAACGGCTGCTCGCCGGGTCGTTGAAATACAGGTTCGGGCCCGAACGGCTCGTCTGGATCCGCCCCGGCTTGGACTCGGTCACCCCGAAGCTCTCCTCGACCCCGCCGTCACGGCACACGACCACGTCACCGGCGGTCTCGTCGGGCACATAGGTACGCCCCCCGGCCGCCTCGGGCGCACCGAGGCCGTTGCCCTTGCGGCCCAGATCGGTCCGCTGGGAACGGCCACTCGAGAGATCCTTCTCGACCAGCACACCCGCCGCCGGATCGACAACACGCAACACCGAATCCGGGCCGCCACGCGGCACCCGCAACGGCGCCCCCGACGCCACGTCGAGCGGCACCGGCGTCACATCACCACGACCCACACGCACCACCTGGGCACGGCTGCGGTTCACGACCACCGCCTCCCCACCCACGATCGACGGCTCCAAGTCGTCACCGCCGCCCGCCACACTCATCGTCGTCTCGACCCGGTCGCCACGCACCGCGACCGCGTCACCACGACTCGGCACCGCCACCCACAAGCGCCCGTCGGAATCGATCACACCCCGCGTCAGCGGCGCCCCGATCTCGACGGTCTCCCCCGACGGCGTCAACGTGAACGGATCCATCGGGGTCACCTTGCCCGACTTCATGTCCACCACATACGCGACACCCGAACCGACCACCACATCGACACCGGAGCCGACACCGGCCTGACTCGTCGCCTCACCCAGATTCGCGGTGTCGATGCGATACAGCGTGCCCGTCGTCAAATCCAACACGTACGTGCCGTCAGGACCGTCGATCACCTGCAACTCGTGGCCGTCGAGACCCAAGAACTTGATCGCCGCGTCCGCCTCACCACTGTCCCCGTTGACATGGGTCACCGAACCACGACCGTCGTTCGCGAGCCACGCCCCCCCGTCGAGCATGTCCATCACGGTCTTGTCGAAACCCACACCCAACGCCGCAACCGACCCCACCGCCAACACGAACGCCGCACCCGTCGTCGCCACACCCGACGACGAACCCAACCGCTCACGCAACCTGGCAAACATTTTCCCAGCCTCCAGTACCGGCGGGGGTCGATCACCGCACGACCCCATCCGAGGCCGACGACGGTATCCGACGGCGAGCCCTGGGCCAAGCCAATGCCCGCTAGATCCCTGTTCGTGGGATCATGGCGACCGGACCTGTCCGGGACCTGTCCGGGACCTGTCCAGGACTACAACGAACTCCGCGTCGTTTCGTTGCGCGTCGGCCGCGGTGCTAGATGGCGGCCCGCCAGGTGCCGTCGGCGTCGAGGCGACAGACCGGATCGACGTGGTGCTCCGCGACGTCGTCCCAGTCCGCCCCGGTCGGGCTCCTGCCGACGAGGGCGCATGCGCTATCCGCGAGGCTCTGCATGCTCAGGTCCACACGGGCGAACAGCAGCGGGTTCCGGTATGTCGCGGGGTGGATCCAGAGCACGCCGTCGCCACCGTATCGGGGAACTCCCGCGAACCGCAGCGGTTCACCGATCCGGCGCCCATCGACGAGGGACACGATCTCGGTCGTCGAAGCGGTACCCACGACCGCCTCAGTTCCCGCTGGCGCGACCGCCAGCGCCGCGACCGGCGCCTCGGCCTCGGCCACACGTCTCGCGTTCACGGTCCCGGTTCCCGTGTCCACGTCGACGACGCTCAGCGACGTCCCGCGCCCCACGAGGAACCGCCCCGGAGCGGGCATGGCAACGACCACGGGAGCACGCGTCCCGCTCAGAACCTCGGGTGTGTCGAGCCTCGCTCCCGAGCCGACGGCATAGACCGCCAGATCGGCGCTGTTGCCCTGCTGGTCCATGCTCTGGCCCCGCGACCGTGAGGAGATCAGCACTCCGCCGTCGCTGCTCAGCACTACCGAGCCGGCCGGGTTCGGGCAGCAGTCCCCGGGTCCCGTCTCGGCCACCGACGTGGGTCCGTTGACGCCGAACCCGACGCGGCGCATGCCCAGGCCCGCGACCGCAACCACCACCGACGCGCCGTCGGGTCCACACGTGATCGACGGTGCGCCGGCGGGACGGTCCCCTGGGTCCGGAAGCAACGGCACGACCGCAATGGCGGTGTCGGGGAAGCGCACGACGCTGACCAGGTCCGATCCTGTCCGGCCCGGATCGGATCGCGGCCACGTTATGTAGCGCCTCCCATCGCAGGTGACAGCGCGCACCTGGCTCGCCGGCGCAGTCCCGAGCGTCATCGCCTTCCCGTCGCGAACGTCGATCACGTCCAGGTCGCAGCATTCCGCTGCCGGCTTGCCGTGGGTTCGCAGGACGAGGTCCGTTCCCTCGAGCGGCATCGAGGGGGCTTCGTCGGGAAGGCCGGCGGACACGAAAGGCTGTCCCGGTGCGAGCGCGAACAGGTGCAGCCGGCCGTCGCGGTCGCCACCGACGAGGAAGGTGCCCGTCCCGTCGACCGAGCCGATGTCGCCGCCGACGTGGAACGTCACACGCGTGTCGTTCGAGGAGATCCCGTTGTGTGTGTCCGCGGTCTGGATGAACAGGTTCCCGTCGTGGTCCGCGAGAACCACGAAGCGGTCGGTGGCAGGGTCGTTCGGGCTCGCCGTGGAGCCCCGCGGGTTCGACAGCGTGGAGATCGGCGTGTACGGGACCTTGGCCTCGGCGGGGGCGCGGACCAGTCCGGTGTCGGTCGCCGCGACCAGTGAGAGCGTGTGGTTGCGGGCGCCCGACTGCATGTCGAGGACGAACCCACCGGCGAAGCTCAAGAGGCTGCACTTGGCCGAGCCACAGCGGTCCTCGACGATCGCGGCCTCCGTGCCCGGAGTGGCTTCTACGCCGGCGGGTGTGCGTCGCAGCGACCACTCGCGCCGAGCGATCGTCGTGGCGGTCACGCTGTCGGCCCAGACGACGGCGTCCACGCCGGCGGGGGGGTCCCACCTCATGTCGGCGGCCACGACACCGGAGTCGGGAACCTGCCACCGAGGGGTCGCGACACCACAGCCCTCGATGCTGGCGGCGCAGGTGAGGTCCCAGAGCGCACCGGTGGCGTCCACGGCGAAGCCTGCACCCGGTGAGGAGAAGTGCACCGGGGTCCTCGCACCTTCCAGGGTGGCGACGCTGCGCGGAGAAGCGGCTGCGGCGAGCGAGACGATCGTGGTGCCTGCACCCGTCCTGACGGCGAGGTAGGCGCCGTCGGGTGAGAGCGTCAGGTCCTCCGGGCCGGCTTCGGTGCCAGGCGGTGTCAGGTCCAACGTGGCCACGGGAACGCCGTCGGCGTGGCCATAGCCGAGGTCCCAGATCCGTACACTCCCGCCCGCATCGAGGCTCGCGAGCACCTCGCGACGGCCCTTCGTGTCGCCAAACGCGACCTGCGGCTCCGACATCGCCACCGCCACGATGCGGCGCCCCGTCGCAGACCCCAGATCCTGCACGGGGGCTGTCACCACCGCGTCCATGAGTGCCTCACGAGCCTGCGCCGCCGAAGAGGCACGGGAATCGGGGTCAGCGATCCGGGATTGCACGACAGCCGCCTCGACTGCGGCGAGCGCCGCGGAATCGGGGCGGTCGTGACGCAACCGGTCCACCTCCTGCGCCAGCGTCACGGTGCGATGCGCGAGCGTGTCACGGTCGAGCCGGCGCGAGATGTCGAACGCGAACACGGCCGCCAATGCCACCGCGACCGCGAGAAGCACCAGGCTCGAGCGTGCCACCCGGCGCCGCGTGCGCTCACGGCGGGTGGCAGCGGCAACCTCGTCGTTGAGCGTGTCGGGCGACCGACCGACGAGCGGTGCCGCGATCTGCGCGGCTGCGCTGCGCAAGCGCGGATCCCCGCCTTGGACTCCGTTCGATGCCGCCCACCGCATGTCTATGTAGTGGGGCTCCTCCTCGTAACGACCAGCGAGCGCCGGCGCGAGCGCGGTGGACGGCTCCGGCGCGAAATCGCCCATGACCGGGTCCCAGACGAGGTCTCCGCCCGTGAGGACCTGCAGGACGGACCCGGCTGGTCTCGTTGCCAGCCAGTGGCGCAACTCGCGATCGACCCAGGTCGACGCGGCGGCCTCCGGCGACGCCAGCAGGATCAGGTACCGCGAGTCGTCGAGCGCCGTCGCAATCGAGGACCACAGAGCAGGTGACGCCGAGAGGCCCGACTCGTCGAGGAAGATCGCGGGGCCGGACGACTCGTCGGTGCGCCCGATGCGCTGAATAGCCGTGCGCAGACGCGGAGCGAGGGCCGCGTCCCTGTCGTGGCTGTAGGAGATGAAGGCGTCGTAGGACACGCGGTCCTCCTGCGCGCGAGCCGCGTACTCCGTATTCGAGACGCCCGGATCCATGCCCTACAAGGCGGGGGGCCGCCCGGCCGCCTCGAGGAGGTCGTCGATAACCTCCGAGAGCCAATCGGCGGGGCGGCCCGAGCGAGCGAGGCCGTCCCGGAGGAACCCCAGGTTTCGTGCGGTCGTGGAGGGTTCCCAGGGCTCCCGCCTCGCGCCCGCCACCCTGGCGACGAGAGCACGAGCCGCGGCCTCGTCACCCTCGATGGCGGCGAGCTCGAGCAGGGTCGCGTGGTCCCAGTAGTCGGGGTCGGGCGAGGCGAGGCGACGCTCGACCGCGTACCGCACCAGGGGACGCAGCCCGACCCGGCGCGGGTCGGGCGGGTCGCGCACCTCCATGAGCGTGAGCGCGTTGATCCCGGGGTACGCGTCGCGCCAGTCGGCTTCGAAGCCCATGAGATAGGCGTCGATCGCCTCTTCGAGCAGCGGGGCGGCGACCGCGGGCCCATCGCCGTCGAGTGCTGCCGCCCACTGATCCTTGCGGACCCGCCCCAGCAGGGAGGCGGACTCGCTACTCGGTCCGTACGCGTCGATGATCGCGGTGAGCTCCCGAGCCGCTTGCTCGTGTCGGCCGAGGCGGTTCAACGCGAAGGCGTTCTGTTCGCGGACGAGCACGGAGCCCGCGACTTCGGGCGCCATCTCCGAAACCACCCTGCAGACATCGTCCCAGGCCTCCACGGCGCGGTAGGAGAGCATCAGGTCGACGACCGCGGCCGGGTCGGCCCGATCGAGAGGGCGCATCCCGTCCTCGAGTCCGCGCAGCACCCCCACACCTCGGGAACGCCCCTCGGCGAGCGCGGTCCTGGTCTCGTCGGGGTAGTCGACGAGGTCGCGGAACGTGTCGGTCTTGCGGTGCGCGACATCCCCCGGCGCCCCGGCGTCGAGCAGGACGAGGACTTCCGCCGTTGCCGCATCCCCGACGCTGCCGGCGTCCTCGGGTAGTGCGAGGTCGGCGTCGTGGCGCAGGATCCGCAGCTCGAGGCTTTCGAGCTCGGGTCCGGGATCCACACCGAGTTCCTCGACGAGACGTGCCCGAGTCGCGGCGTAGACGTCCAGCGCGTCCGTCTGGCGACCGCTGCGGTAGAGGGCGAGCATGAGCTGGGCCGCGAAGCGCTCGTTGTAGGGGTTGTCTCCTACGAGCTTTGTCAAGGCCGCGACCGCGTCCGGTATCCGGCCCGACCGCAACATCCCTTCCACCCGAAGCTCCTCGGCGCCGTATCGAAGCTCTTCGAAACGTACGGCCTCGTTCTGTCCCAGCTCTGTCTTGCGCGCATCGGCGAACACCTCGCCGCGCACGAGGGCAAGGGCCTCCTCGGCCAGCGCCAGGGCGCCGGTCGGATCCGACGCGCCGGCGCCCACCGCGGCACCTGCGAGGGACTCGAAGCGCCAGGCATCGACGGCATCGGGACCGACGTCGAGTCGGTAGCCGCCGCTCTCGGTGCGCACGAGTTCCGCCCCGTCGACACCGGCTGCATCGAGGCTGCGGCGCAACTTGCGTACCCGCGAGTGGAGGGCGTTAACGGGGTCGTTGGGCAGGTTCTCACCCCAGAGGACGTCGACGAGGCGTTCGGTGCTGACCGGGCCGTGTCGGTGCAGGGCAAGGACGACGAGCAACTCGCGCGCGGACGCGGACTCGAGACCGACACTCCTGGTCCCCACCTCGACCACGGTCGGCCCGAGGATCCCGATCGACAACACGGATCTGCTGCCCATCTTCGCTCAGCCGCCCAGCTTCGCCGAAGTCAGGGCGCCCCCAGGGTGCTCGATGACACACACGTAGATCGCCCTGCCGTCGGCCCACGACTGCGCGTCAGGCTGGATCTCGCTCGCGACCAGGTCCGTGCGTGTCGAGATCGACGCATCCAGGTAGCGGTCGTACACATCGGCTGTGCACGGGCTGGCGTGGGTCCCCCGGCTCAGCGCCTCTACGCCGGGATAGGGCGTCCCCTGGGTCGAGACGAGGAACACGGCAGCGACCTCGGACACGTGCGGGTGGTCGCACGAGACCGTGATTGGCTCGAAGGACCCGGGTGTGGGGTCGGAGTCGACGAGGCAGTCGCCGGTCCCGGGTGGCCAACGGCGTGTCGGGGTCGTGCTGTCCGCGTCGGCGCCGGAGTCTCCGGCTGTGTCGCCACCGGGCCAGAACGCGAGAGCGGCGCCCACAACCAGGAGGACCACGACCACTACGGCCGCGGTCGCGATCACGATGCCGCGCTTGCGCGTGCGGCGCCGCGCCGCCAGTGGTGGGACGATCACTTCGGTGTCGTCGGCGCCGCCACGGGCGCCCACCGCTACGGGGGGGACGGGTCCTACGGGAGGCGCCGGTGCCTCGGGCTCGTCCCCTCCGGGCTCGTCCGTCTCGGACTCGGGCTCTCCGGGCTCGTCCGTCTCGGGATCGTCCCCTCCCGGCTCGTCCGTCTCGGGATCGTCCGCCTCGGGATCGTCCGTCTCGGGATCGTCCGCCTCGAGATCGTCCGTCGCGGGCTCGTCCCCTCCGGGAGCGTCCCCTCCGGGATCGTCCGTCTCGGGGGATCCGGCAGGCTTCACCACTGTGGTCGCACGGGGTGGGGCTGGCATGGCGTCGAGGGATGCGTGCAGCTCCGAGGCGAACGCAGCCGCCGACGCGGGCCGATCGGCGGGGGCCTTGGCCATGGCATGTTCGAGGACCGCTACGAGCTCCGCCGGGATGTCGGGACGCTCCAGCGCGGGGGGGTCGCTCCGCAGGATGCGCATCACCATCGGCACCACGGCCTCGTCGGGTGGCCCGGCGAAAGGTGCCTCACCTGTGAGCAACGTCCACAGCGTCGACGCGAGGCTGTAGACATCCGAGGCCGGGCTCGCCTTCGTTCCCTCGAGTACCTCCGGGGCGGCATGCACCGGCGTGAGGGCGTACAGCGACGCGCTCAAGCCGGTCGCGGTGCCGAGCGACGCGATCCCGAAGTCCGCGAGCTCGGGCTCGCCATAGCGCGAGATGAGGATGTTGGCCGGTTTGACGTCGCGGTGCAGCACTCCCTCGAAGTGCGCGGCCGCGAGCGCTCCGGCCACCTTCGAACCGATCGTCACGACGGCCCGCGGCCCCAGCGGTCCCTTGCCACGGAGGTGGTCATCGAGGGATCCGCCGTCCATCCACTCCATCACCAGGTAGGGACGGCCCTCGGACGTGAAACCGGCGTCGAAGACGGTGACGATGTGGGGATGGCCGGTGAGACGGCCGGCAGCCGCGCACTCGCGGCGGAACTGATGCTGGAGCTGATCGTCGGTGACCCGCGTCTGGAGGACCTTGACCGCGACCGTACGTTCGAAATGGGGCTGGTATGCCCTGTAGACCAGGCCGAAGCCGCCGGCCTCGACGAGTTCGAAATCCTCGAGGCCCGCGATGTCGATGTCGCTCACGGGCTGCGTCCTCCCACTACCCGCTCCCACTGCCCGCTCGGGTCAGGCGTCCTGTCCGTCGCCTGCTCGCCGCAGCAGCTTCTCCCATACTTCGTCGCGGTCGAGCTCGGGTCCCCTGTCCGCCAGCGGTTTCAGGTCCCGCAGGGCGCGTTCGATCTCGCCGAACGAGGGCAGTTCGGCCGATCGCAGCTTGCGCAACTCGTCGAAGATCTCGTCGGGGTCTTGCATCCAGGCCTCGGGACGGCTCCCCACAGTTTGCACCACAACGAGCTCGAGTGACCGGATCGTCTCCTCCGACGGGGGCCGGGCGGCCCCGGGATGCTGGCGCGGCCGGGGTCGGGTCCGCGATCATCCGGAGGTGACGGAGGACCACGACAGCGGCTTGGCGACCGCCGCCGGGGACGAGGCGGAGCTCACGTCGCGGGCTTCGGCCGGCGACATGGCGGCGTTCCGCGTCCTGTTCGACCGCACCTTCGGCGAGGTGCAGTCCTACGTGCGCCGACGCGTCCCGGCCTCGGTCGCCGAGGACGTCGTGTCCGACACCTACCTGCGAGCCCTCGAGGCGATGCCTCGCTACGAGTGGAGGGGCCTGCCCTTCCGGGCTTGGCTGTTCCGCATCGCGTTCCGCCTGATCGTGGACGACTCGCGCCGGACCAAGCGCACCACTCCCGTCGCCGACGCCGGGGCTCAGCTCTCTACGCCGGACCACGGCGACGCCGTCGCCGACCACATCCGTGCCGAGGAGCTCCTCGCTGCCCTCGACGAGCTGGCAGAGCCGTACCGGACGGTGGTCGAACTGCGCTACGTCCACGACTGGAGCGTCGCAGAGGTCGCCGAGGCGCTCGACCGCAAGGAGGTCACGGTCCGCTCCGACGCCCACCGCGGCGTCGCCATGGTCCGAGCCCGCGTCGGCGGCACCAGGGGGGAGTAATGGAGATCGGGCTGACGATCGACGCCTCCCCCGCGTCGAGCGGGGACGTGATCGTGACGGCTTCGCCGTCGGCGACGATCGCTGAGGTGCTCGCCGCCGCGCTCGGACCGGATGCGGCACGTCCGATCGCGTCGGTCTGGGTGAGCAGGCTCGGCATCTCGGTCTCCGTCTCCGAGACCATTGCGCGGTCGCAGCTCCGCAACGGTGATCGCCTCCAATTGGACCAGGGCGTGGCCCACGACGCGGTCCCGCCTCGGCCGCCGAAGCCTGCGCGTCCGCGTCGACGCCGGGCCGGACGCGGGCAAGCGTGTCTCGCTCTCCGACGGCGTGTTCTACGTGGGTCGCGATCAGCGCAGGTCAGATCGCCGCTGGCGGACACGTCCGGCTCGTCGTCGGTGCACTGCAGCTGCGTGCACGGCGACTCGGTCGTGGTGTCGGGCATGGGCTCGCGCAGCAGCGGTGATCCTCGAGGAGCGTCCCGCTTGCCGGGCCGACGGCGGTGCAGCCGGACAGCTCCTCGAGATCGGCGCAACCTCCACGACGGTGAGCCGCCACACCCCCACACCGTCGGCCACGAACTGGCGCGACAGCCGCGTGGGCCTCGCCGCCACCAGCCGCAGACGCCGAGGAACAGCTCGACGCATCAGCGCGGCTGCCCGCTGTGCCACGTGCCCCGACGAAGCGGCGGATCCCACTTTCGCGTCGGCGATCGTCCCGGTCGTGCTCGGCATCGCTATGTTGCGTTCTTCGGCAGCCCCATGCTGCTCGATCATGAGCGGCCCGATCATGGTGATCTGGAGCACCCTCGAGGACCGCTCCGGCTGGCGCAAGCAGCAGGCGGTGGAGACCAGCCACGCTTCATCGCAGCCCTCCTGCTCGAGGAGCACGCCGCAACCGCACGCCAGGCGAGGTCTGCGCGGCGCGCCGACTCGCCGCCCCGGCCGGGGCCGAGATGGTCGAGCTCGCTGCGCGAGGCACCGGCCTCTGGGGCAGGCGCCCCAGCCACGGTGACTTCCTCAACCTGAGGCTGGGGATGGCGACCCAGCCAGCTACCTGCGCGTCGAGGTCGATGCCGCGCCCGACTCGGACCCGGACAGCCTGCTCGGAAACGCCGAAGCGGTCTCGGCGCAACCTGACTTGCTGGCAGGTCCCCGTCGAGCTCCCGCTCGCCGAAGTCGGCGTCGCCGGGATCTGCGGTGCGGCACCCGTCACCGACGCCGTCACCAGCCTCCTCGTGCAGGCGGCGGCCCCGGCGCAACCCGCGCGATCTCGCCATCGTGGTACTGGTCGCCCGACCAGGTCGACAAGTGGTCCTGGACCAGGCTGGCTGCCCACCGAGTTCTCGCGGAGCGGACTGGGACCGCACCGTGGCCAGCTCGCGCGAGCGATCATGTCGCTCTTCGAGACGGTGCGCAGCGTCGTCTCGGCCAGGCAACTCGGCGATGCGCCCGGTGCCGAGCGCCGTGTGCTCGTCGTCGTCGGCGACGGGCTGCCCTGGGCCGGGCGCGCGCTGTCGCGGGCACCTGCTCAGCGCCAGGCCCGAGGTGGGAGTCCTCGCCGTGTGCATCGCACAGGCGGACCATCAACTCCCGGCGGAGTGCCGCGTCGAGGCGCATCGGCGAGCAGTACCAGAGCGACATGGCCTCGGACACGAACGTGCTCGCCGGCGACTGCGGTGCGCGACGTGGCCACGGGAGCCGCATCGACAGCGCACCCTCGCCGACCGCCGCTTGTCCGCTGCCGATGCCGCCGGGACCGCCCGGATCCTCGCGGGGCTGCGACGTGACCGACGCAGGCCGCGCCGAGACCATCCCCGCCGCCGTCGACCTCGTCGACCTCGTCAGCATGCCGGTCGTCGATGCGGCGGTGGCGGCGCTGGTCCGGCGCCTGGCCGGGACTCCAGGGCCACGGTCGGGGTGACCGAGGAGTGGACCCCTCGAGATCGACATCCGCCGTAGCGGCCCAGCCTCATCACGCGGGTACGACCGGTGCCGGCAAGAGCGAGTTGTTGCAAACCTTCGTGGCGAGCCTGGCGGTGACGCATCCGCCGTGAAAGCGTGAACTTCGTCGTCGACTACAAGGGCGGCGCCGCCTTCAAGACCACCGCCCTGCCGCACACGGTCGGCTTCGTCACCGACCTCGACCAGCACCTGACGCTCGTGTCCCTCAAGCGCGGAGCTGCGCCAGCGAGCGCCTGCTCGCACACTACGGCGCAAGGACGTCGTCACGATGGAGCGCATGCACCCTCGGGAGGCGCCGCCGAAGACCTCATCGTCGTCGACGAGGATTCGCGACCCTGGTGAAGGACGTACCGGAGTTCGTGCGGGGCGTCGTCGACCTCGCGCAGCGGGTCGCAACCTCGAGGTGCACCTCGTGCTCGCGACCCAGCGGCCCGGCGGGGTGGTCGACGAGAACGGCGAGGGCCAACACCAACCTCGCATCGCGTTGCGGGGTCAGCGATCCCACCGAGAACAACGACGTGGTCAGCATCACCCAGCTGCGGCACGGCTGGCACGGGGGCCTCGCGGGCCGTGGCTACGTCCGCCTCGGAGCAGCCGGCGCCGCGAGTTCCAGACCGCATACGTGGGCGGCACCTCGGGCGACGACCCCGCGGTGCGCGGGCGCGCCGCTTCGGCACGGAAACGAGGAATCGCGGCGGCGACACGAGGCGGACGAGGACGCCGAAGGCGCACCGACCTCGACGACCTCGTCGTCGCCGCGGCCTGTGACGCCTACGCCCGGGACCGGGCTCGATCCGATGCCCCAGCCCTGGCTCCGGCTGCCCGACTCCCTGCCGCTGGACCACCTCCCGGCGGCGGACCACGGCGGCTTCGCCCCGGTTGTCGGCCTCGTGGACCTTCCACAGGCACAGCGACAGGACGTGTGGGCGCTCGACTTCGGCGCGCTCGGCCGGCGTGCTCGTGGTGGCGGCGAAAACCAGGCCGGAACGGCGTTCTACCTGCGCGCGTGCTGGCTGCGCCTGCAAGGCCATGCGCTTCCACCTGGCTGGAGCTGCACCCAGCGCCTGGAACTGCCGCTGGCATCCGCGGACTCGGGCGCTCCGCACCCGCTCTCCCGCGGCGGGGTCGTCTTCGGCGACGGCGACCAGGCGCAGCGAGCGACTCTTCGTCATGCTCGAGAACATCATCGCCGAGCGCCACCGTCACCCTCGGCTCCACGAACGCGTCGCTGAGCGAGTACCGCGACCGGGGCGGGGACCTCCCTACGTGGTCGTCTGGTCGACAGGTTCTCCGCGCTCACCGCCGCCTACGAAAAGATCGACTACGGGGACACGATCGAACGGTTCGCCCGCACATCGTCTCAGACGGCACGCCGTGGGCGTGCACTTCCTGATCTCGGTCCGTTGTCGCAGCAGGTCCCCCGGCGCTCTCTTCTCGGTAGTGCCCGGGCGTGTGGTCACCGTCTCGCCGACGCCGACGACTACTTCGCTCTCGGCCTGCGCGAACTCGGGCTCGTCGGCGCTACCGCCCGGGCGACCTGCCCTTCACGGAATCGGCAGCCGGGGTCCGGTGGCCCTCGGCAACGATCCCTCCGAGGAGGAGCAGGTGCGGGCGCTGGAGAGCTCGGTGCCGGCCTCTCCGCCACCACGGCGACGCTGCGGTCCCAAGGTCCGGCTGCTGCCGGCCCGGGTCGGTTTCGAGGAGATGCCCGCCGCCCCCGGCCCCGGGATCTCGTGTGGCTGGGCCTTTCCGGAACGTCGATGGCGCCAATGGCGGTGGACGTCGGCCAGCATCCCGTGATCCTCGTGGCGGGCCCGAGCGGTTCGGGCAAGACCGCGGCCCTCGCAAGGCGATCGCGCGGCCCGGTGGCGCCTCGCCCGGTGCGGGCATACCTGTTCGCCGAGACGCTCGACGCTCGCCGACCAGGCGGCCTGGACCGAGGTCGCCCGCGGCCTCGGCGCGTGCGTGGCCTCGCGGACCTCGTCGACGTCGTCGAGAAGCGTCGTCTCGAGTCGGAGTCGTCGGCGGAACTGCCCGAGCCTCTCCTCGTGGTCGTCGACGACGGCGACGAGATCGGTCGATGCGCCAGCGCCCTCGAACAGGTCCTGCAGCAGGCGCGACGTCGGTGTCGTCTGGTGCTCGCGGGATCCCGCACGTGCCTTGCGCCTTCGGCAGGCTCTTCAACGAGGTGAAGCGGGCGAGTTGTGCCGTGCTCTTGCAGCCCGGCGAGGTGTCGACGGTCAGGCTGGGCCCGGCGGATCCCCACAGGCCCTCCCCGCCGGGGCGAGCCCGCATCATCGTCGCGGCCAGAGCGACGTCGTCCAGGTCGCGATCAGCGCCCTTCAGTGGGCGAGGGTCTGCCCAGCGAGCTCCTCGGGCATCGCCGTGATCACCTGTTCGACGATGCCGGGGTCGGTGGCCAGGCTCGAAGCGCATCGCCTCGACCTCGCCCTCGTCACCGTGGACCGGATCGACGACCCAGGGGCCCGCCCCGGACTCGAACCAGGCCAGCTCGAGACCGCGCACCGAACCCGGCTCGGGACGGTGGATGAGGTCAATGCGGGCGCTGCTGGTCCTCTGCTCCAGCGCCGCCACGAGGCCTTGGGCGACTTCGGCGTCAACCCCGGCAGCGACAGGGACTTCGACGGCACCAGCGTGTCGGTGCTCCGGACCGCCTCGGCGCACGCCTCGAAGGTACGGGCACCGTTGCCGAAGCCGACGACGCCGATGCCGCCCCGTTCAGGCCGGTGAAGCCGCGCAGTCGCTCCACCAAGGTGGCCGTCAGGAACGGGATGATGCGCAACACGTTGCCCTGCAGTCCGACGAGCTCGACCGACACCTGCGGAACCGCCGCGACGTAGCGGGTCTGGACCCACTGGGTCCTCTTCAGCTCATGCGCATCACGAGCTGAGGCTCGGATGCGATCGTGAGGATGCCGGCGACGGCCTCGTTCACCGTGACGTTGCCGTCGTCATCGCTCTCGAGGACCCGGCGTGCGAGAAGCGCCTCGGTGTTGGCCGCACGGACCACGTCGGCGACCTCGGCGGATGCGCCCGCCCAGGGAGCCTCGCCCACGACGGTGGGGTCAGTCCGGGATCTCGCAGAGGGTGCTGATCTCGCCGACGCTGAGGTCGATCGCCACATCCCCTGTGCCTTCGTCACCCAGATTCGTCCACGCCATGTCCTTGTCTCCGGTCGCTCGGCCAACCGGATAGTACTCGTGGCCACAAGATGCAGGGCATCGCTGTCCCGGCTCTGTCCCAGAACTGCAGGACGTTCACGCCGACTCCCTGATGTCCTCTCCGCGGTCGCGTCAGGACCCTCCGTGGTGGCGCTACCCTCAGTCGATGATCTCGAAGTACCCATGGCCGGCAGTTCCTGCCAGGGCCACCCGGTGGCGTCCAGGGGCGCAACGCCTGTCGGCATCCCGGAGATCGGAGGAGTTCGTCGTCGACCTCGACTCCGGCCTCGGGGATTCTCATGCCATGAAAGGTACACCGATGAGCGTTAGGGCACCGGAGCGGAGATCACGTCGAGTCCTGCAACGGGATCGGTGCCTGCCCGTTGTGGAGGTGGACAAACCAGAGGGCGGAATACCCACACGGACCGAGGAGAATGCGATGGCCGGGATGCGCGTGACGCCCGGGCTCGAGGCGCTGGGTGGGAAGTTCACCCAGGAGGCGGGCACCGTGCGGCAGCTCCAGTCGGGGATCTCACGGCGTTGCAGGGCACGAACTGGGAGGGCAACTTCCCGCAACAAGTTCCAACAGCTCTGGGAAGCCGAGTACCGCGAGGGCCTCGGTCGCTGGCGAGCGACCCTCGAGCAGACGTCAGGACCTCAGAAGCAGGCCCAGCAGTACCGCATCGCGGACCAACAGGGCGGCTGAGGAGAGCTCGCGGGAGAGCACGGGGTGGGCGCGTCTCGGCATCAGCCGGCGCCCACCCTGCTGTCCAGGAGGTCGATGATGGGCGTACTGGAGTTCGCCACAAGTCGCACAGGAATTGGCGCCTTCGCCCTGCATCCGACCTCAGGTCGCATTGCCGAACCGGGTCTCATCCGCCGAGGGCTGGGCCAGCTCCGCAGCCGCTACCGCTGTTGGGCGTGCTCGACCGGGCGGTCCTGGGCTCCGCGTCCGGGCGCACGGTCGCCGACCGCGTCAGGACCGAGGCCGACAACGTCCAGCGGAACATCAACGAGGTCCGCAGGATCAGCGGCCGGCTCCTGCGCGGATCAGAACCTGGCTTGTCGCCCAGCCGGGCCAGCAGCCACCGTGGGCGGGCACGCATGGACGCCCTACAACCTGCCGCCGGGCGACGACCCGGCTTGGCTTCGTCGCCGCGACCTCGCGGGCCGGATCTGAGGAGATCGTGGGTGTGGTCGCCGTCGTTCGACCAGGTCAGGGCGATGGCACCGCGAGCGTACTGCGTCGAGGACGCCGCCGCGTTACGCGAGGGTCCATGGCGCTGTCGACCGCGCCTGGGGCGTCGGTGGGCTGCGCCGACGGTGCTGCGCCTCACTGGCGGTGCGACATCCCTTCGGCGGTGTCCCGGATCGCGCACGAACTCGAGGGCGAGGCGGACAAGCTCCGCCACTACGCCGACCGCATCGGCCATCGAGTCCGTGCAGTGGACCCCGCCCCACATCGTGGCGGTCCTCCCGTTCGACCGGAAGCAAGGCCAGGATCCGACACCCGAGACGACAGCACTTAGACCCGCTTCTCCCGGAGCTGGATCACGGGGGGCCACCGCGGGTGCGTGGGGCGCTATCCGTGGCACTGAAGAAGGTCGCCGACCTCGCCAAGCGGGCCGAGGAGATCCCCTCGCACCTCATCGCTGCACTGACCAAGCTGCGCGGCCGGTTTCGTGCGCACCGCAGACACGATGCAGCGGGCGATCCCGCGCGGGTGGGCGGCAACGTCGTCGACCCGATCCGCCGCTTCCCCAGGACTGGGACGCCTGGATGCGCCGACGAAGCCGCGGGATCATGGGTCCCCTCGGCACCGCGATCGACTGGATCAGCAGCCGCGAGCACGACATCGAGGTCGGCCTCGGCAAGCTCCTGCTCCTCGACGGCAAGCAGAACTCGTTCCAGGACATCCTGCTCAACGCGATCGGTCTTCGGTGAGCAGGGCGCCTACCGACTCGGCATGGCCTACAAGGGCGGGGACTTCCGCTCGATGGCTTAGGAAGCCGCCGGCAGCACTCCACGCCTTCGGCGGCGCCGCCCTGGCATTTCGTTCGGGAAGGGCGCCTCTGCCGTCGAGCGGGGCGTCATGACCGCCGCCGGCAAGAGCCGCTGAGCTGTTCCATCTTCAAGACCTCTGGTCCCACCGCGGCACCGACATCCTCCACGACCTCGCAAGGGAGCCGGCCTCTACGAAGGCGCCAAGGGGCTGGGCCAAGGACCGCTGGGGCGACATCACTGCGCGTGGCGGGAAGGGCCAGAACCATCGGCGCGGCTGGGACAACTTCCTCCGCGACGTCACACAGCTCGGCAAGAACTTCGTCAGTGCGACGGAGGGGATCGGGAGGAAACTCCAGGGAGTCGTAACCGGCGCGGTCGATATGACCACGTTCTTCTTGACATTTGACCCAGGGGCTTACGTGTCCGCAGCGTGGCGACGCCTCGATAGACAACATCTACGCACCGAAGCCAATTCCTGGCCATCTATCTCATGAGCAAGGTTCATCGGGGGCGTTGAAGTATTTCGATGAGAACTACGATGCTTGGCATGATGCGATTGTAATCACGAAGACTCCTGATGGGAATTGCGTCATCTATCTTCGAGATTGATCCAAGTTCAGGAAGCCTGAACTCCGTGGAGAACGCCTTGCTCGCTTCTACCATTGATGTCTCGTACACCCGGCGTCGAGGACAGCTACGAGCTTGCAGTCCTGGCGGCCCTTGATGCAGCTGGCATCAAGGTCGACTGGGACGTCACCGACTTCGGCGCCAAGGTCACGAGCTGCGGCGTAATCCAACTCGACAACCGCAGCGACCACCCCGGCTGCGGCCACTACGAAGCCGGCGGCTACGCCTACAGCACCCAGTACTGGTTCTCCGCCTACGCCGAGAACGCCTTCGGCCGCACCACCAAGGACATCCAAAGCACCCGCACCAACGACCCCCCGCCACCACCGCCACCACCACTCGCCCGTGTGCGGGCGAAGGCCACGATCTGGGTGTGGGACAACAACCAGACGTGGTCCGGACCACACGGCGGAAGGAACTACGCGGGGACGGTGGGAACGATCGCCACCGGAACCGAGTTCGGCGTCCGCTGCTGGGCGACTGGAATCCTCCTTGGCAGCAGTGGGGACCCTGTGTGGTACCGGGTGGACACAGACGCCGAACAATGGGTCCTGAGGTCGGATGTCATCGCTGCCAGCGGCTCACCACCAGCCTGCTGACTTGTTTGGCTCGCGGAGGGTGTCAAGAGGTCTCGCAGCGGGCGACTTTGGAGCACGAGGCGGCCACATGCGGCACGCTGGTGCTCCAAGCAGCTCACTCAGCCACCCCCCACCCGGACTTTGGAGCACGAGGCGGCCAGGGAGGCCACTTTGGAGCACGAGGCGGCCACGGGTGGCCGCCTCGTGCTCCAAGCGCCACACTCGCCGCAGCCGCAGCAGCCGCAGCAGCCACCCCCGGACGGACAGCGGGGGGACAGGGGCGACCGGTAGCTTCGGGCGGAGCCGAGGATTGGGAGAGCGATGCAGGCCACGGGCGGTCATCTGCGCAACGTGGGGCCTTACGCGGTCGAGCGTGTCATAGGCCGTGGGGGGACCGGGACCGTCCTGCTCGCCCGCGACCCCAAGCTCGGGCGTGAGATCGCCGTCAAGCTCCTGACAGTGGCGGACCCCGAGGCGACACAGCGGATGCGGGCCGAGGCCCAGATCATGGCCGGCTTCGCGCACCCGCACCTGCTGCCGATCCTCGACGTGGGCGAGGACGCCGGCGGCCTCTACCTCGTGATGCCGCACATGGGCGGCGGGTCGGTCGACCGCCTCGTCGCACGCGACGGCGCACTCCCTGCCGGGCAGGCGTCCACCATCCTCGTCGCCGTCGCCGAGGCGCTCACGGCGATGCACGCCCACGGGGTCGTGCACCGCGACGTGAAGCCGACCAACGTGTTCCTGTCCGCCGACGGCGACGTCTGCCTCGGCGACCTCGGTCTCGCCTGGGCGATGGCGTCGGGACGGCGGACGGTGGCGGGCTCGTTCTCGGGCACGCTCGGCTACACAGCGCCCGAGGTCGCCGGGGGCGCCGACCCGACACCCCTTTCGGACACGTTCGCCCTCGGAGTGCTGGGCTACTACCTCCTCGCCGGCAGCGGCCCCTTCGACGGCACGAACCCGGCTGCGGTGATCGCCCGCCTCGTCCAGGGCGCCTGGACTCCGCTTCTGCAGGTGCGCCCCGACCTCGATCCCGCGGTCGCCGTCCTCGTCGAGGCGGCGATGGCCCCCGATCCCGCCATGCGCCCCCACGACCTGCGCGTCTGGGCGACGCAGCTTCGCCTCGCCGCTCCGCCCCAGGCGATCACAGCACCTCCCCCACAGGTGCAGACAGCGGCGCCCGACACCGCTCACTCGATGCGTCGCTGCGTCGCGTGCGGCGCCGAGGGCTCGGTGCACGACACGTTCTGCGGGGACTGCGGCGCGATTATCGCATCCCAGCCGCTCCCGCAGCCGGACCAGGTCGTCGTGCCCGACGCCTACGTGCCGAGCCCTCCGACGATGACGAGGGCCACACCCGCGACCGCGATCCCCGCGACGGCGGCGCACGGATCCTTGACCTCCCAGCCTGTGCCCGTCGCGAACCGGACGAGGAGCCGCGGCCTGCCGTGGGCGATCGCCGGGGCCTCGGCGGCGAGTGTCGGGGTGCTCGTGATGGTCCTCGTGCTCCTAGCCCGATCCGGCGGCACTCCCCCGACGACCATCGCGGCGGAAGCCGCGGGGCCCAAGTCCGCGGGGATGGCGGCGTACGCGACCGACGGCCGTCTCGGCTTCAAGGCGACTGAGTTCAACTGCGGGGTGGCCGTGGCGTCGGCCGTACCGGCGGGCAAGTTCTGCCAGGTCGGCCTGATCGTGACCAACGTCGACGACGCCGCGGCGCACACCTACATGCCGGCCGTCCAACAGCTCGCGGTAGGGGGAGACACCCTGGCGCCCAGCACATCCGCGACCCAGCAGGCGGACACCGCGAACGGCGGTCGTGACGTCTCGCTCGCCGCGGGCCAGGAGGTCAAGGCCGTCCTCGTCTACGACACCCCAGCCGACGCGGACCCGGGCGCGATGCGCCTCACGGTCCACGAGGCGCAGGGTTCGCCGGGGGTCACGATCTCGCTCGCGCCGACACCGCTGGCACCGGGAGCGCCGACGCCGGCGACCCCGGGCGCGCCCGCACCGGCGACCGGGGTGAGCTCGTGCGCCGAGTTGCAGGCCCAGGGGATGCGCTACCCCGACGTGGTCGCCTACTTCCAACAGCACAACAGCCCGGCGTCGATGATGACCGCGGCGGGCAAGCCCTGCGGGGACGTCTACTCCTACGACGAGGTCGTCTTCGACGACCCGGCCAAGGACAAGGTCGGCCGATGCGCGGACTTGCGTGCGAGGCACGCGAGCTACCCAGAGGCGTATCAGGCCTGGCTGTCCCAGTTCGACGCGCAGACCCGCAGCCTCATGGACCTCCACGACGACGGCGTCCCGTGCGGATCCAAGTACCCCTACGACGCCGTCGCTACGTTCCTGTCCAACCAACAGACCGGCCACGGCGGGTGACAGCCACAGGTGCCGGCTACGACACAGGCCTGAACGTCTCCGTCGACGGCGGCCCCTGGGCGCCCGTGCACTCCGGCCCGGTCCTCGTCGGGCGAGACCCCCGAGCCGGCATCCACGTCGGGGACGCACGCGTCTCCCGCGAGCACGCCCGCCTCGACCGCGAGGCCACCGGATGGGTTCTACGCGACCTCTCGAGTGCCAACGGCACGTGGTCCGGCACCGAGCGCGTCCAGACGGTCCCGATCCGAGACGGCACGCGGGTGGCTCTCGGCGACCCGGGCGGCCCAGCGCTGGCGTTCACCTTCTCGCGCATGCCTGCGGCCGCGGCCACCGCCACGGCCACGGTCCCGGCACCGCCGCCGGCGTGGCCTTCCGCCGGTGATCCCGCGCCGGCTGCGGAGGCGACCGCGATCCGCCCCCCGGCGTCGACGGAGGCCGTGCCCGCCCGGGGCCCGGCCCGGAATCCCGCCCGCGGCAGCCAGCCGCGGGCTCGGCAGGTGTGGACCCGCCATCTCCTCCCGGGCGTGACCAGCATCGGCCGGGCGCCCGACAACGACGTCACCATCGACGACCTGTTGTCGTCGCGCCACCACGCCGAGATCCACAGCCACGACGGGACCCGGGTCCTGATCGACCTCGGCAGCCGCAACGGGACCTTCCTCAACAGGGAACGCCTGCAGCGGGGCAGGCGCACGTTACGCGACGGCGACCTCGTCGGTGTCGGCCGCCACCTGTTCCGCCTCGACGGCGACACACTCATCGAGACCGTCGACACCGGAGACGTGTCCTTCTCCGCGCAGCACCTCACGGTGACGACCCGCGACTCCAAGGTGCTCCTCGACGACGTCTCGTTCTCGCTGCCGCCGCGCTGCCTGATGGCGGTCGTCGGCCCGAGCGGCGCCGGCAAGACGACGCTCGTGAACGCGCTCACCGGCCTGCGCCCGGCGAACCTCGGGACCGTCCTCTACGACGGCGTCGACCTGTACGCGGCGTACGAGGACCTGCGCAGCCGCATCGGCGTCGTCCCCCAAGAGGACATCGTGCACCGCCAGCTCCGCCTCCGCCAGGCGCTGCAGTACGCGGCGAAGCTGCGCTTCCCCACCGACGTCCCGCGTGCGGCGCGCGAGGCCCGCATCGACGCCGTCCTCGACGAGCTCGGCCTCACCGAGAGGGCGGCACTGCAGATCGACAAGCTCTCCGGAGGCCAGCGCAAGCGGACCAGCGTCGCGCTCGAGTTGCTCACCGAGCCGTCGTTGCTGTTCCTCGACGAACCGACCTCGGGACTCGACCCGGGCAACGAGAAGAAGGTGATGGAGTCGCTGCGCTCCCTCGCCGACGGGGGCCGCACCGTCGTCGTCGTCACCCACAACGTCGCGAACCTCGAACTGTGCGACCGCGTGCTGTTCCTCGCACCGGGCGGTCGTGTCGCGTACTTCGGACCGCCCGAGGAGGCGCGGCGCTTCTTCGGCGAGGACGACTACGCCGAGGTCTTCTACGCGCTCGACCACGACCGCGGCCGCGACTGGCGCGGGGAGTTCTGTGCACACCCGGCGTTCGACAAGTACGTCGCGGGCGCCGAGGCGGCAGGATCCGCGCGCCGGGACCAGGCGGCCGAAAGGCCGGCGAAGCACGGCGCCACCCCGTGGGTGCGCCAGTTCACGACGCTCGTACGCCGCTACGTGGCGGTGATCGGCAGCGACCGGCGCAACCTGGTGCTGCTCCTCGTGCAGGCGCCGCTGCTCGGCCTGTTGCTCCTGTGGACGATGCCCGCCGACCTGATGGCGCCCGGGGTCGCCAACGCCGGACCGCGCATGGTGCTGTTGACCCTGGTCCTCGCGGCGACGTGGCTGGGCGGGATGAACGCGATCCGCGAGATCGTCAAGGAGTACCCGATCTACCGGCGCGAGCGCGCCATCGGCCTCTCGATCGGGGCGTACGTCTCGTCCAAGGTGCTGGTGCTCACGGCGATCACGCTGGTCCAGACGCTCGTGCTCGTCGCCCTCGCGACGGCCCGCCAGGGCGGTCCCGTCGAGAGCATCCTGGTGCACCCCGCCAAGGTCGAGCTCGCGATCGGGGTGGTCCTCGCCGGCTTGGCGAGCATGGCGCTGTGCCTGATGATCTCGGCGATGGTCTCGAGCGCCGACAAGGCCCTGAGCCTGCTGCCGCTGCTGCTCATCCCTCAGCTCATCCTCTCGGGGCCGCTGTTCGCGATCGGGACCAAGCCTGTGCTGCGCGAGGTGTCGTACCTCGCGAGCGCGCACTGGGGCTTCGCCGCGTCGGCTGCGTCGATGGACCTCGTGAACGTCGAGGGCGACAAGCGCGTGCAGATCTGCCGGGACAAGAACGCCGACGCCCCCGCTCCCCCGCCCGGGGTCACCGTCACCGACCCGTGTGCCGACGCGGCCCAGCCCGACGACCCCAACGCCCCCAAGCCGCTGCCGTCGTGGACCCACACAAACGCCGTCTGGACCCGCGACATCGTGGCGCTCGTGCTGCTCTGTTCGGTGGCGCTGGGAGGTACGACGCTCGTACTGCGCCTGCGCGACCCGTGAGCGACGCGGCCTGCCGTCAGGCTCCGACGCGGGCGCCGCAGGAGCGGCAGAACTGGCTGCCCGGCTTCAGGCTCGCGCCGCACTGGCCGCACGACCCCGGGCCGGTCGACTCCACTTCGGGTGGGTTCACCACGACGGTCTTATCGGGACCGTACGGCGTCTCACCGGCGGGAGCTGGTGCACCGAAGTCGACAGGAGGCCCGGTTGGGCTCTCCTCGAAGCCCACCGGTTCCGAGTAGGGCAACGAGGACGCGGGCACCGCCGCCATCGGCTGTGCCACGGGGACGGTGACCACCGGCGGTGCCTGGGAACGCTTCCAGGCGGTGATCCGCGTCTGGGCCATCGCGAGGTACAGGATCGGGCCGAGGCACGGCATCAGCAGGATCACGAGGATCCACACGACCTGCTGCTGGCCCGTCGCCCGCCACACGTCCTCGCGGTGTCCCAGGCACTTGAGCGCTGCGACGAGGAAGAGCACGATCGGCAGCGCTGCCGCGACGAACCAGAGCACGGCGAAGCTCGCGATCGCGCCGCCGATCGCGCTGCCGGCACCGCCGTAACCGCCTCCGTAGTACTGCGCCAGAACGTTCAACTCGGTTCTCCCGTTCAGTGCGTGCCCAGACGCCGGGCGGCGTCCTCGGCGAAGGCGTGCCAGTCGAGGCCACGGTCGACGGTGATCGTGGCGATCGCGCTCCCCTTGCGCATGCGCACCACCTGCGCAGTCCCCGACGTGGCGGTGACGGCACCGTCGGTGCCGGCCACCACCACAGGGGCGAAGCTCGCGTCGGCCTGGTTGCAACCCGGCACTGCCTGCCCTTCGGACTCGTAGAAGGCGCTGGCGTCGGCGTCGTTGCCGAACACGGTCACGGCCTCGGTCGCGAAGACGGCCGTCGCCCCCAGGCGGTACTCGTGGCTCAGCCTGCGGGCATCTCCGGGTGATATCGAGCCGCTGCAGCGGTCGTAGGGCTTGCCGGCCTCGAAGGTCCTGCGGAACTCCCCTACCTGGGCCCAACGATCGCCGGCACCGGTCGGAGCGGGCAACGCGTCGGCCGGCACGAGCATCGATGCGATCGCTTCGTCGCCGGGAAGCGTGCCGGCTTGCTGGCCGGGGCTGGCCGGGGCGGTCGTGTCGGTGGAGGACTGATCGACAGGCGCGGGCGCCGCGAGCATCCGCCACACGAATAAGCTCGCTCCCGCGACGACGAATACGGCAGCGACGACAAGACCGATCACGAGCAGACGCTTGTTGCCCCGGTGGTCACTGTGCTCGTTCGGCTCCGCAGGCGCCGGGGCCGACCGGACCCGTTCCGTGCGACTCGGAGCGTGCGGTGTGGGTGTCGACATCGGTCGGTAGGCGCTGGTGGTTCCGTTCGGTGGTGCCCCGCACGTCGGGCAGAACAGCGCGTCGGCCTCGATGCGAGCCCCGCACGAGTGGCACTCCGTCGCGGCGGTCAGCGACGACAACCGGACAGTGCGATCCTTCGTCATGGCTGGCGGGTGTGGGGGGCTGGGCGCTCCCGACTCGGGCTGCCCTGCGTCCTTCGGTACCGGCGTTCCGCAGGCCGTGCAGAAGGCGGACGACGCGCCCAACCTCCGGCCACAACTCCCACACGTTCCCCCGTCGTCCATCGTCACTCCTGGTCGAGACTCGACCGCTCCCTCACCCCGAGATGCGTGGGTTGTTGTCCTGGCACGGCGGCATGTCGCCGAAACAGCGCCGGTACACGTCCGCGAAGCCTGCAGAGCCGAGGGTCGCCTGCAACTGCTGCTGGGCGCGGTACGCGGCGTACTCGTCCGAGTACGTCCCCACGTGGACGACCCAGTAGCCGGGGTTGAGGCTCGCGTAGTTCGAGCTCCAGTCGACCTCCGCGGATTCGCCCATCGTCCCGAGCCTGCGGGCGATCGCATCCGCCTCGGACCGGTCTCGCTTGCTGTCGACGATCACGGACCAGAAGGTCCCGCCACCTGCCCCGGACCCGGACCCGGATCCGTACCCGGACCCCGACCCGGGCCCGGACGCCGACCCCGGGCCAGGAGTGCCCTTGGTGCTGCCGCCGGACCCGCCCAAGGGGGGAGCCGTGTCCGTGACCACCGTCGGCGGCTGCAGCGTGCTCGGCGGGGAGACGCTCGACGGCGCAACCGTCGTCGTAGTCGTGGTCGCGGCGTCGTCCTGAGTCGTCGGTCTTCCGGCGAGGAGTGCGAGCACGACCACGGTGACGGCAACGACGGCGGCGGCGCTCGCGACGGCGACGACCACGGTCGCGTGCTTCGAGCTCCTCACCGTGCCAGTGGACCCCGTTCGCGGCTCGTGGACGCGCGTCCCCTCGGGGACAGCGCTCCGCTGCACCGTCGCCGACGCCGGCGCCGCCGCCGGTACCGCGTCCGCTCGCGCAGCGGTCGCAGATACCGCACGGCTGCGCGGGGCCGCCGATCCGCATGTACCGCAGAAAGTGTCGAGGTCGTCCAGCGCGGCGCCACACGCCGGGCACGCGCGGGTTGACACGGCCTTGGAGGTTCCCCAAGACGCCGTCCTGCTGTTGCCGCACCCCCCACAGAAGGCATCCTGCGCCGAGACCGGCGTCTCGCACACGGGACACGTGGCAGCCACCGCATCCACCGTGTCACCTCCCGACATCTGCCAGCTCCCTCTAGCCGTCCCGCGGTCAACAGAACGCCGATCGGCACTTCCCGTTGCAGCGCCCGTGTCACGAGAGTACAGAGGACCTCTGTCCGAACCCTGTCTCGTCTCGTCGGCCACAGTTCGGAACCGGGCCATACTGGTCGAGATGACCTCAGGATCCACCCCGGCACCACGCCCCGACCCCGACGCGCTCCGGTGGCGGTTCGGGACCTCGGGCGGGCCCGGAGGGCAGCACGCGAACCGGACCGAGACCCGGGTCGAGGTCACCTTCGACGTCGACGCTGCGAAGTGCCTGACCGAGACCCAACGCCACCTCCTCCTGCAGCGACTCGGCACCTCGGTCGTGGTGACTTGCGACGAGACCCGGTCGCAGTGGCGCAACCGCGCCATCGCCTACGAGCGCCTCTGCGAACGCATCGCATCGGCGCTCGAGGTGGCACCCCAGCGCGTGGCCACTCGGCCGGGCAGGGCCGCGAAGAAGCGTCGCATGGACGCGAAGCGCCGCCGCGGCGAGCAGAAGAACCTGAGGCGCAAGCCCGAGCCGGACTGACAAACGCGGGCAACCTGGCCCACCAGCGACACACCCAGCCCGCGATTCGAGGGGGCCCCACCCCAAACGCGGGCAACCTGGCCCACCAGCGACACACCCAGCCCGCGTTTCGAGGGGGGCGCGTTGCGGAGAGGGGGGGCGCGGCGCGGCCCCCCGGGGGCTTCCCCGGCAGTGCCCCCGGGAGGCGCGATGCGCCGTCGCACAGTCGCCACCGGTCCGCGTCTCCCAAACGGTCGGACCGGTGGGCTCCGGCTGCGCTCGGCGGAAGGTTCCGCCTTTGTCGGTGGATCTTGTCCGCTGAGCCGGACCCGCCTCGGGGACGGTGCCGGCTCGATGGTCGCACGTCCTTGTGCGCTGTTCGCTCCTCGATCCGACACATCGGCAGTCCCCGCCCGTGTATGAGCGATGCGAGCATCAACGCGAACGCAGAGACAGGCATCGGCGGCATCGGCGTAGAATCAGCTCCCGAACCGACCCGGGCGGAGGGCCAAGAGCCAACTCGCTGCTCGACTCCGGCAGACGCCGGTCGCCTCGGCGGTGCACACTGTCAGTCGACGGTTGCACGCGCGCCCGGTCCACAGCCGCTGCGCTCCCTTGCGTGCACCGCGTCCAGCACCAGGAGCAGCGCGCCCATGGCCGACAACACCGACTTCAAGGTCGCCGACCTGTCCCTCGCGGACTTCGGCCGCAAGGAGATCGACCTCGCCGAGGTCGAGATGCCGGGCCTCATGGCGATCCGCGAGGAGTACGGAGCGGCGCAGCCGCTGCAAGGAGCCCGCATCACCGGCTCGCTGCACATGACGATCCAGACGGCAGTGCTGATCGAGACCCTGACCCACCTCGGCGCCGAGGTCCGCTGGGCGAGCTGCAACATCTTCTCGACCCAGGACCACGCCGCCGCAGCCGTCGTCGTCGGCCGCGACGGCACGCCCGAGGCGCCGTCGGGCGTCCCCGTCTACGCCTGGAAGGGCGAGACCCTCGACGAGTACTGGTGGTGCACAGAGCGGGCGCTGCTGTGGCCCGACGGCGCCGGCCCGAACATGATCCTCGACGACGGCGGCGACGCCACACTGCTCGTCCACAAGGGCGTCGAGTACGAGGCCAACGGCGTCGTACCCGACGCGTCGACGGCCGAGAGCGAGGAGTTCGCCGTCGTGCTCGGCCTACTGGGCCGCTCCCTCACCGAGGACCCCCAGCGCTGGACGAATCTCGCCGCCGGCATCAAGGGCGTCACCGAGGAGACCACGACCGGCGTGCACCGCCTCTACCAGCTCGCCGAGGCCGGCAAGCTGCTGTTCCCGGCGATCAACGTGAACGACTCGGTCACGAAATCCAAGTTCGACAACCTCTACGGCTGCCGCCACAGCCTCGTCGACGGGATCTGCCGCGCCACCGACGTGATGCTCGCCGGCAAGGTCGCCGTGGTGTGCGGGTACGGCGACGTCGGCAAGGGCTGCGCGCAGTCGCTCGCCGGCCAGGGCGCCCGCGTCGTCGTCACCGAGATCGACCCCATCTGCGCGCTCCAGGCCGCGATGGAGGGCTACCAGGTCGTGCGCCTCGAAGACGTCGTCGACACCGCCGACATCTTCGTGACGGCCACGGGCAACTTCAACATCATCACCGCCGATCACATGGCGCGCATGAAGCACAACGCCATCGTGGGCAACATCGGCCACTTCGACAACGAGATCGACATGGCCGGCCTCGCCAAGGTGCCCGGCATCGAGCGGGTCAACGTCAAGCCTCAGGTCGACGAGTGGGTCTTCGCCGACGGGCACGCGGTGATCGTGCTCGCCGAGGGGCGCCTGCTGAACCTGGGGTGTGCCACCGGTCACCCGAGCTTCGTGATGTCCAACAGCTTCTCGAACCAGACGATCGCCCAGATCGAGCTGTTCGGCCACACCGGCATCTACGAGAAGCGCGTGTACACCCTGCCCAAGCACCTAGACGAGAAGGTCGCGCGCCTGCACCTCGGCAAGCTCGGCGTGCGCCTCACCGAGCTCACGCCCGAGCAGGCCGACTACCTCGGCATCCCCAAGGAAGGCCCGTTCAAGCCGGACCACTACCGCTACTGAAGGCGTTCGGCGCGCCCCCCTCCAAACGCGGGCCACATGACCCGCCAACGCGACAGACCACCCGCGTTCGGGAACCGGCCCCCCTCCAAACGCGGGCCACATGACCCGCCAACGCGACAGACCACCCGCGTTCGGGGAGGGGCCGGAGGGCCGATAGCCTGCCCCGCATGGGTGACACGGCGGGACGGGTCGCGGAGCTGCTGCGGGCGCTGATCGCGAACGCGTGCGTCAACGACGGCGCCCCCGAGTCGGGACAGGAGACGCGGTCGGCGCGTACCCTCGCCGACTTCCTGGCCGGCACCGGTGTCGAGATCGAGACCCACGAACCCCTGCCCGGGCGCACGTCACTCGTCGCGCGCCTGCGCGGAACCGATCCCGCCGCCGGGACGCTGTGCCTGCTCGCGCACACCGACGTGGTGCCAGTCGTCGAGAGCCGCTGGAGCGTGGACCCGTTCGCGGGCGAGGTGCGCGACGGCTGCGTCTGGGGCCGCGGCGCGGTGGACATGCTGAACCAGACTGCTGCGCACGCGACCGCGCTCGCGACCCTGGCCGCCTCGGGGCGCCGCCTCGGCGGCGACGTCGTCTTCGTCGCTGCCGCCGACGAAGAAGCGGGCGGCGCCCACGGGACGGGATGGCTCGCCGAGCACGCACCCGACGCAGTCGCATGCGACTGGGCGGTCGGCGAAGGCGGCGGCTTCCGCCTGTGCCTCGACGAGACCGGAACAGGCGGCCGCGACGGCGACGAGAGCGCGGCGATGGCGGTCATGGTCGGCGAGAAGGGACCGATGTGGCAGCACCTCGCCTTCGACGGGGTCCCGGGTCACGGATCGATGCCCTACGGCACGGACAACGCGCTCGTGAAGGCAGCCGACGCCGCCCGGCGCCTCGCAGCGTTCGTCGCGCCGTCCGAGCTCTGTGACGTGTGGCACGAGATGCTCGCTGCCACCGCCCTCCCCGACGCGGTGCGCGAGGCGCTCGCCGACGCAGCGCGGATCGACGCAGCGATCGCCGCAGTGGCCGCGACCCACCCCTCGGCGGCACGCGTCCTGCACGCGTGCAGCCACACGACCTACTCGCCCAACGTCCTCCACGCCGGCGTGAAGTCCAACGTGGTCGCCCCCAGCGCCGGCCTCGACGTCGACGTGCGCGTGCCGCCGGGCGTCTCGGAGGCCGACGTGCGTGCGCAGATGGCCCGTGCCCTCGGCGAACTCTTCGACGCTGCGACCGTCGAGACCGTCCTCGGCTTCGGGGCCACCGAGAGCCCCCGCCGCGGCGAGCTCTGGGAAGCGTGCGTGGCCGCGACCACGCGTGCGTGCGGACCCACCCGGCTCGCGCCCTGGGTCGCTCCGTTCTCGACCGACGCCCGGTTCCTACGTGCAGCAGGCGCCACCGCCTACGGCCTCACGGTCCACGACGCCGGGGTGAACCTCGACAGCTTCGGGTCGATGTTCCACGGCGACGACGAGCGCGTCTCGATCGAGTCCCTCGGGGCCGCCCACGACGTCTACGTCGAACTCGCCCTGCGCCTCTGCGGCTGACGCGACGGTCAGAGGTGGGTCAGCGCTCGCCGGTACGCACCGGGAGGACATGGCCGTCGAGGAAGTCGCGGCCGGGCTCGCACGTCCCGGCAGCGGTGGCCGGGCAGTAGATGCACAGCGGCGACGGCGAAAGGCGCGGTTCACGGTCACGACGCGCAAGCTCTGCCAGCGCGGTGGCGCCCTCGACGACCCAGTCGACGACGCCGTGGAGCATCTCCTCGCGCACGACCTCCACCTTGAACCCCGCACCTTCGAGCGAATAGGCGGCAACCCGGTACGGGGGCACCTCGGCGCGCAGGGTCTCGACGAGAGCGTAGAAGCGAAGCTCGTCGAGATGGTCGGGGTGGATCTTGCCGGACTTGAAGTCGACGATGAGCACACGTGCCTCGCTGCCGTGGGGCCGGCCCAGGGCGAGGTCGTACACACCCTTGAGCACCACCCGCCCGTGGCAGAGCTCGGCCCGCACCGGCACCTCCACCCGCGGTGCCCACGCCGGGGGGATCGGCGGCCACTGCGAGAGGAACTCGACCGACGCGTTCGAGACGTCGCGGACCAAGTCGGCACGATCGTCGTCGTCGAGACCACTCACGAACGCGGCGAGCTCGTCGTCACCACCGCCAGCGCGTTCGACGGTAACCCTTGCCTGCTCGAGCGGATGCCTCGCCCTGACGTCGATCAGTAGGCGTTCGATCGCACGGTGGGCCAGCGAACCCCTCGCGATGGCGGTGCTCCACTCGAACGGCTCTTCACGGCGCGCCACGTGCAGACCCTCGCACGTGCGCACCTCGGTCAGGACACGCTTGGTGAGGCGCCACTGCCGTTCGTCGGGAGCGCGGGCCGCGACAAGGGGCTCGAGCCCGGACTCGAGCCGCTCGCGCAGCCGCCCGGCGAGGTCGGGGGCGAAGACCGGCCGTTCCCCGCCGAAGTCGATCAGGTGCTCGAGGATGTTGCGTTGGCGCGGCGTCAGCGCCGAGTCGTTCTGCACCGGGCGAGCGTAGCCACGACCCCGAACGAGCTCAGGGAGTCGTCCCCGTTTCCTGATCGGCGGTCCCGGCGCCCGGATCGGCGTTCGCCTCGCTCGCTCCTTGGTTCTCGTCGAGGGTCGCCTTGAGCGCCTCGAGCGCACCGAGGCTGTCGTCGCTGAGCGCTGCCGAGAGCCCGCCGCCACTCGACTCCCCGAAGCTCTGACGCCCGAAACCCCCGCCGCGCTTGGCACGGCCACCACCACGACCCCCGCCACCACCACGACCCCCGCCACCGCCACCACCGCGGCCTCCGCCCCTGCCTCCGTTGCCACGGCGCGAACCCTCGGGCTCTTCGACGGCGCGCACCGAGAGACTCAGGCGCCGTCGCCCGGAGTCGATGTCGATGATCCGCACCTGCACGGCGTCGCCGGCTTTGACGACGTCGTCGGGGCGCTCGATGCGATGGGGTGCGAGCTCGGACACGTGCACGAGGCCCTCGACCCCGTCGGCTACCTCGACGAAACTGCCGAATTCCATGTTCTTGGTCACAGTGCCCGTCACGACCTCACCGACGCTGTGGGCCCGCACGAAGGCGTCCCACGGGTTCTCGGTCGTCTGGCGCAACGACAGGCTGATCCGGTCCCGCGAGGGATCGATCTCGAGGACCTTGACCTGCACCGCGGTGCCCGGCTTGACCACCTTGCGCGGGTCGCGTTGGCGACCCCAGGTGAGCTCGCTCACGTGGACCAACCCGTCGGCACCACCGATGTCCACGAACGCACCGATGTCGGTGACGGTCGAGATCACCCCGTCGACGACGTCGCCTGGCTTGATCCGGCGCATCACGTCGGCGCGCTGGGTCTTACGCACCTCCTCGAGGATCGCCCGGCGACTCATGACGACACGGAACCGCTTCGGGTCGGCCTCGATGATCTTGGCCGTGACCTCCTGACCCACGTAGGGGTTCAGGTCGGAGACCGGCCGCACGTCGACGAGGGACGCGGGCACGAACCCGTCGACACCGATGTCCACGCGGAGGCCACCTTTGACAGCGGCGACCACCGTGCCGGTCACGATGCCTTCGCCTGCCATGGCGGTCTCGATCGCCTTCCACGCCTCGTCGAGGTCGAGGCGCGCGGTCGAGAGCCGCACGAGCGGGTCCGCCGGCGACGCCGTGAGCACCAAGGCATGCACAGCGTCGCCTACCGCGAGGATCTCGTCGGGACGCACGTTGCCGGTGACCGAGAGCTCCCTGGTAGGCAGGAAGCCCTCCCGCCATGTGCCGAGGTCGACGAGGGCGCCGTCGCTCTCGAGCTTTACCACCGTGCCGTCGACCAGGTCACCGGCACCGAAGGGAAGGACCCGGGCGTGCGCGGACACGTCGGGGGTCAGGTCGACGAGCGCGCCCACCTGCGAACCGTCGGGCTGCGGCCCGGCCGCGGACTGCCGTTCGCCCTCCGGCTGCGGTGCGGCATCCCGCCGTGGTTCGGCCACGGGCTGCGAGCCGGCCACCGGTTCGGGCTCGGGCTCGGCCACCGGTTGGAGCTCGACCACGGCGGCCGGGTCCGGTCCTGCTTCGTCATCCGGTGCAGCTGCCGGCCTGGTCCCTGGAACCGGTGGCGCCCCTTCGGGCGGCACTATCAGGGCGTCGACGCCAGGCTGCGGCGCTGGCGCCTGCGGGGCGGCTTCGCTCGGCGCCGCTGCGTCAGGGTCGGGCTCGGTCGTCACGTCGGCTTCACTCCGGGTGGGGCGGACGTGCCTCTCGGACACGGCCGCCGTCGTCGTCCACAGTCATCGCGGTCGGGCCACACTACTGCGGTGGGGGAAGCTGGATGGACTTGACCTCGCAGAACTCCTCGAGACCGAAACGGCCGTTCTCGCGGCCGTAGCCGGACTGCTTGTAGCCGCCGAAAGGGGCGAGGGGGTTGTACCGGGCACCGTTGACGTCGACCTGGCCCGTGCGCAGCCGCCGTGCGACCGCGACCGCCCTGTCCTGGTCGGCGCCGAACACACCCCCGGCGAGGCCGTAGACCGTGTCGTTGGCGATCGCGACGGCGTCGTCGTCGTCGGTGTAGGTGAGGATCGACAGGACCGGCCCGAAGATCTCCTCCTGCGCGATCGTCATCGACGGCTCCACGTCGGCGAACACCGTCGGCCGCACAAAGTAGCCGCCTGCCAGCTCCTCGGGCACGTCCGGTGCCTCGGGCCCGCCCGTCACGAGCGTGGCACCCTCGTCGATGCCCTGGCGGATGTAGCCGACCACGCGGTCGCGCTGGACCGCGGAGACCATCGGGCCGAGCTTGACGCCGCGTTCGGACGGGTCGCCGACGGTGAAGGACTCCGCCGCGGCACGGACGAGCTCGACGGCCTCGTCGCGGCGGCCCTCGGGCACGAGGAGACGCGTCCATGCGCTGCAGGTCTGACCGCCGTTGAGGTAGGCGCTGTTGACGCCGGCCCTGATCGCAGCGGGGAAGTCGGCGTCGTCGAGAAGGATGCACGCCGACTTGCCGCCCATCTCGAGGGCGACCTTCTTGGCGGTCGCCGCCGCGACCTCCGCGACACGCTTGCCCGCACGCGTGGAGCCCGTGAACGAGACCATGTCGACGTCCGGGTGGGCTGCGAGCGCCTCACCCACCACGGGCCCGAAGCCCGTCACGAGGTTGAACACCCCGGCAGGCAGCCCTGCTGCGTCGACGATGTCGGCGAGGACGAAAGCCGACAGCGGCGCCACCTCGCTCGGCTTGACCACCACCGTGTTGCCGGCGAGCAGGGCCGGGAACACCTTCACGGCCACCTGGTTCAGCGGGTAGTTCCACGGGGTGATCGCGGCGACGACGCCGACGGGCTCGCGTACCACGACCGAGTTGGCGATGCGCTCCTCCCACGCGAACGACTCCGCGAGGTCGACCATCGCCCGCGCGTGGGTGACCGACAGGCCGGCCTGGATCGGCACCGCGAGCGCGATCGGCATCCCCACCTCGCGGCTGATCGTCGCGCCGAGCTCGTCGGCGCGGGCCTCGAGGCCCTCCGCGATCGCCTGCACGAACTTGGCGCGATCCGCGATCGAGGTCGCCGCCCACGCGTCGAATGCACGCCGGGCGGCCGCGACGGCGTCGTCGACGGCGCCGGTCCCGCACTCGGGCACCGACGCCATCACCGCGCCAGTGGCCGCGTCGTGGACGTCGATCGTGCCCGCGTCGGCGGAGGTGGCGACCCAGGCCCCGTCAACGTAGATCCCGTCGTGGCGTCGCATCGCCGTCCCTCCTCGGTGCACGCTATTCAGCGTAGGGGCGCAGCTCGCGGCGCGCGATCGTCATCTTGTGGACCTCGTCGGGTCCGTCGGCGAGGTGAAGCGTGCGGGCGTGGGCGTACATCTGGGCGAGCGGGAACACCTGGGACACTCCCCCGCCGCCGTGGGCCTGGATCGCACGGTCGCTCACCCAGGTGGCGAGCTCGGCCGCGGCCACCTTGATCGCGGCTATCTCGGTGCGCGCCGACTTGTTGCCGGCGGTGTCCATCATCCAGGCAGCCTTCAGGACGAGCAGGCGGGTCTGCTCGATGCGGATGCGCGCCTCGGCGATCCAGTCCTGGATCACACCCTGGCGCGCGAGCGACTTGCCGAACGCGTGACGCTCGATCGCACGCAGGCACATGAGCTGCAACGCCCGCTCGGACAGGCCGATCGCACGCATGCAGTGGTGGATCCGGCCCGGCCCGAGACGCTCCTGCGCGAGACGGAAGCCCTCACCTTCGCCGCCGAGGAGGTTCTCGACGGGGACGCGCACGTCCTGGAAGAGCAGCTCGGGATGGCCGCCGCGATCGTGGTAGCCGAACACGCTGATCTCGTTGTTCACCTTGACGCCGGGGTGGTCGCGGGGCACGAGCACCATCGACTGCTGGTGGTACGTGTCGGCGTCGGGATCGTTCTTGCCCATGAAGATGAGGACCCCGCAGCGCGGGTCGAGCGCACCGGTCGTGAACCACTTGCGCCCGTTGAGGACGTAGTGGTCGCCGTCGCGGACGATGCGGCTCTGGATGTTGGTCGCGTCCGACGACGCCACGTCGGGTTCGGTCATCGCGAAGCCAGAACGGATCTCGCCCGCGAGCAGCGGTGCGAGCCAGCGCTCCTTCTGCTCGGGGGTCCCGAAGCGGGACAGCAGTTCCATGTTGCCGGTGTCGGGTGCGGAGCAGTTCATGGTCTCCGACGCGAACCCGATCCAGCCCATCAACTCCGCCAGCGGTGCGTACTCGAGGTTGGTGAGCCCGGGGCCTGTCCCGTCTCCCTCGCCGCCACCGGACTCGGGCGGCAGGAACAGGTTCCACAGCCCTCGGGAGCGCGCCTCGACCTTGAGGTCCTCGAGGACCGGTGGTGCCTGATGGGGCCCGGGACTCCGCTCGATCTGGGCGTAGTAGTCGGCTTCGGCCGGGAAGACCTTCTCGTCCATGAAAGCCTGGACCCGGTCGCACCAGTCCTGGGTCGTGTCGGACAACGCGAAATCCATCTCGTCCTCTCCGGGTCTCTGCGCAAGGCCGCCGGGTCAGTCGCCAGATACTGGCCCGTCGCCGCCGGCGCCGGCCACGTAACCGGTTCGCGGGGAGTGCTCGGCCATCCACGTGAACATCGAGAGCGCGTCGACGGTGTCGTCCGAGCCGAACTCGCGGTAGTTGCGCGCCACGACCGAGACGACGCGTTCGGGCTCCGCCCAGCCTGCGTAGGGACCGAGGTCGATCCTCGCAGCGGCGTCGAGCAGCGGTGTCCCGCGCTCGAACGCGTCCCGTGCCTCGGACCTGACGTGCTCGAAGTAGCCGCGCATCTCGAGCGCGGCCGCCGGTGTGCACACGGGGCCGTGGCCGGGGACGACGGTCTCGGCGTCGAGGCCAGCGACGAGCTCGAGCGCCGCGATCCAGGTCTCGGTGTCGCCGTCCCACGCGATCGGGGCGCAGAGCCGGAACAGGATGTCGCCGCAGAAGACGACCCCCTCCGACTCGACGTGGGCGATCACGTCACCGCGGGTGTGGGCCGGACCCACGTGCAAGAGGCGCACGCCGACGCCGCCGACGTCGAGGACGAGCTCGTCGTCGAAGACCGTCGTGGGCGGCGTGACCACGATGCCGTCGAAGTCGAAGCGAGCGCCGGCGTCCGCGAAGTAGCGCCCCAGGGGTGTGTCCGCGGGGGCGGCGAGAAGGGCTGCGAGCAGCGCCGGCGCGATCCTGGTCATGTCCTCGGCACAGTGGCGATGTCCGATCAGCTCGGCACCGGCCTCGGCGAGGAGCTGGTTGCCCCAGCAGTGATCGCCGTTGTCGTGGGTGTTGACGCAGCGGCGCACCGGCCGGCCGATCGCGTCGAGCAGGCGCCGCGTGTGGGCGAGGTCGAAGAACGTGTCGACGAGAAGGACGTCGTCACCGCTGGAGACGACGCCTGCGTTCGAGAGCCCGAAACCGCCGTCGGGCTGCAAGTACGCGCCGGTGGTCGTGCCGAGCTTGTGCAGTCCCTCGGTGTAGGGCGTCGCGCCGGCCGCGGTGTTCATCTCCCGATGCTGCCACCAAGTCGTTGCGGGCGCGGTGACCCTAGGCGGAGAGGGAGCCCGTGACGGTCTGGAAGATGATCATCGCCGGAGTTGCGATCATGGCCTCGGGGCTGGGACCGAAGCGCTCCAGCTCGGAGTGGTACGCACCGACGCGCTCGATCATCGCGACCAGCGACGCGGCGGCCGCGTAAGGGTCGATGCGCGCCGACACGTGTCCGGCGTCGCGGAACTCGCTGATCTTGGCGCACAGGTGATCGGTGAGCTGCTGCACCGACGCGAGGCGCGCCTCGCCGAAGCGGCGGTCACCCTCCTCTGCTGCGAGGTTACGGACCCGCATGACCGCATGGTGGGTGTCCCACAGACCGACGTACGCGGCGATCAGGCGGCGGGCACGCTCGATGCCCGCGTCGGCCTCCCAGGGTCCGTCGATGATCTCGACGATCGGCTCGACTGCGTCGACGACCTCCCACGCCAGCACCAGGACCGCATCGTCGGCGTCCTTGAAGTACTGGTAGAAGGTCGCAGGCGACGAGCCGACCCTCCGGGCGATGTCGACGACACGCAGGTCGCGCAGGCCCTTCTCGCGGAGGAGCTCCTCGGTGGCGTCCAGGAGCCTGCGACGCGTCTCCATGCCCCTGCGGCCCAATGTGCGGCCGTCGAGGGCGACCGTGTCGTCTTGCCCGGCTCCCATCGGCTCCACCTCGGATCTGATGAGGCGTCAGATGCTAGTGCCCGTGCCGATCTCCGCCGTCGTGTGCTGCCTCACCGTGTCCGACGGGCAGCGCGACGACGAACGTCGAAGGCGCGTCGTCGCTCACTGTCAGCGTCGCGCCGACCTGCGCGCACAGGGCTGCCGCGATCGAGAGGCCGAGACCCGAACCGGGACGTGCATGCGCGTCCGAGCCGCGTGCGAACCGTTCGAAGACGCGGTCGCGGTCCTCGGGCGCGACCCCGGGCCCCTCGTCGTGGACCTCGACGCGCATCGCCGCCGACTCCACCGGCCGCACCGTCGTGGTGATGCGGCCGCGGCCGTGCACGACGGCGTTGTCCACGAGGGCGTCGAGCACACGGCGCAGCACCTCGGGGTCGGTCCACACGTACCCACCCGGCGACGTATCCACGACGACGACGTCACGCCCACCGACGTCGGCACGGCGCCGCGTCGCCGCCGCCACCGCTCCCGCGACCTCGGCCGGCGCGACCCAGGCTCCCGAGCGCACCGATGTGCCGTCGACGCGGGTGAGGTCGAGGACGTCCTCGACGAGGTCGCCGAGACGCGCTGCCTCGGTGCGCATCTCGACCAGCATCTGCTCACGCTCGGCAGGGTCGATGTCGGGATGGCGCGCGAGCAGGTCGAGGTTGCCACGCAACGACGTCACCGGCGTGCGCAGCTCGTGGGACGCGTCCGCGAGGAAGCGCCGCTGGCTCTCCAGGGTCTCGTGCGACCTCTGCTGCGCGCCGCGCAGCCGCACGAGCATCGCGTCGAAGGCGCGCGCGAGGCGGCCGACTTCGTCTTCCCGGTCGGGAACCGGCACCCGCAGCGACGGGTCCTCGGTCGCCGCGACCGCCTCGGCGGTCTCGCGCATCCTGCGCACCGGCTTCAGGGCCCACCCGGCGGTCAGTGCAGTGGCGCCGGCGACGAGGGCCGCGACGAGAACCCCGCCGGCCACCAGGAGGAACCCGAGCCGTCGCTGCTGGGTGACGATCTGGGTCACGGGTGTGCCCACGAGGACCGCGCCTCTCGGATAGCCGACGGCGAAGAGCCGGTACGGCACGTCCTCGACGCGGGACGTCCAACCGTGTACGCCCGCACCGCGGAGTGCGATCTCGGCTGCGTCGGAATCGGCCGTCACGGCGTCGCCGCGCTCGAGGGCGTCGTCGCGGGGCTTGGCGTCGCGGTCGAGGAAGGTGACGACGTCGGGATCGGCGCCGGCGTCCCGCGGGCGCTGCGACAGGGCCCCGCGGCGTCGCGGCCCCATCCCCCGCACTCCCTGCGGCTGCCCGTCGGGGTCGGTCGTCACCGTGGGAGAGCCTTGCTCCTGTCCGGCGAGCACGTTGGCGGCACCGGCCAGGGCTACGTCGGTGTTGCGGAAGGCGCTGCGCAGCTGCGCCGCGAAGAGCGCCCCGGCGAAGAGCACGTACACCGCGACCACGATCCCCGTCGTGATCAGCGTGAGCCGCAACCGCAACCCTCAGCCCTCCCGCAGCGCGAAACCGACTCCGCGCACCGTGTGCAGCAGCCGCGGTGCGCCACCGGCCTCGAGCTTGCGTCGCAGGTACCCGACATAGACGTCGACGGTGTTGGGCTCCGCCTCGAACTCGTGGCCCCACACGCGCTCGAGCAGTTGGAAGCGGTCGAGCACCTGACCGGGGTGCCGCATGAACATCTCGAGCAGGTCGAACTCGCGGCGGGTCAGGTCGAGGTCGGCGTCACCGCGGCTCACGGCCCGGGTCGCGGGGTCGAGGGTCAGGTCGTCGAAGCGCAGCGGCCCGGACTCGTCACCGCGGCGGCGCAGGAGAGCCTCGATCCGCGCGAGGAGCTCCTCGATCGCGAACGGCTTCCCGAGGTAGTCGTCGGCGCCGCTCTGGAGCCCGACGACACGGTCGGCAACCTCGCTGCGGGCGGTGAGCATCAGGATCGGCACGTCGTTGCCGAGCGAGCGCAGCCGCGTGCACACGTCGAGGCCGTCGATGTCGGGCAGACCGAGGTCGAGCACGACCGCTGCGGGCAGCGAGCGCCGCACGGTGTCGAGTGCGGCCTCACCGTCGATGGCGACCGCGGTCGCGTACCCCTCGAGGCGCAGGGCCCGCGCGGCCATCGCCGCGATGGCGGGATCGTCGTCGACCACGAGGATCAGCTCTCCCGCCATCGCGGCCCCAGGCCTAAGAGTCCGCCGGGGTACCGGGCTCCTCCACCACGCCGGTGTCGACCGTGGCGGCGGGAGGTGCAGCAGGAGGCGTGTAGACGGGTGCGGCCGCGACCGCCGCGGGCTGGGCCGGCACAGGTGCGTACTGCGGCGGCGCAGCCGGAGTGTCGTTGCGCCTGCGGCCGCGGCCGCGGCCGATCAGGAACCCGATCAGAGCACCGACGGCGAGCACGACGAGAGCGCCGAGACCCGCCGCTGCCAGCCACAGGAGTCCCCAGCCGCCATCACGCCCACCGGCTCGGAACGCACCGGGGCCGGGCATGCCGCGTCCGCGCTCGTTCCCGTCACCGCGATCGTCCCAGTCCATCCGGTGCCGTCCCATCGGACCGAAACGTTCGTATTGAGGGACCTGCTGCTGCTGGGTGGTCGGTGGCTGCGACGTGGGAGTTGGTGTGGTCGGGGTCTGGGCCGACGCAGGTGCGGCCGCGAAGACGAGACCTGCGGTCAGTGCGGCGGCTGCGACGGCATTCCGGACACGGGGCATGCGAGCTCCTCTTTCGGGTTCGCACTCGAGGATGCACCCTGATCTTGTGAGAATCGTGGGAACAGAGCATGCCCGACGTGGGGACGCGAAAGGGCGTCATTCGCCGATCCACGTCCCACGTCGATCCGGCGGAGCTCAGAGAGGGCCGGGCTCGACCCAGGTCGACCATTCGCTGCGGGCGCCGTCCTTGACGGTGCGGACGTGCCAGCGGTACTGCGACCCGCGGCACAGCGACGGGTTCGAGAACACCTGACCCGCGTCGTGGTAGGTGCGAACCGTGCCGCCCCCGACGCTCCTGGGCCCGAACGACCCGTTGAGGATGCAGCCGGCGACGAACTCACGCTCGATCTCGAAGTCGCTCGCGTACGCGACGGGGTCCCACTTGAAGTCGGCGTAGGCGTAGTCCCACGCGACGCCGCCGCCACCGCGGCCGGTGAGGCGGAAGTTCGACGGCGGCCGCAGCGCGTCGACGCGGACCGCCCGCGTCGTCGTGGCGCTCAGGCCGGCGTCGTTGATGACCGTGAGCGTCACGAGGTACGTGCCGCCGGTGGCGTAGGTGTGCGAGGCCGTCGCGCCCGCTGCCGTCGATCCGTCGCCGAAGTCCCACGCGTAGCTCTGGATCCCGCCGCCGGGTGTCGGGTCGACCGAGGCGCTCGCGTCGACGTCGACCTGCTGGGGGGCGAGGCCGGCCACGGGGCTGGCCACGAAGTCGGCGTCAGGTGTCAGTGGCACCGGGTCCTGGGTGACGTCGGTCACCGACCAGGCCAGCCGGTACCCGGCGATCTGGAACGGACCTGTGACCCTGAACCAGTTGTGGGCGCCCTGCGCCCCGGACGCGCCCAGTGCCGTAACGGGACTGAAGAAGACAGCCGTGGACTGGACGAAGCCGACGCTCGGGTCGCTCACCGAGATGCTGCCGAGGTGGATCGGCATCCCGAAGAGGCCGCTCACGTTGAACGTGACCGTCGCACTCCCACCGCTCTTGCCCGGGATCGTCGCCACGCCCGCGACCCTGCGGATCACACCCGTGCCGGTCTTGGTCACGTTGACGGCGCCGGTCTGCACCTGCGCTGAGTTCGTGTAGGTCGCCGCGCCCGTGAAGGCCAGCGACACGCTTCGATAGGTACCCGTGACGACGACGGACTTCGTCGCCTGCGCCGCGCTGCCCGCCGAGTCGGTGACCGTGACCGCCGCCGTGTAGGTGCCCGGCTGGGTGTACGTGTGCGAACCCGTCGGCCCGAAGCCGGTCGCGCCGTCGCCGAAGTCCCAGGCGTAGTCGGCGATCGTGCCCTGGACCACGGTCGACGCCGACGCGTCGAAGTCCACGGCGAGCGGTGCCGCGCCGATGCGGGGCGACACCGTCATCTTGGGCACCACGTTGCCGCTGCCCGCCTTGATGACAGGGGCGGCCTGGAATGTGAGGTCGAACGAGCCGGTGCCGCTCACCGCGCCGTCCACCGAGGCGGTCCCGAGCCCGCACCCGCTCGACGCCGGGATCTGCACGCCGGACGCGACCAGCCGCACCCTGCCGGTGGCGGGGTCGTACGGGCTGCCGGTCAGTGCAGCGCTGGTGCCGCTCGTGAACGGCACCTGGAACGGGCCGACGCTGCAGCCGCCTGCGAACGGGATGCCCGAGATGCGGATCGTGAGCGGCGTCGTGAACGTCGTCTCGCCCGTCACGGGGTCGAGCCGGCCGGTCCCGGCGGACTCGTTGGTGAGGCCGATGGTGACCGTCACGCCGGACGCCGACTGGGTGAACGACGGGAAGCGCACCCCGCCTGCAGGAACCGTGAGGGAACCGTCGCCCGCGACGCTGCCGTCCACGCGCAAAGGCTTGGCCGGGTCGACGACGTAGGGGGTCGCTCCGAGGTTGCCCGATCCGGCGATCGATGTCAGCGAGATCGCACCCGGGTTCGCGACACCACCGGTGCCGCCCGATCCACCTCCCGGTGGCGCCGGTGTGGTGGGCGTCAACGCCGACGTCGGCACCGGCACGAACGCGTCGCCGCCGGTCGGGTCCCACAGCAGCAGCACACCGCCGGCACCGCCGTCGTCACGCACCGACACCTCGACGGGGACGGTGCTGTTGGGCGCGACGGTCACCACACCGCTCGTGTTCGTGTGTGTCGTGGCGTCCCAGTCGTCGAAGATCGCCTGGTTGTCGACCCGGAGCCGCTGCCCGTCGTCGGACACGAGGCGGAACTTGACCGCCGCCGACGCGCCCGTGCTGAGCCCGCCGGTCCAACGCACCGAGAAGTCGTCGTCGCCGACTCCGGGGTAGGGCGACGCGCCGGCGCCCCAGCGGTACGCCACCTGGGAGTCGGTCCGGCTCCCGACGGCGCTGTCGTGGTTGGGCCCGTTGTAGTAGGTGCCCGTCAGGCCGGTGGAACCGGCGGCAGGGGGGGTCAGGGCGCCCGCGGGGACCGTCGTGAAGTTCGTGCCGCCGTAAGGGTCCCACTGCAGGCGCACCGATGACGGTCCGCCGGTGTCGCGCAGCTGCAGCTCGATCGGGTACGACGTGTTCGGGTCGACCGCGATGGCGGTGGAGTCGTCGGTCGCGTAGGTGCTCCACTTGTCGAGCACGGTCGTGCCGTTGAAGACCAGCCGCGTCCCGTCGTCGTGGCTGACGCGGAAGCGCACCGACGACGCCGATCCGGTCTTGATGGTCCCGCTCCAGCGTACGGAGAAGTTGTCGCTGGCCATCGCCGGCACGGGCACCGGCGCGCCCGAGCCGAAGTCGATGTCGAGGGGGGCGTCGATGCGTGAAGCCACCGGGGTGTCGAAGTTGGTGCCGTTGAAGTACTCGCCGAGAAGACCGCCGGCGCCCTGTCCCGGTGTCGGCTGCGACGCGGGCCTGTTCAGGTTCGTGGTCGGGATCGTCGAGTAGGTGGTCCCGCCGCTGGGGTCCCAACGCAGGTCGACGCTGGCGTTGCCGAGGCTCTCCTGGAGTTGCACCTCGATCGGGTACGCCGTGTTGGGCTGCACAGCGATCGGCCCGCTCGTGTTGGTGTACACGCCCGAGTCCCAGTTGTCGAAGACGGTCTGTCCTCCGAAGATGAGCCGCTGGCCGTTGTCGCTCGCCATCTGGAGGCGGATCGAGGACGCCGCTCCGGTGGTGAGCGTGCCGGTCCAGCGCACCGAGAAGGCATCCGCGTTGACGCCGGCGATCGGCGCCCCCGAGCCCCAGTCGAAGCTGACCACGGCGTCGTCGCGTGTCGTCACGGGTGTCTCGAAGTTCTTCCCGTTGAAGTACTCGCCGCGCAGGCCCGGCGGCCCCAGGACTATGGGGTCGGGTGGCGGTGGAGGCCGGAGTGCGTCCATGGGCACGGTGACGTAGTTCGTGCCGCCGGTCGGGTCCCACTGCAGGACGAGCTGCGCCGCTCCCCCGCTGTCCTTGAGTTCGACCTGGATCGGCACGTCGGTGCCGGGCGTCACCGCGACAGCGGCGCTGTCATGGGTGCCGAAGTTGCTCCACTGGTCGAGCACGAGCGCACCGTCGAGCCGGACGCGCACGCCGTCGTCGTGGAGGACCCGGAAGCGCACGTTGGGCGAGGCGCCGGTGTGGATCGTGCCGCGCCAGCGTGCACTGAAGTCGTTGTTCATGCTGGCGTCCTGGAGCGGCTTGTAGGTGCCCCACGTGTAGTCGACGACGGGGTCGACCCGCGATCCGACGAAGCTGTTGAAGTCCTGGCCGTTGAAGTACTCGCCGAGGAGGCCGCCGGTCAGCTGGAGTGGTGCGAGCACGTCGCTGGGGACGGGCACGAAGTTGGTGCCGCCGGTGGGGTCCCACTGCAAGGCGAGCTTGGACGTCCCGCTGACGTCGCGCATCTCGAGCTGGATCGGCACGCCCGCCCCGGGGGCCACGGCGATCGCGCCGGTGTCGTCGGTCGCATAGGTGTTCCACTTGTCGAGCACGAGCGCGCCGCCGACCCACAGACGCGTGCCGTCGTCGTGGGCGACGCGGAAGCGCACCGACGCGCCGGGCGGCGTGATCGTGCCGCGCCAGCGCGCCGAGAAGTGGTCGGAGTCCATCATCGGGTCCGAGGTGGGGGCGTTGGAGCCCCAGTCGAAGGTGACCTCGGGGTCGACGCGGCGGGTCACGAGGGCCTGGAAGGCCTCGCCGTCGTAGTACTCGGCGAGGAGCCCGCCGGCGTAGGTCTTGGGGGTGAGGCTCGTGCTCGGCACGGGTACGAAGTTGGTTCCCCCGGCCGGATCCCACTGGAGGGAGATCCGCGACGCGCCGCTGCCGTCGCGCAGGCGCACCTCGACGGGGTAGTCGGTGTCGGGCGTGACCGCCAGGACCGCGGTGTCGTCGGTGGCGAACGTGTTCCACTTGTCGAGCACGGTGGTGCCGTTGAAGACGAGGCGGGCGCCGTCGTCGTGCTCGATCCGGAAGCGGACCGACGCCGCCGATCCCGTTCTGATGGTGCCGCGCCAGCGCACCGAGAAGTTGTCGGCGTTCATGTCGGTGCGTGCGAGCGGCCGCGCCGTGCCGAAGTCGAAGTCCACGCTCGCGTCGATGCGGGAGTCGACGAAGGTCTCGAAGTTCTGACCGTTGAAGTACTCGCCGAGGAGGCCGCCCCCGGCGGCGCCCGCACCCGGGGTGCCGGCCAGGTTCAATGCGACGACGGCTGCGACCGCCGTGACCAAGGCCGCACCGACCGCGACGACGCGCGCCTTCGTGGATCTCATCGGTGCTCCCTCTCGTCCCGTCCCGGAGACCTGTTACCGCCAGTACGCGGTCTTTCCTGGCGGGGCGGCATGTTCCTGCGCGAGCAGGGGAACTGTCCCCCTTGCGGGGACGCACCCGAACCGACGCGGGGACGCCGGGGGCGTCACGCTCACGAAGGCGTCGACGCGCCCACCCGCGTCCCCTTGTCTACGCTGGCACCCGACGATCCGTCAGACGCCGGCCTGGACAAGGGGTAGGGGCTACATGGCAGAGACCTCACCCGTCGACGGGCTCGTCCTGCGCGAGGACGGACCGCTGCGCTGGATCATCCTCGACCGCGACGCTCGCGGCAACTCGCTCACGCCCGGGATGCGCAACCGCATCGTCGACGAGCTCGCCGCCGCCCACGCGGACCACGACGTCCGCGCCCTCGTCATCACCGCTCGCGGCAAGAGGTTCTGCACCGGCGCCGACATCTCGGGCCGCAGTGGCGGCGAACGTGTCGCCGGCGACGTCGGCGAGATGATCCGCAGCGGGGCGCAACGCCTCTTCCGTGCCGTGTGGGAGTGCGAGAAGCCGGTCGTGTGCGGCCTCAACGGCACCGCGGCCGGCATCGGCGCCCACCTCGCGCTGGCGTGCGATCTCGTCGTCGCGGCCCGTTCGGCCAAGCTGATCGAGATCTTCACCCGCCGCGGCTTGATCCCCGACGGCGGCGGCGCCTACCTGCTCCCCCGCCTCGTGGGCCCGCAGAAGGCCAAGGAGCTCTTCTTCTTCGCGGACGACGTCCCCGCCGTCGAAGCCGAACGGCTCGGGCTCGTGAACCGCGTCGTCGACGACGACGCGCTCGAGGCGGCTGTCTCGGAATGGGGTCACCGCCTCGCTGCCGGGCCCACACGTGCGTACGCCTTCACCAAGCGCATGGTCAACGCGAGCCTCGACACCGATCTCGACGGAGCATTCGCCACCGAGGCCACACTCGTGGAGGTGAACCTCCACACCGACGACATGCGCGAGGGCATGGCCGCGTTCGCGGAACGGCGCGAGCCCGAGTTCACGGGCCGCTGACGGTCCCGCCCGCGCCAAGCGACCGCCTGCGCGATGCCTGACCCCCGTCGGCTCGGCGGCTCGGTCCTAGTCGCGCCCGTCGCCGACTGCCATCCTGGCCGCGAGCTGAGCACGATTCCTCACCCCGAGCTTCCCGAGGATGTTCGAGACATGTCGCTCGACCGTCTTGCGCGACAAGAATAGCGTCCGCGCTATGTCGGGGTTGGTGGCGCCCCTCGCGACGAGGTTCGCGATCTCCCGCTCGCGGTCGCTCAAGACGGAGAGGTCACCGCTCGATCGCGCGCGGGGCCCGCGTCGCCAGGTCCGGACGCCGAGTTGGCGCAGGAGTTGGTCGACGTGGGCCCGCTCGGTCCCCGCCCCCAGCTCCTCGGCGATAGCTGCGGCGTCCCTCAGGATCGTCTCCGCTCCGGCCGTGTCGCCCACGGACGCGGTCACGCGTGCGAGGCTCGTGCGTGCCCAGATCGCTTCGATGCGCATCCCCAGTCCGTCCGCGCTGTCGACGGCTTCTCGAAGCGCGCCAACATCTCCGCGCCCCGCTGCGGCGAGGGCCGCTCGGGCGCGTAGCTGGTCCCACGCCTGAAGGTCGCCCCGCGGCTGGGTGCGCTCCGCCTCCTCGAACCAGCGCACGGCCTCGGCCACGTCACCAATGCGCGCCAGCGATTCGGGGGCCGCCCTGATGAACTCCAGGCCGCATCGTGTGCATCGTGCGTCCGCCATGTCCTGCCGGCCGGCGACGATCCGCTCGTGCACCTCGTCGGCGCTCGTGGTTCCGTCGAGCCGCGAGCGCCAGCGCGCGATGGCCTGATGGAGCGGGATGCGGTGATGAGGGTCGCGTTCGTCCTCGCAGAGTGCCCGAAGGCCGGCGAGCGCAGTGCCGTGGTCGCCGGCGGAGATCGTGGCGATGAGCTGCCACATCCGCGTGAGCATGGCCGGCCGCGACGGCTCGCCGATGCGCTCCGCGAGCGCCTCAGATTCCTCGGCTACTTCCCGAGCCTCGGTCAGGCGGCCGCGCAGGTACCTCGTCTGGGTGAGCCACGACCCGATGTCGAGGGCGATCCCCGACAGCGACGCGCGGCGCGCCTCCAGCCAGGCCGTTGCGAGCTGCTCCTCGGCTTCGGCGAGGCGTCCCAGGTGGGTGAGCGCAGATCCACGCCGGAGGCTCGCCTGCAGGGATGCCTCGATGCCGGCTCCGGCTGCGACCCGTGTCAACTCCTCTACCAGGGGCAGGACGCCCTCCGGCTCGTTCGCCTGCATCGCGTCGACGCAGGCTAGGACCAAGGTGCGTTGGTAGGCGCTCTGGAAGCGCGGCTCGAGTGTCTCCGCCGGAGCGGCCGTTTCGGCGAGGGCGCGCGCCGTATCGAGCGCTGCGATCGTGACGGTCCCCGATTCCTGCGGGCGGTGCTCGAGCCACCGCGTGATCGTTGCGTCCGCCGCCTGGAGCTCCAGAAGCAGAACCGGGTCGTCGCTGCCGGCACGGCGAGAGCGCTCGAGGTGCGCGCGCGCCTCGTTGACCCGCTCGAGCTGCTGGGCCGCTTCGGATGCACCCAGCCACGCTCGCGCGCGATCGCGCGGCTCACCGAGCGTGTCCGCGACGCGGGTCCAACGCTCCATCGCGAGCCCATGCTGGCCGAGCTCCGCGGCCAGGGATGCGAGCTCGCCTTGCAGCTCGCGCTCCTGCGGCGTGTCGGCCGGCACCGCGTCGACGAGAGCGGCGATCGACCGCAGCCCGTCGAGGCCCACCAGCCTGCGCATCGGTGACCGTACGATCCGGAGGGTGAGTGGCAGGTGGTCCAGCCCCGCTCGATTCCTGGCTTCCGACGCCCTCAGCAGCAGCGTCACGTTCTCACCGGCGATGCGCTCGAGCCAGGACGCGACGCGAGCGTGGATGTCGCGGCGCCGTTCGTCCGGGAGCTCGGCATCCACGGCTGCTCTCACGAGATCGTGGGCGATCCGGAAGGCGGCTCCCTCCTCCACGCCCAAGCCGACTGCCACCAGCTCGACCCGCGCCGCCGTGAGCCGATCCTCCGGCCAGCCGCGGATGGCGACGAGATCCTCGACCGGCACCTGCCGCCCGAGCACCGCGATCGTTTCCAGGAGCACCGCCGCATCGGTGCCCGCCGTCACGAGCCGGTCGGCGACGATGCGCGCTACATCGGTATCGACGTTCCGGGTCCCGGCGAGGAGCTCGCACCAGAAAGGAGAGCCGCCGGAACGGTCGGCGACCGCCGCAGCGGTCCGAGGATCCAACGACGGGTTCACCGCGACGGCGAGCGCCACTGTCGAGTCATGGTCCAGTGCTCCGAGGGTCACCCGGGTCAACCGGTCGCCGAGTAGTCGCTCCAATGACGTGGCGAGCGCGCTCACGATCGTGGACCGCCGACCACCGACGACGAGTGCCAGCGGATCACCATCGGCCCTTGCCCCGCGCATCAGGTAGTGGACGAGCGCCCTGGATCGCTCGTCGGACCATTGGAAGTCGTCGATCGTGATCAGGAGCGGGTCACCGGCACCGGCCGCGCGATGGGCCGCCTCGAACAGGGACGACCAGTCGGGCCGCGGGCCGCCCGCCTGCGGCGCGAGCATCGGGTCCAGGATCTGCCCGGAGGCGCGCGAGGAGCGCGCGAGCGCACGGGTCAGGTCGTGGCCGAGGGAGAAGGGCAGGCTCATCTCCGGCTCGTACGCGGAGACCGCAACCCGATCGGCCCGAAGATCCCGCGAGGCCTCGTCGATCAGCCGGCTCTTGCCGACTCCCGGCTCGCCGTCCACGACCACGGCGGTCGGGCGCCGGTCGCGGCGCGCCCGAGCCAAAGCGCCGCGAACCAACTCGAGCTCGTGCGGGCGCCCGAGAAACTCGGCCATGGCCCCACACTACGTGTACTTCGTCCGGCTGGATTCGAGGGACCTCCCTCATGATTCGAACGAGCCGCACCCTTATCGTCGTACTCACCGATGTGGTCCGGACTGAGGGCCCGGGCCGGAGGAAGGGAGAAGCAGATGCATGCACAGGTGGTCACGTTCGGGCTGAGCGGCATCACCGAGGAACAGTTCCACGAGGCTGCCGGGGCGGACGCACAGATGTTCGCGAACCTCCCCGGCCTCCTCTCGAAGGTCTGGCTCCGGAACCCGGAGACGAACACCTACGGAGGCATGTACCTCTGGGCCGATCAGGAGACCTATGAGCGTTACGTCGAGGGCGAGGTCTTCGACGCGATAAGGACCAACCCGAACCTCGAGAACGTCGAGTCCCGCGATTTCGGTGTCTTCGACGACCTGTCCTCGATCACAACGCCGAAGCTGCGCGTGGACGCGTAGACCGCACGGCGCACGCGGGCGCATTAGCGTGGGCCAGGTCCCGTGATAGGAGAGGCGATGGCCAAGTACCTGCTCGACGTCAAGTACACCCTGGACGGGCTCAAGGGGATGGTCTCCGAGGGGGGCACGGCCCGCAAGGAGGCCGCCATCAAGGCGGTCGAGAGCGTCGGCGGGACGATGGAGGCCTTCTACTTCGCGTTCGGCGAGACCGACGTCTACGCGATCGCCGACGTGCCGGACAACGTCACGGCGGCGGCGGTGGCTTTGAAGCTCGGCGCGACCGGTGCGGTCGCAATCAGGACCGTGGTGCTGCTGACGCCGGCCGAGGTCGACGCCGCCGCCAAGGTCGACATCGCCTACCGCCCGCCCGGCACCTGAGATCGCCGCGGGCGGAGTTCGATCCGCCGCGGTACGGCCGGCCCCGGGAGCAACCGCCGGCAATGTGCGATCAGGTCCTCGGGGGGCGTCGCTGCTCCGGGCTCGAGCACGACCCGTGCGAACGGCACGGCGCCGTACTCGTCGTCCGGCTCGGCTGTGACCCGCGCCGACGCCACGGCCGGGTGGGCCACGAGCGCCATCCGGACCCCCTCGGTCGAGACGTTCTCGCCCCCGCACGTGAAGACGTCGTCGTTGCGACCGACCACCTCTAGGATGCCCCCCGAGGAGATCCGCCCGACGTCGTCGGTCCGGAGCATCCCGTCGCCGTCCAGCGTGGGTACCCCTCCCCAGGCGTAACCCGGGGTGCGCATGCGGCCACCTGCGAAGATCGTTCCATCCGTGTCGACGCGTACGGTGACGCCCCTGAGGGGCTCACCGTCGACGGCCACCGTCGACGCCATCTCTTCGCCGGGGCGGGCATCGTGGAGGCCAGCGACCCCGGGGCCGAGGCACGCGAGACCCAGTGGAAGCTGCGGCCCATGCTCGACGCGATCCTGTCGACCCACGTCTGAGCAGAGTGCGCGACGGGGCCGAGTGACCTCAGCGCGTGCCGCCGAAGGGTCGCCACTGGAGCGCCGCTACCAGCTTCGACATCACGCCCTCGACGAGGGGCGCGGGATGTTCGGCGGCGAGCCGGTCGAGTGTCGCCTGCATGGTCTCGGTGACCTCGTCGAAGCACTCCTGGACCACTGCGGGGTCGTCGGCGGATTCGGGGCCGAGGCCGAGCAGGCTCCAGTCGATGGGGTCGCCGACCTCGACGGTGATCTTCGCCGGCAGGGGCGGCTGCGGTCCGAGCAGCGCCGGGGTCACCCCGAGAGGACCGGCAGTGAAGGGGAAGATCTTGGTGTTGAGGCGGTGCAGCCCGTAGCGGTTCGCGAGACGCTCCCCGCGGGACAGGACGAAGAGGCTCTCGTGGCCGCCGTGGCCGACGACGGGCACGACCTTGACGCCCTGGCGCAGGGCGAGGCGCACGAAACCCTGGCGCCCGCCGAAGTCGATGCGGTTGCGTTCGCTCCACGGACGGAACGCGTCGTAGTCGCCGCCTGGGTAGACGAGGACCGGGTAGCCCGCGGCAAGGGCTTCTCGGGCGTTGTCCATCGACGCCGGTACCTCGCCGATGCGCTGGAAGAAGCGTGCGAGCGGCTCGAGCGAGAACGCGAGGTCGAAGGCGAGGCCGACGAAGGGGTCGTCGATGCCGCGCTCGCGGTACCAGGCGCAGAAGAACGCCGACGTGTCAGGCGTCAGCATCCCGCCCGAGTGGTTCCCGACCAGGAGAAACGGCTCCTCGTCCTTGGGCGGCAGCCGGTCGAGGCCGCGCACCTCGGCGTCGAACCAGCTCGTGAAGCGCTCCATTTGGGGCAGGATGCGAGCGAGGAATTCGGGGTCGTAGTCGTGCATCGCCGACTCCACCCCGACGCGCATGCGCTCCTCGGCTCCGCGCAGCAGGTCGAACGCCATGGCCCAAGGCTGGCATCGACCTCACCGCTCCCCCAAACGCGCGCCCTGAGCGCGTCGACCTGGGCGCGGTCACCCTGCCGATCCACGACTTGGGCGCGTGTGGCCCATCCACGAAGGGTGGGCGCGCCCAGGACGGGGTGTTCTCGGGTGGGCGCGCCCAGAACCGGGGTGTCAGATGCGGTCGGGGAGGATCACGGCGTCGGTGCCGCCGTCGGCGAAGAGGATCGAGCCGTGCACGATGGAGGCGTCGGCGCCGAGGAGGAACCCGACCGTCGCGGCGATCTCCTCTGCGCTCGCGTGGCGGCCGAGCGGGATCGGCAGCGCCGCGGCGGCGGCGCCGAGCTCGGTCTTCTCGACCGCGGCGAGCAGGGGTGTGTCGACGGGACCCGGCGCGACGGCATTGAGGCGCACACCGGCGTCGCCCCACTGCTGCACGCGGCGCCGCACCGCCCGGGTCACGGCCCGCTTGGACTGGCCGTAGACCTGCGCCGGGTGCAGCGTGTCCGCGATGGCGAGGGCGGCTTCGCGGTCGTCGCCGAGGAGCGCGTCGCAGAGGCTGTCGTCGTCACCGGCGGCGAAGGTCGCCGAGTGCGACGCGATCACGACCGCGGCAGGCGCGGTGCCGTCGCCCATCGCGTCGAGGAGGCCGTCGAGGCAGTCGACGACGCCGAAGCAGTTCACCGCCGCGATCGTCCGCGAAGCGACGGTTGGGCCGAGACCGGCGCAGCAGACGAGGCGGTCCAGCGGCCGATCACCCAGAGCCGCCACCACACCTGCCACGGCGGCGTCACGGCCTTCCTGGGTGGACAGGTCGGCGACCACCTCGGCGTCGTGGATGTCGACACCGATCACCTCGTCGCCACGCGCCTCCAGCAGTGCTCGTGTCGCGGCGCCGATACCCGACGCCGACCCGGTCACGCATGCGGTCATCGCTGTCCCTCCTCACCGGTCCGCGCGAGCCGGTCGCGCAGCACGAACTTCTGGACCTTGCCGGTCGCGTTGAGCGGGAGCTCCGCGACGACCTCGATGCGTCGCGGCACCTTGTAGTTCGCCATCGACTCGCGACAGCGTGCCGTGAGCTCCGCTGGGTCGATCTCGACACCGGGCTTGGCGACGACGAAGGCGACGCCGACCTCGCCGAGTCGCTCGTCGGGGACTCCGACCACCGCGACCTGCGCGACACGCTCGTCGGCGGCGAGCACGAGGTTCTCGATCTCGGCGGGGTAGGCGTTGAAGCCACCGACGATGAACATGTCCTTGGTGCGGTCGGTGATGCGCAGGTAGCCGCGCGGGTCCATGACGCCGACGTCGCCCGTGTGCAGCCACCCGTCGGCGTCGATCGCCTCGGCGGTGGCGGCGGGGTCCTCGAAGTACTCGTGCATGACGTTGTAGCCGCGCACGACGACCTCGCCGGGCTCGCCGGGGGCGACCTCGACCCCGGAATCGTCGACCACGAGCACCTCGACGTCGGGGATCGCCCGCCCCGAGGTGTTCGCGATCGTCTCGGGGTCGTCGTCGTAGCGGCACATGGTGGCGATGCCGCACGCCTCGGTGAGGCCGTACCCGGTGATGATCGTCTCGAACGTGAGGTCGCGGCGCATGCGGTGGATCAGCTCGACGGGGATCGCGGCGGCGCCGGTGACGGCGAGGCGCAGGCTCGACAGGTCGTGGTCGGCGAGATCGGGTGCCGCGAGGATCGTCTGGTACAGCGCCGGCGGGCCGGGCAGGACGCTGACACGATCGACGGGGATGCGGGCGAGCACCGACGCCGCGTCGAAGACGGCGTGGGGCAGGATCGTGGCACCGTTGAGCAGCGAAGCCACCCAGCCTGCCTTGTAGCCGAAGGCGTGGAAGAACGGGTTCACGATGAGGTAGCGGTCGCCGGGGCGCAGGCCGATGACCTCGCTCCACGACCCGTACGCCCGCAGCGTCTGGCCGTGGGTCTGGACGACGCCCTTGGGGCGGCCCGTGGTGCCGGAGGTGAACAGGATGTCGCTGACGTCGTCGGCGCCGAGGGCGGCGATGCGCCGGTCGACCTCGGCCGCTCCGATGGCCTTTCCGGCCGCGAGGAAGTCCTCGAAGGACTCACAGCCCGCCGGCACGTCGCCGCGCAGGACGACGACGCGCTCGAGCGTGTCGGGCTGGCCGGCGCTCTCGAGCATCCCGACGTAGTCGGCGTCGAGGAACCCCTGCACGGTCATGAGGATCCGGGCCCGGCCGGCCTCGAGGACGTAGGCGGCTTCGGTGCCCTTGAACCTCGTGTTGAGCGGGACGAGCACTCCTCCGGCGCTGTGCAGCCCGGCTGCCGCGACGACCCACTCCCAGATGTTCGGGGCCCAGATCGCGACGCGGTCGCCGCGTTCGATGCCGGCCGCGGCGAACGCGGCTGCGGCCTCGGCGACCCTGGCGGCGAGATCCGCGTAGGTGAGCGTGACGTCGCCGTTGACGATGGCCTCGGCATCGGGCCAGCGCTGCGCGGAGTTGCGCACCATCTGTGCGATGGTGCCGTGGTCGAGGTCGGCGCGCACCGCCATCGTGGCGAATCCCCTTGCCCAGCGGACGATCTGACGGAGCGTCAGAGCGTAGCGGCACGGTCGGGGTGCCGTGGAGCGAAGCGGTCCCGGCGGACTACTTCGAGCGCCGGCGCTTGCGCCGCTCGACCTCGAGCCTGCGCGGCATCTGCGACGCAGGCCCGGCCCAGATCATGTCGCCGTCGCCGGTGACGAACTCGACCCTGCGGTTCTCCCATTCACGCCTGGAGATCCCCTTGGGTCGCTTCCCCGTTGCGATCCTCGTGTCGACCTTGTGCTTCTTCTTACCGAACATGGCGCGAGGATAAGCCCCCCCTGCGACACGGATTCGTGGCCCGTCACGATCCGATGGCGCGCTCCTGGCCCTGCAGTGCCCGGTCGGCCTCCTGCGGCCCGGTGTCGGTCCCGGCGTCCGCGCGTCGGGAGGCTGCGGCGGCCAACGCGGCACCGCGCAGCTCCTCGCGACAGCGCGTGCACGGTCCGTAGTACGTCTCGTCGGCGTCTTTGCCGCACCTCGGGCACTTCACGAGCGGCACCCTACGCCCTACGAGCTTCCCCGCGGTGCATACCGGACCGGCTCCGATGTTGGAGAACGATCCGGCCAGCTGGCGAGGGTCGGAGAACCAGGGATACGGATCGGCGCGCTCCTGTTCTCCAACCCCGGGCGTTTGGCCGGTCTGTTCTCCAAACCCCGGACGCCGAGGCCCGGACGCCGAGGCCCGGACGCCGAAGCCCGGACGCCGAAGCCCGGACGCCGGTGACCGCCGATGGTGGGGCTCAGGGGGCTTCGTCGACGAAGGGGTTGTCGGCGTCGCCGGTGAGGACGTTCTTCATGACCTTGCCGGCGGCGTTGCGGGGCAGGGCCTCGTCGCGCAGGTCCCAGTGGGCGGGGACCTTGTAGTAGGCGAGGGTCTCACCGACCCATGCGGTCAGCTCGGCGGGGAGCGCGTCACCGGCCCCGGAGGCGGCCACGCCGGCCTCGAGGACGACGATCGCCTTGACCTCCTGGCCGAGCTCGGGGTGGTCGACACCGACGACGGCGGCCTCGCGCACGGCCGGGTGCTCCTCGAGGCGCATCTCGATCTCGACGGGGTAGACGTTCTCCGCCGCCCGGATGATCATGTCGCGCGCGCGGGCGTTGACGTAGAGCATCCCGTCGAGGAGGTGCCCGACGTCGCCGGTGCGCAGCCAGCGCTCGGGTGTGAGGACCGCGGCGCTGTCCTCCGGTCGGCGCCAGTACTCCTTCATCACGACCGGACCGCGCAGCCAGATCTCGCCCTCGGTCGCGTCGGCGACCGGCTCGCCGAGCGGGTCGCGGATCGAGATCCCCATGGTCGGCAGCGCCCAACCGACCGAGTCGGGGTGATCCTCGAGACCGTCGCCGAAGTTGATCGTCGCGAGACCGGCGCACTCGGTCTGGCCGTAGCCGACCGCGACCACCTTCTTCGCGTTCGGGAACACCTCGCGGAGGCGCTGTTGGACGTCGGCCGGCATCGGCGCGCCCCCGGAACCGCACGTGAGGACGCTGGACAGGTCGTACTTGCCCACGTCGGGGTGGTTCACCACCCGTGCCGCCATCGAACCCATCGGGGACCATCCCGTCACCTTCTCGGCCTCGACGAGGCGCATGACCTTCTCGGGCTCGAAGCGCCCGGTGGTCCACACGGTCTTGGTGCCGGTGCCCAGCATCGTGACGACGTGGGTGTAGACGCCCGAGACGTGGAACAACGGGTTGCCGACGAGCTGGCAGCGCTGCGGCGGCATCGCGGCGGCCACCTCGGGTGAGGGCGGGTGCATCATCGTCCCGCGGATGCCGGTGAAGACCTGCAGGCCCATGAGCCCGATCACGTTTCGGTGAGTGTTGACCACGCCCTTGGGGCGGCCCGTGGTGCCCGAGGTGTAGAGGATGCAGACGGGGTCGTCCTCGTCGATCGCCACGTCTGGCAGGGCGCAACCGCGCTCGTCCTCCCACAGGGCGCCGAAGCCGGACTCGACCTCGATGACGGGGACGCCCGGATCGGCGCCGCCGAGGCGGGCGAGGCGTTGGGCGTCGGCGACGAGCACCGCCGGGTCGGCGTCGGCGATGCCGTAGCGGATCTCGTCGGCGGCCCACCAGGCGTTCATGCCCACGGCGACCGCGCCGAGGCTCGCAGCCGCCCAGAACGCGAGGATCCACTCGGGGCAGTTCGCAGCGAGGATCGCGACCCGGTCACCTGCCCCGACGCCGTAGTCGCGTGCGAGCGAGGCGGCGACGTCGGCCACCGCGCGCAGGTGCCTTGCGAACGTGAGGCGCACGCCTGTGTCGAACACGAGGTACTCGGACTCGCCGAAGTTCGCCGACTGCTCGAGCAGCGCGCGCAGGTGCGGGGCGCGTTGTACGAACACGTCGACGGGGGCGCCGAGCACCTCCTCGCCGGTGGTCTCGAACAACGCGCCCGGCGCGGTCAGTTGAGCCTCGACTTCCTCGAGCGTCGCCATTAGCGCATCCCCGCACGCAGACTGGATTCTGACGGTGCGTCAGATTAGCCCTTACCCGGCGGGAGGTCAGGGGACGAGACCGACGCTGCGCAGTTCGACGACGAACGCGACGACCGCGTCGAGTGCCTGCCGGTAGGCGGGGTCGAGCTCCGGAGTCCCGGCGTTCACGGAGCCGGCGGAGCCGGCGCTGCCGGCGCGGCCACCGCTGCCAACCCGCGGCCCGGAGATGTCGCCGGGGATGTCGTCGGGTGGGGCCACGTCGGGGCCCGGAACCCGCGGCCCGGGGATGTCGTCGGGTGGGGCCACGTCGGGGCCCGGAACCCGCGGCCCGGGGACGTCGTCGGGCGGCGGCACATCGGGGGGGCCGAAGTCGGTGACGGTGACCGGCGTCGACGAGGTGACGCCGGGCATGCGTGGGCCGCGCCGTGCCTGGCGCCACCCGGTACCCGCATCCGGGGGGTCGACTCGGGTCGCACCGGCCCCGTCGGACACCGCGGGCGTGGCCGCAACCTGGGTCTGCGACACCGGCGTCGCGCCCTCGGGTGTGGCCGAACCCTGCGGCGCTGTCACGGCCGCCAGCCCCAGTGCGATCGTCGCCGTCGCGCCCACGAGCGCTGCGGTCCGTCGGGGAGGGGACACTCCGAGGCTGACCGAGTCGAACACCACCAGGTGGTCCACGGGAGAGACCTCGAGGACCTCGCGGGTGAGCGTCGCCGGTGTCCCGAGCGCGCGGCCGCCGGGCTGGCGTCCCATCATGCCGCTCACCATGAGACCGAACCCACCCGACGTCGCCGCGGCGAGCAACGATGTCGCGGGATCGGCGTGCAGCCAGCCGAAGCGGGCATTCACCCCGCTCTCCGCTATGTGGCGACGCGCCTGCTCGAGCGCCTCGTTGCCGAGCGATGCGCCGCTGCGCACCTCGTCGAAGCGCCGACCGGCCTCGACCTCGCGTCTGCGAACGGGATCGCGGCGCCGCTCGAGCAGGGCCACCTGGAGATCGGCGCCGCTCGCGCCCGCCACCTGCGCGGCCACGAGCGCCGCGAAGCCCGACCCGACGGCTCCGTCGGCAGCGGCCAGGACCTTGCGATACGGCCGCTCGACGAACTGGGGCACTGCGCGCACCATGTGCAGGGCGAGGTAGGGCATCGTGCTGGCGTGCAGGTACGCGGCCGCGGACACGATGCCGTCGCGCAGCATCCGCGCCGGCCGCTGCCAGCCCCCCGAGACGAGCACGTGACCGCACTCTGCCGAGCTCGCGACGCGCAGGAGTCCCTCGAGCGTGAGGTGGTCCACCCGCATCACGTCCACTGCCTCGAACGCATTCAGGGGTTCGTCGGGGAGGCTGCGCAGGTTCGTGACCACGATCGCCCGCGAGCTCACCTGGCGCGCCCGCGTCAGGACCGCGCTCGCGCCACGGCGATCTGCGCCGACCACTACGACTGGCTCGTGCACGGCCACCCCATGAGACGTTGGACTGCGACGCCCTTGCATCGTCAGTCCCGGCGCCGGAGTGAACCAGAAGTTGCGGGGATCACGAGGCCAGGTCGAGCCTCACGCCGCGCAGGTCGAAGCGGAACGATCCGGGGCGCACTCCCCTGCAGGTGCGACCACGACCGGCCCAGTGCAGGTCGCCGTCTCCTGAGCCGGCGATCTCGGTCGCGAGCCAGCGCCCGCCCGAGCGCACCGCGGCGACGGCGCGGACGTCGGTGCTACGGGTCTCCGCGAGGGCGTCGGTGGCGGTGACGTCGCCCGAGCCGGTCGCCACACAGTCGAAGGTGCGCGTGAGCCCGTCGACGTGCTCCACCGAGGCGGACCTGCGGCCGGTCCCCACGACCGTGCTCGCGCCGGCGGTGTCGACGACACCCGCGCGGCACTCGCCGTCAGCGCAGTCCTGGGAGACGCCCCATGTCCGGCCCGCTTCGGGTCCCAGCGGACGCACGATCGTCGCCGACTCGACGACTGTCGTCGAGACAGCCCAGGTGCCCTCGATCTGGGCATCCGCGAGCGCGGGCTGCGCGCTCGTTCCCGAGCCGGGCGCGCCGAGTGAACCGGCCTCGTCGGATTCCAGGTTCGCGACAACCCACTCGTCGGCGGTGAGGGTGACAGGATCCAACACCTTCAGGGTTCCTGCCTCCCCCGACGCCCCGAATGTGACGCTCTCACCGGCGTGGACCCGGAACCGGTCCCACCCAACGGTCGCGACCACCTCTCCGGAGATGACGCGGGCTGCGCAGCCTGCAGGCCCGCAGTCGATGTCGGCCGCTGCCTCAGTGGCGCGGAATGTGACTCCCGCCACGCCTACGACCAGTGGCAACGACCGTTGCGCCTGGCGCATCCACAGGCGACCGGCACCCAACTTGATGCTGCGGGTAGGTGTCGAGGCCGGGTCGTCGTCGGTTCCGCCGCCGACCTCCACGTCCGTACTCGGTCCGAGGCGTACGACCGTTGCCCTGTCGAGTGACAGAGCGGCACCACCGGGGGCGCCGGTCCGGATCGACGATCCCTCCGTCAGGGGGCCGGCTGCCCCTGCGTCCACCGCGGAGTCCAGGCCCGAGACCGCAGCGGTTCCCGCAGTCACCTCGTAGTCGCCCACCGACGCGACACCGGTGTCCACGGGCCACAGGGCGACTGCGGCGCCGAGGATCGACAGGAGTACGACCACCGTGCCCGCGCGCCGTGCCCTCACGACGATGTCGGTGTCGTACCCGGTGCGGGCGACGAGACGGCCGGGTGCGCAGGCCGTCACACGTGCAGCCGCAACCGCCACGATACCCCCTGTGGTCCTCTCGTCGCCCGGAGTGACCGGATCGTAACGAGAGCCGGCCGTGAAGCCGCGGATGGTCGTCCCCGACGCGACGCCGTGGTGGACGGCGCGACCGCATGTGACGACGGCCCGTGGACACCGCCTGACCCGCTCAAGTGCGCGGCCCCGGGGTCGATCCGAAGGGCAGTGGATGCGCAGCGACGACTGGGGCGCCTGACACGTCCGGTGGCCGCGTGGTGCGGTCGCGGCACCGACGGCCTCGACCCCGACGAAGCGCAGCTCGCGAAGCGCGTCAGCGCGTTCCTGCTGTGCGGCTTCGTCGCGGCGTGTGTCCAGATCACGTCGATGCTGTTCGCCGGATACTGGTGGTCGTCGGCCCAACTCGCCGCCTACCTGGTCCTGCTCTGGATCGCACGCCGCCTCGTGGTCCGCGAGGGGCGGCTCCGCGCCGCGATCGTGGTCGGCTGCGCCGCGACGCTGGCGTTGTTCTTCGCGAGTTCGTTCCTCGACGGCCAGGCGCTCTCGCCGACGCTGTGGTTCTTCGGGATCGTGCCGCTCGCGGCCGCCTACACGCTCGGCACCCGTGCAGGGTTGTGGTGGGCGGCGGTCACACTCGCATGCCTGATAGCCGTCGCCGTCAGCCCTGCACTGGTGACGGTGCCCCAGGAGGTGCACCAGCAGGGCGTCGGGCTGGTCTTCCAACAGGCGATCCTGCTCGCGATCCTCATGGGCTGCGCGATCGGGGCGCGCACGTTGAGCGACCGCCAGATCGCCCAACTACGCGAGCGCGAGGCAGCGGTCGAGGAGGCGTCGCGGCTCAAGAGCGAGTTCCTCGCCAACATGAGCCACGAGATCCGCACCCCGATGAACGGGGTACTCGGCATGATCGAGATCCTCTCGGAGACGGCGCTCGACCCGGACCAGCGTGAGCTGGCCCAGACCGCGTCGGCGTCCGCCCGCATGCTGCTGCGCATCCTCGACGACGTGCTGGACTTCTCCAAGATCGAGGCGGGACGTCTCGCGACCGAGGCGGTCCCATTCGACGTGCGCCACCTCGTCGACGACGTGACTGCGATGTTCGGCCCTGCGGCCGAGGCCAAAGGGTTGCGCCTCGCCAGTTGTGTCGACACATCCGTCGCCGAGATCGTCGTAGGCGACCCGACGCGCATCCGGCAGGTGTTGTGCAACCTGGTGGCCAACTCGCTCAAGTTCACCGAGTCGGGCGAGGTCTCGGTCGTGGTCGAGGCGGTCGGCGGGAGCGATCTTGCCCTCACCGTGGTCGACACGGGTGTCGGTATCCCGGCGGAGTCCCAAGGCATCCTCTTCGACGCGTTCCGCCAGGCGGACGGCTCGACCACGCGCCGCTACGGCGGCACCGGCCTGGGTCTGACCATCAGTCGCCAACTCGTGCGTCTCATGGGTGGCGACCTCGCATTCGTGAGCGAGGAGGGCGCCGGGTCGGTGTTCACGGTGACCCTGCCGCTGCCCACGGCCGAGGACCACGATGCAGGCCCCGCGACGGCGCGGCACCCCGGGGCGGATCCGCAGCGGGCGGCGGTGGACACGGTTGCCCCGCTGGCCGACGGACTGCGCGTGCTCGTCGTCGAGGACAACGTCGTGAACCGACGCATCACGGTCTCCCAGCTCGAGGCCCTCGGTTGCGCCGTGCACACGGCGTGCGACGGGGGCGAGGCACTGGACGCCCTCGCAGAGGGCACCTTCGACATCGTCCTGATGGACTGCCACATGCCGCGCGTGGACGGCTTCGCCGCGACCCGCGAGCTGCGGCGCAGACCGGGTTCTGCGGTGTTACCGGTAGTCGCCGTGACCGCGAGTGTGCTCCCCGACGACATCGTGCGTTGCCGCGCGGCCGGCATGGACGACGTCCTCGCCAAGCCGTTCACACGCGCGCAACTCCACGCGGTCATGGCGCGTTGGACACGTGCCGCAGCACCAGGGTGAGGTGAATCAGACGAGCATGACCTGGCCGCCGTTGACCTGCAGCACCTGACCCGTCACGAACGACGCTTCGTCGCTGAGCAGGAACAGGCACGCCGCCACCATGTCGTCGACGGTGCCGAGGCGGCGGATCGGCATGGTCGCGAGGATCTGGTCCAAGAACACGTCGGGGACGGTGCTGCGCGTCGCCTCGGTGTCGGTGGGGCCCGGGCAGATCGCGTTGACGCGGATGCCCCTGGGCCCGAGCTCGCGTGCGAGAGACTGCGTCATGCCGTGCAGCGCGAGCTTGGCGATGCCGTAGTAGCCGCCGCCCATGTACGCGGCCGTGGAGGACTGGTTCACGATCGCGCCGCCGCCACGAGCTGCCATCTGGCGGTGCAGCGCCCTCGTGACGAGGAGGGCGCCGTCCATGTTCACCGACATGAACTTGCGGTAGTAGTCGAGAGGGACGCTGAGCAGGGAGTGCATCTCCATGCCTCCGTAGATCGCGGCGTTGTTGACGAGCAGGTCGCAACCACCGAAGCGGTCCGCGACAGCGGCGGCCAACCCGAGCGTGGACGCCTCGTCACTCACGTCGGTTTGCACGAAGACGGCGGTTCCGCCCCCGGCGCCGATCTCGGCGGCGACCCTCTCGCCGCCCTCGGTGTCCACCTCGGCGACCACGACCGCGGCGCCCTCGACCGCGAGCCCCTTGGCGTAGCCCTCACCGATGCCGCGCCCGGCGCCGGTGACGACCGCGACCTTGTCCTCGAAGCGCATCCTGGTGCTCAGGGTAGTGTTGCCCGGCGAGCCGGCCGGGCGGCCGCGGGCGCCCTCGGGCGTTCGAGGAAAGTCCGGACTCCACAGGGCAGGGTCACCGGGTAACACCCGGCCGGGGCGACCCGCGGGAAAGTGCCACAGAGACAGACCGCCGACCGGGCGCCTCCGGGCGCCGCAGGGGCAAGGGTGAAACGGTGCGGTAAGAGCGCACCAGGGCGGCGGGGAACCGCCGCCGCTGGGCAAACCCCGACCCGGAGCAAGACCGAGCAGGAGGCGAGCGGCCCGCTCGATGCCTCCAGGTGGGTCGCAAGAGGGCGGTGGCGACGCCGCTCCCAGATGGATGGCCGCCGTAAACAGAATCCGGCTTACCGGCCGGCTCGCACGCTTTCCGTTCCATGCCATCGCGCGATGGAGCAGCACGCCGTGGAGTTCCTCCGCAAGGCCGGTGCAGGTTTCGCTCACCTGTTCGGGAGCCGAGCAGCGGGAACACCGCGTCCGGACCCCGACTACGACGTCGCGGCGTTCTTCGGACGTCCCGTCGACGTGCTGGAGGTGCTGGCGCGACACGGCGTCCTCGACGCCGGAGGGCTTGGAGCATGAGCCGGCCAGCAAGCGGACCTTGGAGCACACGGCGGCCACCCGTGGCCGCGTGGTGCTCCAAGCCCCTCGTCGTGGCCGCGTGGTGCTCCAAGCCCCTCGTCGTGGCCGCGTGGTGCTCCAAGCCCCTCGTCCTGGCCGCGTGGTGCTCCAAGCCCTCCGGGCCGGCTCGCCTCGGGACTACCCCCGCAGGACGGCGCTGCTGTGGCGGGTCACGAGCGTGGAGAACGTGCCCGCGAGGCCGGTGAGGACCGCACGCGCCATGTCGTAGAGGGGGTCGTCGCCGCGGCCGGACTCGTCGGCCTCGGCGGCGGAGTTGTGCAGCGCCCGCAGGTGGGCGCGGATCTCGCCGCCGCGGCGCACCCACGCCGACATCGCCGCGCGGTCGCCGCTGGCGATCGCCGCGCGCATCTCGATCTCGGCGACCATCCCCGCGGACGCCAGCTCGAAGGTGCGCTCGTCGGTGATCTGGGTGAGCTCGGCCATCGGTCCGTCCTCGGTCTCGGTCCGCTTCCGACCCTCCAATCGGCACCGCCGGTGCGGTCACAAGCGCGGGGGAGGCTCATTGGCCGAATGGGCCTCGCGGCCCAAGATCTGGGCCGTTCAGCGTCACCCCGCGCGCGGGACCGGCCGGGGCTATCGTTGCCGACGCTGCAAGCGACACCGTTCGGGAGGGCACACGTGGCGAAGGACAAGCTCGACCTGCTCGCCAAGGTGGGGCTGTTCCGTGCGTGCTCACGCAAGGAACTCGAGTACATCGCGCGCATCACCGACGAGGTCCACGTCCAGGCCGGCAGAGTGCTCGCCGCCAAGGACAAGCCGGGCCACGAGTTCTTCCTCATCCTCGAAGGCACCGCCGTCGTCCAGATCGACGCCGGGATCGAGCTCGGTCCCGGCGACTTCTTCGGCGAGATGGCCTTACTCGACGGCGGTCCCCGCATCGCCAACGTCGTGGCCAAGACCGACATGGTCCTGATCGTGCTGGGCCACCGCGAGTTCGCGTCGCTCATCGGCGAGGTGCCGACGATCTCGCGAGCGATCATGACGGTACTGGCACAGCGCCTCCGTGAGGCCGAAACGGGCCACACGCTCTGAACTCCCAGGCCCGCATCCGCGTCCCCGCCACCTCGGCCAACCTGGGGCCGGGCTTCGACGTCCTCGGCCTCGCTCTGGCGCTCTACAACGACGTCGTCATCGAAGTCGGCACCGGCCACGGCGACGACGACCGGGTGGTCACCCACGTCGACGACGACCCGGAGGTCGGCGTGGGCGCTGCGATCGACCTCGGCGCAACGGTGCTCCCTCCCGGTGCCGACAACTACTGCGCCCTGGGGGCCGACGCCGTGTTCCGCCTCGCCGGAGTCAAGCGTCCCGAGTACCGGATCACGGTCACCCAGCGCATCCCGGTGTCGCGCGGCCTCGGCTCGTCGGCCGCCGCCCTCGTAGGCGGGGCGGTCGCGGCGAACGCCTTGATCGACGATCCCGTGCCCGAGAACGAGATCGTCTTCGCGCTCGTGGACGTCGAGGGCCATACCGAACAGCTCAGTGCGGCCATGTTCGGCGGCCTCGTCGGGGTGGCCCCACCGGACGACCTGCCGGCTCCGGGGCTCACACGTGGCGGGACACCGTCGACGTTCGGCCTCGACCTCTCCGACTCGCTCTCGTTCGCGCTGGCGATCCCCGACACCACACTCGCGACGAGAACCGCACGATCCGTGCTGCCCCACGAGGTTCCGTTCCAGGACGCGGTCGCCAACCTCGCCGCGCTCGCGGCGCTCACGACCGGACTCGCAGACGCAGACCCCTTCCTCGTCGGGGTCGGCATGCGTGACACGCTCCACCAGCCCTACCGCACTGAGTTGCTGCCCGCCAGCCTCGACGTCCTCGCCGCCGCACGTGACTCGGGCGCCCACGGCGCCTGCTGGTCCGGCGCGGGACCGACGATGCTGGCGGTCTGCGGCGACCCCGACACCGCCGAGGCCGTCGCCAACGCGATGGCGGCCAGGTTCGCGTCGGCCGGCACCGATGCCGTCGGCCTCGTGGTCGCCGCTGACACCGACGGCGCGACGATCACCGAGATCGACGGCGAGGAGTACGTCGCGGAGGTCGCAGAGGACGATCTCTGGGACGACGACGAGGACGAAGAGGCCTAGTTCGGCACTACTTCACGCCTGGCTCGGGGCCACGAGGTTGAGCGCAGTCAAGGTCGCGGTCAACTCGTGTCCCTGTGCCTTGACTCGCAGGCGCGTCAGCGACGCCGGCGAGATGTGGACCCGAGTCTGGGCCCCGACGAGGTCGCCCGTCGCGAGACCGACGAGTGCCTTGGTGGGCCCGAGATGGGTGACCACGAGCAACGTCTCGCCGGCCGCGGCCGCGACCGTGGCGTGCTCGGCGACGGCGGCGACCGTGCGCGCGGCCATCACCGTGATCGGCTCGCCACCGGGCGGCGCGACCTCGGGGTCGGTGATCCACGAAGGCGGCCACTGTGCCAGGAGATCTGCGAAGCGGGTTCCGTCGAGGTCTCCGTAGTCGAGCTCGACGAGGCGGTCGTCGCTGTCGACGTCGACTCCGAGGCGTCCCGCCGCGATCCCGGCGGTCTCGCGGGCCCGCACCAGCGGTGACGAGATCACACGCCACGGTCGCGGTCCGAACCTCACGAGGTACTCCGCAGCACCGGCGGCCTGACGCCTACCCAGCTCGGTCAGGGGTGGATCGCGCCTTCCCACGAGCTCACCGTCGGCGTTGGCGCTCGACTCGCCGTGGCGCAGGACCACGACCTCACATGAGAGAGGCATCGAGCGCCTGGTTCACGAGGGCATCGGCCTCGACGTTCCTCTCGCGCCGCACGTGGACGACCTCGTACGTGTCGAAGCGGCCGAGGAGGTCCTTGCAGCGCCGGTACAGCGGCGCGAGATGGGCGGCCTTGACGCGGTACCGACCCTCGAGCTGTTTGACCAGCAGCTCCGAGTCCGACTCGAGACGCACGGTGTCGGCTCCGAGCTCGGCGGCGGCCTCGAGCCCGGCGATCACGGCCTCGTACTCGGCGACGTTGTTCGTGGTCTCGCCGATCGAGCGCGAGATCTCGGCGAGGACCTCCGTGTCCGGCGCCGCCGCCCTCACGACCACGCCGATCGCCGCGGGGCCGGGGTTCCCGCGCGCTCCGCCGTCGGTGTTGACCTGCACCGCGAGTCCCATCAGACCTCCTCGACCACCAAGATCGCCTCACAGGACGGGCAGCGAGCGAGAACGGCCTCGCGAGCTTCGACGAGCTCGCCCGCCGCGAGCTTGACGTGGCAGCCGCCGCAGCTCCCGTCGACGAGGCGTGCTGCCCCGACACCGTTGACGCTGTGGGCGCGGGTGCGTTCGTACTTGTCGAGGACGGCGGTCTCGACCGCAGCGGCCGCCGCGACGCGGGCACCCTCCTCGCGGGCGAGCTGCTCGCCGAGGTCGTCGAGTAGCTCCTGCAGCCGCGCCTCGACCGGGGACAGCTCCGCTGCGATCGCGGCGATCTCGGCGTCCAGCGCGTCCAGGTCCGGCTGAGACATCTCGAGCTGTTCCATCGCCTCGAGCTCGCGGTCCTCGAGGTCCGCGATGCGGCGCCGCAGGCTCTCCACCTCTGCTTGCAGGCTCGTGAGCTCACGCGCGCTCGTCACCGAACCCGACCCGAGCTTGGCCTCCTCACGCTCGAGCTTCGCGCGCAGCAGCGCGACCTCGTCGTCGAGACGTGCGAGCTCGGACTGGGGCGCGCCGCGTCGTCCCTCGATGGCGAGGCGCCGCCCCTCGAGGTCGGCCCTGCGCTCCAGGAGCGCGTCGCGTTCGGCGATCGCTGCCGCGCTCCGCATCTCGTGGCGGATCCGGTCGGCCTCGGAGTCGTGGTTCTGGACGGCAAGGATCGCTGGATCCACTCCCATGGCGAGCAACCTAGTGCCGTGCGGTCGCGCTACTAGTCATTCCCACCGAGGCCGACGCCGCCGCCTTGGAGAACGGTGCCGCCGCGCCCGCTGCCGGAGCCGGAGCCGGAGTCACTGCTGCACCCACCGACACAGCGTCCGTTGCGGAACGCGCCGAGGTCGGGTGCGGGCCAGTCGTCCGCGGGGAGGTCGGCCGTCGCCTGTCGCATGTAGGACGCCCACAGGGCGGCAGGGAGGTCTCCGCCGAAGAAACCGGTGTAGCTCGCGGCGTTGGGGTTGCCGACCCAGACGGCGGTCGCGATCTGGGGCGTGAAGCCCACGAACCACGCGTCCTTCTTGCCGTTGGTGGTTCCGGTCTTGCCGGCCTCGGGACGGCCGATCTGGGCGTTCTTGCGGCCCGTGCCCTCGCGGATGACGTCCTTCATCATCCCGATCGTCGTGTAGGCGACGTTGGGATCGATCACCTGCTCCTCGTGGCCGTTGCCGAAGTTGTAGATCTCGATGCCCGAGTAGTCGGTGATGCGTGTGACCATGTGGGTGTCGTGGCGCACACCGCCGTTCGCGATCGTGGCGTACGCGCCGGCCATCTCCAGCGGCGAGACACCGCGGGTGAGCCCGCCGAGCGCGATCGACGGGTACGCGTCGAGCTGGCTCTTGATGCCGAGCTTGTGCGCGACGTCGACGATCGCCTGCGGCCCGACGTTGTTGACGACGTTGACGAAGACGCAGTTGACCGACTGCGCGAGCCCCTGCCACAAGGTCATGGAGCCACCGGGGCCCGCCACGCCCTTGCCCGTCTTGTCGCCCTTGTAGCTGCAGCTCCCGGCGCCGTACATGTCGTTGGGCGAGCCGCCGTTCTCGAGCGCCGCGATCACGTCGAAGGGCTTGAACGACGATCCCGTCTGGCGCTTGCCCTGGGTCGCGAGGTTGAACTTCTTCTCGCCGAAGTTCGCGCCCCCGTGGATCGCGAGCACCGCCCCCGACTTCACGTCCACGGACGCGAGCGCGGCGGTGTAACGCGAGTTCGGCTTCACGCTGCCGACCACGTCCTCGGCGACGGCCTGAAGGTCGGGATCGAGGGTCGTGTAGATGTTGAGGCCGCCGTTGAAGACCGTCTTGGTGCGCTGGGTCTTGTCGCCGGCGATGATGTCCTCGCGGTCGAGCAGTTCCTGTTTGACCGCCTCCACGAAGTAGTCGGTCGTGGCGGACACCTCGACGAGGTGGTGTGCCTGCGTAGGCAGCGGCGTCGCGTCGATCTCGGCGGCCTGGGCCGGAGTGATCCAGCCGAGCTCCACCATCCGTTGCCCGACGGTGTGGCGCCGCTCCTTGGACGCCTCCGGGTGCGCGAGGGGGTCGTAGCGCGATGGCGACGGGATGATGCCTGCGAGCAGGGCACCGTCGGCGAGTGTGAGCTCGGCCGAGGCCTTGCCCCAGTAGAGCTGGGCAGCCGCCTGCACGCCGTACGCGCCGTTGCCGAAGTAGGTGCCGTTGAGGTAGCGCTCGAGGATCTGGTCCTTGCTCAGACGGCGTTCGAGGCGAACGGCCATGAAGGCTTCCTTGACCTTGCGGTCGATGCTCTGCTCGCTGCTCAGGAAGGTCTGCTTCACGACCTGTTGGGTGATCGTGGAACCGCCCTGTGCGATGCCGCCCGACTCGAGGTTCGCCACGAACGCCCGGCCGACGGCCTGCAGGTCGAAGCCCTCGTGCTCGTAGAAGTTGTCGTCCTCGCTCGCGAGCACGGCTGTGCGCACCGGCTGGGGAATCTGGTCGAGACGTACCGGCTCGCGGTTGATCTCCGAGTGCAGCACCGCGATGAGGTTCCCGCGGGAGTCGAACATCTTCGAGCGCGCCTCGATGGGCGGCAGCGTGGACGGGTCGGACTCCTTGTCGAGCCACAGGTCCCCGGCGTCGTGGACCTCCTTGCCGACAGGCACGATGGCCACGACCATGGTCGCGGTCACGACGGAGCCGACGACGATCACGAGGAGCAGGAGACCGAAGCGGCCAAGGACGCGGCGGAGAACGCGTGAACTCGGCGAGGGCATCGGGTCACACTGTAGTCACGAAGCGCGTTCGACCTCGACGATGTTGTGCCTGATCGCGAAAGCCACCGCTTCGAGCTTGGAGTGCACCGAGAGCTTCGAGAGGATGTTCTGGATATGGGTGCGGACCGTGTTCGACGAGATGAACAGCGTGTCCGCGATGTCACGATTCGACTTGCCGGCCACGAGAAGGGCGAGGACCTCCTTCTCGCGGTCGGTCAGGAACGACGCCATGTGCACGCCGGAGTTGGGGGTCTTGCGGGTGGGATCGGCGAGGCTGCGCAGGAGGTGCTTGAGCCGGTTGGGTGGCACAACCGTCTCGCCTGCCACGACGCGTCGTATCGCGTCGGCGAGTACCTCCATCGCGATGTCCTTGGTCAGGTAGCCCTCGACGCCGACCTCGACGGCACGGGTCAGGTACTCGTCCTCCTCGGTGGCCGTGAGGATCACGATCCGCACCTCGGGCGCCGCCGACTTGACCCGCTGGGCGACTTCGATGCCGTTGAGGCCGGGCATGCGCAAGTCGCACACGGCCACGTCGGGATGGGTCGCGGCGATCATGTCGAGGCCACTCGTTCCGTCGTAGGCCTCGCCCACGACCTCGATGTCGTCCTCGAGCTCGAGCAGGTTGCGCAACGCCTCGGTGAAGAGTTGCTGATTGTCGACGATTAGCACCCGGATGGCCACCGAAAGCCCTCACGAAAGTCCTCTGCCTACGACATATTACGTCAAATGCAGTAGGCACCTACAGCAATCATACGAACGACACCGGAGCGGAACAAGGGTCTCCCGGTCGGCACTTCGGCGAGCGCGACGATACGCTGTAGAGGCCGTCCCGGAGGTCCGATCCATGACCGATGCCGTACCCACGGCGACACCGAGCATGCTGCGTTCCTGGCGCGCCACGCTCGCTACCGGCAACCCGCCGCGTGGCACGACACCGAAGGACCTCGACGCGCTGTCACGCTGGTTCCTCCTGACCCGCGCCGCCGTACTCCCCATGACCCTGACCGCCGGGCTCCTGGCCGGGCTCCTGGCGGTCGGCGCACCGGATGCGCGCTGGCTGTGGTGGGCCCTCGCCGTGGTCGGGATCCTCCTCGCGCACATGGCCAACAACCTGATGAACGACCTCTTCGACCTCGAGGTCGGCAACGACACCGACGAGTACCCGCGAGCGCTCTACGCACCCCACCCCGTCCTCTCGGGCCTCACCACACGGCGTGGGCTCGTGATAGCGGCGCTCGTGGTCAACGCCGTCGACGTCGCGATCTGCGCGGTGCTCTTCGTGGCTCGCGGATGGCCGATAGTCGCCTTCGCCGGCGCGGGGTTCGCCCTGTCGTACGCGTACACGGCGCCACCGCTACGCCTGAAGCGGATCGGGCTGGGCGAGCTCGACGTCTTCCTGACGTGGGGACCACTGATGGTGGGCGGCTGCTACTTCGCCGCCACCGGGACGGTCTCGTGGTCGGTGATCTGGGCCTCGGTGCCGTACGCGCTGCTGACGACGGCGGTACTGATGGGCAAGCACATCGACAAGGCGGACTGGGACAGGCCCATGCGCACCTACACGCTGCCCGTCCTCTTGGGCGACCGCCGCGCGAGGCTCGCGACCCGGGCGCTCTTCGTCGGCTTCTACCTCGCACTCGTCGTGCTCGTCGCGACTGCCGTGCTGCCCTGGCCTTCGCTCCTCGCCTTCGCGGCGCTCCCCCGCCTGGTGCGCGTGTGGAAGGCGTTCGGGGCGCCGGCGCCGGACGCCCCGCCCAAGGGCTACCCGATCTGGCCGCTCTGGTTCGCCCCGCACGCGTTCGTCTTCTGCCGCCAGGCCGGCCTCTTCCTGGTCCTCGGTCTCGCCGTGGGTGTCTTCTGGGGGCTCTACCTGTAGTCGCGGGCGGCGACGCCGCCGGGTCGACGTGGCGGTCGCTCGGAGAACGATCCGGCCATTCGGGCCACGTTGGAGAACTGCAGCGTCGGTACGCGTCGCTCTGGTTCTCCAACCCGCCGCCCCTGGCCGCCCTGTTCTCCAATCCCCCGCCCCTGGCCGCCCTGTTCTCCAACCCCTTCCGCGGAGTCACCCGGGCGCGCTGCCCCGGACGGCGACGTGGCGGTCGCCGAACTCGACGACTTCCAGGACGAGCCCGGCCGATTCGAGCTGTGCGCGGATCTCCGCGGCTGTGTAGGCAGCGCACAGGGAGTTGTAGAAGTCGACGCGCAGCACCTCGGGCTCTCCGGCTGCGTACTCGTCGACGAGTGCCCGCGCGGCCTCGGTTGACACCGGCCTGCGCAGGTCCCACACGAAGACGGCTCCACCGGGTCCCACTGCTGCACGCACGGTGTCCCAGAGCACGGCCGGATCGGCGAGGTGGTGCAGGAGGCTGCTGGACACAACCGCGTCGTAGGGGCCCCGCTGCGCCCACTCCACCGCGGGGACAGGCAGGCGCTGCTCGAAGAGCCTGATCCTGTCGCCGAGACCGGCCGCCGCGACGCGGGCGCGCCCGCGTCGGATCATCGCGGCCGCGCCGTCGACACCGTCGACGGCGAAGCGCGGGTGAGCCTGCGCGAGGCGCACGGTCACGTCGGCGGGACCGCAGCCGAGGTCGAGCACTCGTCCCCCTCCGAGTTCGGGGAACGTCTCGCCGAAGAGGGCGACGAGTGCGTCGTGAGGCGCTCCGAAGTCGGCGGCGGCGTAGGCGTCCGCCTGCTCGGCGGTGTCCATGAGCTCGGCTTCGGGGATGCGTCGGTGCAGTTCCACAGGGGGGATTCTCACAGACCCGCGCCGTATACTCCTATGTACTGACCCAGGTGGGACGGTGGAGGGCGGACCGTGGCGATCTCGCATGCATTGCTGTCTCTGGCCAAGGAGAAACCGCGGCACCCGTACGCGCTCAAGCAGGCGTTCGAGGACCGCTTCGGTTCCTGGTGGCCGCTCAACTACGGCCAGGTCCACCAGACCCTCGACGCGCTCGTCCGTAAGGGACAACTCGAGCGCAGCATCGACTCCGCCGACCCCGCGCGCAAGCTCTACAGCGTCACGGCCGCCGGTGACGCGGAGCTGCAGCGCTGGCGTGAGAGCGTGCCGGAGGTGAAGATCAGGCCCCTGCGCGACGACTTCCTCCTGCGCCTGCAGGAGCAAGGCGAACATCCCGACGAGCCGTTCCGGGCACTCGTCGAGGCGCACCGCCTCGCGTACTCCAAGCACCTGCGGGCGCTCGCGGACAAGCGCAGCGCCCAGGACCGTTCACCGGTGCCCAGCGACCGGGTCCCGGTCGAACGACTCCTGCTGGAGCTCGCGATCGAGCACGTCGATGCCGACGCCCGCTGGTTCGACCGTGTCCGCGACGCTCTCGATCACGACATCGACTTCGCCCACGAAGCCGCCGAGCGCATCCGCGAGGAGGAAGAGCGGGCCCACGGCCACGGCGCGACAGACGCGGACCAGCGCCACCCGGGTGCCGCGAACGGCTGAGGTCCCCCTTGCCAGGGTCGCGCTATACATGTATAGTGACCCAACGACGTGACCGGTGTTGGTCCCCAACCAGGGTGGGGTGGGGACGAGCACCGGTCTCGCCGCGTCCGGTCCCGGACCACTCGACGTCCTCCCGCCGAGGCCGCCGAGGCGGCGCGCCGGGTACTGCAGGAACACCCACTGTCCGTGGCGAATTCGCCACTGAGCCGAGGCGGGCTGGGGACCGACTCGGAGGCCCCACGTGCAGCGGCGCAACCTGTCCGGCGAGGCCGGCTTCACGCTCATCGAGCTTCTGATCGTGATCGTCGTACTCGGCGTGCTCTCGGCAGTCGTGACGTTCGCGGTGTCCGGAATCACCGACACGGGCCAGACCTCGGCGTGCAAGGCCGACCAACAGGCCGTCGTCACCGCCGAGGAGGCGATCCGCGCGCGCTCCGACGTACACGGCTACCTCTCCATGGGCGACCTCGTCACGCTCGGCATGCTGCACGAGGCGTCGAAGTGGCACGACATCGCATTCGCCGACCCCGGTTCACCCACGACGACCCTCGACGGCGACACGGTCACGGTTCACGCCGCCTACTCCGTGGTCCCGATCGCGGGCCAACCCTGCTGAGGTCCTCGGATAGGACTCCGGCGGGATTGGGCGAATCCCTAGGGCGTGACCCAGATGTACACACGGTCGCCGGCGGAGACCGATGTCGTCAGTGCACGACGACTCCTGGGGCTCGACGCGGCGGCCGGCCCTGCCGAGATCGAAACCGCCGTGAGTGCAGCTCGCGCCGCGATCCGTGTCCCCGAGGACGCACACGACCTCGCCCCCACCGCCGCGCACCTGAACAGCCGCCTCGACCACGCTCGTGCCGTCCTTCTGGCGACGACGCGCCCGGAGCCGGAGCCGGTGGCGGTGGCGGTGCCGCCGCCGCCCACACCACCGACGCCCCCGCTCGCTCCGCGCACGGCCGAGACCTACGCCGGCGCCGCGCCCACCCCCGCGGACGTGGTGCAACCACACAGCGATGCAACGACACGGGCCGACAAGGCCCGCCAGAAGCGCTCCGAGCACACCCGCGCGGGCGTGCACTCGCTCGTACTCGTCGTCCTGCTCCTCGTGCTCGGCGGAGGGGCCTTCGCGATCACGCGCGCGCTGAGCCGCAGCGGCCCGACGGCGCACGGGACGTCGTCGACGACGACTGCGTACACGACGTACACCACGCCGAGCACCACCCTCGTACGCTCGTTCGCGGATCGCCTCGTCGAGGGCGAACTCGGGCGCGCCCCCGAGGGCATCCAGGCCCCTTCGGCTCGAACAGCCCTGCAGGTCTGGCTGGCGGGCTTCCAGTCCCAGGACGCCGACCTGGTCTCCCGTGGAATGGACGACCAGTCGCGACTGAAGGACCTGGCCGAGATCGGATCGCGATCCTCGCCCGCCGACCTCGACGCGATCGGCTGCAACTCGTTCGGGAGCGGCATGTGGCGCTGCCACGCCGGAGCGGTCACGTCACCCGAGGCGCGCATCGAGGTGACCAAGGTGGCCGGTGGCTGGCGCATACGAGGCTGGGCCGCCTGACGCCGTCGCGGAACGCCGGACCGGCTCTCAACTAGCGTCGGAGCCCATGGACGTCGTCGAGGTACTCGGCGGGTGAGCCCCGACCCATCCCACGGCACCGGAGCGAGGCCCGGCCCCGTAGCCCGGATCCTCCTCGACGAGCGGCTCCTCGACGCGCTTGTGGCCCGCATGCGTTCGACCCCTGCCGTCGCCGAGGGTGTGCGTCTGCGCGCCGCGGATCCTGCCCTCGGCGTCGTTGCCGCGGAAGTCGAGCTCGCCATCGTGTCGACGCGCCTGGAACTCACCCGCGCAGACCACGGTCGCGCCCGTGCCCATGTCCTCATGAGCGGCAAGGTGACCTGGGACTTCGGGCTCACCCAGGTGTCCCAAGACCTCGACGTGAGGTTCTCGGTGCTCGCGCGGCCCTGGGTCGTGCTCCGCGACGGCACCGGCCTCGAGGTCGGAGTCGACTTCGGCAGTGCCAAGGTGCGCGACGTCGACGTGACCGTGCACCAGATGACCTCGCTGCCGGTCGGTCGTGCCTCGGATCTCATCGGCCCCGTCGGCCGGCGTGGCCTGGACCGGATCTCCGGCGAGGCGATCCGCCAATTCCTACGCCGCATCGGCAGACGCGAGATGGTGCTCGAGACCCCGATCGCCGAGTGGCTCGTCCTCCTCGGCGCCAGGACAGGACGTGTGGCCGTGTCGGTCCACGACGGCTGCGGGGAGCTCCGCTTCGACGCCCCCGAGGACTGGGCTTGGGAGCCACCCCCCGTCGCCACCGACCCCGCAGGGCCCGGCTCGATCGTCGTGGACGTCGACCCGACGCGGGCAGCTCCGCTCGTGGAGCACTGGCTCGGCTCTCTCGCGAGCGATCGGGAGCGATACACGGTCGCGGCTTTCCGCCCCGGTGCTGCCGGCGACCACATGCCGTTCGAGCTCGACGTCGGCCTCGACCGCGAACTGCCCGGTCCCTTGCCGCCGCTCTCGCTGCCGGTCCGGGTCGAGGTGGCACCTCACGTTCACGACGCCCGTGTCGGCTTCGAGCTCGTGGATCTGCAGATACCGGCACGCCGTGGCGGCCGCCGCGTGCTGGCGTTGCTCGCGCGCGTGCTGGCCTGGAAGCTTGCCAATCGCCTGGAGATCCCGGGACGCTGGGACCTGGCGCTGCCCTTCGGTGACCACCAGGGATGGCTCCTCGGCATGCGATCGCTCGACGTCGACCACGAACGCGTCCGCGTCGTCCTCGACACGTGGTTCACGCCCGCCTGACGAGGGCAAGGCCGGGCCACGACACCGGACCCGGCAACGCAGCCCTCCGCCCTCAGTCGCGCCAGAGGCCTCGCTCCGCCAGGACGTGGCGCAAGACGAGCGGACGGTCCGTGAAGATGCCGTCCACGCCGATGTCGAGCAGGTTCCGCATCTGCTCGGGGTCGTCGACGGTCCACACGTGGACGGTGAGCCCACGCGCGTGGGCGGCGGCGACGAACCGCGTGTCGACGAGCGTGCGGCCCCGTAACGACGGAGGTACGGCGAGGACGTCGCCCTCCACCGCTCCCGCCCCGAGCCCGAACGACGCCATCCGCAGCCGTGCGATCGCGGCGGGCCCGACGGTCGTGCACGCCGCTCCACCGCTTGCCCGCCGGATCCGGGCGAGGCGCCTGTCGCTGAAAGCCCCGAAACAGACCCTGTCGAACAGACCGCGGCGGGCCACGAGGTCGACCAGTGGCCCTGTGACGTCGTCGGTCTTGGCGTCGATGCTGAACCGCGACCCGGGGAACGCCTCGAACAGGTCGACGAGGCGCGGGATCGGCTCGCCGGCGACGCGCACGTCGGCCAGCTCCGCCCAAGTTCGGTCGCGGACGCGGCCCTCGATGCCTGCGACACGGCGTAGATCCGCGTCGTGGAAGACGACGACCTCACCGTCGGCGCTGAGCTGTACGTCGGTCTCGAGGTGCGCGAACCCGAGCCGCACCGCACGCGTGAAGGCGGCGAGCGTGTTCTCGGGCGCCTCCTTCGCGCCACCGCGGTGTGCGAGAGCCGCAGGCGCGGGCGCTTGCAGGTACGGGTGCATGTACCCCGACGATACCGTGGGGCTCCCGTCGCTACTGATCGGTCCGCGGTGTGCCGATGAGTCCGGGGTGAGCACGACCGGTACCGACACCGCGCCCCTCACCGGCGCGCGCACGGGCGACCACTGCACGGTGGCGTACGCGCTGTGGGACAACCTCGGCCGCGTCGTCAAGGGCAAGAACGACGCCGTCCGCCTCGCGGTCGTCGCGCTCCTCTCGGGCGGGCACCTCCTCGTCGAGGACGTGCCCGGGGTCGGCAAGACACTCCTCGCCAAGGCCCTCGCCCAGTCGATGGGGGCGAGTACCACACGGGTGCAGGGAACCCACGACCTCATGCCGAGCGAGCTGACCGGCGTGTCGGTGCACCACCCACCCACGGGCGAGTGGCACTTCCACCCGGGAGCCCTGTTCGCCAACGTCGTGGTGGTCGACGAACTCAACCGCTGCACGCCCCGCACCCAGGCTGCCCTGCTCGAGGCGATGGAGGAGCGCCAGGTGAGTGTCGACGGAGTCACACGAGCCCTGCCCGAGCCGTTCTTCGTCGTCGCGACCCAGAACCCACACGAGCACGCCGGCACCTTCCCCCTCGTAGAGGGCCAGCGCGACCGATTCGTGCTCGTGACGACGATGGGATACCCCGACAGGGCGTCGGAGAAGGGCCTCCTGCTCGGACGCGGCGGCACTGCGAGCTTCACCGACCTCGCACCGGTCACGACCGCGGCCGGTGTGTCGGCCGCGATCGCAGCCACCGCCGCCGTACACGTCTCCGCCGCGGTGGCCGACTACGTCCTCGACATCGTCGCGGCGACACGCCACCACCCCGAAGTGGCCCTCGGTGCGAGCACGCGTGCAGCGATGTGGCTCCTGCGTGCCACACGTGCGCACGCGGTCCTCTGCGGCAGGGACTACGTGTCCCCCGCCGACGTGCAGGCCGTGGCCGCACCGGTCCTCGCGCACCGTCTCGTCCTGACGGGCGGACCCGACACGTCCGCCGCCGGTGGTCTCGTCGCCCGCACCGTAGAACGCCTGCCGGTCCCGACCGAGTGAACGACACCCTCACGGGCGACAGGTGCCGCCCCGGGGCACCTACGGGCACGGCAGCCGGCTTCGCGGGCATCTGCGCATGCCTCGTCATGGTCCTCGGCAGCACGGGCGCGGGATGGCTCCTGGTGATCCTCGCGCTGGTCGCGGGCCTTCTCGTCGCGGCGTTCCTGCTGTCGGTGGCCGCGGTCCGCTCCGTCGTCGTGGCTGTCTCGGTACCCCGTGACGGAGTCGCAGGACGCCCTCTCGCGGTGCCGGTCGAGGTGGTCTCGACGGGCCCCTTCGAGATCGCGGTGCCCGAGCTCGGCATCGGCTGGACCGGCGTCGCAGGCACCGGCACCGGCACACTCGACGGCGTCGTGGCACGGCGCGGGGTGATCGGCACCTACACGGTGGCCTTGCGCAGCGCTTCGCCGCTCGGGCTGTGGTGGTGGCGCCGGAATCTCCGCTTCGACGGATCGCCGCCTCTGCACGTCGCCCCGGTGCCTGCCGCGGTGAATGCGCGAGTCCACGAGTGGACGGGACCGAACGCGGCCGCCCTCGCCACCGGAGCCCGCGGTGACGAGATCGTGCGCGGCGTGCGCGACTACGTCGCCGGTGATCCACCCAAGCTCGTGCACTGGCGTGCGTCCGCACGCACGGGGACGCTCGTGGTGCGCGAGCTCGAGGCACCTTCGGCACCTGCGGTCTGCATCGTGTGCGACCTGTCCGGACCACCCGGGAACCCCGAGATGGTCGCATCGGCGTGCGCGGGCCTCGCTGCCGCCGCGCTGGCGGACGGCATCGACGTCGTCCTCGCCACGGCCGAACCCGGGGGACCCGTCGTCACCGCCGTCGAGACGGCGCTCGCCGCGGGGCGCACGCTGGCGCGCGCGGTTCCGGGACCACCGGGCCGCCCCCCTCCGGGCACGACGATCCTCAACGCATCCGACTTCGTCGCCGGCGGCGTGTCGCCGTGAGCGGGATCGGCGAGTGGGTGCGGAACGCGAATCGCAGGCGCGAACCCGAAGAGTCGGGACCACTGCGCGTCGTGGTCGGTGTCGCCGTCGTCGCGTCTGCGACCGCCGTCCTCCGTGAGGGTGTCGGCGGGCCGGCCCTGGTGGCCGCGGTGGTGGTCGGCCTGCCGCTCGCGTTCGTGTACAGCGCCGCGACCCGCCACCGCTCCGGTCTCGTCCTCAAGGTCGTCCTTGCTGCCGGGGTCGTCATCGCGTTCGCGAGTTTCGTGAGCCAGATCCTGAGCGGCGTCGCCGGTCCCGGGTCCGTCCAGACTCCGCTCGCGGAGTTGTTCCTGTGGGTGCAACTCCTGCACGCCTTCGACGTGCCGGCACGGCGCGACCTTCTCTTCTCACTCGCGTCGAGCCTGGTGCTCGTCGCGATGGCTGCGGTCTTCTCGACGTCGATGGCGCTCGGCCTCCACGTGGCGGTGTGGTTCCCGGCCACGGTCGCAGCGCTGGTGCTCGCATACCGGAGCAGGCTCGGCGGGCCCGGCAGTCTCGCTCTTGCGCCGGGCACGCCGGGCACGCCGGGCACGTCGGGCACGTCGGGCACCGTAGGCGTACCTCGCCGCCCGATCCTCGTGGCGTGCGCGGCTTCTCTCGCGGCCGCGTCGGTCGTCTTCATGGCACTGCCCCAGGTGAGTGGGCGCGGTGCTTCTTTTCCGGCACAGCTCCCCCTGCGCGTGCCACTACCGGACCCGGCCGGCCTCTCCAACCCGGGCTTCGACGACCACGGCGCCGCGACCGACACCGCCTCCGACCTTGGGGCGGCATCGGCTCTGGGCTACTTCGGCTTCAGTCGCAGTCTCGACACCAGCGTGCGTGGTCGCCCCGGTGACGCCGTTGTGATGCGGGTGCGGGCGGCACGGCCGGAATTCTGGCGGGGCCAGACCTTCGACACCTGGGACGGGCGCAACTGGACCCAGAGTGAAGAAGAGGCTTCCGCACGACGGATCCACGGAGCGGCGCCTCTCGACGTGCCTCTGCGCCCCGGTGACGGCTACGCCGCCCCCGGCGACGAGCTCGTGCAGACCTTCATGCTCGAGGAGAGCACACCGAACCTGGTCTTCGGCGCGTACGACGTCCGGCGTGTCCAGTTCCCCGACGACACCCTGTTCCAGATGTCCGACGGCACGCTGCGCACCGGTGTCGCGCTCGGCCGCGGCGCCGTCTACACGGTGGTGAGCAGCAGGCCGGCTGTGAGCGCCGCCGCTCTGCGGGGCTCCGACGAGTGGTACCGATCGCTCGTGGGCCGCGACCGCGCCGCGGTCCTGCCCGTTGCCCTGAATCAGCGTTACACGGCGCTCCCCAGCGAGTTCCCGGCGTCGCTGCGGGCCCTGTCCGACGAGATCACCGCCCCGGCACCGACCGTCTACGACAAGGTCCTCGCGATCGAGGCCTGGCTCGCGGCGAACACCGAGTACTCCCTCGACGCTCCGCGCCCCCCGGCAGGGACCGATGCCGCCGAGGCCTTCCTGCTGCAGGACCGGTTGGGCTTCTGCGAGCAGATCGGGACGGCACTCGTGCTCCTGCTGCGCGCCCAGGGAATCCCGGCGCGCCTCGTGGCCGGGTACGCGCCGGGTGAACGCAACCCGTTCACCGGACTGTTCGAAGTGAAGGCGTCCGACGCGCACGCCTGGGCAGAGGTGTACTTCCCTGGGGTCGGATGGCAGGGCTTCGATCCGACCGCGGTGGTGCCCCTCGCTTCCGATGCCGGGGCGAGCACGGGAGCTGCTCTGTGGTCCTGGCTCGCACGGCGCCTCCCACGGTGGCCGGCGGCGGCATGGGCCGCTCTCGCAGTGGCGTTGGTCCTCTGCGGAGCCGCATCCTGGTGGTGGTCACGTCGGCGGCGCCGGCGCGCGGCGACACCACCGACTTGGGCGCGGCGCCAGGCCGAGGTCATCGAGCAGATCGGCGCCCGTGCGGGCCGCGCGCGGGCGCCGAACGAGGCCCTGGCCACCTATGCCCGCTCGCTCGGTGACCCGACTGTCGCAGTCGAAGCCGATTCGGTCGAGCGCGACGCGTTCGGCGGAGGTCTGACGCGGGAGCAGCGCCGCAGCACCGAGGCAGTCCTCGCGGCCGCTGCCAGACGAGCCGAGCGTCAGTAGGCGCCGCGGCCGAACAGGACGACACCGAAGGTGCGGAGCACTATCTCGATGTCGAGCCACGGCGACCAGTGTTCGACGTAGTACAGATCGAGGCGCGTGGCCTCGTCGAAGTCGAGGTCCGCGCGGCCACGTACCTGCCACAGACCCGTTATGCCGGGCCGCACCGACTGTCGTTTGTGGAACCAAGCCGGGAACTGCGCGACCTCCCGCGGCAACGGCGGCCGCGGCCCCACGAGGCTCATATGGCCCACCAGGACGTTGAAGAGCTGGGGCAGTTCGTCGATCGAGTAGCGGCGCAGATGACGGCCGACCCGGGTGACACGCGGATCGTCACGCATCTTGAAGAGCACACCGTCGACGTCGCTCAGCTCACGGAGCCCCTCGGCGAGATCCTCGGCGTCTTCGCACATCGTACGGAACTTGAACATGTCGAAGCAGCGGCCGTCGCGCCCCACGCGCCTCTGCCGGAACAGCACGGGCCCCGGCGAGTCGAGCTTGACGAGGACTGCCACCAACGCGAGCAGCGGTGCCATCGCCAGGATCCCGACCACCGCCGTGAGGAGATCCGTAGCGCGTTTGGCGACGGCGGCGACACCACGGCAGGTCCGGTGGGGCATCGTCACGAACGGGATGCGTGACACCTCGTCTACACGCAGCTTCGGCGTCGTCACGTCGAACAGACGTGGCACGACGGCCACCTCGACGTCGAGGTCGGTGCGGCGCACCATGTCGAGGACTTCCCCGTCGCCAGAGCGTGTGAACGCCGCGATCACGAGGTCGACCGCGTACTTCTCGAGCAGCGACACGAGATCATCGTCGGACACCTGCGGCCGGAGCGAGAGCCGCCCGTCGCGCGGCGGCGATTCGCGGTCGAAGAAGAGCACAACCCGCATACCGAGGTCGGGGTTGGCGTCGATCCGCTCGGCGAGTTCGACGGCGACTGCGCCCATGCCGAGCACGGCGACGTTGCGCTGGGCCCCGCGACGGCGACGCCGGCGCTCCCACCAGAACACGAGGCTGCGCAGCAGCGGGACCGTCAGGACTGCGAGACCGCACGCGAAGATCCCGGCTATGGCGGCCCGTGAGCTGCGGTTGACCACGAGACCGCCCGTGCCGAACGCAAGCGCCGCGATCGCGAGTGCCGACGCGATCGCCGGCACCTCTGCGACCGCGTCGAGGGCGACCCGGCGCTTGTACTGGTCGCGCCAGGTGAACACCGCGAGTGTGATCCCGACGAATGCGACGCACCACGCAAACGGATGTCCGACGTCGCGCTCCCACAGGTTCGCGAGCACGACACCGGTGCAGTAACCGAACGCGAGGCTGAGCGAGTCGGCGAGAACGAGGCTCAGCTGGAAGGGGTGGGCACAGGGCAGAGGCGAGCCTGCGGATCGTGGGACCCTGTGCGCGACAGCAAACCACTGCGACGCCGTGCTCTTCTCCGCCGGTGCGCTCCCCACGCGTTGGCGGCTGGCGAAGACATCCATCTGCGGCGTGTCCAGTCCCACTCGGGCGTTGGTGGCTACGACTGAGGCACGGTGGGGCGACTCCCCTGCGGGCGGAGTCCCTTCGAGACAGCGCGCACGGCTCACCTCCCCGTCCTACATGGTTCCCAAGCGGTCCCCATTCTCGGCCAACGCAGGCCCGCTGTCCACCTGGGTGTCGAGGCGGCACGGCACGGGTGGGAGCGGGGCTCAGGGAAGGGCCGGCACGTCGCTCCCGGGCGCCTTGAAGAGCGTCTCGCCCACGATCGGCCGGCAGAGACGGGAGAGGTCCTGGGCCGCGTTGACGAGGAGGTCGTCGACGGTGATCATCCCGGCGAGCTCACCGTCGCGGACCACGGGCAGGCGCCGGAACGGGTGCTCTGCGAACGCGGCGACGGCGTCCTCGACGTCGGCGTCCGCGTCGATCGTGACGGGCTCCATGGTCATGACCGAGTCGATCCGCCCGTCGACGGGAACGCCGTGGGCGACGCATCGCACGACGACGTCGCGGTCGGTGACGATGCCGACGAGCTGGTTCCCTTCGGTCACGCACAGGGCGCCGACGCCGCGGTCGGCCATCGCCTTGGCCGCGTCCGCGATAGTCGCCGTCACCTCGACGGTCGCGACTTCCTTGATTGCTGAGGCCAGTGTGGGCATGTCCTCCTCCTTCGTCAGCGGGGGCGCCTCAGTAGCCGAGCACGCGGCAGTAGGCCGCGTGGATCTCCCCGATGCGCTCGTCGAGGTCGGCGTGGGTCCAGTCGTCGGTGGGCACCGGAGGCAGAACCGCGACGTCGACCGTCCCCGGGTGGACAACCGCGCTGCCCTTCGGGAGCACGTCGAGCGTGTTGGCGAGCACGATCGGCACGATCGGCACCCCCGCCTGCATCGCCATCACGAACGCGCCCTTCTTGAACGGACCGGGCCGCGGTGTGAGTTGACGGGTGCCCTCGGGCGCGACCACGACCGAGGTGCCGTTGCGGAGAGTGTCGACGACAGGCTGCAAGGCGGCGATCGCCGCGCTGCGGTCACCCCTGTCGATGAACACCACGCCGGCGAACGCGAAGGCCGGCCCGATCAGCGGGTTCGAGCGCAGCTCCTTCTTGCCGACAGCCGTCATGTCACGGCGCAGGAGCTTGCAGATCACGACCGCGTCGTAGTTGGACTGGTGGTTGAAGATGAACACCGCCGGCCGGTGCGACCACAGGTGCTCCTCGCCCACCGTGCGCACCTCGACGCCGGCAGCCGCGGTGCCGAGGTCTCCGAGGAGAGCCGTGGAGAGGCTCACTGCGCCGCGACGGTCACGGTTGAGCGCGAGGTCGGCGAGCCCGCCGGCAAGTGCTCCCGCGAAACTGGCCGCGACCATCCCACTGCGCACGATGTCCGCAGGCCGAGGCCGGCCGCGGCTCTGGAAGGACCGCACCGGCCAGCCGCGTGCCCTGGCGTGCGCAGCGAGCTTGCGGTCGGGGTTGGTCGGCCGCGGGTTGCCGACCTCCTCGAGGAACGGGATGTCCTCGGAGCCGTCGGTGTAGAAGAAGCTGCGCGACAGGTCGACGTCGTGGCTCGCCGCGAAGCGCTCGGCGGTCTCGAACTTGCCGACGCCGTACATGATCGGCTCGCGCGGGACGCCCGTGACCACGCCGTCCTCGGCGAGGACGTGGTTGCAGAGGACGTGCTCTACGCCGAGATCCGCGGCGGCAGCTTCGCACTGGTAGGCGGTCGCAGACGTGAGGAGTGCCACAAGGTGGCCCTTGCGCCGGTGCGCGTCGATGAGGGCACGGGTCTCGGGGTAGACCTTTGCCGCGAGGCGCTTGCGCCAGAGGCGCTCGCCCAGGGACGACAGCTCCGCGTCGGTGTGGCCGGCGAAGTGGGACACGGCCGCGGTGAAGAAGTCCTCGAACGGCTCGCGCCCGCTCTGGTAGGCGAGGACGTGAGCGCCCATCTCGGCCAGCTCCACGGGGCCGACGACACGCCTGCGGATCAGCTCGGCGGCGTATGTGGTGAAGCTGAAGTCGGCGATGACGGTGCGGTCGAAGTCGAAGAAGGCCGCCGTCTTCGGTCCGTCAGGTGCCGCGTCGACGTCGGCGACGAGGTCGGCGTCCTCGCCGGCGAGAGCGGCAGCCGCGGCATCGATCTCGTCCCGCATCCGGCCATCGTAGACTCGCGCCACCAGCGGAGACCTCGGAGGGGGCGTTCTCTGTGAAAGGCGATGCCGGCTGGCCCGACTCGGGCGGACGCCCGATCGTGTTCCTGCTCGAGGCCGACACCGCCGTGGAGCGGCGTGTACTGCGGCGCTGGGTGCGCGAGAACGCCCCCACCGACGCCGGCCCGCACGACGCCTTCGTCCTGCGGCCCACCGAGCGCGACGCGGGCGTCGAGGTCCCCCCCGAGCTCGAACGCAGACTCGCTGCTCCGGACGACCCGCTCATGCAACCGCTGCGCATGGTCTGGCTCCCCCCCGAGCGCGACGGTGCCAGGGTCGCCCGCCTGCGCGACGTCCTGACGTTCACGAACCCGCGAAACCCCTCGGTGATCCAACAGGCCCTCCTCCAGGACCGTCCCGGGCGCAGCACCGTGCTCACCGCGGCGCCCGCACCGGTGTCGGAGCTGCGACACCGCTGGAAGCAGTCCGTCGGCGACGACGACGCCGAGATCGCCGGCTTCGCGACCTTCGTCGCCCGCCAGGCGACACTCGCGCTCGAACGCGCAGAGCGCGGCGTCATCGGCAACCGCTACAAGGTCCCCCAACACGTGCGTGCCGAGATCACCGCCAGGGTGTCGTGGCGCAGCGGACTCTCCACCCTCGCCGACAGGCTCGGACGCGACCACACCGAGGTCAGCGACGAAGCCGAAGAGGACCTGCACGAGCTCGCTGCCGGCAACAGCGCCTACATGATCGACCTCGCCGCCGACTTCAGCCGCTTCGTGTACTCCCAGGCCTATGAGTCACGGGTGCGTTACGACGCCGAGGCCCTGAGCGAGATCGGCAAGCTCATGGCGCGCTACCCGGTCGTGTTCCTGCCGTCGCACAAGACCTACCTCGACCACCTGGTGCTGCGGTGGGCCATGCACGAGGTCGGCCTCCCGCCCAACCACGTCGCAGGTGGCGCCAACCTCGACGTCTTCCCGGTCAACGCCGTTTACAGGCGGGCGGGGATGTTCTTCCTGCGGCGCAGCTTCAAGGACGACGACGTCTACAAGTTCGTGCTGTCCCAGTACCTCGACTACCTCGTCGAGAAGCGATTCAGCCTCGAGTGGTACATCGAAGGAGGCCGCAGCAGGCTCGGGAAGCTGCTGCCGCCCCGCTACGGACTGCTGTCCTACGTCGTCGACTCCTACTGCCGCAACAAGGCCGAGGACGTGCTCCTCATCCCGGTCTCGATCGTCTACGACCAGCTCCAGGACGTCGGCACCTACGTAGCCGAGCAGGCTGGCGCCAAGAAGGCACCCGAGTCCTTCGGCTTCTTCCTGAAGTACCTCGAGGCGCTGCGTCAGCCCTGGGGCGAGGTCTCGATGAACTTCGGCGATCCCGTGTCGGTGAGAGACGCGATCGGCCCACCTCGGGACGCCCCGCCGGCGGACAGCGACGGCCGCCACCTGTCGGTGCAGAAGCTCGCGTTCGAGACGTGCGTGCGCATCAACGCGGTGACCCCGATCACGCCGACGGCGCTCGTGGGGTTCGCCCTCCTCGGCGTCGGCGACCGCTGGCTCACGGTTCCCGAGATCATCGCCCGCCTCGACGCGGTCGTCGAATACGTGCAGCGGCGCCACCTACCCACGTCGCGGCCCCTCGACCTCGACACCACCGCAGGCGTCGGACACACCCTCGACGAGCTGATCCGCCACGACGTCGTGACGTGCTTCGCCGAAGGGCCCGAGCCCGTGTACCAGATCGGTCCCGACCAGCACCTCGCAGCCGCGTACTACCGCAACTCGATCATCCACTTCTTCGTGAACCAGTCGATCTGCGAGCTCGCGCTGCTCACGGCGGCGGAGGCGGCCGAAGGCGTCGACCCGGCCGACCGCTTCTGGGACGCTGCCTACGAGCTGCGCGACATGTTCAAGTTCGAGTTCTTCTTCAGCGGCAAGGAGCGTTTCCGCGAGGAGCTACGCGCCGAGCTCGACCTGCAGGATCCGGAGTGGTCCGAGCGCCTCGCCAAGGGCGGCCGCGAGGTGCGTGAGCTCGTGCGCGGGTTCCGCCCGTACACGTCACAACGCACGCTGCGGCCGTTCCTCGAGGCGTACCGCATCGCCGCCGAGGCACTCACGCGCGAGAGCGCGTCGGCGCCCTTCGACGAGGATGCGTTCCTGCGGCGCTGCGTCGCGTCGGGCAAGCAGTACCACCTGCAGCGCCGGATCCGTTCGGCCGAGTCGGTCAGTCGTGTGATCTACGAGACCGCCCTCAAGCTGATGCGCAACCGCGACCTCGTCGAGCCGGGTTCGGTCGACCTGCGCAACCGGCGTGAGGCGCTTGCCGGCGAGACCCGTGACCTTCTGCACCACATCGAGATCATGTCGGCGTGGCAAGCCGCGAAGATGGCAGGAGTCGAGGACTGAGCCGCCCCGCCGCCAGGCGCGCGAGGGGTCAACCGGCGTCGACGGCCCTCAGGCCGTGGGGCGCCTCGGTCGCTGCAGGGCGCTCGGCGAAGTCGGAGATCAGGTCGGCGAGCAGCTCGGGGCGCTCCATCATGAGCATGTGCCCTGCGCCGGGGACCTCGAACAGCTCACTGCCTTGCAGGCGCTTGTGGAGGTGACGCGACAGCGGCAGCGGCGTGATCAGGTCGCGGGAACCGCACACGACCAGAGTGGGCACGTCCACCTCGTCGAGGTCGTCGAGGAGGTGCCAGTCGAGCAGACCCGAGAAGAGGTGCCGTACCGTCGAGTGCGCCGTGTGGGAGAACATGTGCTCGGTGACGGCGACGTCGGTGCTGTCGGGCTTGCGCCCGAACGCGAAGCGCAGCACGCCGCGGCCGATCGTCTTGGGCTTGACCGCCACTCGCACCGGGGTCGGGATCCAGCGCGGCACGACCTTGTACGCGAGACGCTCGACGGGCGCCACGATCGCGTGCATCGACGTGACGTGACTCGCGAAGCGTGCGGTACCCGTCGTGGAGAGCAACACGAGCCCGTGCAGACGCTCGCGTGCCATGTCGGTGTGGTCGACCACGAACGTGAGCGAGGCGATCCCGCCGAGGGAGTGGCCCACGAGGGTTACGTCGTGCAGATCGAGCGCCTCGAGCACGCACGCTATGTCGGCGCCGAGGCGAGTGGGGTCGACCGCCGCGTTCAGGGGCGACGACTCGCCGTGGCCGCGCTGGTCGATCGTGACGACGCGGTGGCCGGCATCGGTGAGGTCGCGCACCTGCGGCGCCCAGATGCGCCGGTCGAGGGTTATCCCGTGTACGAGGACCACGGTGCTCGCGCCCGACCCGTAGGACGCGTAGGAGATCGCGTGGCCGTCGTCGGTGCGCACCGTCCCGAGCTCGGGTGTTGGAGTGCGTGAGGCCATCGGTCCTCCGTCGCGGGCCGCGATCGGCCACTTCTGGGATCGGTATAACCCCGACGACACTCCATACATTCGAGGCTAACGACCTATTTCCTCCGGGACCCTCGGGCACCCCGGCAAGTAGTGTGGGACAACGGTTCTCGGCAACCAGAGGGGAAGACATGGGGTTCCACCACGTGGCCCTCGCCACCAGGCAGGTCGACACGATCCACGACTTCTACACCGAGGCGATGGGCTTCGAGCTCGTCAAGACCGTCGTGGGCGAGACACCCGGCGGTGGCTGGTCGCGCCACGTGTTCTACGCGACGCCCGGGGGCGGCCTGATGGCGTTCTGGGACCTCCACGACGACACGATCCGCACGGACTTCCCGGTCGGGATGTCGGAGTCCGTCGGCCTGCCGTGGTGGGTCAACCACCTCGCGTTCGAGTGCAGCATGGAGGACCTCGAGACGGCCAGGAAGCGCTGGCTCGAGTGGGGTGCCGAGGTGCTCGAGGTCGACCACGAGTTCTGCGTGTCGATCTACACCCTCGACCCCGACGGCAACACCGTCGAGTGGTGTGCCGACCGGCGGCCTTTCACACCCGAGGAGCACACCCAGGCCCTCGCCGACCTCTTCGCAGACGCCCCCGCCCTCATCGAGGCCAAGACCCCGGCCGGGTTCTTCAAGCCCGACCGCTACAACGACAACGCCCGCAGGTTCCCCCGCGGCGGCTGACGCCGCTGGACGCATCCCTACGGGGACAAGGCTCAGCCCGATGCGACCACGGTCGCGGCGGCACCCTCGACCGACACCTCCGCACCCGCTCCGACGTCGATCCGGAGCAGGCCGAGGCCGCCGGGGGCGTCCCACGCGGGGCACCACGCCGTCGTCGTGAGGCGGCCCACCTCGCGGTCGCCGGCGCTGACGACTGCACCCGGAGCGGGAACCTCTCCCGCGTGGATGCGGACGCTGCGAGGCGTTCGGTTGGCGTGGCCCCGCGACCAGATCCGCTCGATCAGCTCCTGGCCGACATAGCAGCCCTTGTCGAGGCCGACGGCGCGGGGAACGAGACCAGCGTCGTGTGGGACGGTGCTCTCGTCGTAGTCGACCCCGAAGAGCGCCACGCCGTGCTCGACCCGGACTGCGTCGAAAGCCCCCCGGGACGCGCTCACGGCGCCGGGGATGTCGGGTTCCCCCGCGATCGCGGCCAGGTGGATGCCGGCGAGAGCACCCGTCGCAGCACGCACGGCGACGGCGTCGTCGCCGAGGGACGGCACGGCAACGACCGCGAGCGGCTCCTGCGGCGGTACCGCTGCGGCACCGAGCGCGGCAGCCGTGGCGGCGTCCGCCGCGGGGCCGAGCACCGACCAGACGCCGAGCTCGTCGTCGCCGACGATGTCGCAGTCGACGCGCAGGTGGAAGCGCACGAGCCGCTCGGCGGTGGCGTCCCGCACACGCGCGTCCACGACGTACGCGAAACGCGTGTCGCCGGTGCGCAGCAAGTAGCCGACGGCGACGAGGCGCCCCTTCGGGCTCAGCAGGAGAGCCTCGGTTCCCGCGCCGACGGCGAGACTCTCCACGTCGGCGCTGAGCTGGCCGTGCAGGAACGCCGCCGCGTCGGGCCCGCTCACCTCGAGCACGGCGCCGTTGCGGTCGACGCGGCCGGCTCCGTGGCGCAGCGCGTCGTAGCCGACGGGCAGTGCGTGGCCGGTCACGTCGAGGACCCGGTGGCGGCGTGAAGACGTTCGGCCGCCTCTATCGCGACGAGCACTGCCCGTGCCTTGTTGCAGGTCTCTTCGTACTCGTGCGCGGGCACGCTGTCGGCGACGATGCCGGCCCCGGCCTGCACGTAGGCGACGCCGTCGCGCACCACCGCCGTGCGCAGTGTCAACGCCGTGTCGAGGTTCCCCGAGTAGTCGACGTAGCCGACGACGCCGGCGTAGGGACCACGCCGGGTCGGTTCGAGCTCGTCGATGATCTGCATCGCGCGGACCTTGGGCGCGCCCGACACCGTGCCGGCAGGGAAGGTCGCGCGGAGCACGTCCATCGGTCCGGTCCCGGCCCGCGCCGAGGACGTCACCGTCGAGCAGAGGTGCATGACGTGGCTGAAGTTCTCGACCTGCATGAACTCGCCGACGCGCACCGTGCCGTATCGACCGAAGCGCCCGAGGTCGTTGCGGGCGAGGTCGACGAGCATCACGTGCTCGGCACGCTCCTTCTCGTCGCCGAGGAGGTCACGGCCGAGTGCGGCGTCCTCGGATTCGTCGGCACCGCGCCAGCGCGTGCCCGCGATCGGGCGGGTGAGCGCCTCGCCGTCGCGGTAGCGCACTAGCTCCTCGGGCGACGCGCACACGACGGTCACGTCGGGGTGCTCGAGGAACGTCATGTACGGCGACGGGTTCACGATCCGCAAGGCGCGGTGTACGTCGAAGGGGTCCGACGCGAGCGGGCGGCTGAACCGCTGGCTCAGCACCACCTGGAAGCAATCGCCGGCGAGTATGTACTCCTGGCCTGCCCGCACCATGTCCATGTACCGCTCGGGCGTCATGTTCGACGCGGGCACGTCGACGTGGGTGGGTACGTCCGGCACGGGGGGGCGCTCGGCGAACGGCGCGCCGAGGTCGTCGCGAACCGCGTCGAGGGCGTCGCAGGCGCGGTCGTAGAGCTCGTCCGAATCGGTACCGGCGCCGGTGTAGACGTTGCGCAGGACAACGAGGCGCTGGCGGAAGTGGTCGAACGCCACGAGCGTGCCGGTTGCGACGAGCAGCATCTCGGGCACCCCGAGCGGGTCGGGGTTGGTGATCGGCACCGTCGGCTCCACGAAGCGGATCGTGTCGTAGCCCCAGTAGCCAACGAGGCCCGCGTGCAACGGTGGGAGGCCGGCGAGCACGGGGGTGCTCGCGTGGCGTAGGAGCATCGTGACGGCCGTGAAGGGGTCCGCAGCGCCTGCGAGGTCGACAGGACAGCGTCCCTCCACCGTGACGGTGCCCGCGTCGCAGCGGATCACGAACTCGGGGTCGCGACCGAGGAACGACCAGCGACCCCAGCTCTCGCCGTGCACGACCGATTCGAGCAGGAACCCGACCCCACCGGGGCGTCGCAACTTGAGGAACGCCGACACGGGCGTCTCGCAGTCGCCGAGCACCTCGCACCAGACCGGCACCACGGTGTGCTCGCGTGCCAGTGCCCGGAAGGTCTCCCTGTCGGGACGGACCGCGTCGACCGTCATCGTGCGTTCGCGTGCGGCGGCCGTGACGCCGGTTGGTCGAGGCCGCCACCGAAACTGCGGTAGAAGCACGAACGCTCACCGGTGTGACACGCGACCGCGTCACCTCGGGGCTCGACGAGCACGAGCAGGCAGTCGGCGTCGCAGTCGTAGCGCACGTCGACGACCGCCAGCGCGTTCCCGGAGGTCTCGCCCTTGGTCCACAGCTCCTGGCGGCTGCGCGACCAGAACGTGGCGAGGCCCTTCTCGAGGGTGAGCGCGAGGCTCTCGGGGCTCATGTACGCCACCATCAGGACGTCGTGTTCGTGCGCGTCCTGGACGACGGCGGGTACGAGACCGGCGTCGTCGTAGCGGACCTGGGCGAGCTCGTCCGGTGTGGCAGCGGGTGTGGCGGCTGTGGTCATCCGCGGGATGTTACGAACCACACTCCCCCGCCCCCAAGGACTTTCGTGCGTCGCGCCCTCACGGCACCCAGTGACTCGCGAAGATCTGCACCGCCGTGAGGCCGAGACCGGCAGCGGACACCGACAGCAGGACGGTCCCGGCCGCGGGGCGCCATCGAGCGAGGGTGAGTCCGATCGCGACGGCGACCACGAACGAGGTCGCCGTGTAGCGCCCGAGCCCGACGGTCCCCAACAGCATCGACGGGAGCACCAACAACGCCCACGACAGCGTCCACGCGCCCGGCAGGTCGCGGATGCGGGCGACCACGAACGCAGCACCGGCGAGAACGAGGACGAGGTCCATCCACTGGCCCGCGCGGGTGCCGGTGACGAAGCCGACGGCGGTGTCGACGATCGTCACCTCGTGCCATTGGGACTTCGCTGTGACGAAGACCAGGGGGTCGCCGGCCGCGACCCACAAGTAGACGAGCCATGCGGCGAAGACGGCGAACGCGGGGCCGGCGACGACGAGCGCACGTAGCACGCGTCGGGCCGGCGCCGCCTCACTGCCTTCGCGCGCGCGTTCCTCCGCCCTGGCACGACCGAAGCCCAGCGTCCACACCGCGAGCGCCACCGCGACCACGATCGCATTCGGTCGCATCAGTGCCGCGACTGCCGCCAGCAGCGAGGCCCAGAGGTCACGCAGACGCCGCGACGGCCGCGACTCCACGGCGACGAAGGCCCACACCGACGCTGCCAGCAGGATCGACTCCGGGTACATCATCGAGAATGCCACCGAGCCCGGGAACAACGCGAGGGCCCAGACCGCGAGCTGCGCCGCCCGCCGCGAGTAGCGCCGCCTCACCAGGACGTGGACGCCGCCCAGGGCGAGCAGGAGGCACAGGTTGGAGACGATGACCGCCGTGAGGCCCTTGGGCACGCCTGCGGCCGCGCCTGCCCACAGCAAGGCCGGCAGGCCGGGGAAGTACGGGTACGCGGTCTTGACGACGTCGGTGTCGACGTCGGCCTCGTCGACGCGCTCGGTGTAGCCGTAGCCGTGGTCGGCGATGTGGGCGTACCAGCCGCCGTCCCAACCCTGGAGCTGACCCGCACCGAGCTGGTGGTTCAGGCCGGCACTCACGAACACCAGCGCGACCGCCACGATCAGGCGGCTCACGACGAAGGCGGCGACGACGTGGCCCAGCGCGGACCGCGCTTCCGGGGGCGCGTCCGCTGGGGTCTCCGGAGGGGCTTGCACCAGCGGGATGTTACGGTGGTAGATGCTTCAGCCCGTGGCCGACGCGTTGGGGGCGATGGCGGCCGCGCTCTGCGCCGAGATCGAGGCGGTGCGCGCACGCGGCGACGTACGCAGCATCCGTTTCCGGAGCGGCGTGCGCGAGCGCACGGTCGCCGGCTCCCACCACTACCGCCTCTTCCTGCCCCGCGCCCCGGGGCGCATCGACGCCGTGACCGTGTCGCTCGTGGTCGGCGGGGCCGCGGCCACCGCCGAGCTCCTCGACGTCGACGAGCGCGAGGTGCTCGTCGCGACGGGACGCAACCTCGGTGACGCCGTCGGCGGCGGAACGATCGACGTCGACCCGTCAGCGGTACTCGAGGCGACGCTGTCACGCCTGGAAGAGGTCCTCGACGAGGAGCGCGACCTCGATCACGGTGCCGTCCTCGACGTGCTCGGCCTCTCGGTCACCGAACCGGCGCAACCACGTGCCCGTCCTGCCCCCGGCGACGACATCGGTCTCGACCTCGACCCGTACCAGATGGATGCCGTCGCGGCGGCGGCCGCGGGACCGTGCACGTTCGTGTGGGGCCCCCCGGGCACCGGCAAGACACGCACGCTGGGACGGCTGGCAGCGCAGCTCGTCGCCGACGGGTGCTCGGTGCTGCTCGTCGCGCATGCCCACGTCGCCGTCGATGCCGCGGTCCTCGCTGCCCTCGCCGGCGGCTGCACCAGGGTCGTGCGCGTCGGCCCACCCCAGCTTGCGGAGGTGCCCGCGCGCGTCGTCGCCGATCACCCCCTCGAACCCGGGACACCGGGCCTCGTCGCGGCGACCCTGTCCAAGGTCGTCGTCTCGGGCGAGCTCTGCGACGGCGCGTACGACCACGTCCTCGTCGACGAAGCGTCGATGGCCCAGCTCCCCCAGGTGGTCCTCGCCGCGGGGCTGGCCCCACGACTGGCGGTCTTCGGTGACGTGCGCCAGCTCCCACCGGTGGTGACCTCCGGCGACAGCGCCGTGTCCGACTGGCTCGGACGTGACGTGTTCACGACGTCGGGGGTCGCGTCGGCGATCGAGTCCGGCCGCCCCGACCTGCGCCTGCATCTCCTGCGCCGCCAGTACCGGGCGCATCCCGCGATCGCCGCGGTGACGAACCGGTTCGCCTACGGCGGCCGCCTCGAGTCCGCCTCCGCGACCGCGGCGAACGTCGCTCTTGCCGGTGCAGACCCGGCTCCGGGCGCCCCGGTGGTGCTGTGGGACACGTCGTCGCTCGCGCCGGTCGCGGTGCGCCCGGGGCGGTCGCGTCTGGACGTCGTGGCGGCGCTCGTCGTCGGGACCGGCGCCGCAGCCGCGGTGGGTGCTGCGCCGGCGCTGACCGGTGGAGAGCGCTTGGTGGGGGTCGCGACCCCCTACGTCGAGCAGATGCGGCTGCTGCGCGCCCTGCTCGACGACCTCGGGCGCGCCGACGACGTCGTCGTGCAGACCGTGCACCGCTTCCAGGGCGGCGAGCGCGAGATGATGATCGTCGACCTCTGCGACGGGGCGCCGCTGCAACCACCGCCGTTCCTGCGGGGCGACGAGGGTCTGCGCCTGTTGAACGTGGCGATGAGCCGCGCCCGGTCCAAGCTCGTGCTCGTGGGTGACCGGCGCTGGCTGTCGCGAGGTGTCACGGGGCAGGCCCTGGATGCGGTGGCGGACTGCGGTGAGGTCGTCGTCGCCGCCGGTGCAGCCGGGCTCGAGTGGCTCGGCGTCGACGCTTTCCTCGAACGGGTGGCCACCGACGTGGGCGCGGCGCGTGACCGTGTGCTCGTGCGCGCCCCGCACCTGCAGCGCACACCGCTGACGGACGCCCTCCTCCTCGCCGGAAAGCTGTGCGACTCGGTGAGAGTGCGCACGGGCTCACGTGTCGACGCCGGCCTCGTGGACGATCTCGAGGCGGCAGGCGTCGAGGTCGAGGTGGGCCGCACCGACGACCGCCTCGTGGTCGCCGACACCGTCGTCTACGCCGGCAACACCACGTCTCCCGCGGCACGCACGGGTCTTGCCCTCGCACGCATCGACGCCGCCCAGATGGCACGTCGACTCGCCACCGTTCTCGGCCCGCCTTGACCCCGAACCCCACGTCACCTCCGAACCCGACGTGCGCGCGTGGTGGGTAGCTTGCGGAGATGGCCGACGTGAACGCGATGATCGAGGCCGAGGACGTCGCGGGGCTCATGTTCGAAGTCGACGTGCTGTGCGGCGACAGGGACTGGGACAGCCTCGGGTACCTCGCGCAGCGGTGCCGCGACGCGCTCGAGCGCGGGCGCCAACTGTGGCCGATCGCGAGCCACGTCGACTATCGCCTCGCGTTGGAGGCCCCGGCCGAGCATGCGGCCGCAGTGCTGGAGCGGTCCGCGCGCTTCACGCTGGGCCCACTCACCGAGGTGGTGGCGTCGACGCACACGTGGGCCGAGCTCGCGCCGTCCCTGCCAGGCAGCCACGTCGCAGCGGTGGTCGCCCAGGAGCGGATCCTGCGCGGTGAGGATCTCCGTGGGGAGCCGGTGGCAGCACCCGCCGTGTTCGAACTGCCGATGACCCTCGCCGCAGGCGAGACCGGGCACCGGCTGCCCGAGTACCGGCCCCACGACGCCGACTTCCCCGACCCCACCGAACCCCTGGCTGCCGTCGTCGTGTCAGCACAGGAGGCAGCGCCGGCCACCCCGAGGCAGCCCACGGTTGCCGCGATCAGGGACCTCTTCGAGGCGTGGACGGCGGACTCCGACGGCACCTGCAGTGTGGCGGCGGCAGCGGGTCCGCCGGAGTCGGCGGTCGCCGCGACGGGAGCACTCGTCGCCTCCGAGGACCTGAGACTCGCACAGATCTCGCCGGGCGCAGCCCTGGTCCTGCTCACGTGGGCCGGCACATCCGGCGGCTCGCACGGCCGCCGCCGCGGTGGCGCGACCGGCAGGTTCCTGGCCTGGTGGGCGGCAGCAGCCCTCGCACACGAGGAGTGGCCTCTGCCGGGCGTCGAGGTCCTCGACCGCGTCTCGTGGTGGTGGTGGGAACCGCTCCCCCGCCCTTCCGGGTTCACCAGCGGCATCGCCGTCTCCGACTCCGCCGCCTCCACCTCGACCGCCCTGTGGGCGACGTGCCGGTAGGGGTGAGATCAGTCGCGGTGGAGGACCACGACCCGCCACCACAAGGTGAGGACGTCCAGGAGGGACTTCGAGATCCGGCGCACCTGGAAGAACTGGCTCACGCCGTGCTCACGGGGATAGTGGTGCACGGGTACCTCGGCGAAGACGGCGCCGGCGTCGCGGAACTTGCGCATCATCTCGACGCAGATGACCCCCGACGAGTGGCGCAGCTCCACCTTGTCGAGCAGGGAGCGCCGGATGAGACGGAAGTCGCAGTCCGTGTCGCGCACCTTCAGCCGGAACAGCGCCCGCATCGCGTGGTGGTAGAGGCGACCGATCACCTTGCGGTACCACTTGTCACCGCGGACGAGCTTCCACCCCTGCACGACGTCGGTCTCGGCGGTGGCACGGTCGACGAGGACCTCGACCTCGGACGGGTCGTACTGGCCGTCGCCGTCGGTGTAGAAGACCCACTCCTTGGTCGCGGCGGCGAAACCCGAGCGCAGTGCGGCACCGTAACCGCGGTTGACCTCGTGGCGGACGAGGCGGAAGCGTGGGTTCTCGCGCTCGACCTGGCGCAGCACCTCGACGGAGTCGTCGGCGGAGCCGTCGTCGACGACTATCACCTCGTAGTCGACGCCGAGGCGATCGAGCGCTGCCGACACGGACTTGACGAGGCCCGCGATCGTGGGGGCGTCGTTGTAGCACGGAAAGAACGCGGAGACCTCCGTCACGACAGAGCTCATGTCAGTGCCTCACAGACCACGTCGACCTCCTCTTCGGTCATCTCGGGAAAGCACGGGACCGACACGCACTGCGCCGCCCACGCCTCGGCCCGGGGGCACGGCCGCCGCTTCAAGTGCGCGTAACCCGGCTGCTGGGTCAGCGCGAGCGGGTAGTGAACTCCTGTGGCGAAGGGCCGCGCGGCACGCCAGCGGTCACGGTCGGCCACGCGCGCCACGCAGAGGTGGTGGACGTGACGCGGATGGTCACGCTGCCACACGAGCTCGGGTGCCGCGCAGCGGTAGCGTTGCGCGATCTCGCGCCTGCGCTCGTTGTCCCTGTCGAGGTGGCCGAGACCGATGCGCAGCGCTGCGGCCTCGACCTCGCTCATGCGTGAGTTCGTCGCGACGACCTCGTGCACGTACTGGTCGTGCATGCCGTGATGGCGCAGGAGCCGCACGCGCGCCGCGAGCTCGGCGTCGTCGGTCACGACTGCTCCGCCGTCGCCGATGCCGCCGAGGTTCTTGGTGGGGTAGAAGCTGTAACAGGCCGCGGTGCTGCCGCCGCGGGCGGGGGCCGCGGCACCGTGCGCCTGGGCCGCGTCCTCCACGACGGTGAGTCCGAGCGCGGCAAGCTCCTCCACCGGTGCGGGACGCCCGTACAGGTGGACGGGTACTACCGCGCGGGTCCGTGCGGTCACGGCCGCCTCGACCTCGGCGGGGTCGATCGCGGCGGTCGCGGCGTCGACGTCGACGGGAACGGGAACGGCCCCGGCGGCGAGGACCGCGGCTGCAGTCGGCACTGCCGTGAAGGCGGGGACGATCACCTCGTCGCCGCCGCCGATGCCCAGCGCGGACAGCGCGAGGCGCAGCGCGTCCGTGCCCGACGCCACCCCCACGGCAGCTGCGCGAGCACACCATGCCGCAAACTGCGCTTCGAACGTGTCGAGCTCGGGACCGAGGAGGAGCTGGCCCGACGCGAGCACTCGTGCCACGGCGTCACCGAGTTCGGGTTGCATCCCGGCGGTGCGCCTCGCCAGGTCGACTAGAGGTACCAAGAGCGATGCTCGCGGTAGTACGCGACCGTGGATTCGATCCCGGTCACGAAGTCGATTGCGGGCTCCCAGCCGAGCAGCTTGTGCGCCTTGGTGAAGTCGCCCTGGTAGTTGCCGATGTCGATCGCTGCTCGGTCGGCGGGCCAGGGCACGTAGTCGACGCGGCCGGACCCCGCCGCGTCGACGATCGCGTGCGCGACGTCGGCGAGGGTGAGCGACTCGGTGTGGCCCAGGTTGACGACCTCGCCGCTGGTCGCCGGGGTCACAGCGGCGAGCAGGATCGCGTCGACGACGTCGTCGACGTGGACCATGTCGCGCTCCATCGAGCCGTCGCCGTAGAGGGTGATCACGTCGTCCGTGATCGCCCGGCGCACGAACGAGGCCACGAAGCCCTGACGGTCGTCACGCAGGCGCATGCGTGGTCCGTAGGTGTTGGTGAGACGCAGCGAACACGCGTGCATCCCGTGCACCCGCGCGTAGAGGAGGTGGAACTGCTCTCCGGCGAACTTGTCGACCCCGTTGACGTCGACGGGCTGCACGGGGTGGTCCTCGTCGACGGGGAAGTACTTGGGGCGTCCGTAGATCTGACGCGTCGAGGTGTACACGACCGGGGCAGCCGCGTTGGTGGCGCGCAGGAGCTCGAGCAGTGCGAGGTGGCTGCGTGCGTTGAGCTCGAGGTCGCCGAGGGGATCCTCCATGGAGTCGAGGTGGCTGACCTGGCCGGCGATGTTGAACACGTAGTCGGCGCCCGACACCGCTTCGCCGACGGCGTCCACGTCGGCGATGCTCGCCTCGATCACCCGCACGGGGCGCGCCGCGCCGTCGAGGTTGTGAGGGTTGGCACCGTGGGTCGGCACCATCGCGTCGACCACCGTGACGTCGGCCCCGGCCTCTGCGAGGCGGTGCGCCACGTTGGCGCCTATGAAGCCGAGGCCCCCGGTTACGAGGCAGTTCGCCCCGGCATAGGGGGCGGCGCTTTCGCGTCCAGACACGACCAGGACCTCCGGTTGGGCGGAGCACGCGCCGGTTGGGTGCCAGCGTAGTCAGTGGTGCTCGGGAAGCCGCGCCACGCCGGACCCGTTCTGGGCGCGGTCACCCCAGCCGGCTGGGGTAGGCGCGCCCAGAAGGGTAGTTGCCCTACGACGCGAGGCGCGTATCCGGCCCGTGCGCCCCGTGACCGATGTCGGAGAGTCCGGGCGGCCGGGACGCGAACCGTGCACCCTCAGGGCACCCATGCGCTGGTGAGGACGTTCCACGTCACGGCGACGGTCATGACGGCTCCGGCGGTGTACACGACGGCACGCGTCCAGATCGTGCGCGGGGCGACTGCTTCGCCTGCCGCCGCGAAGACCGGGAACACCGTGTTCGAGTAGCGGCCCAGACCGACGATCCCGAGCGCCAGGGAGGGCACCAGATAGGTGCCGGCGAGCACGAGCCAGCCCGCCTCGAGCTTGCGCCACTGCCACGCGACGACCGCTATCGCGACGAGTGCGGCACCGAGGTGGAACCTCGTGTTCCAATCGCTGTGGTCCAGGATCTCGAAAACCGTCGACTCGTGCCAGCCGACCTTGGCCGTCATGAACGCCAAGGGGTCACCGGTCCAAACCCAGAGCTGGGCCATCCACGTGCCGACCACGGCCGCCGACGGCAGGCAGACCAGCGCCGCGCGCAGCCAGTGACGCTGCTTCCACACGAGCGTGAAACCGACAGCCACGGCCACGAGGATCCCGTTCGGGCGTGCGCTCGCGGCCAGCGCGCAGACCAGCGCGGCGCCCACGTCCGCGGCCGTCGACCGGGGCTCCTTGCCGATCAGCACGAAAGCCCACACGGACGTTGCGAGCACGATCGCGTCGGGGTACACCAGCGCGAAGCCGACGCCGTAACCGAACAAGGCGAGGCACCACACCGACGCGGCAGCCACCGTCTCCGGGCGGTCGCGTCGCATCAGCACGTACAGGCCCCAGAGCCCGGCGCAGAACGCCACGTTGACGAGGACCAGCCCGGCCAGCCACATCGGCACCGCTGCCCAGTGCGCGGCATGCAGGAACCCCGGCAGCAGTGGGAAGAACGGCAGGCCACTCTGGTCCGGCGCTCCGGTGGTCACGCCGGAGGTCGAGATCAGCTCGTACCAGTTCCCGTCCCACAGCGTGGCGAGATCGGCGAAGCCCGCGCGGCGCACGGCGACCACGACGCCGAGGGTGCCGTACACGAGCACTCTCGACGCGACGAACGCGGCGACGACGGGGATCGGTGGAAGCCGTCTGCGTACGTGCGTCACGTCGCCGGCGGACGCGGTCGCGACCTGCGTCGAGGTCACGGAGTCCAGTTCTCCGTGAACACGAGTGCCGACACGACCACCAGGACCGCCAGCGCGACGGCGAGGCAGGTCAGGCGGACCCGGCGCGGCATCCCTTCGAGGGCGACGCCACAACAGACGGCAGGCACGAAGCACGCCACCGAGTAGCGAGCGATCCCGGTCATGCCCGTGACCAGCGACGGCACGAGGCTGAGCACGTACAGGAGGAGCCACCCGCGCGGGAGGCCACGTCGGCGCCAGCACCACAGCACCGCAGCTGCGCCCACGACGACGAGGGCGAGCTCGGGCCACTGGACGTGCGCGCGCACGTCCGCCACCGCCTCGACCACGTTGACCTCGTCCCACGCCAACTTGGCGTGCAGGAAGCGCAACGGGTCGCCCGTCGCCGCCCACTGCACCGCCAACCAGGCGCAGAACACGCCGACCGAGGGCAGGAGCACGCGAACCACGCGCCGCGCCCGCGACGGGCCCACCACCGTGTCCGCGAGCGCGACGGCGCCGATCAGCCCGTTGGGCCGGGCCAACGTCGCCACCGCGCTCAGCAGCCCCGCACGGATGTCACGGCGCCGCTCGGCAGCGACGAAAGCCCACGTGGTCGCTGCCAGCGCCAGCGCGTCGGCGTAGACCATCGTGAACGTCACCGACGACGGGAACAGGGCGAGACCCCAGACTGCCAGCGTGGCGCCGTCCTCGGAGTAGTGACGCCGGGCGAGCACGTGCACCCCCCACAGCGCGGCGAAGAACGCGGCGTTGACGACGACGATGCCGGCGAGGCCGGTCGGCAGACCGAGCACGCGCCCGATCCAGAGCAGCGCCGGCAGGAGCGGGAAGAACGGCCAGCCGGTCTGGCCCTGGTCGCGGACGACACCGAAGCCGTGCGCCGAGACCTCCGAGTACCAGACGTAGTCCCAGTGCAGGAGCGGGCTGAACCACGACTCGCCGTGGCGGGTGAAACCGACGACGAGCGCGACCGCCACCACCACGGCGCGCGAGGTGCAGAAGGCGAGGACGACCGCCCGCGGCGGTCGCGCAACGCGCGCCAGCCAGTCGCCGCGCGAGGCGCGGCCGGCACCGGCGCTCGGTTCGCGAGTGAGCTGTGCGGTCACTGGGCTGGCTCCCGTGGGCGCGACCCGGTGGCCGGTATTCTGCCGCTTCCGTCGCCGACCTTGCCCGTTCGGGTCACCGAGGCAGCCTCCGCACGGTGACCCCGGCGGCCGCGAGAGCCTCCTTGGCCTCGCCCACCGTGTGCTCGCCGAAATGGAAGATCGACGCTGCGAGGACCGCGTCCGCGTGCCCGACGGTCACCCCGGCTACGAGGTCACCGAGGCCACCGACACCGCCGGATGCCACGATCGGCACGTCGACCGCCGCACGCACCGCTTGCAGCAGCTCGACGTCGTAGCCCTCGCGGGTGCCGTCGCGATCCATCGACGTGAGCAGGATCTCACCCGCTCCCAGGTCGACGACGTTCTCGGCCCAAACGATCACGTCGAGACCGGTGGGGGTGCGCCCCCCGTGGGTCCACACGGTCCAGCCGTCGCCGGTGCGGCGCGCGTCCACCGCCACCACGATGCACTGGGACCCGAACGCGTCCGCCGCTGCCTCGACGACTCGGGGAGTCTCGACGGCGGCGGTGTTGATCGAGACCTTGTCGGCGCCCGCGTGCAGCATGCGGCGCACGTCGTCGACGCTGCGGATCCCACCACCGACGGTCAGCGGCATGAAGACCTCGCCGGCGGTGCGCTCGACGACGTCGTAGATCGCCTCGCGGCCTTCGCTGCTCGCGGTGATGTCGAGGAACACGAGCTCGTCCGCGCCTTCGGCGTCGTAGCGAGCCGCCAGCTCCACGGGGTCCCCGGCGTCGCGGATGTCGATGAACCGCACACCCTTGACCACGCGCCCGCAGTCGACATCGAGGCACGGGATGACTCGCGTCGCAAGGGTGCTGCGTTGTTTCAACGCCGAACCTCGGCAATCGCGCCGACGGCGTCGGCGACCTCGAAGCGACCTTCGTAGATGGCCTTGCCGACGACGGCACCGGCGACCGTCCGGCCGCAGACCTCGAGGGCGGCGAGGGCGCGGAGGTCTCCGAGTCCGGCGACACCCCCACTCGCGAGCACGTCCACGTCGACCGCGGCGAGAAGACGACGGATGCCGTCGAGGTCGGGCCCGCTCAGCATCCCGTCGCGACTCACCTCCGTAGCGAGCAGGGCGGCCACGCCCGCCTCGGCGAGTGTGGCCGCGAAGCCCTCGACGGTGTGGCCACTGCCGCGGGTCCAGCCGTGCACGGCGACCTCGCCGTCGATGGCGTCGACCGCCGCCGCTATCTGCCCCGGGTACCGCTGTGCCATCGCGGCGACGAGCTCGGGCTGCTCGGTCGCGGCAGTGCCCAGCACGACGCGTGCGCACCCGGCGTCGAGTGCGGACTCGATCGCGGCGACATCGCGCAGTCCCCCGCCCGTCTGCACTGCTGCACGCCCGTCGAGGCGCTCGACGATCGCGGCGACGACGGCCCTGTTGTCGCGACCTGTGTCGAGCGCCGCGTCGAGATCGACGACGTGGATCCAGCGCGCTCCCGCCTCGGCGAACGACTCCGCGCGTCCGGGTGGGTCCGGGTCGTAGACCGTGACGTCCTCGAGGCGGCCCTTGCGCAGCCGCACACAACGTCCCCCGAGGAGGTCGATCGCCGGGTAGAGCTGCATCACGTGCCCTCGCTCCGAACCGCACCGTCGACCGGCTCGCCCCGCCTGGGAGCCGCACCCGCCGTCATGGCCTCGTCGCGGCAGAGCGAGACGAAGTTGCGCAAGATCGCGAGCCCGACGGACGACGACTTCTCGGGGTGGAACTGGGTCGCCCACAGGTTGCCGCGTTCGAGGGCTGCGACGAAGGCGACACCGTACTCGCCCACGGTCTCACTGGCTCCGGTGCCGGGGGCGACGCCGTAGGAGTGGCAGTAGTACAGCCGCGCCGCCGGATTCACGCCCGCGAAGAGCCGGCTGCCCGTGGGCCAGGTCTGTTGGTCCCAGCCCATGTGGGGCACACTCAACCCCGACGCGCCCACGCGCACGCAACGGCCCGGGAGGACGCCGAGCCCGATGGAACCCCCCTCCTCGGACGACTCGACGAGGATCTGCATGCCGACGCAGATCCCCAGGAACGGGCGCCGCCGCTGGCACCAGTCCATCACGACGTGGTCGAGGCCGGTAGCGCGCAGGCTGTCGACACACGCGCCGAAGTGACCCTGGCCGGGCAGCACGATGCCGTCGAAGTCGTTGTGCCACTCCGCGACCGAGCGCACGAGTTCGACGTCGGCACCGCACCTGGCCGCAGCACGGGCCACCGAGCGGATGTTGCCCATCCCGTAGTCGAACACCGCGATGTGCGGCAGCAACTCGGGTGCGTCCGAGCTCACGCCAGCATCCCCTTGGTCGACGGCGTGTCGCCGGTACGGCGCGCGTCGGTGGTGAGCGCGTCCGACAGGGCGCGTGCGACGGCCTTGAACGCAGCCTCGGTGACGTGGTGCGCGTTGCGGCCGGCATGCTGGACGACGTGGAGGGTCACGCCCGCATCGACACAGAACGCCCGTGCGAACTCCTCGAGGAGCTGAGGGTCGAAGTCGCCGATGCGCTCGCGTCCGGGATCGATTTCCCACACGAGGAACGGCCGTCCCGACAGGTCGAGCGCGACCTCGACACGGGCCTCGTCGAGGACACACGTCGCCCAGCCGAATCGGCGCAGGCGGGCGCGGTCGCCGACCGCCTCGCGGAAGCACTGCCCGAGGGCGATGCCGATGTCCTCGACGGTGTGATGCGCGTCGACTCCGAGGTCGCCCTTGGCTGCGACGCCGAGTCCGAGCCCGCCGTGCCTGGCGAGTTGGTGCAGCATGTGATCGAAGAACGGCACGCCGGTGTCGATCTCGACGGGGCCGCCGTCGAGATCGAGGCTCACGGTGACGTCGGTCTCGGCGGTCGTGCGCTTCCGCTGCGCCCTGCGTGGACTCGGCTCGGTCATCGGTCTCCCGGTCTGGAGTGCTTGTGAGGCGGTGGTCGCTGGGGTGCCACATTGTCGCGCGGCCGCTCACGGCACACACCACCCGGACGTGGTCGGTCAGGCTCAGCGCCTCGGGCGGGCCCTGCCGCCAGTTCGCATGACGCACATCGGCGGGTTCTCGGCCCATGGCCCGAGCGGGACTCCGAGCGTGTCGGTCTGTCCCAGCGCCGTGACGGCGGCCTCCGTCGGCGCGTACTCGAACGTCGTGCTCACGGGCGGGCATCCTGTCGGCCGCGCGGTGTGTCTCGGCCTGGAGCTCAGTCGTCGGCAGCGAGGCCGGCAGGGCGGAGACGTTCGGCGAGCAGCGACGCGGGCCACACGAGGATCCACGTCCACATCGCGTAGTTCGTGCCGACCCACGCGAGCGGGATGCTCGCGAGGAAGAACGGCACCGGGACCAGCCGCGCTACGAGCGCGAAGCGCGTCCCGCCGGCGGGCCAGTCGTCGTCGAGGAGACCCCCGTGCGCGGCGACCCGGAAGAGCCACGCGTCGAGGATGCTGACGAGGGCGACGTTGGTGGCGTACATGGCGACCGCGACCGGCGCCTCGCTGTGCTCGCCGACGAGGGATGTCGGGAACGGCAGGAACGCGATGAACGCGAGGTGCACGAGGTTCCAGCGCATGTACCTGCGGTTCATGCCGCGCAGTCTCGACGTGAGCCTGTGGTTCAGGAGCCAGTACAGGCCGATGACCGTGAAGCTCAAGAAGAAGCTGAAGATCTGCCAGCGCAGGTCCCAGAGGGCTGCGGGCAGGTCGGCGGCCGCGACGCCGCCGGGTACCGTCACGTCGAGCACGAGCAACGTCATCGCGATCGCGAACACGCCGTCGGTGAACGCGAGGACGCGGGAGACCTCGCTCGAGTCCCTGTCGAAGATTCGCGGCGGGGTGGGCTCGTCCACCGGCGCGATGTTACGTAGCCTCGGGCCCGTGGCGTTCCACAAGAAGACCTACACCCTCGCGCGGTTGTCGGCCGACGTCGCGGCGCTCGTCGCCCGTGCCGGCGACGTGGAAGCCGTGACGTCGACGATGGAGCCGGCATTGCGCGAGCGGGTGATGCTGATCGTGGCGCGCGCCAACGAATGCCGCTACTGCGTGTTCGCCCACACCGACGCCGGCCGTCACGCCGGCCTCACCGACGCCGACCTCGCCCGCCTCGAGGGGTTGGATCCCGACGACTTCGACCGGCGCTCGTGGAGCGCGATCGCGTACGCCCGCGCGCTGGCCCAGGCGGACTTCGGTCCCGTCGACGCCGCCCTCGCCGGCGCCGTGGTCGAGTCCCACGGCGAGGATGGGCGCCGCCGCATCGAGACGGCAGCGCGCATGATGACGGTTGCCAACCTCAGCGGCAACACCGTCGACGCGCTGTGGTCACGCCTGCGCTGCGATCCCGCGCCCGGGAGTCGCACCGTCGACGAGGTGGTGATCACGTCGGTGTGGCTCGTCGGCGCGGCGCTCACGACGTTGAACATCATCCGTGCGCGGCGGCAGTCGCCGCTCGCTCTCCTCTCCGAGTTCCGCACGTCGGAGGCAGCGGCGATCTGACCCGGGACCCCGCCGGATCGGGGCCGCTCCCGGTCCCCGGCCCCGATCGGCCCGGCGACCATACGAGACCGCTGCTACACGATCGCCTGCGTCGACGACCTCGCTTGCGTACCCTGCCGGGGGCCCACCCTGGCCGACCCGAGGAGGGCGCGTGATCCTGGACCGCTTTCGACTGACCGACTGCGTCGGAGTCGTCACCGGGGCCGGGCGCGGCATCGGCGCCGCGTCCGCGGTGGCGCTCGCGCAGGCAGGCGCCGACGTCGTGATCTCGTCCCGCACCGAGACCGAGCTCGGCTCGGTCGCCGCCGCTGTCGAAGCCGCCGGGAGGCGTGCTCACGTGGTCGTCGCCGACCTCGCTGACCTCGACGCCGCCGCCGGCCTCGCCTCAGCCGCGCAAGATGTGTTCGGCCGGCTCGACGTCGTCGTCAACAACGTCGGCGGGACCATGCCGTGCACGTTCCTGGAGACGACCCCCACGCAGATGGCCGAGGCGTTCAGCTTCAACGTCCTCACCGCACACGCCCTCACGCGTGCGGCGGTGCCGCTCATGCTCGAGACCGGCGGTGGCGCAGTGGTCAACATCACCTCGGCGCTGGGACGCTTCGCCGGCCGCGGGTACCTCGCCTACGGGACCGCCAAGGCCGCCCTCGCCCACTACACGCGCCTCGCGGCAGCCGACCTCGCGCCACGGATCCGCGTGAACGCGATCGCGGTGGGATCGACCGCGACGTCGGCGCTCGACATCGTGACGAGCACCGACGCGTTGAAGACCCAGATGGAGGACGCCACGCCGCTGCACCGCATCGGCGACCCCGAGGAGATCGCGGCCACCGTGCTCTACCTCGCGTCCGCCGCGGGCGGCTACGTCACGGGCAAGGTGGTCGAGGTCGACGGCGGGATCCAGTCCCCGAACCTCGAGTTCGGCATCCCCGACCTCTGAGCCCCGAGAGGAGGAGCGATGACTTACAGGGTCGTCCAGTGGAGCACCGGCAACGTCGGCCGCCATGCGATCGCGGGCATCGACGCACGGCCGGACCTCGACCTCGCCGGGGTCTGGGTGTCGGATCCGGCCAAGGCCGGCCGGGACGCGGGCGACCTCGCCGGTCTCGGCCGCGACCTCGGCGTGGCGGCGACCACCGACGCGGACGCTCTCCTCGCCTTGGAGCCGGACTGCATCGTCTACGCGGCGATGGCCGACGACCGTCTGATGGAGGCGATCGCCGACCTCGAGCGCTTCCTGCGGGCGGGGATCAACGTGGTCTCGAGCAGCCCGGTGTTCCTGCAGTTCCCCGCGGGCACCGTCCCCGCGGAGATGGTCGACCCGGTCCGCGCGGCAGCCGCCGCGGGCGGCGCGTCGCTGTGGGTCAACGGGATCGACCCCGGCTTCGCGAACGACTGGCTGCCGCTGGTGACCACGAGCATCTGCGAGCGCATCGACGAGGTGCGCTGCCTCGAGATCCTCGACTACGCGACCTACGACAACGCCAAGGTCGTGTTCGAGATCATGGGCTTCGGAGGGTCGCTCGACGACGTGCCGCTCCTACTCCAGCCCGGCATCCTGACCCTCGCGTGGGGCAGTGTCGTGCGCCAGATCGCAGCAGGCCTCGACGTCGAGCTCGACTCGGTTGAGCAGAGCCACGAGCGCCTCCCTGCGCCCGAGGGCTTCGACGTCGCGTGCGGCAGGATCGCCGCCGGAACCGCGGCGGCGCTGCGCTTCGAGGTCCGCGGCATGCGGGGCGGCCGCCCCGTCGTCGTCCTCGAGCACGTGACGCGCCTGCGCGGCGACCTCGCACCCGAGTGGCCCCAGCCCGCCGGTGCGGGCTGCTATCGGGTCCAGATCAGCGGCGAGCCGAACTACACCGTCGACCTGCAACTGCTGGGCTCCGACGGCGACCACAACACCGCCGGCCTGAAGGCCACCGCGATGCGCCTCGTCAACGCGGTCCCCGCCGTCGTCGAGGCTCCACCCGGCCTCCTGACCGCCCTCGACCTCCCCCTCGTCACCGGCCGCGGCCTCGTGTCGTAGGGCGCCTTCGCTTGGAGCACCTGGCGGCCACATGTGGCCGCCTCGTGCTCCGAAGTCCCCTCCCTGGCCGCTGCGTGCTCCAACCCCCCGTAGGAGGAAGCCGCGAGCGCCTCGCAAGTCCGGTAGGGCCGCCGGGGCTCGAACCCGGAACCGACGGATTATGAGTCCGGTGCTCTAACCGATTGAGCTACGGCCCCGCGCCCGGTCTCCCGAGCGGTGTGGAGCCTACTGCCATGCCCTCCCGGCACCTCGCGGGCCCCGACCCCACCCCAAACGCGGGCAACCCGTACCGCACACGGGCCAAACCGCCCGCGTCTGGGAGACGACCCCACCCCAAACGCGGGCAACCCGTACCGCACACGGGCCAAACCGCCCGCGTTTGGGAGACGACCCCACCCCAAACGCGGGCAACCCGACCCGCCAGCACGCCAAACCGCCCGCGTTTGGGTTCTGGTCAGGGGAGCTCGAACCCGGCGGCGGTCAGGGCGTCGCGCCCGGATTGGGAGAACAGGAGGGTGATGAAGCCCACCGCGGCCTGTGACGCCGTGATCGGGGCGGCCCGGTAGTCGAGCTCGACGCGTTCGACCTCGGGCAGCTCCACGACCTCGAGACCGCCGGCAGGGACGGCGGCCTCGACGATGCCGGCGTCTGCCTGACCCGACGCGATCGCGGCGACCACTGCCGCACCGTCGGGCACCCGCAGGGCCGAGGCCGGCGCCCGCGACTTCGCCTGTGCGAACGACAGCGCCGAGGCGTCCCCGAGCGCGGAGCTCGCGTCGGCGAGCACGGCTGCGACGTCGGGGCGGTTCAGGTCGACCACGCTGTGCACGCCTTCGGGGTTGCCGGGAGCGGTCACGAGGACGAGGTGGCTGCGGGCGAACAGTTGCGGCTCGCCCGCAAGACGCCCCTGGGTGGACAGCGACTCGAACGCCGCCGCGTCCGCCGTCGCGAGCACGGCCGCACGGTCGCCGCCCGTCGCCGCAGACCCGTAGTCGACGACGACGGGGTTGGGCGCGAGCGGGTTCTCGGCCACGAGCGGGTCGAGGGCCGTGCGCAGGACGGGGTCGGCGAGTACCTGCGTGACAGCCGGCTCGTCAGAGGAGCCGCACGCGCCCACACCCGACACGACTGCCACACACAGGGCCACCGCGACCACGAGACGCCACATCGGCCGCACGATAGCTGGCCTCGCCCGCGCCTCCCCTGGCCCCGGAAAGGCCACAATTGCGTATGGACGGCTCCTGGAAGACCATCGTCGAACCGTTCCGCGTCAAGAGCGTCGAACCGCTGCGGTTCACGACCGCCGCCGAGCGCAGGACCGCGCTGGAGGCGGCAGGGTGGAACCTCTTCGGCCTCGCCGCCCACGACGTCATCGTCGACCTGCTCACCGACTCGGGCACAGCGGCGATGAGCACCGACCAGTGGGCCGCGCTCATGCGCGGCGACGAGAGCTACGCAGGCTCGGAGTCCTTCGCCCGCTTCGAGACCGTCGTCGGGGATCTGACCGGCTTCGCGCACGTGATCCCGACCCACCAGGGCCGCGCCGCCGAGCGGATCCTGTTCCAGGCGACCACCCGACAAGGCGACGTCGTCGTCAACAACACCCACTTCGACACGACACGGGCCAACGTCGAGTTCCAGGGCGCCGAGGCCCGCGACCTGCTCTGCGCCGAGGGACACGACCTCCAGCTCGATGCGCCGTTCAAGGGCAACCTCGACGTCGACGCGCTCGAGGCCACGATCGCGGCGGTCGGCACGGACCGCATGCCGCTCGTGATGGTGACCGTGACCAACAACTCCGGCGGCGGCCAGCCCGTGTCGCTCGCGAACCTCCGCGCCGCCCGCACGGTCTGCGACCGCCACGGCATCCCGCTCTTGCTCGACGCGGCCCGCTTCGCCGAGAACGCCTGGTTCGTGCGCCTGCGCGAGCCCGGCCAACAGGACCGCTCGGCGCGCTCGATCGCCGAGGAGATGTTCCGCCTCGCCGACGGGTGCACGATCTCGCTCAAGAAGGACGGGCTCGGCAACATCGGCGGCGTCCTCGCGCTGAACGACACCGAGGTCGCCGAGCGGTGCCGCAACCTGTTGATCCTCACCGAGGGCTTCCCGACCTACGGCGGCCTCGCCGGACGCGACCTCGAGGCACTCGCCCAGGGCCTGCTCGAGGTCACCGACCACGACTACCTCCACTACCGCGTGCGCACCGCGGAGTACCTCGCCGAGCTCGCGTGGGCGGCGGGCGTGCCCACGATCCGCCCGCCCGGCGGCCACGCCGTCTACCTCGACGCCGCCACCCTCCTCCCCCACGTGCCCGCCCACGAGCTCCCGGCACAGGCGCTCGCGTGCGAGCTCTACCTCGAGGGCGGCGTCCGCGGCGTCGAGATCGGCACGCTGATGTTCGGCCACCCCGTCGACGACGGGCCCGACACGGCCGCGCCGCACGAGCTCGTGCGCCTCGCCCTGCCCCGCCGTGTGTACACCCAGAGCCACATCGACTACGTCGGCGAGGTGATCGCCCGCGTCGCCGCCCGCGCCGGCGACATGCGCGGCTACCGGATCGTGCACCAGCCCCAGTGGTTGCGCCACTTCACCGCGAGGCTCGAACCCCTCCCTGCAGGCACCGACGGATAGCCTCGTCGGCTGACACCGCCGGTCGGAAGGGAGCCCGCCCCATGTGGTTCGTGAACCTCGTCGTGCGCCTTATGCGGACGCTGGCCGCCACCGTCGTGCGCCGGCTCACGACAGGACCCTTGCTGGCATCGTGGGGCTGGCCGACAGAGCTCGGCGTCGCGGCTCTGCGCGAGTTCCTCGGCACGCTCGAGGACATCCCACAGCCGGCGCTGCGCCGCTTCGAACGTCAGAGCAACCGCGCCCCGCTGCTGCGGCCCCAACGCACGGTCGTGACGCGGACGTCGAGCGCCCTCGGCGGGGTCGGGGCCGACTGGCTCGAACCCGCCCGCCCGACCGACGCCACCGTCCTGTACCTCCACGGGGGTGGCTACGTGTCGTGCTCGCCGGGAACGCACCGCCACTTCACGTCCGCGCTCGCGTGGATCGCCCGCAGTCGTGTCGTCGCGATCGACTACCGCCTCGCCCCCGAACACCCCTACCCCGCCGCGGTCGAGGACGCCGTTGCCGCGTACGAAGCGCTGCTCGCCGACGGCGTCGACCCACGGACGTTGTTCGTGGCAGGGGACTCCGCCGGCGGTGGCCTCACGCTGCTCACGCTCCTGGAGCTGAAGCGCCGCGGGCTTGCCCAGCCCGCCGGGGCGGTCTGCCTGTCGCCCTACACCGACCTGACGTGGAGCAGCGACTCGTGGCGGACGAACACCGCTTACGACTACCTGCCCAGCACGGCCAGTTCGGGCCGCCTCCGTGAGCTCCTGTCGTCGTGGTTCGGCGGCCACGACCCCGCCGATCCGCGCCTGTCGCCGCTGTTCGCCGACCTCGCCGGGCTGCCGCCGCTGCTCGTGATCGCGGGCGAGGTCGAGTTGCTCGTCGACGACAGCCGCCGCTTCGTCGCCGCCGCTCGTGCTGCCGGCGTCGACGTCACCTACGTCGAGGCGGCCGACATGGTCCACGTCTACCCGATCGTGCTGCCGCTATCACGCCCGGCGATGGAGGCCGCCGCACTCGTCGCCGACTTCGTGGCCGACCACACCGGGGCCGTCGCGACGCGGGGCGCACCGGGCCCACCGGACCGCATCGGCCTGAGCGCCTGAGCCTCGGCGGTGGGCCTCGAGGGCTACAGGGCCAAGCGCGACTTCGCCAGGACGTCGGAACCACGCGGAGGCGGCGACCCGGCCGCTGCGGGCGCGCGCCGCTTCGTCGTCCAGCGCCACCGCGCCCGGCGCCTCCACTACGACTTCCGCCTCGAGATCGACGGCGTCCTCGTGAGCTGGGCGGTGCCCAAGGGCGTCACGCTCGACCCCGCCGCGCGCCACCTCGCCGTCCACGTCGAGGACCACCCGATCGAGTACCTCGACTTCGAGGGGGTGATACCGGCGGGCGAGTACGGCGCCGGCGACGTGGTCGTGTGGGACCGCGGCACGTGGGAGCCCCACCACGCCGACGACCCCGCTGCCGCGGTGGAGGCCGGGGAGCTCCACGTCGACCTCCACGGCGAGAAGCTCTCGGGCCGCGTCGTGCTGGTCCGCACCCGGCCCGACACCACCGGTTCCGGTAGCGGCCGCGGCGACGACTGGCTGGTGCTGCACAAGCGCGACGAGCACGCCGTCGAGGGTTGGGATCCCGAGGCCCACCCGCGCTCGGTCCTGTCGGGGCGCACCAACGACGAGGTCGCCGCGGACCCCGACCGCATCTGGACCAGCGGCGGTGAGCGGCTCCTGCACGAACCGCTGCCGGACTTGCCCGCCGCGACAGCGGACGAGCTCGGCGCCCTCGCTTCCCTGGGGACGCGCGGGACGTGGACCGTCGGCGGCCGCGAGCTCGCCCTCACCAACCTCGACAAGGTCCTCTTCCCGCCTGCGGGCGTGGACGCCACACCGGTCACCAAACGCGACCTGATCGCCTACTACACCCAGATCGCGCCCGTGCTCCTGCCCCACCTGGTCGACCGGCCCCTGAACCTGAACCGCTACCCCGACGGCGTCGAAGCCGCCGGCTTCTGGCAGAAGCAGGCCCCGGCGTACGCACCGGAGTGGATCCCGCGCTGGCACAACCCCGGCGCCGAGGCAGGCGAGAGCCGCGAGTACCTCGTCGCCGACAGCGTGGCCGCGCTCGCCTGGCTCGCCAACCACGCCGCGATCGAACTGCACCCGTGGACGTCGCGGACGACCGACGCGGCCAGGCCGACGTACGCGCTCTTCGACATCGACCCCGGCACGGGGACGCCATGGGCCGATGTCGTGATGCTCGCTCGCCTGCACCGCACGGCGCTCGAGCACCTGTCCGTGCGCGGCTACCCCAAGGTGACCGGGCGCCGTGGCATCCAGGTCTGGGTCCCGATCGTGGCCGGCCCGTCGTTCTCGGACACCCGCCTCTGGGTCGAAGGCGTCTCGCATGCGATCGGTGCCGTCGCAGGCGACGTCGTGAGCTGGTCGTGGCACAAGGCCGACCGCGGCGGGCGTGCCCGCCTCGACTTCACCCAGAACGCCCGCAACAAGACCCTCGTCGCCCCCTACAGCGCCCGTGCCGCCCCCGGTGCTCCGGTGTCGGCGCCGATCGACTGGGACGAGCTCGACGACCCCGCCCTGGCCCCCGACCGCTGGACGATCCGCACGATCCTCGACCGCGTCGCCGCCCGCGGCGACCCCATGGCCGAGATGCTCGTGCGCCCCCAGGTGCTGCCGAAGCTGGAGTAGGCGGACGAGTCAGCCATGTCGCAGCCCCGTGCGACGATGCCGCCACGGCGGCGCAACGGCAGTGGCACCACAGCGCCCTGGCGGACGGCACGACGACGATGAACCAGTTCCAAGCCCCTCCCGATGGCTATCCGGCACCCGCATCCGCGCCCGGTCCGGGACCGGACCTGCTGGCCCCGGGGACGGGCTCCCCCCGCCCCAGGCGGCACATGTGGCAGTGGATCCTGGCCGTGGTCCTCGTCGTGATCCTGGTCGCGGTCGCGGTCGCCGTCGCCGTCGCCACACGGCCGCGGGAATCCCGGACCGAGACCGCCGTCTCCTCATCTGTCCCGACGACGCGTCCTGCTCCTGCCCCACCGCCGCTGACGGTCACTCCGCTGCCGCCCACGATCACGGGCCTCGAGGCCGACCTCGCCGGCACCACGGCCCCCTGGGCCAAGGTGAAGGTCACGTCCGCGACCACCGCGCCCGTGGCCGCATCCGCCGACGGTGCCGGCAACTTCGTCGTGCACCTGACGGCAACGAAGCCAGGGGCCGCGGATCTCGAGATCTCGGTGACGGCTCCCGACGCAGGGGTGGCCACTGCCCGGGCGAACACGTTGTTCCTCCGGCCACCGGCGGTCTTCTCCGGCCGCGGCGACGACGTGATCGACGTGCCCGTGTCCGGTTACAGCCTCCCGGTCGCGGTGATCCAGCACAAAGGCAAGTCCAACTTCGTTGTCAAGGCGGCTTGCGACCTCGTCGTGAACGAGATCGGCTCCTACAACGGGACGGTCAGGGCCTCCACACGAACGGGCGCGATGTTGGTCGTCACCGCTGACGGGCCCTGGTCGGCGGCGGCGAAGTGAGCCGAGCCTGTGCAATCCCTGGCACGAAGCCGGGCGTGACGCCCGACGCGGGTGGCTTGATCGCCCTGGATCGAGGCGACCGCCGTGTCATCGCAGCGGCCAGCGCGTGGTGACCTCGGACCCCGACGACCTGCGGCACCTCGATCCCGCGGTTCGTCTCGTCGAGCTCCAGCACGGATGCGCGTGAGGCCGCCGTCGTCCTCTTTCGGGGCCGCAGTACCTTCCGCACATGACCATTGCAATAACCGAAGACCACAAGGCCTTGGCCGACACGGCCGCCGACCTGCTCCTCGAGCGGGATGCCCGCGGCCAGGCGCGGGCTCTGCTCGAGTCGCCGACCGAAGCGATGCCCGCGCTCTGGGACGAGATCGTCGCCCTCGGATGGACCGGCCTGCACGTGGCCGAGGACTTCGGCGGCTCCGGCTACGGCCTCGAGGAGCTCGTCGTCGTCGTCGAGGCGATGGGGCGCTTCCTCGCACCGGGCCCGTTCGTGCCGACCGTGATCGCGAGCGCCGTGATCGCCGCGGCCGCCGACGACGCCACCAGGTCGCGGTACCTGCCCGGCCTCGTCGACGGTTCCCTGAAGGGCGGCATCGCATTCGGCGGGTCGGCCACGGTGACCGACGGCAGGGTCTCGGGCCCCGCGGGCACGGTCCTCGGCGGCGGCCTCGCCGACGTCCTCGTCGTCGTGGTGGGTGACGACGTCGCCCTCGTCGACGTCGGCGACGGCGTCGCCGTCGAGACGCCTGCGAACCTCGACCCGACGCGGCGTTGCGCCCGTGTCACCGTCGGCGACGCCACCGCGACCGTCCTTCCCGGCGCGGCACGGGTACTCGTCGACCTCGCACGCGTGATCCTGTCGGCCGAGGCGGTCGGCATCGCCCGCGAGTGCACCGAGTCCGCTGCCGCCTACGCCAAGGAGCGGGTCCAGTTCGGTCGGCCGATCGCCACGTTCCAGGCGGTCAAGCACCACTGCGCCAACATGCTCGTCGCCACCGAGCTCGCCACGGCGGCGGTATGGGACGCCGCCCGCGCGGCGGCAACAGGCGGCGACCAGCTCACCTACGCGGCCGCGATCGCCGCGAGCCTCGCCGGGCCTGCCGCGGACCTGTGCGCGAACCTCAACATCCAGGTCCACGGCGGGATCGGCTTCACCTGGGAGCACGACGGTCACGTCTACCTGCGGCGCGCGACCGTCCTGGAGTCGCTGCTCGACCCGGAGGCGGCCGCCGCCGACCTCACCGACATGAGCCGCCGCGGCGTCACGCGCGCCAAGTCGGTCGACCTGCCCCCCGAGGCCGAAGCGATCCGCACACAGGTGCGCGACTTCGTCGACGAGGTCAAGGGCCTCGATGCGGCAGCCCAGCGGGCAGCGCTGATCGAGACCGGGTACGTGATGCCGCACTGGCCCGAACCGTGGGGCCGTGACGCCGACGCCGTCGAGCAGCTCGTGATCGAACAGGAGTTCGCCGCCGCGGGGATCCGGCGCCCGGCGTACGGCATCACGGGCTGGGTGATCCTCACGCTGATCCAGCACGCGACCGAGGACCAGGTCCAGCGCTGGGTCCCCTCGGCGCTGAGCCAGGACGTGATCTGGTGCCAGCTCTTCAGCGAACCCGACGCCGGATCCGACGCCGCCGGCATCAAGACCCGCGCCACCCGCGTCGAGGGGGGCTGGCTCCTCAACGGCCAGAAGGTGTGGACCAGCGGCGCTCACCTGAGCGGCAGGGGCTTCGCGACGGTGCGCACCAACCCCGACGTCGCCAAGCACCAGGGCATCACGACGATGGTCGTCGACATGGCCGCCGACGGCGTCGAGGTGCGGCCGTTGCGGATGACGACGGGCACGTCGGAGTTCAACGAGGTGTTCTTCGACGACGTGTTCGTCCCCGACGACGACGTCGTCGGTCCCGTCGACGGCGGCTGGACCGTGGCCCGTGCGACGCTGGGCAACGAGAGCGTCAGCATCGGCGGCGGCGAGGGCGGCATGGCGCTGCCCGGCACCGCGCTGATCCCCGCCTTCGACGCGGCGCTCGGGCGCCTGCCCGGCGGCGCGTCCCGCATCGGCCGCTACATCGCCCGGCACCAGGCGATGGGCCTGATGAACCTGCGCAGCGCCCAGCGTGCCGTCGCGGGCGGCGGCCCCGGGCCCGAGGGCAACGTCACCAAGCTCGTCCTCTCCGAGCTCGGCCACGAAGCCGCCGCGATCGCGAGCGAGCTCAACGGCCCCGAGACGGCGTTCATGGACGGCGCCGCCGCGATGGGCAACATGCTCGTGCTCATGCACCGCGCGATGTCGATCGCGGGCGGCACGTCGGAGATCAAGCGCAACCAGATCGGCGAGCGCATCCTCGGCCTGCCCCGCGACCCCCTCGTCAAGTAGCCGCGCCGCTGCTTACGCCCGCGTCGTTCACGATTCCTCGAGCTCCGCCACAGATCGGGCTCGGACCCGTGTCAGATGGCGCGGAGCAGATCGACGTTGGGTCTCCTCGCGGCACGGACGGCCGCCGTCGCGGCAGCCACCGTCGACACGGCGGCTATCGCGGCGACGCCGACGAGGTATCCCCACGGGATCGCGAGCTGATCGGGAGCAGGGTCGAAGACCCCTTGGAGCACCTCGACGAGCATGTTCGACAGTGCCCAGGCGCACACCGCTCCGGTGACGAGGCCCGCAGCGGTCACGATCGCGGACTCGGCCCAGACGAAGCTGCCGAGCTGGCGCCGGCTGGCGCCGAGCGCTGCCGCGATCGCGTAGGTGCGCCGACGCTCGTTGAGGCCGAGCCAGAGCGTGAGCCCGGTCGCGGCCGCGGCGAGCGCGAGCGCGAAGCCGAGCTCGACGCGCGTGAGGCCGCGGAGGTCGACTGCGGTGAGGCTGGAGCCGACGATCCTGCGGCTCGACTGCACGTCGGTGACGGCGGCGGCGGTGCCGACCCGTAGGCGGAGCTCGTCGGCGACGGTGGCGACGCCGGTCCCGCCGGTGTCGACGAGGAACGCGCCGACGCTGTCGCTGCCGGTCGCCTGGGCGACGTAGGCGGCGTTGGCGAGCAGGAAGCTGTCACGTGGCGCGGTGGGGAACTCCTTGACGACACCGGCGTAGTGGAACGCCACGTCGCGGTACTCCTTGGTGACCCCGTTCTGGAGGCGCAGGCTGATCTGGTCGCCGGGGACGAGCTGGAAGTCCTTGACCGTCTCGGCCGAGACGAGGATGTTGTCGGGCCGCGCGGCGAGAGCGGCGACGAGCTCACGAGCGCTGCCGCCTTGGAAGTAGGCGTCCTGGAGGCGGCCGGCGGCGACGACCGTGGCCGGGTTCACGCCGTAGAGGTCCTGGAGGTCGTTGCCGACATAGGCGTAGCGGTGCTGGATCGCCTCGACGTGGTGGACGCCAGGGGTGGAGGTGATCGATGCGGCGAGTCCCGAACCGGGCGGGATCTCGGTGCCCGGCGAGGTCGTGACGGTCACGTCGGCGCCGTTGGTGAGCACGGCGTCGACCTCTGCCTGTTGCTGGTAGGTGCGGTTGAAGATCGCGGTCGACGCTGCGAAGCCGACCGTGAGCGCGACGAGCGCGGCGCCCCGGGCGACGAGGCGACGTTGACGCGCCATGCCGGCCGCGACGGTGTCCGCGAGCCCGCCCGAGAGAGGCCGGAGCACGACGGCGAGCAGGGGCCGGCCGCGGCCGACGAGCAGGTCGGTGATCCGGTAGGTGAGCAGCCCCGCTCCGATCCAGAGCAGGGCAGGTCCCGCGAATGCCCAGTAGCTCACGGAGATGTTCGGTACGCCTTCGACGGCGAGGACGAGCTTGTAGCCGTTGCGCGACGTGAGCCAGAACACGACTGCCGCGGCGGCGAGCATGATCAGGTCGACTCCCCAGCGCATCCACCTTGGACTGCGGGGGCGCCCGATCGGGCGGCGTGCGGCTGCGATCGTCGTGTCGCGGGCATCACGGCGTGCCGGGAGGGCGACCGCGGCGGCGGCGATCGCCATGCCGGCAGCCACCGCGGCAGCGGACCACGCGAAGGCTGCCGTGGTGGTCGCGCCGAAGCTGGCGGTCCCGAACGCCCAGCGTCCGACTGCGACGGCAACGCCGAGGCCGGCGGCGGAGCCGGCCAGCCCGACGGCGATCGCTTCGAAGGCCCCGAGCACGACGAGCAGGCCGGTGCTCGCTCCACGGGTACGCAGCAGCGCTTGTTCCCGCCGGCGCCGGTCACGGCCCGACGCCGCGACGGCAGCGGTGAGCAAGCCGGCGAGGACGGCGCCCGGTGCGCCCAGGAACAGGAACAGCACCTGCGCGTAGAGAGCGTCGGTGCGGGCGCTCGCGAGGGTTGCAGCGAGGTTGTCGCCGACGAGGCCGCTGCCCGCCAGGCGGACCTCGAGGTTGCGCGCCCTGCCGGTGACCTCGCCGTAGGCGGCCGCGGGGTCGCGGGGCAGGTCGTGGTCGAGCCGCAGGTGGAGCTGCCCGCGTACGAGATCGGGACGGGTCGTCGCCAGCGGGTCGAAGACCTGGTGCCACGTTGCGGCCGGGAGGACCACGACGTTGTCGGGCGGTGCCTGGGGTTGGGCGCCGGGGGGCGCTCCGACGTCCTGGAACAGCGAGTCGGCCTGGGGTATGTCGACGATGCCGTCGACGGTGACCTTCACCGGTGCGAGGCCCGCCCGGCCGATCGTGATCGTGTCACCCGGGTGGGCAGCGAGGTTGGCGGCGGTCTGTTGGAACAACAACACGCCGTCGGACCTGCCGGCGAGGTCGCGCATCTCGTCCGCGAACGTGCGGCGGTAGGTGTCGTCCAGCCCGAGCGCCCTGCCCGGCCCGGTCGTCCGGGTGGTGCCGCCGTGTGCCAGTTCGAGTCCGCTCGTGGTGGCGAACAGGACGGGTTCGCTCGCGATCACGTGCGGGTCGGCGGCGACGGTCGCGGCGACCCGGGCAGGGTCCGCTCCCGCCTGGGTCTCGACCTGCCAGTCGACGGCGACGGTCTCGATGGCGCGTCTCGTCATCGTCGCCTTCGATGCGGACAGGAACGTGCCCAGGGAGGCGAGCAGGCCGACTGCGAGCGCGACCCCGGCGGCGGTGGCGGCGAAGCGCCCGCCGCGGCGGCGCACGAGCGCGGCGGTCCAGGCGAGGACGAGACGGGAGCGGCCGCGGTGGCGTGTCATCGGAGGGTTCCTGCGTGGACGCCGGTGGCGAGGCGCCCGTCGTGCATCGTCCAGCGGATGGGGAAGCGGTCGACGACGCCGGGGTCGTGGGTGTTGACGAGGAGGGCGGCGCCGGACTCCACGGCCGCCGCGATCAGGGCGTCGACGACGAGAAGGGCGCTGTGCTGGTCGAGTTGACCCGTGGGTTCGTCGGCGAGGATCAACCGTGGGCGGCCGGCCAGGGCGCGGGCCACGGCGACACGTTGGGCCTGTCCGCCCGACAGCTCCTCGGGGAGCCTGGCCGCGAGCGGCTCCAGGCCGAGGCGCGCCAGGGCAGCGTGCGCCTTGGCGGTGTGGCTGCCGGCGGGGCCGTCACCTGCGAGCACGAGAGGCAGGGCGACGTTCTCGACGACGTCGAGGGGTGGGAGCAGGCTCGGTGCCTGGAACACGACCGCTACCGGTCCCGGACGGAGCTCGTCACGGGGGCCGATGGCGGGCCACGTGACGGTGCCGGTCGTGGGGAGGTCGAGGCCCGCGAGGAGGTGCAGCAGGGTCGTCTTGCCGGAACCGGAAGCGCCACCGAGGGCGATGTGGTCCCCCGCGTGGACGATGCAGTCGGCGCCGTGCACAGCGACGACGGCGCGGTGCCCGTCGCCGAAGGTGCGTGACACCTCGTGTGCACGGACGACGATCGCGGAGCTCACGCGTCCGCCTTCCCGTCGTGGAGGCTGGTCTCGTGGTCGGCGGCGGCGGCGACGGCGGGGTTGTGGGTGACGACGACGATCGCCGCGCCCGCGTCGGCGTGGCGGCGCAGCAGTGCCATGACCTGCGCGGCGGTCGTGTCGTCGAGCTCGCCGGTGGGTTCGTCGGCGAGGAGCACGGGGGGGTCGTTCGCGAGCGCGACGGCCAGCGCGGCGCGCACCGCTTCCCCGCCGGACAGGGATGGCGGGAGCGCACCCGCGCGTGCGCCGAGGCCGACGTCGGCGAGCAGCTCCCGCACGCGGCCGCGGTCCGGCCGGTCGGCGAGGCGCTGGGCGACGGCGACGTTCTCCTCGACGCTGAGGTGGTCGACGAGGTTGGCGGTCTGGAAGACCATCCCGATCGTGCGGGCGCGCAGGGCGGCCCGTTCGGACTCGGGGCGCCGCGTCATCGTCTCGCCTGCCACGCGCACGGTGCCGCCGTCGGGTTCGTCGAGCCCGGCGAGGCAGGCCAGCAGGGTCGACTTGCCGGACCCCGACGGCCCCGTGAACGCGTGGATCTCCCCCGGACGGACACGCAGCGACACGCCGCGCAGCGCGAGGGTCTCGTCGTCACCTGCGTGGTAGAAGCGGTACAGGTCGATCGCCTCCAGCACCGGCCCGGACCCGGGCCCGAGTGCGACAGCGGGGCTCGTCACCGGTGCTCATCTCCATGTCAGGGAGTCGCTGACGGTCTTCCACGGATCCACGTTGTCGGCGCCCTTGGCGCCCGCGAGGGTGAGGGTGACCTGCGTTGCGTCTTGGACGAACACGTAGCGCTCGACCGCGAGCAGGGCCTTCTTGGCAGTCACCGCATTCGCGGCGCTGCCGACCTCGTAGAGGGCGACGATGCCGTTGCCGCCACGGCGGGTCACGGGCTTCACCGTCACGATGCGGAACGTCGGGTCGCCCGACACGTCCTTCAAGTCCGAAGCCGCGACCGACTCCGCGGTGGGCGCGCCCGATGCCGGCGACTCGGCGATCGTGATCGAGTTGTACTTGTCGGTGAAGGTGGCGCCGCCCTGGGTGTCGGTGCGGGCCCAGCCTTCGGGGACCTGGACCGTGAACGCGCCGTCAGGTGGTGTGTAGGGCACGAACGCCTGGTCGTCCGGTATGTCGCCCGGCTCGACGACCTCGGGCGCGTTCGGGTCGACCGCGCCCGGCGCCGTCGTCGTGGTCGTGGTCGCCGCCGTGTCGTTCGCAGCCGTCGTCGTCGTCGTCACTTCCGACGCCACCGGGGTGCCCGACGCGCACGCGGTGGCAATCACGAGGGCAAGGGACGCCGACGAGACGGCGACTGCGGTGGACTTGTGCATGTGCGGCTCCGGACTGATCGGCTCGCTCCGACGCTACGGACGCTCCGGCAAGTGCACGGCAAGAGAAGGCGAGCGGACCGCCAGAACTCGGTCAGAACCGCCTGCGCCCGCGCCGCGCTGCGTAGCGTTGGAGCGTGCCCGGAGAGCGGATCCTGCTGATCGAGGACGACGAGCGCATCGGCTCGACCCTCGAACGCGCCCTGGACTCCTCCGGCTACGCGGTCGAGTGGCACCGCCACGGAGGTGACGGCGTCAGCGACGCCGCGGCGACACGTCCCGATCTCGTCCTGCTCGACCTGGGGCTTCCCGACGTCGACGGACTCGAGGTGTGCCGCCGCATCCACGTGTGCGCCCCGACCGTGCCGATCGTGATGCTCACCGCTCGCGACGAGGAGCTCGACGTCGTCGTCGGCCTCGATGCGGGCGCCATCGACTACGTCACCAAGCCGTTCAGGCTCGCCGAGCTCCTCGCGCGCATCCGCGCGCAGCTGCGCCATTCGGACACCACCACGGTCGGCGTCCGCGCCGGTGACGACCTGCGCGTGGACTCGGCGGCGCGGCGGGCCTGGCTCGGCGAGGACGAGCTCGTGCTGCGCCCCAAGGAGTTCGACCTACTGGTCCGTCTGGTCGCGGACGCCGGCCGCGTCGTCACCCGCGAGACCCTGATGGCCGACGTGTGGGACGAGCACTGGTTCGGCTCGACCAAGACCCTCGACTTCCACGTCGCCGCGTTGCGCCGCAAGATCGACTCCCCCGGACGTGAGAGCCGGATCACCACGTTGCGCGGCGTCGGGTACCGCTTCGAGGCCGGATGAGGCGGCGGATCCTCGCCGCGATCCTGGGGACCACTGCGCTCGCGATCCTGCTCTTCGGCCTCCCGCTCGCATTCGTCGCAGAGCGATTCGTGGACCAAGAGGCCACCTTGCGCCTGGAGCGGCAGGCGATCCTCGCGGCCCACGAGGTCCCCGGGGACTTCGCCACCGGCAACGATCCCGTGGAGCTGCCCGCGGGGACCGACGCTGCCTCGCTCGCGCTCTACGGAACCGACGGTGCCCGCGTCACGGGAGGGGGCCCGGCGAGCGCCGATCCCGACACCCGATCCGCGCTCGCGAACCGGGTGAGCGACACCGAGACCGGCGGTGTGCGCATCGTCGCCGTCCCGGTCACGGCCGACGAACGCGTGATCGGTGCGATCCGGGCCGAGCAGCCGACGGCGGCGAGCGACATGGCCACGTGGCGCGTGCTCGGCCTGCTCGCCGCGCTCGCAGTCGCCGTCTTCGCGGTCGGCACACTGGTCGCCGTCGTCGTCGCCCGCCGCCTCGCGCGGCCTGTTCGTCACCTCACCGATGCGGTCGTCGCGCTGGGCAACGGCGCCTTCGACGTCGAGATGGCACCTGTCGGGATCGGCGAGATCGACTCCGCCTCGCGGGCCGTCACCGCGACGGCGAACCGGCTCGACACGCTGCTGCGACGCGAGCGCGCCTTCAGCGCGGACGCCTCGCACCAGCTCCGCACCCCTCTCGCCGGGTTGCGTGCCGCCATCGAGACCGAACTCGAGTTCCCGCGTGAGGATGCGGCCGCTGTGCTGCGCGAGTCGATCGAGGACATCGACCGCCTCGAACGCACCATCGAGGAACTGCTCTGCGTCGCCCGCTCGGACCAGTCGTCCGAGGCAGAGGTCGACATCGCGGGCGTCGTCGAGGACCTGCGCGCGGGCTGGCACGGCCCGCTCGCGGCCGCCGGTCGCCCGTTGCGCATCCACGTCGACGACGATCTCCCGCCGGCACGCGGGAACCCGGTCCTGCTCCGCCACGCCCTCGACGTCGTGCTCGACAACGCGCTGGTCCACGGCGCCGGCACGGTAACCGTCTCCGCCGCCGTGGCCGACACGAGCGTGACCTTGTCGGTCAGCGACGAAGGCCCCGGCTTCTCGGCGACAAACGCGGCGCGGCCGCCTGCCGAGCCGCACGGCATGGGCCTCGACCTCGCCGGCCGGCTGCTCGCCAGGATGGCGGCCCGCCTCGTGATCTCCGATCGCCGGCGCCATCCGCGGATCGACATCGTCATGGCGCGGGTGGGCCCCGGCTTGATGCCGGGGCCCACCCCACGTTGAGTGTCGGTCACAGGAGCGCCGGACGGCGGTCGGCTGGGGCCTTCGTGGCCGCCGTCGCCTGCCCCGGTGCCGTCACTTCTCCGCGCCGGCCGCCTCGTTCGGGTCGGTGTGGTTTGCGGCCGGGCCGCCGTCGCATTCGGCATGCGTCGCGGCATCGATGCCGTCGACGCAGTCGACGCCGTCTGCCTCGGCGCCGTGTCCGGGGGTCTCGGGGGCTTCGTTCGCCTCCGGAGTCTCGGGCCCTTCGTTGGCATCCGGGGTGTCGGCCTTCGCGTTGTCACCGGTTGCGGTAGGCGGTGCCGGGGTGGTCCCGCCTGCCGTGGCCAGTGGAGCGCGAGCCGATCGGGCAACAGCAGCCGACGTGTGCACGGCTGCCGCGGGGGCGACGGCCGCACCGGAGTCGGTGGCCGCAGTGGGCGACGTCGGCGCCACTGGGCCCGTCGCCGCCATGGCGATGCCGGCCGCGCCGGCGAAGAGGCCCAGACCTGCGATCGTCGCAAGGGTCGCGAACTTCAATCGGGGCTTCATCGGGTTCCTTTCTGGGGGCAGCACCGACTGCTTCGGTGCCGGTCGCGCCAACGTAGGGTGGGCCACCTCGAGCAAACCCCAAGCGACCTGAAGGCCGGCTTAAGGCGAACTTCAGCCCACCGGTGGCACGCTTGCCGCGTGAGAATCCTCGTCATCGAAGACGACAAGCGGCTCAACACGGTGCTGCGCCGCGGTCTGGAGGCGGAGGGCTTCGCCGTCGACAGCGCGCTGGACGGCGAGCAAGGCGTCTGGCTCGCGACCGAGAATCCCTACGACGCGATCGTGCTCGACGTCATGCTCCCCAAGCTCAACGGTCTGCGGGTCTGCGCCCACCTCCGCGACACGGGCATCTGGACCCCGATCCTGATGCTCACTGCCAAGGACGGCGAGTTCGACGAAGCCGAGGCGCTCGACACCGGCGCCGACGACTACCTCACCAAGCCGTTCTCCTTCGTCGTCCTCGTAGCCCACTTGCGGGCGCTGCTGCGCCGCGGCACGCCCGCCCGCCCGACCACGCTCGTGGTGGGCGACATCGCGATCGACCCCGCCACCCGTACCTGCACCCGCCGTGACGAGGTGGTCGAGCTCACGGCGAAGGAGTTCGCTCTGGTCGAGTACCTCGCCCGGCGCCGCGGGGAGGTGGTGAGCAAGTCCGAGCTCCTCGACCATGCCTGGGACTTCGCGTTCGACGGCGACCCGAGCATCGTCGAGGTCCACGTCTCCAACATCCGCCGCAAGCTCGATCGACCGTTCGACGCTCGCAGCCTGCGCACGGTCCGTGGCCATGGCTACCGGCTGGTGCCCGATGGCAGGTGAGCGGCGACGCAAGCTCGGCGTGCGCGTGCGCCTCACCGGTTTCGCCACGCTGATCGTCGCGGTAGCGCTGGTGACGGGAGCGCTCCTGCTGACGAACCTGCTCCGCGGCCGCCTCGACGAGGCATCCACCACCGCGGCGCTGCTGCGCGCCCGTGACGTCGCGGGCCTTGCCGCGGGCGGCAACCTCCCCCCGGTCCTGTCCCTGCCCGGGCAGGAATCGGCGGTCGTCCAAGTCGTCGATCCGACGGGTGCCGTGCTCGCTGCGAGCGAGAACATCGACGGGGAGCCTCCCGTCAGCGCGCGCCGACCCCTGCGTGGACAGGAGCTCGTCTACGACGCCGCGGTGGACGCGCTCGACTCGCACGAGTCGATGCGCCTCGTCGCGGTCGCTGCCGACACCGCCACAGGCCCGGTCACCGTTTACGCAGCGGAGAGCCTCGATCGCGCCACGGAGACGGTGAGCGCCATCGTCGCGCTCCTCGCCGCCGCGATCCCCACCCTCGTGGTGCTCGTCGCGTCGCTGACCTGGTGGGCCGTCGGGCGGACCCTTCGACCGGTGCGCACCATCACGAGCACCCTCGCCGAGATCACCGCCACCGACCTGCACCGCCGCGTGCCCGAACCGGACACCAACGACGACATCGGCCGCCTCGCCACCACCGTCAACGACACGCTGCAGAGACTCGACACCGCCGTCGAGCGACAGCGTCGCTTCGTCGCCGACGCGAGCCACGAGCTGCGCGGCCCCCTCGCTGCGTTGCGCGCCGACCTCGAGGTGTCGACCACGCACCCCGAGCGCACCGACTGGCACAGCGTCGCCGCCGGCACACTCGGAGACGTCGCGCGGCTCCAACAGCTCACCGACGATCTCCTCGTCCTCGCCCGTCTCGGCACCGAACGCACTGCCGTGCCCCAGACGCCGGTCGACCTGTCCGAGCTCGTACTCGACGAAGGAAACCGTCTCCATCGAAACGGCGTCGCCGTCGCCGTCGACGTCCCTCGAGAAGGTGCCGTCGTCCACGGGAGCGCGCCGCAACTGCGCCGCATGGTCCGCAACCTGTTCCACAACGCCGAGCAGCACGCCGCCACGAGGGTCGACATCGGCCTCCGGAGCCGGCAGGGACGTGCTCAGCTCACGATCGCCGACGACGGACCGGGGATCGCGCCCGAGGACCGGGCTCGTGTGCTGGAGCCGTTCGTCCGCGTCGACAGCGCGCGCACGCGCGACACCGGCGGCACCGGTCTCGGGCTCGCGATCGTCCGCGAGATCGTCGCCGCCCACCACGGAGTCCTGACCTTCGAGGACAACGCCCCCACCGGTGTCATCGTCACGGTGGGCCTACCGGCGTCGGACCGGGGTCGGCTCGCTTCCTCGATCTCCTGACCCCGTGCCGGTAGGACAGCGGTGCGGGATCCTCGTTCAGGCCCCGGCCTGGGCGGCGACGGCGGTCCGCACCTCGTCCATGTCGAGTTCGCGCACCTTGGCGATCAGCTCGTCGAGCGTCGCTGCCGGCAGGGCACCGGGCTGGGAGAAGACGAGGATCCCGTCGCGGAACGCCATCAGGGTCGGGATCGACATGATGCCGGCAGCCCCGGCGAGGTCGCGGTTGGCCTCGGTGTCGACCTTGGCGAAGACGATGTCGTCGTTCTGCTCGGCGGCGTTCTCGAAGACGGGGGCGAACATGCGGCACGGGCCGCACCAAGACGCCCACCAGTCGACGAGCACGATGCCGTCACCGGACACCGTGTCCTCGAACGACTCCGACGTGAGCTCGATGACCGCCATCTCGTGGTTCCTCTCAGGTTGCCGGTCGCGGGTACCGGAGACACGATAGCAGATATACCCCCTGGGGTATCTGAGATGTCAGGGGGGCGCAGGTGTGATGTGACAGCGCAGCTTGCAGCAGGCACGGCGGGGATCCCTGGCGACGAGCTCGTCGACCACGATGCCCTCGATGCCGTCGGCGATTCCCTCGGCGATCCCCTTGTGCAGGTCGCACACGATGTCGGGGTCCGCGAGCGCGGCGGACTCGAACGAACATGCGTTCAGGGTCACGTCCACCTTGGAGCCCTCGATTCGGACCGTTGGCTCGAAGCCTTGACGCGCCATGGCCTGCACGAGCACCGACACCGGTTCGTCGACGTCTCCGGGGTGCGACACCGGCGGCCGGCTGCGGCGGCCAGCGCGCCTGCCCACCTCGATCGGCTCGTCGCCGCTGCGGATCACCTCGACGAGCCACTGCGAGAGGTCCTCGTAGGGCCCGGTGGCGCCCCATCGGCCCTCCGCCGCCGGGGCGACGCCGTACACGAGGCGCGGCCGTCCCCTGCCCGTCGGCGCCGCCTTGGCCTCGGCCAGCAACCCGGCGTCGACGAGCTTCGCGAGGTGTTGGCGGATGGCGTTGTGGTTGAGGCCGAAGTGGCCGGTGAGCTCGGCGACGTCCACCGGTGCCGGCGCGTCGACGACGTAGCGGAACACACGGTGGCGCGTCGGATCGCCGAGCGCCTTCGCCTGTTGCTGCAACGTCGTCATGGGTCGGCTCTCAACTCCGTTCGAAGGTGACGCAGAAGTCCCCGCTCTCGATCTGGTCGACCTTGTGGGCGAAGCCCCTGTCGGCCAGCTTCGCCTCGAGCGGCTTGGGGTCGAACGGGGCGATGACGACGAGGACCTCGTCGTCTTCGAGCTCGTCGACCTTCGCCATGATCCGGCCGAACGGCTCGTCCCCGGCGGCGATGATCGGTCGCACGTCGATGCTGCGCGCCCGGCTCGTGATGTCGGCCGACCACACCTCGGGGCCCGTCTCGACGGCGTCCCACCTGAAGTGACCCGGACGCGTCGCGTCGAGCTGGTGGCGCAGCGGCACGGGGTCGTGGTCGTTGACGAGCCGCAGCGTTTCGCCCGACTCCAGGGCGTCGATGCGCGCGAAGATCGCGGGATGGCGGGCTGCGGGCTCGAGCGGCCTGACGTCGAGGGTCTCCATCTGCAAGCCTCCGGAGGCAGAGGGCCTCTTGGCAGAGGCCAGCTTCGCCGATTATTCTAGCTTCCACTAGAGAAATCAACTCCGAGGCCCCATTGACCGCACCCGCAGGCGCCAAGGCGAACGTCCCTCCGGTGGCTCTTCCGCTCGGCTTCCTCCTCGCCGGCGGGATCGGCCTCGTCACCTTCGGGGGCGCGATCCTCTTCCACGCCCACACCGCGGTGGCCGCCCCCCAGAACCCCGACACCATCGCCGTGGTCCACTTCGGTGTGCTCACCTTCTTGAGCACCGCTGTCCTCGGCGCCCTGCACCAGTTCGGCCCCGTCGTCGGCCAGCGCCGGTTGCGCTCGGTGGCTGCGGCCTGGGCCACGCTGGCCACGATGGTCACGGCGACCTGGCTGCTCCCCGTCGGGTTCGCGCACGGGCCCAAGAGCCTCGTGATCGCCGCCGCGCTGGTTGGCGCGGTCGCCGTCTGCCTCGCGGCGTGGAACCTCTCGGGACCCCTGTCCGGACGCGACGGCGGCGTCCCCGTCGCCGGCCTGCGGCTCTCGGTCGCCTATCTGGTGGGGACCGTGACCTTCGGAGTGGTGTACGCCTTCGACCGCCAGAGCGGATGGTTCGTGCTCCTCGGCCACCGCGTCCTCGCCCACGCGCACCTCGGCCTGCTCGGCTGGCTCGGCCTGACCTACATGGCGGTCGCCGAGAAGCTGTGGCCCATGTTCCTGCTGGCACACCGGCCGCGGGCGCGCTCGGGGGCATGGGCGGTGGCGCTGGTCGCGACGGGCACCGCGATCCTCGCCACGGGACTCCTGTTCGCCCAGTCCGTGGTCACCGGCCTCGGGGCCGCGATCGTGATCGGCGGCGTCGTCGCCCATCTCACCTCTCTCGCCGGGGCGGTCAAGCACCGGCGCCGCTCCCTCGAGTTGCTCCACGCCTTCCTGTTCGCGTCCGCGACCTTCCTCGTGACCGCGGTCGTGGTCGGCATCCTCGCGGCGCTCGCCCCGGTCGGCACCGTCGTGCGTGGACACCTGGTGTCGGCGGAGGTCGCCTCCCTGATCGCATGGCTCGGCCTCGCGGTCATCGGCCACTCGCACAAGATCGTGCCGTTCATCTCCTATGCACGCCTGCGCGAGCGGGGCGTGCAGACCCACAGCAGCGGGCGGCCACTGCTCTTCGGCGACCTCTTCAACGCCCGCTGGGCGGTCGTCGCGTTCGTCCTCGCGACCGCCGGTTTCGCCGCCGTGGTCGTCGGTATCATCGCGGGCGCCTCCCCCGTCGTCGCCGCGGGCGGTGCAGCCGTCGCCGCCGCAGGGGCGGTCGCGACCGTCAATCTCGCCATCGGCCCACGCCTCGCGATGCGGGCGTCGGCAGGACAATCGGAAACCCCCCTGCTGGAGACGACGACATGAGCACCGATGCCACCACCACCGCCGCCGACGTCGAGGCCGATGACATCCGTGCCCGCGTCCTCGATTCGCTGACCCACGTGTGGGACCCCGAGCTCGGTCTCGACGTCGTCAGCCTCGGCCTCGTCTACGACGTCCGCGTCGACGACCGCAGCGTCACCTTCGACATGACGTTGACGACGCCGGGCTGTCCCGTCTCCGAGTCGCTGCCCCAGGAGGCCGAGGCCGCCGTGGCTTCCGCCCTCGACGGCTACGACGTCGCCGTCAACGTCGTGTGGGACCCGCCGTGGACGCCCGAGCGCCTCTCCCCCGAGGCGATGGACCAGCTCGGCTTCCGCAGGTAACCGAGGCGTGATCGCGGGATGTATGCCCGATCCGTCGCGCAGAGACGTCTCTGCGCGACGAGCCGGGCATACCACTACCAGCGGGTGAGACGGTTCGTCACCGTGACGACCTTGGTCACGCCGAGCGTGATCGTGGTCGGGTTGCCGTTGAAGGTCGGCGCCAACCATCGCTGCCCGCGGGGGGCCGGTGGCAGCGTCGGCTCCGAGACCGTGCACTTCGACCTCGTGGGGATGCCCGTGATCGTCACCGATCCCGGCATCGGGTAACTGATCGTCCTGTCGTAGGTCCCGCCGTCGCCTGTGCATGCGACGTGGACCTTGAACGACGCCCTGTACCCCAAGGGCGCCCCCGTCACCCTCTTGGTGATCTTGAGCGACGACGTGTGACGGATGATCGAGTTCTGCACCGTCACAGTCGCCGCCGACCCGGCGGTGATCGTGGCAGGGCTTCCCGTGACCACGGGAGCTCCGTAGTACCAGCCGGCCGGCGCCCCGGTCGGCTTCACTTCGGTCACGCTGCACACGGTCCCCGCCGGGATCTCGTCGATCGTGGCAGACTGCCCGCCTGCCAGGTTCACCGAGCCCGAGGTCGCGTTGTCGCACGACCAGTCGATCGGGAAGGTCCGTGTGACGCCCGAGGTCAGCGGGTCGAACTGCTTGGTGATCGTCAGCGACCCGGCCTCCGACTGCTGGGTCCACGTCTTCGATGCCGTGTCCGAGAGGGTGCCGACCGCGGCGGTGATCGTGTCGGATCCGGCGTTGGTGCCCGTGTAGCAGTACCGAGCCACACCCGACGCGTTCGTGTTGGCGAACCCGGCGCCAGGGTTGGCCCCGGTCACGGCGAAGTCCACACGGACGTCTGCGAGCGGTTGGCCGTTCTGGTCGGTGACGGTTGCGTCGACACAGTGCTCGCTGTCGACGGGGTTGGTGGCCGTCTTCGGGCTGAGGACGACACTGGTGACGCTGGCGATCGGTGCCAGCGACAACCCACCGGGGTAGCCGTAGGAGTCGTAGTCGGCGTAGCCGTACATGAACGCTCCGAAGGGCAGCGGTCCGTCCAGGTTGTGCGCCCCCAGGTCGACCGGAACCTGCACCCCGGAGAAGCCCGAGCTGCCGATCGCCGTGTAGTCCCCGGCGGCCACGGGCACGCCGTCGACGGTGACGCTTCCGACGGCACCGTTCGGGACGACGAGGTTGATGTAGTTGCCATTGAACCCGGTGGCGGGGGTGGTGACGGTGTAGGAGGCGAGGAACTGCTCGTATGGCGGGATCAGCATCATGAACGGGTCCGACGTAACTCCGTCGAAGCCCGAGCCGTTCGAGTACTGGGCGACGAGGATCGGCTTGTCGGCCGTGATCGTGGCCGGGCCGTCGATCAACTGCTCGTGCAGCTCGCCGGCTCCCAGCGTGGCGACTGCGACACCGTTCACCTTCACGGTCGTGCCGGCTTGCGAGGCGATCATCCTGAACGTGTCGCCCCCGACACGGTTGGCGAGCGGCATGGTGACGAAGCTCTTGCCCCACGTCTCCGTCGGAGGCAGCTCCTCGACGACATGGTCGCAGGCTTGGGTGGACCCGTTGGGGATGTTCGCGCACGCGTGGCCGCCGAACACGGCGACCGGCTTGTCCGACGTGACGATCGTGCCCGACAGGTCGGCGGGCTCGGCGTCGGTGTTCTGCAGCAGGTAGGCGTCCCCGGCGTCCATGTTCACCGTGTAGGCGACACCGGCGGTGTGCGCACCGGTCGTGACACTCGGGGTGATCGTGGCCGTCGTGGCGTCCTCGGAAGCGACCACGGCGAACTCCGATGCCTCCACGACATCCACGTTCTTCCACCCGAGCACGACGTAGGACGTGCCCAGGATGTCGGTCGGCAGCCCGAGGTAGGCATCCGTCGTGTACTGGATCCGGTTGAGTCCGTACACGGAGACCTCGGCGCCGGCGGTGACGTGGATTCCCTTGGCGACCACGGAGTCGGATTCGTAGTCGTTGATCTGGGCCGCGGCCGGGAGCGGCACCGATGTGACCGACCCGGGTGTGACCGAGAACGCTTGCGTGAACGACAGACCCGGAATCTCGACGGAGCCGGTGGTGGCGGTGTCCCCCGAGATGAACAACGTCAGCTCCGGGCTGTCGCTGTAGTTGGCAGGGAAGCCCAGCCAGTAGTCGGTGCCGCGACTGTCGCTCGCCGCCTCCGCAGGCGCGCTTGCGATAACCATCGTCGTGGCCGCCATCAACGTGGTCACCACGATCGCCATCAGACGGGCTGCCCCGCCCTTTCCCAGGAAGGTTGCTCCCATGCGTCCCCCGTCTCCTCGAAGCGCCCGCACTCCCAATGGCGGACGATTCGCACAAAGTACGCTCAGCACCGCGGTTGTCAACCGCCGGCCTGTCCCTCGGGACCCGGCACGCGGCCACGGCCGTCTATCATCGAGCGCCGCCGACGCCGCAGGCGCTTCCGCGGAAGCGCCCTCACGGTCAGCTTTCCGGGGTAGCTCAATCGGCAGAGCATCTGACTGTTAATCAGAGGGTTGGGAGTTCGAGTCTCCCCCCCGGAGCCACAGAAACCGCAGGTCAGAAGGCCTTTCCAGCAGGGACTGGAAAGGCGCTGGCAGCCAAACTGGTAGCCGGCGGCGCAGCCATCCAGTGTGTGGTCCCCGCCGACGGGTCACTACACGCCCCCGCCGCGACCATCGCCGCCGTCAGTCGAGGTCGGGTGTGGCCCAGGCGCGCCACCCTGTGGGTGCCGTGAGGTCGACCCAGCGGGGCGCGTAGTGCTCGAGGAAGATCTGGCCGACGAGCTCGTTGCGGCTGCGGACGCCGGTCTTGTCGAAGACGGACTTGAGGTGGTCCTGCACGGTGTACGGCGAGACGTGCAGGGCGCCGGCGATCTGCTTCGTGGACCGCCCCTCCATGCAGAGACGGACAACCTGGCACTCCCGATCGGTGAGCCGGTACGCGAGTGCGACGAGCGGGGCGACCTCGTGCGGCGCAGCCGGCTGGATGATGACCGCCGTGCGCTGCGTGCCGCCGCCCGCGAGGGGGGTGCCGTGGAGCACGAGCCAGGCGCCGCTCCGTGTCCGCACGCGCACTCGGGTGGCGCCGTTGATCGGATCGTCGCCGTCACCGAGCGACCGCGTACGGGCGGCTACCGCCTGCACCAGCTTGGACTCGGCGGGAACCTGCGGTGCCGGCTCTTCGACGAGTTGGGCGATCCAGTGCTCGGCGGAGGGTGAGACCATCTGCGCCTGCCCCTGGGCGTCGAGGACGACGATGCCCGGTCCGTCCTCCGGGGCGATCTCTTCGACCTCGGGAGCCCGGTGCACCAGAGAGCGCCGCAGTCCATCGGCGAGGACCTCGGAGAGCGAGGCGAGGAAGCGGACATCGTCCAAGGTGAAGTCGGGTTTGTCGGCATCACGTAGGAAAGCGGCAGCGCCCCAGTAGATCTCGTCTGCGACGAACGAGCCACGCAGCTCGTCGCCGATGCCGTACCCCTCACGGGAGCGGTGACGGGCGCTGCGCGACACGTCGCCGTGGGTGGCGATGCTCGTGGCGCCGGCAAGCCTGCCGCTCCGTGCGAGGAACGACCACTTGTTCACGTCCTCGATCACGTACTCGTGCTTGGCGAGCCATGATCCCGAGCAACTGATGTCACGGTTCACGCTTCCGGTGAGCAGCACCGTGCCCGGGTCGACGGTGTGCCAGCAGCACCGGTCGAAGGGCACCGCCCCGCCGATCAGCTCGGTGGCGTCGCTCGTGAAGCCCACCCAGTCGAGGTCCGCCCCTGAGAGGCGCTCGATCTGGTTGCGGATGCGCTCGGCGCTCCTGGGGTTCATCGTGCGATCGTAGGGCCGCCGGCCCGCCGCGTCAGTCCCAGATCTCTGGGATCGGCAGGCTCGGGTTTCCCCCCACATCAGGGATGTACGGCGAGGGGCCCACTCCCGCAGGCTCGATCCGAAACACACGACGTCGGAGGAGAGCGACGATGACGACAGCGATCAGCCAACACCGGACCGCGACGGAGACCGCGGTGAGTCCTGAGCCGATCATGCAACTCGCGTCGGGGTTCATGGCCGCCAAGCACCTCTTCGCGGCGAGTGAGCTCGGCATCTTCGAGGCCCTGGGCGACAAGCCGGGCGACCTCGCCGCCCTCGCGGCCCGCACGGGGCTGACACCGCGCGCCGCCCGCATCAGCGTCGACGCCATGGTCGCGCTCGGACTCGTCGAGAGGACCGGCGACACCTACAGCAACGGCGCCGCCGCCGACCGCTACCTCGCAGGACGCCCGGGCCCCGATCTCCGGCCGTTCCTGCGGTTCTGGGACGAGATCAGCTACCCCACCTGGGAGGCGCTCGCCGAGGCCCTCGGCAGCGGCCCGCCGCGCGAGGTGTTCGACCTCGACGACGCCCAGCAGGAGATCGTGTCCGCCGGCATCGAGGCGATCCTCGCCGGCCCTGCCAATGCTCTTGCGGACGCCGTGGACCTCTCCGCGTGCCAGTGTCTCCTAGACGTGGGCGGTGGCACGGGATCGTGGACGGTTGCCGTGGCGCGGCGCCACCCAGACATCCGTGCAACGGTCCTCGATCTACCCGTCGTCGTCGATCTGGCCCGTACCCGAATCGCCGATGCCGGCCTCACCGACCGCATCGACGTGGCGGCGTGTGACGTCCTGACGACCGAGCTCCCCGCCGGCCATGACGCTTTCCTCGTCGCCAACCTCCTCCACTACTGGTCTCCTGGCACGAACATCGAGCTCCTCCGCCGGATCCGCCGTGCCGCATCGACCGGCTCGGTCCTGCTGCTCGCCGACTTCTGGACCGATCCGACACACGTCCAGCCGGTGCACGCCGCGCTCATGGCAGGTGAGTTCGCCGTGCACCTGACCGACGGAGACGTCTACAGCGTCGAGGAGGTCCAGGCGTGGCTTCCACAGGCCGGGTGGCGCTTCGTCGATCAACGTCCACTCGCGGGCCCGCAGAGCGTCGTAGTCGCCCGCGCCGACTGATCCCGCCTGGACCGCCCACGATCACCAGTCCGGTCGGCGCCGGGTTGCGCGAGGCGTCTCGGCGCGGAGACCTGCGTTTGTGCCGGTCTCGACGCGGAGACCGGCGCCGGCCGCTGGTGGGCGCGCCGAGTTCGGGTTGAGGGCGTGCGGGGCGAGGCGGAGTACGCGATGCGCAAGGCCGGGGCCGAGGGATGGGCGTCGCCCACCTACGTCGCCTCCGGTTGGAGGACAGCGATGGCGCACGGGCCTGCGTCGTCGAAGGTGATCGAGGACGGCGACGTGGTCCAGATCCACGTGGCCCCGTCGGTGGGCGGGTACAGCGTCGACCTGTGCCGCACGATCGTGACCGCGGGCGCGCCGGCGGAGGCCGCCGGGGCACTCGACCTCTACCTCGCCGCGCAGGCGGCAGGCATCGCAGCCGCGGTGCCGGGCGCGCCTCTGCTCGGCATCGACGCCGCCATGGCCGCCGAGCTCGACGGCGGCGGCTACGGCGACGCGTTCCTGCGCCCGACCTTCCACGGCGTCGGCATGGAGCACGAGGAGGCGCCGATCCCCGGCGGCCACGCCGTCATCCACGGCGAGGAGGCGATCGAGTCGGTCGAGGCGGCGATGGTGCTCGCGATCGGCAACTGCGGCATCTACCGCGAGAGCTTCGGGGTGCGGGCGGAGGACACGGTGTGGGTGAGCCCCGACGGTCCCGTCGCGCTCACCCGCTACCCGAAGCGGCCCGGCGGCGGCACCACCGGGGACTCCTAGCCGACACCGTTGGGCCGACCGCGGTCAGCCTCCGCCCTGCATCGCGGCGAGCGCCTCGTTCGTGGTCTTCGTGAGACGCGCGATGGCGTCGTCGCCGTCCACGATCAGCCGGGTCTTGACGACCGAGAACGGGCCGAAGGGGAACTCCATCATCATCTGGCTCAGCTCGGTCGCGTCGGCGACGTCGACGACCCCGAGGCCGCCGCCTTCACCGGCCCAGAAGGCGAACACTTCCATCTTGGAGCGCCACTTCTCCCTCCATTGCGCGAAGGCGGCAAGCACCATCGGCATCGCTTCGGGTGGCGGCCCGACCGGGCCCGGTTCGACGAGTACGCATGCACGCATCTCTGTCGTCTCCTGTTCGGCGGCAGCCCAACATAACCCCCGCCGGACCGAAATGACAGGGCAGGCTCGTCTACGCCTCGACGGCGGCAGTCCGGGCCGCGGCCCGCCCGGCGTTGCGGCCGCTGAAGACGCAGTCGGCGGTGGACAGGCCGCTCACGTAGGAGTGCGACGACACGCCCACCGCGGCGCGGCCGGCCGCGTAGAGGCCGGGGATCGTGGCGCCTGTGTCCGAGCGGACGGCGCCGGTGAGGCCGTCGACGGCGAGGCCGCCGAGGGTCAGGCACGGCGCCGGGAACAGCATCGAGTCCAGGTCGACCTTGATCGCGTAGAACGGCGGGGTCGTCAGCGCCGCCACGTAGGCGCTGCTCTTGCCCTCGCCGTCGGGAGCGCCGGTGTCGGCGTCGGCGTTGTAGGTGGCAACGGTGGCGGCGAGGCCCGCTGGGTCGATGCCTGCGCCGGCGGCGAGTTCGGCGATCGTGTCGGCCTTCGTGCGGTTGACCCAGCGGTTCAGCCACGCAGTGCCCTTGCGGAACAGGAGGTGGTTCTCCTGGCCGGTGAGGATGCGCCGCAGCGGCTTGTCACGCAGGCGGTCGTCGGCCTTCATGTCCTCCTTGGCCTGACGCCAGAGGGCGTGGTCGATGACGAGGAACCCCTTGCCGGCGCCGGACTCGGCGATGTGCGCGCTCAGCGTCGCCCCGTAGAGCGTCTCGTCGCAGATGCGCTCCCCCGCCGTGTTCACGAGGATGCCGTTCACGAACGCGTCCGGCGGGCAGATGAACCGGGACGCCGCGTAGCGGTCGAGCTTGGCGGTGGCGGCACCGACCTGTTCGCCGAGGCGCAGCGCGGCGCCGTCGTCGCCGACGGTCCCGAGCGGTGCCGTGCGGGCGTACGGCCCGCCGTGGCGGGCCATGAGCTCGCGCGAGAACACGAAGCCGCCGCTGCAGAGGACGACACCGCCCGCTGCCCGCATCGCCACGGTGCGTCCGTGGCGCCTCTCGAACCTCTCCAGGGCGCTGCGTGACCGGTCCGCCGCCGCCGTGCGGGTCTGCGCCGCCGCGATCGCGGCCTGGGCCAGGAGGTCGTGGCGCTTGCGGGCCTTCTCGTCGTCGAGGACCAGGAGCTCGACACCGGCGACGGCGCCCGAGTCGTCGGTGACGAGTCGGGTCACCTGGGCGTGGGTCCAAACCGTGGCGCCGCTCGCCGCGACCGCACCCGAGAGCGCCTGGAAGTAGTCCTTGCCGCTCAGGCCGACACCGGCGAAACGGTGGCCCCGCGGGGCAGGCGGCGCCAACGCGGCGCGCTGCAGTTCGTTACCCGAGTAGTAGAGGCCGCAGTCGTCGGGTGGCACCGTCGTCTTCGTCTCGAAGAACAGGTCCGGGAACGTGACGCCGTGGGACTGCAGCCACTCGAAGTTCTCGAGGCTCTGCTCGCAGAAGGCGTGCAGCGTCTCGGTGTCGACGGCGTCGCCGACCTCGGTGCGCAGGTACGCCTCCATCGCGGCCGGCGTGTCGGTGAAGCCTGCGAGCTGCTGCTGCTTCGTGCCACCGCCTGCGTAGTAGATCCCGGCACAGAGCCGGGTCGCACCACCACCGCCGAAGCGGTCCACGACGAGGACGCGGGCACCCGCCGCCACCGCCTCGAGCGCCGCGGCCGAACCCGCACCGCCGTAGCCGACGACGACCACGTCGTAGCCGTCGTCCCAGCGTCCATCCCGGGCCGCGCCGCTTCCGTTGCGGCGTCGGTACACAGAGTCGTCCATGGCTCGAATCCTCGCATCGGCTGCAGGATCCGGGCCCCGTCCCCTGCCCCCCGAATGCTGGCAGCAGAAGCCGATCGCGAGCGATTCAGGGGCGCCGGCCGGTGAGACAGAGGAGGCGGGTCTGCGCGTCGGCGCCGGGGGGTGGATCGACAGGGGTGCCGAACAGGCCGGTACCGGCGAGCATCGGCGCCATCGGTTCGACGTAGGCGAGCGCCGCCTCGCAGAGATCCTCGGGCAGGGCCTCGTCCGTGTGGACCGAACGCGAGAGATCCCACGCGTGAACGAGGAGGTCGAGGAAGCGCTGCCGCACGAACTCCTCACCGGATACGTCACCGAAGGACAGGTGCACCGTGCGCTCGAGGGCACCCGGCTCGGCGGCGGCATTGCACGCAGCCTCCATCGCGTCTTCCCACGCGCCCTTGGGATCGCCGCCGAGAACGTCACCAGCGAAGCGGTCGCCGACGCTCTCGATCGTCTCGCCTGCCATGATCGGCGGCACCCACAGGCACTCCACGACGTTGTGCTCGAGGAGCTCGGCCACGTTCCACTCGGTGCAAGGTGTCACGGCGCGCCACTCGTCGTCGCGTACTGCCGTGACCGCCTCGCCGAAGCGTTCCGCTGCTGCATCGTGTAGGTCGACGACGTCGGTCATGGATCGAGACCCTACTCGCTGCCGCCGCGGCGGAGACCCGGCCGGCGTCACGTTCGGGCCGCTGCCGCGTTGTGAACCACATGACCGTGTACCGCCCCGACGATCCCGAACGGCTCCGCGCCGCAGCCGACAGGTGCGAAGACGTTGCATCTGCTGCCGACACGTCCGTCGACTGCGTCACGACGTCGGATCCCGGCGACCGCATGCAAGGGCAGTTCGCGGACGCGGTCCGGGCGCGCCTGCGTGAACGCCGCGCCGAAGTCGTCGCGATCACACCCGGACTGCGTGCCCTCGCGGACCGGTTGCGCGACCAAGGAGGCGTCGTCGCGGCACGCATCGCCGCGATCGAGGCCGCTGCTGCAGAGGCTGCATCGCTCTGCCGGCGCTGGCCCGAGCTCGGCGCATGGACACGCGGACTTGCCGGGCTCGACACCGGCTGGCTCGAGGTCGTCGGTCCGATGCGTGCGGAAGCCGCCCTGCTGCGTGCACGCGAGGTCGCCGCCGCGGCTCTCGGCACGGCCCCGTGAGCCGCGTGCAGATCGACCCGGCGGCAACCGACGGCTATGCAGCCACGGTCGCCGATGCCGGCACGCGGATCCGGTCGGCGATCGCGGCACTCGCTGCCGAAGTCGCATCACTCCCGCCCGACGCAGTCGCGGCATCCGGGGCCGACGCGGTACTCGCGGCCGCCACCGAGGCCGCGGCTCGCTACTCCGGTGAGGGCGCTCAACTCCGCGACCTGCTCACGCTCGCGGCCGTGCTCGCGCGCCGCGCCGACTACGACGGTGGCAGCACCGAGTTCGACGACGGATGGCTCCTCTACGCGTCGCTCGGCATCGGCGCACAACGCCCGGACATGACGCCGGCCCCGACGCGCCTCGCCTGCGCCGCTGCCGACGCCGTCGGCTGGGTGCGGTTCCCCGACCAGACGAACGCCGACGCGGAGCAAGGGACGCTGTCGGCGGTGGGCGAGACCCTGACCAACGGCGCCGCGTCGATCCTGTCGGCTCTCGTCGGACGTGGAGGCCCGGCCTCGGCGGTGTTCGGGTCCGTGGCGAGTGTGGGCCAGCTCCTCTGCGCCGACACCGGCTACCGCGGCAGGGACGGCGGTCCGCGGCGCGAGCCGTCGGCTGACGACGAGGTCGACGAGTCGTGGAGCGACCCACAGGGAAACGACGGCCGCGAGGACCGCCACGCCAACCCGGCGGGCAGCACCGGATCGCAGATGCCCGACACGTTCATGGGCTCGTCCACACCGTGAGCATTCTCCGGTGGGGCTCGGCCGCGCCTCGGTCCAACGGGTCGCCGGACCCATCATCGGCACCCTCGTCTTGCCGATCGGACGAGGGTATGCACGTGGACGCGACCTTCACGCTGCGCTCTCTCACCGTGGCAGCCAGCGACATGACCCGGCGCCTCGCGATCGATCCCGACGACTCGTGGGAGCCGGGCGACTCGCTGGCACGGCGGCGCAGCCCACGTATGCGCCGACCCGACCACGGGTGGGTGGTGCGCGTCGCTGCCGCCGATGCTGCCGGCGCCCTCGACGCCCTGGTGGCCCGCCTCGTGAGTGGAGCCAGCGCGCTCGGCAGCCTTCTCGCCGAGAGCGACACCCGCGTCGACGTCGTCGTCCTCGCTTGCGAGGCGGCGAGCCAGATGCAGACCGCGGCCACCGGAGCCGAGGTCGACAAGCTTGCTGCCGTCCTCGGCACCGGCCTAGTCGTCACGGGCGAGATGGGTGCGGGCTCGTCACGGGTCTGCACCTGGACTACGGCAGCCGCCTGAGCGGGTCTCGGTGGTGCCAAGCGGAGCTGGGGCTACTCACCCTCTTCGAGGAAGTCCTTGAGGCGATTGTTCGACTTCGGGTGGCGCAACTTGGACAGGCTCTTGGCCTCGATCTGGCGGATGCGCTCACGGGTGACGCTCAGCTCCTGGCCGACCTCTTCCAGGGTGCGGGGCTGGCCGGTGTCGAGGCCGAAACGCAACTTGAGGACCTTCTGCTCGCGGTCGTTGAGGTTGCCGAGCGCGACCTCGATCTCCTGGGCGAGGAGGGTGCGGGCTGCCGCCTCGTCGGGCATGACCGCCTGACCGTCCTCGATGAACTCGGCCAGCGACGAGTCCTCCTCCTCGCCGACGGGCACGTCGAGGCTGATCGGCTCCTGGCTCACCCGCTGGATCTCCCGGACCCGCTCCGGCTCCATCTCGAGCTCCCGCGCGATCTCCTCCGGCGTTGGTTCGCGGTTGAGCTTCTGGACGAGCTCACGCTGGCTCCGGAGGAGGCGATTGATCGTGTCGACCATGTGCACCGGAATCCGGATCGTGCGCGCCTGGTCCGCGAGCGCACGTGTGATCGCCTGGCGGATCCACCACGTGGCATAGGTGGAGAACTTGAAGCCCTTGCGCCAGTCGAACTTCTCCACGGCGCGGATCAGCCCGAGGTTGCCTTCCTGGATCAAGTCGAGGAGCTGCATGCCACGGTTGCCGTAACGCTTCGCTATCGACACCACGAGGCGCAGGTTCGCCTCGACGAGATGGGTCTTGGCGGCCTGGCCGTCCGCGACCTGGTGCTCGAGCCGAGCCGCGTCGTCGGCCGAGAGGAAGTGGCGTTCGGCAAGCAGGCGGCGTTCGGCTTCGAGGCCGCGCTCCATGCGCTGACTGAGGCTCTTCTCCTGTTCGAAGTCGAGCAGCGGAACCCGACCGATCTCCTGGAGGTAGATGCGCACCGGGTCTTCGGACGATCCCGTCGCACCGGCGTCGAGGTCGGGCTTCGGCTTGCCGTCCGCCTCTGCAACCTCGGGCTGTGACGGCGCGGGAACCTCAGGCACAACCGGAGGTTCATCCACACTCACCTCGACCACGGCGGCACCTGCCTCTGATGGCGCGACGGAACCGGACCCGATTCCCACGTCGACGCCCATCATCTCGAGAGCCACCAGCACACCCCGCATCTGCTCCGGTGCGAAGTCCTGGTACGCCGACAGCAGGTCCGGCAGATCCACGGTGTCGGTGTCGCCTGCACGGCCACGGATCTCCGCGAGGACGTCGTCGGGGATCCCGGCAGGATCTCCCGGCGTGGAGTCCGTGCCGTTCGTGGTGTCGGGCGCGGTCTCGTCATCCGCGACCATCACGGCCCTCCCCAACGCTGGCGTCGTTCGATGAACGGTACCAGTTCTGCATCCAGGCGCTGCATGGTGTCGAGGTCGCCTTCGGCCTCGGCACGGTCCATGGCACGTTGGAGGTCCGCGATCGTGCGATCGACCCAGTTGCGCCGCAGCGAGCGGGCGGCCTCGTGGGCCGCCATCTCGGGATCCTCGATGCCCTCCAGGTCGACGACCGCCAAGCGGGCGAGGATCGGTGCCAGGTCCGTGGGGAGGGAGTCGACGCGAACGGGCTCGTCCGTGCCGCGGGGGAGCTCGGCGAGCGCGGCGAGCAGCGCCGTGGCGACCTTCGCAGCCGCTTCCGAGCCGAACCACGACGCGTCGACATCGGGGACCTCGGCCATGAAGTCCGCGGGTCGCTGCAGGAGCATCGCGAGCGCCTGGCCTTCGATCCGGGTCATCCTGACCTGCGTCTCGCTGCCCGAATCTCTCACCTGCCGGGAGCCGCTGCGGCGCTCGGCGCCGGCCTGCGCCTCGAGCTCGCGACGCAGCTCGTCGACACGGCGCCCCACCAGGACCTCGTCCACATCACGCATCCTGCGCGCAAGGCCACGCGCCGCGGCGTAACGGACCTTGGTGTCGGGGTGCATGGCGATCACCCTGGCGGCGGCGTCGAGAGCGCGAGCCTCCCCCGCCGCGCTGCCGAGCTCGGCACGCGCGAGCTCGCGGTCCAACTTGAACTCGAGCAGCGGTCGTCGTTTGGCGAGCGCTGCAGCCACCGCCTCGGGTCCCTCGGCGGCCACGTCGGCGGGATCGCGCCCCGGCGGCATCGTCGCGACCCACACGTCGAGGCCGAGTCTGGCCGTGATGTCGAAGACACGCTCGGTCGCCATCTCACCGGCCGCATCGGCGTCGAAGGCGAGCACGACACGCGGTGTGTACTGCTTGATCAGGCGCAGATGGTCCTCGCCGAGAGCGGTCCCACAGGTGGCGACCGTCTGTCTGACCCCGGCCTGGTGGAATCCGATCACGTCGGTGTAGCCCTCGACGACGATCACCTCGCCCATCGACACCACATCGGCACGCGCCCAGTTGAGCCCGTAGAGCGTGCGGGACTTCTTGTAGAGATCGGTCTCGGGCGAGTTCTTGTACTTGGGCTGGTCGCTCCCGGACTCGAGCACCCGACCGGCGAGCGCGACGGGCTGTCCCTGGGCGTCGAAGATCGGGAAGATCACCCTGTCCCGAAGCTGGTCGATGAGGTTTCCCCGCGACGACTCGAGGCCGACACCGCAGCCGCGGACCTCCTCCTCGCGGAACCCCTGTGCCCTGAGGTGACGGCAACACCCATCCCAGTCCGCAGAGGCCCAGCCGATGCGGAACTCGGTTGCGACCTCCTTGCCGAGACCCCGCGAGCTCAGGTAGGCGCGGGCGGCGGCGGCGTCGGGTGAGCGCAACAGCAACTCGTGGTGGTGATCGATCGCTGCGGCGAGGCACTCGGTCAGCCGCGGCTTCATGCGCCGCCGTGACCGGTCGGCGGCGGACTCGTTCTCGTAGTGGAGCTCGACGCCACCCCGTTGCGCGAGCTGCTCGACCGCGGAGACGAAGTCGAGACCGTCGAGGTCCGCGACGAACTGGATCACGTCACCGGATGCCTGACAGCCGAAGCAGTAGTACCGGCCGAGCTCGGGGTTGATCGAGAACGACGGGGTCTTCTCGTCGTGGAACGGGCAACGCGCGACGAAGCGGCGCCCGCTCCGCTTGAGAGCCACCCTCTCGGAGGCGACGGTGACGATGTCGTTCGCCAACCTGACGCGCTCGACGTCCTCGCGCAGTATCCGCCCTGCCATTGGTGACCCAGCCTACCGGCGACCTAACGCGGAAGGGCCTCGCCGGGACCCGCCGGAGAGTGCGGCAGGAAGATCGACTCGTAGGTGGCGACCGCGAAACGGTCGGTCATCCCGGCGATGAAGTCGGCCACGCGCTGCTCGTAGGAGTCGCCGGCGACGCCGGCCGACTCGGGCAGACGCGACCGATCCGCGAGGTACCACTGCATCAGGTTGCGCAGGAGCGCTGATGCGCGTTCGGTTTCGCGTTGCAACTCCGGCGACAGGTAGACCCGTTCGAACATGAAATCACGCAGGCCGTCCATGACCGTGAAGACGTGAGGGCTCATGCGCAAGCCTGCGCAACTCCCGAAGGGCTCCGAGACGTCCGAAGCCTCGACGAGGTCGGTGACCAGGGTCGTGATCCGCTCGCTCGACGTGGTGCCGAGGATCGCGCCGACGTCGGGCGGGATCTCAGCCTCGTCGAGGATCCCGGCGGCGAGAGCGTCGTCGACGTCGTGGTTGAGGTAGGCGATGCGGTCCGCGAAGCGGACAACCCACGCCTCGTGGGTCGAGGGCTCCGGCTGGTTCCAGGAACTGTGGACCATCCCGTCGCGCACCTCGGCGGTGAGGTTGAGCCCCGCAGGCTTCGCCTCGAGAACCTCGACGATGCGCACCGAGTGCGCGGCATGGTGGAAGGGTCGGCCGAGCATCTCGGTGAGGACGGTCTCGCCGAGGTGGCCGAAGGGTGTGTGACCGAGGTCGTGGCCCAGGCAGATCGCCTCGGCGAGGTCCTCGTTGAGTGCGAGCGAGCGGGCGATGGTGCGCGCGATCTGGGTCGCCTCGAGGGTGTGTGTGAGGCGGGTACGGAAGTGGTCGCCGTCGGGGCTGATGAAGACCTGGGTCTTGTGCTTGAGACGGCGAAACGACGGCGAGTGCAGGATCCGGTCACGGTCGCGCTGGAACGCTGTCCGCAACGGGTCGGGGGGTTCGGGGCGATCGCGATCGCCTGCTCCGGTGCTGCGCGTGGCGCCGCCCGCGAGGCGCTCGGCCTCCCACGCCTCGGTGCGGAGGCGCACGTCGTGGCGTGGGCCGGGCGGTGCTGGTGCGGTCGGTGTCGCTCGCGCTGACATCACATCACCCTAGGGCCCGCCTGCGACACCGGATCCGGGCACGTCCAAACGCGGGCAACCCGGCCCGCACACGACCCAGACCACCCGCGATTGCAGTCTCGGGCACCCCCAAACGCGGGCAACCCGACCCGCACACGACCCAGACCACCCGCGTTTGCGGTCTCGGGCACCCCCAAACGCGGGCAACCCGGCCCGCACACGACCCAGACCACCCGCGTTTGCAGTCTGGGGCACGTCCGGGCGGGTCAGGGCTCGGGTCGGGGCTCGGGCCGGGTCTCGGCTCGGATTGCGGCCTGCCCGGCCGCGAGGCGCGCCATCGGCACTCTGAACTGGGAGCAACTCAGGTAGTCGAGGCCGGTGTCGTGGAAGAACTGCACCGATCTCGGGTCACCGCCGTGCTCGCCGCAGACACCGAGGTGAAGGCCCGGGTGGGTGGCCCGGCCGTCGGCGGCTGCGATCGCCACCAACCGCCCGACACCCGCCGCGTCGAGCACGTCGAAGGGATTCACGGGTAGGAGACCGTCCTCGAGATAGGCCTCGAAGAAATGGCGCTGCGCGTCGTCGCGGCTGAACGCCCATGTCATCTGGGTGAGGTCGTTGGTCCCGAAGCTGAAGAAATCAGCAGCCGACGCGATCTCCCCCGCCGTGAGTGCGGCGCGCGGTACCTCGATCATCGTGCCGATCCTTACGGGGATGTCCTCGCCCGACTCCGACATCGCCGCATCCCACACCTCCTCGACGTGGCGTCGCAGGAACTCGAGCTCGCGCACCTCCGACACCAGCGGGATCATGATCTCCACGATCGGATGGCCACCATCGCGGACCCGCCGCACCGCCGCCCACGCGATCGCCGCCACCTGCATGCGGTACAGGCTCGGGTGCGTGATCCCGAGCCTGCAGCCGCGCAGGCCCAGCATCGGGTTCTCTTCCTGCAGGCCGCGCACTACCGGGATCTGCTCGAGCTCCTCGGGCGTCGCCTCACCGCGGGCATGGCGCACGAGAAGGTCGTCGAGGTCGGGGAGGAACTCGTGCAAAGGCGGGTCGAGGAGACGGATCGTCACGGGGAGGCCGTCCATCGCCTCGAGGATCCCCACGAAGTCGACCTGCTGCTGCTCTCGGATCGGGTGCAGGTGCTTCTCGTCGTAGCCGCTCATGATGTAGCGCCGTAGCAGCGGGAGACGGTCGCCGAGGAACATGTGCTCGGTGCGGCACAACCCGATCCCCTCGGCTCCGAGGCGACGCGCGTTCTCGCAGTCGGTCGGCAAGTCGGCGTTGGCACGCACACCCAAGCGGCGCCTCTGGTCCGCCCACCCGAGGAGGCGCTCGAAGTGCTCACCGGGCTCGGGCATGATCACCGGCACCTGGCCGAGGCACACGAGTCCACCCGAACCGTCGATCGAGACGATCTCGCCCTCGCCCACCGTGCGGCCTCGCGCCGTCAGCGTGCGCCGGGTGTAGTCGATGGCGATGTCGGCGCCGCACACGGCTGGGATGCCCATGCCCTTGGCCACGATCGCTGCGTGGCTGAGGTTGCCACCCTGGGCCGTGAGGATCCCCCGTGACGCGGCCATTCCGTGGAGGTCGTCGGGTGACGTCACCTCGCGCACCAGGATCACGGCGTTGCCGTGGCGGCCGTGCCGTTCGGCGACGTCGGGGTCGAAGACGACCGCGCCAGTGGCTGCTCCCGGGGATGCCGCGACCCCGCGGGCGAGCACGTCGAGGTCGGCGTCGGGATCGAAGCGTGGGTGCAGGAGCTGGTCCAGTTGCGCGGGTGTCACCCGCAGCAGTGCCTCGTCGCGGTCGATCATGCGCTCGTCCGCGAGCTCGACGGCGATGCGGACGGCAGCCGGGGCGGTGCGCTTCGCCCGCCTGACCTGCAAGAGCCAGAGGTGGCCGTCCTCGATCGTGAACTCGAGGTCGCACACGTCCCGCTCGCGCCGCTCCAGTAGCTGCATCGTGCGCTGCAGCTCACGCTCCTGCTCGGGGAACTCCGCGGCGAACACGTCACGGTCCACGGTCTTGTGCGTTCCCGCGACGACGTCCTCGCCCTGCGCGTTCCCGAGGAAGTCGATCATCGGCGTGCGCTCACCGGTGTTGGGATCGCGCGTGAACGCGACGCCGGTACCCGAGTTCGGGCCGCGGTTGCCGAAGACCATCGTCTGGACGTTGACTGCGGTGCCGGCGTCGTCGCCGATGCCGTTGAGTCGCCTGTAGTCACGGGCGCGGCGCGCGTTCCACGACTTGAAAACCGCCTCGACCGAACCGATCAGTTGCACGTAGGGGTCGGCCGGGAACGGCTCGCCGGTGTGGTCGGAGTAGATCCCCTTGAAGTCGGCGACGACCGTGGCGAGCACCGTGGCGTCTGGTGCGTCGCCGGCCCGGGCCAGACGCTCCTCGAACGCCTCGCCGGGCACGCCACGGACGACGCGGCCGAACATCTGGACCAGCCGCCGGTACGCGTCGAGTGCGAAGCGCCGGTCGTCCGCGAGCTTCGCGAGCCCCTCGACGACGTCGTCGTCGAGGCCGATGTCGAGGATCGTGTCCATCATCCCCGGCATCGACTGCGCCGCGCCCGAGCGGACCGAGACCAGCAGCGGGTCGGAGGGATCCCCGAACCGGCGCCCCGTCGCGGCCTCGAGCCCGTGCACGTGGTCGGTGATCTCGTCGGTGAGGCCCTCGGGCACCGTACCGGTCCGCAGGTAGTGCCTGCAGGCCTCGGTCGTGATCGTGAACCCCGGTGGTACCGGCAGGCCGAGTGAGGTCATGGCCGCGAGACCGGCACCCTTGCCGCCGAGCAGGACCGCGTCGGGCTCGGCGCTCTCCTTGAAGTCGAAGACGAAGCGGACGCTCATCGTTCCCCCAACGTGGTGGTGGTCCTTCCGCTCAGCTCACTCCTGTGCGAGACGACGCATCACCTCAGCACCCACGTCGGCGATCGGGATCCGTTCCTGGGCCATCGTGTCCCTGTCGCGGATGGTCACGGCATCGTCCTCGATCGACTCGAAGTCGACCGTGACGCAGAAGGGCGTGCCGAGCTCGTCCTGGCGCCGGTAGCGCTTGCCGATCGAGCCGGCGTCGTCGTAGTCGATCATCGCGATCGGGCGGATCGAGTCCGCGAGCTTGCGGGCGACCGGCACGAGGTCGGGGTTGCGGCTCAACGGCAGCACGGCGCACTTGACCGGGGCGAGAAGCGGGTGCAGGTGCAACACGACACGCTTCTCGCCACGCACCTCCTCCTCGTCGTACGCGTCGAGCAGGAACGCCATCGCAGTGCGGTCCGCCCCCGCCGCCGGCTCGATGACGTGGGGAAGGAAGCGCCGCTCCGTCGCGGGGTCGAAGTAGCTCAGGTCCTTGCCGGAGAACTCCGAGTGCTGCCTGAGGTCGAAGTCGCCACGGTGGGCGATGCCCTCGAGCTCACCCCAGCCCCACGGGAACTCGTACTCGACGTCGACGGTCTTGGACGAGTAGTGGCTCAGCTCCTCGGAGTCGTGGTCACGCATGCGGAGGCGCTCGGTCCGCATGCCGAGGCGCTCGTACCAGGCACGCCGCTCCTCACGCCAGTACGAGTACCACTTGTCGGCATCCTCGGGCGTGCAGAAGAACTCCATCTCCATCTGCTCGAACTCACGCGTGCGGAACACGAAGCGCCCCGGCGTGATCTCGTTGCGGAAGCTCTTGCCCACCTGCGCGATCCCGAAAGGGAGCTTCTTGCGGCTCGTCGTCTGCACGTTGGCGAAGTTGACGAAGATGCCCTGAGCAGTCTCGGGCCTCAGGTACACGACCGAGGAGTCGTCCTCGACGGGGCCGAGGAACGTCTTGAACATCAGGTTGAACTCGCGCGCCTCGGTGAACTCGCAGCCCTTCTTGTTGTTGGGGCAGTCGCGGTCGTCGAGCTGGTCGGCACGGAAGCGCCGCTTGCACACCTTGCAGTCGACGAGGGGGTCGGTGAAGGTCGCCAGGTGTCCCGACGCCTCCCAGACACGGGGGGCCATGAGGATCGCGGCGTCGATACCGACGACGTCGTCGCGGAGCTGCACCATGGAGCGCCACCACTGCTCCTTGACGTTGCGCTTCAGCTCGACGCCGTAGGGGCCGTAGTCCCACGTCGATCCGAGACCTCCGTAGATCTCCGACGACGGGAACACGAACCCGCGCCGCTTGCACAGGTTCACGATCGTGTCGAGGTCGAACACCACGGCGTCGTTGGGCTCCGGCATGGGCCGAATCATAGGAGCGCCTCTCGGTGGTACTCGCGGCGTGGCACGCGAGGCTGTAGGTACACTGCGCGCAGATGGACCCCCAGCACCCCGGCGTGCCCCAGGGCTACTACCCCGAACCCCCTCAGGCGCCGGTCCCTCCTGCAGCTCCCGTGGAGCCGGCTCCGTACCAGCCGGCGCACGCCACCCAGCCCGTCGCAGACGCGACCGCCGCGTACACGACCGGCTTCGATCCCGGCTCTGTCGGATCCACCCCCGGTGCCGGTGCTGTCGAGCCGGCCGGCGAGTTCACCGGGGCGGCGCATGCACCTCCAATCCAGGCGGGCGCGCCCCCAGGGCCGGCGCGCGGGTCGAACGCTCTGTTGTGGGGGCTCGTGGTCGTGCTCGTCGCCCTCGTCGCCGCTCTCACGGTCATGTTCGTGGTGCGCGGTGGCCGAGCCCCCACGACGACGACCTCACCTGTGACGACGACCCGGCCCACCACCACGACTCCGACCACCGTCACCACCGTGCCGACGACTACGGCCGTACCCACGACCGAGGCTCCGACGACGGCAGCACCGGGTGCGGGTACGACCACAATCGCGCCGGACTTCGCGCCCGCCGACTGATCGATCCACCGCGACATTGGACGGCTGATGCCGGACACCGGCCCGTGTGACACCGCTGTCGAGTCGATCCTCGCCCGCTTGCGGGCGAGCGGCACCGTCCCCGAAGGCGCCGTGGTCGAGATCCACCCGCTTGCCGGGGGGGTCTCGTCCGACGTCCGGCGCGCGACGTGGCCCGGCGCCTCGGCGGTGATCAAGACCGCGCTGCCACGGTTGCGCGTCGAGGCCGTCTGGGAGGCTCCCCTCGAGCGCAGCGAGAACGAGGTGCGATGGCTGCGCCGGGCACGGTCGATCGTGATGGCTGCCGTGCCCGCGGTTCTCGCCGACGACCCGGGCGCTCACGTGTTCGCGATGGAAGACCTCGCCAGCGCGCCGACGTGGAAGGCGGAACTGGCCGCGGGACGCTGCGATCCGGATTTCGCGGCGTCTGTCGGCGCTCTCGTCGCCCGCATCCACGCGACGACCGCCGCGGACGCCGCTACCGCAGCGGCGTTCGACACGGAGGCGCTCTTCCGAGCGCTGCGGGTCGAGCCCTACCTCGAGGCGACGGCACGGGCACGCCCCGAGGTCGCGGAGCCGCTCGCCGCGATCGCCGACGACCTCCTCGCCATCCGCTGCGCTCTCGTCCACGGTGACCTCAGCCCCAAGAACGTCCTCGTCACCGGGAGAGGACCTGTCTTCGTCGACGCCGAGACGGCGTGGTGGGGCGACCCGGCCTTCGACGTCGCCTTCGCCGACACGCACCTGCTCCTCAAGGCACGCTGGCACCCCGAGTTCACGGACGGCTACGCGGCATGTCGTGAAGCGTTCGCGTCTGCATACGTCGCGGGCGTCGACTGGGAGGACCCAGGCGCACTCGACGCGCGGGCGGCCCGCCTCCTCCCCGCCCTGCTCCTCGCACGCGTCGACGGCAAGTCACCGGTGGAGTACCTCGACGAGTCGGGCCGTGAGGCCACACGCCACCTGGCGGTCGAGGCACTGCGGGCCGGCGACTCGAGGTCCACGGCCGATCTGGCCCGGACCTGGTACGACGACGTGAGGGCGCGGGTGTGATGACGAACGCGGATTCGACGGCGATCACGTCCGTGCGGGGACGCGAGGTGTGGGACTCACGCGGGCGGCCCACGATCGAGGTCGAGGTCGAGCTGGCCGGGGGGGCACGCGGGCGCGCGATCGCCCCGGCGGGCGCGTCTCGCGGCAGGGGCGAGGCGGTCGATCTGCGCGACGGGGGCACCCGCTTGGACGGCCTCGGGGTGACCCGCGCCGTCGCGGGTGTCGACGCCGTCTTGGCTCGTGCCCTGCGCTCCCGCGACGCCGTTGACCAGGAGGGTGTCGACGAGGTGCTCGTCGATGCGGACGGCAGCGACGACCGCTCCCGCCTCGGAGGCAACGCGTTGGTCGCGACGTCGATGGCGGTCGCGCACGCGGCGGCCGCGGCGGCGGGTGTGCCGTTGTGGCGCTGGATCCGCGACAGAGGCGCGCCGAGCGGCGATCGTATGGAGTTGCCGATGCCCGAGGTGCAGGTGATCGGAGGCGGGGCCCACGCGAGCCGGCGCGTCGATCTGCAGGACTTCATGGTCGTGCCCGTGGGCGCCGCGACGTTCCGCCAGGCCCTCGAGTGGGTTGCCGCGTGCCACCGGGCCACTGGCATCGTGCTCGCCGAGGCCGGGGGTGGCGCCCACGGGGTCGCCGACGAGGGCGGTCACTGGCCCGACGTCGACGGCAACGAGGCGGCCATCGCGGCGCTCACGGCGGGCATCGAGCGTGCCGGGTTCGAACCGGGACGCGACGTGGCGATCGCGCTGGACGTCGCGTCCTCCGAGTTCGGCCGCGACGGGTGTTACACACTCACTGCCGATGCCGACGCGCTCGACTCGGGCGCTTGGACCCACCGCCTCACCGGCTGGATCGACCGCTTCCCGGTCGTGTCGGTCGAGGATCCCCTCGCCGAGGACGACCTCGATGCTTTCGCGGCGTTCACTGCCGCGGTCGGCGACCGCGTGCAGGTGGTGGGCGACGACCTCACGGTCACGGACGCCGCCCGCGTCGAGACGGCCGCCCGGGTGGGGGCGGCCAACGCGCTCCTCGTGAAGCCGAACCAGGTTGGCACCCTCACCGAGGCCAAGGCCGCCTTCGACGCGGCCCGTAAGGCGGGATGGGAGACGATCGTGTCGGCGCGCTCGGGTGAGTCCGAAGACGTCACGATCGTCCACCTCGCCTTGGGCTGGGGCGCCGACGGTCTCAAGGTCGGCTCGATCGTCCGTGGTGAACGCACCGCGAAGTGGAACGAGATGCTGCGTATCGAGGACCGTCTCGGACCCGCCGCGACCCTCGCCCGCCCGCGTTTGGGACAGGCCCACACCCAAACCCACACCCAAACGCGGGCAGGATGACCCGCCAGCGAGACAAACCGCCCGCGTTTGGGACAGGCCCGCACCCAAACGCGGGCAGGATGACCCGCCAGCGAGACAAACCGCCCGCGTTTGGGACAGGCCCACCCCCAAACGCGGGCAGGATGACGTGCCGGCGTCCTAGTCGGTGTTGCTCCCGGACTTGCCGCTCGTGCCCGCATCGGCGGAGGGCTTGTCCGGTACGCAGGGCCCGCCGTGTTGGTACTCGGTGTCGACGTGTTCCTCTTTCTGGCGCCCGTCGGGCCACGCGATGGTCCGCACGATGTCGACCGTCGTACAGCTCCCACGGTGGCCGAGCTTGGGATCGGACTCGGTGACGACCCTGCCGTCGGGAGTGCCCCACATGCTCACGGTCACACTGGTGTCGGTGTAGGACGTCCAGATCACGAGCGGTCCCGGGGTGTCGTTGGTGAACTTGAGGTCGGGATAGGGGTACCCGAGGGTGGCCTCGCGGCCTTTGGGGTACCGCGTGAAGTACTGGCTGTGCGGCTTGTGCTGGTCGACCTGGATACCCGCGTAGAACAGGGCGTTGTAGGTCGTCGTCGCCACCTGGCTGATCCCGCCACCGGGGCTGTCCTTGTGCTCGCCGTCCGCGATCGAGGGCGCCAGCGCCCACCCGTCGCTCTTCTTGCGCGGACCACCGAGAGCCTCGTTCATCGACCACTGCTCGCCCGGCATCACGACGTCGCTGCGGATCGTGTCCGCCGCCTTGTGGATGTTCTCGACACGCGCCTCACAGCACTTGTGGCGGGTCGTGAACTCGCTCAGCTTCTGGATCGGCCCCATCGCCTTCAGGTCGGTGACCGTGAGCTTGGGCGGCTTCTCACCGGGTTGCAACGTCACCGCCTTCGCTCCGGAATCGAGAGCCTGCTCGAGCTGCGCCGCGCTGCCGGGCACACAGCAGCCGAACCCGGGTGTCCCTTCGACGTACCTAATCGTGCCGTCGCTGAGATCGAAGGCCGCGTCCACGGTAGGCGTCCCGACGTTGCCGAAGAGCTTCTGCATGCCCTTGCGCAGGCTCGGCTCGTCGATACCGACCCGGTAGCCGTCGTCTCCGGGGATCCCGTTGATCATGTCGTCGACGCCGCCGGCCGCCAGGTCGGCAGCCGCGAGCCCCTCGAGCTCGACGTGGATGGACCTCCCCCGCAGTCCCTGGGCCGCGTCCGCAGCGGCGCGGGCGTTCTCGGCGGTGAAGCGCGTCGGGATGTCGGCGACGGGGAAACGGATCCGCGGGTGGGGATTCCGCTCGACGGCTTCGGTCAGGCGTTGCCGCGCGTCGTCGACGACGATGTCGTGGCCGGTCACGGGGTCGTCGAACTGGAACTCACCGTCCTCGACCGAGACCTGCGGCTCGACCGGTTCGATCTTCCCGCCGAACTGGATCGATTCGATCTGCTCGTTCAGGACGGCATCATCGATGTGCAGTGGCACGGAGACATCGCGTTCGGTGAACCAGTCCCAGCCCCGCGCGAGCGGCCACCCGGAGCGGCCGACTGCCATCGCAGCCTCGACGGCGCCGTCCACGTCGACGGAGAAGCCGAACTGGCGCGGGTCGACCTGGATCACGGTGTCCTCGACCGTGACCGGCACGGGAGTCCCCAGGAGCGAGTCCGAGTAGGCACCGATCGTCGCACGCGCCTCGTCGGGGCTCTTGCCGCCCAGGTCCACCGGGCCCATGCGCACGCCTGCGATCACCCGCTCGCCCTGCAGCGTCGCGTCTGCGTAGGCAGCCGCCGTGACGAGTACGGCGAAGGATCCGGCGACCACGACTCCACCGAGCAAGGCGCGCCGCAGCGTTGCACCGCGGCTGCGCCCCGATCCCACCCACGCGGTCCGGCTCGGCCTGTCCCCGCCGGTGGGTGCGCTCGCTGGCACTGCGTCGGCGTCATCACCTGCGCCGGGAGCGCCGGAATCACCGGGCTCGTGCTGTAGCGACGGCGGGGAGGTGACGACGCTCGTGATCGTGTCGTGCGCGTCGGTCATCGTCATCCTGCGCGGAGCCGGCCAGACACGGCGCGCTCCGGACAGCCGATCGAAGCTAACGATCCGGCAGCGGGCCGGGCAAGTTCCGCCGTGCCCGGGCCTGGCCGCCGGCGTCGTTGCGCCGCGGCGGGGCGGTCAGACCGCACCGGGCATCGGTGGTGCGACGAAGGGTTGTCCCGCCCGCGCCGGCTCCCACGGCGGGACGCCCGCAGGCGGGTAGATCTCGACGAAGCGGCCCACGTTGGTCTTGTCGATCACGAGCGTGTGGGCGGCCATGTCGCCGACGCGGCGGTGGCCCTTGGAGACGAGGATGACGATCAACGCGATCAAGCTGCTGTCGAAGAGGACGCGGAGGGCGTTGCGGATCGCACTCTGGCCCCATGTGATCGGCGCCGCGCCGGTGCTGCCGACGACGCGGAGCCCGAAGACGAGCTTGCCGGGGCTGCCCTGCAGGGTCCGTTCCGTGACGAAGTAGTAGAGGAACATCACCGTCCACATGACGGCGATCGAGATCAGGTACCGCGACATGAACTCGCCCGTCATCGCCGGCGGTGGTGCAGCGCGCGAACGCGATGCCCGGTCGACCTGGTCGACGAGGCCGCCGTCGCCGAAGATCGGCTGCCACATCAGCGCGAAGAAGATCAGGAGCTGGGGCACGATCAGGATGATCGAGTCCACGATCGCAGCGCCGACCCTGCGGCCGACCACGTCGGTCGGATCGAAGGCTCCGACCCCGCTCTGGGGGCCCCAGTAGGGCGCTGCTCGGGGTTGCCCGGGCACGGTGGGCTGTTGCCAGGTCTCCTGTGACCAAGTCGGCGTGCCGGCGGGTTCCTGCGCGTCTTCCATCGGCAGCAAGCGTACGCGCGTCTCAGTCGATGACACCGCCGTAGCGGCGCTCGCGGTTCTGGTAGCGCGCGACGGCCTCGTAGAGGTGGCGACGTCGGAAGTCGGGCCAGAGTCGCCGTGGGAACAGGAACTCGGTGTACGCGGACTGCCATAGCAGGAAGTTCGAGATGCGCATCTCGCCGCTCGAGCGCACGAGAAGGTCCGGGTCGGGCATCTCCGGCACGTACAGGTGACGCGCGATCGTGCGCTCGGAGATCCTCCGCGGGTCGATCTCGCCGGCGACGGCGAGGGCCGCTATCTCCCGCACGGCGTCCACGATCTCCGCCCGCCCGCCGTAGTTGAACGCGAACGTCAGGTTGAGCCGGCGACACCGGCCGGTGAGTGCTTCCGACTCCGCGATGGTGTCGACGAGCGCCTTGGGTACGGGCCGCGATCGCCGCCCCATGAACCGGATCCGGATCTCCTTGCGGAGGCACTCCTCGCGGCGCCGCAACAGGATGTCGCGGTTGAACCACAGCAGGAACTCGACCTCCTCTTCGGGCCGGTTCCAGTTCTCGGTGGAGAAGACGTAGACCGTCATCCACTCGATGCCGAGCGCGAGTGCCCCTTCGACGACGTCCCAGAGCGCAGGCTCACCGCGGCGGTGGCCCTCGGTTCGGTGCAGCCCGCGCCGCGCCGCCCAGCGTCCGTTGCCGTCGAGGATCAGCGCCACGTGACGCGGTATGTCGGCGGCGTCGATGCCGAAACGGCGGCAGATCTCGGCTCGGTCGGGCTCGGGAGGTGCCACTGCTGGTTCCGTGAGTCAGGTCGCAGCGAGGCTGCGCAAGCGGCGGTCGAGATGGTACTCGGCAGCCCGCGCGACGATCCCGTCGACCTCGCCTGCGTGGACGTCGACGATCGCGTCGAGCGGGGTGCGCCACAGGTCCTGGAGGAGTCGGACCGATTCCGGGGCGAGCCCGACGTCGGAGGGGCTGCGACAACTCGAGCACAGCACTCCCCCGGCGTCGATGCCGAACGCGGACAGGCCGTCCTCACCCCCACACGCCATGCAGTTTCGCAGTCCCGGGGCGAACCCGCTCACGCCGAGCAGCTTCAGCAGGAACGCCGACCGCAGGACGTGGGGCACCTCCGTACCCGCACGCACGTGGCCGGCGAGGGCGCGCCAGCCTGCCAGCAGGAGCCGCAAGAGACGTGGGTTCGACTCCGAGTCCGGCGCCACGACGTCGGTTGCCTCGCACATGAGCTGGGCCGCGGCGTAGGCGTCGTAATCGTGGCGCAGGTCGGCGTACGACGCGACGATCTCGGCCTGGGACACGGTCTGGAGCTCGCCGCGCCCCTCCCACAACATGAGGTCGACGTGTCCGAAGGGATCGAGGCGGGCGCCGAAGCGGCTCTTGGTCTTGCGGACGCCCTTGACCACGGCCCGCACCTTGCCGTGGTCGTGGGTGAGGATCGTCACGATGCGGTCGGCCTCGCCGAGGCGCATCGTGCGCATCACCGCACCGTGGTCCTTGTACAGCCCCATCGGGCGAAACTACACCGGTGTAGTTGACAGGCTCGCGAACGAAGAGCGGCAGCCGGGCCGCAGGCGGCGACCCGGCTGCCTCCCATCGGCTCAGATGGCGACTACCGCCGCATCATGTCGGGCAGGTGGGCTCGGTCGAGCTCTGCAACTCCACGTAGCGGGCATTCACGTGGGCCGACGTCGTGTTGCCGTTCAGCAGTCCGTAGTTGGTGGCCGTCCACGTCTTGGCGCAACGGTCGTTGTTGCGTACGGTGAAGTAGTCGCCGTATCGACCGTCGCTGCGGTTGTGCGTAGCGGTTGCCGTGATCGTCAGGGGGCTGAAAGAGACACCCGACGATGACGAGTCGTCGACTCCGACGTCACCATGGGCTGCGGTTCCGCCACCGCCTGCCTTGCCCCCCGTCGCGATCGACAGGGCGAGCTCGCCGTCGCTGTTCGCACCGATGACGGGGAAGCCGAAGCAGAAGCCCTGGTTGAAGATCACCGGCTGGGAGAGGACGGTGAGGGTGGAAGTCGACAGTTGTGCGCCCCGTACGTATGCCTGGGTGAACGACCCGTTGGGTGAGGACGGCCAGAAGAACGAGAGCTGACCACCGCCGGTTGCGCCTCTGAGCCGGAATCCCGTGATGCTGAAGGCCGTGGCCCGCTCGATGAAGTCGAAGTTGCCGGTGCCGCCACGGCAGTCCGGGTTGTTGAAGGCGCTCGCCGACACCGTGCGCGTGGTCTGGGACACCGAGGTGGTCGCCTCCGGCCAACTGAAGATCCGCAAGGTCGTCGAGTCGTCGAGCTGTCCCCAGAACATCGTCGTCGTCGCGCCTTCGACAGGGACCCAGACACGCTGGCTTCCGGTGCTCTGGTTGAACGTGCGCGTGGAAGCGGTCGTGCAGGCGGCGAGCTGGGAGGCGGTGATCCGCATCATGCGTGCTCCCGCCCAGGTGCTGCCGTTCGTCATCAGGTTCATGGACAGGTAGAGGAACGTGCCGCCGACGGCGATGTGGGGGTAGTCGGGAAGGATGTTGTTGGCTGTTCCTCCTGGGTCGATGTCGTAGCTGCAGTCGACTCCCGCCGTCCTGGCGTTGCGGACGTTGATGCGCACCACGCCGTTCGTCTGGGCGGAGTTCGTGTAGAGGACCGTGGTGAACGTCGTGTCGAGCCCGGGGTGGTGGACGGCGTCCAGATCGCAGCACGCGCTGGGGGCGTCCGACGGGCCTGCCGGGATCGACTCGGCCGTCCACGTGGACCCGCTGTTGGTGGACTGCGACAGGTAGGTGTTCCCCCCGTAGACCACGTCACGGCTGTCGTTCGCCGCCGAGGGCTCGGCCAGCGTCGAGCTCACCGCCTGCGCTGTCGTGTTCCGGAAGTTCTTCGTCACCGACAGCGACTCGCTCGCGGCCGTGCGTTCCCCCGTCGGCGCGTTGGCCGGCCTCACATCCGCTGCGGCCTCCGATGCCGAGTACCCGTGGGTACGGGCGTTCTGGTCGGTTGCATCGCGGTTCGCCGAGTGCCGCTCCGCCAGCGCGGCACGTTGCTCGGGACTGGTCGGGTCGGGTCTGGAAGTGTCGGCTGCCGCGTTCGGGGCCACGGTGCCCGCAGCCGTGGCCGGTGCTGCGGCTGCCGCTTGGGCGGCGTCCGCTGCAGGCGCGGCTGCCGCCGCTGTGACCGTGAGGCTGGACAACGCCGGGATGGCTATGCATGCCGCTGCGACAGCGACGAATCCGCGACTGAGCGCGCTTCTACCTCGTGTCCTCATCGTCGCCCTCCCGTTCTCCTCGAGCCCACTGTTCGGGCCGTTCCGGGCCACAGAAGCAGCAACCGGTAAAGCATCGGTAAAGACGTGCGCTACGCCGGTCTGGATCGGCGGCCGAGCATGCTGACCTTGCCGGTGCCCGCGTAGCAGTCGCGGCCGATGCCGGGCAGGATTGCCACGGAGATGCACGCTGCCCGGGAGGTTGCCATGACGCTGCTCGAGGACGACGAGATCGCGGGACGGCTCGAGTCCGTGAAGTGGTCCCGCGACGGTGACGAGATCGTCAAGGTCGTGACCCGCAAGGACTTCGCCGGCGCGCTCGAGCTCGTGAACGCTGTCGGCGCCCTCGCCGAGGAGATGGGCCATCACCCCGACATCGACATCCGCTGGAACAAGGTCACGCTGCGCCTGTCCACCCACTCCCAGGGTGGTCTGACCGACGCCGACTTCCGCCTCGCGTCCCTCGTCGACGGTCTCGCCTGACCTGACCTGACGGCCCCCCACCCCAAACGCGGGCCGGATGACCCGCTGACGACACAAACCACCCGCGTTTGCAGGGGGCCCCACCCCAAACGCGGGCCGGATGACCCGCTGACGACACAAGCCACCCGCGTTTGGGGGTCAGGGGGGCCCCACCCCAAACGCGGGCCGGATGACCCGCTGACGACACAAGCCACCCGCGTTTGGGGGTTTTGAGGGTCAGTAGCCGAGGCGCGAGAGCCGGTCGGCGCGGCGTTGCCAGTCCTTGGAGACCCGCACGCGCAGATGCAGGTACATGCGGCGGCCGAGGAGCGCCTCGGCCTGCAGGCGTGCTGCCGTTCCGACATCCTTGACGATCGCGCCGCCCTTGCCGACGACCATCCCCTTCTGGGACTCGCGCTCGACGTACACGGTGGCATCCACCCGGAGGATCTCGTCGGGATCGGGATCGTAAAGACCTTCGATGTCGTCGACCATGACGGCGATCGAGTGCGGCAGCTCCTCGCGCATTCGCAGCAGGTACTGCTCGCGTACCAACTCGGCGATCAGATGGGACTCGGTCTGGTCGGTGGCCATGTCGTCGGGGAACATCGCCTCACCGGGCGGGAGCCGGGAGCGCAGCTCGTCGGCGACGACCTCGACACCGTCGCATGCGAGCGCCGACACGGGCACGTACGCATCGAAGTCGCGCAACTCCCGAGCCGCCGACAACTGCTCGGCGATGCGCGCCGGGCCGATGGCATCGATCTTGTTCAGGACGCACACAGCCGCGGCATCGGCGGGTAGTCGTGCGGCGAGGTGGGCGTCGCCGATGCCGATCCCCGCGGCGGCGTCGACGACGAAGCAAACCACGTCGACCTCGCCCATCATGCGAGTCGCGAGGTCGTTGAGGCGCTCCCCGAGGAGGGTCTGCGGCTTGCCGACCCCCGGGAGGTCGACGAGGACCATCTGGACCCCATCGCCGTTGACGACTGCCCGCACGGCGGTCCGCGTCGTCTGGGCCACATGGCTCACGATCGAGACCTTCTCACCGACGAGGGCGTTCACGAGTGTGGACTTGCCGACATTGGGGCGGCCGATCAGGGCCACGAACCCGAAGACCGCCTCGGCGTCCGGTGCCGTCACGACTGCTCGCCGGACGCCGCGGCACCTCGGCTTCCACCGCTCCCCCCACCGTCGCCCGTGTCGTCCGTCTCCGGAGGAACGAGGTTCAGGACCTCGACCTTCTCGACGCGGTGGCCTGCGACGCGCAGGGCCCGCAACACGAGACGACCGCAGGTGGTCGTCACCTCCTCGCCCACCCGCGGGATGCGCCCGAGGAGCGAGAGCATGGCGCCACCGACGGTGTCGGCGTCCTCGACGTCGACGTCGAAGCCGACGTGGCGCCCGAGGTCCGACAGAGACAGCCGTCCCGCCACGCGGAGGCGGCCGCCCTCGAGGTCTTCGACGAGATCCTCGTCGCTGTCGAACTCGTCGGCGATCTCCCCGACGAGCTCCTCGAGGAGGTCCTCGAGCGTCACGAGGCCCGCCGTCCCGCCGTACTCGTCGATCACGATCGCCATGTGGAACTTGTCGCGCTGCATCTCGGCGAGGAGCTCGGCGGAACGCTTCTGCTCGGGGACGAAGTGGGCCTCGCGGGCGACGTCGCCGACACGTATGTCACCGTCGACGTCGCGAGCGAGAAGGTCCTTCACGTAGAGGAGCCCCTTGATGTCGTCCAGGCCACGCTCGCCGTAGGTCGGGATGCGGCTGTACCCCTGTGCCGCGGCCGCCACGAGTGCATCCGCGACCGTGTCTCCGGCGGCAAGGCAGAACATGTCCGGCCGGGGCCGCATCACCTCGCGCACGACCGTGTCACCGAAGTGGAAGACCGAGTCGAGCAGCTTGGCCTCGCCCACCTCGATGACGTCGCCACCGGCGCGGTCGATGATCTCGCGCAGTTCACGCTCGGACGCCGGTGAGTCGTCGTCGGGACGGCTGCGCAGGACCAGGCCGACCGCTGAGTTGACCGCCACCGCCACGGGCCTGAGCACGAACACGACGGGTGCGGCGAACGCTGCCGCGATGCCGGCACCTGACTCGGCGCCGCGGCTCACGAGGGCGACGGCGATTCGCTGCAAAGTGAATGCCACGAGGACGACTCCGATCCCGACACCGACCCGTGCCAGGCGTGCGAGGTCGTCGACGGTCGCGCTCACGGCGAAGACGGCGGCAACGACGGCCACGATCCCGGCGAGCGAGAGGGACGCGCGGGTTGCCACGAGGTCGTCGAGGCGGCGCCGGAGGCGACGCGCCGACCGATTCCCCTCGGCGACGAGCTCCTCGGTGCGGGTCCGCGACGCCTTGGTGATGACCGTCTCCGCGGCCGCGCACGCTGCCGCGAAGACGAGCAGCACGAGCGCGAGGACGATCGCGCCCACGTACGCCGACGTGACAGCCAGGATGGCGCCCGTATGCGGAGGCTCGTCGAGCAGGCTCACTTGGGACTGCCAGCCCGGCGAGTAGCGAAGCGGGCGAGGAGCCTGCGTTCTCTACCCTCCATCCGCTCGGCGTCGGCGTCGCTGTTGTGGTCGTAGCCGAGCAGGTGCAGCAGGCCGTGCACCACGAGCAGGTCGATCTCGCCCTCGAAGGTGCCGGCATGAGACGGGGCGTTGCGCCGCGCTACGCCGGGGCAGAGGACCACGTCACCGAGCAGCACCGGTGCGTCTGCGCCGCTGTCGTCCGACGCGACCTGCCAAGGCGCGTCCTCGATCGGGAACGCGAGGACGTCGGTCGGCCCGGCACGCTTGAGGAAGCGCGAGTTCAGGTCCGCGATCGTGGGCTCGTCGACGGCGAGGATCGACACCTCTGCACGATCGGTCACGGACTCGGCGTCGAGTACGAAACCGGCGAGCGCCGCGATGCGAGCGCCGTCGACGGTCTCGGTGTTCTGCTCGTCGGCGAAGAAGACCTCGGCCATCACTTCACCCGGCGCACGGCCTTGGCGGGACCGTTCCGCTTCGAGCCCGTGTGCTCCTCGTGACGCTTGTAGGCGTCGACGATCTCGGCGACGATACGGTGACGGATCACGTCGTCGCGGGTCAGTTCGACGTAGGACACACCCTCGATCTCGAAGATCTCTCGTGGCACGTCCCGCAGACCCGACGTCGAGCTGCCCGGCAGGTCGACCTGGGTGACGTCACCGGTGACGACGGCCTTGGACCCGAAGCCGAGGCGGGTGAGGAACATCTTCATCTGTTCGGGTGATGTGTTCTGCGCCTCGTCGAGGATCACGAAGCTGTCGTTGAGCGTCCGGCCGCGCATGTAGGCAAGCGGTGCGACCTCGACCGTGCCCCGTTCCATAAGGCGTCCGGCCTGTTCGGGGCCGACCATGTCGTAGAGGGCGTCGTAGAGCGGACGCAGGTAGGGGTCGACCTTGGCGAGGAGGTCGCCGGGCAGGAACCCGAGCTTCTCGCCGGCTTCGACCGCGGGGCGGGTGAGGATGATGCGCTGTACGCGCCGCTCCTGCAAGGCGCGGATCGCGGCGGCCATGGCGAGGTAGGTCTTGCCGGTGCCGGCCGGGCCGATCGCGAACGTGACCGTGCTCACCTCGATGGCGTCGCTGTAGGTCTTCTGGCCGAGGGACTTGGGGCGCACCGTCTTGTTGGGCGCGACGACGACCTCGTGGGTGAGCACCGCCGCCGGGGCGGCACCGGCCTTGACCATCGCGATCGTGCGGTCGAGCACGGCGGTGTCGACACGCTGGCCCCGCTCGAGCAACTCGACGAGGTTCTCGAACAGGACCTCGACCTGGCGTGCGACCTCGGAGGATCCCCTCACCGTGATCTCGTTGCCGCGCACGAGGATGTAGGCCTCGAAGCGGTCCTCGATCTTCCGCAGCAACTCGTCGTTCTGCCCGCACAAAGCGACCATCAAGTCGTTCGACGGGACGAGGATCTTCAGTGTGTCGGTGGCGGTCTCAGCCAGTGCCGTCTCACCCCTCGCGGGCGTCCGGAAGTTCCGGAGGTGCGGTGTGGATGGGGACAGTCTACGTCACGTCGACCGCGTCAGCCGGGGGGCCAGCCCATCTGGCGTCCCCCCACGAGATGGAGGTGGAGATGGTGAACGGTCTGACCGGCGTGGTCACCTACGTTGGTCACGATGCGGAAGCCGTCGTCCGCGATCCCACGTGCACGTGCGTGCCCGGCAGCCGCACGGAAGAGCTCGACGAGCACCGAGGCGTGGGACTCGGTGACGTCCGCCGCCGACTCGACGTGCTCCCGCGGGATGAACAGGACGTGGACGGGTGCCTGGGGGTTGATGTCCTCGAAGCCGACCGCTGTCTCGGTCTCGTACACCTTGTTCGCCGGGATCGTCCCGGCGGCGATGTCGCAGAACAGGCAGTCACTCACGCCCTCACCTCGTCTCGCTCGCGGATCCCGGCAGCGTAGAGGCTCATCTTGCCGGGGCTACGCAGCGATAGCGGCACACCACCACACTGCGGTAAAGGCGCGGTGAAGCCGCTGGCCAGACGTCAGAGGTTGATGCGCGATGCTCGGACCTGCAAGATGTAGCCGCTGCTGGAGGGGAAGCAGGAGCCCATGGAGACGGCTGCCGAGGTTCGTGTCCTGGGTACGACGCGGCTGCTGGTGGACGCACGCGCCGTGCACCTCTCGCCCAAGGAGCGCAGGCTCGTGGCGACGCTGGCCTTGCACAAGCCTGAGGCCGTGAGTGCCGATCGCCTCATCGTGGCGATCTGGGGGGAGTCGGCACCACCTACGGTTCGCAAGGCCCTGCAGACCTACGTAGCAAGCGTGCGCAAGGCTCTCGGTCCCGGCATCGAGACGACCGCCTCCGGCTACCGGCTCAGTGCGGACGTCAAGATCGACACCGAGTGGTTCGAGTCCGAAGCCGACGCCGCAAGGCGCGTCCTCTCGACCCGGCCGGGCTCGGCTGTCGCGCACGCGCGACGTGCCTTGGCGCTCATGTCGGGGGTTCCCCTCGCCGATCTCGTCGACAGCCCCGAGGCCGACGCGTCCCGCTCGCGCTTGGTGGAACGCATCTCCGAGGTGGGAGAGGTGTGCGCGGAAGCGGTCCTCCGCTCGGGTGACCACACGTCGGCCGTGTCGCTCATGGAGGAGGGCGTCGTCGCCGAGCCCTACCGCGAGCATCGCTGGTGGCTGCTGATGCTTGCGCTCTACCGCAGCGCACGGCGCGCCGAGAGCCTGCGAGCCTACGAGCGCGCCCGTAAGGTCCTCGCCGAAGGGGCCGGCCTCGACGTCGGCGACCGCCTCCACGACCTCGAGGCGATGGTCCTCGCAGACGATTCTGCGCTCCTGGACGACGCGATCTTCCCGTCGGGGTCGATGGCTCTCGCGCTGGTCGGCGCACAGGACGACCTGCCCTCGTACGACACGTCGTTCCTCGGCCGCGACGCCGATGTGGACGCCGTGCTCGGCCTCCTGGCGGGCGACTGCGCGGTGGGCTCGATCGTGGGGGTCGCTGGGGTCGGCAAGTCGCGCCTCGCTGTCGAGGCGGCCAGGCGCGTCGCTGCCGAGTACGAGGGCGGCACGTGGTGGGTGTCGCTGTCGCGTCTCCCGCCCGGGGCCGATGTCGCCCCGCTCGTCTTCAAGACACTCGGCATCTCGCCGCAGGTGGGCGAGAACCACGCCGGCGCCCTCGCCGATTGGCTCGCGAGCCGGCGAGCGCTGTTGATCCTCGACACCTGCGAGCATGTCCTCGACTCCGCCCGCGCGCTCCTCGCCGACGTCGACAGCGCAACGCTGGGGAGGGTGCTGGTCACGAGCCGGCGCCGGCTCGGACTCGGACTCGGATCCGTGTGCCACCTGCGCCCCCTCCGGGTCGCACCCCTGGAAGGGGTGTCCGTAGCCGGCGACCTCTTCCTGGAACGCATGGGCGCCGCCGAGGGCGCGACCCCGGACCAGATGGCGGCGGTCACGGCGATCTGCAGCACGCTCGACGGCGTTCCCCTGGCGATCGAGCTCGCAGCGAGCCGGGCACGTTCGGTGCCGATAGGGGAACTCGTGCAACGGGTGCACAGCCTCGACCGGGTCCTGCGCGACACCGCTGCGACGACGCGCCGACACTCGTCGCTGCACGAGGCCCTGCAATGGTCCATAGACCTCCTGTCGCCGGAGACCCGCCGCGTGCTCGACCGCATGTCGGTGTTCCAGGGCGGAGCGACGCTCGACACGGTCTTGGCGCTCTGTTCGGACGAGTTCGACCAGTGGACCGTGGTCGACGCCCTCGACGAGCTCGTCGAGGCGAGCCTGCTCGATCTCGATCCCTTCGACGAGAGTGGCCGTTACCGAATGCTCGACACCGTCAAGGCGCATGCCGCCAAGCGGCTCTCCGACAGCGGCGAGGCCGGCGAGAGCCTGTCGCACCTCGCCGACCACATGGTCGCCCTCGCCGGCGAGGCCATGGTTGGGGTGCGCAGCCCCGACGAGGCGCACTGGGTCGGCGTGATCTCCGCCGAGCTCGCGAACATCCGCACCGCGCACGACCACTTGCTCGCGGTCGGGGACCTGGACCGCCAGGTCCGCCTGGTCGCGCCGCTGATCAACTTCGGGATCGTGCAGGCGTTCGACGAGATCCTGGCAATGGCCAGGCGGACCGCCGAGGCCGCCGGCACGGTCCCCGTCCCCGGGCTCGCGCGCATCGGCACGATGGCGGCCTGGCTCGCCCTGCGGGCACTGGACCACGACGCCACCGCACGCTTCCTCGCGCTCGCACGAACCTCGGCAGGCGAGGACCCTGCCGCGGACGCCGAGGCGCTCCAGGTTGCCGCTGTGGCGGCGTACTTCTCGGGCGACTTCGTCGCAGGCAAGGCCTTCAACGACGCGGGTGCCGCAACCGCCCGCGCCGGAGGGGATGCCCACGGCGAGGCGATGAACCTCGGTCTCGTCGTGCAGATGCAGGGCCTGAACGGCAATCCCCGCGGCTGGCACGAGATCGCCGACCACGTCCTGGCGCTGTCGGAATCCGTCGGATCGCCGAGCATGCTCGCCTGGGGCTACTACACATGGGGGCTGTCACGTCAGCCCGACGACGCGGCCCTCGCGCTCGCTTGGTTCGAGCGTTCCATCCGCGAGGCGGACTCCGTCAGAGCGTTGTTCTACGGAGACCTCACACGCCGGTCCCTGGGACAGCTCCTCGAGGGCCTCGACACGGCCAGTGCCTTGCGCGTCGGGGTTCGCACGTTGGCGTCCCAGCTCGACGCGGGCGAGCAGTTCCAGCTCGGCATCTCGCTGCCCTGGTTCGTGACCCTGCTCGCCAGGCTTCACCTGTACGAGGCTGCGCTCGTGTTCGACGAGGCCACCTACACGCTCGGCAACCGCGTCGCGCACGCGTACAACGCAGAGGGACGGCGCAAGGCGCGTACGACATGCGCGGAACACCTGGCGGCGGAGCACGTCGAGATGGCGCGTCTGCGTGGGCGCACGATCACGGCGCCGGGCCTCCTTGCCTACGCCGAGTCGTTGCTGGCCTCGCTCGACGCGACCTCGTAGTCCCCGGCGGTTGGAGTTTCCGGCGGCCACATGGGGGCGCCGGAGACTCCAAGGTGGCCGTCCTGGTCGCGAGACGCCCCGAGTGCCGAGAGCGGCGCTCCGGTGCCCCATCTCACCCCCCCGGTCACACCCGCTGTCGATGCCGATTCGACGGCAACGGCGACGACCTCGCCGACGAGGCCTGCCGGACCTGCCGTGGTCACCTTCAGGTAGTTGCCGGCCGTGCCCGTGAGGGTGGGCCGGACGTGGCTCCGATCCACGCCCCGGTCGCGTTCGGCCTGTTCGATCATCACGTAGAGCTCGCGGCCCACGAAGCGCGCGCCGAAGGCGGCGGTGAGTCCGTCGCCGATGCGGCGCAAGCGCGCCGACCGGTCCTTCTTGACGTCCTCGGGCACCTGACCGGCACGCCCTGCAGCCGCCGTGCCCGGGCGTGGTGAGTAACGGAACACGTGCAGCTTGGTGAACCCGATCCGCTCGACGAACTCGGCGGTCGCGGCGAAGTTGGTCTCCGACTCGCCCGGGAAGCCGACGAGTACGTCGGTCGTGAGACCCGCATCCGCACCGAGCACATCCCGGGCCCGTCGGGCCACCGCCGCGTACTGCGCCGTGGTGTAGGGCCGGCCCATCGCGGCGAGGGTCGTGTCGCAACCCGACTGCAGCGGGATGTGCAGGTGCGGGCACACCCGCGCGTCGTCCATGGCGGCCAGCAGCTCGTCGTCGACCCAGCCGCACTCGATCGACGACAGCCGCAGCCACCGAAGGCCGTCGACCTCGGCGAGGACGCGCCGAACGAGTCCGGCGAGTCGGGGTCTCCCGTCGGTGTCGAGGCCGTACTTGCCGAGGTGCACGCCGGTGAGGGTGACCTCGGCGGCACCGGCGGCGACCTGTGCACGGACGCCGTCCACGACCACGTCGCCGGAGCGGCTCGAGAGGACACCTCGCGTCTGAGGGATGATGCAGAAGGTGCAGGCCTCGTCGCATCCTGTCTGGACCTTGAACGCCTGCCGCACCACCGCGCCGCCTCCCTCGGCACTCTCGGTCACCGTGTGGGCCAGCCCGCCGAGGCCGGACACCGTCGCGGCGAGGTGGTCCTTGTCCTTGTTGGCGACGACGGCGACCACCCCGGGCAGCTCCTCGCACAACTCGGGGGCAGCGACGGCGTAGCAGCCCGTCACCACGACGCGGGCCCCCGAGTCCGCCGCGCGACGCACGAGCTTGCGCGACGACTTGGACGCGTCGCTGGTGACGGTGCACGTGTTGACCACGACGACGTCGTCGGGACCGGCGCCGCGGCCCGGCAGCCCACCGGCGGCGACGTGCACGTCCGCACGGCGCAGGGCGCGCAGGGTCTCTTCGGACTCGGCCTGGTTGAGCCGGCAACCCAGTGTGAGCAGGTGAACCCTGCCGCCGGAGCGTCCCGTCACAGGCTCAGAGGCTGGTGCACCACCCCGAGGTGTTCGAGCCGCTCCTCGAGATCGTCAGGGGTCATCTCGAACAGGCACGAGAGCGCACGCAGGTCGTCTCTCCTGATAGTGAGGACCTTGCCGTTGAAGTCCTGACGCTGTACCTGGATCATCGAAACGTATCGACGCACGGGCTCGTACTCGGTCTCGTCGAGCTCGTGGAGGCGCGTGAGGTCGAGGGCCACCCCGCCCTGAGTCGGGATCGCGGAGCGCCGCATGCCCGCCTCGGCGGGGAGGAGCTGCTCGGCGGGGACCTCGTAGAAGATCGCGAGTTTCTGCAGGCGCGGGACCGAGATCGAACGCTCGCCCCGCTCGTACGCGCCGAGGACGGACGCCTTGAACTGGTGCGTGGACATCATCTCGACGTCTTGGAGCGAGAGGCCCTTCTGCTTCCGGATGTTCCGGAGCCGTTCTCCCACCCGCTGCGCATACGTGAGAGTCACCGACGAACCTCCCTGCCTCGCCGCCGGGGACCCAGCGCCGGGCCCACCAAATCTTCACGGATAGTGGCGCGCCGGGCACGGTAGTGACAACTTCGACGTGGCGGTCCTACCCGTCAGAGGTCTTCGACCTGCGCTCCTGCGGATCCTGCGCGTCGAGGCCACCGGATGCGGCGACGGCGAGCGCGGCTGCGACCACGGCGGCGGTCTCGGTCCGCAGCACGCGCGGGCCGAGGCCACAGACGGTCCAACCCGCATCGAAGGCCGCCTCGATCTCGGGTTCGGTGAAGCCTCCCTCGGGGCCTACGGCGATGTGGCTTGGCTGCAGCCGCATCACCAGCGTGGCACCACCGCGGGCACCGGGGTGCAATACGACGCCCTTGGCGGCTCGCAGTGCCGTCGTGAGATCGACCGGTTCGCACACCTCGGGAAGCCACCTGCCGCGGCTCTGCTCGACAGCCGAGCGTGCGATGGCGTCCCAGCGCCGGAGTTTCGCCTCGCGCTGCTCACCGCGAGAACACACGAGCGGCCGGATCGACGCCACGCCGAGCTCGGTCGCCTTCTCGACTACGAGGTCGAAGCGGGAGCCCTTGCCGATCGCGGCCCAGAGAACGACCCGCGGCGGCTCGGGCTTGGTCGACCACGTCCCCACCTCCAGTCCACCCGGTGTGAGCACGGCATCGGCTGCACCGCCCCTGCCGTCTGTGACGGAGACGCACGCCCCGTCGCGCAGGCGCAGGACCCGCCGGAGGTGACGGTCGACCGCGGGCGCCAGGGTGATCGACGGTCCGCGGGCGTCGACCACGACGTGGGGCACCCGCATCAGCGGAACACGTTGCGGATCCGGCTGATCATGCCGGGTGTGTCCGTGTTCTCTCCCCGGATCTCGGCGAGGCGGCGCAGGAGCTCCTCCGATTCGTCATCGAGGTTCGCGGGCGTCTCGACGAGGAGCGTGACGATGAGATCGCCGTTACCCGCGCCGCGCAGGTGCGGTACGCCTTGGCCGCGGTAGCGGATCCGCTCCCCGGTCGTGGTCCCCGGCATGACGTCCACCTCGACCTCGTCACCGGTGAGGGTCTCGAACACGACTCTCCCGCCGAGCGCGGCGGTCGTCATCGGCACGGACAGGTGCCGGTGCAGCTCGTCGCCGTCGCGGAGCCAGCCCTCGGGTGGTGTGGCGACGTGGAAGCGCACGTACAGGTCACCGGCGCCTCCCCCGCGTCTGCCGACGTCGCCGCGCCCGCTCATCCGCAGGCGTGCACCCTCGTCGACACCGGCCGGGACGTTGATCGCCAGGTGCTCGACCCTCGCGCTCCTGCCCTCGCCACGGCATTCCGGGCACGGGGAGGCGATGTGCTTGCCGGTGCCCTGACAGGCCGAGCAGGGCCCCGCCGTGACCATCTGGCCCAACATCGTGCGGCGGACGTGCTGGACCTCGCCGCGGCCACCACACGTGGAGCAGAGAGCTGCTTCGGTTCCGGGGGCGGCACCGGTCGCCTCGCACGTCTCGCAAGCTGCGCGCACGCGCACGGCGACGTCGCGCTCGGTCCCGTAGACGGCCTCTACGAAGCTCAGCTCGACGTCGACACCGATGTCCGCTCCGGGCTCGGGTCCGCGCGGCCCCCCGAAACCTCCCCCGAAGGGGCTGCCACGCCCGAAGGGGTCGCCGCCGAAGATGGTCTCGAAGAGGTCGCCGATGCCGAATCCCGCATCGGCGCCGGCACGCCCTTCGTCGCCGTAGGTGTCGTAGCGGCGCCTGCGGTCCGGGTCGGAGAGGACCTCGTACGCCGCGGTCACCGCCTTGAACTGCTCCTCGGCCGCGGGATCGTCGGGGTTGGCGTCAGGATGGTGTTCCCGCGCCTTCTGACGGAACGCGCGCTTGATCTCCTCTGACGACGCGTGTGGCGTCACACCGAGGATCTCGTACAGATCTGCCACCGTCACTCCTGTGGGTGTGGGCGTCTTGGGCGGATCAGCTGCCGTCCTGCAGGGTCGACTCGAGTTGGTCGGTCACCGCATGGACCGCCGACATGGCGTGGGTGTAGTCCATCCGCAGGGGACCGAGCAGCCCCAGTGCTCCGGTCGCGTCACCTGCCCGGTAGGGGGCGGCGACCACCGACATGGCATGCAGGGACGGTACCTCGGAGCCTATGCGCACGACCACACCGAGGCGTTCGCCTTCGACGAGGTGCTGGAGCAGCTCGGCCATCCTCTGCTGCTCGTCGAGGAGCTCCAGTACCTCTGCCAGCTCGTCCGCGGGACCGAGGACGCCGGCGAGGTGGGCGAGCCCGCCGCTGTAGAGCTCGGACTCGGCCGCGTCCGCCCGGTCGAGGGCGTCGCGTACCGACCCGAGCACGATCGCCACCTCCGGGTCGGGGTGCTGGACGGCAAGGGCATGCAGCTTCCACTCCGAAGAGCCGACCAGGTGACGGTTGAGTATCGCGTCGGCGACTGCGATGCGGTCGCTCGCGACGTCGGCCTCGGTCTCGACGGTCACCTTGACCACGCGGGCCGACCTGGTGACGAGCACGAGGAGGAGACTGCGGGGTTCGAGCATCGTGAGGTGCACCGATGCGAGAGCGGCGTCCTGCCAGTGCGGGGCCAGCACCACTGCTACGAGGGATGTGAGGCTCGTGAGGAGCCGTGACGTGCCCGCGAGGAGGCGTTCGACGCCTGCGCCCACCTCGGCGAAGAAGTCACCGATCTCGTCCTGGTCACGGCTCGGGAGCCGCTTCGCCGACGCCCAGTTGTCCACGTACCAGCGGTACCCGTGTTCGGACGGCACCCTGCCCGCCGAAGTGTGCGGTTGGGAGATGAATCCGTCGGCCTCCAGTGCCGCCATGTCGTTGCGCACCGTCGCGGACGAGACATCGAGGCCTGATCGGCGTAGGACGGTGGCGGACCCGACGGGCACGGCGGAGTACACGTACTCCTCGATGATGGCCTTGAGGACGCGTTCCCTGCGCCGGCCCAGTTGGCTCGTGTCTCTCATGGTCAGTGCCTGCGATCGTCCTCCGCAGGTTACCAACGACAAGCCGTGTTCCCCGCCGTCGACCCTGCGGCGACTGCCGGTGCCGTGGCCGGGAACCTCGGGGGTGCTTCCACGAGGACTCGGTGGCCCAGGCAAGACACGACGGCGAGGCGGAGCGTGCTTCGGTCGAGGAGGCGGAACCAGCATGGGCCGGCGAGGACCGGGGGGACGCCGCGAACGTTGTCGGTCACGGCACGAGGTCGAGGATCACGGCTCCCGCCACCGCCATGCCCCTCTCGGTCAGGCGCAGGCGCCCTCGGTCGTGAACCACGAGGCCCGCTCCGAGTAGGTGCGCGGGCACCGCGGCATCGTCGGGCCAGGCGAGCCCCGCGCTGCGACGCAGACCGAGCATGACTGCCTCGTCGCGCCGTTGGGCAGGGGTGAGAATCTCGATCCCTGCCGTCGGGTCGTCGGATTCCACGTAGGTGCGTGGGTGCCGGTGGTTCCAGCGCCGCTGCCGGGTCGCGGGGTCGTAGCTGTGGGCACCGTTGCCACAGCCCACGTAGGCCCCACCGCTCCAGTAGCGGAGGTTGTGCAGGCATGGCCTACCCCGCGACCAGTTGCTGATCTCGTAGCGGCTGTAGCCGGCGGCAGCGAGGCGTTCGCATGCGTGGGCGAGGCGCGTGGCGGCCGTGTCGTCGTCGGGTGCGGGCGCCCTCCCCGACGCCACCGCCCGGCCAAGGGGCGTCGCGTCTTCGACCGTGAGTGCGTAGCACGAGACGTGGTCGGGACTAACTCTCAACGTGAAGTCAAGCGTCTCCTCCCAGTCGTCGCTCGTCTCGGTGGGTACCCCATAGATGATGTCGAGGTTGAGTGTTGTCCCCGCGTGCGTGCGTACGTGTTCGATCGCCCGCATCGTGACCTCGGGATCGTGGCGGCGTTCGAGGAAACCGAGCACGGCGGGCGCCACGGACTGCACCCCGAGGCTCAATCGGTTCGCGCCGGCTTCGACGGCAGCCGCGACGACCTCGGCGTCGGCCGACTCGGGGTTCATCTCGACGGTGACCTCGGCGGCGGGAGTCCTCGGGACCGCGGCGACGAGGCGGTGGAGCAGCTCCGGGCCGAGCCGCGACGGCGTCCCGCCGCCCACGAAGACCGACGGTGCGGGTGTTCGGACCCTCTCGGAGATCTCGCGGACGACGCGGGCCACGTAGGCCTCCATGAGGTCGTCGACCTCGCTGAAGGCCGCGAAGTCGCAGTAGCCGCAGCGGTGCGAGCAGAACGGCACGTGGACGTACACCCCCACTCCGGTCGCGGCCAGTTCGCACCAGGACGTGTCGGCGGCGTCGGGCTCCGGCGGGCTCATCAGCTTCGGTCGATGCTCAGGGCGCTGATGAACGCTTCCTGGGGCACCTCGACGCTGCCCACCCGGCGCATGCGCTTCTTGCCCTCCTTCTGCTTCTCGAGCAACTTGCGCTTGCGCGTCACGTCGCCGCCGTAGCACTTGGCGATGACGTCCTTGCGCATGGCCTTCACGGTCTCACGTGCGATGATCCGGCCTCCCACGGAGGCCTGGATAGGTACGTCGAAGAGTTGGCGCGGGATCAACTTTCTAAGCTTCTCCGCGATCTGACGTCCGTATCTGTACGCGGACTCCTTGGGCACGATCGCGCTGAACGCGTCGACCGGATCACCGTTGAGCAACACATCGACCTTGACCAGATCGGCTGCCTCGTAGCCAGAAGGCTCGTAGTCGAGGCTTGCATACCCTCGCGTAGAGGACTTGAGGATGTCGAAGAAGTCGGTGATGATCTCCGCCAGTGGCAGCTTGTACTCGACCTCGACCCGCTCGGCTGACAGGTACTCCATACGAAGCTGGATCCCGCGACGCTGTTGGCACAGCTCGATGACAGGGCCAACGTAGTCCTTCGGCACCAACAGCGTCGCACGAACCATCGGCTCGCGGATCTCGTCGCGATGCTCCGGTAGCGCCGACGGATTGTCGATGACGATCTCGTGCCCGCTCGTATCCACTACGACGTATTCAACCGTCGGCGCAGTCGCGACTATCGAGACGTCGTACTCGCGTTCGAGGCGTTCACGAATGATCTCCATGTGCAACATGCCCAAGAACCCGACCCGAAAGCCGAAGCCGAGCGCACTCGACGTCTCCGGTTCGTAGGTAAAACTCGAGTCGTTGAGCCGGAGACGCTCGAGAGCATCTCGCAGCTCCGAGTACTCTTCGCCCTCGGCGGGATAGATCCCGCAGAAGACCACGGGGTGCGGCTCGCGGTACCCGGGGAGAGGCTCCCCCGCCCCTGCCTTGGCGAGTGTGATCGTGTCGCCCACCTTCGCGTCGCGGACGCTCTTGAGACCGGGGATCACGTACCCGACCTCGCCGGGGCCGAGCGCACGGACGGGCTCGGGCCCCGGGGAGATCACCCCGATCTCCTCGGCAAGGCAGTTCGCGTCGGTGGCGAGCATGCGGATCGCCGAGCCGCTCTCGAGCGTCCCGTCGAAGACACGCACGTTGGCGACGACGCCGCGGTACTTGTCGTAGTGGGAGTCGAAGATCAGCGCACGCAAGGGCCCGTCCTGTTGCTCCGCACCTACCGATGGCGGCGGCACCCGCTCCACGATCGCCTCGAGTAGGCCCGCCACCCCCGCTCCGGTCTTGGCCGAGATCGCGAGGACGTCCGCGGCGTCGAGCCCGAGGAGGTTCTCGATCTCCTCGGCGACACGCTCGGGTTCGGCCGAGGGCAGGTCGATCTTGTTCACGACCGGGATGAGGACGAGGTCGGCCTCCATCGCCATGAGGCAGTTGGCGAGTGTCTGCGCCTCGATCCCCTGTGCCGCGTCCACCAGGAGCAGCGCCCCTTCGCACGCGGCGAGGCTGCGGCTCACCTCGTAGTGGAAGTCGACGTGTCCGGGCGTGTCGATGAGATTCAGCACGTACTCGCTGCCGTCGGAGTGCCGGTAGGGCATGCGGACCGTCTGGGCCTTGATCGTGATGCCGCGCTCGCGTTCGAGGTCCATCGAGTCGAGGTACTGGGCGCGCATCTCCCGCGGGTCGACGACGCCGGTGAGCTCGAGGAGCCGGTCGGCGAGGGTCGACTTGCCGTGGTCGATGTGGGCGATGATGGAGAAGTTGCGCAACAGCGCGGGGGCGGTCACTCGCCCGATTATGGCCAGCGGATCCGTCCCGGCGCTTCCCGGGCCCGGCGGCACCGCTGCTAGGGTGGCTCGGTTGCCCGGGAACACCTCCCCCGACAAGGAACTCCGCGACAGTGGCGAACATCAAGCAGCAGAAGAAGCGCAACCGCCAGAGCGAGATCGCCCGCGTACGCAACAAGTCGGTCCGCTCGGAGGTCAAGACCGCGGTACGCCGCCTCGACGAGGCGGTCGCGGAGGGCGACCGCGAAGCCGCCGCCGAACGGGCACGCGATGCGCAGAAGAAGATCGGTGTCGCGGGCCGCAAGGGCGTCCTGCACAAGAACACCGTCGCCAGGCGCCAGTCGCGGGTCGCCAAGAAGGCAAACGCTGCCGCCGAGGGCTGATCGCCACTCGGTCGCGTTCGGTCAGCGCCGACGCCTGTTCGGCCCCCTGGAGCCGAGGATCGACCCGAGGCGGACGACTTCGGTCTCGAGCACGGTGCGGGCGTCGAGTCCGGTCCCGCCCCTGATGGCGACATCGGCACGCGCCACGACCCTGTGCGCGGCCACGAACGCCTGCGGGGGGAGACGGCACACCTTCTCGTAGACCTTCTTGGCGGGGTAGGCCTTCAAGGAGAGCTCCACCTCGACCTCCGACGCGGACGCCGGATCCAGCTCGGACGCTGCCACGAGCCGCCGCACGTGGTTCGCGATCGCCGTGTTGACCTGCATCGGGTGCATGTCCGCGAGCAGGCCCTCCAGCGCACGCAGAGCAGCCGCGGTGTCCCCGGCGTCGATCGCGTCCGTGAGGTCCCAGGTCTTGGCGAGAGCCGGGCCCGAGACCAGCTCGGAGACGGCGGCCACGCCGAGGCGCTCACCACCGGGGTGCGCGGCGCCGAGTTGGGCGGCGACCGCCTCGATCGCGCCGGCGTCGGGGCCCAGATGTTCGGCCAGGTAGGTTGCCGCCGCCCGGTCGATGCCGGCACCGTGGGAGCGCACGGCGTCTGAGATGAACGCGGCGAGATCAGGCGTGCGTGGTGGCGGTGCCGACTCCTCGAGTACCACCCCACCGGCACCACGGATCGCGGCCTCGAGCTCCTTGTACGCCTTCGTGGCCCTCCCGCTGCGCACGTGTACCAGGACCAGCGTGGTGGACGCGGTCGGCTCCGTGCAGTAGGCGGCGATGAGCGGGATCGTCTCCTCGGTGATCGCGTGACGCAGCGTGACGAGGCGGTCGGCACCGAACATCGGCGGGGTCCTGGCCGCCTCGACGGCCCGAGCCACCACGTCGGGGTCGCTGCCGTCGAAGTCGTCGATGCCGGCCGCCAGATCGAGGGTCCCGGCGAGGGCGTCGCGTTCGGATGCGAATCGGTCGACGACCTGGAACTGATCCGTTCCCGTCACGAGCAGGATTCGGGCCGCGTCGCTCATGTCGCCTTTGCCTCCAGGATCGCTTCGAGGACGCGCCGGACGCGCACGGTCCCGACGACGTCGTGTACCCGCAGTATGCGTGCCCCCTGGCAGAACGCGAGAGCGGCGGTGGCGAGCGACGCAGGGTTGCGCTCGTCGACAGGGCGATCGAGGAGGGCACCCAGGAACGGCTTGTTCGACGCGGACAGGAGGACCGGCAGGCCCAGGTCGACGAGGTCGCGGGTGTGCGCGAGGAGTTCGAGGGATTGACGGGCGCTCTTGCCGAGGTCGAGTCCGTGGTCCAACACGATGCGCTCGTCCTCGATGCCCGCGACGCGGCAGCGGTGCACTCGCTCGAGCATGAACTCGACGACCTCGCCGCGCAGGTCCCGGTACCGGGGGTCGGGGTTCGCCACCCGTGGCTTGCCTTGGATGTGGCAGATCACGACGCCGGCGCCCGTCCGGGCGGCGAGTGGCACCATCTCCGGGTCCATCAACCCGCTGATGTCGTTGACGAGGGCCGCGCCTGCGTCGATCGCTACCGCTGCCACCTCGGCGCGCCACGTGTCGATGCTGATCGGGACGTCGAATCGTGTCGCGACCGCCTCCACCGCCGGGATGACGCGGGACAACTCCTCGCCGGTGTCCACGAAGTCCCCCGGGCCCGCCTTGACGCCGCCGATGTCGACGATGTCGGCACCCTGGTCGACCATCTCCTCGACCCGGCCCAGGGCGCGATCCATCATCCAGTAGCGACCCGCGTCGTAGAACGAGTCGGGGGTCCTGTTGAGGATCCCCATGACCAGGGCACGGTTGTCGATCGTGAAGCGGTGCGGTCCCATCGCCACCGTGGCGCCCGAGAGCACGACCGGCTCGATCGGGGGGCGGGCGGACACGGGTTCTGGCACGCCACGGCAGGGTAGCTGAGAACCTCCCCTCCCCCCGGGCGGCCGCCACCCCCCTCCAAACGCGGGCAACACGGCCCGCACACGACACAGACCACCCGCGTTTGGGGGCGGCCCCCCTCCTCCCGGGCGGCCCGCCCCCCCTCCAAACGCGGGCAACATGGCCCGCACACGACACAGACCACCCGCGTTTGGGGGACGCCCCCCCTCCAAACGCGGGCAACACGGCCCGCACACGACACAGACCACCCGCGTTTGGGGGACGCCCCCCTCCAAACGCGGGCAACACGGCCCGCACACGACACAGGCCACCCGCGTTTGGGGGGCGCCCCGTCACCGGGAGGTGGTCACCCGGAGGTCGCCGGGACTGGCTCCCGCGCACACGTCCACCGTGCCCGACTGGTCGGTGCGGTACTGCCGTGCACTCCTGCCGGCGTACAGGTCGAGCGCTTCGCGGGTCGGGTGCCCGTAGGAGTTCGGGCCGACGGGCACCACGGCGATCTCGGCGCGGGCCTCCGCGGCAAGGGCGGCGTCCTGGTCCTTGCTGCCGTGGTGGGGCACCTTCGCGACGTCGACGTCGCCGACGTCACCCAGCACCCGATGCTGGACCTCTGCCGAGGCGTCGGAAGGCAGGAGCACGCGCATCCCGGCGACATCGGCTATCCCCACGAGGGCGACGTCGTTGCCCTTCCGGGCTACGGTTCCGGGGTCGGGATGGAGGACGCGCATGCGGACTTCGCCGGCCTCGACGACGTCGCCACGCGCCACGGTGCGCACCGGTACCCCGGAGGCGCGGACGAGGCTGTCGGTGGCGCGGCTCGTGTCCGACGGCCAGGTCATCCCGTCGGGCACGACCACGAGGGCGGGACGTGAATTGCCCAGGACGGTCGACGTCGCCGCGACGTGGTCGGAGTCCCCGTGGGTCAGGACGAGCACGTCGACACGACCGACTCCGAGGGCACGCAGCCCCTTGTCCAGCTTCGCGGGGTCGCGGCCGGTGTCGACGAGGACGGTGGCACCGTCGCGCCCGACGAGCAGGGTGGCGTCGCCCTGGCCCACGTCGACGAAGGCCGCCCCTGGACACGGTGCTGCCGTCCCGGTACCCGAGACGAGGCCGGCAACGACGAGACCGACGACTGCAACGATGGCGGCCGCAGCCCGGGTCCGCCCACGGCGCCGGAGCCACAGGACCACGAGCACTCCGGCCACCACGAGGACGATCCCCGACAGAGTCGCTCGCGAGACCTCCAGGTCGGCACCCGGCGCGCGCGCGGCGATGGACCCGATGCGTACGAGCAGCCCGACGGGAGGACCGAGGAGGGCGAACACGGGCGGATGGAACCAGCCGATGACACTCAGGGCTGCCCCGGCCACGGTGAGGGCACCGGCGAGGGGCACTGCGACGAGGTTGGCCACGAGCCCGACGGCAGAAACCCGTCCGAACTGCCAGACGAGCACGGGCGCCACGGCCACCTGGGCCGCGGTACTCACCCCGATCGCGACCGCTATCGGCGCCGGTACTCGCGGCATCAGGCGGGCTGCGATCGGCCGTGCGAGCGCGAGGATCCCGGCGGTCGCGGCGGCGCTCAACTGGAACCCCACCGAGGCAGCCAGGAACGGGTCGCACACGACGAGGGCCAGCACTGCCGTGGCGAAGGCACGAACGGGATCGCGCAACTCCCCCGTCCACGAGACCACGAACGCGGTTCCCGCCATCGCTGCCGCGCGCAGCACCGACGGCTCCGCCCGGGTGACGAGGACGTAGAACGCGACCACGGTTGCTGCTACGACGATGCGTGGTCGCCGTCCCATCGGGATGCGCCCGAGGACGAATCCGACGGCGGCGAGAACGAAGCCGAGGTTCGAACCGGAGACGACGAGGAGATGGGACAGGCCACCGCGGCGGAAGTCATCGACGGTCTCCTGGGACAGCGAGGAGTCGTCGCCGTCGAGCAGACCGAGGAGGACTCCCCCGCGCTCGTCTCCCAGGGCGCTGACGACGGCCGTGTGGAGACTCTTACGCACTGCGTTCGCCGCCGCCAGCGGAGCGGGTGGACCGTCCAGGATCGTGACCTGAGCGCCGACGACGTCTGCGGCGACGCGCTTGTAGTGCATACGTCGGGCCATGTCGGCGTCGGCCGGCGGTGGGCGCGCCGTCCCGCGTACGGACACACGGGCACCCAGAGGAAGTGGGGTATCCACGCCGAGCAGGCGGACGCGGCGGCCCGGCAACCTGACGATCTGGGTGCCGTTTCCGAGGTCCGAGCCCACGACGCCCTCGGACCTCAGCGACGTCGGTTCCTCGACGGTGGCCGCGGCAACGCGTGAGTGTGCGGTCGCGGCGAGGCCGAATCCCAGGACGATCCACACGACGAGCACTCGTGCCGGATGTGCCCGCCGCGCCAAGGTGGCAGCCCCGGCAGCCAGGGCAGCGGCGGCACCGATGCCGAGCGGTACGGCCACTGCTGCCGCCAGCCAGCAGCCTGCGCAGAAGCCGACCACGGCGACGACCAGGGGCGCGCGCCACACCGCCGGGCGTGTCACAGGATCCGGTGACACTGCGGTGACCGGCGTCATGTCGTCACCATGCCATCGAGTGCGGCCAGCTTGCCCTCGCCGATGCCGGGTACGTCGAGGAGCTGGCGCACATCCGTGAACGGACCGTGCTTGGTGCGGTAGTCGACGATCTTCTGCGCCGTGGCGGCTCCTATCCCGGGCAGGCCGTCGAGGGCGTCGATGCTCGCGGTGTTGAGGTTGACCGGGGTCCCCGCAGCGCCAACCCCCGCACCGGCGGCGTCGTGCCCGCCGGAGGTCCCGATCTCGGGAACGGCTTCACCCTTGCGCGGCACGTAGAACTGCTGACCGTCCGCGAGCTTGCCGGCGAGGTTTACCCGGCCGAGATCGGCCTCCACGAGCGCCCCGCCCGCAGCAGACACCGCCTCGTCACCGATGGCGCCCTCCGTCAGGGCGTACACGCCCGGACTGGCGACCGCGCCGGCAACGTGGACGCGGATCTGCTTCGCAGGCGACGAGGCCGGCGGTCGTTCCGCTCCGACAGCGGGGTCGTCGCCCTCCCCTCCCGCAGGGTCGGGCCCGGTCGTGTCCGCAGGCACGGAGTTGGTCACCTCCGCCGTGGATACGCGCTCGGAGTCGCCGCTGGCACCACGGATCAGCGAGAAGGCGGCGACCGCGATCCCGACAACAGCGAGCGCGATCAGGACCAGGCGGTCCCCGCCCGGCTTGTCTGCATGGGGACGCCCGGACCGCGAACCGAGGCGTGCGCGGATCTGGCTGATGGAGTCGGGTGGCGAAGCGACCACGGCTCCCCTCCTTGTCGTCTCCTACGAAGGGCGCGGGGAAACAAATGGGGAAGGAGGGAAGAGGGAAGTGGCGCCGGGAGCAGCGCCGACACCTTTGTACCACGCACGCGTGACAGATTCGAGGTGTGCCTTGCCCTGCTACCGGAGGCGACTAGAGGTGCGGCTCCACCGCTGCCTCCAGGTCGTAAGCCTCGACCTCGGCCGGGATCCTGCGGTACGCCGCCCAGTGGCCCTCGCCCCGCAACCGCTCACGCAGATACGCGCCCACATAGGTGAGCAGGAACCGCAGGCGACCGCGCTCGCACCACTGCGCCACGTGCACGAGCTCGTGAGCGACCAGGGAGTCCGTGGCGTCGACACCCCACTGTCCATCCCGGAGGAGCACGTGCCGGCCGAGTGTCCATGCAGACGCGCCGGGGGCGACAAGGACGCCCGCCCAACCGCGGCACACGTAGAGGACCGGGCGGGCAGCGATCGCACTGCGGATGCGATCGCGTGCGCCGGCCACGTCCACAGGCTCGCCGAGCACTGCTGTCGCAGCGGCGAAGTCGCGCACGCTTGCGGGGACGTCCACCCTGCGGATCGCTCTCATGCAGAGGGACGGCGGGTCAGCCACAGCACAGCCGCAGCTGCGACGGCCATGACACCAGCCGCCGCGCCTGCTGCGACCGTGGCGCGCAGGTGGTGGCGCGGCGCGAAACGCAGCGCCGCCCATCCGGCCGCCTCGGCGTCCTGGGCAAGCGAGCGGTCCGGGTTCATCACGACGGGGTGCCCGACACTGCCCAGCAGGGGCAGGTCGTCTGCCGATGACGCGTACGCCCAGCAGTCGGCGAGGTCGTAGCCCTCGCGGGCCGCAAGCTTCTGCACAGCCTCGATGCGCCCGTCACCGCAGCAGTACGGCCCGGCCAGCCGTCCACTGAAGCGGCCATCGGTGTCGACCTCCAGAGACGTGCCAATTGCTCCGGTCATGTCGAGGGCGGCGGCCACGCGCTCGACGATGGGCTGGGGCACAGCGGAGAGCAGGTAGGTGTCGACGCCGTCTGCCGCATGTGCCCGCAGGCGCGCGTATGCCCCTGCGTGCACCCCTACGACGACGGGTCCCACGACCTCGGGTGCGAGCGCATCCAGGTCGGCGGCTTTGGTGCCGGCGAGAGCGTCGAGGAGATTCGTGCGGAACGCGTCCCGGCCCGCGGTGCCCACCCACGACCTGCGTACGAGTTGGCCCCTGGGGATCAGCCCGTGGGCGAGGGCGGCCCGGCCCATCGCCCTCGTCGCAGGTGCTCCGCTCACGGCGCGCTCGAGGACGAAGAAGGCAGCAGCCATGGCCGGGAATTGTGGAGCCTCGGCGCGCGCCGGTCCAAATCTCCACGCCGTGGGGCTGCTAGGGCACCACGTTGACCAGCTTGGGTGGCTTCGCTACCACGCGCCGCGGCGATCCGTCGCCCAGGTGCGCCCGCACAGCATCCGACGCGAGCGCCAGCGCGATCGCATCGTCCTCGGAGATGTCGGGCGCGACCTCTACGCGGTCGCGGACCTTGCCGGCCACTTGGACGACCATCGTCACCGTCTCGGCGGCAAGCATCGCCTCGTCTGCAACCGGCCACGCCCTCTCGTGCACGTTGTCGCCGTGTCGCTGCTCCCACAGCTCCGCCGCTACGTGGGGCACCATCGGCGCCGTCAGCAACAACAGGTGGTCCACGGCGGTGTCGAGGCTCTCGCGCCGTGCCCCCCCGTCACCTTGGGCGTAGCGGTAGAGCTCGTTGAGGAACTCCATGCACGCTGCGACCGCGGTGTTGTAGGACCACCGCTCGAAGTCGCCGGTGACCTTCTCGACGAGCCGGTGTGCCGCAGCCTCGACTCCCCTGTCGGTAGGCGTGACGTCACGTGCGACGACCGAACCGACCTCCCCGCGCGCCATGCGCCACAACCGTGACAGGAAGCGGTGGCAGCCCTCGATGCCCTTGTCGTCCCAGTCGACGTCGTCCTGGGGCGGGCCGACGAAGAGGTGGAACAGGCGCAGCGAATCGGCACCCACGGTGTCGATGTACTGCTCGGGGGCGACGAGGTTGCCCCGCGACTTGGACATCTTGGCGCCGCCGAGGCGGATCATGCCCTGGGTGAACAGCCGCGCGAACGGCTCACGCAGGCCGGCGCCGACGACGCCGAGGTCGCTGAGCGCCTTGGTGAAGAAGCGGGCGTACATCAGGTGCAGGATGGCGTGCTCGACGCCACCTATGTACTGGTCCACGGGCATCCAGCGTTCCACTGCGTCGATCCCGAAGGGGGCATCCTCGTTCCACGGGTCGCAGTAGCGCAGGAAGTACCAGGACGAGTCGACGAAGGTGTCCATCGTGTCGGTCTCGCGCCGTGCCGGTCCACCACAGGACGGGCACGTGGTGTGGAGGAAACCCTCGTGGAACCGGAGGGGGGATTCGCCCGTGGGGAGGAACTCGACGTCGTCGGGGGCGAGCACGGGCAGATCGCCCTCCGCCACCGGACGGACACCACAGTCGTCGCAGTAGACGACCGGGATCGGGCAGCCCCAGAAGCGCTGCCGGCTCAGCAGCCAGTCCCTCAACCTGAAGTTGACCTTTCGCTCGCCGTGGCCCTGCACCTCGAGCCAGTCGATCGCGGCCTCGATCGCGACCTCCTTGGCCATGCCGTCGAGGAAGCCCGAGTTCACGTGGGGACCGTCGCCGGTGTAGGGCCCGCCCTCCCAGCCCTCGGGACGTCGCACCGTTTCGACGATCGGCAGGCCGTGAGCCGTGGCGAAGTCCCAGTCGCGCTGATCCTCGCCCGGGACCGCCATGACCGCGCCGGTGCCGTACCCCATGAGCACGTAGTCGGCGAGAAACAGCGGCACCGGTTCGTTGGTGAACGGGTTCAAGGCATAAGAGCCCGTGAACACGCCGCGCTTGTCCAAGGGACCTTCGGTCGACTGGCGCTCGACCTCGGTCTCTGCCTGCACCGCCTCGACGAAGGCCTCGACCTCGTCACGGCGCTCCGCTGCGGTGATGCGCCCCACGAGCGGATGCTCGGGCGCCACGACGGCGTAGGTCATCCCGAAGCTGGTGTCGGGCCGGGTCGTGAACACGCGTAGCACGAGGTCGGGATCGCCCCCGAACGCGCGCCCCTCGGCGTCGACGACGTTCATCTCGAACTCGGCACCCTCGGACCGCCCTATCCAGTTGCGCTGCATGAGCTTGACGCGTTCGGGCCAGTCGAGGCCGTCGAGGTCGTCGAGGAGCTGGTCGGCATAGGCGGTCGTGCGGAAGAACCACTGCTCGAGGTCACGCTTGACGACGACGTCGCCGCTGCGTTCGCAGGTCCCGTCTGCGAGGACCTGCTCGTTGGCGAGCACGGTCTGGCAACCGGGACACCAGTTGACGGGCGCCTCCTTGCGATACGCGAGCCCGGCGTCGAGCAACTGCAGGAAGATCCACTGGGTCCAGCGGATGTAGTCGGGGTCGTGACTGTGCACCTCGCGACGCCAGTCGTAGACGGCGCCGATACGCCGGATCGAGCTGCGCAACTCCTCGATGCGCGCGTCGGTGAAGCTGCGCGGGTGCTCGCCGGTCTTGATCGCGGCGTTCTCGGCGGGCAGCCCGAAGCTGTCGAAGCCCATCGGCGAGAGGACCCCGTAACCGCCCATGGTGCGGTAGCGCGTTATCAGGTCACCGAAGGTGTAGTTGCGCACGTGACCCATGTGCGCGGCGCCCGACGGGTAGGGGTACATGCACAGCACGTAGAACGGCGGCCGCGGGTCGTCGTTGTCGATCTCGTACGTGCCACTGGCGAGCCACCGCTGCTGCCACTTCGGCTCGATCGCCTGAGGGTCGTAGTCGGACATGGCGCCGAGAGTAGCCAAGGCCGCATTGGGCGCCCGGGGCTACACCCGGGGCTTGGATCCTCTGCACTTCCAGGCATCGGCCACGTCGGCAGGGTCCAGTGGGTCAGTACCCGCTCGCCCAGGACATTCAGTCTACGCAGTACCGGGGCAAATAGGACATTGTGAATGTCTCCGTGTTAATCGCCCAATTGCACAAGTTGCGAAACAGGGATGACGCTCCGCAGATCACAGTTGCAGGACTTGGGAAACACGTGTAGAAACTCGACATCGGGTCAGGAGTAGGAGCCTTCACCCAAGGACGGGGTCCGAACCGCGACGAACATCGGAGAGTCGCGAATGTATGACACCGTTGACGAAGTGCTCGCGCACGATGTCGGTGACTTTCTTGCCGTAAACGGACCTGATCTGCTTGGTCGAGTACAGGGCTATACGGACTGGCGTGACGCTCGGCGCAAGTTCGCGGTATGGCCCTACGAGCGCACCAGCCGCGGCGAGGTAGGACCAAGTGCCGAGTTGACGGAAGGGATGAGCTCGATCTCGTTCGGGTTCCAGGACTCGCTGGGCCTCTCTCGACACCCTCGCGTTCGCGATGCTGCGATCAAGGCCATCGAAGACCACGGGCCCCACAGCGCAAGTGCCCCCTTCTGGCAGGGACGGAATATCCTTGCTGACGAGGCAGCCGACGAGCTCCGCCAAATCGCCGGGATGAACCACATCGTGTTCTTCTCGACTGGATGGGCTGCAGCGCATGCACCAATCCAGGCGCTGGTGCGCCCCTGGGACTACGTCGTCTTCGATCGTCTTTGTCATTCCTCCTTGATGTTCGGGGCCCAGGCTGCCACCCAGCGTAGAAAGTCGTTCCGCCACAACGACATCGAACATGCGCGAGAGCGCTTGGCTGCCATCCGAGCCGACAACACAGAGTGTGGAATCCTGGTAGTTACCGAAAGCACGTTTTCGGTCGATGCCGACTACCCCGACCTTGCGGTGCTCCAGGACTGTTGCCACGAGTACGGCGCGACCTTGCTCGTTGACTCCTCACACGACCTAGGAGCTATGGGCCCGAGTGGCACAGGCCAGGTTGGTGCTGCAGGGTTGTACGGCAAGGTGGATCTGCTGGTCTCGTCCTTCAGCAAGACATTTGCATTCACTGGCGGGTTCCTGGCCACCCGCAGCGAGGCCGTTGCCAACTACGTGCGCCTGCTTGGCAGTGCACAGATGTTCTCCAATTCGATCACACCCGTCGCCCTGGGGGTCGTCGGCGAAGCTGCGCGCATCGTGCGTTCACCCGAGGGCGATTCGCGACGAGCACGGCTGCAGCGCAACGTCGAACGGCTGCGCATGGGCTTCGAGGCCGCGGGGATACGAGTCACAGGGATGCTGAGTCCGCTCGTTCCCGTTCACGTCGAACCAGCGTCGATCATCGGCCCGCTCGGCGTGGAACTCCTGAACCGAGGACTGTCCGCCAACGCTGTGGAGTTCCCCGCGGTTGCCAGGGGAACAGCGCGCTTCCGCTTCCAGGTGATGTCGGACCACACGGACGAGCAGATCGACCGGGCGGTCGAGATCTTCATGGATGCCTACGAGGCTTGCGGTGGGACGCTCGTCGACCTCGATCTGACTGCCGAAGAAGCTGCCTCGGGTCTGGCGGGCACCATGCAGGGTTCCTCCGCCAAGCAGTTGGCAGCGAACGTCTGAAGATATTTCGGACCCGAGGCTAAGGATGGGCCTCGTACCGGACGATAGGACCCCCGGACTCCCCGAGGGACCAGATGCCGGTCGACGCCCCATCCAGCCTATCGAACCCAGCCATTGGGATGACCCTGCTCATCCTTGCCGGCGTCGCTCTCTACATGTGCCTGCAGGCCTTCCTGCACTGGCTCGGCGACCGGAAAGAGGTGCTGTTTCTCCTGTTCGCAGGGTTGGCGCTCTGCTCGGCGGCATACGTGTTGGGAAGCTATGCCCAGTACGAAGCATCCACCGTGGAACAGGCCCTCCGGGGCGTGGCCGTCACTGTCGCGGGCTCCGTGCTGATTCCTGCCTTCCTGGTCGAAGTCGTCTCGCGACTGACCAGGGTTCAGCACAGCTGGTGGATCCGAACGCCGATGTGGACGGTCGGGCTCACGCTAGCGGCGGCCACGATCCTCCTGCCCGGTTCCGTCGTGACGGACGAACCTCATCGAATCATCGGCCCGTTCGGGCACACGTTCTTCACACCCACAACGTCACCGCTGTTCCTCCTGTACTTCCCACTCATAGTCGCAGTGCTCGTGCTGGTCATCCACGACGTAGTGAAGGCCTGGGACCGTCTGGGGCCATTGCAGGGAAGCTTCCTACTACTCACCCCGAGCATCTACCTGATTGCGGGTCTGAACGACGTCTTCGTCACGACGGGGGTGTACTCAGGGATCACCCTGTTCGAGTACGCCACGGTGCTGATGGTCGTGATCGTGGACTTCGTGGTCGTGCGCACCAGACGTGAGCTCCACGACGCCGTCGAGACGGCTCATCAGACGATCGACGAGCAGCGCCGCACCGACGCGCTGACCGGCCTCGCGAATCGCCAGGAGTTCGAGCGTCGAGCCGGGACCATCGTGTCCCAGAGGACCACGGTCGAGGGTTGCGAAAGTGCCGAGGCCCTTGCAGAAGTGGCGGCGACGGCGACCGGGGACACGGCCATCGAGGACGTCGCTGTCATCTCGATCGACATAGCGCGGTTCAAGTCCTTCAACGAGAGCGCGGGACACGCGTACGGCGACGCCGTGCTCCAAGCAGTGGCCGACCGGCTCGACGACGTAGTGGACGGGCACTGCAGTCTCGTCGCTCGTAGCGGCGGGGACGAGTTCATGCTCCTCGTCGCCGGCGACGGCGAGTGCGATGTGCGAGCAACCGCCAAGCACACGATCCAGAGAGTCCTCGACAGCTTCTCCCAACCCATCGAGGTTGCCGGCGAGCAGCGCTACCTCGGCTTCCGGGCCGGATACGCGGTCGGTCCCGCCACCGGCGAAGAGGACATCCGAATCCTCATGAAGAGCGCCGACGCCGCCCTGCATCACGCTCGGCTGAGCGGATGGAACTCCGTGGCGCAGTACACACCTGGGCTGGTGGAGGAGTCGATGCGTACGGCGCGTATCGAGGCGGACCTGAGGCCGGCCCTGGCCGAACACCAGTTCTTCCTCGTCTACCAGCCCAAGGTTCGTCTTGCGACACGCGAGGTCTACGGGGCCGAGGCGCTCATCCGCTGGACCCATCCCGAGCTCGGACTCATCCCCCCACTCGACTTCATCCCCGTCGCCGAAGACTCGGGCTTCATGGACGTCCTCGGACCCTGGATCCTGCGTGAGGCCTTCCGTCAGACGGCCGAATGGGCTGTCCGGTCGGCCTCGCGTGCCACGGAGCCGATCACGGTGTCCGTGAACGTGTCACCGGTGCAACTCACCCGCGAGGACTTCTACGACACCGTCGTCGACCTGCTCGCCGAGACCGGCGTCGACCCGCACCTTGTCGAGCTCGAGGTGACCGAGACTGCCGTGATGGAGAACAGCGAGCTAGCCATCGACCTCCTGACCCGGTTGCGCCACCTCGGCCTCAAGGTCTCCGTCGACGACTTCGGCACGGGCTACTCGTCGCTGTCCTACCTCGCCAACCTCCCGTTCGACGCGGTCAAGCTCGACCGCGAGTTCATCCGGGCGCTGCCGGGAGACACCGACGCCGAGTTCATCACGCACATGGTGATCGCCCTCGGGGACCACAAGTGCGTGTCCGTGGTCGCCGAGGGCGTCGAGACCGAGCGGCAGTGGGAGTTCCTCGTCAGCGCCGGTTGCGACAGCGGCCAGGGTTGGCTCTTCGGCAGGCCGGTCTCACCCGAGGAGTTCGAGTTCGAACCCGAACGGCTTCGCGCCGGGGCCGGCGAACACTGGAGTACTTACCAGCACTGATGCACCCGGCCGCCCCGTCTCTGCGACACTGAGCAGATGACCGTTCCCCAGCGCATCAGCATCGTCACCCTCGGCGTGTCCGACCTCGCCGCGTCGGCGGCCTTCTACGAGAGACTCGGCTGGACCCGAGCAGCAGCCTCTACCCCCGAGATCGTCTGGTTCGCCACCACCGACTCGGTCCTGGGGCTGTTCCCACGGCCGCTTCTCGCCGAAGACGCCGCCGTCGCCGGAGAGCCGGTAGCGCCGTTCGGCGGGATCACCCTCGCGATCAACGTCGAGGACGACGACGCCGTCGACGCGGCTCTGGTCCGAGCGGTGCAAGCAGGAGCCACCCTGTTGCGGCCTGCCGAGAAGGTCGACTGGGGCGGGTACCGCGGCTATTTCGCCGATCCCGACGGACACCCGTGGGAGGTCGCCCACAACCCCTTCGTCCCGATCCGACCAGACGGCTCCCTCGACATGGTGTGAGGTCCTCCGGGGAGCCGCAGGGCTGTCCGCTAAACTGCCCGACCGCGGGGCCGTAGCTCAGTTGGTAGAGCGCTTGCATGGCATGCAAGAGGTCGGCAGTTCGATTCTGCTCGGCTCCACCACAAAACCCCAGGCGAGAATGCCTAGACCTTTTCTAACCTGCTTCTCGCCTGCCCGCGGACAGCCAATGAGACAGCCAACGAACCCACGCGTCGAGGTCGAGGTGGCATTCTTCGGTGACCCCCCGATGATGCCGACGTTGCAGTAGGGACGCTTGCGCCACCACTTGGCGACCGTGTGGCGGCGACGTGACCTCTGAGGGCCCGCTCCTCGCCTCTTGTTCTGGTTTCCACTTCGCTGGCCTACGCGGCGTCTGCCCGAACCGCTGCGCCTTCGGATCGGAGGGCAGCCACCGCTGTCCCGCTGCGCCGTTAGGTCGACTTGCAGTCCTTCGCGACTACCCGTTGCACGGTGAATCCGGCGTGTTCTTCGATGCGGATCGAGCCGGTGAACTTCCACGATGATCCGGGGTTGATCGGCGCGTCCGACTCCCAGATGTCGAAGCCGAGCGGCAGCGACCCTGCACCTTGCGCCTCGAAGGTGCACTGGCCCTCCGCTGCGTTCGAGCCGCTGTTGCGGATCTCCCCCACGAACTGGACGGTGATCGCGTCGACGGGCGTCATCCTTGTGACGCTGCCGGTCATGGGCACGGATCCGCCGCTGGACCTGCTGCACACGTTGACGAGGACCGCGACGATGATGATGAGGACGATGAGTGCGCCGCAGCCGGCGGCGGCGCTGTTCTGGTTCGTGGCGCTCTTCTCCGGCAAGGCTTGGCCGCATTCCTTGCAGAACGGTCCCGGTGGAACGTTCTTGCCGCAGGCGGGGCACTTGGTGAGCGCCATCGTCGAAGTCCTCCCTCTAGGACGATGTTGAGGGGCTGCACGGTAGCCCATAGGTGTTGCTCTGAGCGCGCTCTACAGGCCCCAGAACAGTCCCTACAGGCCAGGACAAGCTCCACAGGCCCCAAGTGAGGAGAGGAGACAGGCGCAGGTATGCGCCATCACACGCTATGAAGTGCGCCAGAGATGGCTAGGCAAATGGCTAATCGGTCGATTCGGCACGCGGCAGCATGAGCCTCGCGCGCAAGATCTCCTGGCCGCCCTTCTCGCCGTACTTGATCTCCGCCCGACAGGTCGCCCAGCGTCCCTCCGCTGCCGCCGCGTCGATCAACGGCTTGTAGCGGTCGGTCATCTTCGGCGTGAGGAACCCAACGGTTTGACCGGTAACCAGCACCTCAACGACAGCCACCTCAGCCTTGGTGTGCGGGTTCGTGCCTGCCATCCGGAGCGCCGCTAGCGCGGGGAAGTAGTAGCCGATCTCGCTGCCGCTCTTGGTGGCTTCAAGGAGGCAGCCCTGGTAGTGCTCCTCGCAGGTGACACTGACCTCAGGCCACTTATCGGCACCTGTGGGCAGCAATCGGCGCTCATTGGCTTCGACTCCGGGCAGTGGGCGAACCTGCTTGCTTTCGCGTTCCCGCGAGTCGAGGTAGAGGCGAATTCCGAAGTAGCTGGTCGACCCATCGGACTGCCGTATGCCCCCACGTATTTGAGCGCCGCAGGAGGCTATGCCTTGTGCAGCGATGACCTCGTCAATCAAGCTCCGATACGTCCGCGCGTCCTCACGGCTGAGGTGTCCCACCTTCAGCCCTCCGATGTAGACGCCAACGGCGCCGGCGTCGTAAGGGTTGTCTGGCTCCGGCCTCAACTCAGCGAGGGCACCCTCCCGGGCATCGGTGCGAACGCTCTCATCAGGCTCGACATAGCCGCCTGCCGCACGGAAGATAGCTTCCTGGTAGTAGGACTCGCCGACGACATCGACAGGGCTGCCTGGGGCAAGGGTCCCCGTCGCGGGCGGATGTAGTTGCTCGAACGTGAGCTTGATGGCAACAACGACATCGTCCGCTGATTCCCGCACTCGGAAGAGGTCTCTCAGCCCCATACCCACATCTCCCAGTCTCATCTGACGACGCGCCCGTCGCAACACAGGCCCATTCTCCCAGGAACTTCGGTCGGGACCCGCAGCTTCCCTACCCGAGGAGCTCTTGCATGGGTCCAGCCGCGGCATCGACGGACGGCTTGAGACGGTGCCGGTAGTGGAGCTCGACCATCCGCGTCGTGCGGTGGCCCAAGACATCGGCGATCGCTTCGTTGGGCACGCCAGCATCTGCAAGGAGGCTCGTCGCTGTGTGGCGGAGCATGTACGGCGTGAGCTTGTCGAGGTCTGCGTCGCGGGCGACGTAGCGGAATAGGCGGCGCAGGTTCGCCGGGTCGATCGGAGTCCCGGCCTCCGTGACAAAGACGAGACCGCCATGTTCGGTGTGCTCGTCGCTCCACAGGCCTGCGAGACGTTCCTCCGCCCACACCTGGCGGTGCTGGCGCAGGGCGTCAATCGTGACGGGCGGCAGCGCAACGGTCCGCGCCGACCCCTTCGTCTTCGGCTCTGCGAGGACCCGGTCATCGCCTGCGCCCTTCCACGCCTGCCACACGTGAAGGGTGCCGCCGTCGAGGTCGATGCTGGCCCAGGTGAGCGCGGTCAGCTCGCCGGGGCGCAAGCCGGTGGTGATCCCCACAGTGAGGAGTGCGCCATTACGGTGTTCGGCCGCGGCGTCGATGACTCGCCGCACCTCGTCCACCGTCAGAGACTCGCGTTGCCTCGCTGGGGCAGCGTTGGGCGGGATCTCGGCGATCTTGAACGGGTTCCACGAGGCCTGCCGGCGTCGCACGGCCCAGTCGAGCACCTGGCTTCCTACCTGGCGGACGTGAACGAGAGTGGAGCGTCGGTAGCCGTCTTTCGACATCATGCGGAGGACCCGCTCGAGGTCGGCCGGCTGGAGCTTGCCGACCTGACGGTTTCCGAGAGTCGGGAGCAGGTGCTTCTCGGCGAGGGTCCGGTAGTTGGCGACCGTTGACGGCTGCACTTTCGCTGGTGCTGCGGTGTCGATCCAGGCGGTGAACAGGTCGCGGAAGGTGAGGTCGGCCGCGGCGACCGTTCCGTGCTGGTCGAGTTCTTTGCGGAGGTCATCGAGCTTGGCCGCGACCTCCTTCTTCGTGTGGCCGGTGACGCTACGGCGTCGGCGTTGTCCGTCTTCGGAGATGTCGATGGAGCCGACCCATCGGTCCTTGTCGGCGCGGTAGAAGATCGACCCTTGCCCCTGGGGGCGTCGCTTGTTGGTCGCCATGTGGAAACCCCCTGCGTGGGTGGCGGACAGCCAATGGACAGCCAAAGACCAGGGTACACGCAGGGACAGGGGTGGACGGGATAGGACAGGTGACCCCTTGTGACCTGCATGTATGTGGGCAGCGGGAGACAGCCAGAGACACTTGGCCTTGCATGGCATGCAAGAGGTCGGCAGTTCGATTCTGCTCGGCTCCACCACATCAGGCCAGCACCCCGAGCGAACGTCCCGGCCGCGCCATGAGGCGGTTCGGCCGTGGCGCGGGGTCGGGGCCGTCGTCTTTGGGCGGTGCTTCCGGGCGTGGCGGCGCAACGCGTTGGCGGAGAGCGCGGGGCCGCTCGTGTCGGCCCAGTCTCGGTTAGCTTCGCAGCGTCAAGGAGGAGGCACCTGTGTCGGTCGATTTCGCGTCGCGTAGGTCTCGAGCGGGCACGCTGATGCGGTCCCACGGCATCGACGGCTTGTTCGTCATGAAGCCGACGAACCTCGCCTATCTCAGCGGGGACGGACGTCCGTGCGCGTTGGGCCTGCTCGACGCCGAAGGTCGCTTCGTGGTGGCCGTGCCCGACTGCGACGTCCCCAGCGTGGAGAAGTCGTCCACCGCCGACGAGATCCGCAGCTTCCGCAGCGAAGAGGAGATGTTCCACGGCTTCCGCGACGTCCTCGCCGAACTCGGGCTGGCGGAGGCGACGATCGGGCTCGAGAAGAACTTCTTCGACGCTGCACTGCACGAGGTCTTCAGCAGTCACATCCTGCCGGACGCGACCGTCGTCTCGGCGACGCCGGTGCTGTCGCGTCTGCGGATGCTCAAGGACGCCGACGAGGTCGAGCTCCTGCGGGAAGCCGGGCGTGTCGCCGACGTTGGCATGGGCGCTGCCGTGGCAGCCGTGGCAGCCGGAACTCCCGAGACGCTCGTGGCGGGCGAAGCAGAGTACGCCATGCGCAAGGCCGGCGCCGAAGGCTGGGCCTCGCCCACGTACGTCGCGTCCGGCTGGCGCACGGCGATGGCCCACGGCCCGGCATCGTCGAGGGTGATCGAGGCCGGCGACGTCGTCCAGGTCCACGTGGCGCCGTCGGTAGGGGGCTACACCGTCGACCTGTGCCGCACCGTCGTCCCCGACGGAGCCCCGGACGACGCCGGCAAGGCACTCGATCTGTACCTCGACGCCCAGGAAGCCGGCATCGCGGCTGCAACCGCGGGGCAACCGCTCCTCGGTATCGATGCAGCGATGGCCGCGGCGCTCGACCGCGGCGGTTACGGGGACTCGTTCCTGCGCCCGACGTTCCACGGCGTCGGCATGGAGCACGAGGAGGCGCCCATCCCCGGCGGCCACGCCGTCATACACGGCGAAGAAGCGATCGAGTCGGTCGAGGCGGGCATGGTCCTGGCGATCGGCAACTGCGGCATCTACCGCGAGAACTTCGGAGTGCGCGCCGAGGACACCGTGTGGGTCGGCCCCGACGGACCCGTCGAACTCACCTCGTATCCCAAGCGGCTCGCTCCCGCACCGGCCTGACCCCTGACGTCGCGGCGAAGGTGCACCTCGTCGCCTGCGCCGGGAGCACGGCGATGGCCAACGTGACGTCGTTCGACGGGTCCGAACCGCCAACCGATCGGGTGTGAACTGTCGAGCGCATCGAACCGCGCTGAAGCTGACGGGCGTAGGTGGCGGGGCGCGTCAGTCGGTGCGGATCCAGGACTGGAAGGACATGGCGAACATCATGTCCCCGGAGAGGCTGAGCTGGCCGCCCATGAAGGCCTGCATCGGGTCGATCGTGCCCGCGAGGAACTTGAGGAACACAGGCACCGGCGAACCCAGCGTCATGCGTGGCTCGTCAGCCGTGCCGATCTCGCCTTTCATGGCGCCGTCCGCGACGGTGAGCACGAACGAATGCGTGTTCTCTCCCGCGTCGATGACATCCCACTGGACCACGGCGGACTGACCGGCCGCCGCCTCCGCCTGGAACCGCTCGGTCAGGGCACCGATGACCATCTCGAGCATCTTCTCCACGCCGATGACGTCGGCGAGTTTGTACAGGTCCTCGTCGGAGAGGTTCTCGATCAGACTGGCCAGGGCTGCACGGTCGCCGAGGCTGCCGGCCAGCGTCGCGTCGCTCATCTGCACGTCTCCTTGATCCGAACCGGAACGCCCAAACCTACCCGAATTCTGGCAGTCCTGCCACAAAGCAGGGGTGCCAGAACCGGCCTGTGCCCCCCGGTACCATGGACGTCGACATGACCGAGATCGGCCGGCGCGAGCGCAAGAAGAACGAGACGCGGGCCGCCCTGCGCGAAGCCGCCCTCGCACGGTTCGCCGACAAGGGCTTCGCCGAGACCCGCGTCGTGGACATCACCGAAGCCGCCGACGTCTCCGAACGCACCTTCTTCCGCTACTTCCAGTCCAAGGAGGACGTCGCGGTCGCGGCGCTGAGGGAGTGGCTCGAGGGCCTCTTCGCCGACGTCGATCAGGCACCGCCGGAGCAGATGCCCTCGGAGATCGTGACCTCGGTCATCGAGAACGGCCGCGCGGGCAAGTACCCATTCGGCGTGGAGCAGCTTCGCGACGTCGTGGCCTACGTCACCTTCCCCGAGGTCCAGGACCACGTCGCCAGGATCATCGACGGCCTCCGGGTGCGCATGATCGAGGACGCGGCACGCCGCACGGGAACCGAGCCCACCGACCCCTATCCCAGGGTCATCGGTTCGGTGATCACCGCGGGCTGTTTCGCGGTGTTCGAGTCGATGCTGTTGAGCGGACGTGTCGACGCGTCCTGGACGACTGCGGCCGACATCCTCCAGCGCGTCGTGGACGAGTTCGCCAACCTCGCTCCGCGCTGATCCACTTCAGTCGATGCGGAACCACGACTGGAACGCCACCGCGAAGGGCAGGTCGCCGACGACCTCGAGCTCGCCGCCCATGAACGCCTGTGTGGCGTCGACCTGTCCCGCGAGGAAGCGCAGGAACACGGGGACGGTCATCCGCAGGGTCAACCGCGCCTCGGCCGGCACGTCCACCGATCCCGAGCACCGATCCCCTTCGACGGCGATCACGAAGGAGTGCCTCACCCCTTCGGCGTCGGTGACGTCCCAACGCACCACGGCGCCCTGACCGGACGCACGTTCGGGTCGGAACCGTGCCACGAGCGCCGCGATCACCATCTCCACGAGCGCAGGCATGCCGATCTTCGCGGCGAGCTGGTACAGCTCCTCGTCGCTGCGGCCCCGGAGGAGTTGTGCCAGCGCCGCCCGCTCGCTCAGGCCCGCCGTCAGCGACGACGAGGTGAGCGCACCGGTGGGCGCCGGTCCCGCCGTTTCCTCGGAGCCCGGGCCTCCGCCGGTGTCGATGCCGGTGAACATCGGGATCGCGCTGCCGTACTTGGAATCGAAGTACTGGAACACCGGATCGACCTGTGCCAGCAGGTTGGCGCCGGGCGCCACCGCGTTTGCGAATCCGTTGAGGTACAACAGGTTCTTGAAGAAGAGCACGAGTTCCTTGGGCAGGCGGAAGCCGCGGTGGGCGACGACGCGGATGAGGCGGCCGACTGCGGCGGCGAGCGCCGTCGTCGGCGCGTCGGTGCCGAGCGAGCCCGGGTCGACCTCGGCGTCGATGTCGGCCGCGATCGCGTCGAGGTCCGCGTCCGGGGGGATCGCACCGAAGGTGACCATCGCCTCGAGCTCGGCGCGGATGTCGTTGCGCACGAATCCCACGAGGAAGCGCACCAGCGCAGCGCGTTGGGCCTTGTCCAGGCGGCCCACGATCCCGAAGTCGACGAGGGAGAACATGCCCTCCTCGTCGAGGAGGACGTTGCCGGCGTGGAGGTCGCCGTGGAAGACCCCGTACACGAGGGTCTGCTCGAGGACACCCTGGATCGCCAGGCGCAGCAGACGCTCGCGGTCCACCGCGGCGAGGTCGGTGACGGTGTACGCGGTGCCGGGCACACGCTCCATCACGAGGACGGCGTCACGGACCATGGCCGGGATCGGCCGCGGGAAGCGCACGTAGTCGGCGCCGGCGTGCTCCGCGGTCAATCCGAGCTCGACCATGTTGGCCGCCTCGAGGCCGAGATCGAGCTCCTCGAGGACCAGCCGTGCGAAGAGCTCGACGAAGCCCGAGATGTTGCCGGTGCGTGCGACGGCGCTGTAGCGCTCGGCCACGTGCGCGGCGCCGGCCATCGCACGGATGTCGGAGAAGAAGCGCCGGCGCAGGCCGGGGCGCCTGATCTTGACCACGACCTCGCGTCCGTCGGGGAGCGTCGCCGCGTGGACCTGCGCTATCGACGCGGCCGCCAGGGGGACGTCGTCGAAGTCGGCGAACAGGGCACCTACGGACCTGCCGAGGTGCTTCTTCACACGGGCGCGGGCGACCGCGGCGGGAAACGGCGGTACCTCGTCGCGGCACCATGCGAACGTCTCGACCCAGTCGTCCGGCAGCAGACCCCCCGCCGTGGCAACGAACTGGCCCAGCTTCACCCACGCCGGCCCGCCCGCGCGTACGAGTTGCTCGGCACGGTGGATCAGCCGCGCGTGGCCCTTGCGCGACGACCGGCTGCGGCCGCCAGCCACGGTCGCGAGCAACTCCGCGGCTGCGATCGCGCCGGTGCGCCCCCCGATGCGCGCCATCGCCGCGACCATCGTGGCGTCGACCTGGGGGCGCGCCAGCTTGCGTGCGCTCGACTCGACCCGCAGGCGCCGCGTCACAGCAGCTTGCAAGAGCCGCTCGGACTCCTCGCGCAAGCCGGGGATCTCGTCGGTCCATTCGGACCACCTGAGCAACTCGTGGCTCGACGGCAACGGAATCGAGGCCGGATCGAACGTGGCGTTCATGCCTGCTCCCGGGAATGTGCGGTGCGGTGCGGTGCGAGTGCCGGTGCGCCACTCGATGATACGAAATCCGCTGTCGCACCTGTCACATGACAGATGCGCCACATTCGGCGGGATGCGGCGCAGCACCGCCGCGCCCGCATTGGCGTAGCATCCGACGTCTCCGACCGACGCTGATGCCAAGGCCCCGATGACGCCGATGCTCGCAGCGCAGACCGAGGCCGCCCGGCAAGCCGCCACCCTGGTGCGGGACCCCACGCAGTTCAAGTGGTACGCCGTCACCCTGTTGGCGATCGTGTTCCTCGCCTACGCGAACGAGGTCCAGCGCGGGCGTATGGACGTCGTCTGTGCCGGACTCGCGGTGTGGTTCGCCGACTGGTTCAACGAGATCGTCAACTCGGTCGTCTTCCACCTCAGCGACCGGGCACCGCTGTGGGCGACGACGGGACCGACTGCCTACCAGCTCCTGGTCGGCCTCAACGTCGAGATCTCGTTCATGTTCGCCCTCGGCGGCATCGTGTACGCCAAGCTGCTGCCGGCGGAGCGGTCGAAACGTGTGCTCGGCATGCCGAACCGTCTCGCCTACGCCCTCGGCCTCTCGCTGATCTCGGTCGCGGTGGAGCTGTTCCTGCACACCACCGGCACGTTCCACTGGGAGTACCGGTGGTGGAACGTCGCCACATTCCCGGTGATCGTCGTGTTCGGCTACCTGTGGTTCTTCCTCTTCGCCGCCTGGGTCTACGACGCGCCCGACCAGCGGACTCGCTGGTTGCGGGTGGGAGGCCTCGCCGGCGTCGACGTGGTCATGGTCCTGGTCTTCGGCGTTGCCCTGGGCTGGCTCTGAGACACCGTCGACCGCGACGCCCCGGTCAGCTCGCGCGGCGGCGAGGGGTCCAGATCGCCGAGTGCAGGCCGACACGGGGGCCTGTGTGGGCCCTCAGTGACGCCCTGCGGACCCGCGCCAGGTCGTCGTCGTAAGGGGCGGTGAGCGGGTAGTGGCCCGGGTACAGGCGCCGGGTCGACTCGGCAAGAGCGGCCGTATCGGTCGGCTGGGACCTCAGCGCGGCAAGATCGACGATCTCCATGGCCGTCTCGATGAAGGCTTGCTCGTACTCGGTCTCGGCCTCGAGAAGGTCCCAGCACGCCGGGATCGCCCTGTGCAGGGATACTTGGTGGGCGTGCCACAACCGGTCCTGCAGCCCCGCTGACCCGGGCTCCGCGCTGTGCCCGCCATACGCGAGCCAGGCTCGGGCGCCGTCGCCGCCGGAGCCGTCGAAGTGGTCGAAGTGGTCGGCATCACCGGCATCCGCGAGGTCGAGGATCAAGCAGCCGTTGAGCGCCTTCCACCACGGGGACCCGGCGCTGTCGTCCAAGCGGCCGCTGTCGAGGAGCCAGTCGACGAAATCGATCAGGGCACGGCCGAGGCCCGGGGGCCGGTCGGGTCCCGGGAAGCGCAGGAAGAAAGCTCGGATCACGCGACTCCGCAGAGCGGCGCCGAGTCCCACTGCCGCCTCGATGCGTGCCTCGCCGATCTTGCCGGTCACCCTCACCCCGTCCGTGATTCCCGCGGAACGCTAGCGGGCCAAACCAGCAAAGACCGAGGTCCCGGCGCCGCGGTGTGCGTCCGTGCCGACACCCACACGGGGAGGTTCACGCCGCAACCTGAACACGAAGGCGTTGAGGCGCCTCTCGTCGAGGGGAGAACCGTCGTTGTAGACGAACAAGAGCGGGATCTCGCGCTCGTGTCGCAACATGGCCTCGCTCACGAGCGCCGGGCCACAGCCCCAGGGGCTCACGACCACGACGCCGTCGCAGCGCCCGTCCGCCCACCAGTGGCGCACGCTGCCGATGGTCACCGGAGCCTCTCCCTGGGGGTACTTGTCGAGCACGGGACGTGACGCCGCGATGATCGGGCGGATCTCGCCCGTGGGCAGCCACGGGTGCCGCTTCAGCGCCTTGGCGTACATCTGCTTGCGGATGCGGCGCAGACCGGCGCTCACGATGTTCCTACTGCGCTGCTCCCTCGGGTAGCGGACCAACTCGCGCAGGCCTTCGTGCGCGAGGTACTCCGGCAGGGTCTGGGTGGGTTCCACCGCGACGAGCACGCCGCGCTCGTTGAGGCGCCGGATCAGCCCGTCGTTCGCGCACTCGTCGACACGGAGGTATATGTCGCCGCTGAGGAGCACCGTGCGCAGCCCTTCGGGGACCGCGGCGCGGGCGCCGAGAGCGGCGAAGTCCGCCGACGCCGACTCGACGAGCGCGGCGATGTCGCGCCCGACGCGCGTGGCCCTCACGAACGACAGGATCGTGCCACCGCCTTCTGGCGCAGGCCGTGCGAGCAGCGCCTCGAGCTCGTCGCAGTAACGGCGGTAGAGGTCGTCCACTTCGCCGTCGTGGCCCTCCAGTGGGCGGTAGTACGCGGCGAACTGCTGGAGGATGTCCCACGCGCAGAGGCCTCCTGCGACGCGGGCCATGAATGCCGGCCCGAGGTCCGCCTCGAGTTGGAGGTCGCGCATGGAGACGCTGTCGTCGCGGCCCATGCGCTCCAGCGTGATCTGGTCCTTGACGCTGAACATGCAGTTGCGGCAGGTCCCCTCCCCCGTCACCTGCACCAGGACCGTCTCACGATCGCCACCGGCGTCGGAGCCGGCATCTGCGTCGAGGTACTTGCGGAACGATCCCCAGATGAGCTGATAGGGCAGGCACTCCTTGCCCGAGCAGTCCCGGCGGCCGAGATGGAGCGACTCGGCGTCGGGAGGACCCGCCGAGACCGCGTCGACGCCGTGCGCTCGGTACGCCGCTGCGAGCATCGAGGTCATCCGGTCCGCCATCGCGAACATCACGAAGCGGGCGTCGTCACCGTAACCGGAGATGGCAGGGTTCGGCAGCGGTTCGAGCAGGCGCAGGCGCTCGGGAGCTGCGGGCGACCGCTCGCGACTGTGGCGCCGTGCGGTGTGCAGGAACGCCTGCACGCGTGTGACGTAGCCGGCGGTGCCGCCGTGGCCGTCGCTCTCGAGGGTCGTGTGGGGGTAGTCCTCGCACAGAGAAGTGAAGATCTGCTCCGCGAACGACGCCGGTCCGCACCCGAACGACGAGAGCAGCAGCGGGTACACGTCGCCCATGGCACGGGCGGCGACCGCAGCACGCAGCGCCTTGTTCTCGTCGGCCCACGGCATCCGCTCGAACCGCGGCGTGGCCGCGTCCACCGCGAAGGTGTCCTGTGGCAGCGCCATGACGCCGTTCTCGCGCAGCAGTCTCGGGATGCCGGCGTTGACGGTCGGGTCGTGCACGACATGGAGCAGGCCGCACACGACGACCGCCGGTATCTCGTGGTCGCGGCTGAACCGCAGCGCCCGGCGGCCGGCTTCTTCGAGCGCGTCCTCGTAGGTCGCCTGTGCTGTGGCTGCCGCACGTGCCGCGGCGGCGATCCGCAACGGCGACACGCGCTCGCCTACTGCGGCGGCAAGGGCGTCGGCCGCCTCGATGAGCTGGGTGAGCAGAGCGGTCTCGTCGCCGTCGAACGCGATCGGCGGGGCCACGATCGTGAGCTCGCGCCCCCGGGCACGCAGCGCTGCCCCGACCATGTCGGGCTGTGCGATCTCCATGGGACACGTCTTGCCGCCGCCGGCGAAGGTGAGCACCTTCGGGAAGAACACGACGTCGACGCCGTCGCTGTCGAGCACACCGTGGGCGACCTTCACCGGCGCGCACGCATCGAAGCTGTAGCAGCGCTCCTCACCGCGGGCGAGCGAGGTGGCCTCGGGGGCCAACACGCGCGGCGCGAAGCCGAGCTCTCGCAGGAACGTCACGAGCCAGGGCACGATGCCGTACAGGGCGCCCACCACGGGGACTCCCACGGGGGTCGCGGCGTCCCCCGCGTCCGCTTCGTCGAGATACGGTGCCAGCAGTGCCGCGCGCTCGTCGAAGGGCGACGGCGCCTCGAGCGGGAGCTTCGCCTTGGTCGCCGACGCGACCTCGTACTTGGGACAGGCCCCACCCGAGAGGACGCTCTGGGTCGTGTCCCCGACGGCGACCTTGACCCGCTCGATGTTGCACAGGGTCGCGCAGCGCTTGTCACGGCACTGGAACTCGGAACGGTCGACGATCGCGGCGCCGAGCGCGCGGCCGAGGTCGAAAGGCTCGTGCGCAGCCACGAGGTCGACCTCCTCGATGACGCACAGGCCGATGCCCCAGGCGCCCATCGCCCCGGGGTTGGGCGGGACGTAGACCTCGCGCCCGGTGACCGCGGCCAACGTCCATGCGAGCGACTCGCCCGACGCGGGCTTGCCCTGGAAGAAGATGCGGCGCCCGAACGTGCGCTGGCCCATGACCCGGTTGATGTAGTTGTGCACCACCGAGTACTGGAAGCCGCCGAAGAGGTCGGCGACGTCGAAGCCCTCGTTGTGGGCCTCCGCGGCAGCCTCGGCCACGAAGACGGTGCACATCTGGCCCAGATCCGGCGGCCGCGTCGCTGTCGTGGCGAGCCGCGTGAACTCGGCGATGTCGTGCACTCCGTAGAACGCTGCCTGCTCCTCGAGGAACGAGCCTGTCCCGGCGCTGCACGCCTTGTTCATGTCGCTCTCGACTATCTGACCGCCGCTGATCTGGATGAACTTGGCGTCCTGGCCGCCGATCTCGACGACCGAGAGCGAGTCGCCGTCGTCGGGATCGCAGCGGATCGCCGCGGTCGCGTGCGCGACGATCTCGTTCAGGGTCACGATGCGGTCCGCGAGCTCGGGGTAGGCGGCTCGCAGCACGCTCGCGGCTGCCTCGCGGCCGGATCCGGTCAGCCCGACGGCGCGCACGTCGGGGCTGCCCTGGTCCAGGACCGTGCGGATCAGCCTGGCCAGGGCGTCGACGGGGTTCCCCCGCGTGCGGTCGTAGACGTCGAGTACGGCATCGCCGGTCGCGACCGAGGTGAGCACTGCCTTGCTGCCCGTCGAACCGAGGTCGATGCCGAGGACGACCGCCTCGCCGAAGGGGTCCGCCGCCGCCGGGACCGCGTCGAGACGGGTGACCATCGACGCGTGCTTCGACGCCGCATCGAGGACGACGAAGCGCGTGCTGCGCTCCTCGAGCAGGACCGCGGGGTCCACCGGCAGGGCGTCGAGGCGTTCCCCGCGGGCCTGCTCTGCCGCGAGGGCTGCGGCCCCGATGGCTTCGAGGTACAGATGATGCTCGGGCACGACCACGTCGACACCGGTCGCGTCCGACAGGCCCTCGACGAGGGTGGAGATCCGGGCACATCCGCCGACGGCGAGCACAGGGCCGTCCACACGCGCCCGTGCGAGCAGGGCCGTCACGTACTTGGCGACCGATCCGAAGTAGCCGCGGAACAGCGCCGCGGCAGGCCGGCCCTGGTTGCCGAAGTGGGTCATCTCGCTCTTGGCGAAGACCGAGCATCGCGCCGTGATCGGGATGGTCTCCGCGGCCGTGGCCGCGATCCGGTCGGCCTCCTCGATCGACAGGCCGAATCGGCCCGCGATCCTGACCATGGTCTCACCGGTACCGGAGGAGCACTTGTCGTTCTCGACGTAGTTGAGGTGCCCGTCGGCGCTGCGTGTGAGGACGCTGTAGCCGCGTGCGCCCACGCTCACGATGTTGAGCGCACCCGTGGCGAACTCGCCCGGGATCGCCTCCAGCGACGCGCCCAGGCACGCGTCCTCGGGCAGCCCGCTCATCACGGGTGCGCCGAGCTTGTCGGCGTGCAGGCCGGTCGCACCGAGGGCTGCGAGCTCGTGAGCCGAGTTGGCCTCGTACCACTGGCAGAACACCTCGCCCGCACGGCCCTCGTGCGGGATCGCCTCGGCGGATTCGATGCGGGCGACCCCGTCGGCACCGAAGCTCGCCACGACGAACGTCGCGGTGGCCTTGCCGATGTCACAGCCGCCGACGCGGACGTGGTCGTGTGGCTCCATCGCCCCCTGTCCCCCTGTTGCAACCGGCATGGGCGCACATCTCGCACCCGCCATGCGATCACTCGTCACGATAGCGAGCAATGGCGTGGGGCGGAAGGCTATCGGGCGATGCCGGCGCGCAGGATCTCGACGAGGCGCGCCACCTCGGCGGTACCGGCGTCCGCGAGTCCCTCCACGAGCGCAGCCGCCTCGCGCGCACGCTCGGCGCCGAGCCAGGCGGACGCCTCGGTCAGGTACTTTGCCAGCGCGATCCCGCGATGGCGTGCGCGCGTGCGCGCGCCGGCAGCGCCCAGAGCGATGTCGACGGCGGCCTCCTCGGTGCTGCCATCCGCGAAGTGCACCGTCACCCGCGCCCCGACCGCCTTCTCGGCGTCCTCGAAGGACGCCTCCGGGCCGCCTGCCACGAGGGCCGCCGCCGCCTGCTCCTCGAGGCCGAGCATCGGTGCGAGCCACGCCGTGGCGGCGTCTCCCGCTGTTCGCAGCGCCGCGCCCACCGGAGCGGTCGCGAGCAGGGCCCTCTCGGTGAGGTCGCGGTCGTACGCGACCTCGACCTTGGCGGCGAGGCCCCACACGGACGGATCCGCGACCATGTCCGCGTCGAAGTCCGCGGGGACGAGCGCGCCCCGCATCAGGGCGACGGCGACGTTGTAGGGGACCGAGAAGTTGAGCGCCGCCACGCCCGTACCGGGCCCGTGCACATAGGGGCGCGAGCGGGCATCCATGCCGGCGGTGAACACCGACGCCGCCACCACGACCCGCTCGACGGTGTCGAGGCGGTCCTGCACACGGGGATGCAGCGTCACGGCGGCGTCGAGCGCAGCGTCGAGGTAGGCGCAGCCCGGGTACACCTTGATCGACAGGGTCTCGGTGTGCCAGCGCCGGCCGAGCCCGCCGACGGCCTGTGGCAGCGGGATCTCCGCGAACCGCGCCAGGAAGCCGTCGGGATGCTCGAGGATGTCGGCTGCGCCCGCGAGCCCCGCGGTCGCGGCGTCGCAGGCGTCGAGTCCGGTCCGAACCGGCGTCGCCGCGGTGAGGACCTTGGCGTCGCTGCCCATGAAGGCCCGCGTCAGCGACCACGGCGGCATCGCGAAGGCGAGACCCCATGCGTCGACGAGCGTCGGCGCCGCCATGGCCTCGGCACGGCCCCGCGCTGCGACCGCGCCGGCAAGGTGGGTGTGCGCGGCGGTCTGGCCGCGGAAGTGCCCGAGCGTCGCGGCCGCGGTGACCCGTGCTGCGGTCTCGTTCGCGGCGAGCACCGCGACGAGGAGCCCGGGGCCGTCGAGGCCCGCAGACTCGGCGTACGCGAGGGGGACGCCCACGGTCGAATGGGACACGTGGCCGGCGAAGACGGTGTCGTCGTAGTCGAGCAGCATCGTGAGCGCGGCCAGCACGTACGCGCTCTGCTTGGGGTCGCCGCCCAGGGGCGCGCCGAACGCCGCGACGACGCGCCGTCCGAGGTCGTGTCGGGCGCCCGCCGCGAGGGCACCCACGTGTGCAAGGATCTGCGATACGGCGAAGTCGACGACCCGGGCCGGGATGTCGTCGAGGCGGAGGTCTGCGACCCACGCCGCGAGCTCCTCGGTGAGCGTCGGCATGGACGGCAGGATACCGGCGCCTTCGCCACAGCTGCGGGGCCAGGAGCACGCGATGGCACCACGATCGGACCGGACCCTCACCCGGCAGGCGCTCACCGCGATCTGCGACGCGGTCATCCCCTCCGGCGGCGCCCTACCCGAAGGTGCCGTCGACGTCGGCGCTCCCGCGAGGATCGAGGAGTGGCTCGCGCGGTTCACACCGACGGCACGGAACACGGTCCGGGCGATGATCCTCGCCTACGACCTCACCCCACTGCTGTCGCGGCACCTGAAGCCGCTGCACCGCCTCGATCCGGAGGACCGCCAGGCATGGGTCGCGGCGACCGCTTCGTCGCGGCTGCGCCCGAGCCGCGAGGCGCTCGCCGGACTGCGCACGATCGTCAACCTCGCCTACGCGGTCGATCCCCGCGTGCAGAGCCGCATCGGCTACGACGGCTCGCCGCTGGTCCCCCTCGACGCCGCACCGCTGCCTGCGGTGGCCGAACTGGCGGTCACGACCCATCCGGACGTGCCTGCCGACATCGACTGCGACGTCGTCGTCGTCGGCTCCGGCGCCGGCGGCGCGGTCGCAGCCTTCGAGCTCGCTTCGGCGGGCATGTCCGTCGTGGTGGTCGAGGAGGGAGGTTCCGCCAACGGGGCGGACCGACCTCAGAGCCTCGAGGACGGCCTCTTCGGCGTGTACCGCGACAACGGCCTCACGACCACGCTCGGCACCCCGATCATCTCGCTGCCGATGGGCCGCGCCGTCGGGGGCACGACAGTGATCAACTCGGGGACGTGCTTCCGCACACCGGATCAGGTGCTGCATTCCTGGTCGCGCCTCGGCATCCCCGGTGTCACACCCGACGACATGGCGCCGATCTTCGACGAGGTCGAGACGATCCTCGGCGTGGCGCCGGTCACCGAAGCCGCGCTCGGCGCCAACGGCTCGGTGTTCCGCCGTGGAGCCGAAGCCCTCGGCTTCTCCGGCGGCCCGATCCGGCGCAACGCGCGTTCGTGCCACGGCCACGGCCGCTGCGCCTTCGGGTGCCCCATCGACGCGAAGCAAGGCATGGCCGTCTCGTACCTGCCTCGCGCCGTCGCGGCGGGAGCGCGTGTCTTCTCGCATTGCCGCGTGAGCAGCATCGACATGGCGGACGGACGCGCTCGCGGTGTCACCGCGGACGTCCACGACCCCACCGGCGGCGCGCGCCGCGGTTCCGTCGAGGTCAGGGCCCGCGCCGTCGTGCTCGCCGCGGGCGCGATCTTCACGCCGGCGCTGTTGCTGCGGCACCGACGCGGGACCGCGTCGGGCCAGCTCGGCCGCAACCTCGTCATCCACCCCGGCGCAGGCACGACGGCGCGCTTCGACGAGGACCTGCACGCGTGGCGCGGGGTCATGCAGAGCTACTACGTCGACGAGGCGCTCGAGCGTGGGGTCCTGCTCGAGGCGACGTTCCCGCCGCCGGGCATCGGCTACTCCGCGGGCAGCCTGCCCGGCAGCGGTCTCGGGATGAAACGCCACTTCGCCGAGTTCGCACAGATGGCGGCGTGCGGCTCGATCATCTCCGACGCGGGTTCGGGCCGCGTCCACGCCACACGGCGCGGTGCTCTGATCCGCTACTCGTTGGCCCGCGACGACGCCGCCAAGCTCGTCGAGGGAATCGCCATGGCTTGCGAGATCTACCTCGCGGCGGGCGCGACCGAGGTGTACCCGATGCTGCCCGGCTTCGAGGTCGTTCGCACCAGGGCGGAGGTCGAGGAGCTGCGGCGGGCCCGCATCGCCCCGGCCGATCTCAAACTGTCCGCTTACCACCCGATGGGCACCGCACGTATGGGCAGCCACCCTGCGTCCTCCGTCGTCGACGCGTGGGGGCGTGTGCACGACGCCGAGGGGCTCTGGGCGCTCGACGCCTCGATCCTGCCGTCGTCGACCATGGTCAACCCCCAGATCACGATCATGGCGATGGCTGCCCGTGGAGCACGGCGCCTCGCGGCGGAGCTGTCGTGACGGGCGGGACCGTCGCGGTCGTCGCCAACCCCCACGCCCGCGGCGATGCCGCCGGGCTCGTGGACCAGGTCGTGGCCGAGGTCAGCGCAGGTGGAGCACGCGCGGTGGTCCTTCGGAGTGCGCCCGCCGATGCGGCCGACCCGGTTCCGGGTCTCGACGACCTTTGGGCACGAGACGACCTCGAAACGGTGGTCGCGGTCGGCGGAGACGGCACCGCACGGACGGTCGCCGAGGCGATGGCACGACTCGGGGGTCTCTGGCCCGACGGCGCCCCGGACCACGCCGTGCCCGGCGGCCCCGCCCTCGTGATCGTGCCCGGCGGCACCGGCAACTCGGTGTATCGCGAACTGTGGGCCGATCTCGGTTGGCGCGAGATGCTCGAGGCCGTGGTCGCGGGCCGCACGCGCCGCCGAGGTGTCGACTTGTGCCGCATCGTCGAAGCGGACACGGCGGTACTGCTCGGCGCCTCGACGGGGTTCTTCCGCTGGACGCTGGACGCCACCGCGCGGTTCCCCGAGCTCACGGGACGTGAGCTCTACCTCGCGGCAGGCGCCGCGGCCGCCGAGGAGCTCGACGCCTACCGCGGCAGCGTCGAGGTCGACGGCATCGCGATTGCCACCGGGCCGATCATGCTCGCCGCCGTCGGAGGCGCTCCGCGCCGCAGTGGCACGATCCACATCCTGCCCGGTGCCGAGATCGACGACGGCCTCCTCGACGTGTGCGTGCTCTCGGTCGCGACCAGGGAGGACTTCTTCGGCCTCATGGCCAGAGCAGCCGAGGGCACCCACGTGGGCGAGCCAGGAGCGTTCTTCGCGCGCGGCCGCCGTGTCGTCCTGGACTGCGACGACTGCGAGCTCCCCTTCGAGCACGACGGCGAGGTGCCGGCCCTCGCCTCGAGCACCGTCACCCTGGAGGTGGTGGCCCACGCCGTCGCCGTCCTCGCACCCACATCGGAGAACGATCCGGCCAGCTCGAGCGGGTTGGAGAACTGAAGTAACCGAAATCGCGTCCGCCGTTCTCCAAGCCCCGGAGTTTGGCCGTTCTCTTCTCCAAGGCGGGTCAGCGGCCGGTGAAGCGGGGTTCGCGCCGCTCGACGAAGGCGGTGACACCCTCGCGGAAGTCCTCGGTGGCGAAGAGGCGGAAAGTCTCCGCGAGCACACGCTCCGAGTGGGGGCGGAAACCCTCGGTGAGCCCCTCTCGGAAGAGACGCTTCATCGCCGCGATCGCGAGGGGGGCGTTGGCCGCGATCTCGTCCGCCCACGACCGCGCCACCGCGGGCAGCTCTGCGTCGTCCACGACCTCGTCGACGATACCCAGCTCCGCTGCCGCGTCGGCACTGAGGTCGCGGCCCAAGAACGCGATCCGACAGGCCCGCGACCAGCCGACCAGGCGTGGCAGGTACCAGGTGCCACCGCTCTCGGGCACGACACCACGCTTCGCGAAGCCGGGCAGGAGCTTCGCCGACCGTGCCGCGAGGCGCATGTCGCAGCCGAACGCGAGGTCGAGCCCGTAGCCCGCCGCGGCGCCGTTGATCACAGCGAGGACCGGCGTGTCCAGCTCCTGGAGGACCACCGTCGGCAGCGCGTCGAGGTCGAGGCCGTCCACGTCGACGTCGAGGCCCGAACCGCCGAGGCCGGTGCCGGCAGCCGCGTCCTTGAGGTCGAGTCCGGAGCAGAACCCGGTCCCGGCACCTGTGACGAGCACACAGCGGACGTTGGAGTCCGCGTCGGCGTGGCGCAGGGCGTCGGCAAGCTCACCCAGCATCCGGATCGTGATGGCGTTGCGCCTGTGCGGGCGGTTGAGCGTGATCGTCGCCGTGTGGCCGTCAACTTCGTAGAGGACTTCCGGTGCCTCGGCCATGTGCAGCTCCTCTCGGCGGGCACGGGCGGTCGTTGGGCCCGGCCGGTTCGAGGACCCGCACGGTAGTTGGTGGGCGGACCCGGGCTCCGGGAGGCCCGACTCCGGTCACGGCCCGGGCGTGACCTTGAACGACTCGAACGCGAGGCTCGCGAGGCTCGACGCGGCGTCGCGGTTGCCGTTGGCGTCGAAGCCGTACCTGACGTTGAGATTCCCTCCGAAGAAGCCGCGTCCGCTGACCTCGAGCGCGAACTCGTCCTGGGTCAGGAAGTCGTTGTCGTCCTGGATGACGGCCTGGTAGCGGCAGAACCCGACGTCCTTGCGGAAGATCCCCGTCGTCACCGGGTCGGTGCAGATGCCGAGGCCGCTGATGAAGGCCTCCACGGTGCCGTCGGCGTTGTGGGTCACGACTCCGTTCTGGGTCAGGACGTTCGCCAGCGCGTATTCGAGCGTGCCGGACTGGATCGTCACGTCAGCCCAGGCAAACACCCCGTTGAAGTAAGTGAAAGCCGGCTTCCCGAACAACATGATCTGCTGCTTGCAGAAGTTCAAGAACGTCGCAGCCGAAAAGTTCCCCGCTGCCTCGAGGTCGACAGCCGGGAGCCCGGCGACGTCGGCTTTCACGCACGCGAGGTCCGAACGCTGCGCGTGCGCGTCGTTGTCGCGGTTGTCGTTGTTGGTGATCACGGACCCGCCCGGGAACTCGAACTCGCACGGGATGCCGTCGGCGTCGTTGTCGGTGCCCGGGGCGCAGCGGATGTCGTAGTCGAGGTCGATGCCCACTACCGACCAACGCTCCCAGTTCGAGCACGAGCCGCCGCCGAGCGAGCAGATCCGCGAGCGCAGGTCCCAGCCGTTGGGCGGTGACGGCTTGAACGTGTTGGCCGGGACCGTGATCGGCAGCCGGCAGTACGTGGTCGTATAGAAGGACGTGCCGTGTGGGCAAGCCCCGTCGATGGTGCCCGTGCCGTAGCCGGCGCCGGCGTTGTCGTCGACCACCTCGGCGACGCCGTTGGCATCCATGTCCCACTGCACCTCGATCGCGCTGGGGCCGTGCAAGGAGACCGAGCCGGGCGCGAGGATGCCGTCACCGCACAGATCCAGGATGCCGTCGTCGCGACAGACGGCGGCCTCCAGCGTGATCGGTTGGTCCTGGCGGGCGTCGTAGGTGCTCTGGGTGGCGCCGCCGATACACGCGCCGGTTCCGCCGGTGCACGGCGTCGGATCGTTTGTGATCAGTCCCCAGTCCGCGGCGCGTGCGCCCGAGGCACTCAGGATGGCGACGACGGCACCACCGACGAGCACGAGCCCGATCAACAGCAACCGGCGCACCTGTCGGATTTGCGACCTCGATGTTCCCAGCACGGCTTCCCCCTACTCCCTGGGTCGATCCCGTGATCGATCCGGCCAGGTCCCGACTCCCACGGTCCGCGGGACAGCAACTGTTTCGCCACGCAACCCTCTCGGCCCTGTCTCACGTGGAGGCGGGCTCGAGCCAGGTGCCAGGTGCCAGGTGGACAGCCTAGATTCGCTGCCATGGCTCCACTGGTACCGGCGCATTCGGACAGGCTGCTCTTCGAGACGAAGCCGACACGCGAACAGCGACTCGACGCAGGCCGAGCCCAGCGCAAGGTCCTACCGCGCACGGCGCACGCGGACCTCGCCCTCGCCGGCGGTCGACGCGACCCACTCGAGATACTCGCACGCCAGGATGCCTCGCGGGTCGCCGAACTGGTACCGATCAGGTACGGCCGCATGGTTGCCACACCGTTCACCTTCCTGCGCGGCGCGGCTGCGGTCATGGCTCAGGACCTCGCGGCCGCACCGCAGTCGGGCCTCACCGTGCAGCTGTGCGGGGATGCGCACCTCTCGAACTTCGGCGGCTACGCAGCTCCCGACAGACGGCTCGTGTTCGACCTGAACGATTTCGACGAGACCCTCCCGGGCCCGTTCGAGTGGGACCTCAAGCGCCTCGCGGCGAGCATCGTCGTAGCGTCCCGTGACACCGGTTTCCCCGCGGAGTGGGCTCGATCTGCGGCGACGGCCGCGGTGCGCCAATACCGGGAGATGATGGGCCACTGCGCCGACATGTCGGTCATGGATACGTGGTACACGCGCATGGAGGCCGACTCCGCGCTGAGCACGCGACTCGAGGTGTCGGCCGACTCCGAGCGGAGGATCCAGAGGGCCGTCAAGAAGGCGAGACGCCGCACGAACCTGCAGGCTTTCGAGAAGTTGACCACCGTCGAGGACGGCAGACGCCGCATCGTCGCCGACCCACCGCTCGTCGTCCCCCTCGAGGAGGAGGACGTGCCGGGCGTGACCCGCCGGTTGGCGGCAACCTTCGAGGAGTACCGCGCAACCCTCTCGGGCGACCGCCGCCACCTCCTCGACCGTTTCACGTTCGTGGACCTGGCCATGAAGGTCGTCGGTGTGGGCAGCGTCGGCACCCGCTGTCTGATCATGCTGTTGGAGGACGACCGCGGCGACCCGCTCTTCCTGCAGGCCAAGGAGGCCACCCGCTCCGTGCTCGAGGACCACCTGGCGTCCAGTAGGTACCGCAACCACGGGCGCCGCGTGGTCGAGGGTCAGCGCCTGATGCAGGCGACCAGCGACATCTTCCTCGGTTGGGGACATGATGCCGAGGCGGATGTCGACTACTACTTCCGCCAACTCCGCGACATGAAGTTGTCGGCCGACGTCGCGAGCTTCCAACCCGAGACGCTCGTGGAGTACGCGTCGTTGTGTGGCGCTGCAATGGCGAGGGCGCATGCGCGATCGGGTGACGCTGCCGCAATCTCGGGGTACCTGGGCACCAACGACCGGTTCGACGTCGCGGTGGCAACATGGGCCGACGCCTATGCGGACCAGAGCGAGCGCGATCACGCCCTGCTCGAGGCGGCGGTGGCGGACAAGAGCATCGAGGCCACGATCGGGGTGTGAGCTCCGCGCGTGGGAAGGCGGCAGTGCTCGCGAGCATGAACTGGGGCACGCGTACAGTCGATAGGTCCCCTATGCGACGCTGCCAGGCCGCTCTCCTCGCTCTCTGCCTCACGGTGACGGGCTTCGTCCTCGTCCCGGCGGAGGCGCGCGCGCAGTCGAGCGACTCGGCTACGGACCTCGAGCAGCAGATCATCGCGCTCAAGGAGGTCCTCGACGGCGAGACGCGGCGCCAAGCGGAGCTCTCGGAGCGGCTGGCCGAGATCGACGCCGAGATCGACGTGTCCACTGCCGAGGAGCACGACATGCAGCGTGCGGTTGCCGCTGCCGAGTCGGCTGTGAGGTCCTCGTCCCAGCGGGTCGACATGATGGCGAAGGAGCTGTACCGGCACCCGAGCCAGCGGCTCGCCTCGATCCTGAACGCGGGATCGCCGAACGACTACATCGTCGGGCAGCGGTACCTGGGCCAGGCGCTGCACCAGAACTCCGACGCCCTGGACGCGAACGTCAGGGACCGCGACGATCTCGCCAGGCTGACCCAGGAGCTCCACGACAAGAGGCGTGCCCTCGAGGACGAGCAGGCCCAACGCGAGGCGAGCAAGAAGATCGTGGACGCGTCGGTCGCCAACCAGCAAGCAGCGATCGCCAAGCTGGAGGGGGTCCTGGCAACCGCGCGGAGCCAGGGGGCGCTGCCGTGGGGTGGGTTCCCGAACTGCACGGCAGCGCCGCACACGAACCTACCCGGGCCGTGGACGCTGGAGGACTGGGCAGCCGCGACCCTCAAGAGCCTCGCGCTGCGGATGGGACGGCCTGTCACCGAAGTGCTGACCCACGAGCACATAGTCGCCCTGATCGCGTTCGCCTGGGGTGAAGGCGGTGGTACCAACAACCACAAGGGCCAGTTCAACCCGCTCAACACCAATGGATGGACGCGCCTCTTCCCCGAGCTGCAGGGACGGTCTTCGGGGTTCGGCACCGACGATTGGCCGACCTTCGACGCCGGTGTCGAGGCCACTGCGCGGGCACTCACCTGGCGGACTCAGAACCGCACTGCCAAGACGCTGCTGATCCCGACCTCGACAGCGCGCGACTTCTTCGTCGCGCTCCAGTCGGCGGGCGCCTATGCCGGGAACAAGAACTGGAGCGCCGACGACGCTGCCCAGAACGGCAAGTACAACAGCATCCTCGGCTCGATCGCGGCCAACTACGGCAAGTACGCGGGCACGGTCCTGCAGGCCTCGGGTCAGGTCCCGACGCCAGGTACTCCCCGCGTCCCCACCGGCGTCGGACCCGCCGGCTTCGCCGACCTCCCCATGGGCTGCTGACACCCACCCCCAAACGCGGGCAGGACGACCCGCCAGCGACACAAACCACCCGCGTTCGGGGGGACACCCACGGACGTGGGGCCGGAGGACCCTGGGGTATCGCCCTGGGGGCCGGCAGCGGGCCGGCGATCAGTCGGTGGCGAGGGCACGAACGATGTCGAGGTCACGTACCGCCCACAGGGCAGCAGCCGCTCCGACGGACACCGCCACGAACGCCCCGGCGACAGACCAGAAGATCGTCCCGGCGTCGACGACGAATCGCGCGTGCAGAGTGAACAGGTACGGCGCGGCGCCGACGAAGGCCATCTCCAACAACAGCCCCGTCACCACACCGACAAGGGCGCCGATGCCACCGAGCACGAACGCGTCGCCTACCAGGACCAGGGCCTCCTGCCCCGCGCCCATTCCGAGCGCACGCAAGCCTGCTCTCTGCTTGCCCTGGCTGACTACGACGAGTACGAGCATGTTCATGACCCCGAGAGCAGCAACGGCAAGTGCCATCCAGCCCACGGCGTTGAACGGGCCGAGGAACCGACCGAGAACCCCGAGTGTGGCACCGGCGAGCTCCGGGCCCGTGTAGTAGTGGATCCCCGCGACTCGAGGGAGCTGTGCCTTCAACTCCTCGGGGGAGATCCCACTCACGGGATGTACGAACAGCCCGCTGATCCCGACACCCCACGCCTCTTGTGCGATGTCGAGGCGGACGAGCATCGTGGCCCCCAGTCCCGAGACCTCGCCTCCACGTAGCTCACCGACCCCGGCCACGTGGAAGCGCCTCGCACCCGTGGAGGTGGGCAACACGATCTCGCCACCGGCACCGGTGGAGAACTCGGCGGCCCCCAGGCGGGTCAACAGCACCTCGCCTCCGGCGATTGCCTCCTGCATCGCCTCGGTGCTCATCCCGGGGATGTCGATACCCCGGAACGGGATCGGGCTGCCCGGTTCCACGGCGGTCACTCCGAGTCGATCCGAGATGGTCGTGGACGCGCCGCGGATCGCGAGATCGACCCCGGGAGTTCGATCGACGGCGGAGATCAGGTCCTCGGAGAGAGGCACGTTTTGCTGCTCTCCGACCGCTTGCGGGAGGACCACCACTTCGGTGTCGACCACCGCCGGAATCGCCGTCTTCATCGACCGTTCGACCGAGGCCCGGGTGCCCTGAGTTCCCACGAAGACCATGAGGCCCAGAGTCACCATGGCGACGGTGACGCCTGTCCGCATCGGCGATCCGGTCAGGTCGGCGCGAACGAGTAGCGGGACGAACCAGCCACCGGGAAGTGGCGGCACGAAGCGCGCGAGCCTCGGTGCGAGGACGACGGTCGCGGCTATGGCCCCCAGACAGACGGCGCCGATGCCTGCGTAGGCGGCCTTGGGTGGGAGGAGTCCACGCCCTGTGGCGCAAGCCACGACCACCCCAGCGACGATCACGAAGCCCGAGACGAATAGGTGGCGCCACCCCAGGCTCCGCAGGGGGGCCGCTGTCTCACGGTCGTCGACGACATCCAGGGGCGCGCGCACGACGACGTCGCCGACCGTCACGGCCGCGGCCAACGCACCGAGTCCGACAGTGGCGATCGCGACGGCTACGTACCACCCGAGACCCAGGTGGGCACCTGCGCGCACACCCATCCCGGAGAGGAGCGCGCCTGCGAAGCGGCCGATCAGGACCCCACCCAGCACGCGGCCGAGCACGAGCGCGATCGGGATTGCTACAACGCCGAGGAGAGCACCTTCGACGAGATAGGAGACGACGAGTGCGCCTCGCCCCTGACCCAGGATCTGCACGGTGGCGAGACCCCGGCGCCGCTCGAGGGCACCGACGAGGAACGTCGAGATCCCCAGGAACAGCCCGGTGGCGGCGGCGGCGCATCCGATCAAACCGAAGAGCAGCTCCGCCCGCTGGAGTATCGGCGGCTTCGGCTGGGCGCCTCCGGGACCAACGGCCACGGCAGACCCGAACGAGTCGCGCAGTCCGGCAGCGTCGCTCCGGTCCAGCGTCGGCACGACGACGAAGGAGAGTTGCTGCGGGTGCCCGAGCAGATCGGCGACGTCGGTGACACCTCCGAAGACGACCATCGATTCGTTGAGATCGCCCAGTCCGTCCCCTTCGATGATCGTTCCCACGTGAGCTCGCCGGTCGCCAGGGAACTCGACGTCGTCACCGAGCCCCACCCCGAGGCTGGCAGCGGCCCGAGCTGTCATCCCGAGAGACGGACCGGCACCGTCCACGTCGACGAGCTCGGACATGTGGCGAACACAGTCGAAGGGACCGGTGACGGCTTCGAGGCGGCAGTCCCCACCCACGACAAGGACCCCGGCATCGCCGGATCGGGATCGTGCGGTCGCGAAGCCCGTGGCGACCGGGGCGGGGCTCATGTTCTCGGGTACCGCTCGGAAGACCGTCTCGGGCATCCACGAGCCGACGGCGGGGCGGACGAAGACGGCTTCGGGGGCGATAGCGGTAAGTCTGTCGACGAAGATGCGGAAGGGGCGTGACACCGCATCGGTCAACGACACTGTCGCCAGCAGTGACGCTCCCGCGAGCCCGAGGCTGATCACGACGAAGACCGCACGCGACCACCTGATCGATCCAAGGTTCACTCGTCGGAAGACGGCAAGGAAGATCGCACCGGGAACCGTCGAGGTGCCCGGACCAGGCCCCGGTGTGCGAGGGTGGACCTCAGCCGGCGTCGGCGTCGAAACGGCCATCGGAGCCCATGGTGCGACCGTGGTAGGAGAGCATGACCGCCCGGGTGCGCGAACCTCCGGGCATATCGCGCAATCTGTCGGCGGCGGACGGATCCTTCGTGCACAGCACGACCCCAGCGGGGCGGCGCGGATGGACTGCCGCGAACGTGAGGCCGAGAAGGAACGTCTCTCGCAGGGAACGATCGGCGCCGAAGTGCCGCCACGGATCGTTGACCAAGAGGAGGTCCGGTTGCGGCGCGGTGGCACGCGCAAGGTCGAGCACCCAGAGCGTCTCGTTGTCGAGACGGTGCAACGGGACGGAGGCGAGCGGTTCCAGGCCGAAACTCCGCAGGACACGTCGTGCGGCTTGGACGGCAGCGTGACGTCTGACACCTGCGAGACCCAGATGCGTGAGGACCGATTCGGCGGCTGTCGGGCCGTAGAGCCGAGGGGCTCCGCCGACCACGCCCGCGACATCGGGTCGGCGGCCGAGGTCACCCGGGATGTCGCAACCACGCAGGAGGAGTCTCCCCCGGTGGTGGCCGACCGTGCCGGTGGCGACATCGTGGAAGAGACCCGCCGGCGAACCGTTCACGACGAGGATGTCGCCGGGTACGAGGGTGTCCGTGAATCCCTCGATACGTTCGTTGCCGCGGCGCGCCCACATCGAGTCCCAGATGAGCACCGGCAGCTCCGCGCCTCCGTGCTGCGATCCGTGCACCTGCCCCCCAGTCAGGATCGATCCGCCCGCCGAAGGCGGATCAGCACCTCAGACTACGGGACGTGCAGGTCGGACGCCCCTTGGGCGAGCGCGCTCGTGAGATGTTTCACAAGCTTCCCGATTTCGTTGAGTTCTGCAGCCGGAGCACTTACGTTGAGCCGGCCAAGCAGCCGTCGGGACGGGACGGGTGGGGCCTGTCCCGGCGGCCGCCCCTCCCCCGATCGCGGGCAGAACGACGCGTCGACGTTACAGACCGCCCGCGATTGCGGAGGGGCAGCTCTCAGCGGCGGCGGTGCTGGTGATTCTGGGGACGGCGCGAGCGCTTCTTGCGGCGACGTGGCGGCGCGTCGGACGTCTCCGGGCGCGGAGCATCGTCGAAGGGTTCGACCGCGACGATGCTCGAGATCGCGTACACCCGGCCGCCGAAGTCGGCACAGCCGGCCTGGACCGTGGTCAGGACGCCAACGTGGTCGACCCGCCCGGTACGTGCGTCGAGGCGAACCCCGAGGTTCCTACCGATCAGGGGAACGAGAGCCTCTTCTGTCATGCGATCACCTTCGCTGGACGGCGTGGTTGCAGTCCGCTGCGTGCGGCCTTGCAACCCGTGACAAGGCAACGATGTGACGCCGCCGGGGCAGCGCAGCGTCGTTCGGGGCCGTGGCCGACTCGCGCGTCCCGGTCGTGCGCGCCCCAAGGGCGGCAGGGAAACGGAGAGGAGACCTACGCCGCTCCGGCCAAGGTGCGGCGCCGACGGATGGGAGCATAGTCATCCAGAGCCGGGAAGCTCGGGACGAATCAACCGGTCCCGCTACGACAGTGCTGGGTGCTGTAGGCGGCAAGCTGTCCGGCACGGTCCCCGGCCACGTCGCCCGAGTAGCTGTAACCCAGGATCCTGAGTACCGCAGCGACGTCCTCGGGCGAGCTGAGACCTCCGCCGAGTGCCTGGTCGAGGAGATGCGGTGAGTAGCCGTACTTCTCGAACACGCCGCGAGATGCCTCCATGTCGGCAGCGTGAGCGGCGGCGGTACCGCGGATCTCCTCGGGGGCATTGCGGGCAACAAGGGCGGACGCCTCGACCCGTCGGGCGACGAGGTCGCGCACACCATCGGGATCGTCGGGCAACTTCGCCGCAGGATCGGGGTAGGCGTCGGCGCTCTCGCAGAACCCCGCCAGGGCCACGCCCGGGTCCTCCTGGCTCCCGAGCGCCAGCCAGACACCGACGGCGAGGACGAGGACACCCACGAGCACACCGCCGATGACCACGAGGACACGGCGCGGGCGTCGCTGTCGCCGCCTTCGGTCAGGTGGCCTCGCCGGTGACGTGGCCGGCGGCACGCCCGTCTTGGAGTGTCGCGGGACGTAGTCCTCTGGCTGCATCGGCTCCCAGCGTATGTCGCTCAGGCACCCACGATGATCGACTGGAACTCGAGGTACTCCTCGATTCCCTCGGGCCCGAGCTCGCGCCCGATGCCGGATGCCTTGAACCCGCCGAAGGGGCTTCCGAAGTCGAGTGTCCCGATCGCGTTCACTCCGACGGTGCCGGTACGGATCCGTTCGGCGATGGCCACCCCGCGTTCGGGATCGCTGGTCCACACCGAGCCGGACAGGCCGTACTCGGAGTCGTTGGCTATGCGAACGGCGTCGTCGTCGTCTTCGTAGGGGATCACGACGACGACAGGACCGAAGATCTCCTCGCGGGCCACGCGCATCGAGTTGTCGACGTCGCGCAGCACGGTCGGCTCGACGAACCAGCCGTGGTCGAGAGCCGCCGGCCGTCGCCCACCCGTCGTCACGACCGCGCCCTCGTCCCGTCCCGACTCGAGGTAGCCCTCGACGCGATCACGCTGGCGCTCCGCGACGAGGGGACCGACCACTGTCGCCATGTCGGAGGGATCGCCCACGGTCATCGCCTCGACACCTGCGGTCACTGCGGCGACGACCTCCTCGTAGCGGCGCCGCGGCGCGAGGATCCGTGTCTGGGCGAGGCAAGCCTGGCCGGTGTTCATGGTCGCGTTGGGCAGCATCAGCGGCACCGCGGCTTCGAGATCGGCGTCGTCGAGCACGATCGCCGCCGACTTGCCGCCGAGCTCGAGCGTGCAGCGCTTCAGCTGCTCACCGCAGATCGCCGCCACCTTGCGCCCCGCCGCTGTCGAGCCGGTGAAGCTGACCTTGTCGACACCGGGGTGGCGCACGAGGTACTCGCCGACCTCGCGGCCTGCGGGGACGACGTTGAGGGCACCTGCCGGGAGGCCCGCCGACTCGCAGATCTCGGCGAGGACGAACAGCGACAAGGGAGCCTCGGGTGCAGGCTTGAGGACGACGGGAGATCCGGCGGCGAGCGCGGCGCCGACCTTGAGCGACGCGAGGAACAGGGGCACGTTCCATGCGATGATCGCGGCGGTGACCCCCACGGGCACCTTGCGCACGATCACCTTGCCCAACATGCCGGCGCGCTCCTCCTCGAACTCGTAGGTGCGGGCGAGCTCTGCGAACTGGTCGAAGACCACATGGCAGGGCAGCACCTGGCCGAGGTTCGAGAACAGGGCCGGGCTACCCATCTCCAGGGTGATCAGCGACGCGATCTCGTCTCCGCGATCGCGGATACCCGAAGCGATAGCGGCGAGCCAGTCCGCACGCTGGGATACATCGACCGCGAGGGCGCCCGAATCGAACGCGCCGCATGCGGCAGCTACGGCACGGTCGACGTCGGCCTCGGTTGCCTCGGGCACCTCGGCGACGACGGTCTCGGTCCACGGCGAGACGATCTCGATCTGGCGATCGCTCGCGGGTGCAACCCATTCGCCGCCGATGAAGAGGGTTTCGCGTCGTTCCATTCATCTCTCCTTGGCGGGCGCTCCCTGCAGCGTCACGCGGGTACCCCGCGGGCCCAAGTTAGAGCCACCCGTTCTCTCTCCGTGGGAAATGTTCTCCCGACCACGCGGTGGCGGCACACGGCGGACATCTGCTCGTCGTTCATTTCGTCGCCCTAGATGGCTGGTGTCGGTCAATCGATGTGGTGGTGTGGGCGAGCCGGGGACGTCATCTGGCCGTCCCAACCGCACAGCTACTTGGCCGACGCACCGATAGCGTCAGCGTGACGCCCGGGCTGCGTTGAGGCGGGCAGCGCCTCGCCCGTTGCCACTCGGGAAGCGCGGGCACAAGTCGCCACGATCGCGTCGGTGAAGCGGTCAGGTGCGCTGATCGGGAGGTCGTGGCCGTGGCCGCGCAGCAGGTACAGGTCCGCCCCTGGGACGAGCCACGCCGTCCTGAGCCCGCCGGTGACGTTCACGAGTGGATCCGCGGTGCCGTGCACCACGGTGGTAGGGACACGCAGGTTGCGCAGGCCGTTCGCCCTCGATGGCGCAGCCAACACCGCCATCGTCTGGCGGGTCACGCCGTCCGGGTCGAAGGCGCGATGGTACGCCCGCGTGATGCGTTGCACGAAGACGTCTGCGTCGAAGGTGCCACGGGTGCCGATCAGGCGCCACATGGCAAGCTCGCCGTCGACGACGTCGTCGAGCGTCGTGCCACCTGGCTTGGCCAGCATGCGTAGGACGCGCAGGTGGGCCGTCCCGACGTACTTCTCCCCCGTCGTCGACATCGCCGACGTGAGGCTGAGCACTTTGTCCGGGAAATCGATCGCGAGCTGTTGGGCGATCATGCCGCCCATCGACACGCCTGCCACGTGCGCTCGCTCGATGCCGAGCGTGCCGAGCAAGCCGGCGGCGTCAGCGGCCATGTCGGAGATGCCGTAGGGAACCTCCACGGGGAGACGGAACTGGGCCCGCCGCGCCACGCGCAGCATCTCTTCCCGGGAGACCGCCTGCTCGGATAGGTGGGTGGACAGGCCCACGTCGCGGTTGTCGAAGCGGATCACACGGAAACCGCGGCCCGCAAGCGAGTCGGTGAAGTCGTCGTCCCATGCGACGAGCTGCGCGCCCAAGCCCATCACGAGCAGCAGAGTCGGATCGGAGGGGTCTCCGACGGTCTCGTACTCGATCTCGATCCCGTTGACTGCGGCTCTCGGCATGGCGACCTCGACGTTCGGCTCGGGTCCCGGATTCTGCCAGGCCGGGCGATCTCGACTCACGTAGCGTGAACACACTTCACAAACCGTGATGATCGCCCTAATCTGCATCAGACCTGTTCAAAGTGCACCAAGGGGCTGGGAGGCTCTGATGTCATCTCGTGGGGAACTTCGGCCGCGTGGGCTCCGGATGCGACGGGCGGTCACCTTCGTCCTGTCGCTGGCGATGACGCTCCTGTCGATGCCGTTCCTGCCCTTCGGCGTCGCCCCCGCGTCCGCCGAGGTGACCCCCGTAGCGAACCCGCCGTGGCCCAACACGTGCGGCATCGACGTCGCAATGGTGATCGACCGTTCCAACTCGATCGCGAACGGAGGGTCGCAGTACCCGACCAACATGAAGAACGCCGCCATCGGGGTAGTCAACGCGCTTTCCGGGACCCCATCCCGCATTGGCGTGTGGAGCTTCGGCAGCACGGTGTACAACCAGACGAACCCGATAGACGGATCTGCCGGCAACGCGACCAAGTTCCCGTATCGCACCTACACCTCGGTGTCGAGCGGCACCGGGGTCACCGACCTCACCAACACGATCAACTCCATCCCCTTCCAAACCAGCAGCAACGACGGCGGTACGAACTGGGAGGACGGCTTCGAAGTGGTCGCCGCGCCGGCCGACCCGGCGAAGACTGTCATCCTCTACCTAACGGATGGGAATCCGACACTCCCGACCCTCCCGGGGAATTCGACCGAGGGTAACGATCTACCCAACGGCATCACGCAGGCGAACATCAAGAAGACCGCCGGAATCAAGGTCGTCGGAGTTGCGATCGGCGCTGACATCAGTATTCCCAACATCCAGAGCATCTCCGGCCCCAATGCCAACGACGACTACTTCGCAACGGATTTCGCGAATCTCCAGGCCAAGCTCCTCGAGATCGCCACTCGACTCTGCTCGCCTTCGGTGACGATCACCAAGCAGGTCGAGCAGGCGAACGGGACGTACGTCAACGCCGACGGATGGCAGTTCCAGGCGCAGGCGAACTCCCCCGTCCCGAGTGGCACCGCGTACACCTGGATCTCCCCCACCGGCACACCGGGCTCGCCCGTGACCGCGTCCACCCACACCGATGCGTTCTTCAACGGGTCGGTCCTGTTCCAGTGGGAGCCGAACACCAACGTCGATTCCGTCGGGACGTTCACCGAGCAACCCACGCCCACGCAGAGCGCCACCTACGCCCTCGACAGCGTCACATGCAAACGCACGAACAAGACATATCCGAATGGGCAGACCTTCACCCCGTCGGTGAGCGGACAGACGTTCACGATCAACCCCGTCGGCCCCGAGGACATCGTCACCTGCACGGTCAAGAACAAGCTGCGCCGCGGCAACATCAACATCCCCAAGGTGACCAACACCGGTACCGCGCTGCCGGGAGCGATCTTCGGCCTCTACACGAACTCGGGCGCTACCGGCTCCCCGACCGCCACGTGTACGACAGCCGCGGTGACCGGCATCTGCAGCTTCACGAGCCTCGTGCCCGGCAACTTCTGGGTCAAGGAGGTCTCCGCCCCGCCAGGCTACGTGCCGAGCTCGACGATCATCCCCGTGACGGTCGTGGCGGACCAGACGACGACCACTTCGCAGGTCGTCAACCAGGCGCCGGGCATCACGGTGACCAAGGACGCCAACCCGACATCACTGCCCGAGCCGGGGGGAAGCTCTGCCTTCACGGTCTCGATCCACAACGACAGTCCCGCAGGTGACAGCGTCACGATCAGCACGCTCACCGACAACGTCTACGGCAACCTCCATGGCAAGGGAAACTGCTCGGTGCCACAGGTGATCGCGTCCGGCGCCACGTACACCTGCACGTTCAACGGAGCGGTCTCCGGTGCGCCTGGGTCCTCCCACACCGATACGGTCACGGCCAGCGGCAAGGACACGTTCAACAACAACGTGAGCGACACGGACGACGCGACGGTCACGATCACGAACGTGCCGTCGAGCATCCAGGTGCTCAAGAGCGCGAACCCGACCAGCCTGCCCGAGCCGGGCGGCAACGCCACGTTCAACGTCTCGGTCCAGAACACGAGCTCGGTCGACACCGTCACCATCTCGACCCTCACCGACAACGTGTACGGCAACCTCGACGGCAAGGGCACCTGCGACGTTTCGCCGCCGATCGTGCTTGCACCGGGCGCGACCTACAGCTGCGCGTTCACGGGCGCCGTCTCCGGCAACGCCGGCTCCGTGCACACCGACACCGTCACCGCTAGCGGCACTGACGACGACGGCACGGCGGTGTCCGACACCGACGACGCCACGGTCTCCATCAACGACGTGCCGTCCTCGATCACCGTCACCAAGGACGCCAACCCGACCTCGCTGCCCGAACCCGGCGGCAACTCGACCTTCAGTGTGTCGGTCCACAACGACTCGGCGGTCGACACCGTCACCATCTCGACCCTCACCGACGACGTTTACGGCAACCTCGACGGCAAGGGCACCTGCGACGTTTCGCCGCCGATCGTGCTTGCACCGGGCGCGACCTACAGCTGCGCGTTCACGGGCGCCGTCTCCGGCAACGCTGGTTCGACCCACACCGACACCGTCACCGCCACCGGCACTGACGACGACGGCCAGGCTGTTGCCGACTCCGACGACGCAACGGTCACCATCACTGACGTGCCCTCGTCGATCCAGGTCACCAAGGACGCCAACCCCACGTCGCTGCCCGAACCGGGCGGCAACTCAACGTTCAACGTCTCGGTCCAGAACACGAGCTCGGTCGACACCGTCACGATCAACACGTTGGTCGACAACGTCTACGGCAACCTCGACGGCCAAGGCACATGCGACGTCACACCCGCCGTGGTCCTGGCCCCGGGCGCCACCTACTCGTGCGCGTTCACCGGCGCCGTGACCGGCAACGCGGGAACCGTCCACACCGACACGGTCACCGCCAGCGGCACCGACGACGACGGCCAACCCGTCAGCGACACCGACGACGCCACCGTCACCATCACCGACGTGCCCTCGTCGATCCAGGTCACCAAGGACGCCAACCCCACGTCGCTGCCCGAGCCGGGCGGCAACGCCACGTTCAACGTCTCGGTCCAGAACACGAGCTCGGTCGACACCGTCACCATCTCGACCCTCACCGACAACGTGTACGGCAACCTCGACGGCAAGGGCACCTGCGACGTTTCGCCGCCGATCGTGCTTGCACCGGGCGCGACCTACAGCTGCGCGTTCACGGGCGCCGTCTCCGGCAACGCCGGCTCCGTGCACACCGACACCGTCACCGCTAGCGGCACCGACGACGACGGCACGGCGGTGTCCGACACCGACGACGCCACGGTCTCCATCAACGACGTGCCGTCCTCGATCACCGTCACCAAGGACGCCAACCCGACCTCGCTGCCCGAACCCGGCGGCAACTCGACCTTCAGTGTGTCGGTCCACAACGACTCGGCGGTCGACACCGTCACCATCTCGACCCTCACCGACGACGTTTACGGCAACCTCGACGGCAAGGGCACCTGCGACGTTTCGCCGCCGATCGTGCTTGCACCGGGCGCGACCTACAGCTGCGCGTTCACGGGCGCCGTCTCCGGCAACGCTGGTTCGACCCACACCGACACCGTCACCGCCACCGGCACCGACGACGACGGCCAGGCTGTTGCCGACTCCGACGACGCAACGGTCACCATCACTGACGTGCCCTCGTCGATCCAGGTCACCAAGGACGCCAACCCCACGTCGCTGCCCGAACCGGGCGGCAACTCAACGTTCAACGTCTCGGTCCAGAACACGAGCTCGGTCGACACCGTCACGATCAACACGTTGGTCGACAACGTCTACGGCAACCTCGACGGCCAAGGCACATGCGACGTCACACCCGCCGTGGTCCTGGCCCCGGGCGCCACCTACTCGTGCGCGTTCACCGGCGCCGTGACCGGCAACGCGGGAACCGTCCACACCGACACGGTCACCGCCAGCGGCACCGACGACGACGGCCAACCCGTCAGCGACACCGACGACGCCACCGTCACCATCACTGACGTGCCCTCGTCGATCCAGGTCACCAAGGACGCCAACCCCACGTCGCTGCCCGAGCCGGGCGGCAACGCCACGTTCAACGTCTCGGTCCAGAACACGAGCTCGGTCGACACCGTCACGATCAACACGTTGGTCGACGACGTCTACGGCAACCTCGACGGCCAAGGCACATGCGACGTCACACCCGCCGTGGTCCTGGCCCCGGGCGCCACCTACTCGTGCGCGTTCACCGGTGCCGTGTCGGGCAACGCCGGTTCGACCCACACCGACACCGTCACTGCCAGCGGCACCGACGACGACGGCCAACCCGTCAGCGACACCGACGACGCCACCGTCACGATCACGAACGTGCCGTCGTCGAACGGTCACCAAGGACGCCAACCCCACGTCGCTGCCCGAGCCGGGCGGCAACTCAACGTTCTGGAACGGCCCTGGTCCAGGAACACGAGCTTCGGTCGATCGTCGCCGACTTCACCAGTTGATCGACAACGGCACCATGGCAACCACGGCCATGAACATGCGCGACACCAGCACCCGCCGTGGTCCTGGCCCCGGGCGCCACCTACTCGTGCGCGTTCACCGGCGCCGTGACCGGCAACGCGGGAACCGTCCACACCGACACGGTCACTGCCAGCGGAACCGACGACGACAACCAACCCGTCGGCGACACCGACGACGCCACCGTGACCGTCACCGACGTCACGGGCGGCATCACCGTCCTCAAGGACGCCAACCCCACCACGATCCCCGAACCGGGCGGCAACGTCACCTTCTCGGTGTCGGTCCACAACGACTCGACGGTGGACTCGGTCACGATCACATCGCTGTCCGATGACGTCTACGGCACCCTCGCCGGCGACGCGGACTGCAAGGTCGGCACCATCCTCGCCCCGTCAGGGTCGTGTGACTTCACCTTCGTCGGCGCCGTCTCCGGCAACGCCGGCAGCACCCACACCGACACCGTCACCGTCACCGGAACCGACGACGACAACCAACCCGTCACCGACTCCGACGACGCCACCGTGACCATCACCGACGTCACGGGCGGCATCACAGTCCTCAAGGACGCCAACCCCACCACGATCCCCGAACCGGGCGGCCAGGTCACCTTCACCGTCAGCGTCCACAACGACAGCACGGTCGACTCGGTCACCATCGACAGCCTGGTCGACGACGTCTACGGCACCCTCGCCGGCGACGCGGACTGCAAGGTCGGCACCGTCCTGGCGGCGGGCGGATCGTGCGACTTCACCTTCGTCGGCGCCGTCTCCGGCAACGCCGGTAGCACCCACACCGACACCGTCACCGTCACCGGAACCGACGACGACAACCAACCCGTCGGCGACACCGACGACGCCACCGTGACCGTCACCGACGTCACGGGCGGCATCACCGTCCTCAAGGACGCCAACCCCACCTCCATCGCTGAGCCCGGCGGCAACGTCACGTTCTCGGTGTCGGTCCACAACGACTCGACGGTGGACTCGGTCACGATCACATCGCTGTCCGATGACGTCTACGGCACCCTCGCCGGCGACGCGGACTGCAAGGTCGGCACCGTCCTGGCGGCGGGCGGGTCGTGTGACTTCACCTTCGTCGGCGCCGTCTCCGGCAACGCCGGCAGCACCCACACCGACACCGTCACCGTGGCGGGCACCGACGACGACAACCAACCCGTCGGCGACTCCGACGACGCCACCGTGACCGTCACCGACGTCACGGGCGGCATCACCGTCCTCAAGGACGCCAACCCCACCTCCATCGCTGAGCCCGGCGGCAACATCACCTTCACCGTCAGCGTGCACAACGACAGCGCGGTCGACTCGGTCACGATCGACAGCCTGGTCGACGACGTCTACGGCACCCTCGCCGGCGACGCGGACTGCAAGGTCGGCACCGTCCTGGCGGCGGGCGGGTCGTGTGACTTCACCTTCGTCGGCGCCGTCTCCGGCAACGCCGGCAGCACCCACACCGACACCGTCACCGTCACCGGAACCGACGACGACAACCAACCGTCGCCGACCCGACGACGCCACCGACCGTCACCGACGTCGCGGGCGGCATCCTCACGCCAACCCCATCATCGCGAGCCCGGCGGCCAGGTCACCTTCACCGTCAGCGTCCACAACGACGCACGGTCGACTCGGTCACCATCGACACCCACGACGACGTCTACGGCACTGCCGGCGCGCGACGGGTCGCACCGTCTGCAGCGGGCGGGTCGTGTGACTTCACCTTCGTCGGCGCCGCGGCAACGGCAGCACCCACACCGACACCGTCACCGTGGCGGGCACCGACGACGACAACCAACCCGTCGGCGACTCCGACGACGCCACCGTGACCGTCACCGACGTCACGGGCGGCATCACCGTCCTCAAGGGACGCCAACCCCACCTCCATCGCTGAGCCCGGCGGCAACGTCACGTTCTCGGTGTCGGTCCACAACGACTCGACGGTGGACCTGGTCACGATCACATCGCTGTCCGATGACGTCTACGGCGCCCTGCCGCGACGCGGACCGCAAGGTCGGCACCGTCCTGCCACCCGGCGGGTCGTGCGAGTTCACCCGTCGGCGTGGTAGGCCCCGGCAACGCCGGTACGACACCGACACCGCCGCCCAGGCGGGCACCGACGACGACAACCAACCGTCGGCGAACCGACGACGCCACCGTGACCGTCACCGACGTCCGGCGGCATCACCGTCCTCAAGGACGCCAACCACCTCCATCGCTGAGCCCGGCGGCAACGTCACGGCCGGCAGGTCAACCATGTCCACCTGGACGGTGGACTCGGTCACGATCACACGGGCGTCCGATGACGTCTACGGCACCCTCGCCGGCGACGCGGACTGCAAGGTCGGCACCGTCCTGGCGGCGGGCGGATCGTGCGACTTCACCTTCGTCGGCGCCGTCTCCGGCAACGCCGGTAGCACCCACACCGACACCGTCACCGTCACCGGAACCGACGACGACAACCAACCCGTCGGCGACACCGACGACGCCACCGTGACCGTCACCGACGTCACGGGCGGCATCACCGTCCTCAAGGACGCCAACCCGACCTCCATCGCTGAGCCCGGCGGCAACGTCACGTTCTCGGTGTCCGTGACGAACGACAGCGCGGTCGACTCGGTCACGATCGACAGCCTGGTCGACGACGTCTACGGCACCCTCGCCGGCGACGCCGATTGCCAGGTCGGCACCATCCTCGCCCCGTCAGGGTCGTGTGACTTCACCTTCACCGGTCCCGTCTCCGGCAACGCCGGCAGCACCCACACCGACACCGTCACCGTCACCGGAACCGACGACGACAACCAACCCGTCACCGACACCGACGACGCCACCGTCACCATCACGCCGCGGCCCTACGGATCGCTGACGATCACCAAGGTGTTCGATCCGCTCACGTCGGGCGTGACGAGGTCCTTCGCGATCAACTGGTCCTGCAGCAACTCGACGAGCGGCACGGTGTCGCTCTCAGGCGGTCAGTCGACCACAGTCGACAACATCCCCACCGGGAGCGTCTGCACCGTGACCGAACCGAAGCCGACCGGCGCACCTGCTGGCTGGATGTTCGGCAACCCGGTCGTCACCGGCAGCCCCGCAACCGTCACATCGGGGGTGTCCGCGAGCGTGACGGTCACCAACTCGATCATCCGCCACACCGGCTCGGTGAAGGTCGTCAAGACCGTTGCCGGGGCGCCTGCGGGGTACAGCGCCACCTTCGGCGTGCGACTGACATGCAACGGCGACGGCGGCACCTACGACAGCAACATCACCTACCCGACGCCAGGATCGACGACGATCACCGGGATCCCGACGCGAAACGTGTGTGACGTGACCGAGCCCACGCTGCCGACCGCACCGGCTGGTTACAAGTGGGCCACTCCGACGATCACCGGTGGACCGGTGACGGTCTCGCTCGGCGTCGTCCCCGTGGTCACGGTGGCGAACAAGCTCGAGAAGGTCGCCGCCACGGACACCACGGCACCCGGAGCCACGTTCACGACACCGGCCACGGGCAACCCGACCTTGACTACGAACCCGGTCGTCCTCGACGGCAACGCTACCGACAACGTCGGCGTGGCCACCGTCACAGCTGCCATCCGCGACGTGTCCAGCGGCAAGTACCTGCAAGCCAACGGAACGTGGGCGGCGACCAGCGCCGCACTGCCGACGACGCTCGCGAGCCCCGGCGCCCCGAACACGACCTGGTCGATCAGCCGGTCGCTACCGAACGGCAGCTACTCGATCCAGCTCACACCCAAGGACGCCGTCGGAAACACGCCGACCACCAAGCCGACCCGCAAGTTCCAGGTGAACGTCGTCGTCGCCGACACCACGGCGCCCAGCGCCACGTTCACGACGCCCGCAGCCGGCAACCCGCTGCTGAAGATGAGCCCGGTCGTCCTCAACGGCGACGCCACCGACAACGTCGGCGTCACCTCCGTCGACGCCGCGATCCGCGACGTCTCGAGCGGCAAGTACCTCCAGGCCAACGGGACCTGGGCCACCACCTACGTCGCCCTCCCGACCACGCTGGGCAGCCCCGGCGGCACCAACACGACCTGGTCGATCAGCAGACCGCTTCCACCGGGTAACTACTCGATCCAGCTCATCGTCAAGGACGCCGCCGCCAACACACCGGCAACCAAGCCATTCCGCCAGTTCAAGGTCAGCGCACCCTGACAGGCCGTCCCGGCCCAGGGAGCACCGCCAGAGGAGGCCGCCGAACCGCACCGGCGGCCTTCTCGCGCAGGGCACTTCAGAACCACCCAACGCCTGTTGGAGCACGAGACGGCCAGGGAGACCCACTTGGAGCACACAGCGGCCACCCGTGGCCGCTGTGTGCTCCAACCCCCGCTGGATGGCCGCCTGGTGCTCCAACCCCCGCTCCGTGGCCGCCTGGTGCTCCAACAGCCCGCACCGGTACGGGTGGCGCGGCACTCATGGCCGGCTACTCGCCGCGGCGGGCCTTCATCTCGGCACGCATCGAGGCCTTGGTGGCGTCGTCGAGCTCGGTTACGGCCGGGAGGAGGACCGTCTCCTCCAGGGCAAGGTGGCGCGCCCAGATGTCCTCGAGGGTCGCAACCACCTGGGCGAGCCCCTCGGCGACGCCGTCGTCGCCACGCCGGGAGGGCTCCGCTGCCATCGACGAGGTGAGCGCCACGAGCTCGTCCACATGTGCGTGCATATCGCCGTGCTGGGCCGTCATGTCTGCCAGAGCCGAGTCGACGGGCTCCGACGTCCCGATCAGCCTGGGGCGGAGCGACTCCTCTTCGTCCGCCTCGTGCAGGGGAAGGGACTCCGAGAAGTACCGCGAGACCCTGGTCGCCGCCTCCACCACCTCGTCGTCCGTGGCCGGGGCCGAACTCGCCAGACGCGACGCCAGGGCGGTCATGTCCCTGATACGCCCGTGGCAGTCGAGTAGTGCCGACTCGACGCTCTCGTCACCGTCGGGGCGGCGGCCAATCTGGAATCGCATCGCCCGATCGTAGGCGGGCACCCGCGCACGAGTCGTCAGCCCATCTGCGGGGAATGCGGTAACGTGCCGCCCCATGACCGAAGACCACTCCGGAGCCAGGGAGCCCGCCGACGGCGGGCTGAACTTCCTGCAGGAGATCGTCGCCGCGGACATCGCCTCGGGAGCCCGCGGCGGCCGCGTGGTGACCCGCTTTCCGCCCGAACCGAACGGCTACCTCCACATCGGCCACGCCAAGTCGATCGTCTTGAACTTCGGGCTTGCGGCGATGGCGCCCGGCGGCCGCTGCAACCTCCGCTTCGACGACACCAACCCCGAGACCGAGGAGACCGAGTTCGTCGACGCCATCGAGGCCGACGTGCGCTGGCTCGGCTACGACTGGGGCGACGCCGAGTACTTCGCGTCGGATTACTTCGAACGCCTCTACGGCTTTGCCGTGACCCTCGTGGAGAAGGGCCTCGCCTACGTCGACAGCCAGAACGCCGAGGAGATCCGCGAGAACCGGGGCGACTTCCACCGTCCCGGCACCGACAGCCCCTTCCGCGATCGCAGCATCGAGGACAACCTGGATCTGCTGGCACGGATGCGGGACGGCGACTTCGACGAGGGCGAGTGCGTCCTGCGCGCCCGCATCGACATGGCCCATCCCGACGTCCTGATGCGTGACCCCCTCATCTACCGGATCCGCAAGGCGCCCCACCACCGCACCGGCACCGATTGGGTGATCTACCCGATGTACGACTTCGCGCATCCGCTCTCGGACGCGATCGAAGGCGTGACGCACTCGGTGTGCACGCTCGAGTTCCAGAACAACCGCGCGCTCTACGACTGGTTCGTCGACAACTGCGCCACCCCCGACACGCCGCGCCAGTACGAGTTCGCCCGCCTCGACCTGAGCTACACGGTCCTCTCCAAGCGCAAGCTGCACCAACTCGTCAGCGGCGGCCACGTCGCCGGCTGGGACGACCCTCGCATGCCGACACTCGCCGGCCTGCGCCGGCGCGGGGTGCCGCCCGAGGCGATCCGGGAGTTCTGCGAGACGATCGGGGTCGCCAAGCGCGACAACCTCGTCGACGTGGCACTCCTGGAACACATCGTCCGGGATCGGCTCAACGCCGAAACTCCCCGCATGATGGCGGTGCTGCGGCCGTTGCGGCTCGTGATCGAGAACTGGCCCGAAGGCCACGTCGAGTGGCTGCGCTGCCCCCTCGACCCCGACGACCCCGACGGCCCCTCCCGCGACGTCCCCCTCGACGGGGTGCTCTACGTCGAGCTCGACGACTTCAGGATGGATCCTCCCAGGAAGTGGTTCCGCCTCGCTCCCGGACGCGAGGTGCGGCTCCGCTACGGCTGCCTCTTCACCTGCACCGACGTCGTCACCGACGCCGCCAGCGGTGAGGTCGTCGAGGTGCGTGGGACGTGGGACCCGGCCTCGCTGGGAGGCGCCGCCCCCGACGGTCGCCGCGTCAAGGGCACGCTGCACTGGGTCTCCGCCGCCCACGCACTCGACGCCGAGGTGCGCCTCTACGACCGCCTCTTCACCGTCGCGGACCCCGCCGGCACCGACGACTTCTTGGACCACCTCAACCCCGCGTCCTTGGAGACAGTCGTCGGTGCCAAGCTCGAACCGTCGCTGGGCGGCGTCGAGGCAGGCGAACGCGTCCAGTTCGAACGTCTGGGCTACTTCTGCGCCGACCCCGACCGGACCGAGGCGGCGATGGCGGTCTTCAACCGCACCATCGGCCTGCGCGACACCTGGGCCAGGATCGAGGCGAAGGCTTGACGGAGGAACTGTGACCTGGACGTCGCGACCGGTCGGAACGGCGGCGCTGATCACCGCGTTGCTGTTCGGAGGCTGTGCGGGTTCGCCTCAGCAGGCCACCACGACCAAGCCGCAACTCTCCGAGGTCAGCGAGGCGTACCTGTTCAGCTCCGCCGAGGTGAACGTGGAGACGTCGGAAGGGTCGTTCACCGCGAACGAGCTCGACCCGATCGACGAGAGCGGTTACGACCCCGCCGACGAAGGCACGCTCGAGGTCTCCGGCTCCGACGGCAAGGGCGTCATCATCACCTGGAAGGCAGGCACCGAGGCTGACGTCAAGGACGCGTTCGTGCGAGTCGACCTCGGTTCCGTGCCTGCCGTGCAGTACCCCGACATGTTCCACACCCAGTGCACGGTGACCGTGCCGACGCGCACACCCGAACAGGTCTCGGGCTCGTTCACCTGCAACGACCTTCCCAACTTCGACGACGGCGACAAGTCGCTCGCTCACGCATCCGGCACGTTCAGCGCGCACCGCTGAACGACCTGGCGTTCGTACCCGGCGATGTAGTTGAGTTGCCCGAACCCCGACTTCGTGCCGCCGCCGCATGCATGGTTCCGACACAGACGTGAGCGCGTCCCCGAGGCGCTGGTGGATCCTCGTGATCCTGTGCCTCAACCTGGTCCTCGTCGTCGCCGCCAACTCGTCGGTCAACGTCGCGCTGCCGACGATGGTCGCCGAGCTCAACGCGTCCCAAACCCAACTCCAGTGGATCGTCGACGCGTACGCGATCGTCTTCGCCGGGCTACTCCTGCCGATGGGGGCGCTCGCCGATCGCTTCGGCCGCAAGGGCACGATGCAGACGGGCCTGGTCATCTACGGCCTCGCAGCCCTCGCGGCGTCCACCGCCAACGACGCGACGACCGTGATCGCGGCGCGCGCCGTGATGGGCGTCGGAGCAGCCGCGGTCATGCCGTCGACGCTGTCGATCCTCACCAACGTGTTCCCACCCCACGAGCGTCAGCGGGCCATCTCGATCTGGGCGGGCTTCGCCGGCGCCGGCGCCGCGATCGGGCCGGTCGCGAGCGGCTGGCTCCTCACCCACTACTGGTGGGGATCGGTGTTCCTCATCTCGACCGTGATCGCGGCCGGCGCACTCGTGATCGGCTTCCTGATCGTCCCGACCTCGAAGGACCCCGAGGCCACACCGCTCGACCCCGTCGCCGGCCTGTTGTCGACCCTCGGGTTCGCGACGTTGCTCTACGGCATCATCGAGGGACCCGAGCGGGGCTGGACCGACCCGCTCACGATCGTGTCGTTCGCATGCGCAGCGGTCGGTCTCGTCACGTTCGTCCTCTGGGAACGCCGCCGCGCGAACCCGATGCTGGACATGGGGTTCTTCTCGAACCCGCGCTTCAGCGTCGGAGCATCGGTGATCGCGTTCACGTTCCTGTCCATGTTCGGGATGCTGTTCCTGCTGACCCAGTACCTGCAGTTCGTGAAGTCCTACTCGCCGCTCGAGGCCGGCGTCGCGATGCTGCCCATGGCGCTGACCCTGGTGATCGTGGCACCCCGCAGCGCCCCCGCGATCGTGCGCTGGGGCCAGCGCAGGGTGATCGGCTTCGGGCTCCTGACCGTCTGCGCGGGCCTCGCGATCCTGGGCGTGTTCATCTCGCCCGACCTGAACTACTGGATCGTCGCGGCATGCCTCGTGCTGGTGGCTGCCGGCGTCGGGATGACGACTGCCCCGTCGACAGGGCTGATCATGTCGTCGCTGCCTCTGCGCAAGGCAGGTGTCGGCTCGGCGGTCAACGACACGACACGCGAGGTCGGCGGTGCGGTAGGCGTGGCCGTGCTCGGATCGATCGTCGGGGTCTTGTACCGCACCGGGCTGGGCGACGCTGCCGCGGCGTTGCCGGCGCAGGCGCTCGACGCCGCCCGCCGGTCCGTGGGTGGCGCCCTCGGGGTCGCCGCCGCCATGCAGGGTCGAATGCCCGAGGAGGCAGCGGCGCTCGCTGCGAGTGCCCGCAAGGCCTTCACCGACGGGCTCGCGCTTGCCCTCGTCATCGGCGCCGCGGTCGCCGCGGTGGCGGCCGCTGTGGTCTGGCACTTCCTGCGCGGAGTCGACTTCGGCTCCCACGGGCATGGGGAGCCGCTGCCGGCTGCGGCCGAAGCCGAGGCGGTCGCGCCGACCGATCGAGTCACCGAGGCCTGACAGCTCAGAGCCGCTCGATCGCGTCGAGGCGCACGACGGCCCGGGCGTCGTCACGAGACCTCGCGATGTCGACGCGGCCGACGAGGCGCCACTCCCCCGTCTCGTCGGGATCGGCGAGCACCTGGACCACACGCCACATGGCGCCCGTCTCCTCGACCGAGTGCCACTGCGGCCCGCGTGCCTCGGCATCGGTGCGCAACTCGGCGTGCTCCTCCCGGTAGGGGGCGATCGCGGCGGCGAGCCGCGCGGGTGACCAGCCCTCCTCGGCGGGCAGCGACGCGGCCAGGTCCTCGAGGTGGTTGGCGGCGAGGAGGCGCACCCACCGGAAGCACTCGTTGCGGACCATCACCCTGAACGCCCGGCGGTTCGCGGTCACGTCCGGGGGCGCCGCGTCCACCGGCGTCTCGGCTGGGCCCTCCGCGAACGTCTCGGGGTGCTGGAGCCGCTCCCACTCGTCGAGGAGGCTGGAGTCGACACCGCGCACGACGGCGCCGAGCCACTCGGTCAGGTCGTAGAGGTCGTCGGTCTTGGCGTCCTCGGGCACGTTCTGCACGAGCGCCTTGTACGCGTCGCTCAGGTAGCGCAACACGACGCCCTCGGAGCCGCGCAGACCATAGAAGCCCACGTAGTCGCCGAAGCCGCCGCCCTGTTCGTAGAGGTCACGGACGACGGACTTGGGTGCCACGTTGTCGGAGCCGACCCACGGGTGGTCGACACGCCAGGCGTCGAAGCCGGTGTAGACGAACTCGGCGAGCGGCTTGGGCCAGGTGACCTCGTCGAGCATCTCGTTGCGCTCCTCGAAGGGGACCCCCTCGGCCTTGAGCTCGGCGAGGAGCTGCGTCCTCAGTTTGGAGAGCTGTGCACGCAGGACCGGCATCGGGTTCTCGAGGACCGCTTCGACGACGCTGAGCACGTCGAGTGCGTACGCGTCGTCGTCGCGGTCCATCTGTCCCAGCGCGTGCAGGACGAACGGCGACAGCGGCTGGTTCAGCGAGAAGTCCGACTGCAGGTCGAGGACGACGCGCACGCTGCGGCCCAGGTCGTCGGGTTCGCCGAGGCGCTCCACGACACCGGCTGCGAGGAGCGAACGGTAGATCGCGATCGCGCGCCGCACGTGCGAGCGCACCGCCGGGCGGTCGTCGTGGTTGTCGAGGAGGAGCCGCTTCAAGGCGGCACAGCCGTCGCCGGGACGGTCGAGCACGGCGATGACCATCGCCGGTGTCACGTCGAAGCTCGACCGCAGCGTCTCGGGCAGCCCCGCGACGAGACGTGTGAACGTCTTCTCGCTCCAGTGGACGTAGCCGAACTCCGGCGGCTTCTTCTTGACGACCTTGCGGCGCTTCTTGGCGTCGTCGCCCGCCTTGGCGAGTGCACGCGCGTTCTCGATCTCGTGGGCGGGTGCCTGCACCCATACGAAGCCCTCGTCGTCGTAGCCCTTGCGCCCGGCGCGTCCGGCGATCTGTTGGAAGTCGCGCGCCGACAGGATGCGCGTGCGCTCGCCGTCGTACTTGCAGAGCTGGGTGAACAGCACGGTGCGGATCGGCACGTTGACCCCGACCCCGAGCGTGTCGGTCCCGCAGATGACCCGCAGGAGGCCGCGTTCGGCGAGGGTTTCGACGAGGCGGCGGTACTTGGGCAGCAGCCCTGCGTGGTGCACCCCGACGCCGTGGTGGAGGAAGCGCTTGAGGTCCTTGCCGAAAGGGCTGTCGAAGCGGAACGCGTCGGTGTGCTCGCGGATCGCCGCCTTCTCGTCACGTGCCAGCATCTCGACGCTCGTCAGTGCCTGAGCGTGCTCGGTGGCGTCGCGCTGGGTGAAGTGCACGACGTACACAGGCGCGCGGCCGGTGTCGAGCAGCTCCTGGACCGACTCGTGCAGCGGTGTCGTGCGCCAGACGTACTCGAGCGGAACCGGGCGCGTCGCGGACTTGACGACCGCGGTGCGGCGGCCGGTGCGGCGGGTCAGGTCCTCGGCGAAGAACGCGACGTCGCCCAGGGTCGCCGACATCAGGAGGAAGCGGGTCCGGGTGAGCTCCAGGAGAGGCACCTGCCAGGCCCAGCCGCGATCGCGGTCGGCGTAGAAGTGGAACTCGTCCATGCAGACGTGGTCGATCCTGCCGGCGGCGCCGTGACGGAGAGCCGTGTTCGCGAGGATCTCGGCCGTGCAGCAGATCACGGGCGCGCCGGCGTTGACGGTGGCGTCGCCGGTCAGCATCCCGACGTTGTCGGCGCCGAGGACGCGGCACAGCTCGAAGAACTTCTCCGACACGAGCGCCTTGACCGGAGCCGTGTACCAGGACGTCTGGCCTGCGGCGACGGCCGCGTAGTGCGCGGCGAGAGCGACCAGCGACTTGCCGGACCCGGTCGGGGTGTTGAGGATGACGTGGTCACCGGTGAACACCTCGATGATCGCCTCCTCCTGGGCCGGGTACAGCGACAAGCCCATGGCGTCGCAGTACTCGAGGAAGCCCGTGAGCAGCGTGTCGGGATCGACCGCGGCCGGGTAGTGGTCCTGCAAGGACGTGGGCTGTGTCGTCATCCGGGGAGCGAGGATACGATCCGATCGTGTCAGCCCGGGCCCTCGACCACCGAGACCTCGGCGTCACACCCGCGAAGGCGGCCGAGCTCGCGACCTCGATGGCTGCCGCAGGTGTGAGCGAGGACGATCTGCGCGAGCGCTTCGTGCACGGCCGCGGCAAGGGCGGCCAGAAGGTCAACAAGACCGCCAACGCGTGCCAGCTCACCCACGTCCCGACCGGCATCGTCGTCACCTGCAACGCCGAGCGGTCACGTGCCCTGAACCGGTTCTTCGCACGCCGAAGGCTGGTGCAGCGGATCGCCTCCGGCACCGGTTCGGGCAAGGATGCCGGGGGGCGGGTGGCAAAGCAGAAGGCACGCCGCAAGCGGCGGTCCCCGAGTAGATTGCGGCCCGCGATGCAAGTTCTCACCGCCACCTACCCCGACACCGATTCGGCGACCGCTGCACTCGGGCGCCTCGAGGCCGCCGACCACGATCTCGACTCCGACGTCGACCTCGTCGACGGCGCCGTGGCAGCGCGCGGCGCCGACGGGAAGGTCTACTTGCACGACCAGCACGACCGCCGGACCGGCGCCGGCGCTGTCGGTGGGCTCCTCGCCGGACTCTTCGTGGCTGCGCTGTTCCCGCCCGCCGCCGTCGCCGAGGCGCTCCTCGGTGCCGTCGGAGGCGCACTGGGCGGGCACTTCAGCGGGCACGCGAACCGCAAGGAGTTCCGTGCCGTCGCCTCCGAGCTGGAGTCGGGCAAGGCCGCCGTCGTCGCGCTCCTCGACGCCGACACCGACATGGACCAGGTGCGGGATGCCCTCGACGGCGCCGAGGCGGTCTCCACCGCGAGGCTCGACGACGACGAAGCCCAACGCCTGCGCCAGGCGTTCTGAGGTGGACTCATCCAAAGGCCGGATGCGCCTCGGGGTCGTGCTCCTCGTCGTGAGCTTCCTGCCCTACCTCGTGATGCTCGGTCTCGTGGCGGCTTCCGACGACGAGGGCAAGTGGGTGTGGGTCGTGATGGGCCTCTGGGGGGCAAGCCTCGCGCTCTGGTACGTGGGCCTCTACCTGCTCGGACCCGCCGCCTACCGCTCGACCAGGGACAAGGTGAAGGGCTGGGTCAGCCGCCGGGCCCCAGAAGATCCGACAGCTTGACGAGCTCGAAGCCCTTCGCGCGCAGGCCAGCGACCACGCGTGGCAGGGCCTCGGCTGTAAGCGGGGCCGTGTTGCCGCCGGTGATGTGCATCACCACGATCGAACCGTTCCGGGTGCGTGACAGCGTCTGTCTCACGATCGCGTCGACCGAGGTGCCGAAGGCGTCGCCACTCGCTACGTCACCGCCGATGACCACGACCCCGGTCGGCGCGATCGCGGCCATCGCATCTGCGTCCCAGCACAGTCCCGGAAAACGGAAGTACGGCGTCGGGTCGTCGGTGAAGCGCCGCAGGAGCTCCTCGGATCGCTCGACGTCGGCTGCCATCTCCGATGCGGCGAGACCGCCCAGCTTGTAGCAGGGCATCTTGTAGGCGCGGTGCGCGTAGCTGTGGCTCCCCAACTCGACGAGGGGATCGGCGGCGAGGCGGCGGGTCTGGTCGGGGTAGCGCTCGATCCACTTGCCGGCGAGGAAGATCGTCGTGGGCAGCCCGAGGGCGTCGATCTCGTCGTAGACAGCGTCGTTGGAGAACGACTTCACCTGGCCCGAGTCGAGTTCGGCGAGCATGGCGTCGGTCATGTTCGAGTCGAACGTGACCGCGACCTTGGGGACGTCGCGGGGCCCGGAGTCGATGGGGGCCTGCTGCGGTGCCCGCGCGACGGTCGTGGACGCGGACGACGTCGCTGCCGCGGGTCCGGCGGCTGCGGTCGTGTCGGAGCCTGTCTGCGGGGGGGCAGCGGCACAGGCCGCGAGCAGCGCCGCCAAGCCGAAGGCCGCGAACACCCCGACCGATCGGATCAACCTTCCCGGTTCCATGACCGAAGCAAGATACCCGGGACTCGCGGCTCCATCGGAGCCCGAAACCCCCACGTGGGGACGCGAGACGGGTCCACAACCCACATTACGTCCCCACGTCGAACCGGAACCCCCACGTGGGGACGCGAAACGGGTCCACAACCCACATTACGTCCCCACGTCGATCTTCTGGCGGAGGGGTACTGCTCACGTCGGATACGAAACGTCCGATGCCTAGAGCATGGAACACCTCCGCGTCCTGGTGGTCGACGAGGGCCACAGCACGCCCGAGGAGCTCGTCGCCGCCCTCTCCGCTCGTGTCGCCGGTGTCGAAGTGACCCGGGTCGACTCGACGGCCGGCGCCGAGACGGCAGTCGGTACGGTCGACGTCGTCGTCGTCGCCGCCGACCACATCGACACTGCCTGGGTCGCTGCACGCCAGGTGTGCGGCAGCGTCGTGGTGGCGACGGCTCGCGCTGCCACCGCCGATGCCGCGCCGGCGGGCGTTCACGCCGTGCTCGTCCTCGACGACACCGCCGACGTCGTCGCGGCGCAAGCGGCGATGATCTGGCGGCAGCTCCGTGCCGGTCAGGGTCGCGTGTTGCGGCTGGCGGACGAGACGGCTGCACGCCGGGAGAACTTCCTCGGCCACGTGTCCCACGAGTTGCGCACCCCGCTCACCGCCGTCTACGGGACTCTCGAGATCCTCACCGAACAGCTCTACGACGGCCTCGCGCCGCCGCTCAAGGAATGCCTCGAGATCGCGCTGCGCAACTGCGCGCAACTGCGCCGCATGGTCGACGATCTCCTCGACGCGGCAAGCGCCGAGCGTGGGCACACACGTGTCGATCCCGAACGACTGTCGGTGGCTGCCCTCCTCCACGACCCCGGCGCCGATTCGGCGGCCAGAGCAGCCGAACGCGGCTCGAGCGTGGTCGTCGATATCGCCGACGACCTCCCAGACGTACTCGCCGACCCCGCCCGGGCACGCAAGATCGTCGACCACCTCGTGGACAACGCAGTCAAGTTCTCGCCCGAGGACTCAACCATCAGGGTGTCCGCGACGGCCGACGCCGCCGCCGCGACGGTCGAGTTCTCGGTGCACGACGAGGGGCCCGGGATCGATCCTGCCATAGCTGCCGCTCTGTTCGATCCCCTGCGGCAATCCGTGGACGAGCTCCGCTCGAGCAGACGCGGCCTCGGCCTCGGTCTGTACCTGTGCAAGCGTCTCGTCGAAGCCCACGGCGGCAGGATTTGGGCTCAACCGGGCCAGGCACGAGGGACGACCTTCTCCTTCACACTGCCCGGCTACACCCTCGAGCACATGATCTCGGCTCTGAGCGAACCCGGCGCCGGTAAGCCGCCTGCGGTGAGCTGTGTTGCCATCGCGGTGCCCGTGGAAGGAACCGGGGCGTCGAACGTCGAGCGTTTCGACGATGCCGTCCGCCTCGTGCGGTCCGCGATCCGTGACCGAGACCTCGTCGTCACCGGCTTCCCCGAGATGGCGGCCCCGGGCCACGTCGGCGTCCTGGCGGCGTGCGACGAGGTGGGAGCCGCTGCGATCGAGGCACGTCTGCGCGTGAGGTTGGCCTCGGACCAGTGGCGATCCTTGCGGGCGGCGCAGGACCCCTCGATTCTCCGCGTCACGGTCGCGACGCGGTCCGGCACCCACGAGCTTCCCGAGACGGAGGTGGCACGCAAGATCGCCAACCACCTCGAATCACTCCACGCTCGTTCCAGCATCCCGGCCTACATGGGCGCATCCACCAGCGCCCCAGCCGACCGAGCGCATACGGCGATCCAGATCGACCCGGTTCCGTCAACCTGATTCGGAGGTCTCGGCCCAGGTGACGCGGGGAGCATCGGCCCACAGGCGCTCCAGGTCGTAGAAGCGGCGCACGTCGTCGAGGAACACGTGGACCACCACGTCGCCGTAGTCAAGCAGCGCCCAGCGACTTTCTTCTACGCCTTCGCGTCCGACGAGGGTCCGGTCACTCAGGCGCTCCTCGATCGTATCGACGATCGTACGCACCTGACGGTCGTTGGACGCCGAGGCGATCACGAAGTAGTCGACGACGCCGATCGTGTCGGCGACATCGAGGACGACCACGTCGATGGCCTTCTTGTCGTCGGCCGCACGGGCTGCGGCGACAGCGGCCTGCAGAGCCTCGTCAGTTGGATCCGGTGTCCGTGATGTCGTCGATGCCTGCTGCAGGTTGCTGCTCCGTCGTCGGGACAAGGTGCGCTCGCTCGGCATCGTCGCCCAGCGTGACGCTCACGTCCACTACGTCTTGGTCGCGGAGGTCCTTGACGACCCTGCCCATCCCGATGCGGTTGCGAAGCGCTTCGGCGACCGGACGCTGGGCCTCCCTCGAGTACACGATCAGTGTCTCATCGTACGCGGCCTCGGACGTGGAGGACAGGACCAGGTCGAAGTCGGACGGAACGACGCGGCCGGCGAACCCCGCGACAGTGGCTGCCCCGACACCCTTGCCGACGGTGATGCCGAGGCGAGGTCGTGGGCCGACCACGACGACATCCGCGGGCAGCGCCGCCACGGTGCGTGCCAGGTTCGCTGCGTCGAGGCGAAAAGCCTCGGTACCGTCGGCGCTTCGGGCGGTCGCGAGGACCGGCAGGACCCCGTAGTCGACCGAGTCCGCGCCTGCCAGTGCGGCGAAGACGGCGCCGATCTGCCGCATCTGGTCGTCGTCGCTGGTCATGAGCCGGTTGGCACCGAGAAGGGCCGTCGCCCGGGAGGGCTCTTCGTGAAGGCGTCCGAAGAACGCCTTCCAGACATCGGCTTGGCGTGCGAGCCTGGAGAGTTCTCCATCGGAGTTGACCGCGTTGAGATAGGCGACCGTGTCGCGCCCTGAGAGGTCGTTGGGGCCGGCGTGGACCGTCGACGCCCGCGAGAGCAACTCGGGGTCGACGCCCGGTCCCGGACGGACCGCGGATCGGACGGCGACACGGTCGGCGGAGGAGTCGACTTGGAGGGAGCCGAACGCGCCGAAGAGCTGCTCCAGGCCGAACGAGTCGGTCTGGATCCAGTGACCGATACGCACGCCGAGGGTGTCGGCCACCGCGGCCGCTGTGATGCCGGGATCGGCACTCGCCGCCGCGATCGTGGCAGCACCGACACCGGGGACCTGGGAGCCGACACCTGTCGGTACGAAGATGACGCGGCCGCCGCCAGGTTGTGAGACGAGAAGCGTGACCGCGGTGAGCGCGGCACCGTCCTTCTGGATGAGCAGTACCGCCGAACCCTCCGTGGGCCGCCCTCCGGCGCCAACGGGTGCCTGCTCGGTCCCGTACGACCCGACGAGGCCGACGACCGCGAAAACGAGGCAGACAGCCACGCCGAGCGCGAACACGCGCCGCGCCCACGTGGACCGAACGGCGATGCGGCCCCGCTCCACGCGGGTGAGCTCCGCACGCTGGGGTCCACCCATCAGGTCGAGGCTCGAGAACCGGACGCGACCGCGGGTGACTGCACCGACACCGTCCTCTTCGGGACCGTCGCCCATGTAGGCGCCGAGGGGGTTCGGTGCACCGGCTTCGATCCAACCGGTCCCCTCGAGCTCGTCGGCGAGGCCGAGCGACACGTCGTCGAGCGGCAACAGCGCCGGTGGCACGTAGTGCTCGAAGGGGTCGGCCTCGGCACGGTGGGCCGGCGGCGCGCACAGCGTGGCAGCGACCTCCGCTTCTGCCGTGTGGCATGTGACGTGAGCGCCGATGCGATCCAGATACTCGGGCGCCCATGCGGGCTCGGGGCCGGTCGCCGAAGCTGGCACGGGTTGTCCGGCACCGGCGCCGTTGGGTCCCACTCTGCCATGGCCGAGCGGATCTATCAGGGGGCCCCAAACGTCGTCGTCGCTACCCGGGCCCATACAGCCCCCGCTCGGCGGCGTACGCCGCCACCGCATCGGGCACGAATCCGTGGACGTCGTCACCGGCACCGATACGGCGGCGCACCTCGGTTGCGGAGATATCGACGGGCTCCATCGCCACGTCCACGCATCTGCAAGCTGGCGAGGTGCGGGGCCGGTCGTGACCCGGGCGGTTCACGATCGCGAGCACGGCCAGTTCGCAGATGCGGTCAGGCCGGTGCCACGTATGCAGACCCGCGGCGGCATCCGCACCCAGGATCAGGAACAGCTCACGCTCTTCGCGATCGAACGACTCGAGCGTGTCGACCGTGTAGGACGGCCCATCCCGGTCGACCTCGATACGGCTGACCGCGAAGGCGGGTTCGTCGTCGCGGATAGCCAGTTCTGTCATGCGGTAGCGGTCCTCCGCCGCACTGACCGACCGGCCGTCCTTCTGCCACGGACGCCCGGCCGGCACGAACACGACCCCGTCCAGCGCGGCCGCCCTGCTCGCGGCCCGTGCCGCGGCGAGGTGGCCGAAGTGGGGCGGGTCGAAGGTTCCCCCGAACACGCCGACGCGCTCGGTCACGTTGTCTCCCTGTGTGTCGGCACCGCGGCGCACAAACCTGAACGGGGCAGCTCAGTCCACGAGTGCCTCGACGAAACGCTCGAGCTGGACCAGGTTGCGTACCTCGAACACACCGTCGATGTGAGCGCCGTACTCGGACACGACCGAGTCGCCGGTGTCCCAGTAGCTGATCGGCTCGGGGTTGAGCCAGTAGGTGTGGCGCGCCCTGTGGGCGAGATCCGCGACCACCGACGCCTCCGTCGCGTGGTAGTTGTTGCGCGCATCACCGGTGATGATGAGTGACGTCTTCGACGTCACCGAGTCGCCGTACTGCTCGTCGAAGCGCGCGAACGCATGCCCGTAGTCGGAGTGCCCGTCGATCCAGACCACGTTCGCCTCGCTGTTGATGCGCGCGAGCGCGTCACCGAGGTCGTCGGTGTCGAAGAGGTCGGTGACCTCGTCGCAGTCGTCGATGAACACGAACGAGCGCACCTGGCTGAACTGGCTCTGCATCGCGTAGACGAGCTGCAGCGTGAAGCGGGCGAAGCTCGCCACCGAGCCCGAGATGTCACACAGGAGGAAGATCTCGGGCTTGTGCGGACGAGCGTGGCGGAACTTCGGGTCGAGCGGTACACCGCCCGACGAGAGCGACTCGCGCATGGTCTTGCGCACGTCGAGGCGCCCGCGGCGGCGGTGCATACGCTTGCGCTGGAGCCGCACCGCGAGTCTCCGCGCGAGGGGTCGCACCGCCCGCTGGAGTTCCTTCATCTCCGCCGACGTGGCGTGCATGAAGTCGACCTCCTCGAGCAGCGGCTTGCGCAGCGTCTTGGCCATCGCCTCGGTGCCGCGGTCGTCGACGAGGGCGCGGCGGATCTCGGAACGGACCTCGTCGCGGAACTCCTCGAGGCGTGCCTCGAACTCCTCGCGCAGCATGCGCTCTTCGAGTGCAGACAGGATCCCGCCCTCCTCGCGGACCGACTCGCGCATCTGCGCGAGGAGACGTTCCATGATCTTCTCGGGCTCGACCGCCCGCAGCGTGCGGTAGATGTAATAGGTCCCGCCGACAGGGCGGCCGGGCTCCATCCCCGCGTTACGGGCGACTGCGAGGCGGGCCAGGCCGCGCACGCGTCCCTCGTCGCCGGCGAGCAGCGCTTGGAACAGTGCCTCGACGAGGTCCTCGACGTCGCCGTCGCCCGAACCCGCAGCACCGGACTGCTGCACGCCGCTCGCCAGCTGCTCGGCGATCTCGTCGTCGTCGCCGTCGATGCGCTCGAGCGGCGTCGACGCGAAGTACACCTCGAACGCCGTCTCGAAAGCGGCGTAGTGGGCGTGGTTCTTGACGAGCGTCGCGGCGAGCGCCGCCTTGAACGCCGCGCGGTCACCGATACCGAGGACGCCGACGACCTCGAGGGCGTCGAGGCTCTCGGCGATCGAGACCGGAACACCGGCGGTGCGCAACTCGGTCACGAAGTTCAGCAGCGTCGCCTCGAGGCCTGCCGCCGTCGTCTCCAGCGCAGAGGTGACGCCCGCGGCCGGTGCCGTCATGCGTCCTCGACCGTGAGCTCCTTGGCGACCTTGGCGAGATCGCTCTGATGCTTCAGGAGGACGTTGAGGGTCGCCTTGGCGGTCTCGGTGTCGACGTGACGGACGCCGAGCAGAAGAAGCGTACGCGCCCAGTCGAGGGACTCGGCGATGGAAGGGGCCTTCTTGAGGTCCATGGACCGGATGCTGCGCACGAGCCGCGCCACCTGGTCGGCGAGCTCGACGGTCACACCGGGGACACGTGCCTGGACGATCTCGCGCTCGCGCTCGGGTTCGGGGTAGTCGATGTGTAGGTAGAGGCAGCGGCGCTTGAGCGCCTCCGACAGCTCACGTGTGTTGTTCGACGTGAGAAGGACGGTCGGGCGCGAGGTCGCCCGCAACGTACCGAGCTCGGGGATGGAGACCTGGAAGTCGGAGAGGATCTCGAGCAGTAGCGCCTCGGTCTCGACCTCGACGCGGTCGACCTCGTCGACGAGGAGGACGACGGGCTCCTCGTCGCGGATCGCCTCGAGCAGAGGGCGGGCGAGCAGGAACGGCTCGTCGAAGATCGACTCCTCGATCTCGTCCCACGCGTGGTCGTGCGCCTGGTCGGCCTGGATGCGAAGGAGTTGCTTCTTGTAGTTCCACTCGTACAGGGCCTTGGCCTCGTCGAGGCCCTCGTAGCACTGCAGCCTGATCAGACGCCGCCCGCTCGCGGACGCGATGGCCTTCGCGAGCTCGGTCTTGCCGACCCCGGCGGGGCCCTCGAGGAGGACCGGTTTCCCGAGGCGGTCTGCGAGGAACACCACGCTCGCGATCGACGCGTCGGCGACGTAGCCGGTCTCGCGAAGGCGGGGGGCTACTTCGTCGATGTCGGCCCAGATCGGGATCGAGGGAACTGCTGCGGCGGTGGGGTCCTCGGTGTGTGCAGTCACGATGCGGCGAGTGTACCGACACCGGCCGTTGCCACCCCCCGCCAAACCCTCCAAACGCGGGCAACCCGTACCGCCAGCGACCCAAACCACCCGCGTTTGCGCATCGGCCCCCTCCAAACGCGGGCAACCCGTAGTGCCGGCGACCCAAACCACCCGCGTTTGGGGTTCGGGCCCCCGCCCGGGCCCCCGCCCGGGCCCCCTCCAAACGCGGGCAACCCGTACCGCCAGCGACCCAAACCACCCGCGTTTGCGCATCGGCCCCCTCCAAACGCGGGCAACCCGTACCGCCGGCGACCCAAAGCACCCGCGTTTGCGCTCGGGTGCCCTAGATGGGGAGCTGGCCGAGGGGGAGGGTCTGGCCGTCGCCGAAGCCCTCCCACCTGGTGCGTGTGAAGTCGCGCACCGATCGGGTCAGGAAACGGTCCTCGACGAGGGCCGGCGATGCGTTCACGGCGACCACGGCAGCGTCCACCCGGTGCAGGAACTCCCGCATGACATCGAGGTTGGTCGTCATGATCGTCTCCACCTCACCCGACGAGCGGGCGTCGACGGTCTCGGCTGCCTCGACCACGTCGGAGACGGTGAGGAATGTCGCTGTCTCACCCAGGGTCTCGAGCGCGTTGCGGACGTCGCTTGCCGCAGCCTGAGGGAAGTCGGCGTGGAACAGGAACGTATCGGCGCTGCGGTGGCTGGCTGCATTGACACAGACGTACGCGACGTGGTGCTCGTTGGCGTCGGCGTCGACGTAGACGTGACGGCTGCCTCCCGTGCGCTCGGCGAGGACGAGGTCACCAGGTCCACGCCAGAGAGCGTCGATCTCGACCTGGGGAAGCACGTCGAAGCACCGCGCGACATCCTCGGGGAACCCTGCACGTGCGACACCCTGGCGGATCTGGGTGTCGTCGAGGCCGCTCCACACACAGGCGTTACCGCTGAGGAGAACCTCGGCGACGCGCTCACGGTCCGCTTCGGACAGGGCGACCACACCGATCGGTCCGCTTCGGCGGACCCACTCCACCCCGTACCGGTCACGGTGGCCGGCCAGCACCCGCCCGAGCGGGTCCTCTTCGAGGGAGCGGGCCTCACCGAAGCGACCGCACGCGTCGAGACGACGGTTCAGCTCCGATTGCGCGAGTTGGCGTGAGAGAGTACGCATCCCTGCAACCACGAGCGCGACCTCGTCGTCGCTCACAGGCCGGGGCCTCCGCTCAAGACCACGAGGTCGTCGCGATGGCACACAACCGGAGCGTCGCGCCGGCCGAGGATCTCCGAGAGCTCCTTCGAATCCACCCGGGCGAGACCCTTTGCTATCAGTGTCCCCTCGCGCCCGCACACCTCGACCGCATCGCCGGAGCGGAATGCGCCACTCACCGCGACCACACCGACGGCTAGGAGCGACGAACCGTCGCGCTCGAGCGCTCGAGCCGCTCCCTCGTCCACGAACACGCGTCCGGCCGCGGCCTGGGCGAACGCGATCCACAACTTCCGGCTCGACAGGCGACGGTCGTGGGGTCGCACGACCGTCCCCACGCTGTGACCCTCCATGAGCGTGGAGAGGACGTCTTCACGGGTGGCGTCGGCGATGAGGGTCGCGACCCCCGACCAACTCGCCATGCGGGCCGCCGCCAGCTTCGAGGCCATGCCACCCGACCCGAGCGGACCGCCCGCGCCGGCGGCCGCGTCGAGCTCGTGGTCGATCGCGTGGACCTCCTCTATGAGGGTCGCCTCCTCGCTCAGGCGCGGATCGGACGAGAGCAGGCCGGGTTGATCGGTGAGCAGCACGAGGGCATCGGCCGCGATCAGGTGGGCGACGAGGGCGGACAGGCGATCGTTGTCGCCGAAACGGATCTCGTCGTCGGCAACGGTGTCGTTCTCGTTCACGACCGGGACGACGCCGATCTCGAGGAGGTGCCGCAGGGTCGAGCGGGCGTGCAGGTACTGGCCGCGCTCCTCGAAGTCGAACCTCGTGAGGAGCACTTGACCCATGTGCACACCGGCGTGCGCGAAGGCCGCACGGTATTCGATCATCAGGCGCACCTGGCCGACGGCAGCAACTGCCTGGAGCGCCTCCACGTCGGCCGGCCGTTGATCGAACCCGAGTTCGGGCATGCCGGCAGCGATGGCGCCACTGCTCACGAGCACCACTCGCGCCCCTGCATTCCGGGCGGTGACGACCTGGCGACACACACGCGACACTGCTTCGGGATCGACGCTGCCGTCGGAGCCGACGAGGGAGCTGGAGCCGATCTTGACCACGAGCGTGGGGTTGCGGCTCAGCTCGAGTGGACGCGTCCCGGTCAGGGTCTCCTGGACGTCGCCGTCAGTCATCGCCGTCGACCTCCGGCCCGGACTCCCCCGCCACGTCAGGGGCGAACTCGAAGTCGAGCTCCCCGATGCGGACATCGTCACCGGACCGGCAACCAGCGGCCTCGAGGGCCTCGAAGACACCCAAGCGACGTAAGCCCTCCTGGACGTAGGCCACGGCCTGCTCGTCGGTGAGGTCGTTGAGCGCGACACTGCGCCGCACGTCCGGACCGTCGACCACCCAACGGGAGCCCTCACGGTACACCGAGAACCCGCGGCTACGCGGCCGGTGGACAACGTAGCCCGTTGTGGGAGGGGCCACCGCGCGGGCGGAGTCCACCGCGTCTGCACAGGCGCGCACCAGCGTCGTGAGACCCTGATGGGTGACCGCCGAGACAGCGTGGAATTCCCGTTCGGCACCGAGTTGCAGCGAGGCGCGGACCAGATCGACGGTCTCTGTGTCCACGGTGTCGCACTTGGACAGGGCGACGATCCGGGGCCTGGCGAGCAGACGCGGTTCGTAGCGGCCGAGTTCGTCGAGGAGAACACGGTACTGCTCGTCGGGCATGTGGTCGGGGTTCATGGGGTCGAGCAGGACCAACAGCACGTGGGCACGCTCGACGTGACGCAGGAACTGGTGTCCGAGGCCGCGGCCCTCCGCGGCGCCCTCGATCAAACCAGGCACGTCGGCGATCACGAGGTCTCTCTCGTCGGCGGTGGCGACACCCAGGTTCGGTGTCAACGTCGTGAACGGGTAGTCCGCGATCTTGGGCCTCGCAGCGCTCACGGACGCGATCAACGTCGACTTGCCCGCGTTCGGGAAGCCGACCAGGGCGACATCGGCCAGCAGCCGGAGCTCGATACGGATCCAGTGCTCCTCTCCGGGTTCACCCTGTTCTGCGAAGCGAGGGGCGCGGTGGCGATTCGAGAGGAATCGCTTGTTGCCTCGCCCGCCGCGTCCACCGTGGGCGGCCTGATAGGCGTCGCCGGGGCCCACGAGGTCGGCGAGAAGCGTCCCGTCGGGATCGCGTACGGTCGTCCCGAGCGGGACCATGATCCGCAAGTCACGTCCGGTGCGTCCGTGACGTTCCTTGCCCTCCCCGTGCGTGCCCGACTCGGCGCGGAAGTGGATCTCCTTGGTGAAGCGCACGAGGGTGCTGACCGATGCGTCGGCTACCAGGTAGACATCGCCGCCGCGACCGCCGTCACCGCCGTCGGGACCACCCTTGGGCCGGTGCGCCTCTCGCAGGAACGACATGCACCCTGCCCCACCGTCACCCCCGCGTACGTTGATCTGGGCCTCGTCTACGAACACGTGAGCGCGCCCCTATCCAAACGCGGGCGGGATGACCCGCCAGCGACACAAGTCACCCGCGTTTCGCACGGGCCCACCGTCCAAACGCGGGCGGGATAACCCGCCAGCGACACAAATCACCCGCGTTTCGCACGGACCCACCGTCCAAACGCGGGCGGGATGACGGGCCGGGTGCGGCTCAGGCGAGGTCGGCGGGGTCGATGTGGACGAACCGACGTGTGCCCTGCTGGAAACGCACGTGTCCGTGCACCTTGGCGAAGAGGGTGTCGTCGCTGCCCTTGCCGACGTTGTCGCCGGGGTGCCAGCGGGTACCGCGCTGGCGCACGATGATCGTTCCCGCGTGCACGAGCTCGCCCGAATGCGCCTTGATCCCGAGCCGCTGTGCATGGGAATCGCGGCCGTTCCGGCTCGAGCCACCGCTCTTGGTCTTGGACATGGGCGGTCCTGTGGTCAGCCCGGGGAGATCGAGACGATCTCGATGCGGGAGTGGATCTGGCGGTGACCGTTCTTCTTGCGGTAACCCGTCTTGGCCTTGTACTTGAAGACCGTGAGCTTGGGGCCCTTGCGCTCGTCGACGAGCCTCGCCTTGACCGTACCGGCGTTTGCCCCGGCCGTGACGTCGGCGCCGTCGAAGAGCATGATCGCCGCCAGCTCGATCTCGTCACCGGGGGCACCGGCGAGGCGTTCCACGTCGAGGACCTCGCCCTCGGCCACCTTGTACTGCTTGCCGCCGGTCCTGATCACTGCATGCATAGACGCCCGAGGTTAGCAGGACCAACGCCCTTGCCCCGAGGTCGGGCACTCACCCTCGGAGCGCGACCGCTCCGACGGGGCGGCGATCAGTCCTCGGACGCTCTGGTGTCGGCGCCCTGGGCGAACTCCTTCTTGGATTCGCCGAGGGAACGGGCGAGCTTCGGCAGTCGAGTCGCACCGAAGAGGAGCACGACGATTCCGAGGATGATGAGCAGTTCGGTGGGTCCGAGGCCTCCCATGTGGGACGTCCTTTCGGGAGGGGCTTCCCAGATTATGGGCGCGATGGCGGTGTCGGTACAACGTGACTTCGTCCCGGGACAGCCACTCCCCTGCTCGGGCGCGATGCCCGTGCCGAGGCCGTCAACGTAGGATCGTCCGGGTCAGGACCACCATGGCAGGGGGCGGCGATGTCAGAGCGCAGGGAGAGCACCGACAAGGCGTCGCGGTCGGGCCCGAGCGCCAAGATGATCGTGGCGGGAATCGTCGCCGTCCTGTTGATCGTCCTCGTCGTCCTCAACTCGCAGACCGTGCCCCTGCATCTCATCTTCGTCACCGTCGAGTGGCCGCTGTGGCTGCTGCTCACGATCGTGATCGTCCTCGCGCTCGGTATCGGCTACATACTCGGCAGCCAGGCGTCCAAGCGTCGGAAGTAGCAGGGTCGGGCCGCCAGTGCCGCGCTCAGAAGTCCTCGTCGATGATGAGCCCGCGGCCGCTGCACTCCGCACATGCGTGGCTGAACGCGGATATGAGCCCTTCGCTGACGTTCTTGCGGGTCATCTCGACCAGGCCCAGCTCGCTGATGTCGTAGATCTGGGTTTTGGTCTTGTCCTGCGCGACCGCCTCCCGGAACGCTCGCAACACCGCTTGGCGGTTCTTGGCCGTCTCCATGTCGATGAAGTCGATCACGATGATCCCGCCGATGTCGCGTAGGCGCAACTGGCGGGCGATCTCGTCGGCCGCCTCGAGGTTGTTCTGGAAGACGGTCTCCTCGAGGCTGTTCTTGCCGACGTTCTTGGACGTGTTGACGTCGATCACGGTGAGCGCTTCGGCGCTGTCGAACACGAGCGAGCCACCGGAGGGCAACCAGACCTTCCGGGACAGACCCTGGCGGAGCTGCTCGCTCACGTGGTAGCGGCGGTACAGCGACATGTTGTCGTCGTAGAACTGGATCCGCTGCAGGAGGTCGGGCTCGTAGTCGCCGAGGTAGGCGCAGATCTTGTCGTAGACCTCCTTGTCGTCCACGATCAGACGTCGGAACTCGCCGCTGAAGATCTCCCGCACGGTGCGGATCACGAGGTCGGGCTCCTCGTAGACCAGTTCGGGCGGATTGGCACGAGTGGCCTCGCGGTACACGTCCTTCCAGAGCTCCTCGAGGCGCTGCATGTCGAGCGAGAGCTTGTCCTCGCTCGTGTACTCGGCAGCGGTGCGCACTATGACGCCGAAGCCTTCGGGCCTGATGCGGCGCAGGACATCGCGCAGGCGCTCGCGTTCGGACTCGGCGAGGCGGCGCGAGATGCCGGTGGCGTCGCTCTCGGGCACGAGCACCAGGAAGCGACCGGGCAGACTGATCTCGGTGGTGAGACGGGCGCCCTTGGAGCCCATCGGGTCCTTGACGACCTGGACGAGGACGGACTGGCCGACCTCGAGGATGTCCTCGATGCGGGGCGACTTCGTCTCGAACTCGTCGGCGATGAAACGCACGTCACCTGCGTACAGAACGGCGTTCTTGGGTGTGCCGATGTCGACGAAGGCGGCTTCCATTCCTGGCAGGACGTTCTGCACCTTGCCGAGGTAGATGTTGCCCGCGATCGACTGCGAGGTCCGGTCCGCCACGTAGTGCTCGACGAGCAAGCGACCCTCGAGGACCGACACCTGAACCCTGTCGCCCTCGACGTGGATGAGCATCTGGAGGCGACCGCGCTCGTCCTTGTCGAACTCGGACGGCACGCCGTTCGCGTTTGCCTCCGCGGCGACGACCGGCGCTGCCGCGGGTGTGGTGGCGCTGTCGCGGTCCGCGCCGCCTGCGCCGATCTCGTCGGCCCCGGACGCCTCCTCGGCCCCGGGCGCGTCCTCGTTCCCGGGCGCGTCCTCGTTCACCGGACGGCGTCTCCGGCGGCGGCGTTTGATCGTGCGTCGCTCGGCGCCGTCCGCCTCCGATTCGGCCCCGGTCAGGTCGTCGGCGTCGTCGGCGTCGACGACTTCGGTCGCCTCCAGGACCTCTGCAGCCTCGCCGATCTCCTGAGACTCCGCCTCGACCGCCTCCGCCTCGACCGCCTCCGCCTCGACCGCCTCCGCCTCGACCGCCTCCGCCTCGACCGCCTCCGCCTCGACCGCCTCCGCCTCGACCGCCTCCGCCTCGACCGCCTCCTCGGTTTCCCGGGCAGGCTCGGCCGCGACCACCGCGGCGGTCTCGGCCTCGGTGGGGTCTACGTCCGGCAGGACCGGAATCGGTTCGGGCACGGCCTCGACATCCTCGATCACTTCGGACGGGTCTCCGGTCGCGGACGCGGGTACCTCGGTCGGCTCGCCGACCGAGGTACCAGAGTCATCACCCCCAGGTTCATCGGGCGACTGATGCGTGCGCCGCGGCTGGTGAGTCGGACGTGGCTTCCTCACGAAGCGGGCCATTGCGGCTCCTTTCGTCAACGGTTTCTGAACATGGAGCCGTTTCCACGGGGAGGCCCGCCGGCAGCGGCTCCGAGAAGTCCACCGGTCCGCCCACGAGCTGGGCGCTCCGGTGCACGAGCTTCGACTCGATCCGAGGTTCGGTCACCGAGCAGATCTCGGTTGGGCGGTACGCGCGCGGCTGGGCCGCGAGGCGCATCCGCACGATGCGGCACCCGGCCGCAGTCTGCAGCCCCTCGGCTCCGAGCTGTCCGATGACCTCCCCGGGAGCCTCCACCGGGGCATCACGGGAGGGATGCAGGAGCACCAGTTGGAGCACGCCCGGGCGCAGGTCGACGGTCTGCCTGCGCCCCTTGCGCTCGAGCTCGAACGGGAGCGCACTGGCGGCAAGGACACCCTCGAGCGCCTCTGCCACCTCCGCCGGCGGCGCCTCCGTCAACACGAGGTAGTCCGAGGCGGTGACGGTGGACTGCAAGGACGGCGTTCCGGGATCCACCGCGGCGCCGGCCACCACGACGATGCCCTCCGGCAGGACCGAGTTCAGACGTTCTGCTGTTGTCGCACAATCGACGTCGCCCGCCAGGTCGATGTCGAGGTATTCGGCGCTCGAAGTGAAACAGGTGGGCAATGCCAGCCCGAAGTGCATGCGCGGACGCGGAGAGAAGCCGCCCGTGAACTCGAGCGGCAGTTCCGCCCGCCTGATGGCGCGCTCCCACACGCGCACGAGGTCGAGGTGCCCGATGAAGCGCACCTTGCCCGTCTTGGTGAAACGCAGCCGCAAACGCAGAGGACTCACCTCATCCCGTCGCGGTGGCAACCTCCTGCGTCTGCGTGGGCTTCGCACTCAACTCGACGGGCTTCCCGGCGCCGGGAAGCCCGGCCTCGGGTAGTCGCTGACCCGTCCCCTGGCTGCCGCCCGCCGGAGGCGAGGCGGAGGCGACGAGATGCTCGATCCCGTAGTCGGTGCAAACCCCGCAGTCGTAGCAAGGTGTCCACCGGCAGTCTTCGAGCACGTTCATGTCGAGGGCTTCCCGCCATTCGTCCCAGAGGAACTCACGGCGCAGCCCCACGCCTACGTGCTCCCACGGGAAGACCTCCTGGTCGCCCCGTGTCCTGTGTACTGTCGATTCGATGTCCTGGTCGTGCGCGCGCATGGCGCGGGTCCAGAGGTCGAGCGAGAAGTGCTCACCCCATTCCTGGAAGACCCCGCCGGCCCGCCAGACGTGCTCGATCACCGCGCCCAGGCGCCTGTCGCCGCGGCTCACGATCCCCTCCGCTGTCGTCGCTGAGGGGTCGTGCCAGCGCAGCTGGGCCCTTGTACGCCGGGTGGCGTCCTTCAGCAGGCCGATCTTGTGCTCCAGTTCCCCGGGCCGGGCTTGGCCGAACCACTGGAACGGCGTGTGTGCCTTGGGCACGAAGCCCCCGACCGAGAGTGTGCACGAGGCACCCTTGACATGACGCTTGCCGATCTCGACGACGTTACGACCGAGTTCGCCGATGCCGAGCACGTCCTCGTCGGTCTCGGTCGGGAGGCCGACCATGAAGTACAGCTTCATGCGCTTCCACCCGTTGGCATAGGCGGCCTCGACGGCGGCGTACAGGTCCTCCTCGGCAACGAGCTTGTTGACGACCCGGCGCATCCTCCACGTTCCGGCCTCCGGCGCGAACGTCAGACCGGTTCGTTTCACACTGCTGATCCGCGAGGCGAGGCCGACACCGAACGCGTCCACGCGCAGACTCGGCAACGACAGCGATACCCGGTCGCCGCCGACATCGTCCATGATCCCCCCGACAAGGCTCTCCGCGCCGGAGTAGTCCGCCGAGGACAGCGACAGGAGGCTCACGTCCTCGTAGCCCGATGACGCGAGCCCGTCGCGAACCATGCGCCGGATCTGCTCCGGAGGCCGTTCACGCACAGGCCGCGTAATCATCCCTGCCTGACAGAAGCGGCAGCCCCGCGTGCAGCCGCGGAAGATCTCGACGTTGAGGCGATCGTGGACGACCTCGGTGAGCGGCACCAGCGGTCGGCGGGGATAGGGCATGTCGGCGAGGTCCGCGATCCGGCGCGACTCCACCCGCTCGGGAGCTGCCGGATGGTTCGGCTCGACAGCGGCGACGGTGCCGTCGGGGGCGTAGACGACGTCGTAGAGAGAGGGCACGTAGACGCCCTCGATGCGAGCGAGGGCAGCGAGGAGCTCGTGGCGGCTGCCACCACCAGCGCGCCAGTCGTTCACCACCGCCGTGATGTCGACGACTGCGTCCTCACCGTCGCCGACGACGACCGCGTCGAGGAACTCGGCGACGGGCTCCGGGTTCGTGACGGCGTGACCGCCAGCCACGACGAGAGGGTCGTCGCGCCGCCGATCCTGTGATCGCAAGGGCACCCCGGCGAGGTCGAGGCACTCGAGCAGGTTGGTGTAGAGCAGTTCCGACGGGAACGTGAACGCGAGCACGTCGAACGCGTCGGCACGCTCGTGGCGGTCCACCGAGAACAGCGGCACGCCGGCGGCACGCATCGCGGCGGCCATGTCGGGCCACGGCGCGTACGCCCTCTCCGCCTGCGCGTCGGGTCGCTCGTTGAGGAGCTCGTACAGGATCTGAAGTCCGAGGTTGGGGAGACCGATCTCGTAGGCATCCGGGAACACGAGGAGCCAGCGCACCATCTCCGGACCGGGCACCTTGCGGATGATGTTCCCCTCGCCGCCGATGTACCTGGCCGGCCTCGCGACACCGGGCAGAAGCGGTTCGACGACGGGCCACATGGAGTGGCTCACTGGAGTTCCCGTCTCTTGCGGTAGTCCGTGGCGTCGGGACAGGCTCCACCGCAGCGGAAGGGCCCGAGGGCACGGACGAAATCTCTCGTCAGCGTAGCAGGCGCTCCGACACACCCCGAGCGCCGCTTCAGAGCACGGACCAGACCGGTCCGGAGAAGTGGAATCGGCCCGCGATCCTGTCACCCGTCTTGAACGGCCGCGCGAGGTCCCCGGGCGCTGCGCAAACCTCCACGAGTAGCCCCCCGCAGTCGACCGTTGCCCACTCGAACGCCCCGCCCCCGAGGTCGTTGTGGCGTAACAGGTGCGCGGTGACCGTGCCGCAGAGCTCCACGATGGGCTCCGGGGCGGGCACCCCCACCGCTGTCGCAGCCGGATCGGGGACCACCGACGCCTGCGCCGTCGGGGGGACGGGAACGACTGCCTCTGCCACGGCCCCGAGTCCGACCTCGATCGCAGAGCCCACCTCCAGCGCAGTTGCCCAGAGCTGGAAGTGCGGCGTCGCCATCGGGATCCGCACGACACCGCCCGGGCCCCACGCGTCGACCAGGATGATCGCGCAATGCGGGCAGTCGTAGTTGGGGACAACGGCCGCGAGCCGTGCCGGCGTGCGCTCCTGCGCCGACAGGAACGCGGTCACACAGGCGACTGCGCCATCGGTGTCCTGGTGCACGACGACCGCTGCACGTGAGGAGGTGCCACACACGTGGCTGATGCCGCCGTCGGGGCGCACCACGGGCTCGGTCTCGGCGATCGCCGTGCGGACGATGCGGTCCAAGTCGCCGTCGTTGTCGACACGGAACCCGAGTGCGTCGAGGCGGGCCGGCATCGCTCAGCTGTTCGCCGACAGCGACGGGGACAGCGGCGTTCGCGAGAAACGCCTCAAGTGCACATTGAGGATCATCCCGACGAGGATGCACGTCGCGAGGATCGACGAGCCACCGCTCGACACGAGCGGCAGCGTGACACCCGTAACCGGCATCACGGCGACGGTGACGCCCATGTTGAGGAACGCCTGGAACCCGATCATGGCGGTCGCGCCGGCAGCGAGGAGAGTCCCGAAGAAGTCGCGCGACAACAGCGCGGTGTGCACCCCTCTCCACACGACCAGCCCGTACACGATGACCACGCTCAGTGCCCCGATCAGTCCGAGTTGCTCGCCGATCGCCGTGAAGATGAAGTCGTTCTGCTGCTCCGGTACGTATGAGAGGTTCGTCTGGGAACCTTCGAAGAGCCCGCGGCCGGTGACACCGCCGTTGCCGATGGCGGTCAGGCTCTGGCGCAGGTTGTACGACGCGCGCTCGTTGCTCTGTGGGTCGAGGAACGAGGTCAGGCGCGCACGTTGGTAGTCCTTCACCACCCCGAGCTGCAGGGCCCCGACGACACCGATCACTCCGATGACACCGATGACCACGAGGTGCCTGGTCTTGGCACCGGCGACGACGAGCATCGCGAAGGTCGCGAAGCAGAAGATCATCACCGAACCGAGGTCGGGCTGGAGCACGAGCAAGCCCAGCGGGACCGCCACCAGGCCGAGCATCCGCAGGAGTCGCTTCACGTCGAATGGCCCGCGCCCGTTCGACGCGACCGTTGCCAACACCACGACCATCACCGGCTTGAGCAGCTCGGCAGGCTGCACGGCGAAGGCGCCGAATCCGAACCAACCCTTGGCCCCATTGACCTCGCTGCCGAGCGGCGTCAGCACCAGGACCAGCAGGGCCACCACACCGATGTACATCGCAGGCGCCCACGACTGGAAGCGGTGGTAGTCGACGATCACGGTCACAGCCATCGCGATCGCGCCGAGCACCAGCCAAACGAGTTGACGCTTGAGGTAGCTGTACGGATCGGCACCTGCGTTCTCGAGGCGGGCAGCCGTCGCGGAATGCACTATCAGCACCCCGAAAGCGGCAAGGGCAGCCGTGCTCACCATGAGCACCCAGTCGAGGTGGCGCCGCGGCTTGGACTGCGCGGAGACGTCGGCGGTCGTGACGACAGTCATCAGTCGGTCCGATCCCCACCTTGGATGGTGCCCGGCGTCAGGCCGAAGATCCCCTCGAAGATGCGCCGTACGATCGGGGCGGCAGTCTGGTTGCCGGCACCACCTTCTTCGACGACGGCGACCACCACGTACTCGTTGCTGGGTCCACCGTAGCCGGCGAACCACGACGTGTCGGTCTTGGTCGAACCGTTCTGGGCGGTGCCCGTCTTGCCCGAGAGAGGCACCTGGTCGAAGGGGAAGCCCGCGAACGCGCGCTTGGCGGTGCCGTCACGGGTCACACCGGCGAGGCCCGCCTGGATCACCTGGATCTGTTCCGGCGGGATCGGGAGCGTCATGATCGGTTCGGGCGGGATCTGTCGCACGACGGTCCCGTCCACCCCTTGGATCTGCTGGGCGATGTGGGGACGAAAGGCGGTTCCACCGTTCGCGATGGCCGCGTACACGTCGGCGATCTGGAGCGGGGTGACGAGGAGGTCACCCTGGCCGATCGAGAGGTTGATGTTGTCACCGGGGTTCCAGTTGTTGCGCGGGAACGCCTCGGGGTTCGCGTTGTTCATACGCCGCAGCCAGTTCTCGTCGGGGACCTGGCCGCTCTTCTCGTTGGCGATGTCGATGCCGGTCCGGTCGCCGAAACCGAGTTGGCGCGCGGTGTTCTGCAGGAAGTCGCCGCCCTCGCTGCGGCGCTGATACATCTCGTCACCGATCGTGTAGTAGTAGACGTCGACCGACTCGACGAGCGACTTGGCGAGATCGGTGCGCCCGTGGCCGGTCTTGTTCCAGTCGTAGAACTTCCGGCCCTCGCGACCTGCCGTGTAGAACGGCCCCGCGTTGATGGTCGTCTCCGGCGTGATGAACCCGTTCTGCAGGGCCGAGATCGCGGTCACGACCTTGAACGTCGACGCTGCCGGGTACTGGCCCTGGATCGCACGGTTGTTGAGCGGGTACTGGTTCGAAGGGTCGTTCAGGTTCGTCCACGTGTCCTGGGGGATCCCGCCGATGAAGTCCTGCGGGTTGAACGTGGGATAGGACGCCATCGCCACGATCCCTCCGGTGTGGGTGTCGAGCACGACGACCGCACCACCGGGGGCGGGCGTGGGGTGGCCCTTCTCCTTGTCGTAGGTGTTGCGGGCGTTGAGGATCCCGTCGCGCAGCACCTCCTCGGCGATCGCCTGCACGTCGGGGTCGAGTGTCAGGACCACGTCGTTGCCCTGCTGGGCGGACTCCTCGCCGAGCACACTCACCTGCTTGCCCTGGGAGTTCACCTCGATCTTCTTGAGCCCCGGCGCACCGCGCAGGGCCGACTCGTAACTGGCCTCCACGCCGCCGCGACCGATCGAGTCACCGATGCGGTACTCGGAGTGCTGGTCGAGATCGTCCGCTGTCGTCTCGCCTACGTAGCCGAGCACGTGGGGGGCGATCGAGCGACACGGGTCCCTGCGGATGTCCTCGCGATTCGCGGAGAGATCCGTCTGGTCGTTCATCGCCTTCTTCTTCTCGGCGTCGGTGCACGCGGTGAGCTGGGTGAACACGCGAGTCGGCTTGGTGACCGCGACCACTCCCGGGAACTCGTCCTGATGCTCCTCGATGTAGAGCAGGAGCTGCTTGGGCACGTCCTCGGCGATCGGGATCGCGTCGACGGGCGATCCCTTGGGCTTCTCGAGCTTGGCCCTGATGACGTCCTCGCTCTGGTCGAGCAGGACCGAGAGGCGGGACACGATGTGGTTCATGTCGTCGTGGCTCTTGATCTGGGCCTTCTCCACGGCGATCGAGAACGAGACGCGGTTCTCGACGAGGACGTTGCCGTTGTGGTCGAGGATGCGGCCCCGCGGGGCCTCGGAGCGGATCAGGCGCACCTGGTTGTCACTCGCCCTCGCGGAGAAGTCCTCGTGGTCGAGGACTTGGAGGTACCAGAGGCGTACGACGAGGGTGAGCAGAAGTGCCCCGATCACGACCGCGAGGATCGTGAGTCGCATCCGGGTGTCGCCGGCAGGTTGCTCCTCGAGTTTGCGGGCGGCGTCACGCGCCCGCGCCGCACGCTTCGCGTGCGGCGGCGACATCCGGAGCTGCGGCTCCTTGCGCCTGCGAAGGCGCTTGGCGACCCTGCGGTCCGAGCCGATCCCGCCCGGGAACTTCTTCTTCGGGAGCGTCGTCTTCAGGACACGTCTCCAGGTGCTGTCAGCAAGCGGCCCATCAAGGGCACGACGACCGTTCCGAGCGCTGCTGTGTAGAGGGACGAGAGAAGCACCGTCGGCACGGTCACACCGCGGCCACCCTGGCCCAGGAGCCAAGCCAGGCCGAGCACGATCGACTCACCGACCACGGTGGCAGCGAACGTCACGCCGACCTGGCGCAGCGGGCCCGGCGGGAGGTTCGGGGCCACGAAACCGACAGTGTACCCGACAATCGTGAAGCTCAACGAGGTCATCCCCAGCGGTAGGCCCCCGATGAGATCCTGCAGCAGGCCCGCCGCGAAACCGACGCCGGCGCCCCACTCCGGTCCGAGGCGCATCGCGACCGCGACCGTGACGAGGAGGACCAGTTCCGGTTTCGCGCCGAAGAGGGTCAGCTTGGCGAACAGGGAGGACTGCAATCCGATCGCGATCACCAACGCGAGCGGGATCCCGACCCAGCGCTGTAACGCCCCCGCTTGGGTCATTTGGACGGGGTCCACAGGAGCACGGTCACGAAGTCGCGCCGCGTCCCGTCGGCATATGGGTCCACAGTGATCGACTTGACCAGGCCGGACTGGTCCAGGTCGACCGACGCCACGCGGCCGATCGGCAGGTTCGGGGGGAACCTGCTCCCCTCGAAGCCGGAGGTCGCGATCTCGTCGCCGACTGCGACGTCGGCGCTCGCGTCGACGAAGTCGAGGGTCAGCGGCTTACCGGAACCGTGCCCCTGCAGCTTGCCGGTGATGCCGTTGCGGACGTCGCGTACACCGATGCCCGACAGCGGGTCGGTGAGCAACAGCACCTTCGACTGCGTCGAGGTTGCGTCGAGGACGCGACCCACGAGCCCCTGGCCGGTCCGCACCGGGTTGCCGTCGGAGACCCGACTGTTGGTTCCCGCGTCGATCGTGATCGTCTCGTCGAAGTTCGTCGCCGGCTCGCCCACGACTCTCGCGGTCAGGAAGTCGTAGCTCTGAGGGTTGACGACGTTGGTGAGACGGCGCAGCTCTTCGAGTTCGCGCTCGTACTTGGCAACGTCGACGCGCTCGGCGCGCAGACGCTCGTTCTCCTCTTGGAGTCGCTCGTTGTCGCGGCTCAAGCTCCCGGCAGAGAAGATCCCGCTGAAGAACCGTCCGATGGGCCGTGTCACCGCCCCGACGGAGGTCGTCACGGGCCGGACGGCCTCGAGAAGTGCCTTGCGGACTGTCGATCCCTCGGCGTCACTGCTGTAGTCGACGGTGATGAGGACCACCGAGAGCGCCACCAGGCTGATCAGCAGGATCTTGCGACGGCTCGGTGCTCGCCTGTTGAGAGCGGCCATGGGCGAAACGTTGCCTCACTCGGACGGGCCACGCGCCGTGGGGCGCTCCGGGCCGTCCTGGGGAACAGGGTTCAGTGTTGGGAGGTCGAGGAGATGAGGACCTGCTTGAGCGCCTCGAACTCCTCGAGGCACTGCCCGGAGCCTATCGCCACACAGTGCAGCGGTGACTCCGAGATGAGCAGTGGCATCCCGGTCTCGTGACCGAGGCGGCGGTCCAGACCCTTCAAGAGGGCTCCCCCGCCGGTCAAGACGATACCTTGTTCCATGATGTCGGCCGCCAGTTCGGGCGGCGTCCGGTCGAGAGTGATCTTGACGGCGTCGACGACAGCGGCGACCGGCTCCTCCAGAGCCTCACGGATCTCCTCGGTCGTGACGATGATCGTCTTGGGTAGGCCCGTGACCAGGTCACGGCCCCTGATCTCGGCACGGGGCTCCTCCTCGAGGGGGAATGCCGAACCGATCGCGATCTTGATCTCCTCGGCGGTGCGCTCACCGAGGGCGAGGTTGTACTCCTTCTTGACGTAGTTGATGATCGACTCGTCGAGCTCGTCGCCACCGATGCGGACCGACTCCGACGTGACGATCCCACCCAGGGAGATCACCGCGACCTCGGTGGTGCCGCCGCCGATGTCGACGACCATGTTGCCCGTCGGTTCGTGCACCGGCAGGCCCGACCCGATCGCAGCCGCCATCGGCTCTTCGATGATGTACGCGGCTCGGGCTCCCGCCTGTATGGCGGACTCCTCGACGGCGCGCTGTTCCACCTGGGTGATCCCCGAAGGCACGCAGATCACGATGCGGGGCTTCTGCCAGCGTCGCTGCTGCACCTTCTGGATGAAATAGCGCAGCATCTTCTCGGTGATCGCGAAGTCCGCGATGACACCGTCGCGCAGTGGCCGGATGGCCTGGATGTGACTCGGCGTGCGTCCGATCATCCGCTTCGCCTCGGCACCCACGGCAAGAGGCTGGTTGGTGCGCGTGTTGATGGCGACAACCGACGGCTCGTTCAGGACGATGCCGCGGCCGCGCACGTAGACGAGGGTGTTGGCGGTGCCGAGATCGACAGCCATGTCTCGCCCGAACACCTGGCTGAAGGTCGCCATGTGGGTCTCCGAAGTTCGTCCCGGGGCTGGAACGCCGGAAGAGGCGCCGACGAAGGGACCGATGCTAGAGAGACTCGGCCACGCTGGCCAATGTGAAGGCGGCGCCACCCCCCGGGCGTGCGCTCTCCACGTCCCGCCGTAGGGGACCGCACGCGTGCAGGTGAACTTCGGCGAGGGGTCAGCCGTCGAGCGCGGGGAAGAAGATCGAGATCTCGCGTGCGGCGGATTCGGGCGAGTCGGAGCCGTGCACGAGGTTCTCGGTCAGGAGGATCCCGTAGTCACCACGGATCGTTCCGGGCGCGGACTCGACGGGGTTGGTCACACCCATCAGGGTCCGGACCACCTTGACCGCATCCGGCCCCTCGAGCACGAGTGCTGCCAGAGGGCCTCCGGTGATGAAGTCGACGAGCTCTCCGAAGAACGGCTTGTCGGAATGCTCCGCGTAGTGGCGCCGGGCAGTGTCGACGTCGAGGACACGAATCTCACCGGCCACGATGTCGAGGCCCTTGCGCTCGAACCTGGCGACGATCTCACCCACGAGCTTGCGCCTCACGCCGTCGGGCTTGATGAGGACCAGCGTTCGCTCCACTCGACACTCCTTGGCTGCCAGGCCGCTCGGGCGCACCACCCGGTGGGGCCCTTGGGTGGAGCAAGGTAGTGGGGTGTCGGCACGGCAGGCGAAGCGGCGCTTGTACGCTCAGGTTCATGGACCCTTCCAACTTCACCGGTTCCGACGCGTCGGAGTACTACAGCGACTCGGTGCGGATCTCGGTCACGCCTTACTCGTTCATCCTCGACTTCGGCCTCTCCACCGAGTCGCCGGGCGAGCAGAAGCGGATGGCCACCGTGCGCATGAGCCCCCAGCATGCGTGGGTTCTCAACAGGGCACTCGCCAAGCACATCGCCGAGTACGAGGCGAGCATCGGCCCGGTCCGTCTCCCCGACGACATCCTCCGCGAGCTCGGCCTCGCCGACGACTGAGCACGATTGACGTGGGGACGCGAAACGGGTCCACAACCCACCTCACGTCCCCACGTCGATCCGAACCCCCGACCCCACCCGACGTGGGGACGCGAAACGGGTCCACAACCCACCTCACGTCCCCACGTCGATCTCGAGCGCGGCGCGGGCCTCGGCTACGGTCGTGAGCGAGCCGGTGACGAGGACCATGTCGTGGGGGCCGGCATCGTCGCGAGCGGCCGCCAGGGCAGCGCCCACGCCGGGCTCCTCGAACACCTCGGTTCCCACGGCCTCGGCGGCATCTGCCACGACGACCACGTCGGCCGCCCGCGTCGCATCGGGGGCCGTCGCGTAGAAGCGGTCCGCCGCCGTCGCCAGTGGCCCGACGATGCCGCTGACGTCCTTGTCGGCGAGTACCCCGCACACCACGAGCAGCCCGTCGAAGTGGAACACCTGGCGTAGCGTGGCCAAGAGCGCCTCGACCCCCGCCGGGTTGTGCGCGCCGTCCACGACTGTCAGCGGATGCTGCGCGACCACCTCGAGCCGGCCCGGGGCCCGGAGACCCGCGCACGCCTCGGCTAGCACGCCGTCGTCGACACGGCACCCCAGGAAGGCCTCGACAGCAGCGAGCGCCAGGGCCGTGTTGGTCGTCTGGAACCCGCCCAGGAGCGGGATCTCGACGCCTTCGTGACGCCCGGCCGGGGTGACGACGTCGACCACGGTGCCACCCAGGGCAGGGGTGACAGCCTCGATGCGGACCTCGTGACCCAGACGCCACAGACCTGTTGCGCCCACGTCGCGGCAACGACTTTCGACCACGCCGAGGAGCTCGGGGGTGTCGACTCCGGTGACGGCGATGGCATCCTCCTTGATGATGCCCGCCTTCTCCGCCGCGATCACGACAGGGTCGCCTCCGAGGAACTCGACGTGGTCGACGGCGACATTGGTGATCACGGCGACTGTCCCGTCGGCGACGTTGGTCGCGTCGAACGTCCCGCCGAGGCCAACCTCGAGCACTCCCACAGCGCACGCCTCGGCCGCGAAGTGCTGCAGCGCAAGGATCGTGACAGCTTCGAAGTAGGTCGGCGCGCTCGCGCAAGCGTCCTCCACAGATGTGAGGATCGGCACCAGGTACTCGATCGCATCGGCGAACTCGTGCTCGCCGATCGGACGTCCGTCGATGACGATCCGCTCGGTCACCGACGTGAGATGCGGAGACGTGTACAGGCCGGTGTGCAGTCCCGTGGCCCCGACGATCGCTGCAGCCGCGCGTGCGACCGAGGACTTCCCGTTCGTGCCCGTCACGTGGATAACGTCGAAGGTGCGCTGAGGTTCGGCGAGGAGGCCCATCGCCGCCTGCATGCGATCGAGCCCGGGTGCGATGCCCCGCTGAAGCAGCGAGTCGAGATACGCGAGCGCGTCGCCGAAGGTCACGCGCCCACCGTAGCGGCGTCTCGTGCGGACGAACCCGGGAGCGGGTGGGTCAGCCCGTCACGTTCGGCTGGGCTGTCACGGGCGATGTCGCGACACAGGACGGATCTTCGGGATTCGTCGTGCAGATGTCGCTGGGATTGACACCGCCGCCGTCACCCTTCACGACGCCGACGATCGGGTGGTAGAAGATCAACCCGAAGATCGCGTCTGATGTGTTGCGCGTGTCCTTGATCTGCTCCTCGGAGTCCGGCGGCGTCGCTGGGTCGTCGTCGATGTCGCCCACCGTCGCCCGGAAGCGGCCCTGGCCGTCCTGAGTCGCAGGATCGTAGCGCAGGCCGGGACCGACGCAGACGTTCGGATCTTCGGGGTCACAGCCGGGCTGGCGCAGGAGATAGTCAGCCAGGATCTCCATTATTCCCCCGTAGCTGCCGTGGTGCACGACCGGGTTGTTGACGAACGGCGGCCCTTTGGTGAAGACCGCCATCGCCGCGGGGTCCTGGGCGCCCTTGACGAGAGCGGAGCTCATCGCGGCGACCGGTGCCGTGTCGAGAGTGCGCGTCAACGGAACGGGGACCTCCGCGGCTTGGTCCATGTAACCGAAGCCGCCGTCGGAGTTCTGGTGCCCTGCGAGGACATCGAGGGCCTTGACGATCTCGGGATCCTTGGAAGTAACCCCGTTGGAAAGCAGCGCCATCACTGCTTCCGCCGTGGTGCGGAAGTCGATTATCGGAGCATCTCCGAAGCTGCCGTCGGGCTTCTGCTGGCCCTTGATGTAGGTGGCGACCGGACCCGAGATCTCGTCACGGAACGCTAGGGCCGTAGGGTCCTGGCTCGCGAAGGACGCGATCGCGTACCACGACCAGATCGTGTCGCGCAGACCCGCCCCGAACTGGCCGCTGCCGTTGTAGCTGGAGCGCAGTGTGTCGAACACGTTGCAACTCCCCTGGGAGGCGGACTCACCGACCAGGAAGAGGTAGTAGCCGGCCCGTGCCGTCAACTCGAGCGACCCCGGGCAACCACCGGCAATCGCGTTCTTCACGAACGTCGTCGCCGTGGTGCCCGACGTCGGGTTCGCCGAGTCGTCGACGACCTTCGCCGCGTTGGTCTGGCTCCACTTCTCCTGCGGAATGTTGGCCGCTTGGCCGCGGGAGCCGATGGCGAGGAGGGCCGAGAGCGTCGCGTCGAGATCGCCACCGTTGAACGAGCCGTCCTCGCCGATCTTGACGACTTGCTCGGGGTTCTTGACGAGGTTCGTCGGCTTGATCCAGTTGGGCATCAGCCACCAGCCGCTGAAGTGACCGTTCTCGGCGTAGCACGACCAGGCAGCCAGGTTCACCTGCATGCCACCGATGTTGCAGTAGATGAAGCCGCTGGCGTCGCGGTGGACCTGGATGCTGGCATCGCGCAACGCCCAGTCGATCTGTGCGTCAGCAGATGGGAGCGCCACGAACCCCAGACCGAGCGCCGTAGCCGCGACGAGTGCGGCGACACGCATCTTGCGGGTCCATCTCGCCGGCTTCCGCACCTGGCCGCCGACACCGCTGTCGTGCACGACCGCTTCCCTTCTCATCCACTTCCCACCCGGGAGACCCATGGCCACTTCCCCTAGTCCACTCGGCGGCTCGCCTCGGCGTCCTGCCATCTTGCCTGACGCACCCGGAGCTCCGCCCCTTCGAGAGCTTTCGCTCCCTGGCCCGCCGTCTCCTCCTCCGGATCACGCAGAGTGCACACCCGCTACACGCAGCGCGGTCTCCTCGCTGGACCAGGCGATGGTAGCCCGCGTCCCAACCGCTTGCCAGCGTACCCTTCACCTGGCCACCTGCGCCTACGCTCCCTACCTATGGCACCGCTGGACGCCGCTCGAGTCGACGCACTGTGGCAATTCCGCTACCGCCACCGGAGGCGCCCCCACGGGCTGCGACGCCTCGTCGTCGATCCCCTCGATGCCATCCTGAGCGTGGACGCCGGCGACGGGATCGCGGAGACAGTTCACGCCGAGGCTCGATGGCGTGATCCCGTCGCATACGGCGTGACGGCTTCGGGCCAGGTCGACCTCGACAAGCGCAGCGGCAGCGAGGGCCTCGTCGAGTGGCCCGTCGATCTGGGTGCCGCGCCCGTGGGCGCCCGGCTGGTGGCAGTCCTCGCCGGCTTCGAGATCGACTTGGGAGCCACACCCTGCGACTCGATCGCGGAGTTGTCGGTGTTCGTGGGACTTCCGAGCGGGGACGGCCACGCCACGGCCGGAGTGTCGATCTCGTCCAGGCGCGGCGATCCGGAGGTGAGCGCGTCGATGTCGCTGCTGGTCCTCGCGGTTCCGGCCGACCGCCTCGAGGTGCACACCCCCTCGTCCAGCAGCGTGCGTCGCGGCGGCTTCGAGTCGCACCAGCGCCCCCTCGCGGCAACGATCGGTTCCCAACGCCTGCGCCCACTCGGCATCGCCGCTTTCGGGATCCACCTGACCGCAGGACGTCCCGAGCACGCGTCGGCGCGGCGCCTGCGCGAGCTCGGCGTGTCGGTCAACGGCCTCGTGATGCGCTGGCAGGTCTCGACAGCGGCCACGTTCGCCCGGGCGGCGACGGCGAGGGCGACCGCCACCGTTCCGTGCGTGAGGCTCGACTAGGGCGGGCTACCCCGCTGGGGGCGTACCCCCGAAGAGGTCAGGCAGTTGCCTCTTCGCCGTGGTCGACGTCCTTGGAGGCCCGCTCGGCGCGGTCGACACGAGGTACCAGCGTCGGAGGTACGCGGTCGACCACGACTTCCTTGGTTATCACGCACTGGGTGATGTCGCGGCGCGACGGGATGTCGTACATGACGTCGAGGAGCACCTCTTCGAGGATCGCACGCAAACCGCGGGCGCCGGTGCCGCGCTCGATCGCCTGGTCCGCGATCGCCTCGAGGGCATCGTCGGTGAACTGGAGATCGACGCCGTCGAACTCGAAGAACTTCTTGTACTGCTTGACGAGCGCGTTGCGGGGCTCGACGAGGATCCGCACCAGGGCCTCGTTGTCGAGGCTGTGCACCGCGCTCATCACGGGAAGGCGGCCGATGAACTCGGGGATGAGGCCGAACTTCATCAAGTCCTCGGGCAGTACCTTCGCGTAGATCTCGCCGACGTCCTTCTGGTTGATCGAACGCACGTCGGCCCCGAAGCCGACGCCCTTGTTGCCGATGCGCCGCTCGATGATCTTGTCGAGACCGGCGAAGGCACCACCGCAGATGAACAGGATGTTGGTGGTGTCGATCTGGATGAACTCCTGGTGGGGGTGCTTGCGCCCGCCTTGCGGAGGGACCGATGCCTGGGTTCCCTCGAGGATCTTGAGCAGTGCCTGCTGCACGCCCTCGCCGGAGACGTCACGCGTGATCGACGGGTTCTCGCTCTTGCGGGCGATCTTGTCGACCTCGTCGATGTAGATGATCCCGGTCTCGGCCTTCTTGACGTCGTAGTCGGCTGCCTGGATCAACTTCAGGAGGATGTTCTCGACGTCCTCGCCGACGTAGCCGGCCTCGGTCAGCGCAGTGGCATCCGCGATCGCGAACGGGACGTTGAGCATCTTCGCCAGGGTCTGTGCCAGCAGGGTCTTGCCGCACCCCGTGGGCCCGAGCAGGACGATGTTGGACTTGGCGAGCTCCACCTCGCCCTCGCCCTGGGCACCCACCTGAACGCGCTTGTAGTGGTTGTACACCGCTACGGCCAGGGACCGCTTCGACTCGTCCTGGCCGATGATGTACTCGTTGAGGAACTCGTAGATCTCCTTGGGCTTGGGCAGTTCGTCGAGGCCGAGCTCGGTGGTCTCGGAGAGTTCCTCCTCGATGATCTCGTTGCACAGCTCGATGCACTCGTCGCAGATGTAGACGCCGGGGCCCGCGATCAGCTTCTTGACCTGCTTCTGGGACTTGCCGCAGAAGCTGCACTTGAGGAGCTCACCTCCGTCACCGAACTTCGCCATTGGCTCACTCCCCGGGTCCCGGCGCCGAAAGTCCCCGGCGCCGGCGCCTGCTCTGTCGTGTCGTCAGCTTGCGGCCTTCAGCTTTCGCGACTCGAAGACCTCGTCGATCATGCCGTAGTCCTTGGCCTCGGCCGCGCTCATGATGTAGTCGCGGTCGGTGTCGCGCTCCACGCGCTCGAGCTTCTGGCCCGTGTGCTGGGCGAGGATCTTGTTGAGCGTGTCGCGCATCCGGATGATCTCTTTGGCCTGGATCTCGATGTCTACGGCCTGACCCTGGGCACCGCCGTGGGGCTGGTGGATGAGGATCCTCGCGTTCGGGAGGGCGAAGCGCTTGCCCGGTGCCCCCGCCGCGAGCAGGACGGCGGCGGCGCTGGCTGCGAGGCCCATGCACACGGTCGAGACCTGGGGCTTGATGAACTGGATCGTGTCGTACATCGCCATGAGCCCGTCGATCTCGCCGCCGGGGCTGTTGATGTAGATCGCGATGTCCTTGTCGGGGTCCTCGCTCTCGAGGAAGAGGAGTTGGGCCATGACGAGGTTCGAGACCTGGCCGTCGATAGGGGTGCCCACGAAGATGATCCGGTCGTGCAGCAGCCGCGAGTAGATGTCGGAGTGGCGTTCTCCGCGCGGGGTCTGCTCGATGACGGTCGGGATGATCAGGTTCTGCATCCGCATCCTCTTGAAGTGGTGCCTGGAAGGTCCACCAGGCCCGTTGCACACTGCTCGCCCGGTTGCTCCGTCAGGGGGGAGGCCACGTTGCACCGGCGTCGACGCCCACCTTACTGCGAATCCGGAGGGGACGCGTACGCCTTCCGCGGCGCCGGTCAGTCACCTGGGTCGTCCGCTCCGGAGGTCGGCTCGGGATCGGACGAGGCGCTCTGGTCGTCCGCGTCGGCGGCCTCCGCCAGCGTGGCGCCGACGGCGGCCTCGTCGGCTTCGTCCTGGTCCGGGTACGAAAGGTCCACGTGCTCGCCTGCGGCGTCGACGACCGCAACGGTCCTCATCAGCTCCGCGAGCGCCTTCTGGCGTGTGAACGACGCCTCCAGTGCGGCGAGCCGACCGGAACGCTCGAGCTCCTTGCGCATCTTCGCCGGGTGCTGTCCCGCCTGGGTTGCAAGCACGGTGACGATGCCATCGAGGTCGGCGTCGGCGAGCGTGACTCCGGCTTCCGAGGCGTAGGCGGTCAGGGCGAAGTCCGCGGCACGCGCCACCTCCGCCTCGGGGCGCATCTGGGCCCGTAGCGCTTCCAGGTCCTGGTCGGTCGCCTCCAGGTACGCCCCGAGCCCGATGCCCTGTCGTTCGAACTGGCCCGCGAGTTCGCTGACCCGCGCATCCACCTCGAGGTCGACAACGGATTCGGGAACCGCGATAGCGGCCCTTGCGACGAGCGCTTCGATCGCCTCCTGTTGCGCCTTCCGGCGCATGTAGTCGAGCTTCGCGGTGCCGAGTTGCTGGACGAGCTCGGTCCGCATCTCGCCCACTGTGTCGAACTCGCTGTTCTCGTCGACCCAGGCGTCGCTGAGCTCGGGCAGCACCCGCTGCTTGACCTCCTTGACGAGGACGCCGAAAGTCAGTTCCTCGCCGGCACGGTAAGGGGCGGTTTCGGGCAACGTTGCGTTGAACTTCAGGATCGAGCCTGCCGTCGCCCCGAGTAACTCGGCGTCGAGCTCCTCGACGAGGTTGGCGGAGCCGAGTTCGTAAAGGAGGTCGTTGCGCGTGAGTTCCTCGACCGTCTCGGTGTTGTGGTGCGCGTCGAGATTGACGAGGACGTGGTCACCCTCGACAGCTCCCCGAGAGACGGTCTCGAGCGTCGCGTACCGACCGCGGATGGCGTCGATCTCCGCCTCGATCTCCTCTTCGGTGGGAGCGACCTGGCCGTCGAGGGTCACCACGATGTCGCTGACGTCGCCGATGGTCACCTCCGGACGCAGGTCGAGTGTGGCCGCGAAGCTCAGGGGACCGTCGACTCCGCCTTCGACGTCTTCGACGGTGGGCCGGCCGACCCAGTCGATCTCCTCGGCGGCGACGGCATCGGCGAGGAAGTCGGGGACGGCGGACGGCACCGCTTCGTCGACTATCGCTCGGCGACCTACGTGACGCTCGAGCACCTTGCGCGGGACGCGTCCCGGCCGGAAGCCCTTGAGCTTGACCGTGCGTCCGATCTTGCGTGCGGCGCGCTCGAGGGCGGGTGACAGCTCTTCCTCGGTCACCTCGACCTCGACCCGGACCCGGTGGTCGGCCAGAGGTGTGACTGTGGTCTTCAAGGAAGGCTCCGGGGGTCGGCGGCGGTGCCGCTGGGTACGCCTGCGGGAGGCGCGAGCTTACATTGGCGGTCCCACTCGACCCCGGGTCCGGGCGTGGACGCGACCGAGGCGACAACGAGGCGACACCGAGACGCTTCTCGCGAGCTCTCCGCCGGGCGGCTGTCGCAGGGACCGGGTCGGGCAGGCCGGATTTGAACCGGCGACCCCCACGTCCCAAACGTGGTGCGCTGCCAAACTGCGCCACTGCCCGTCGGCACGACAGGATAGGGGGCCCCGCGTCGGGCCTCGCGGTCCCGTGCGGTTCGAGGCGCCGGGGTAGTCTCTGTCGCTCCTCCGCGGGTGTAGCTCAATGGCAGAGCCCCAGCCTTCCAAGCTGGTGATGCGGGTTCGATTCCCGTCACCCGCTCCATCGGCGCCGAGAGGTCACCGAACCGATCGGCACAGCACGCCCGGAGAGATTCGAACTCCCGACCGGGTGGGTAGAAACCACCTGCTCTATCCTGACTGAGCTACGGGCGCCCGGGCCAGAGATGGTACCGAACCGTTCGGAGCTGAGCTCGAGCGGTCGACGCCGCTGGGCGATCAGCCCCCGGGAGCGGTCCGCCAGTTGCGTGATACGGTTGCGCCCGGAGTCTGTCCCCCCGAGTGGAACCGGCGGTGGGGGACGTCGAACAAGGGGCCGCGTATGCGGGCGCACCTGCCGCCACCGTCCGAGCGGGGGCTCTATCTGGCGGCCTGGTCGATGATGGCCGCGATAGCACTGTTCGTCGCCGTGTCGGCCTCGCTGGTGCCGGTCCTCGTATGGGCGATGTCACCGCCGGACCGCGGTACGGCGTCCGTGCACCTGTACCTCGATGTGGTGTCCCTCGGTGCCCCCCTGAGCCTCCTCGCCGTCGCTGGGACACTCGCCGTGACCGCCTCGGTCGTCGTCTTCGCCGTGGCAGCGGCGTTCCTGCGCGCACCGCAGGACGAGCTGCACACCAGAGTCGCGGAGCGAAGCTGAGTTCCCCGCCGAGGGCTCGGGCGAAAGGCGGAGGCCTCGGCGACGGCCTTGATACCTTTGTCGACTGCTGCCGGGGCCGCGGCCCCGGGGCGTGGTGGCTGTAGCTCAGTCGGTTAGAGCGCCGGGTTGTGGTCCCGGAGGTCGGGGGTTCGAGTCCCCTCAGTCACCCCATCGACGCGTCGGGGTCCTCGAGCGGTATCGAGCGCAAGACGTCGACCAGTGCGTTGAGCAGCCCCATGTTGCGCAGCAGGACGGGGAGGCCCTTGCCGCGTAGCTTCCTCGTCATCGCGGCCCGTTTCGGACTCAGTTCGCCGCGGAACAAGCGCAACCAGGTGTCGTAGGAGGCACGCGCCATCCCGTCGGGCGTCCCGTCCTCGCCCCTCACGGCGTCGATGACGGCGTCGCGGATCACGAGCGTGATGCTCTCGGCCCAGCGCGGACGCGGATCCGCGACGATCCAGACCCGCAGCGATCCCACGATCGACGCCTGACTCGTGAAGGTGCTGTCACCCCTGAGCCGCCCCAGCGCCTCGAGTCGCCACTCGTCCGAGAGGAATTGCACGGCCGCAGGCTACCGGGCGCTCGGAGTCGCCCCTGCAAACGCCGCGTTCGACACCCATCGACGTCACGGAGGTCCCAGGGTGGACCCACCCCTGTCGACGAGGAGCCAGAAGTACGCCAGTGTCGCCGCGAGCCCGAGCCACAGACCCACCGACGCGAGCGCGTAGCCGCGGCGGGCGGCATGGCTGTGGACACGGTGACGTCCCCAGAGCCCCAGCACCATCGCGATCGGGCCGAGCACGCACAGGCCGGTGACGAACGCGGCGATCGCCACGGGGTCGACACGCCGCTGCAGCGCCGGCAAGCCCGCCGTCGCACTCGAGATCGAAGGCCTACACGATCCGGCGCGGCGCTCGGGCACGACGCTCCACACGTCCGCCGCCGGGACGCGCGGGAGACCCGGGCCGGCTCCGGTCCTCACCGCCGCGGTTGCGCGGGAGCGCCGTCGGACCACGCCGGCGGCGGGTGGCCTCTCCGCCAGCGCTGCGAAGCACATCCGGCAGGTCGTACTGCCATCCGGTTCGTGGTTCTGACACTGGGGACAACGCACGGCGAATCCTCCCGACGGTGCCGCCTGCCCGCCTCTCCCCTATGGATCGGCTTTTCGTGTGACTTTGCGTCAGCCCCGAGCCCTTCTGCGATATCGCCGGGTCGGCTCGGCGTGGGCTACGATCCTGCGCGCGCGGGTCGCTAGCTCAATTGGCAGAGCAGGGGCCTCTTAAGCCCAAGGTTGTAGGTTCGATTCCTACGCGGCCCACCGACCTCCCACGAGTCCCGCGTACGCTCAGTTCCACGCGAGAGTGGCGGAACAGGCAGACGCGCCGGCCTTAGGAGCCGGTGCCTTCGGGCGTGTGGGTTCGAGTCCCACCTCTCGCACCAGCACCGGGGGCCTGCACGTAGGCGAGGACCAGCGCGACCAGCTCGTCGACGACATCGTCCACTGCGCCGCCGCCGGCGTCGCAACCCGTCACCAGGTCCTCGAGGACCATGCGGTGCACCACGGCCTCGACCGTGCAGACGACGACCGGAGCCCGCCGGCGGGCGGTCGCGGCGTCCACGAAGAAGCGCTGCAGACCGGCCTCGACGAGAGCGACGGTGCTCGCCTCGACCTCGACGAAGAGCCTGCGCAGCTCGGGCGACTGCGGGACCCGCTCGAAGAGGAGGTGGTGCACTCGGGGGTTCACCCGGTGCAGCTGCACGACGGCCTCGATCACTCCTCGTACGACGTCCTCGGGCTCTGCGCTCGAGTCGTTGGCGGCCATCGCTTCGGTGACCACCGCGGCGCTCTCGGCGAGGTGGCGCTGCGCGAGCGCGAAGAGGACGGCGTCCTTGTTCGGGAAGTACTGGTACAGCGACCCGATCGACACCCCGGCCGCCTCTGCGACGCCGTTGGTGGTCGTCGCGGCATATCCGCGCTCGTCGAAGATGCGAGCCGCCTCGTCGAGGATGCGTGCGTAGGTCTCGCGCGAACGCTGCTGCCTGGGCGTCTTCCTGGGCTCGGAGAGGATTCCGGTCATCGCTACGGCACTCCCGAATGCGAGTTGACAGTATACGAGGATTGCTCGCATTCTGGTCTTGCAGTCGTATCCGTTGGGGGAGCTTCGTCATGGTCGTCGCAGCGAGCATCGTGCTGGTCTCCTTCTTCGTCCTCGGCGTCGTGGTCCGGGCGCTCGTGCAGCGCCACGTGTCGGGCACCTTCGGCATCCGCGGCGTCAACCACGGCTCCTCGACCGGGGAGAAGGCGGCGGGCATCCTCCTCGCGGCAACGGTGGTGCTCTTCTTCGTCGGCCTGGTCCTGGGCGAGCGCGCCGTGCCTTCCGTGCCTGCCTGGCTGCGCTGGAGCGGCCTGTTCCTCGCGATCGCCGGCGCCGCCTGCACGCTCGTCGCCGAGTGGGCGATGGGCGCGTCCTGGCGCATCGGCGTCGACACGCACGAGCGGACCGACCTCGTCGTCGCGGGCCCGTTCCGGTACGTGCGCAACCCGATCTTCACCTCGATGTGCGCGACCGGGATCGGCATCGCGATGGCGGTCCCCGACCCGGTCACGATCGCGGCCGCAGTGTGCCTCGTCGCCGCGATCGAGGTGCAGGTCCGCCTCGTCGAGGAGCCCTACCTGCTCCGGGCCCAGGGGGACGCGTACGCGTCCTACTGCGCCCGCACGGGCCGGTTCGTGCCCGGCCTCGGCAAGCACGTCGGTGCCGCCCTCGGCGCATAGTGGTGGCTCGCCTCCAACTCGTCCAGAGACGGACCCTTCACGGTCGGGACCCGATATTCTGCGACGCATGGCGCTGACGCTCGTCACATTCCACGCGCACCCCGACGACGAGGCGATCGCGACGGGCGGCACGATGGCACTCGCCGCGGCGGCAGGGCACCGGGTGGTGCTCGTCGTGGCGACGCGAGGCGAGCTCGGCGAGGTGGCCGACGGGTTCCTCGACGACGGAGAGAGCCTCGCAGCGCGCCGCGTGAAGGAGACCCACGCGGCCGCGGAGCTCCTCGGCGTTTCGCGAGTGGAGTTCCTCGGGTACACCGACAGCGGGATGGCCGGGGAGGCCACCAACGACCTGCCCGGGTCGTTCTGGGCCACCCCGGTGCACGAGAGCGCGACCCGCCTGGCCGCGATCCTGGAAGAGGAGCGGGCCGACATCCTCACCGTCTACGACGACAACGGCTCCTACGGCCACCCCGACCACGTCCAGGTGCACCGGGTCGGCGTCCGTGCCGCCACGATGGCCGCGACGCCACAGGTGTTGGAGTCGACGGTCAACCGCGACGAGGTCCGTCACATGATCTCCGCCGGCGATCAAGTCGGTGTCGATGCGCCGATCGTCGACATTGAGGCGTTCGGCAAGCCCGACTCCCACCTGACGACCCGCATCGACGTGACGTCGGCTATCGACGCCAAGAGGGCCGCGATGGCGGCGCACGCGAGCCAGATCGACGACGAGTCGTGGTTCATGCGGATGCCGCTGCCGCTGTTCACGTTGGCCTTCGGCACCGAATGGTTCATCCGCCGCGGCGCCGACCCGACCCTCCCCCGCGAGACGGCCATCTGGTAGGCGGCGCCCTCAGGCGGACGCCGCGGCCTGGTCCTGCAGGATCTCGGCGTCGTCGAACGCGGTGAGGTCGGCGAGGCGCGGATCGTTGCTGAAGACCTCGACGAGCGGCTCGCTGATCTTCAGACGCCGTTGCAGGACCTTGACGTGGATGCCCTGGTTCCACTCGACGAGGAGGACGGCGACACCGTCGTTGCCGGCTCGGGCAGTGCGTCCCGCCCTGTGCAGGTAGGCCTTGTGGTCCTCGGGCAGGTCGGCCTGGATGACGCAGTCGACGCCGTCGATGTCGAGGCCGCGGGCGGCGACGTCGGTTGCGACGAGTACCGGTGTGCGCCCGGCAGCGAAGCCCTCGAGGGCCCGCTCGCGGTCGCGTTGGGAACGGTCGCCGTGGATCGCGGCCGCGCGGACCCCCTCGTCACGCAGGCTGCGCACCGTGCGATCCGCAGCACGCTTGGTGTTCACGAACACGAGGACCTTGTTGACACCACGCGAGATCGCGGCCACGACACGGACCTTGTCCATGTGGTGCACCTGCAGGAACCGGTGCGCCATCTCCTCGACTGTCGGGTCGACGGACTCGATCTCGCAGAACGCCGGGTCGTCGAGGTAGCGCTTGGCGATGTGGGCGATCTGGCCGTCGAGGGTGGCCGAGAACAGCAGCGTCTGCACGCTCGTCTCGGGGAGGTGGCGCAGGATCCACTCGACCTGTGGCAGGAAGCCCATGTCGACCATGCGGTCGGCCTCGTCGAGGACGACGACCTCGAGGCTGCGCAGTGAGACCGTGCCGTCCTGGAGGTGGGCGATCATGCGCCCCGGCGTGGCGATGACGACGTCGGCACCGCGGCGGAGCTGGTCGACCTGGCGGTCCATCGGAGCGCCGCCGTAGACCGAGATCACCGAGAGATCGAGCGCCCGCCCGAGCGGCTCGAGTACCTCGCACACCTGCTTCGCGAGCTCGCGGGTCGGGACGAGGACGAGCGCACGTGGCGCCCCCTGTCCGGCGGGACCTTGGGCAGCACAGCGATCGAGGATCGGCGTGCCGAAGGCGAGGGTCTTGCCCTGGCCGGTCTTGGCCTTGCCGCACACGTCGCGGCCTTCGAGGATCGAGGGGATCGATGCGGCTTGGATCGGGAACGCCCGGTCGAAGCCGGCGTCTTCGAGGGCTTCGCAGAGCCGGGGGCTGAGTCCGAGCGCGGCGAAGCGGGGGGAGGTGTCGGTCACGAGGTGCGGTTCCGTTCTTGCGATGGCATGGTTCGACGAGGGCCGCCAGCCGAGTCCCGCACATCGGGAAAGGAGTCGCCGGACCGAGATGCATGTTCGGGCCCGGCCACCGTTCAGCGGACGGTGCTTCGTAGTGAGCGCCGCAGCGCTCGTGGTCAGCTTAGTCCAGGACTGGGCAGGTGCCGTCATCCTCGTCTCCCATCGGCACTGCCCCCAATCGCTTGAGCGCCCCCCGTCCACCCCACGTGGGGACGTGAAGCGGGTCCACAACCCGTCTCGCGTCCCCACGTCGAGGAACCCCCGACCCCCGACGCCGACGTGGGGACGTAAAGCGGGTCCACAACCCGTCTCACGTCCCCACGTCGCACGTGGCCCACGTCGAGGCGTGCCCACGTCTCACGTGGGGGCCGATTCAGGTCTGCGGGCCGGACGGGGCGAGAGCAGATTCCACGAGAGCGTGCACGACCGCTGCTGCCGCCGGTGGGAGCCCGGCGAAGACGATGCCGTACTCGGACACCGCCGTGTCGCCGCGATCCGCGGCGGTGTGCGCCAAGCGGGTGGGACAACGCAGCACCGTGCCGTCGACCGACAGGACGACCTCGATCTCGTCACCGCGGGTGAGCTCCGCCGGCCGCGTGAGTATCACGCGCAGCCCTCCGGCACTGATGTCGACCGCGATGCCCTCTGCGATGACCTCTCCGCCGGTACCGGCCGCGGCGATCCTGACCGGCAAATGGACGGGCACGCGCGGGTGACGCCGGCAACGTGCGCTCACGGGCGCCTGGGTGAGCTGGACCCGCCACGCCGCGTCCGATCCGGTGGCGTCCGCCACGACCCCGGCGGCCTCGTAAGCCTCGCCGGCGTGATCCCAGCGCAGCACGACGGTGATGCCGGCTTCGGGTCGGCCGTCACGTGTGAACAGGTACAGGTCGCCGTCGTCCAGACCGCGACAGCGCGCCTCTCTGACGCTGCCGTCGAGAGTCGTGACGAGCACCGTGCATCCCGGTGGGGGTCCCTTCACTTGGTCCATGCGATTCTCTTCGGATGGCTGCGGGCCCCGATTGAGCACCTCGGGATGGACGCCGCAACCCGTCGGGATCGCGAAGCGCCGGGGTGGCCGAACGGTTCTGCCGATGGCGGTACCTTTGGGGAGAGGTCACCCGACCGATCCGCCCCACGGAGCACGATGGCCACGACACGCCTGACCCAAGAAGCGTTCGACCGCCTCCAGGGCGAGCTCGCCGAGCTCGAGTCGAGCGGACGGACCACGATCCAGGAGCGCATCCTGAACGCCCGCGAGCTCGGCGACCTCCGCGAGAACGCCGAGTACCACCAGGCCAAGGAGGATCAGGCCTTCCTCGAGGGGCGCATCCTCGAGCTGCGCCGGATGCTCGAGGAAGCCGAGATCCTCGAGGGCGTCGAGGACACCTCGAAGGTCACCCACGGCACCAAGGTGACCCTGCGCGACGAGGACGGCGACGTCGAGACCTACGTGTTCACCTCGACGCACAACAAGCCGGACACCGACCTCCCCGTCGTGTCGCCCGAATCCGCTCTCGGGGCCGCTCTCGAGGGCCGCGCCGTCGGTGACTCGGTCACCTACGAGGCGCCCGGGGGCAAGTTCACGGTCGAGGTCACCGCGATCGAGGTCTTCTGACCGAGGGAGCAGACCCATGGCTCGCTTCACGGTCGCGGCCGTAGGCACGGACCGGCCCGGGATCGTCGCCGCTGTCAGCGCTGCGCTCGTCGCGGCAGGCTGCAATCTCGAGGACTCGTCGATGACGATCCTCGGAGGTCAGTTCGCGATCCTCCTCGTGCTCAGCGCACCCGACACGGCGACCGAGGCATCCGTCCGCACCTCACTCGACCCGGCCGCGCAGGATTTCGGCCTCTCGGTCACCGTGCAGGGGGTCCTCGCCGGTGCCGCACCGGCACAGGGCAGCGACACCGCCGACTGGACCGTCTCGGTCTACGGCGCCGACCATCCCGGGATCGTGCACGCGGTGACACGGCTCCTCGCAGACGACGGCGTCAACATCGTCGACCTCAGCACCCGTGTGATCGGCCCACCCGACGCTGCCGTCTACGCCATGACGCTCGACGTGGCACTGCCGGAGGCCCTCGATCCCGATCAGCTCGCGACCCGCCTCGGTGCGCTCTCCTCCGAGATCGGCGTGGACGCGAGCCTGCACCGGTCCCAGGCCGACATCCTCTGAGGCCGGGCCCGATGCGGCACGACGTCCTGACCATCCCGCACCCGAGTCTGCACACGCCGGCCTCGCCGGTGAAGCGCATCGACGACGACGTGGCCGCCCTGTGCCGCGACCTCGTCGACACGATGCAGGCGGTGGACCACTCCGTCGGTGTCGCCGCCCCCCAGATCGGGGTGGCCCTGCGTGCCTTCTGCATGGACGTGAGCGGCCACCCCAAGGCCGACTCGTGCCACGGCGTCGTCGTCCTCGTCAATCCCGAGGTCCTCGCCGCCACCGATCCCGTCGTCGGGCGCGAAGGCTGCATGAGCGTGCCCGACCTGACCGGGGACGTGGCGCGGGCGAGCACCGTCGTCGTGCGCGGCACGACACCCGCAGGGGAGACACGTGTGATCGAGGCGAACGCGTTCGAGGCACGAGCCATCCAGCACGAGCTCGCGCACCTCGACGGCAAGGTCTTCCTCGACGAGGTCGTGAACGCCCGCCGCGTGTTCAGGCGCCGGACATACCGCTGATTCCTCTCAGTCCGCCACGTCTCCAGCCGCGGTGCGGACCAGGTAGTCCCCGGCGTCCTCGTCCCAGTCGAGCTCGACGAAGCCGCGTGTGGCGGCCGCCTTGCAGAACTGCAGGAACCCGCCGAAGCCGAACGGCTTCTCGCTGAAGTCCGGGTCGCGTTTGCGGACCTTGTTCTTGAGACCCGAGAGCTGGGGCGGGCCGTTGCGCCGCTCGTGCGCCTCGACGACCGCGCGGAGCAGTTCGAACGCCTTGGTGTCGCCCCCACCCGTCGCGAACTCGACCTGCGGGTCCCCCGTCGGGTCGGCCTCGACGGTGACGACTCCGCGATCCTCGAGATAGCCGAGCAGCTCGCCGAAGCTGCGGAACCCGAAGTCCGCCTCGCTGAAGGTCGGGTCCTTGCGCAGGAGTGCCCGCTTCAGGGCCGACGCGCGGACCGGCCCGCCCTGGGTCTGGCCCAACCCGGCCAGCGTCTGGCCGATGCGCCGGTCGAGATCGGCTGGACCGCGCGGGCCGTCGGGCGCGACGTCGTCGTCGGTGCCGTCCTCGGGCTGGCTCGCAGCGGCAGTGGCGGTACTTGGCTTGCTGCTCCGCTTCGCGGTCGCGGCAGCCGGACGCGAGTTGCCCGACTTGCGCCGCCGCACAGGCGCGGCAGGCAGGTTCACGCCTTCGAGACGCTCGTAGAAGAGGAACTCGTCGCACGCGGGCGGCAGCAGTCCCGACGTGGACGCCTTCACACCGATGCCGATCACGCGCTTGTCGAGCTCGCGCAGCTTGTGCACGAGCGGCGTGAAGTCGCTGTCGCCGGTGCAGATGCAGAACGTCGTCAGGTAGTCACGCGCGAACGCGAGCTCGAGGGCGTCGACGACCATCTTGATGTCGGCGGCGTTCTTGCGCCCGCCCATGCGCTGGGGTATCTCGATCAGCTCGACTTGGTGGCGGGTCAGGTCGCGGCGGTCCGCGTCGAAGAACGACCAGTCCGCGTAGGCACGGCGCACCACCACACGGCCGCGTTCGGCGAGAGCGTCGTTGATGGGCGCCACGTCGAGGGACTTCGCTCCGAGCGCGTCACGCGCCCCGATCGCGAGGTTCTCGTAGTCGATGAACAGGGCGATGCGGTCCTCGTCGGCGCTCATCGGGCGAAGCTATCCCGTCGCTGCTCCTCGGAGGCGGCGATCACCTGATCCGCCTGCGGCGCCTGCGCTGCTCGCGGACGGTCTCCGCCCGGCGGCGTTCGGCTTCGTCGGCGACCGCCGAGTCGGCGACGTCGTCCACCACGTCGCGTAGCTGAGCGAACAACGCGTCGACGTCGTCGCCGCCCTGCGAACCGGCAGCGTCCGCCGGACCCGCACCGGCGCTGGACCTCGCAGCATCGAGGGATCCGTAGTCGAAGCCGATCGTGGACAGCTTGCGTGCCTCGAAGCTGGGGCAGGCGTCGGGACAGCGCAGGGGCGCGTCCGGCGCCGCGCCGACGTCGCACTGCTCGGTCGTCTCGCCCTGTGCTCCTGTGCGGCGGGAGTAGTGGCGGCAGTCGGTGCGCATGCCCATCGGCGTCCCTCAGCCGAGGCGCTCGACGACGATCGCCATCCCCTGGCCGCCGCCCACGCACATCGTCTCGAGGCCGATGGTCTTGTCGGCATCCGCGAGGCCGTTGAGCAGCGTCGTCATGATCCGGGCGCCGGTCATGCCGAAGGGGTGGCCGAGTGCGATCGCCCCGCCGTTGACGTTGAGCTTGTCCATGTCGATGCCGAGCGCACGCGCCGACGGCAGCACCTGGGCCGCGAACGCCTCGTTGATCTCGACGAGGTCGACGTCGTCGATGGTCATGCCGGCGCGCGCCAGGGCCTGCCGGCTCGCCTCGATCGGGCCGAGGCCCATGATCTCGGGGTTGAGCCCGCTGACACCCGTCGCGACGATGCGCGCGATGGGGGCGATGCCCAACTCTGCGGCGCGGGTGTCGCTCATGACCACGACAGCGGCGGCGCCGTCGTTGAGGGGGCACGCGTTACCCGCCGTGACCGTCCCGTCGGGGCGGAAGGCGGGCGTCAGCGTCGCGAGCTTCTCCACCGTGGTGCCGGGGCGGGGGCCGTCGTCACGGCTCACGATCGTGCCATCGGGCAGTTCGAGCGGGGTGATGTCGAGCTCGTAGAAACCGCGCTCGATGGCCGCCTCGGTCCGGTTCTGGGACCGGCACGCGAACTCGTCCTGGTCCGCGCGGGAGACGTGCTCGAGCTCGGCGACGTTCTCGGCGGTCTGGCCCATCGCGATGTAGACGTCGGGCAGGCCTGCAGGCGGAGTCCAGTCGCCACGGCCTCCTTGCGCGCGCTCGGCCGAGACCGCCTGGGCATCGTCGAAGGCGGGGTTCATCGTGCCTGGGAGGCCGTCGCTCGAGCCCTTGGCGAAGCGGGTCACGAACTCGGTCCCCGCCGCCACGAACACGTCGCCCTCACCGGCCTTGATCGCGTGCGCCGCCATTCGCATCGTCTGCACCGACGAGGCGCAGTAGCGGGTGACAGTGGTGCCGGGGACGTCGTCGAGGCCGGAGAGGACCGCGACCACTCGGCCCATGTTGTAGCCCTGTTCGCCTCCGGGGAGGCCGCAGCCGAGGAGCACGTCCTCCACCGAGGCGGGGTCGAGCTCGGGCACCTTGTCGAGCGCGGCCTTGATCATCTGGGCGGCGGCGTCGTCGGAGCGCATCGAGGTCATCGAACCCTTGAACGCCCGCCCGATCGGGCTGCGCGCGGTTGCGACGATCACCGGTTCTGCCATGTCGTGCTCCTGGGTACGGTCTGCGGCCTGCTGGGCGAACCCGGGAAGCGTATGCCCTAGCTTCGAGAGACGCTGACTCGGCACGACGGTGCCGCACAACGCCCGAGGGAGTCCGGCCTCCATGCACGTCGAGGGGACCAACGTTCTCGTGACCGGGGCGTCGTCGGGGATCGGCGCCGCGCTTGCGGAGCTGCTGGCGGAACGCGGCGCCACGGTCGGGATCGCAGCCCGCCGCGGGGAGCGCCTGGACGAGGTCCTGCAGCGCTGCCGGAGCCACGCGCCGGCGTCACGTGCGTGGGTCGTCGACCTGAGCGATCTCGACGCGGCCGAGCGGCTCCTCGCCGACGCGTGGGACACGTTCGGTCACCTCGACGTCGTCGTCAACAACGCCGCGACCGCCAAGCGCAAGCACGTCCTCGACATGGAGTTCTCCGAGTACGCGGACGTGATGGCGCTGGACTTCCTGTCTCCCGTGCGGATCTCGCTGTCGGCCCTGTCCCGCATGCAGGCACGTGGGGCGGGCCAGATCGTGATGGTGTCCTCGACCGGCGGGCGCCTCGGCATCGTCCACGAGAGTGCTTACTGCGCAGCGAAGGCGGCGATGTGCATGTGGGCGGAGTCGGCCGCCATCGACCTCGGCGAGGTCGACTCGCCGGTGCGGGTCAAGCTGGTCAACCCGGGCCCGATCGACACCGAGATCTGGCAGCAGCGCCCGGGTGAGCTTCCCGGGATGATCTCGGGGCCCTTCGTGCCGGCCCGGGAGTGCGCGGCCGGGATCCTCGCGGCGATCGAGTCCGACGGGTTCGAGTTCTACGTCCCCGACGACATGCGCACCGTCGCCGAGGCCAAGGCCGCCGGCGTCGACGGCTTCGTGGCCGCCATGACGACCGTCGCCAAGTCGGTGTTCCCACCCGGACGCCCCTGACTCCAAACGCGGGTGACGTGTCACGCCGGCGGGACGGATTGCCCGCGTTCGGGACGCCCCAGACTCCAAACGCGGGTGACGTGTCACGCCGGCGGGACGGATTGCCCGCGTTCGGGACGCCCCAGACGGGACCCGACCCCGACCCGACCCCGAGCCCGACCAACGACGTGCGCGTGTCACGCACCACCCCGTGGCGCCACACGCGCGCACGTCAGGTTCCGGGATCGTCGCCGATGAGCCCGTCGCCGACCGCGGTGGAGTCGGTGGCGCGCAGCCAGAGCTTGCGGATCTCCTCGAGCCACACCAGCGTCGACGCCGTGAGCACAGCGGCGGCCCACTGCGACGGGTCCAGCGACGTCGTCCGGAAGAACCCGTGCAGCGCAGGGACCGACACCACGACCACGAGGAGAGCGACCACCGCCGCCAGCGCGATCCACAGGTAGCCGTTGGTGAGGGTGTGACGACCGAAGACGCTGCGACGCTCCGTGCGCGACAGCAGCGCGTTCGCCACCTGGAAGAGCACGAAGGTCGCGAAGGCGAGGGTGACGGCCTCGCTGTCACCGCCGCTGCTGCGGCCCCATGCGTACACCGAGACGGTGCCGGCCATCATCACGGAACCGACCCAGAGCAGCTTCGCGATGCGTGGCGCGTCCAGGATCGACGCCTTCGAGTCACGGGGCGGCCTCAGCATCGTGGACGGGCGGGGAGGATCCATCCCGAGCGCTAACGCCGGCGGCCCGTCCATGATGAGGTTCACGAGCAGGATCTGGATCGGCTCGAGCGGGGTGGGCATGCGCAGGAGCCTGCTCAGCAGGATCGTCCCGATGGCGCCGAAGTTCGTGGCGAGCTGGAAACGCACGAACGTGAGGATGTTGTCGTAGATCGTGCGCCCACGCCGCACGGCACCGACGATCGTGGTGAAGTCGTCGTCGGCGAGGACCATGTCGGCCGCTTCCTTGGTGACCTCGGTCCCGGTGATCCCCATCGCCACGCCGATGTCGGCCGCCTTGAGCGCCGGGGCGTCGTTGACGCCGTCGCCGGTCATCGCGACGACGGCGCCGCGGCTCTTGAGCGCGTGCACGAGCCGCACCTTGTGCTGGGGTCGCACACGCGCGCAGACGCCGATCCCTGCGATCGTGGCGGCGAGCTCGTCGTCGTCGAGCAGGTCGAGCTCGGACCCCGTGACGACGCGCCCGCGGATGTCGAGGTCCGCGGCGATCGCGGCGGCGGTGGCGGCGTGGTCGCCCGTGATCATCTTCACTTCGATGCCGGCGCTGCGGCAGAGGGCGACGGCGTCACGCACTCCCGGTCTCGGCGGGTCGACGACGCCCACGAGCGCGTCGAGGCCCATGTCGCTCACGAGCGAGTCGAGGTCGTCGGCCGCCAGTGCCGCTTCGAAGTCCGCCGCGTCGGCGAACCTGCTGGCGACCGCGAGGACGCGCAGCCCCCCTGCGGCGAGCTCCTCGGTGTGGGCGAGCGCATCCGCACGGGAACCGGGTTCGAGATCGCAGCGCTCCAACAGGACGTCGGGGGCGCCCTTGGCCGCCACGAGGACGCCGGCGTCGGCCGTCGCGGTGAACGTCGCCATGAACTTGCGGGCCGAGTCGAAAGGGATCTCGCCGCTGCGCGGGCGTGACCGCCGCAGCGCCTCCACGTCGACGCCGCCCTTCTCCGCCAAGGTCACGAGGGCCCCGTCGGTCGGCTCACCCACCAGATCGCCGTCACGGACGACCGCGTCGGAACAGAGCGCAATCGCCTCGAGCACCGAGTCCAGAACGCCGCTCGCCAGAGGCGTCCCGTCGACGCGGAGCTCGCCCTCGGGCGTGTAGCCGTGGCCGCTCACCGTCACATCGAGCCCGTCGCGCCACACCCGCACGGCGGTCATCTGGTTGAGCGTCAGCGTGCCGGTCTTGTCGCTGCAGATCACCGTTGTCGCACCGAGGGTCTCCACGGACGCGAGGCGGCGGATGATCGCCCGCCGTTTCGCCATCTGCGACACCCCGACCGCGAGTGTCACCGTCACCACGGCGGGCAGCCCCTCGGGCACCGCCGCGATCGCCAGTGCGATCGCGTCGATGAGTGCGTCTCCGGCTCGATCGCCGAGAGCGAGGCTGAGGCCGAGCACGACGGCGACCGCGATGCCAGCAACGACCGCGAGGCGGCGGCCGAGGCCGTCGAGCTGGCGTTGCAGGGGCGTGTCCTCGGGTTCGACCGCCGCCAGCATCCCCGCGATCGCGCCGACTTCGGTCGCCATGCCGGTCGCCGTCACCACGACCTCGCCGCGTCCCCGCGTCACAACGGTGTTCATGTGGACCATCGAGGTCCGGTCGCCGAGCGCGGCGTCGGTGTCGGCAAGCGCCGCCGGTGACTTGTCGACGGGTTCGGACTCCCCCGTCAGAGCGGACTCGTCGACCGCGAAGTTGTTCGACCACACGAGACGCCCGTCGGCGGGCACCTTGTCGCCCGCGTCGAGCAGCACGAGGTCGCCGGGCACGAGTTCGGCGGTGTCGACCTCTACGACCTGGCCCCCACGCCGCACACGAGCACGCCACGCGAGCATGCGCCTCAGCGCGGCCATGCTCGTGGCGGCACGGCTCTCCTGCAGGTAGCCGAGGACCGCGTTGAGGACGAGTACGAACGCGACGACGAGAGCGTCGCTGACGTGTCCGATGAGAGCGGCGACGAGGGCTGCGACACCCAGCACGACGATGAGCAGGCTGCGGAACTGGTCCGCGAACAGGAGCCATTTCGAGCGCGGTGGCGCCTCGTCGAGGACGTTGGGTCCCACCGCTGCAAGGCGGGCGGAGACGTCAGCGGCCGAGAGGCCGTCCGCCGGATCCACACCGAGTGCGGCAGCGACGGCCGCCGCGTCGAGCGTGTGCCAGGACTGGGACTGCGGCTCGGGGAGAGGAGCGGCCGTTCGGGAGGGGTCGGTCGTCACGTCCGCACAGGGTATTCGAGGCCGGTGGCGTCGATCGCGGCGACACGAGTGAATAGCCGCCGGCGTGGGGTGCCCGGTAGCGTGCCGCGCATGGCTGCGGAGTTCATCTTCACCACCAGGAAGCTCGAGCGCGTCCACCCACCCGCGAAGAAGGTGCTCGAGGACATCTCGCTGTCGTTCTACCCGGGGGCCAAGATCGGCGTGATCGGCTCCAACGGGGCCGGCAAGTCGTCGCTGTTGCGGATCATGGCCGGCGAGGACGACGGCTACAAGGGCGAAGCCCGCCTGACACCGGGCTTCACGCGGGGCATCCTGCACCAGGAGCCGGTTCTCGACGTCGACAAGGACGTCCTCGGCAACGTGATGGAGGGCGTCGCCGCGACCAAGGCCCTTCTCGTCCGCTTCGACGAGGTGTGCGCGGCACTTGCCGATCCCGAGGCCGACTTCGACGCCCTCCTCGCCGAGCAGGCCGACATCCAGGAACACATCGAGGCCGTCGACGCCTGGGAGCTCGACCGCCAGGTCGAGATCGCGATGGACGCCCTGCGCCTCCCGCCCGGCGACCAGGACGTCGCGACGCTCTCGGGGGGGGAGAAGCGCCGTGTGGCGCTGTGCCGGCTCCTGTTGGCGAAGCCCGACCTGCTCCTGCTCGACGAGCCCACGAACCACCTCGACGCCGAGTCCGTGGCGTGGCTCGAACGCTTCCTGAAGGAGTACGCCGGGACCGTCGTCGCGATCACCCACGATCGCTACTTCCTCGACAACGTCGCGCAGTGGATCCTCGAGCTCGACGGCGGGCGCGGCATCCCGTGGGAGGGCAACTACTCGTCGTGGCTCGAGCAGAAGGAGCATCGACTCGCAACTGCCGCCCGCACCGACGAGAAGCGCCGACGCACCCTCGCACGTGAACTCGAGTGGATCCGCATGTCGCCGCGCGCCCGTCAGGCCAAGGGCAAGGCGCGGCTCAACGCGTACGAGAAGCTCGCGACCGAGGCCGAATCCGGCTCGGATCGCCTCGACAAGCTCGAGATCGCGATACCGCCGGGACCACGGCTCGGGGACATGGTGGTGGAGGCCAAGGGTGTCACCAAGGGCTACGGCGATCGGCTCCTCGTCGACGGTCTCGACTTCCTGTTGCCCCCGGCGGGCATCGTCGGCATCGTCGGCCCCAACGGCGCGGGCAAGACGACGCTGTTGCGCATGATCGTGACGGCTGCCGGCGGCGACGGCGGGGGCGACGGCGTCCGTCCCGACGGGGGCGTCATCGAGGTCGGCCCGACGGTGCAGCTCGCCTATGTGGACCAGTCGCGTGAATCCCTCGACGAGTCACGGACCGTCTACGAGGAGATCACCGGGGGCCAGGACGTGCTCGTCGTCGGGGGCCGCGAGGTCAACGGGCGTGCCTACGTCGGCAGCTTCAACCTCAAGGGCAGCGACCAGCAGAAGATGGTCGGCGAGCTCTCCGGCGGGGAACGCAACCGGCTGTTGCTCGCCAAGACGCTGCGCCAGGGCGCCAACGTGATCCTGCTCGACGAGCCCACCAACGACCTCGATGTCGACACCCTGAGGGCGCTCGAGGACGCGTTGTTGGAGTTCCCCGGGTGCGTGCTCGTGACGAGCCACGACCGCTGGTTCCTCGACCGCATCGCCACCCACGTCATCGCGTTCGAGGGCGACAGCGACGTGCGCTGGTTCGAGGGCAACTTCAGCGACTACGAGGCCGACCGCCACCGTCGCCTCGGCGCCGACGCCGACCAGCCCCACCGCATCCGCTACAAGCCGCTCACCCACTGACCTGTTGGAGCACCAGACGGCCAAGTTGGGTGGGTTGGAGCACCAGACGGCCACGGATGGCCGCTTGGTGCTCCAACCCCCTCCGTTTAGCCGCGTGGTGCTCCAACACCGCACCCACGACGAGGAGCGGCGGGGGTCAGTCGCGGCGGTTGGAGAACTGCAGGGGGATGCCGAAGTCGCCTTCGCGAAGGGACGCCATCACCTTCTGCAGGTCGTCGCGCTTCTTGGAGGTGATCCGGAGCTGGTCGCCCTGGGTCTGGGACTGGACGCCCTTGAGGCCGAGGCCCTTGACGAACTTGTTCAGCTCCCGGGCCTTGTCGGAGTCGATGCCCGCCATGAGCTTGACCACCTGGCGCACGGTCGCGCCGGAAGCCTCCTCGACCTTGCCGAACTCGAGCGCCTTGAGCGAGACCTTGCGGCGCACGAACTTCTCCTTGAGGACCTCGCGTGCAGCGCCGAGGCGGTCCTCGTTCTTCGACGCGAGGCGCACCTCGCCGTCACCGAGCTCGATCGTCGTCGCAGTGTTCTTGAAGTCGAAGCGCGTGGCGATCTCCCGCGCTGCCTGGTCGACCGCGTTGGTGACCTCGTGCATGTTCAGTTCGCTGACGACGTCGAAGCTCGGCATCGGGGACACGCTAGCGGGCGGGGCTCGAGAGGGTTGCGTGGCAGCGGCGAGCGAATGCGCGCACATCGATCGTGGCCCACAGTCTCCCCGCCCCCTGGTGTACCGATCGAGCAGTACTCGAAGGCGACCTCTATCCGGCGGCGGTGCGAGTCGAGAGCCTCGCCGACGCCCGACCTGCGGCGTCCTTCACGACAGTCGAGTCCCAGCCACCACAAGCGACGAAGCTCTTGACGAGCCCGAGCACCTTCTCCTCCCACAGCACGGAACCGGGAAACAGCGACTCGAGCTCGCGCCTGCGCAGGAGGCGAACCTCATCGATGCACTCGTATGCGCCGACCATGTCGAAGGTTCCGGTTCCGTAGGGACCCAGGTCCCACTTCGTGATACTCCAGGCTCGCAATCGACGTGGCCAGTACTGGAATCCAGGGGCCAGGAAATGAGGCTCGATGGGGAACCAGTAGTTGGGTGTCTGGATGAAGTGGTGACGCCCTACACGGCGGACTTCTTCTGCCATGTTCCGCTGATCGTGCAAGCCACCGACGTGCTCGATCACGGAATTCGCGTAGACGAGGTCGAACTCGTCGTCGGCGAACTCGGGCATGTATCGAGCATCGCCGAGCACCATCTCGATGTGCGCGTACTCGGAATCTTCGGGCCGTACGTTGAGGATCACGATCTCGGCATCTGACGCGTTCGGAAATCGCTGTGCCCACGGACCGTCTGGGCCGTCGATGACCAGAAGCCTGATCGGCCGTGGCAGGGTCGCCAGCAGGGACTCGAAGAACTCACCCCGTCGGTTCCGCATGCGCTCGGATATGGCGTGGTAGGGCCGGTGCCATGCCTTCGAATTCAGGCGCTCCACAAGCCCTTCGAACGACTCCTTGGGCGCCATAGGGGCTCCTCGCGCTCCTGACAGGGTCACATCCAATGGGTTGGGTTCGATGTTGCCGGATGCGGATCCTCCCCCCTCCCCCTCGACGTGGGGACGCGAGACGGGTCCACAACCCACTTCACGTCCCCACGTCCCTGCGAGCCTGTCGAGCGCCGCACCGGTGCCCGTGCGCTCACACGCGGAAGCGGACCACGTGCTCGTCGGCGCCGTCGTCGTGGACGGCCGCATGTGGCACTCGCCCTGACGCCCTCGCTTCGGCGCGTTCGGCCTGGCGGAGGAGGCGCCAGATCGCGTTGCCGATGACGTCGAGCTCGGTCGAGGTGTAGCGCTCGCCGCCGAAGCGCTCGACGTTGCATGTCTGCTCACGCAGGATTCGCACGTCCTGGCGTGCGATCTGGTGACCCCGCAGGAGCACCACCGGCCACGCCAACGGTGCCGGCAGCCGTGTCCAGAACCGGACGTCGAACCATGCCCGCGTGCGCAGCGGCGACAGCGGGAGGTGCAGCACCGTGTTGACGACGTGGACCAACCCGTCCACCCGGTACTCGATCTGCGACGTGGACGGCAGCAGGAAGCGGTCCCGGTGCTCGAACGTCCTCGACCCCATGCGCAGGCCGCCCATCCCGACGGGCTCGCCGAGGTACTCCACCTCGACGCCGTCGGATATCTCGCGGCGCACGGCGGTCAACTCGTTGGTGGGCCCGCCACGCCAGATGCCTGCGTGCAGGAACGCGGTGTGGGCCACGTCGAGGTCGTTCTCGCATGCTGCGTGGATGGTGGCGTCGAGGTCGTAGCGGAACACGACGCGGCCGCGGCCACCTCCCGCTGCCGGCGCGGGGCCCTCGATCACGGGCGGCCTGCGATACGGCGCCCGGGTCGGGTCGCCCCAGATCCACACGAAGCCGTCGCTCTCGCGTACCGGTCGTGGCGTCACGGAGCGTGCGTCGGCGTCGGAGTCGGCGCCGACGAGTCCGGGGACCGCCCGACAGCGCCCTTCGCCGTCGAAGCGCCAGCCGTGGTAGCGGCACTCGACGCACCCGTCCGCCGCGACCTTGCCGATCGAGAGCGGGACGTTGCGGTGCGGGCAGCGGTCGGCGAGGGCGTGCGCCACGCCGCGGGCGTCACGGAAGAGCACGAACGGCTCGTCCATGAGGGTGAGCGGCCGCGGCCTCGCCCCGAGGTCCCTGGACCGGCACGCCGGGTACCACCACTGCCGCGGGAAGGCAACCGAGTGGCGGCCTTCCCGAGCGCCGGAGCCGCCGGCACTCCCGCCGCGGGGACGAACGTCGCTCATGGGGCCGATGATCGCAGAAGCGCCGGTACCTGACGCGGACTCAGCGCTCGGGTACGACGGCTTCCGCGTTCGCCCGAGGCGCCGCTGCACCGCTGCGGTCCGTCGACAACGGCGCCATCGCGCACGCGAGCCAGACCAGGACCGCGCCTTGCCCGGTGAGGACGACGATCTGCGCGAGCGGCGTCGGCCAGAACAGGGCAACGAGCGCGACGGCACCGGAGACGGCGCCGAGCACGATCGCACCAACCACCACGACCCAGGCGTAGCGCAACGCGTTCGCCGCCAGCGCCCCGAGGCCGGCCGCCACGGGGCGCTCGGCACCCGCGGCAGCGGCGAGGGGCACGAGTCCGAAGGCGAGCAGCAGCGCCACACCCAGCCACGTGAACACCCAGAGACCGGCGACCACCACCGCGCCGACGCCGGCGAGGGTGGCGGCGACACGGAACAGGCGGGTGGAGCCGCCCACGAGGACGTCACGCGGGCTGAGCCGGCGGGACGTGTCACGGCTCGCCTCGGTGGCGCCATAGAGGACGTACGAGGCGCAGAAAAGGTGCAACAGGACCGAGAGGACCAGGCTCGCGACCCACCGCACACGGCCGGCCGACTCGATCGGGACCGCCCACACCAAGAGGGCCTGGCCGGCGACGTCGACGCCGAGGAACACCGCGAAGGCTGCGGCGTTGCGTGCCGTCGTCTTCATGCCGAACCACAACACCGCTGCCTCACTCGTTGGCTCGTGCCAGGACGCCCGCTACCGAACCCTCGTAGACGGTGTCGCCGTCCACGTCGACGGTCAGCCTCGCCGCGTCGAGGTCGTCCGTCTCACCGCCGGTCGCGTGGGCGTCGACGCGGGCGCCCGTCGTCGTCTGCGCCGTGCACGAGAGCGAGGTCGCGTCCTCGCTGACGACGCAGTCCGGACCCGTCCGCGTAGTGAGGCCCGCAGCGGCGAGGACGTCCACGATCGCCGTGCGCGCTCCCTGCACGTACTCGTCCCCGACGGCCTTGGTCTGCAGATAGCCACACGCGCCGAGCTCGCCTAGACCGCCGAGGGCGGCGAGGGCTGCCGTGAGCGCGACGAGCCGCCTCATGGCCGGGCTCCACCGCGTGCGAGGAGGCGTCCCCTGGCAGTCGTGCGTGCGGCTTCGAGCTCGGCGTCGCCCAGGACGGCGAGGTCGAAAGGCGCCTTCACGACGAGCTCGCAGTTGCGGTCGTTGCGCGAGCCGATGCGGATGTCCGGCAGCGCGAACCAGTGGTTGGCGGCGAGCTCACGGCTGATGCCGGCCAGGTTCGCCGCCGAGGTGCCCGTCTGCGTGGGACGCGTGGCGCCGAGATGGTCGAGCGTGATCGTGAACAGCGACAGCGTGCCGTCGCGGTTGTCGACGAGCTCGACGAGACGCTGCTGCTGGCCGTAGTCGATACACGAAGCCGTGTTGACCTCCCAGAAGCCCGCCCCCTCCCCGGCCTCTCCACGGGGGTGCGCCAGGATCCTGTTGTAGTGGGTGTGCCCGTTGAGCCACGCGACCACGTTCGGGAAACGCAAGAGGAGCTCCACGAGCTCGTCGCCGGTGTGGAGTGTCTGCTGCTGCGCCAGCGCAGGCTGGGCCGTGTTGGCCATGGTCCAACTCGTGTGGTGGCTCGCTACGACCACGAGTCTGTCGCCGACGTCGTGGGTGACCGTGGTACCGGACTCGTCGAAGTAGCGCGACGACGACGCGCGCAGCTCCGCCTCGAGCCAGTCCCACTGGTCCTGGGAGACGCAGCCGTCGGCGCCCGAGCTGACGTTGCACGTGTCGAGGCCCACGAGTCGTACGGCCTGCGGCGAGCAGGTCGTGCGCCCACCAGGTCGTGCCTGCCTCGACGTTGTCGGTGTGAAGCCGTGGCCGATCAGGGCCGGGTCCGCGGCGGTGTCGAAATGCGCGCCGACGAACTCGAGGCGCTCGAAGATCCGGCGGCCCTCGTCGCTCGAGACCGTGCGCACCCCCGGGACTCCCCGCGCTCGTCCCCAGCCGAGCGACCAGAGCTGGCGCGAGGCCACGTCACCCGACGCTCCGCCCGTCGTGATCGCACCCATCATCGGCACCGCGAGCGAGGCCTTGGCTTGCCCGCGTGCCACCTGCGACGCCATCCACGACGCCGGCAGGAAGCCGAGCAGGGTGGCGTCGTGGTTGCCGTAGAGGGCGTACCAGGGCACGGCGAGGCCGGCGGTGGCGAGCTCGGCGGAGACGGCGGCATCGAGTAGGCCGGGGAAGTCCGGATAGCCCCAGGCGCCGTAGACGTCGGCGCCGGCGCCATCGGGGTGGTACGCGTAGTCGGCCTCGCCCCAGGCCTGGACACCCTCGTAGCGGCCCGGCGCGCCGCTGTCGGGGCGGACCGTGGCCCCGTCGAGCGTGTCGATGTACCAGCGCAGCTCGTTGTGGGCCTGGCTGTCGGCGGAGTCGCCGGTCACGACCGCCGCTGCGAGCGGCGCACCGGTGACGGGGCTCGACGCGGCCTCGTTGACCGCACGCACCATCTGGTCGAGGACGTGCACGGTGAGGGTCTCCTGCGGGCGGCACGCCCCCGCGGTCGCCGCGCTCCTCACCGCCTGCTGGGACGGCTCCAGGCGCGCCGGCGACTGCGCGTCGACGACGTGGACGTCGCTGAACTGCGCGAGGTACAGCAGGCTGCGCCGACGCGCTGCCCGGGTCGGGTCGGGTTGGGTGCCGAGGAGGTCCTCGCGAACCACGAACGGTTCGCCGGAGCGCCGCACCAAGCGCTTGTACGACCCGCCCCCCGGTTCCTTGCGGATCGTCGCGACGAGAGTCGTGGTCACGTCGGCGGGGTCGGGCTCTTGTGCCAGCGACGCCGCGACCACGTCGAGGGGCAGACCCCAGGCGGCCGCGACCACCGCGCTCGCCTGCAGGAACCTACGCCGGTTCAGCCCGCCCATAGGACCTGCAAGCTACCGACACAGGCCGAGTGCCGCGACCCGCCCGGCCGGGACGCACCGAGTGCCTTCAGCGGCCGGTGACCTCGGGGCCCCCGGGTGCGGCAGGCAGGCCAGGCAGCGCGTGGGCCGCCGCCGCGTTGACCACGAGGCCGTCCATCGTGTTCACCCCGAGTGCGAGAGCTGCGTCGGCGCGGGCGGCTTCGCGCACCCCGGACACCGCGATCGCCGTGACGTAGGGCAGTGTCGCGTTCGTGAGCGCACGCGTCGACGTGTTGGGGACCGCGCCGGGCATGTTGCCGACCGCGTAGTGGACGACCCCGTGTGTCACGAACGTAGGGTCCTCGTGGGTCGTCTCGTGCGACGTCTCGATGCAGCCACCCTGGTCGATCGCGACGTCGATGACGACCGCCCCACGCCGCATGCGAGCCACGACGTCCTCGGTGACCAGCGTCGGCGCCCGGTCACCTGCCACGAGAACGGCCCCGATGACGAGGTCCGACTCGAGGACCGCACGCTCGACCGAGCCGCGGTTGGCCGCGAGTGTCGTGACGCGGCCCGTCTTGACCTGGTCGAGATGCCGCAGCCGGTCGAGGTCGCGGTCGAGCACGCAGACCTCGGCCTCCATGCCCGCTGCTATGCGTGCCGCGTTCCAGCCCACCGTACCGCCGCCCAGCACCACGACCTTGGCAGGTGCGACGCCGCCCACCCCACCGATCAGGACCCCGCGCCCCTCGTGGTGACGCTCCAACAACCGGGCGCCGACCTGGGCCGCCATGCGGCCTGCCACCTCGCTCATCGGCGCGAGGAGGGGGAGCTCGCCGTCGTCGAGCTGGACCGTCTCGTAGCCGACAGCGGTGACGCGTCGCTCCACGAGGGCCTGCGCGACCTCCGGATAGGCTGCCAGGTGCAGGTAGGTGACGAGCTCGAGGTCAGTCCGCAGCAGCTCGATCTCGGGGGGCTGGGGCTCCTTGACCTTCACTACCGTCGTCGCCCGTGCCCACACCTCCTCGGCATCGGCGACCAACACGGCCCCGGCGGCGGAGTACTCGGTGTCGGCGAAGGCGGCACCGTCGCCGGCGCCCGCCTGCACGAGAACCTCAACACCATGGGACACGAGCTCGCGGACGCCGTCGGGGGTCACCGAGACCCGGAACTCGGACTCCTTGGTCTCGGTCGGGACCCCCACCACCCGGCCGGCGCTCACCGTGACATCATCTCCCAGGCCTCACCGAGGGCTTTCTCGAGGACCTCACGGATGAAGGTGAACTCCGCCGGTCCCGCCACCAGAGGTGGCGAGAGCTGCACCACGGGGTCGCCGCGATCGTCGGCGCGGCAGATGAGGCCCAGCTCGAACAGGCGCGGTGAGAGGAAGTCACGCAGCAGGTGGTCGCACTCGGCGTCGTCGAAGGACTCCCTCGTCGCCTTGTCCTTGACGAGCTCGATGCCCCAGAAGTAGCCGGCACCGCGGACGTCGCCGACGATCGGGAGGTCGAGGAGGCTGCGAAGCTCGTCGCGGAACATGTCCTCGTACCGCAGGACTCGTCCGGGGAGGTCCTCGGACTCCATCACGTCGAAGTTGGCAAGCGCGACCGCGCAGCTCACCGGATGGCCTGCATAGGTGATCCCGTGCAGGAACGACTCGCCGGTGTCGACGAAGGGTTCGGCGACGCGATCGCTGACCACGCACGCCCCGAGGGGGGCGTACCCGGACGTGATCCCCTTGGCTTGGGTGACGATGTCGGGCAGGTAGGCGTAGCGGTCGCACCCGAACCAGTGTCCGATGCGGCCGTAGCCGCAGATGACCTCGTCACTCACGATCAGCACACCGTGGCGGTCGCAGATCGAGCGGACACGCTCGAAGTACCCCGGGGGCGGTGTGAAGCACCCTCCGGAGTTCTGCACAGGTTCGAGGAATACGGCGGCCACCGTCTCGGGCCCCTCCTCGACGATGATGCGCTCGATGTCGTCTGCGCACTCGGCAGCGAGTTCTGTGGGGTCGAGGTCGCTGTGGTAGGCGTTGGTGTTGCGGGCGTGGCGCGTGCCAGGGGTCAGCGGCGCGAAGCCCGACTTGATGTAGTCGAGCCCCGTGATCGCGAGGGCGCCCATCGTCGAGCCGTGGTAGGCGAGGTCGCGGGCGATCACCTTGTGGCGGCCGGGCTGGCCGATCGCCGCGAAGTACTGCTTGGCGAGCTTCCAGGCCGACTCGACGGCTTCGGAGCCGCCGGTGGTGAAGAAGACGCGGTTGAGGTCGCCCGGGGCGAGCGCCGCGATGCGTGCGGCCAGTTCCACCGCGTTCGGGTGCGCGTACGTCCAGATCGGGAAGAACCCCAGCGACGCCGCCTGGGTCGCGGCTGCTTCGGCTATCTCCGTGCGCCCGTGGCCCACCTGGCTCACGAACAAGCCGGCGAGGCCGTCGAGGTAGCGGTTGCCGTGGTCGTCCTCGACCCAGCAGCCGTCGCCGCGCACGATCACGGGCACGTCGCTGCCCGAGTGCAGCGTGCTGAAGTGGCCCCAGAGGTGCCGGTGCGCCAACCTCTGGGTTCGCTCCTGGTCCGTTTCGGTCGCCACGATCCCTCCGTCTGCGGTTCAGGAGCTCCCCGACGGGGGCCCGCGCCGAGCGTATCAGCGAACTTGTGGACACCGGACTGCCGCAGCCCGAGCCTCGCGTAGCATCTCCCCCAACAGCACAGAGGCTGGAGCAGGCCTGCGATGGACGTTCGATGAACCAACCAGAGGACAACACGGGACTGGGATGGGGCGGCGAAGGGACCGCCGGAACAGGAGGTGGTCCAGTCCCGCCGGCGACGGGGCCGGTCCCTGACACGGCACCGCCAGGCCCGCCGCCTGCCGCCGACCCCGGAGCCCCGACGGTCGCGCAGCCCCCCACTCCTCCCCCGGCCCCCGCCCCTCCACTGCCACCGCAGCCGCTGGGAGTTCCCGCGCCCGTTCCCGGAACGCCTGCGGGCGCCCCTTTCACGGCGGGTGTCACCGCGGCTCAGCCACCCGGAGTGCCGGTGCAGCCCTACCAGGCCGTTGCCACGGGACAGATGACGGCGATCCCGGGGGCGGGTAACGCCCCTCCCCCGGGTGGGAGCTCGTCCAACACGGGACTCTGGGTCGCACTCGCGATCCTCGGCACGATCGTGGTCGTGGGCGCTGTGGTGGCGGCCGTCTTGCTCATGACTGGTTCGGACACGATCACGTCGGAGAACCTGCCGGCCTCGTCGACGTCGTCGTCCACGACGTCGTCGACCACCCAGCCTGCGACCACCGGCCCCGCCACGACTGCTCCCACGGTCACGGCCGCCCCGCCCGCGCCGCAGCCTCAGACCCCGACCGTCGGGTCGCTACCCGGCGGGCTGTACTGCAAGGACCTGGCGGCACGCGGTGCCAGCTACTCCGATGCGGTGCGGTACTACAAACGGGAGGGATACCCCGACCGTATGGACGCCGACGGCAACGGGATCCCGTGCGAGACCGTCTACAGCGCGGCCGAGGTCCGTGCCTACTGGGGGACCGTCCGGACAGGGTCGACGCTCGGGTTGCCGTCGGGCCTGCTCTGCAAGGACCTGCACAGCCGCGGTCTGGACTACGGCTCGGCGGTCGAGTACTGGATCGCCGAGGGCTTCCCGGACCGCATGGACGCCGACGGCAACGGGATCCCGTGCGAGACCGTCTACAGCGCCGCCGAGGTCCACGCCTTCTGGGACACCTTCAGCTGATCTGAACGGCGCGGACGCGGGAGCGTCCGATGCCGACGGCGCCACGTCGAGTCGCACGGCGGGGCCCCGGCGCGGGACGCGCCGGGGCCCCGGGGGAAGTGCCGGGCCTACGGGGTCGGGGTTTCGCGAGGGTCGGTGTCGAGGGCAAGGCAGGGTGAGGAGGCGGAGTGGGCGTCCGTCGACGAGCCCAACGCAGCCATCGGCATCGAGACCGTCGGGGTCGGGGTTTCGGCGAGGGTCGGTGTCGAGGGCAAGGCAGGGTGAGGAGGCGGACTGGGCGTCCGTCGACGAGCCCAACGCAGCCATCGGCATCGAGACCCGTCGGGGTCGGGGTTTCGGCGAGGGGTCGGGGTTTCGGCGAGGGGTCGGTGTCGAGGGCAAGGCAGGGTGAGGAGGCGGACTGGGCGTCCGTCGACGAGCCCAACGCAGCCATCGGCATCGAGACCCGTCGGGGTCGGGGTTTCGGCGAGGGGTCGGTGTCGAGGGCAAGGCAGGGTGAGGAGGCGGACTGGGCGTCCGTCGACGAGCCCAACGCAGCCATCGGCATCGAGACCCGTCGAAACTAGGAGCAACCCATGGAGGTGCCGCAGTTCATGCAGCGGTAGCAGGAGCCGTTGCGGACTGTGATGTGTCCGCAGGTGGTGCACATGGGGGCGTCGCCCATCATGGTGGAGAGCTGCGCGGAGACCTGGTGGGTCTCGGTCACCGAGATCGAGACGGTCTCGGCGACGACGCTGGCCCCGTTGCCGTTGCCGTTGCCGTTCGCCGGTGTCGCCGGGGCTGTCCCTGGTGCTTGGGCCTCGGGGGCGGGCGGCGTCGCCTCTGGCGCTTCTGTCCCGATCGCTGCCGCCTGGGCACGAGACGCTTCGGAGCGTTCCTGCGACGTCGGTTGCACCTCGTCGATCTCGGGCTTGACGTGCGCGAGGTCGTAGCGCTGGAGGTATTCGATGCCGAGCACCCGGAAGACGTAGTCCACGAGCGATGTGGCCATCTTGACGTTCGCGTGGCCCTCGACCATGCCGTGGGGTTCGAACCGGGTGAACGCGAAGGTCTCGACGAACTCCTCGAGCGGCACGCCGTACTGGAGGCCCTTGCTGATCGCGATCGCGAAGCTGTTGACGATCGAGCGGAGGGTCGCGCCCTCTTTGGCGACGTCGATGAAGATCTCGCCGAGGCTGCCGTCCTCGTATTCTCCGGTCCGCAGGTACAGCTTCTGGCCGCCGACCTTGGCTTCGTGGGTCCAGCCGTAGCGCTTGGCGGGCAGCGGCCTCCGGAACGGGTTCCATGCCAGCGTCGAGTTGATCGCGGCCGTGATCTGGACCTGCTCGGCTACGTCTTCGGCGCCGGCGTCGTCGTCGGCTTCGGTCTCGGCCTTGGTCGACAGCGGCTGGGAGAGCTTGCAGCCGTCACGGTAGAGGGCGACGGCCTTGAGGCCTCTCTCCCAGCCGAGACGGTAGGCGTGGCCGATCTCGTCCTCGGTGGACTCGTTCGGCATGTTGATCGTCTTCGAGATCGCCCCCGAAAGGAACGGCTGCGCGGCGGCCATCATCTCGATGTGTCCCGCGACGCTGATGTAGCGCACGCCGTCGCCGCAGGGGTTGGCGCAGTCGAAGACCGGGTAGTGGGCGGGGTCGAGACCGGGGGCGCCCTCGACGGTCTGGTGCCCGCAGCAGTGCAGTGACGCACGTGCGATCTCGGCTTCCGTGAAGCCGAGAGAGCCTGCGAGGTCGGCATCCGCGTCGAGGCCGAGGCGCTCAATCGTCTCGGGGCCGAGGACCCAGGGGGCGAGTGCGCCACGGATGTCGAACGAGGACGGCAGGGCCTCCTCGACGGAGTCGAGGTCGGCGTCGGTCAGCCCCTTGGCGGCGAGGCTCTGGCGGTTGACGCTCTCGTGGTCGAGACGGTTGGTGCCGAGCACGTAGGCGAGGATGCGTTCGATCTCGGACGGGCTGTAGCCGAGATGGGTGAGCGCGGGCTCGATGCCCTGGTTCGCGATCTTCCAGTAGCCGCCGCCGGCGAGCTTCTTGAACTTGACCAACGCGAAGTCGGGTTCGACGCCGGTGGTGTCGCAGTCCATCAGCAGGCCGATCGTGCCCGTCGGCGCGAGCACCGACACCTGCGCGTTGCGGTACCCGTGGGCGTCGCCGAGGTCCGCTGCTTCGTCCCATGCGCCGCGAGCTGCCTCGAGCAGGTCTGCGGGGCACGCGCCCGCGTCGATGGCGACGGGCAGGACGGTGAGGTCCTCGTAGTCGGCGGGGTCCGCCGCGTACGCGGCACGCCGGTGGTTGCGCACGACCCGAGCCATGTGCTCACGGTTGCGCTCGTAGCCGGGGAAGGGCCCGAGTTCGGCGGCCGTCCGGGCGGACTGCGCGTACGCCTCGCCGGTCATGATCGCCGAGAGCGCTCCGCAGATGGCGCGGCCCTCGTCGCTGTCGTAGGCGACACCGGTTCGCATGAGCAACGAACCGAGGTTGGCGTAGCCGAGGCCGAGGGTGCGGAACTCGTAGGACCTCTTCGCGATCTCCGCTGACGGGTACGCGGCCATGAGCACGCTGATCTCGAGCACCGTCGTCCAGAGGCGTACGGCGTGGCGGTAGCCGGCGACGTCGAAGGTGCCGTCCTCGTCGAGGAACTTCACGAGGTTGATCGACGCGAGGTTGCATGCCGTGTCGTCGAGGAACATGTACTCGCTGCAGGGGTTGCTGGCGTTGATGCGCCCGTCCTCGGGGCACGTGTGCCACGCGTTGATCGTCGTGTCGTACTGCATGCCCGGATCGGCCGACACCCAGGCGGCCTTGCTGATGCGCTCCCACAGATCGCGGGCGCGCACACGCTTGACGACCTCGCCGTTGACGCGCCCGAGGAGGTCCCAGTCGGCATCGGCGTCGACGGCTTCGAAGAAGCGGTCTGAGACCCGCACGGAGTTGTTGGCGTTCTGCCCGCTCACGGTGCTGTAGGCCTCGCCCTCGAAGTCGGCCTCGTAACCACCCGCGACCAGGGCGGCCACCTTGGCCTCTTCGTCGGCCTTCCACGAGACGAACTTCTCTACATCGGGATGGTCGACGTCGAGGACGACCATCTTCGCTGCCCGGCGCGTGGTGCCACCTGACTTGATCGCACCCGCGGCGCGGTCACCGACCTTGAGGAAGCTGAGCAGCCCCGACGAAGTCCCCCCTCCCGAGAGCGACTCGCCCTCACCGCGGATCGCCGAGAAGTTGGAACCGGTGCCCGAGCCGTACTTGAAGATGCGGGCCTCACGGGTCAACAGGTCCATGATCCCGCCCGGATTCACGAGATCGTCGGAGACCGAGAGGATGAAGCAGGCATGCGGTTGAGGGTGGCTGTAGGCGTCGGATGCCTCGGTGAGCTCGCCGGTGTCGGGGTCGACGAAGTGGTGGCCCTGAGCCGGCCCGGTGATCCCGTAGGAGTGGGCGAGGCCGGTGTTGAACCACTGCGGCGAGTTCGGCGCGGCCACCTGGTGGGTGAGCATGTAGGCGAGCTCGTCCTCGAACGCCGACGCGTCGTCCGCGCTCGCGAAGTAGCCGTGCTCTTCGCCCCAGTGGCGCCAGCAGGACACGAGGCGGGTGAAGACCCCTTTGGCTGACTCCTCACCGCCGGACCCGGTACCCGGCACGCCGGCGCGGCGGAAGTACTTCGACACCATGATGTCGCCGGCGACCTGGCTCCAGTCGGTCGGGATCTCGCCGCTGCCCTCGAAGACGAGACCGCCGTCGGGATTGGTGATGCGCGTGGTCCGCTGTTCCCACTCGGCGGTGCCGAACACGTTGTCGAGGCCGGTGCCGATTCCGGTGGTGAACCGTCGGTCGATGCGGAGTCCGCCCATTCCCTTGCCTCTCTCGGTCGCTCTGTTTCTGCCCTGTCAGTCACATACCGGAGCGCGCGCGGGCCAAGAGGAGTGGGCTCCGGGTCTTGTGGCGCCCTCCGGGGAAGCGATCTCGGAGGGGGGACTCCACTGTAATTCTCTTCGTGTAATTCCGCCAGTGGTTTTCTGGTCTCGGACCCCTGGGCGGAACACCCCATGACCTGCGCGTTCGCGGAACCACACCACCGAGAGTGGCCAGGCGGTCACTGCAGTGCGGTGTGGTCGGGAACCGTATCGCGGCTCCCCGACCTAACCGCGGCACGCGGCGAAATCCGTGGTGAACTCACACTCTGACCTGGCATTTCGCGTGGTCGGTGGTGCCCCCGCGCGCCGATCCACAGGTGTGCACGCATGTGGATGCAACTCCGGCTCTCAGGAGATCCGGGCGAGCTCGGCCACCGCCGCCCGTAGCGCACGCGACCGGTGGCTCACCGACGCCTTCTCCTCCGGGGTCGCCTCGCCGAAGGTCACGTCCCAGCCGTCGGGCTCGAACAGCGGGTCGTAGCCGAAACCACCGCTGCCGGCCGGCTCGCGGCGCAGGCAGCCCTCGACCGTGCCCGACACGGTCGAGTCGATGGTGTCGCCGACGATCGCAATCACGCAGCGGAAACGGCAGCGCCTGTCGGCCACTCCCGACATGCGCTCCAAGAGCAGTGCGTTGTTGGCCGCGTCCGCCCCGGCGCCGTCGACTCCGGCGTACCGGGCCGAGCGGACTCCCGGAGCGCCGTCGAGCGCGTCGACCTCGAGACCCGAGTCGTCAGCGAGCGCCAGCAATCCCGTCGACCTGTGCACCGCCGTGGCCTTGAGGATGGCGTTCTCCTCGAAGGTGTCGCCCGTCTCCGCGACGTCGTCCCATTCGAGGCCGCGTGCGAGCACGACACCGGGGGCGAGTACGGCCAGCAGTGCCTTCAGCTCGCGCTGCTTGGCGGCGTTCTTGGTTGCCAGGACCACGTCCACGACGGGCTCAGGTGATCGCGCCGGAGGTGATCCCGAGAGCCACCCTCTGTTTCGCGAAGAGCTCGGTGCAGCCCGCCACGGCGAGGTCCAAGAGGGCGTCGAGCTCGCTGCGGTCGAACGCAACGCCCTCGGCGGTGCCCTGCACCTCGACGAAACGGCCGTCGCCGGTCATGACGACGTTCATGTCCGTCTCCGCGTTGGCGTCCTCGACGTAGGGCAGGTCGAGAACCGCGCGTCCGTCGACGACCCCCACGCTGACTGCCGCGCACTGACCGACGACGGGGTTCGCCTCGATACGCCCGTCGGCGACGAGGCGTGCGCACGCGTCGTGCAGTGCGACCCACGCCCCCGTGATCGCCGCCGTGCGGGTCCCGCCGTCGGCCTGCAGCACGTCGCAGTCGAGGTAGACCGAACGGTCGGCGAGGAGGGTCATGTCGACCACAGCGCGCAGGGAACGGCCCACGAGACGCTCGATCTCCTTGGTGCGTCCACCGGCGCCGTTGCGCTCACGGCGCTTCCGGTCGGCGGTGGAGCCGGGCAGCATCGAGTACTCGGCCGTGACCCAGCCCAGGCCGGAGTCGCGCCGCCAGCGGGGCACGGAGTCCTCGACCGACGCCGTGCAGAGCACCCGGGTGCGACCGAACGAGATGAGCACCGAACCCGGCGTCATGTCGGTGAAGTCGCGCTCGATCACGACCTCGCGCAGCTGGTCCGGCTTGCGTCCGTCTGAGCGCAGGCCGGAGGGTGCAGGGGTGGTGGGGGTGTCCATCGGCGGGGAGGGTACGCCAACGCCTTCCCGCCGGGCCATGTGCGGTCTCATCTCACCCAGGCTCGGAGAACAGACCGGCCACCTGGCCAGGGTCGGAGAACAGAGCGGCCACCTGGCCAGGGTCGGAGAACAGGAGCGCGTCTACATGTAGCTGCAGTTCTCCAACCCCCTCGGTTTGGCCGGATCGTTCTCCAACCTCCCCGGCGGGCCGGATCGGCACTCCGGCCTCGGGCTGGTGCGCACCGCCCGGAGAGGTCTCGCCGGGATCCGCGTCCGGCTCAGGCCACGGCGTCGGTCTCTTCGCCCGGGTCGGTCCAGGTGCGGGTCTCGATGTCGTAGACCCCGCCGGGGTGCGCGAGGTGGACGGGTACGTCGCCGGCGGCCGCACGTGCCTCGTCACGCGAGGTGGCATGGTCGTGTGTGGGCCAGAAGTGCGTGAGCACGAGGTCACGCGTCGACGCACGCTTGGCGTACTCGCCCGCCTGCTCGGCCGTGAGGTGCAGCGGCGCGCCGCAGTCGTTGTTCTGGTAGGACGCCTCGCACAGGAGTACGTCGCTGTCGCGGGCGAACACATCGAGGTCCATACCGGGGCCGGTGTCGGCGGAGTAGGTGAGGATTCCCTCCGGAGACTCGGCGCGGACGGCGTGGGTCGGCACCGGATGGTCGGTGATCGCGAAGTCGAGGTGGATGTCGCCGACCTCGACGGTTTCACCGGGTTTCACGTAGCGGAAGTCGAAGATGTAGTTGAGCTTGCATGCGGTGTCGCCCACGAGGAGCTGCGCGAGCTGGTCCTCGGTGCCGGACGGGCAGTACACGGGCAGGCGTCGTGCCTCGGGGTTGAAGCGGAGGGCGTAGTAGAGCGGGTAGATGTCGAGGCAGTGGTCCGAGTGCAGATGGCTCAGCACGAGCGCGTCGATGCTCGTGTAGTCGCGGACCTGTTGCAATGCGGCGAACGTGCCGGTGCCGCAGTCGAGCCACACCGAGGCTGTTGCGTCCTCGATCACGTAGCCGCTGCTCGGACTCCACGGGGTCGGGTACGTGCCCGAACACCCGAGTACGCGCAGGCGCATCGCCCCCCCTGTTCGAGTTGGCAGGAAGCTTACCCGCGCCTTTCAGCGGCCGAACCACTCGAGGTGCTCCACGGTCGCGACCTCCGGCCCCAGGAATCGCTCCCCGAGGCGCTGGAACGTCTCGGTGTCGCCTGTGCAGACGAACCTGTGCCTGCCGGGCGCAGAGGTGGCGTCGCGGCGTCGCCGGGTGCCCGTGAGCGACATGATGTCGGCTACCTCGAACGCGGTCTCGTCCGCAGAGGAGATCAGCGTCACGTCGCGCCCGACGGTGTCGGAGATCACGCGGGCCAGCAGCGGGTAGTGCGTGCACCCGAGGATCAGGGTGTCGACCGCGGCGAGACGCAGCGGCGCGAGGTACTCCTCGGCAACAGCTGCGACCTCGGGCCCCGACGTCTCGCCACGCTCGACGAACTCCACGAAGCGCGGGCACGCGACGCTCTCGAGCACCGCGTCTGCGCGCATCCGCCCGAGAGCGTCCTCGTAGGCGCCTGAACCGACGGTGGCGGCGGTCCCGATCATTCCGAGGCGCCGCCGGCTCGTCGCCCGCAGCCCGGCCCGCAACCCGGGTTCGACGACTCCGAGGATCGGGACGGCGAACGTGGCCTGCGCCTCGGCGAGCGCGGCGGCAGCGGCGGTGTTGCACGCGACCACGACGAGCTTGACCCCCTGGCGCACGAGCCAGTCGACGATCTCGAGCGCGAACTCGCGGACCTCGGCGAGCTCACGCGGGCCGAAGGGCCCCCGGGCCGTGTCGCCGAGGTAGAGCAGGTCCTCGCCGGGCAGCACGTCGATGACCGCGCGGGCAACCGTGAGGCCACCGACGCCGGAGTCGAACATGCCGATCGGGCGGTCGTCCACACCTCACCAGATGTTCGTGTGCTCGAGCGTCTCCTCGACCCGAGCGAGGTCGTCGGTCCAGGCTCCGGTCGAGAGGTACTTCCAGCCGCCGTCGGGGAAGAGCACGACGATGGTGCCCGACTCGATGCGGCCGGCGGCGCGCACGGCGGCGAAGAGGGCGGCACCCGACGACAACCCGCTGAAGATGCCGCACTTGCGCAGGAGCTCGCGGGAGCACTCGACGGCGGCCATGTCGCGCACGATGATCTTGCCGTCGAGGACGCTCGGGTCGAAGATCGGCGGCACGTAGCCGTCGTCGAGGCTGCGTAGGCCCTGCACGATCTCACCGGCGGGCGGCTCCGCGGCGAGGACCTCGACGTCGGGCTTCTCGGCCTTGAGGTACCGGCCGGTGCCGACGAGGGTCCCCGAGGTGCCGAGACCGGCGACGAAGTGGGTTATCGCGGGGCAGTCGCGCAGGATCTCGGGTCCAGTGCCGTCGAAGTGGGCCCGCCAGTTCGCCGGGTTCTCGTACTGGTTCAGGAACACGTGGCCGGACTCGGCTACGAGGCGCTGTGCGAGGCGCACGGCGCCGTTGCTGCCCTCGGCACCGGGCGAGTACACGATCTCGGCTCCGAACATGCGCAACAGTGTGGAGCGCTCCTCGCTGGCGTTGTCGGGCATGACGGCGATCATCCGGTAGCCGCGCAGGCGTGCGATCATCGCGAGCGCGATGCCGGTGTTGCCCGAGGTCGGTTCCATGAACGTCGCACCCGGGGTGAGGGTGCCGTCGGCCTCGGCGGCGCGGATCATCGACCACGCGACCCGGTCCTTGACGGACCCGGTCGGGTTCTGGCCCTCGAGCTTCGCGTAGATGCGGACATCGGGGTTGGGAGATAGCTCGTGGATGCCCACGAGGGGCGTGTCCCCGATCAGGTCCAGGATCGACTCGACACGCACCTCAGCCGTTCGCCCTGCTCATCCCCCTGCGACGGCAGGCAGGATCGAGACGACGTCGCCGTCGCCCACCTTCGTCGCGAGGCTGTCGAGGTAGCGCACGTCCTCGTCGTTCACGTAGACGTTCACGAACCGCGGCAGGTCACCGTCGGCGCCGGGGAGGATCTGGTCGGCCATGGGAGGGAAACGCTCGCACAGGTCCGCGAGCACGTCGCCGAGAGTCGCGGCGTCGGAGTCGATGCTCGACTTGCCGCCCGCGAACGGGCGGAGCACGGTGGGTAGGCGCACCTCGACTGACACTCGGATCCCTTCTGGCGTCGTGGCTGCCCTGGTCGAAAGGCCGGGGGCCACATCTCCGGGCAGGTTACTCAGGATCGACGTGGACGGGTATCTCGGTGATCTCGCCCGCAAGGATCCGGAATGCCCGCATGACCGGCGGCCGGTCCCTCAGCCCGACAACGAGGTAGGCCCACTCCGGGTAAGACGCCTGGGCGACGTCGGTCGGTGACGGGTACGCGTCGCTGCGGGTGTGGGAGTGGAAGCCGCCGAGCATCTCGAGACCACGTGCCTCGGCATCACGCATCGCGGCCCACTGGTCGCGGGAGTCGACCCTGTAGCTCACGGGCGACGCGTCGGCGTTGGCGGTGCAGTACACGACCTCGACGCAGTCACCGGCGCCCGCGAGCAGCCCACATGCCTCGTCGGGCATCCCGCGGCGCGCGTGCTCCACGACTTCGGCCGCGCCCGTCCGGCTCAACCGGATCGACCACGGTCCGTCGTCGGGTCCGTCGCTCCTCGAGATGGTTTCCACGGCGCCGACCGTAGCGGTCGCCACCCCCGACGTGGGGACGCGAAACGGGTCCACAACCCACCTCACGTCCCCACGTCCCTCGAACCCCCCGACGTGGGGACGCGAAACGGGTCCACAACCCACCCCACGTCCCCACGGCCCCAAGACGACGTGGGGGCGCGAAACGGGTCCACACCCACCTCACGTCCCGTCCCCAGACGACGTGGGGACGCGAAACGGGTCCACAACCCACCTCACGTCCCCACGTCCCCAAGACCCCCGACGTGGGGACGCGAAACGGGTCCACAACCCACCTCACGTCCCCACGTCCCCTCCTCACGTCCCCACGTCCCTCCTCACGGACCCCTCACGTCCCCAGACCCACGTCGGTTCGGTTCCTGGACGCGCATAGAGTTGGAGCGCCACCGATGCGGCAGCAGAGACGGAGTGTGAAGCGGATGGCCCCGCCGACGACACCACAGGACGGCAACTACCACTTCCAGGGCAGCCCGCCCGGTTACACCCCCCAAGGCAGCACCTTCGGGCCCAAGAACTACTCATCGGTCGAAGTCGCCCAGCGCGAGCAGTCGTTCCTGACCAAGGTCTTCGGCTGGATGGCGCTCGGGCTCGGGATCACGTTCGTGATCGCCCTGATGTTCCAGTCCCAGGGCGCCAAGATCGCGCCGTTCCTGTGGCCTGCGATCTTCATCCAGCTCGGCATCGCGATCGGGATGGGATTCGGGCTGCGCAAACTCTCGGCCGGCGCCGTGACCGCCCTCTTCCTCGTCTACTGCGCGATCACGGGCTTCACCTTCGCGGTCCTGTTCGCCGCGCTCGCCGCCGCAGGCCAAGCGGGCGTGATCTGGCCGGCGTTCCTCGCCACCGGCGGCACCTTCGGCCTGATGGCGCTGATCGGCGCGACCACCAAGATGGACCTGTCGAAATTCGGGGCGTTCGTGTTCTTCGCCCTCATCGGGATCGTGATCGTGAGCCTCATCGGCATCTTCATCCACGCCGCCGCGATCACGTGGCTCGTGATGTACGGCGGGCTGCTCGTGTTCATGGGCCTGACCGTGTACGAGGTCTGGGCCCTGAAGAACAGCCAGAAGTACGCGGAGATGCTCGGGCCCGCCGGCGACCGCAAGCTCGCCGTCTACGGGGCGTTCTCGCTCTACCTGAACTTCATCAACATCTTCATCCGGATGCTGTACATCCTGGGCGGCTCGCGTAGCTGAGGCCGTTCACACGCGCCTGACGGCCTTGCGGTCGGCGACGAGGGTCGCGCCAGCCAACTCGAGGACCAGGGTGCCCGCGTGGAGACCCGCGTCGACGCGGCCGGCCGACCAGGCGGCGTAGCCGTCCGGTACGGCGTCGAGCACGGTGTCGACCGAATCGCGCTCGACGACGAGGACGAAACCGACGCCCATGTTCCACGTCTCGTAGGCGACCTCGGGCTCGCATCGGCCCAGCAGCCAGTCGAAGACGCCATCCGCCTCGGCCCAGCGGTCGAGGACCATGCCGGCACCGTGGAGCACGCGGCACAGGTTCGTGAGCCCGCCGCCGGTCACGTTGGCGGCGGCGTGCAGCGCTCCCGTCCGCGCTGCTGCTTCGACGAGGCGCGGGTAGAGCAGGGTCGGGGCCAGGAGCTGGTCTCGTGCGGTCCCGGTGCCGCCCCACGGCGCGGTCGCGTCGAGGTCGACGCCGGCCGCGGACACGTGACGACGCAGAGCCGTGTACCCGTTCGAGTGCGGCCCGCTCGACGCCACCGCGATCACGACGTCGCCCGGCGCGACGGCGGTCCCGTCGAGGACGTCACCCTCGACGACGCCGACCGCGGTCGCGGCGAGGTCGAGACCCGGTACGCCGTCGTCACGGGGTGCGATCACACCGGGGAGGACCGCGACCTCGCCGCCCACGACCGCGCCGGCGCCTTCGGCCTCGGCGTCGCGGAAGCCGGCCGCGATCGCCTCGGCATAGGGCTCCACGCCGTCGGCGGTCTCGACCGCGAGGTAGTCGAGGATCGCGACCGGGCGGGCACCCACGCAGACGAGGTCGTTGGAGTTCATCGCGACGCAGTCGATCGCGATCCCGCGGAAGTCGCCCGGCCCGGTGGCGAGCAGGTGCTTGGTCCCGACGCCGTCGGCCGCGAGCGCGATGCGTGCGCCGCCGATGTCCATCACGTTCGCGAAATGGCCGGCCAGCGCGGGCCGGTCCCCGGTGGCGCGGTCTGCCAGGGAAGCGAGTGCGGCGACGACCGCCTCGACGCTCACTCGTCGGTGCCGATCTCGAGAAGCGCCGGCACCGCGGTGTCGAGGCGGACCACCCGGCTCGCCTTGACCACGATCACGTCGCCACGCCGGAAGCCGCCTGCGAGGGCGCGCAACATGTCGGCGCCGGCCCCGGGATCGGCGGCGACGTGGTCGCTGACGAGCTCGGCGTGCTCTCCCACCGCGACGACGACGTCGAAACGGTGGCGGCGGTGCATCTCCGCGACATCACGGTGTGCATCCGCCGCCGACGGGCCGAGCTCGGCCATGTGGCCGAGCAGAGCGAGCGTGCGGCCCCCTTCCGCGGCAATGGCGGCTGCCGAGGCGAGCGCGGCCGCCATCGACTCGGGGTTGGCGTTGTAGGAGTCGTCGACGACGTGCCACCCCCCCGCCGACGTGTGCAGCTGCATGCGGTGCGCGGAGCGGGCGACGTCGCGCAGGCCTGCCGAGACGTCCTCGGGCGAGGCGCCGAGGACCTGGGCGGCGGCGGCTGCTGCCGCGGCACAGGACAGGATGTGGGGACCGGCTCCGTGGGTCTCGCACGCGATCGGACCCTGTGGGGTCTCCAGCGTGAACGTCGCCGTCAGGTCCGGCGCGAAGCTCGCACCGACGACTGCCACGTCGGCTCCGGGTGCGCTCGCCGCGGAGAACGTGACTACACGTGCCGCGGTGCGCTTCGCCATCTCCATCACGAGTTCGTCGTCGGCGTTGAGTACGGCCACCCCCTCGGATTCGAGGGCTTCGACGAGCTCGCCCTTGGTTCGGGCGATCGCGTCCCGGCTGCCGAACTCGCCCAGGTGGGCGCTGCCGACATTGGTCACGACCCCGACGTCGGGGCGCAGGAGCTCGGCCCCCCACGCGACGTCGCCGGGGCCGCGCGCGCCGATCTCGGCCACCACGACATCGGCGGCATCCGGCGCGTTGACGAGCGTGAGCGGCATGCCGATCTCGTTGTTGTGCGATCCGGGCGCGACCCCCGTCACCGCGAACCGCGACACGATCGCTGCCAGGTAGTCCTTGGTCGTCGTCTTGCCCGCGGACCCCGTGATCGCCGCGACCGCGGGGATGCGCGTGCGCGCGTGGCGGCCGAGGTCGGCCAGTGCCGTCATCGTGTCGGCAACGCCGACCGCGAAACCAGGCCCGGCGTCGGATTCACCCACGGCACGGGACGTGAGGTGACCGGCGGCTCCGGCAGCGAGGGCATCCGCGACGAAGTCGTGACCGTCGCGGTCGCCCTTGACCGGGACGAAGAGCATCCCCGGCCGCACCCGGCGCGAGTCCTGGGTGGCGTCGCGAAAGCCGTCGCCGGGATCGCCCCTCAGGAGCGTCCCGCCGGTAGCCGCCAGGACCTCGGCAACGGTCGTGTGCATCGGGGCCCGACCCTACCCGCAGACCCATCGGCACCGCCGGAGCCCCCGTCCCCGAACGCGGGCAGACGCGTGCGGGGGGCCCGGATCGGTGCCGGGCCCCCCGCGTCTGTCTCGGTGCCTTACGGTCAGCCGGCAGGCTGTGGCACGTCACGCTTCGGTCGGACGTCGACGTCGCTGTCGGGGTCCAGGCTCGGAGCGATGTAGTAGCCGGTGCCCGCGCCGACCTCCATGTGGTACGAGGGCGCACCGTGCTCGTGGATGTCGATGCCCTCGATCTCGCCGGCACGGGAGATCCGGAGGGTGCCGGTCGCCTTGACGGCGTACATGAGGATCATCGCGGCGGCGAAGCACACGACGGTCACGGTGAGCGAACCGATCAGCTGGGACTGCAGCTGTGCGGTGCCGCCACCGTAGAAGAGCCCTACGACGGGATCGACCGTGGTGTCCATCCCGGTGCCGCTCGGCATGCTGTATGCCCCGGTGGCGAACAACCCGATGGCGAGTGTTCCCCAGATGCCGCAGAACCCGTGCACCGGGACGGCGCCGATGGGGTCGTCGATCCTGACGTACTCGAGGAGCTTCACTCCGTAGTACATGATGGCCGCCGCGATGGCTCCGATGACCACCGCCCCGAACTGGTTCACGAAGTAGCACGGCGCCGTGATGGCCACGAGGCCCGCCAGGAACCCGTTGATCGTGAGGCCCGTGTCCCACTTCTTGACACTCGGGTATGCCAGGAACATCGCCACGATGCCGCCCGCACATGCCGCCAGGGTCGTGTTCGTCGCGACCCGTCCCATCCCGCCCATGTCGAGGGCGGACAGTGTCGACCCGGGGTTGAAGCCGTACCAGCCGAACCACAGGATCACACCACCTACGGCCGCCAGCGTCATCGAATGTCCCGGTGGCATCCCGCCGCCGTCCCGCTTGAACTTGCGCCCGAGGCGGGGGCCGAGGGCGATCGCGCCGGCGAGGGCGATGAAACCGCCGACGGTGTGGACGACGGTCGAGCCGGCGAAGTCACGCATGGGCGTTTTCATCATGTAGAGCCACCCGTCCGGGCCCCAGATCCAGTGGCCCAGGATCGGGTAGATGAGCGCGCTCACGACGATGCTGTACAGCAGGTCGCCGACGAAACCGGTGCGGCCCACCATGGCGCCCGACGTGATCGTCGAGCACGTGTCGGCGAACGCGAACTGGAACAGGAAGAAGGCGGGAAAGGCGACACCGGTCGTGCCGTAGGTCTCGGGTGCTCCGTTAAGGAAGAAGAACTCGTGCCCGATGAGGCCGTTGCCGCTGCCGAACATGAACGCGAAGCCGATCGCCCAGAACAGGATCCCGCACAAGCACGTGTCGACGATGCACTCCAACATGATGTTGTTGGTCTCGCGTTCACGCGCGAACCCTGCTTCGAGGGCCATGAACCCGGCCTGCATGAAGAACACCAGGAACGCGGCTATCAGGGTCCACATCGTGTTGATCGGGTTGATGAGGTCGTCGACGCTGAGGCCGCTCGAGGTGGCAACGTCGCCGGCATCCTGGGCGTGGGCAGCGGTCACGCCGAGGACCGCGATGACCCCGAACACGAGCGTCACCCCGATCATCTTGCCGCCGAGGATCTTGCCGAAGAGCCTGCGCTTCTCCGGCACCCTCCAGATGTCCATGATCCGTTCGGGCAGGGGTGCTTTGGTGGCCTTCATGTCTCTCCCGGGTCCGTGACTTCCGATTCGCGGCGCTGCCCTCACAGCGCGTCCGTGTCCCGCTCGCCTGTGCGTACGCGGATCAGCCGGTCCAGCGGCTGCACCCACACCTTCCCGTCGCCGATCGTTCCCGTGGCCGCGGAGGCTGCGATCAGCTCGGCGATCTTGTCTGCGTCCCCGGTCTCGCACAGGACCGTGACCTGCACCTTCGGCACGAAGTCGACGGTGTACTCCGAGCCCCTGAACGACTCCGTGTGGCCGCGCTGGCGCCCGAAGCCGCGTACCTCCGCGACCGTCATGCCGGCGACGCCGGCGTCTTGGAGCGCGTCCTTCACGTTCTCCAGTCGGTGGGGTTTGATCACCGCCGAAACGAGGTTGAGCATCCCTACTCCTTCATCCACACAGCTCGAGTTGACCGCACTTGTCGAGAGCACGTTAAAGGTGGCGTGTATCCGTCAAGCGACGTGGACGTGACATCTGGATTGCGGAGTTGTTTCGGGGTGGTTTCAACGCAGGTGAGCCCGCACGTGCGCCTGCGGACTGCACCTACGTGCAGACCCGGTCCGCCGGTAGCAGGTCTCCGCGGGAGTCCCGGATCAACCTCGGTGCGTACGACCCAGGAGGTTGCGCACGAACGACGACGGGTTGCGGCGGGGATCCCTCTGCCGCAGGGCGAGCAGCTCGGAGATGCCCGCGGACAGCGCGTCGCGTGCCGCGTCGCGCAGCTTGGCGAGCGCGACCTCGTCGTCGGGGTCCTCGCCGAACTCGGCCGGTTCGATCGGTTCGCCGAACCAGTAGTAGAGGCGCTCTGGCCGCGGCAGCAGGGTGGGTCCGATGCCACGGATGATCGAGGGCATGTAGCCGTCGACGTGCATGCCCCGCCTGCGGAATCGGGTGTCGATCGCGTCGCCGACTCGGGTGCCGAGGATCCTGTTGGTGTCGTAGACGATGCGGTACCAGTCGTCGCCGCCGACGAACGCGACCGGCACGATCGGCGCGTCAGCGGCCATCGCCACGCGGGCGAAGCCCGTGCGCTCGCCCCACAGCAGGGTGTTCTGCTCGCCGGAGCGACGCGTGACCTCCCTGGCCCCGCCCGGGAAGATCACGATGTTGCCCCCACGGGCGAGGACGGAGGAGCAGTTCTCGCGGGTCCCGTCAAACGCACCGTTGGCGAGGAGGAGGTCGCGCCACAGCGGGACGGTGTAGTGGAAGTGGTCGGCGAGGGACCACAGGGCTACGCCGAGGCGGCGGTACAGCTCCAGGTAGAGGATCGCGTAGTCGAGCATCCCGATCATCGTGTGGTTGCCGACGAAGACGTTGCCACCCGTGGTGGGCACGCGGTCGAGACCCACGAAACAGGGATCGAACACCGCAAGCAGGGGACGGAGGATCCGGACCGCTCGGTCGAGCACGGCCGCGTCCGGACCGTCGCCGAGCCAATCGGTCTCCGGCACCTTGTCCTGATCCGGTGGGTTGCCTTCCCCCATGTCCGCGCACTGTAGCCGCCGACTCGAGGCCTCCAACCCGGATCCGGCACCTGCGGCGCGCCCGGAACGTCCCCTTCGCGGATCGGCGCGGTGATTGCGACCGTGTCCTTGGGCCTGTCCTTACCCTGTGCTGGCCGATTCCTCACCCACGCCGGGCTACGTTGCGCCCATGGCATCAACCGCCGGTTCGCGCCCTGCACGCGGGCGGCACAGGAACCCTGCCGATACCCGCCGGCGCATGTACCGCCGGCGGCGCGTGGCCGTTGCCCTGCTCGCCGCCCTGGTGATCCTGGCACTCCCCGTGGGCTGGTCGTACGCCGGTGCCCTCGCGGCTCCGGGGAACGACGGGGTGATGGCACGAACCGTGGAGTGGCTGCGCGACAACGGCGGAGGCGGCGCGGTCGACTGGGCCGAACGACAGTGGTTCGGGATGAACCAACCGCCCGAGGGGGGCACGCCCGACGCCCCGATCGACCTGCCCCAGGCAGTCCAGGGCGAGCACGACTCCCCTGCCGGGAAGCACCCGACTCCCAACCACCTGACGCCTCCGGCACCCCTTGTGTCACCGGCCGTCGAGCCGGTGCCGAACGAGGGCGTCTGGCGTCCGACGGCCACGGTCGACGGCATCCCGGCCCTCTACGCCACCGAGGTCCGCCCCGACGACACCCACACGTCCCTGCTCGTCGGTGTCACGTGGATGGACCCGAACCTGTTGAAGTTCCGCCAGTTCCCAGGAGCCAAGCTGCCCGGCGGTTCCTGGGCGACCCCCGACGAGGTTCCCCCGGATCAGCAGCAGGATCTCGTCGCCGCCTTCAACGGAGGCTTCCGCATGGAGGACTCCCAGGGGGGCTTCTACCTCGACGGGAAGGCCAAGCCCGACCTCCAGGACGGCATCGCGTCCCTGGTCATCAAGCGGGACGGCACACCCGTGGTGTGCCAGTGGGGGCGCGACCAGCAAATGGCGCCCGACGTCGCCTCGGTGCGACAGAACCTGTCCCTGCTCGTCGACGACGCCAAGCCCTCGCCCGACATCGCTGACACTTCGAGCAAGAAGTGGGGAGTCACGTTGGGCAACAAGATCTTCGACTGGCGCTCAGGGATCGGCACGACGGCCCAAGGTGCCCTCGTGTGGGTGGGCGGGCCCGGGCTCAGTGTCTCCACCCTCGCGGACACCCTCGTACGTGCCGGAGCCGTCCGGGCGATGGAGCTCGACATCAACCCCGACTGGGTGACGTTCAACCTGTACAACTCCACGCCCGGCGGGGTGACCGGGACACGGCTCCTGCCGAACGCCAAGAAGCCCGGCGACCGCTACCTGAGTGCCGACTCCCGCGACTTCGTCGCCGCCTTCGCGCGGGCGCCGGCCTGACCCGGACCGGCCGGATCGATTTGGTGGAGGTGCGGGGACTCGAACCCCGGTCCCCCGAGTGCTTCGCCTGAGGCTCTCCGAGCGCAGTGCACGGGAGCGGTTTCGGGCCCGACCGTCCGTGCACTCCCGCCGGGCCCTAGTCCGACCTGCGTTGTCCCCCGCCGACCGGCCGGACCCAACCGGCGGGGTGAGCCCCTAGATGACACGGATTCCCGAGGCGGGGCGTCCCGGGGCCGTGGGCTACCTGACTAGATCAGGCGGCCATGGCGAGCTCAGGCTCGCTGGTGTTGGCACTTGTGTGCGCTTGCCGGTTTGTTGACGAGGACTCCGGCATCCCCGGCTCGCTCCTTCGGCGTCGCCATCTCAGGGTCGAAACCGATCACCCCCATGTGGGTGCCGGTGGCTCTCACCGGCCGCGGCCAGCGTATCAGCAGGCAACGACATCTGACGTGGAGAAATAGGGCTGGCGGCCCCGTGCCGCGTCACGCACCTGCCCCGAAGCGACAAGAGCCCGACGTGGCCGTGTTGATTTCCTTCATCGTCCTGGTGGTCGCGACGGTCCCGGCCGTGCTCGCGTGCCGGCACCTAGCGTCGCGCCTGGTCGCGGGGACCTGGGAGCGCTGGGCGATGACGCTGTTCCTCGTCGTCCTGCAGATCGTGCTCTCGATGCAGCTCCTCGGTGCCGTCGGGGGATGGCGCCCGGTCCCTTACCTGGTCGTGGCACTCGTCGGCGCGGGGCTGGTCGAGCTGATCGCACGCCGGCTCCGGACCGACACCGCGATCGACGCGGACGCGGCCCCGTCGGAAGACGCCGCGGCCGAAGCAGGCGCCGACGAGGCCGGCTCCGCCCCCACCGGGGTCCCCCGGTGGCTCGCGATCCTGGCGGTCGCGGCACCCGTGTTCCTCGTGGTCGCCGCCCTCGCGAGTGTCCTGTTCGCCTCCGACGCGGCCAACGACTCGACCCTCTACCACCGCGCGATGGTCGCCGCCTGGTACCGGACGAACACGATCTGGCGCATCGGAGCGTTCGAGAACGGCGTCTACGAGGGCGCGTTCTGGTCCAACGGCGACACGTTCGGCATGTGGGTCGTGGTGCCGTTCGCGCGCGACTACCTGCTTCAGCTCTGCAGCTTCGTGTGGGCCGCGGGGACGTTCTGCGCCCTGGTGGCGGCAGCCAGGACGCTGAGGCTGCGGACCTGGCCCGCGGTGGTCGTCGCATCCGCCGTGCTGTGCTCGTGGGGCGTCGTCTACGGACAACTCGCCACGTTCCACGTCGATCTGCTCACCCTGCAGGCAGCAGTCGTCCTGATCTGGACGGGTCTGCTGTGGCTGCGTGGGGACCGGCGCTTGCGCTGGATGGTCCTCGCCGGCCTCGCTGCCGGGCTCGCCGCGGGAACCAAGCAGGCCGCGCTCCCGATCGCGGCGATCCTGGTCGTCGTGCTCGCCGTGCAGGCGTTCCGCAAGCACATGTGGGCCCACGGCACCGTCCTCGCCCTCTGTACCCTCGTACCCGCGCTCATCTGGCCGCTGCGCAACCTCGTCCTCACCGGCAACCCGCTGTGGCCCTTCGCCTTCGGTCCGTTCCCTGGCGCCGAGCCCGGGTACACGACGATCGACGTGAACGACTCGGTCCTGCATCTGGTCGCACGCGAAGGCGCGCGCGGCCTGTTCGTCGTGGCGGTCGCCCTCGCCGTCGCATACGGCCCCCTGCTCGTCGGCATCGCCTTCGGCGGAACCAGCATCTGGCGTTGGGCGAGAACCGAACGGCTCCTGGCCTTCCTCGTGGTCGCTCCCCTCGTGGGGGCCGCCGTCTACCTCGTCACGCCGATCACCGGCTTCGCCGACATCCAGGTGTTCATCACGATGCGCTTCCTCGCTCCCGAGGTGGCCGCACTGGTGCTGGCGCTCGGTGCGGCGATCCTGGCCGGGACGCGTGCGCACTCGACTCGATGGCACGTGCTCTTCGCCGTCGCGATCGGGTACGGCACTCTCACCGTGGCCGTGACTCACATGGTGCCGTCGAGCTTCCAGTGGCCGGTGTGGGCGTGGCCGGTCGCGGCCGTGATCGCGTCCGCCACCGGTGTCATGGCCGCGAACGGCACGCTCGCACGCGTTGAACCGAGGTGGGCGGCCACCGGCGCGGTCGCGGCGGCGGCGATCCTGGTCGTCGTCGCGGTGCCGCTGCGGGCGCGGAACTGGTATCCGCTCCACGTCGGCTTCGAGGAGGTCCAGCCGGCAGCCGAGTGGTTCGAAGAGCACGAACCGCAGGGTGTGAACATCGCCTTCGCCGGCATCTTCTCGGGTTGGTTGAGCGGACGCGACCTCTCCAACAACGTCTACTTCCTCGGGCGCCCGGCCGAGAACCACGGGACGACCTACTGGCAGGACAGGACCGAGTGGGAGCGGGCGCTGCAGGACGCCTGCACGGACTACCTCGTGGTGGGTGACAACGCTGCCAAGTGGGGGCGTCCCCTGCCCGAGTGGGAATGGGCGCAGGAGAGCGCCATCCTCCACTCCGTCGACCTCCCCCCACGCACGGCGCGGTCGGATCACGACGTGCGTGTCTACAGGGTCGACCGCCTCCCCGGCGCCGCCTGCACTCCGCCGGAATGACCGAACCGCGCCGGCAGGACCGAGGGTCCGCATCGTCGAAATCTGGCCGGACCGGACCCATCTCCACCGCTCCGGACCGGCCCCTGCCCGCCGGCGACGGCTCGCGCCGGACGAGGACACCCCTGGGGGACGAGAGAGGACCTGAATGAGCGGTCGGCGTACGATCGTCTGGACGTTCGTGGCCATGGTCGTCGCGGGCGCTGTGGTGACCGTGCTCTGGTTCCGCGGAGCCGACGGCCGCGACCAGGTCAGCGCTGCCGACGCGGTGCAGTGCCTTGCCGTCGTCGGCATGTTCACGGTCGCGAACCTCGGCATCCGGTGGCTCAGGTGGCACTGGCTCACCCGGCGTCTGGGCGCCTACGTGCGCACAAACGACAGCATCCGCATCTACTTCGCGACGCTGCCTGCGATCGCCACCCCGTTCTACGTCGGGGAGCTGTCACGAGCGATCCTGCTGGGCAGGCGCTACACGAACGCCCGGCGCGTCGCCGTGTTCGTGTGGGTGGTGGAGCGCCTCGCCGACGTCGCGATCCTCGGCGGGATCCTGCTCGCCACCGTCGGCCAGTGGTGGATCCTCGCGATCGCGTCGGTCGCCTCCGTGGTGCCGTTCCTCGTCGCAGGCCGCTTCCTGAAGACCCCGGCGGCGAAGGCCTTCTTCCGGCCCCTCACCGCGGTGTGGCTCGCCGCCACCTCGCTCGCCGCCTGGCTCCTGCCGATCTTCGGGCTGGTCTTCGTGATCCAGCAGGTGGGCGGCCAGACCGGCACGTTCCCGGTCGCGGCCCAGTCCTTCACCGCTGGGTCCCTGCTCGGCGGCGTCACCGGCATCCCCCTCGGGATCGGCATCGCGGGGTCGACGTCGATCGCGGTCCTCGCCAACGGCGGGATCGCCACCGCGACCCTCCCCGTGACGATGCTGCTCTTCCGCAGCGCGACCGTATGGCTCTCGCTCGGGATCGGGATCGGGTGCGCGGCCCTCTTCGGGCGCCACCTGCTTCAGCTCGTACGCCGGCACGAGGACGAGGACGAGGACCACTTCGACGAGATCGCGTCGCAATACGCGGACGAGATCGGCGACCACGTGCGGGACCGACTCCTCGAACGCAAGATCGCGACCATGGACGCGGACCTCGCCGAGCGTGGGCTCGGAACGGGAGCGAAGGGGCTCGACGTCGGCTGCGGCCAGGGGTGGTACGCCACGGAGATGGCTGCGCTGGGGTACGCGATGAGCGGCTGCGACCTCTCCGCCGAGCAGGTCCAGCACGCCCGCGAGTACGCCACCGCGCACGGCGCCGACCTGGACCTCGACGTGGGCTCGGCCACCCAGCTCCCCTACCCGGACGACACGTTCGACTTCGCCTACAGCATCAACGTGTTCCACCACGTCGGTGACCCAGAGGCCCAGCGCGAGGCGTTCACCGAGGTCGCGCGGGTCCTGAAGCCCGGCGGGGTGTTCTTCCTGCAGGAGATGAACGTCCGCAACCTTCTGTTCCGGTTCTACATGGGCTACGTGTTCCCGGTGATCCGCGACATCGACGAGGGCACGGAGTCCTGGATCCGCCCCAACGCTCTACCGGACATCCCGGGTGCCACCTGGAACGCCGACGTCAACTACTTCACGTTCCTCCCCGATTTCATACCGCCGTCGCTCATGCGACACTTCGAGGGCATCGAACAGCGGTTGGAGAAGTCCCGGATGCGGCACCTCAGCGCCCACTACGTGGCGGCCCTGGAGAAGGTAGGGGAGGGAGTCCCGGCGAGCACGGACAACGCCGGCGAGACCGGGTCGGGCGATGCCGCCCGGAAGTCGCCGCGCAGGTAGCGGAGCCGCTCATGACGACCCCGACGGCAGCGACGGCCACGGTGCCCGAGCCGAGCGCCAGCGGGCGCGACGTGTTCATCGTCGTCATGCGTGCGCTCGCGATGTTGGGTGTCGTGGGCGTCCACGTGTTGCTCTACCACGTGTCATACGACGGCCACCCGGATCGCGCGACCGCCGTGCAGTGGGACTGGCTGAACTGGTCGCTGATCTGGTGCGTGCCCTGGTTCGTGCTCTGCGGCGGCGCGGTGAACTTCTGGAGCATCCAGCGCCTCTGGCAGCGGACGTCGCCGGGGCGCGAACGGCGCCGCGAGACGCGCAGCTTCATCTGGAAGCGGCTCAAGCGGATGGTCATACCGTATGCGGCCTTCGCAGTGATCATGGTCGCGCTTGAGATGGCGCTCAACTACGGCGGCTGGGGCCGTTGCGCCGGGTTCGGGCCCAAGCAGGCGCTGCAGTGGATCGTGCCGTTCCCGCACGTCGACTGCCTGGAGCACTCGCGCTGGCCATTCTGGTTCCTGATGTTCTACATCCCGGTCACGCTGCTCGGACCCGTGCTGGCGTGGATCTTCCGCAGCCGCTGGGGCCGGTGGGCGCTGCTCATGGTCCCGACCGCGATCATCCTGCTCAACGACCGCTTCTTCTTCTACGGCCTCAAGGGGATCGATCCCAGCGACCCCGCCCAGATCCAGGGCCTCGTCACACCCGGCATGCTCCTGGCCGGGTTGCTGGACATCATGCTGGGGTTCATCGTGTTCTTCGCCGTCGGCTTCCTCTACGCCGACGGGACCCTGAGGCGGCGCCCGGCGGTCACCGGCGTCGTGGGCCTCGGCATCGCGGGGACGACGATGCTGCTGGTCACCGTCGGCCCGTACACGACGGGCCAGCAGCAGTTCCCCCTTCAGGCCGGATACCTGTTCTGGGGTGTCGGCCTGTTCATGGTCATGACGTGGGCCAAGGAGTACGTCGAACGGCTCGGGCGACCGGGTCGGGTGGGCGACGTCACGACGTGGATCTCGACGCGGAGCTACTCGATATACATCTGGCACATGAGCGCGCTGGCCGCCGCTTGGTGGACGCTGTACGTCGTCGGCGCTCGCGACGGCCTCTACTCGCTGCCTATCCCGGTCCAGCACCTGATCCTGTTCGCGCTGTGCTGGGTGTACATCTGGGTGATCGTCAGCGTCGCGTTCCGATTCGAGTCGTGGGACTTCCCGCCCAAGTGGTGGCACCGGATGCGCGCCGAACGGCGGACGACTCCGGCCGTCACCGGAGCGGCGCAGCGCTGAGGTCTCGGTCGTGTGACAGCCACCATCTGGCCTTTGGAGCAACCCCGGACTCAGTGCCGGCGCTGGGACATGGCGCGCTGGATCTCGCGGGCGGCGTCGCGCTCGGCCTCGCTCTGGCGCTTGTCGTAGGCCTTCTTGCCGCGGGCGAGGGCGACCTCGACCTTGGCGAGGCCGCCGGAGAAGTACACCCGCAGCGGGACGATCGTGTACCCGCTCTCCTTGGACCGCTGCGCGAGGTGCCCGAGTTCGCGCCGGTGCAGGAGGAGCTTGCGCGGCCGGGTGGGCTCGTGGCCGCCTGCGCGGCTGAACGCGTACGGTGGGATGTGCATGCCGTGCAGCCACAGCTCGCCGCCGTCGACACGGGCGAACGCCTCCTGCAGGCTCGCACGACCTTCGCGCAGCGACTTCACCTCGCTGCCGGCGAGCACGATGCCGCATTCGAGGGTCTCGACTATCTCGTAGTCGTGGCGCGCACGCCGGTTCGACGCGACCAGGCGGACCCCGTCGGGGTCGGGCCGGCTCGAAGCGCCTCGCTTCGCCTTACCCTTGGCCACCTTCGCTCAGACGTCGAGGTAGCGCCGTAGCGCCCAGGCGGTCCCGCCGATGGAGATCAGCATCGCGACGAGGACGAGCACGATCGTGACCGGCCACAGCATGTAGCCGAGCGGGATGTTGAGCGGTACGAAGCGGATGCTCTCCCAGCCGGTCAGCAGGTACCTGATCAGGAACGTGAGCGCCACCGCGAGGCCGACGCCTACGACGCCTGCGGCGGCGCCCTCGAGCAGGAACGGCCAGCGGATGAACCAGTTCGTGGCACCCACGAGCTTCATGATCGCGATCTCCTTGCGGCGCGCGAAGATCGCGAGGCGGATCGTGTTCGAGATCAGGACGATCGACGACACCAGCAGCACGATGCCGGCGACCATGACACCCCACTGGAGGTAGGTGAGCACGCGCTGGATCGACTTGACCTGCTCGACCGCCGAGTTCACCTCGTCGACGCCCGAGATGGTGCGGATCCGCTCCTGGACCGTCTCGAGTGTGTCGTTGTCGTTGAGCGACACCCGGAACGACGCCGGCAGGGTCTCCGGTGTCACGCTCTCGACGAGCTCGGGCTGGTTGCCGAACATCGAGCGGAATTCGTCGTATGCCTCGTTCTTGGTCACGTAGGTGACGCCCTTGACTTCCTTGTAGCCCTGTAGCTCCTCGCTGATGCGCTTGACGTCGGCGGGGTTGGCGGCGGCGTCGTCCTTGAGGAAGACGTTCATGACCACGTCGTTCTGCCACTGGGTGGTCACGTTCGACACGATGCGCTGGAACAGCAGGACGGCACCGAAGAGCGAGAGTGAGATCGCCACCGCGACGGCGGCGGCGACGAACATGAGGAAGTTGCGGGCGAGGTTGGACCCGGCCTCGCGGACGAAGTATGCGGGGCGAACGGCCATCTGTCAGGCTCCGTATCCGTAGACCCCGCGGGCCTGGTCACGGACCAGGATCCCACCGGGCTCGAGCTCGACGACACGGCGGCGCATCGAGTCCACGATCGACTGGTCGTGTGTGGCCATCACCACGGTCGTGCCGGTGCGGTTGATGCGGTCGAGCAGGCGCATGATCCCGATCGAGGTGTTCGGGTCGAGGTTGCCCGTGGGCTCGTCGGCGAGCAGGATCAGGGGGCGGTTCACGAACGCCCTCGCGATCGAGACGCGCTGCTGCTCGCCACCGGAGAGCTGGTCGGGGCGGTGCGTCGCCTTCTTGGTGAGGCCGACGAGCTCGAGGATCTGGGGAACCTGTGTCTCGATGACGTGGCGGGGACGGCCGATGACCTCGAGCGCGAACGCGACGTTCTCGGTGACGGTCTTGGACGGCAGCAGCTTGAAATCCTGGAAGATCGACCCGATGTTGCGGCGCAGGTACGGGATCTTCCACGAGGACAGCGAGTTGAGCTCCTTGCCGGCCACCCACATGCGGCCCCGGTCGGGGGTGACCTCGCAGGTCAGCATCTTGAGCAGGGTCGACTTGCCCGACCCCGAGGGGCCGACGAGGAAGACGAACTCACCCTTCTTGATGTCGAGGGTGATGTCGTTGAGGGCGACGACGTTGTTGGTCTCGTAGGTCTTGGATACGTGTTCCAGCCTGATCACGGGTTCGAATCACCAACTGTGTGCGGCGGCTTGGGGGGACCGCGTCGACTAGCCGAGGGGGGGTGCGCCGTGGCCGTGCGGGACACGGGGTGGGAGCCCGACGCACCGATCGGGGGTTACGGCGTTTCAGCCTACAGCCATCACGCCGGGCGCGCGTTCCACGCGCCTGCACTGCATTGCTTCGACCTACCAGATTGTGGATCCTGCTCGCGGGCGCGGACCGGCCGGCATCAGGGGCGCGAGCCTTGGCTGTTGACGTTCATGAAGTCGGGGGCCTGGTCCTGGATGCGCCGCCCGACTTCGTCCTCGTTGCACCCGTTGGTCTTGACGTCCTGTTGCAGCGTCTGCACCTTCTCCGAAAGTGCCTGCAGGTCGGACTTGGCCTGGTCGGAGAGGTTCTGCAGGTCGTTGCCGTTCTTTTGCTGGAACGCCTTCCACGCGGCCACGGCCTCGTCTGCGATCTGCTCGCACGGGTCGGCGGAGGTGGCAGTCGTATTGCCGCCACTGCTGCAGCCGGCCACCGTGCCGGCCAGGACGATCAGCACAGTCGTCGACGCAAGGACGGTCCGCGCGCGACCAGCTCGCATTTGTGTACCTCGAGGATCCGGGGAATTCGGCTCCAAGCTAGCGGAGGCGGCACACCACTAGGGGGTCACCGAGACCTGGATCTCGGGGCTGATGAGCGGGAGTGTGAAGCCCTCGTAGTCCGTCGCGCCGTAACCGGGCACGACACTGGAGAACAACACCTCGTCCTCGATCTCGAGAGGCTGCTGATCGTCGTCGAAACTCGCCTGGTAGTTACAGAACCCGAACGCGTACCCGAACAGCGAACCCGGCCTGGAACCGATACAGAAGCTCAACCCCCGCAGGTACGCCGTATCGGGCGACGACCCGATACCAACCGTCGCCCACAACCCGAAGTGAGCCCACTTGAGGTTCAGATACGTCCCGCCCGGGTTGATGATGTCGGCCTGGATGAAGTTCATCGCCCCCGTCCACACCGGCTTGCCGAAGAACAACGCCCGGTTCACGTTCAACGGCGCAACCAACGCCGCGTCGGGATCGGTGTTGGTCAGGATGATCCCCGGAGGAGAACCCTGGTGCACGTAGTTGAGCTGGTGCGCGTACGTCGACGTGTCACCGTCAGGATCGAAATAGCACGGCACACCGTCGTGGTCGGCATCACCGGTACACGGCGCCCACACGTCGAGGTCGTACTCGACGAGGGCGACGTCGTACTTGTCCCACCCGCTGCAGTTGGTCGAGGTCGCGGCGTCGTCGCAGAGGCGCACCTCGGGCCGGTACGCACCCGTCGCGTTGTAACCCGCCGCGAAGTTGTGGCTCCGTGGTGACGTCGCCCCACCGATGTGGTCGATCGCCGAGGTCACACCACCGGGCCCGTTCAGACGCCACTCGATGTCGTAGCTGTTCTGGTCCGTCGGCGTGAAGTAGTTGCCCAGGCACAAGATCCCGAGCCCACACGAATCGATGTTCGCGTTCAGCGTCAGCGGATTGTTCGAGCGGACGTCCTTGGGCCCCGCACCACAGATGAACACCGTCGAGTCGTGGGGGTTCCAGCAGTCCATCTGGGCACGCAACTGGACGCTGTTGACGTCGTAGTCGGCGGCGAGGCCGAGGATCGACCAGTCGTCCCAGAGGCCGACAGCACCGTCGACGCCGACGGCGCGGGCCTTGATCGTGTAGGCACCGGCCGCCGTGTACTGGTGGGTGGTCGTGGCGGTACCCGAGGTGCCGCTCAAGCCGGTGGTGGTGTCGTCGATGGTGCCGTTGCCGTCGAAGTCCCACTCGACGCTGGCCACGTCGACCCCGAAGGAGTCGCTGTAGCTCATGTTCATCGTCACGACGTCGGCCGTGCTGGCGTCAGGGCTGCCGTGGATGCACGCCGGGTAGATCCCGAAGCACGGGTTCGGGTTGTCGACCGTCGCCGACGGACCCCCGGCGTCGTAGTCGTACTCCACGAGTGCGACGTCGTAGGCGTCCCAGCTCGAGCAGTTCGTCGAGCTGGCTGCGTCGTCGCAGAGGCGCACCAGTGGCTTGTAGGCACCGGCGGCCGCGTAGCCCGACGGGAAGGCACGCGTGCGGTCGGCACCGCCGCCGATCGCCTCGATCACGTGCGGGGTCCCGTCACCGAGGTCCCACTCGATGTCGTAGTCGTTGATGTCGCTCGGCGTGAAGTAGTTACCCACGCACAGGGCACCGCAGGTGTCGATGTCGGCCTTGAGCAGCACGCTGCTGTTCACCCGCACGTCAGGCGCACCGGCGCAGGCGATCCCGAGCGTCGAGGTGTGGGGGTCGGGGCACTGCATCTGCGCCCGGACCTGGGTCGCGTTGACGTCGTAATCGGCGCCGATGCCGAGGATCTTCCAGTTGTCCCAGGTGCCGACGACCCCGTCGGAGCCGATCGCCCGCGCCTTGATCGTGTACGTCCCGGCGCTGCCGTACTGGTGCGTGGTCGAGGCGGTACCCGACGTGCCGCTCACCGCTGTGGTGTCGTCCACGCTGCCGTTGCCGTCGAAGTCCCACTGGACGCTGGCGACCGACACCCCGAAGGCATCGCTGTAGTCGGCGCTCATCTGGACTACGTCAGCGGTGGTGGCGTCGGGCGCGCCCCCGATGCACGCCGGGTAGATCCCGTAGCAGGGGTTCGGCATGTTCACCGAGACCGACGGGCCGTCGGTGTCGAGGTCGACGGGGACGAAGGCGATGTCCTGCTTGTCCCAGCCCGAGCGCTGGTTCGAGATGTCCACGGTGCGCACCTGCGGCTGCCAGTTGCCGATCACGCCGTAGTTGTGGGTGACCGATCCGCTGTTGCCGCCGCCGGTGGTCTGGTCGACCGTGCCGTTGCCGTCGAAGTCCCACTCGTACGCGGTGACACCGACGTCGTCGCTCCCGGAGGCGTTGAGCGTGAACGTGGCGTTCGAGCGGCCGTCAGGGGATCCCCCGGCGCAGTTGCCGAGGATCTGGTAGCACGGTGACCACCACTCCATCGTCGCCGACGGCGGGTCGTCGACCACGTCGAGGTCCACCTCGCCGCCGAGGATGTCGAACTTGTCCCAACCGCCACACCCGGCGTTGTCGCAGAACCGGGCCGCCGGCCGGTAGACGCCCTCGGTGTAGAAGTGCGTGGCGCTGCGCGAGCCCGACGCCGAGTTGAGCGGTCCGAACGTATCGGTCTGGTCCGGGTTGCCGTCGGCGTCCCAGTCCCACTGCACCGAAACGATCCGGCTCCCGGCGTAGTTGTCGGAGTCGCTGTAGTCGGCGTTGAGGGTGAAGGTCTGCGGGGTGCCGTCGGGGCTGCCCACGACGCAGGTAAGAATGAACTTGCACGGCGACCACCACTGCATGGTCGCCGACGGCGGCGAGTTGTTCGCGATGTCGAGGTCGTACTCGACGAGAGCGACATCCCACTTGTCCCAATCGGAACAGGTCGTCAACGCCGTGTTGCAGACCCTCACCTCCGGCCGCGTCGCCTGCGCCGCCCCGTAGCTCCAGGTCACGTTCGCGTTCGACTCGTTGACGTTGTTGGTGGTGAAGGTCAGTACCGTGCCCGGGCTCGACGAGTCGTTCGGCTTGAACTGCACCTTGATGTTGGAACTGCCGATGTCGCCGTTGCAGCCCCCGTCGAAGACCCCGCAGCCGTTCAGGTCGGCCGACAAGGTGACGGGAACGCCCACGAGGGCGTCGGGTGATCCCGCCCCGCAGATCCCCAACGTGTCCGTGTGGGGGTTCCAGCAGTGCATCGACGCCTCACGCTCGGCCGCCTGCGCCGGGCTCGACGCGAACATCGCGACGACGAAACCGCCCGCCACGGCGAGCAGCAGGCCGAGCACGATCCGAATTGATCGGGTCCGGATCCTGCCCGTCGTGGACTCGGCTTCGGTCTGTCCCGTGGTGAGCGTCGTCTGCCCGTCCGTCATCTCCGTCGCCTCCCTGCGCCACGAACTCTCGTGGTAGCCGAAATGGATTTCGCCCTCGGTGTCCGGGGACGCTCACCGCGCATGGTCCACCGGGCTTCTTCATAGTCAGGTTCACCATCATGGCCCCACGGCCCTCCGGTTTCCTCAGGCAACACTCAGAAGTACCGCTTTCGGGGACGGTCCCGAGCCGTCACTCACGCTCGGTCGGGCCATCTCGCTCCACGCGGCCGCAGATACCCTCGATCTATCTCGACCCTCGAGACAGACTCGAAAGTCAGGGTTGTGGTATCCAGGGAGTCGGGGCCGTATCCGGATTCGCGAGCTCGGAGAGGAGCCAAACGGCGAGTACGGTGGCGTGGGGACTGCCGGCACCGCCGGCGCTCCCGTGGCGCCACGACCCGTCCGGGCGCTGGACGGCGATCACATCTGCGGCCCAGTCCTCCTCGATGCGATCGGCGTGGCCGCTGTACGCGAGCATCGCCATCGCCTCGATAGCGAGGTCCCCTGCCCCGTTGCCGAAGGCGCGCTCGGACTCGACGCTCTCCACGAGCGCACCCGCCCAGCGATCCGACAGGTCCCTTGCCGTGGCCTCACCGATGCAGTCGTGCTCGCGCAGCCACTGCAGCGCCAACACGGCATGCGTGCGTTCGTACCCGCCCAGGTCGACAGCGCGCTGGAGTAGCTCCAGGTAGCCGTCCGGGAGGGGAACCTGGTCGCATGCGAGCGCCGGGCCCGTGATCCGGTCGACCTCGTCCTCCAAGCCGTCCAGGTCAGTTCGAGTGATGGTGACGTCGGGATCCACGAGGCGCAGGTACACGCGCATCTGCGATGCTCCCTCCCCTTCTGCAGCCACTACCCGGGCTTGGTCGACGAGATCCGGGGGGATGCCGGCTCCGAAGCGTCGGCGCAGGTAATCCATGAGCAGTGCCACGTAGGGCGGCAGCGTCGTACCCCGGGCCATGAGCCAGTCGTGCCCACTACCGGCGGCATCGGCGAGCTCCTCGCGACGGCTCGTGGTCCACTCGGGATGCGGGCCCTGCGGGCCCGGGCCCGACGTTGACTGGCCATCCCCCGCATCACTTGCCCCACACGCGCCTACGACCAGCACGATCGACAGGGCGAGACACGCGCTCTTGCGCCGGTGGCCTCGCCCAGGATTCACGTGGAACGGACCTCGACCTGCCTCGATGTCAGCCTCAACTCGACCCCGAGGCTTTCTGGCTCTCCTCCTCCCGGCGGCGACGGAGCCACGCCTCGATGAAGTCGTCGATCTCGCCGTCGAGGACCCGGTTCACGTCGCCGGTCTCGTGGTCGGTGCGCAGGTCCTTGATCATCTGGTACGGGGCGAGGACGTAGGAGCGGATCTGGGAGCCGAAGCCGATGTTGGACTTCTCGCCCCGGATCGAGTCGATCTCGGCCTGGCGCTCCTGCCGGCGCAGCGCCGCGAGACGGGCCTGCAGGATCTGCATCGCCTTGGCCTTGTTCTGCATCTGCGAGCGCTCGTTCTGGCACGCCACCACCACGCCGGTGGGCAGGTGGGTGATCCGCACCGCCGAGTCGGTCACGTTGACGTGCTGGCCCCCGGCGCCGCTGGAGCGGTAGGTGTCTATGCGGAGGTCCTCGTCGTCGATCTCGACGGCGTCGTCGCCCGCGTCGAATACCGGGATCACGTCGACGGAGGTGAAACTCGTGTGGCGGCGGTTCGCCGAGTCGAACGGCGACATGCGCACGAGGCGGTGCACCCCGCGCTCGGACAGCACGCTCCCGTACGCGTAGCGGCCCTTGAGCATCAACGTCGCCGACTTCAGACCCGCCTCTTCACCGGGCTGGTACTCGTCGATCTCGGCGTCGAAGCCCGCGTGCTCGGCCCAGCGCAGGTACATGCGCAACAGCATCTCGCCCCAGTCCTGGGACTCGGTGCCGCCTTCGCCTGGGTGGATCGAAACGATCGCGTCGCGCTCGTCGTAGTCGCCGAAGAAGAGGCTGCGCTGCTCGAGAGCGTGGAGGCGCTCGTCGAGGCTGCCGAGGGTGGCGACCGCCTCGGCGTGCGTGCCGTCGTCGCCCGCCTCACGGGCGAGCTCGTCGAGGGTCCGCGCGTCGTCGAGGAGCTCGCGCAGGCGCCCGAGCAGTTCCAGGTCCCCCTGCGCTGTCGCGAGCTCCTTGGTGAGCTTGCGGGCCCGCTCGGCGTCGTCCCACAGGCCCGGTGCTCCCGCCTGGTCACCGAGGTCGGCGACCCTCGCCTCGAGGCCGTCCTCGTCGAGGTAGTCGGCGGCCGCGGCGATGCGCGCCTGCGCCGCCACGAACCGGGCTGTCAGGTCTTCCATGGCTGCCGGATCCTACGTGAGCCCCGTCCCCGTCGCCGCCCAGGTCGGGCCACGCTAGGTCGTGAACTCGGGGTGGCAGTTCTTGGCCTTCTTGCCCGACCCGCACGGGCACGGCTCGTTGCGGCCGACCTTGTCGGAGCGGGCGGGCTGGCGAGCGGCCTGCTGGGGAGCACCCCCCGCCGACGCAGACGCCTCGGCGCCCGCCGACTGGGCAACCGCCTTCTGCTCCTGGACCTGGCGCGCCTGTGGCGCGTCGTCGCGCACGACGTTGATCCGGAACATGTACTTGGTGATCTCCTCGTCGACGGCATCGAGCATCTCGGCGAACATGTCGTAGCCCTCGCGCTGGAACGCCGTGAGTGGGTCGGTCTGCGCGAACGCACGCAGGTTGATGCCCTCTTGGAGGTAGTCCATCTCGTAGAGGTGCTCGCGCCACTTGTTGTCGAGGATCGACAACGTGACCTGGCGTTCGAGCTTGCCGAGCAGGTCGGGGCCCAACTCGGCGAGGCGCTCCTCGTACTGGCGCTGCGCCTCTTCCGCGAACATCGCGGCGACGGCGCCGGCCCCCTCGTCGAAGTGCGCGCGCGCGTCGGCCTCGCCGTGCTCGGTCGGGTACAGCTCACCCACGACGTTGAGGAGCTCCTCGAGGTCCCACTCCTCGGGGTAGTCGGCCGCGCACACCTGCTCGACGTGGCGCGCGACGATCCGGCCGATCGTCTCCATCGTGCGCTCGTGCATGTCGGCGCCGTCGAGGATCTCGTTGCGCAGCGTGTACACCACCTCGCGCTGCTTGTTCATCACCTCGTCGTACTTGAGGACGTTCTTGCGGATCTCGAAGTTGCGCTCCTCGACGCGGTGCTGGGCGCCCTCGATGCGCTTGGACACCATCTTGGACTCGATCGGGACGTCGTCGGGGATCTTCAGGCGGTCCATGAGCCCGCCGATCGCGTCACCTCCGAAGAGGCGCATCAGGTCGTCCTCGAGGGAGAGGAAGAACTGGGACTCACCGGGGTCGCCCTGGCGGCCCGAACGCCCGCGGAGCTGGTTGTCGATGCGGCGCGACTCGTGGCGTTCGGTACCGATCACGAGGAGGCCGCCCTGCTCGAGCACCGTCTCGCGCTGCTGGGCGCACTCGCGCTCTTTCTCCTCGCGCAGCTTCTGGAAGAGCTCGGGGTCGTCCTCGAGCGCGATCTCGCGTGTCTGCATCTCCTCGAGCGCGATCGCCTCGGCGCTGCCGCCGAGGATGATGTCGACACCACGACCGGCCATGTTGGTGGCGACCGTCACCGCGCCGAGGCGCCCCGCCTGCGCGATGATCGCGCCCTCCTTGAAGTGGTTCTTGGCGTTGAGGACCTGGTGCTTGACCCCGCGCTTGGACAGCTCGCGCGAGAGGCGCTCGTTCTTCTCGATCGAGACGGTGCCGATCAGGACCGGCTGGCCCTTGGAGTTGCGCTCCGCGACCTCGCCGACGATCGCGTCGTACTTGGCGTCGGAGGTCTTGTAGACGAAGTCGGCGCGGTCCTCGCGGACCATCGGGCGGTGCGTCGGGATCGGGACCACGTCGCACTTGTAGGTGTTGATGAACTCGCCCTCTTCGGTCTTGCCGGTACCGGTCATGCCCGAGAGCTTCTCGTAGAGACGGAAGTAGTTCTGCAGCGTGATCGTGGCGAGGGTCTGGTTCTCCTCCTTGACGGCCACGCCCTCTTTCGCCTCGATCGCCTGATGCAGGCCCTCGGAGTAGCGGCGGCCCTCGAGGATGCGCCCCGTGAACTCGTCGACGATGAGCACCTCGCCGTCGCGCACGATGTAGTCGACGTCGAGGTTGTAGAGCTCCTTGGCCTTGATCGCCACCGTCAGGTGGTGCACGAGGTCGGCGTGGACCTCGTCGTAGAGGTTGTCGACGTCGAGGCGCTCCTCGACCTTGGCGATGCCGTCCTCGGTGACCGCGATGATCTTCTTGGCCTCGTCGACCTCGTAGTCGACGTCGGCGGCGAGACCCGGCACGAGGCGTGCGAAGGTCTTGTACCACTGCGCCGAGTCGCCCACACGGCCCGAGATGATGAGCGGCGTGCGCGCCTCGTCGACGAGGATCGAGTCGACCTCGTCGACTACCGCGTAGTGGTGGCCGCGTTGGACGCGGTCCTCGGGCCGCATCGCCATGTTGTCGCGCAGGTAGTCGAAGCCGAACTCGTTGTTGGTGCCGTAGGTGATGTCCGCCGCGTACTCGGGGGCGCGCTGGGTCGGGTTGTCGGTCTGTTGGATCAGGCCGACCTCGAGGCCCAAGAAGCGGTGCACGCCGCCCATCCACTCGGCGTCGCGCTTGGCGAGGTAGTCGTTGACGGTGACGATGTGGACGTTGCCGACGAGGCCGTTGAGGTAGGCGGGCAGGGTGCACGTGAGGGTCTTGCCCTCGCCGGTCTTCATCTCGGCTATCCAGCCGAAGTGCAGCGCCGCCCCGCCCATGACCTGCACGTCGAAGTGGCGCTGGCCGAGGATGCGCTTGGCGGCCTCGCGCACGGTCGCGAAGGCCTCGGGCAGGAGGTCGTCGAGGCTCTCGCCGTCCGCGATGCGCTTGCGGAACTCGGCCGTGCGCTGCGCGAGCTGCGCGTCGGTGAGGTCGACGACGTCGGGCTCGCGCTCGTTGACGAGCGCCGCGACCTCGCCGAGGAGCTTGATCTTCTTCGTGTCGCCTGCGCGGAGGATTCGGTCCAGGACGCCCATCGGGGTCTCGCCTCTCGTGAATCGTGCTCGGATCGGGGCCGCAGCAAGGGGCCCCGACGTCAGAGGACGTGTTCGAGTGTAACGGCCTCGAGTGCTCCCCCAACCACGTGCGCGCGACACGTCCCACCCCCCGGGACCACACACGCGCACGCCCGAATCAAGCGAGACTGATCCAGCCGGCCTTGACGCCACGCGCGACGGCTTCGGTGCGCGAGTGGGCACCGAGTTTGCCGCATATGTTGCGCACGTGGTTCTTCACCGTGTTCTCCGACAGATGGAGGTTGTCGGCGATCCGACGGTTGGACCAGCCCTCGGCGACACAACCGAGCACCTCGGTCTCGCGTTTGGTGAGGGCAGCCGGGCCGGACCCGTGGCCGGCGAGCGTCGACATGTGGGTGAACCCCGAGACCAACTTGGTGGCCATCTGCGGTGAGAACGACGACTCGCCGCGAGCCGCCGAGCGCACGGCGTCCGCGACGGCGTCGATGGCGATCTCCTTGAGGAGATAGCCGACCGCCCCCGCCTTGACCGCGCCGTAGAGGTCACCGTCGTCGTCGGAGACGGTCAACATGACGACGCTGACCGCGGGGTCGGCGCTCAGGAGCTCGGCGGCGACGTCGATGCCCGATCCGTCGGGTAGGCGCACGTCGACGAGGGCGACGTCGACCCGGTCCGGGTGCTTCGAGGCGAGCTCGGCGATCGAACCCACCTCGGCGACGACGCTCATGTCGGGCTCTTCGTCGATGACGCTGCGCATGCCACGCCGGAACACCGCGTGGTCGTCGACGAGGAGGACACGCGTTGGTGCGGCCGCGTCGGCGGCGGACACGGCGACGGGCGCGACGGCCGGGAACGAGAGGTGAGGGCGTCTCATCGGTCGCGCCATCGTACCGCCTGCGCGCGCAGCGCGATTCCACGCCCACCCTCTGCGCTTCACGTGATCCGACCGACCCAGCGCGTGCGCGGCTCGCACCTAATCGAGAGACAGGCGGCGCAGCATCGACGCGGCAACCCGGTCGGCGTCGACGGGGTAGCTGTGCGCGCGGATGTCGTCGGCGATGCGGAGAACGCGCTGCTGGCGCAACCGCACGCGTTCTGCGTGGACGTTGGCGTTGAGCGGCGCAGCTCGCACGATGTCGAACTCGCGCAGATCCAGTGTTGCAGCCATGCTCATTCGCGTACTTCCGTATCACCTGTGCCGGGGGCGGGCCCGGCCACTCACCGGACCCGCAGACACATGAGACATCGGCGTTTGCCTGCGTTTTCATGTCTGCGCCCGTGGACACATTCGGTCCGGGTCGTGCGGCCCATCCACGCGTGAGCTGATCGGCGCTGCGCTCACGACCGCGGTCGACACCGCGCATCCGTGCGCGACGAGGGCGCGACGAGCGGCGGCAAGCGTGGTGCCCGTCGTGACGACGTCGTCGACGACGAGGCACGCCGGTGGTGGGACCCCGGCGACGAGGTACCGGAACGGACGCGGGGCGACGCGCGCGGCCCTGTCGTGCGCGTCCTGCTGGGCCGGTCCGGGCCGCCGTACGAGCGGGGAGGCCACCGCGAGACCGAGCTCGGCGGCGAGAGCAGCGGCGATCACGGCGGCCGGGTCGTAGCCACGCTTGCGCACCCTCGCAGCGGTCGTGGGGGCCGGCACCACGGCGTCGGGCACGGCAAAGCCTGCCGCCTCGACGACGAGCGCGAGCATCGGCGCGAGCGCACCGGCGACCGCAGGGGCGTCGCGGTACTTGAGGGCCAGCACACAGCGGCGCAACGCGCCGCTGTGGCGGCCGAGTGCCACCGCCGGGCGCAGACGCGCCGGCAGCGGCGGCGGCGCCACGAACGCGGCACGGCAGCTCCCGCACAACACCGCGCCCGGTCGGTCGCATCCAGCGCATCGGGTCGGAAGGAGGCTCTTCGCCCGCGACCTCATCGCGCCACGCTACGCCGCGCCTGTGACATCCAAGGTCGCCCGTAGGGGTCGACCCGGCACGAGCCCGCAACCCGGGTGCCCGGGTGCCCGGGCATGGAACGTCAGGCGAGCAGGGCGGCGAGGGCCTCGCCGTAGGGGGGGCGCGCGATGCCGGCTTCGGTGACGATCGCGGTGATCAGACGCGCGGGGGTCACGTCGAACGCCGGGTTGGCGACCACCTGACCCGTGGGGGCGACCTCTGTCGTGGCCACGAGGGTCACCTCCGACGGCGCCCGTTCCTCGATCGCGATGTGGCTGCCGCCGGGGCAGTCGAGGTCGATCGTCGACACGGGTGCGGCGACGAGGAACGGGATCGCGTGCGCGGCCGCCGCGAGGGCCACGGCGTAGGTCCCGATCTTGTTGGCGGTGTCACCGTTGGCGGCGATACGGTCGGCGCCGACCACGCAGACGTCGACGAGCCCGCGCGACATCAACGACGCCGCCGCCGAGTCGACGACGAGTGTGTTGGCAATACCTGCGCGGTCGAGCTCCCACGCGGTCAGGCGGGCGCCCTGGAGCACGGGTCGGGTCTCGTCCACCCATACGTGCACATCCTTGCCGGCCTCGACGGCCGCGCGGACGACCCCGAGCGCGGTGCCGTATCCCCCGGTGGCGAGGGCACCGGCGTTGCAGTGCGTCAGGACGTTGGCGCCGTCGCCCACGAGCTCGGCCCCGAGGGCGCCGAGACGGCGGCACGCGGCCCTCTCGGAGTCCGCAACGGCCGCGGCCGCGGCGACGGTGGCCGCCACGACCGCGTCGCGGTCCGATCCCGTGTCGGCTGCGGTGGTCGCCGCCGCCGCGACACGCTGCAGCGCCCACGCGAGGTTGACAGCGGTCGGACGCGTGGCGGCGAGCTCCTCCCCCGCGCTCAGGACGTCGCTGATCACTCCGGCGGGATCGCTTGCCCTGCTGCGCATCGCCGCCAGGGCGACGCCGTAACCAGCCGCGATCCCGATCGCGGGCGCGCCCCTGACGGCGAGATCGCGGATCGCGGCGGCGACCTCGGTCGGTGTGCCCAGGTGGAGCCACTCCTCGGTCGCGGGCAACAGACGCTGGTCCAGTAGGTCGACACCGGTACCGCTCCAGCGGACCGGGACGACGTCGAAGCCGTCGGGCACGCTCACCAGGACACGCCCTCCCATGCCGCGATCACGCGCCTGACTGCCTGCACCGGCCCGTCGGGATCGTCACTCGCGACGCTGCCGAGCAGGTGGCAGAAGCGCGCGTCGCCGAAGACGGCGGCGTTGGCGGCGACCGTGCCCACGCCCTGGCCCCCACCGGACGTGGGCAGCGCCGCACGCAGGCCGGCCAGTGGACGGCGGCACACGTCGGCGTTCGCGGCGATCGTGGCGTCGTCCTCGAAGATCTTGCCCGCCACCCCGCCGACCTGCACGAGATCGGCACCTGCCACCCGGGTGAGCCCGCACAGGACACCCGGACTCGTGCCCACGGCCGCAGATCGCGTCAGAGCCCCTCCCATGACCCGGTGCGCGAAGACCGGCTGCCCGGCCCGCCGAGCCGCCCAGCGCAGGACGTCGAGGCCGACGACGACGGCGTTGAGCATCACCATCCCCGTGTCGTTGTCCGCCGCGATCTCGAGGCGGCGCCCGAACGACTCGAGCGGTCCTGTCACGTTCGCGGCGTACGCCACGCGGCGTCCGCTGCGGTCCTCCACCGCGTCGAGCGCCGCTCTCACGGCAGGCACACGCTGCGCGAACGGACAGTGCGGTGGGTCACCGAGGAGCTCGTCGTCCTTGACGAAGTCGCAGCCGCCCTCGGCGAGTGACGCCGCGACCCGCGCCACCTCGGTGGGCCCGAGCCCGGTGGACGGCTTCACGATCGCGCCGACGACCGGACGACCCTCGACCCCCAGGGCCCGCCGGGTGCCGTCGATGCCCCTCCGCGGACCGCCGCAGTCGGTCAGCAGCGCGTCCGGTACGCCGAGGCGTACGAGCCGGCACGCACCGAAGACGCCACGCTCGGTCGTCTCGCCGACGACCATCGTGAGCAGTCCAGGCAGCGACGCAGCGTTCTCGGCCGGCCACGCGACCGTGACGCGCCCGACCGGGGCCGCACTCACGCCGGCGCGCGCCAGGGGCGCGGACGCGAGGGCGAGGTCGATACTCCCCGCCTCCTCGACCGACACGACCTCGCCGCCGACCCGCGCGACTGCGTCCGGGCCGGCACGGAGGGTCCCGGTGGACTCCTCGACGACGATCTCGCGGGCTGCAGCCTCGAGATCGGGAACCCCCTGGACCACGTAGGTGGCTTCCACGCGGTCTCCCGCAGCGTGGACACCGTCACCGGGGCGGGCGCGGCCGAGGTCGGCGAGGATCGTCAAGCCTCGCGCAGTGCCTCGTGCACCCGCGCGGTCGCCTCGGTCGGTCCGGGGTCCACACCGGCGAGCGCGGCGAGGTGCAGCGACGTCCAGTCGGCGAAGGCCACCAGCTCGAGGCAGACGCCGAGCGGTGTGGTGGCCCTGGCCGCGACGTCGTGGATCTCGGCCACGGTCTCCTCGACGATCTCGCGGTAGGCGCTGAACCGGCGGGCCGAGCGCCAGTCCTCGCCGGGGTCGCGCAGGCGCACCACGACGAAGAGCTGACGTGTGACGTCGCCGTGGAGGCCCCATCCGCAGATGTCGGTGTGGCAGATGCCCGCGCCGCCGTCCCAGAACGCCGCGGCCTTGGCGTTCGCGTTGACGGCGGCCTTGAAGCGCCACGCTGCGACGGCCGCGGCCGGCGTGGCGCCGTGCACCAGCGGGATCCGCCGGTCGAGCGCGTGCGCGAGCGTGAGCGCCGCGTTGCGTCGCACGTCGGCCCCGGGACCGAAGCGCCCCTGCGCGGCGCCGACCCACTCGGCAGCGTCGGCGAGTTGGTCGCGGGCGGTCCCCGCGTCGAGCACTCCCGCGCGGACCAGCACGTGCACCGTCGCCGCCGTCAGGCACACGGCGAGCATGCGGGCGTGTTCGGCGACGGGGATACCGACACGGACGACCGCGTGCTCCTCGGCGAGAGCGGCCAGCGCCCCCGTTCCGGCGACCACCACCAGATCGGCGCGGGCGTGGAGCGCGTCCCGGGCGGCGGCAAGGGTCTCGAGGTCGGTGCCACCGTGGGACACGGCGACCACGAGCGAACCCGGTCCGACCGATCCGGGCAGAGGTCCGCATTCGTGGGACCGGATCGGGACCGGCATCTCGGGTCCGAAGGCAGCCACCACGGCACGACCCGCCAGGGCCGCGTCACCCTCCGCGACGACGAGCACCTCGCGTGGCGTCCCGCTCGTGTCCCAGCCTTGCACGGAGTCGACTGCGCCGGCGGCAGCGCCGAACTGATCCGCATAGGCGGCGGTCGCGTCGGCGACGTGCTCGGTGTCGAGGTGATCGGAAGCGTCGTGACCGGTCAAGGGATCACCTGCCCTGGAGGACCTCGACGAGCTCGGCGAGGTGGTGGTCGAGGGTGTCCTGGTCGTCGGCCTCGAGGTTCAGGCGCAGGAGCGGCTCCGTGTTCGAGGGACGCAGGTTGAACCACCAGTCCGCAAAGGACACCGTGAGCCCGTCCACCCAGTCGATCTCGGCGCCGGTGCCGTCGTAGTCGCGCGCCACGTCGTGCATCGCTCCTGTCGCGTCCGAGACCTTGAAGTTGATCTCCCCCGAGGACACGTACCGCTCCAGGGGCGCGCGAAGCTCCGACAGTGACATCCCACTCCGGCAGATCTGGTCGAGGACGACGAGAGCAGCGATGATGCCGCTGTCGGCACGGTAGTTGTCGCGGAAGTAGTAGTGACCCGAGTGCTCGCCACCGAAGATCGCCCCGGTCTCTGCCATCAACTGCTTGATGAAGCTGTGTCCGACCCTGCTGCGGATCGGCTCACCGCGGTTCTCCTTGACGACCTCGGCCACCGCGCGCGAGCAGATGAGGTTGTGGATGACCTTCTCCCCCGGTGACCGCGACAGCAACCCCTTTGCCACGAGAGCGGTGGTCGTCGACCCCGAAACCGGCTCCGCACGGTCGTCGATGAGGAAGACCCTGTCCGCGTCACCGTCGAATGCGAGACCGATGTCGCAGCTCTCGCTACGGACCAGGGCTTGGAGGTCACGCAGGTTCTCGGGTTGGATCGGGTCGGCAGGGTGGTTCGGGAACGTGCCGTCGAGATCGAAATACAGCGGGGAGATCTCGAACGGCAGCCTGCCGAGGACCTCGGGCACGACGAGTCCGCCCATGCCGTTGGCAGTGTCGACGGCGACCTTGAGCGGACGCAGTGTGGTGGGGTCGATGAAGGACAGCACGTGCTCCGCGTACGCTTCGAGGACGTCGCCGCGGGAGCGAACACCCTTGCTGAGCGCTCCGGGAAACTCGCCCCGCTCGACGGTTGCCTTGATCTCGCCAAGGCCGGTGTCCTGGCCCACGGGAGCCGCCTCGGCGAGGCAGAACTTGATCCCGTTGAACTCCGCCGGGTTGTGACTGGCGGTGAACATGGCTCCCGGAGCCTCGTACCTCCCCGATGCGAAATACAACATGTCCGTCGATGCAAGCCCCAGGTCGATCACGTCGTCGCCTCGCGTCGTCGCACCTTCTATGAAGGCGCGCGCGAGAGGCTCCGAGGACGTCCGCATGTCACGAGCGATCACCATGCGCCCCGCAGCGGTGAAGTCCGCGAACGCCCATCCGATCTTCCAGGCCGCGTCCTCGTCGAACTCGTCGGGCACCACGCCACGCACGTCGTAGGCCTTGAAGATGACGTCGAGAGAAGACACACTCGCTCCTGAGCAGTCCGAAGGGGTAGGCCAAGAGGGTACCGAATCGGTGCCCCCGGTCCGCGTGGGCCCCGACCCCGCCGCCGGACCCATCTCGCGTGCCGCCCAGATCGTCGTCGGAGCCGCATCGGCGATCACCTTGCTCGTCTTCTTCAAGCCGACTCTGCTCCTGAGTCGCACGCTCGCCACGGGCGGCGACATGGGCAGCCACCACTACGTGTCCAAGGCCGCGCGTGCGTTCTTCCCGTGGGCCCTGGGGGGCTGGGCGACCGGATGGTTCGCCGGACTGCCCATGCTGGAGTTCTACTTCCCGCTCCCCTACCTCCTGATCTGGATGCTCGAACACGTCGTCGGCTACGACGTCGCGTTCAAACTGGTCACGGTGCTCGGGACGTTCGGACTGCCCGTCGCCGCGTGGCTGCTCTTCCGCCTGATGGAGGCACCCAAGGCCGCACGTGCGATCGCACCGGCCGCCGCGGTCGCGTTCTTGTTCACCCAGGGTCACGGCGAGTACACCGGGACCCGCATCCTCGACATCTTCGGCGGGTTCATCACCTCGACGATGGCGGGCGAGTTCGCGTACTCGCTCGGTCTCACGATCGCGCTCGTGGCCCTCGGACTCATGTTCCGCGCGACGCGGAGGGCGCGGCCGGGCGCACCGCTGCCGTGGGGTTTGGTGGCCGCGTCCGCGGCGGTGATCGGCCTGGCCGCGCTGTCGCACATGATCCCGATCATGATCCTTGCGCTCGCGGCACCTGCCCTCGTCGCCGGGGCCACGTCCAGGGGACGCGTCTGGTGGGCGGTGGGCGCCGTCGCGGGAACGCTCGCGTTCGTGCTCGGGCTCGTGTGGTCCGTCACCGGCTTGGGTGGCGTCGCGCCCGATGCACGCACCCCTTGGATGTCGCTCTACGGCTACGGGGTCCTGGCCGCTGGTGTGGTTGGCGCGCTCGTGATGTTGCGCTGGCGTCGTGCCGTCGTCGTCGCGGCGAGCGGTGCGATCGGCGCCGCGCTGGCCGCGTTCTGGCTCCTACCCGCGTACGGACAGCGCCTGTACACCGCAGGTGGCGTCTGGGTCAACGAGTACAACGCGAAGTGGCTCTGGCCGGATTGGCTCTGGCTGCCCGCACTCGGCCTCGCAGGTGCGGTCGTCGTCGGGGTCTGGAAGCGCCAGAGCGGAGCCTTGGTGATCGCGTGGCTCGGGGCAGCCGCGATGGCGATCTTCTTCGTCTTCCCCCCCGGACAGGTCGTGAACGGACGCTTCCTCCCTCTGGCCTACCTCATGTACTTCCTCGGTGCCGCCTGGTTCCTGGGGGCGGTCATCGACGCGGTGCGGTGGGCGTACGGCTGGCAGCCCGTGCGCCTGATCGCGGTGATCGTGGCTGCAGTGATGCTCGCGACGATCACGCTCGCCCAGGACGAGAAGGCGATGGGGTGGATCTCGCACAACTACTCCGGTTACGAGGCCCAGACCGCCTACCCGGAGTACCGCGACCTCATGGACGCGATCGGGGCACTCCCACCGGGGAGGGTGGCGTGGGAGTACAACGAGGACTACAGCCGCTTCGGCACCCCGCGGGCGCTCGAGAACATCCCGTTCTTCACCGACAAGGACACGATGGAGGGCCTTCTCGTCGAATCGGGCCCGTCGGCCCCGTTCGTGTTCTTCACCCAGAACCAGTATTCGAGTCCGGGCACCGGCGCCGTGCCCGGCTTCGCGATGCCCGGATTCGACCCGGCTGCCGCCCTGGGCAACCTGCGCCGCTTCGGGGTGCGCTGGTTCGTGGCCGAGAGCGACGACGTGGTCCAGGGCTTCCGCGAGCTCGAGGGCGACGGCGTGCGCGAGACCGGCCGCTCGGGCCGCTTCGTCTTCTTCGAGATCGACGGCGCCCAGATGGTGTCGATCCCCGAGAACGAACCGGTCTTCGTCGACCCCCGCAGCGCCACGTGCAGGTTGATGTCGGGTGACTCGAAGGCGAAGTCGTGCGACGACTGGCGCCAGATCGCGATGCAGTGGATGCGGACCCCGGGGGTGAAGTCGACGCCGGTGACCTTCGGAGACGGCACCGGAGAAGGATCCGGCGGGACCGCGATCCGGGCGTTGGCACGCGTGGACGACGTGGATCAGATCCTCGACACCCCTCAGCGCGCTGTCGGGGATCTGCCCCAACCCACCGACGTGGAGGTCGATCGGACGCGGATCAGCTTCCACACCGAAGCGATCGGGGCACCGCATCTGATCGCGACGTCGTACTTCCCGAACTGGAGGGCCGAGGGTGCCGAAGGGCCCTACCTCGTGACCCCGTCGCTCATGCTCGTCTTCCCGACCCAGGAGGACGTGACACTCGTCTACGGCACGAGCGACATCGAACGTGCCGGCCAGGCCGTCACCCTGATGGGGCTGCTCGCACTCGTCGCGTGCGTGTTCTTCTCGCCGACATCGAGGCGGCGGCGGAACCGCAGGCGCGGCGTCAACGGCGTGGTCGTCGACGCACCCGAACCAGAACCCGCGGCCTGACGCGTTTGGCGGGCTCCGTCACGCGTCCGTCTCGAGGCCTTTGCGGTAGCGCGGCTTGGGGCCGTTGTCCTCGTATGCGCCGGCCTCGGTCGTCGCGCGGATCTCACGCAGCGACCGCAGCATGAGCGGGGTGTCGTGCAAGAAGTCCACGCTCGAATGGCGGACGCCGCCACGCTCGACGACAGGCACACGCGCGACGTCGAGGCCCCATCTGGACGCGAGGTGGAGGACCTCGACGTCGAACGCGAACCCGTCCACCCGGGCGACGCCGAAGAGCATGCCCGCTGCACCTGCGGTGAACGCCTTGATACCGCACTGGGGGTCGGGCCCGACGGCAAGACCGTAGGCCGCCACGCAGCGGCCGAAGGCCCACCCTGCGAGGCGTCGCAGGCCGCCACGGTGGCGCTCGCGGACACCTGCCGCGACATCGGCACCGTTGTCGAGGGCCCTACGGAGGCGGGCCACGGGCTCGAAGCCGTACGCGAGGTCGGCGTCGGTGAAGACACGGTGCGTCCCACGTGCTGCGATCATGCCGGTGCGCACGGCGGCACCCTTGCCCCGGTTCGCCTTGTGTCGCAGGAGGCGCAGGGTCGAGAAGGACGGCCACTCCGCGGTCATGGACTCGACGATCGTGGTGGTGGCGTCGGTGCTGCCGTCGTCGACGACGACGACCTCGGTGTGCTCGCCGACGGCAGCGACCGCTTCACGGACCTCGGTGAGGCTCGCTCCGATCACGCCGGCGGCGTCGAACGCGGGTATGACGAGGCTGAGCTCGGGCTCCGGACCACGTCCGTGAGGTTCGATCACGCCGAGACTCTATGTGCCGCGCGCCGCCGGAGCCGACGTGGGGACGCGAGACGGGTCCACAACCCCTTTCACGTCCCCACGTCGACGCACACACCCCACGTGGGGACGCGAGACGGGTCCACAACCCCCTTCACGTCCCCACGTCGACGCACACACCCCACGTGGGGACGCGCCTACACCCAACTAGGCGGACTTGCGGACCTTGGCGCGATCGAGGACGTCGGCGAGGGGGACCACCGGCGTCGAGGACTCGTGCGGCGCCTCCCACCACTTGTGCTCGCACTTGTGACAGGACTGGAAGGTGAGGTTCTCCTCGGTGTGCAGCGTGAGGTTGATCTGGATCACACCGCCGTTGCCGCACTTGGTGCAGCGCCTGCCGGCAGCCGTGGCCATCGCCGAACCGATTCCCATCGTGCCTCCGCCTCTGAGCTTCGCCAACAGCCAGAGTCATCGGCCTTGCCGGCACCACAGGTGAGCGAAATGGCGCGCCGGTCCCGTGACAATGGTCCTTTCGGACTACCGGAGAGTCCGGACTACCGGAGAGGGCGGACTACCGGAGAGGGCGGGTCAGACCCAGCCGGCGAGCAGCACCGTGATCGTGACGGCGTTGTTGAGCAGGTGCGCCAGGATCGGGGCGTAGAGAGAGCCGGTGCGCAGACGCAGCCAGCCGAGCATGACGGCGAAGGCGAACAGGGGCGCCCACGCGCTGAGCGTCGTGTAGTGCGCGACCGTGAACAACATGGCAGCGACGACTATCGCGACCCAGCGGCGCATGCGCACGTCGAACATCGACAGGAGCAAGCCGCGGAAGTACATCTCCTCGCCGAAAGGCGCCGCCGCGACGGCGCCGAGGATCAGCATCGTGACGAGGAACGGCGAGCCGAGGAAGTCGCGATAGGGAGCGAGGGTGTCATCGGACAATCCGAGCGCCGTGAGCACCACCGAGTTCAACAAGTCGACGCCGATCACGACGACGGCAACGGCGACGGCCAGCGCGGTGTCGCGTACGTAGCGCTGCGGTGCGCGCCACCCGATCGCGGGGAGCGGCAGACCCAGCCTGCGCGTCGCCCACACCGTCCCCGAGGCGAGCAGCACCCCGATTATCGGCGTCGAGGCAGCGCCTGCAATCGCCGCGGCCTGCGCCGCTGCAAAAGGGTGGTGGAGATACGACGCCAAGGCGCCCACGAGCAGGACTACCAAGACGACCATGATCGGCGCGAAGAAGGCGACCGCCCACACGGCGACCGCGTAGATGCCCCACATGGCGCGGGCGGGGTCGGGGCCGAGTCCGTCCCCGCCGTAGGGCTCGGGGCGTAGGTCGAACTCGGGTTCGTCCTCCGTCACGGACTGACACCCTCGGGCAGTTCCTTGCCCACGTACTTGGTGCGCACGCGCCCGTCCTCACGCCAGTACGCGTACCAGTAGGGCCCGTGCGGGCAGCGGGTGCAGCCCGGCTTGCCGCAGCGGACGGACTGCTGGCGGTAGCGGCGTCGTGGCTCGGCGGGGGCCACCTCGGGCGGCGGTTCGAAACTGGGACCGTCGGTGTCGACGAGGAGTCCCTGGGCGTAGATGATGAGCCGGCGCAGCTCGTACTGGTCGAGGTCGCGCAGCATGCGCATCAGACGGCGGTCCATGACCGCGTCAGGCTAGCCCTGGGCCGGCCTGACGTTCGCCTGCGAGGCGCTCTCGGTTCACGCGGGATCGGCCCAGCGCGGTGGCTCGATCTGGGTCTCCTCGTCGGTCCACACGGCATCGCCGAGCCCGATGACGGACAGCTCCTCGGTGAGGTCGTCGACGGCGTCACCGAAGGTGTCCTCGTCGTCGTCGAGGTGGTCGGCGACCGGACCGACGGGCTCGGCGGGGGAACGCGCGGGCCGGACCGCGATCGCGGGTGGCGCCTCGCCACGGCGGCTGGGCTCGGGTGGGGCAGCGGTCGGAGAGGGGATCGTGTCGAGGTGGCGTGCAAGGCGCTCGAGCTCGAGGGTGACTGCTTTGGGCTCGTTGCGCTCGCGCAGGTTCAGCGGCCCCGAAGGGTGCTCCTCGTCGGGGACGCGCAGGTCGAGCGACGAGTCGACGTCGTCGGGGCCGTGGTCTCCGCGCACGGCTACGGCGGGGTGCGCGGGAGAGCGCAGTGGCCTCACCGCGGGTGCGGCCGCGGGTGCCGGCGAGGTGCGGTCTTCCAGTTGCCACCCCAACGGGACCGTGAAGCGCTCGGCGCAAGGGGCGCACAAGAGCGTGGAGCGCGGATCGGCCAGCGGTCCGAGGTCGTCGAGCCAGACCGTGCGGTCCCGGTAGTCGAAGGTGAGGGCAACGAGCGCCGGGCGTGCGCAGCTCTGCTTGCCGCAGAGGCTGTTCCCGTCATTCGAAGTGGGGTTCATGGGGCGCCGTCCCGCTCGAGTCGTGCTCGCGACGCGACAGAGGGTAGGAATCACATGTCCGTAGTTCAAGGACCGCCGGCAGAATCCTCCCGCGACACGCACGGTCGTCGCCTGCGGCAGTTGGCGGAATCGAGGGGCTTGTGCACTTGCGATCGTCACGCGCGACAAGACGCGCGTAAGAACACGCGCCGACCGGATGGCGAGGCCCGAATCGGCGCCTGTCGGATCAGCTGTTGACGATGATGACGCGCGCGCCGACGTCGACCTGGTCGTAGAACGCCTCGACGTCCTCCTGGAGCATGCGCATGCATCCGTGCGAGGCGGCGGTGCCGACCGACGAACGGTTGTTGGTGCCGTGGAATCGGATGCCCGAGGCGCTTATGTCGATTGCACGCGTCCCTAGCGGATTGCTCGGGCCCGGTCCGATGCTCGCGGGCATCCCCGCACCCCAGCCGCTCGGGGCCGGGTTCACCCACGTGGGGTTCTTGCGCTTGTTCACGACCTTGAAGTCGCCCGCAGGCGTCGGGTGCCCGGGTGTCCCGATCGCGACGGGATAGGTGGCGACGAGGTCGGCGCCGTTGTACAGCCATACCCTCTTGGCGGTCTTGTTGACGTAAGCGGTCTGGCCGATGTTGGCCTCGGTGATCTCCGCCGGCGTGATCGCCACGGGGAGAGCGAATCCCGCTCCTGCGGGGACCTGACCGTGCGCCCACTGATCCGCCTGGGACTCGATCTGCTGGGATGCGGCGGCGACGTCGAGCACGCGCCCCGACTGCGAGCGGGTGATCTGCAGCGTTCCGCTCGACACGTCGACGCTGCTGTTGACCATCGGCCTGTCGATGCCGGCTCGTGCCTTCTCGACGAACGCGGCGAGACCCGTGTCGTCGGCGTCGAAGCGGATCGTGACGTCCACGTCGAGAGGGTCGCCGGCGAGACGGTGGTAGGTGCGCTCGAACGGACCGCTCACCGCAGCCCAGAAGCCGGAGCTGTCCTCACCGTCGATCGCGTCCTCGACGGCTGCAGGGATGTCGGCGCTCACCTGCAGGTCCGCGAGGGTGACGGTGAACGGTTGGTCGTCCCCTACGAGGTTGACCTTCTGTTGGAGCATCTTCGCCGATGCGGCGTCGGCTGCCTCGGTGGCGTCCGCGCGGCTCATGCCACCGACGTCGGCACCCTCGATGCGCACGCCCGGCAGGACGTTGTTCGCCTGTACCCAGTCGAAGACGAGCACGGCCGACACCACGACCACGAGGAGCGGCAGCACCGTCCACAGTGTCCACTTGAGCCATCGGGGCAGGGGACCGACCGAGGGCAGGTGCCGCTTCTTGTCGCCGCCGGTCTCGGTCTCCACCCACGGCGGTGGCGGCGGCAGCGGCACCGTGTTCTTGAGCGTGACCGGAGGCGGGGGGCCGGTGTGGATGGCCATGATCGTGACCTGGGACCTTGGAGCTCGATCTCGGGGGCAGGGCGGCGGCCGGCTGGTGCGGCGAGGCGGGTTGTCCGGTCCCGGCATCGACGACGCTGCTTCGGGTACGCCGACGACAACCGAGGTGGGCGATCCCGCCAAGCTGACCGACCCAGGGACGCAGGGTATCAGATGCCGGGACCCCTTCGAGCCATCGGACCTGCTCACCGGACCGTGCAGCGGAGTTCCACGCGGGCGGTACTGAGTGCCGCGGCGGAATCCTCTCCTAGACTCGTCGACACGGGTGACCTCGCTCCCGCGGATGCCGACGAGGTCCTCGAAGGCCTCGGCTCAGCACCGGCGCAGGCCCCTCCGAGAGGAACACCATCCCGACATGAGCCCCTCACAGCAGCCCAGGAGTTCGGGCGACAGGCCTCCCGGCAATTCCGGGTCGGGCGGCCCCGGCGAGCCGAACCGAAGCGACACAGGCTGGCCGCGCTGGGCGGTATGGCTCGTCGCGGCGCTGTTCCTGTCGATCATCGCGTTCGCGATGCTCAACCGGCCTTCGTCGTCGAACCAGGTCGACACGAGCGAGTTCCTCACCAAGCTCGACCAGGGCCAGGTCCAGGACGTGACCGTCGAAGGCTCGGGCACCCAGGGCACCACCGGGACAGCTTCGGGCACCTACCGTGACGGTACCGAGTTCTCGACGACCGTCGTGATGGGCGACGACCTCAGCGGGCGTCTGCAGACCGCCAACCGTGAGCACCAGACGACCTACCAGGTCAAGGCGCCCGAGAACAACATCCTCGGCAGCGTCCTGTTCTTCTTGCTGCCGTTCGCGCTGCTCATCTTGCTGATGTGGTGGATCAACCGCCGCGCACAGGGCCAGATGGGCTCGATCATGCAGATCGGCAAGTCCAAGGCGAAGGTGTACACGACCGAGAAGCCCAAGACGACCTTCAACGACGTCGCCGGCCACCGCGCCCCAAAGGAGGAGATCGAGGAGGTCGTCACCTTCCTGAAGGAGCCGCGCAAGTTCAAGGAGCTCGGTGCCAAGGTCCCCAAGGGCGTCCTGCTCGTCGGTCCGCCCGGCACGGGCAAGACGCTGCTCGCGCGCGCCGTCGCGGGCGAGGCCGGGGTCCCGTTCATCGCGGTGACCGGCTCGGACTTCATGGAGATGTTCGTCGGCGTCGGCGCGTCACGGGTACGCGACCTGTTCCAGACGGCGCGCAAGGAGTCGCCTGCGGTCATCTTCGTCGACGAGATCGACTCGATCGGTCGCAAGCGTGGTGCCGGCGTGGGCGGCGGCCACGACGAGCGTGAGCAGACGCTGAACCAGCTCCTGTCGGAGATGGACGGCTTCGAGGGATCCGACGGGATCGTGATCATGGCCGCCACGAACCGCCCCGACATCCTCGACCCCGCGCTGCTGCGCGCCGGCCGCTTCGACCGCCAGATCGTCGTGCCGCTGCCGACCAAGGACGAACGGCTCGAGATCCTCGAGGTCCACACCCGCGACAAGAAGATGGCCGACGACGTCGACCTGGACATAACTGCCCGCGGGACACCCGGCTTCAGCGGCGCCGACCTCGCGAACCTCACCAACGAAGCCGCCCTGCACGCGGTGCGCAAGGGCCACCGCCAGATCACCCGCGACGACTTCGACACCGCCCGCGACCGCGTCCTCATGGGAGTGCGGCGCGACTCGCTCGCGATGAGCGAGGAGGAGAAGCGCATCACCGCGTTCCACGAGGCCGGACACGCCCTCTGCGGCGCGCTGACCGAGCACGCCGACGACGTGCACAAGGTCACGATCCTGCCCGTCGGCATGGCGCTCGGGGTCACCCAGTTCCTGCCCGAGGAACGCCAGATCGAGTCGTTGCACAACATCGAGGCCGACCTCGTCGTGGCACTCGGCGGCCGCGTGGCCGAGGAGATCGTGTTCCGCACGCCTTCGACGGGAGCCCAGAACGACCTGCAGCAGGCGACCAAGCTCGCCCGCAAGATGGTCAAGGAGTGGGGCATGTCCGAGAAGCTCGGTCCGGTCGCTTTCGGTGGTGACTCCGAGATGGTCTTCCTCGGCGAGGAGATCGCACGCGGCCACGAGTACAGCGAGGAGACGGCCCGGCTCATCGACGAGGAGGTGTCGCGCATCGTCGGCGACGCGCGGCGCCGCGCCACGCACCTGCTCACCGAGAACCGTGCCGCCCTCGACATGCTTGCCCAGGCGCTCCTCGAACGCGAGTCCATCGAGGGCAAGGACGTCGACCGCATCGTCGAGGCTGCTCGTGCCGGCGGGCACCTGTCCCAGGTCTTCCCGCCGGAACCCGAGCCCGAGCCCGAGACGGCCACCGCGCCCCAGGGCGGCCGCGTCCCGACCGCGGACGCGGCGGCGACCGCACAGCCGCACGGGATCGTCCCGCCCATGACCCCCGGCGTCTCCCCCGCCTGAGGACGGCGTCGGAGCGAGCTCTGTTTCGCCGCCGCCAGACGCCATCCACTCCGATCGCGAACGTGGTTCCCGGCGCGCCCAGCCCGACGAATCCCGGTTCTGGGCGCGGACACCGCAGCCGGCTGGGGTGTGCGCGCCCAGAAGCCGAAATCAGGCGTCGAGGCGGCGGCGCACCGTCTCCTCGACGGTGCCGGCCAGCGGAGTGCCGATCCAGGAGCGCACGACTTCGCCACCGTCGTCGATGAGGACGAGCGTCGGGACCGATTCGACTCCCGCCGCCCGCACGGTGACCGGGTCGTCGCTGACGTCCACGACCGCCGTGGTCAAGCCTGCGATTCCGGCGACCCTGCGCGTGAGCGGGCCGCAGGACCGGCAGGCGGGGTGCGTGAACACCACACCGAGCAGCTCGCCGCGTCCGGGCACGGCGAGGCCGAGCCGAGCAAGGTCCAGTTCCTCCGGCAGCGATCTCACCGAAGGGTCGGACCATGCGGCCAGGCCGCCTGCGGCTCGCTGCGCGCGGCGCCGCCCTGTGGCAGCCGCGACGAGGCGCGCTGCGAGGGCGACGACGACGATCCCTGCCGTGGCGACGATCGCGGCCGTCATCGTGTCACGGCAGTGGCGAGCCGACCTCGACGGCACGGTCTCCGGCCGCCGCGAACGAGCGTGCGGCGACCACACCGTCGCTGGCAGCCACCACGATTCCCGCGGGACCGGCCGGGGCCTTCAGGTCCGAGAGCGTGATCGACACACGTGACCCACCCGGCAGGGCGAAGCCGTCACCGAGCGCTTCGAGGCGGTCGCTGCCGTCGGCGCGGAGGCTGTACACGTCCACGTCCACTTGTTCGCTACCGGGGTTGAGCACCTCGATCGTGTCCGCGCGCGCGTCGTCCGACGACGCCGGCAGCGCCCAGCGCCGCGCGGTCTGGGTCACCCCTTCGACGTAGGCACGTCCCGCTTCGAAACCGCGGATCTGGTCGACGACCGAAGGCACGGTGGTCTCGATCTCGTACCCGGCCGCCGCGTCGGATCCGATCTCGGACATGTCGACCGTGGTGGCCACCCCTGGGTCGAGCTCCTGGTCGACGAGGGGCGGGACGATCTGGCCCTGCTGGTCGGCATCGACCGAGACCGTGTACGTGCCCGGGTCGCCGGTGGTGTTGAACACGCCGATCGACTGGGTCTGGCCTCCACCGCTGCGGCCGCCTGTGAGGTACCAGGTGTTCGACGCCGCGGGTGCTCCGAGGCCCTCGCCGAAACCGGCGGCGCCGTCGACGGAGATGCGCTGCGCGGCGACGACGCGGCCCCGCTCGGTGCGTACGACGGTCGCGACGTTGTCGCGCCGGATGACGAGGTTGGCGTCGATGTCGAGGATGGTCTGGCTGCGCGGCGGCAGTGAGACGCCGCTGCCCTTCTCGGGACGCTCCTCCCCCGCCTCGGTCCTGAACGTGACGTCGACGATCGCTGCGTCCTGGGACGGGTTCACGAGCACGAGTGACTGCTGGCGACCGGCCTTGGTCGACCCCGAGGGGAAGTACCACTCGGTACTCGACGTCGACGCGCACGGGTAGGCGGCAACACCCTTGGGATCCTCGGCGGAGCGGGTCACCTGCTCCGCGACGGCGGCTGCCCCTGGAGGGAGCGTGACGATCGCGGCACCCGGGCGGCCCCCGAGCGAATCAGCGGCGCTGACGGTCGCGCGCCCGAAGGCCTTGACGGTCACCGGCTTCGGATCGGGGGGCGCCGCGCCGTCACCCGAGAGGTAGGTGACGGTGCCCTCCATCTGGGACTCCGTGAGGTTCACGACCGATATCGTGGCACTGCCGACCTTGCCACCGCCGGGGGTGTCGGGGCAGAACCAGACCTGCTGCACGTCCCCACCGCCCGCGGTTGCCACCGGCTCCGAAGCCGGGAACATCGCGGAGAGCGCGAGCCCGACCGCGATTACGAGGATGATCAAGCCGAGCACGATCGCACGGTTCGAGCCGGCCCCGTCGGTCCCGCCGTCCCCGCCCGGACGCGGCGTGCCCGAGCCGGTACCGGAGCCGGTATCGGTCTCCTCCTCGAGATCGCCGAAGTCGATGTGCTCGTCGAGGTCGAGGTCGTCGAAACCGCTTTCGGTCTCGAAGTCGAACACCTCGTCCGGGTCGCGCTCACCGCGGCCGCGGTCACGGTCTCGTCGTGCCATCACGCCCTCGCAAGCCGATGATCCCGCCGAGCACCACGATCCACGCCAGCGCAGCCAGGACCACGGCGAGCAGGTGCCACGGTCCCGCATTCAGTACCAACCGCGCTTGGTCGGTCACGGGGGTGTCGGGGAACTGCATCGCCCACCCGTACGCGGCTTCGGGAGCGATCGACCCCGCACCGTCCGCCTCCACGTGGAACGACGAGTCCATCGGTATCGCCGCCGAGGCCGTCCCGCCGCCGCGGCCTTCCCAGTCCGCCCGGCTCGTCTGAGCCCACGGGTCCACCGACCGTGCCGCACCCGGTGCGGCGAGCTCGGCGGCCGAGGGCTCTCCCGAGGGGATCGCACCGGCGACGGTGCCCACGCGAGGACGCCACGCCAGGTTCTCGTAGATCGTGCCGTTGCGATGGTCGTCGGGGAAGGTGAGCCGGAGGTCGAGCGCCCTTGCCAGCACCTCGGCGATCGAGTCGTTGCCGGTCGGCACCACGATGTAGCGGACCCCGAAGGGCGCCAGCAGCCGCCCCGGGTAGGGAACCTTGGCGTCGGCTATCGAAGCCACTACACCCTCGAGACCGTCTATCCCCGGATTCGAGGCGGGCAGCCAGAGGTCCTCGAGGTCGGGGCCGCCTGGTCCGGTGACGAGGAAGGCGGTCTCACCCTGCAACACCCGCGGCTCGCCGGGGACGTCGGTGCCCATGAACAGGTCGACGAACGCGCCGGAGTTCTCCGCCTCCGCCGCCTGCCACGTGAGCTGTTTGCGCCAGTCGGTCGGGGGAAGGCCGAGCCGCCCCGACGGCAGCACCGTCAGCGGGGAGACGAGGCCCACGATGCCGAGGCCGACGAGCACGAACGCTGCCGGCTGGCGCAGCCCGAAACGCATCTCGGGCAGGTCCGATCGGAACGCGTCGATGCCCCATCCGACGAGAACGGCGATGCCGAGCGCTGCCGGTACGAGCAGTACCTCGGGTGTGGCGAAGTCGGGCAGCAGACCGCGGGACAGGAGCCACGCTGCGAAGAACGACGACAGCGTGACCCCCCACCAGCGCGTCACCCACTCGAAGCGGTCGCCGCGGGAGACCAGTACCGGCAACAGCGCCGCGAGGAGGACTCCGTAGACGAGCAGCGTCCCGCCGACACGGCCGGTGTCGAAGCGAAGCACGGCAGCGAAACCCAAGGGCGAGTTCACGCCGCCCATGGCCTGCGACGCTCCCCCGCCGAGCAGCTCCCACGACCAGGGGAACAACAGGATGAACGCGCCGAGGGCTGCCTGCAGCACATCCCAGGCCACGACGAGGCAGCGGCGCGTCCCGCCGACGAGGATCGAGCCGACCACCCAACCGGCGAGCACCACGGCCACCGCCACGATCGTTGCCGGCTCGGCCGCGGTGGCGAACGCGAGTAGGGCCGCGAGCTCGAGCTTGCGCCGCAGGGGCGGCACGTCCTCGGCATATGCGCCGAATCCGCTCAGGTGCGCCATCCTCCGACAGATCGGCGGGAGCAGGACCGCGAGCACGACGACACCGAGATCGCCGTGGGATACCGCGTTCCACGCGAGCGGTACGAGCACGTAGAAGGTGGCCGCGATCGCTCGGGGGCCGCGTGCGGCGATCGTCGGGCGCAAGCTGCGCGAGCACATGACCGCGGCGAGTGGGATCCCCAGGAAGAGCAGCAGCTTCTGGGCGAGTGCGGCGGAACCGAACGCGAGGAACCCGAAGATCCCGCCGAGCGCCTGTCCCGCGGGCGTCGCGGCCCGGGTGCCGAGCTCGACGTCGCGGAACGGTGCCAGGTAGTTGCCGAGCAGCCCGAGACCGGATTGCGACGGGGGCGAGAGCGAATCGGCCGCGGGGAGCGGGCCGGCGACGAGGGCACGGCCCGCTACGAGGATGAACAGCACGAGCACGAGGAAGCCCACGATCCAGGCCCCACCCAGGGACTCGTAGACCGAGCGGACTGTGCGCCCGAAGGTCTCCCCACGCGTCTCGCCGGTCTCGGCCGTGCGCTCGTCGGATGCGGTACGCAGTCGGGCGGTTCCCCCCAACATCAGGCGCGTGATCGCACGATCGTTCGTCCCGCGGACCTTCTGTGCTTGGCGTCGCAACTTGCGCAGCTCGCCGAAGCGACGCATGTTCCAGGACCAGGGCCGCAGGTAGCGGGCTGCTTCGCCCCGGTCGCGGCTCGCGAGGAGTGCCGCTATCGCCTGCGCGAACGCGAGGACCACGGCTTGGACGCCCACGATGATCGTGTGGCCGAGCGAGTAGTTCTTGAGCACCGTGCGCAGGCGGTTGCGCCGCACGAGGTCGGCATGCTCGTGGGGGTCCTCGAGCACGTCGGTCTCGTGCTGGCCGACGTTGACCAGCGAGGTGTACAGGACCTCCCTGCCGGCCATGCGGGCGCGCCAGCAGAGGTCGAGCTCGGCGCCCGGACCGACGATGCCGGGGTCGAAGCCCCCGAGGAGCTCGAGCAGCTCGGCGCGGATGGCGAGGAACGCGAACGACACGAACAGCGTCTGACGCGTCACGTCGTACTGCTCTTGGTCGAGTTCGGTCCCCTCGAGGCGTGAGTACGCGGTCGCGAAGCGGTCCGCACTCATCCCGACCTCGACGAGCACGTCGGGGCGGTCGGCGTCGACGACCTTGGCCCCGACCACACCGGCGCCGGTCTTGGCTATCACGCCGCATGCACGTTCGATCGCGTCCGAGCCGAGCACGGAGTCGTCGCGCACGAACACGACCACGTCGAAGGGGCGCGCCTTGGCGAGGAGGGCGTTCGCCGCGGCGCCGACAGCGGCCATCGACTCCACCTCGACACGTGCGTCGCCGAACGGTCGCGCCGCGGGGCGTGAGACGGCGTCGTGGGTGCCCACGTAGGCGACCGTGAGACGCCGGTGGGTCTGAGCCGACAAGGACGCGACGCAACCTTCGAGGTGGGTCCCGTCGGTGACGCCGAGGACCACGACCAGCACCTTGGCGGAGTCGCCGCTCAACTCACCCGAAGGCGCGATCTCGGTATCTGGGTCCATGAAAGGCAAACGTGGTGGGTTACAGGACCTTGGTCTGCGCGTCGTGTCGGCCACGACGTGCAGGCGAAGCGTAGAGCGGTCGGGTGGGAAACAGAAGCACCCGGCGCCGCTCGGCCGGCGAAACCCCTGCTAAGCACAGTTGCACAAAACGCTTGCAGGAGTTTGCAGTGCGTGCTAAAGTTAGCAGCGATCGGAAGGTCCGGGTGCACCGCTCCCAGCCCCACGACGACACGTGGCGCGCCCGGCGACGGAACATCATCGAGAGGCCAGGAAATGGACGTCAAGGAAGTCGCTCGTGACACCGTGTACGCGACGATCGGGGTGACCTCGTTCGCCTCGAACCAGCTGCAGGTGCGCGCCAAGCAGACCCGCGAGCAGGTCGAGGACCAGGTCAAGAAGCTGTCGGACCAGCTCGAAGAGCAGCGCAAGGCGCGCCGCGAGCAGGTCGAGCAGTGGGTCTCCCGCGTCGAGACGTCCGGGAAGGACGTCCAGGAGCACCTCGAGTCGCTCAACGGCCAGCTCCGCACCCAGCTCGACGCGCTCGTGAAGCTGAACGAGAAGGCTCGCGAGCAGATCGAGGCTCGCCTGCCCGACCAGGTCGTGACCAACATCGAGCAACTCCGTCAGCAGGTCCGCGAGCTCACCGAGGCGGTCCAGAAGCAGGTGAGCACCCAGGTCGAGCAGGTCCAGAAGCTCGCCCGCCGCGCCGCCTGAGATCTCACAGCGGCTCGGTCCCCCATCCGAAGCCGTACCACGAAGGGCCTGGCGCTCAATCGCCGTCCCCGACGCATCCGAGCGTCGATCAGGCCCGAGGTGTGACCGGGATCGTCCCCTCCCGTTCCCACCGATCACCCGGATCGGCCCGCCTGCCCCGGCGGGCCGATCCCTTTTCTCCGGCCTCCCGCGAGTTCAGGACGGGAGCCGGGCGGTGACGATCCAGGCGGCAGCCCCCAGAAGCACGCCGTGATCCTCGGTCCAGTGAGGGGCGAGGGCCTCACGCACTGCCGCGACCGCGCGGGCTCGGACGTCGTCGGGCTTGTCGGCGAGCAGGGCACGGCCGACGGCGTCCTCGGTCAGGAACCGCACCGCGCCGTCTACGTCACGTGCGCCCCCCGGGCACATCCGGGTGTCGAAGCGGCTCAACTCGACCCCGTCCCACCCGGCAGCGCTCAGGGTCTCGCGTACGAAGTCGGCGTCGCCCATCTGGAACGGGCCCGGCGCGCCGGGCGCCGGAAGGTCGGGCGCGCCGACGACAGCGACCACCGCCCGCAGCGGGACCGTGATCCACTCGTTCTCCAGGGCCGGACGCCAGCACGCGAACGCGAGACGGCCACCACTCGCCGTCGCAGCAGCGAGGTTGGCGAACGCGGCTACCGGGTCCTCGAAGAACATCACCCCGAAACGGCTGACCACCACGTCAGCGGCGATGTCGGAGAGGTCCTCGCTCTGGGCGTCGCAACAGACGAAGCGCACCTGCGCGAAGCCGGCCGAGAGGTCGCGCGCGAGGCCCAGCATCGGCTCGGAGATGTCGAGACCGGTGACCGACCCTGCGGCACCGACGACGACCCCGGCGGCACGGGCCAGGGCACCGCTGCCACAACCGACGTCGACCACTCGATCACCGGCCCGCACGGGCCCAGCCCCGAGGATCGCGTCGTTGAAGGGCTCCAGCATCGCGTTGTAGGCCGCCTGTGCGCGTACCCACGACTCGACGAACTCGCCGTTCCAGTACTCCCGCATCTTCTCGTTGGCCACGGCACGCAATCCTAAGAGGCTGCCTGCCGAGCGACCATCGAGTAGAGCGTGCTCCGTTGCCGCAGCTCACGCCCGAGCGGAGCAACGAGCTCCGCGAACCCGGCGGGGGTCATCTCCTGGCCGTGCTCGGCCCCGGCGGCACGTGAGATGTTCTCGTTCATGAGCGTGCCGCCGAGGTCGTTGACCCCGGCATCCAACGCGGCCCGCACGCCGGCGGCACCCATCTTCACCCACGACACCTGGATGTTGTCGATCCAGCCCGCGTAGGCGATGCGCCCGACCGCGTGCATGAGGATCGCCTCGCGGAAGGTCGGCCCGGGCCGCGCCCGGTGCTGGAGGTACAGCGGTGCGGCCATGTGCACGAACGGCAGGGGGACGAACTCGGTGAACCCACCCGTGCGCTTCTGGAGATCCCGCGTCGCGACGATGTGACGTGCCCACGCGCGCGGCGTCTCGACGTGTCCGTACATGATCGTCACGTTCGAGCGCAGCCCCACCGAGTGCGCTGTCTCGTGGCAGTCGAGCCACTGCTGGGTCGAGATCTTGTCGGGACAGATCACCGCGCGGACCTCGTCGTCGAGGATCTCGGCAGCGGTACCCGGCAGCGTCCCGAGGCCGGCATCGCGCAACCGCACCAGGTAGTCCCGCAGCGGCACGCCGAGACGACGGGCGCCCTCGGTCACCTCGAGCGCGGTGAAGCCGTGCACGTGGATCGACGGCGCCGCCGACTTCACCGCCTCGGTCACGGCCACGTAGTAGTCGCCGTCGAAGTCGGGGTGGATGCCGCCTTGGAGGCAGACCTCGGTGGCGCCCTTGGCGACAGCCTCGACGACGCGCTCCTGGATGTCCTCGAGCGTCAACAGGTACGGCGTACCGCGCAGGTCCAGCGACAGCGGCCCCTTGCTGAACCCGCAGAAGCGGCACTTGAAGGTGCACACGTTCGTGTAGTTGACGTTGCGGTTCACGACGAAGGTCACGACGTCGCCCACCGTGCGGGACCGCAGGTAGTCGGCGAGCTCGCACACGTCGGCCACCTCGGGGCCGCGCGCCCCGAAGAGCGTGACGATCGCGTCCTCGTCGAGCTCCTCACCCGCAGCCGCGGCGGCGACGACCGCAGCGACGGGACCACGTGGGCGGGAAGCGCGGGATCCCGACCGAGGCCGCATCGCCGGCGGCTCCTCGTGCCCACCCGAGCACCACAGCCCCTCGCGTGCGAGCCACTCCGAATCGGCGCGGTCGAGTACGGCGAATTGCAGGGCCTGGTCGATCCAGGTCTCTCGTGCAGCGACGAACTCGGGATAGACGGTCAGGCGGGGCGCTAGCGCGAACCCGGCCGCCTCGGTCACGGACGCGAGGCGCTCGAGCGCGGGCCACGGCCGCTCGGGGTTGACGTGGTCGGCCGTCACGGGCGAGACCCCGCCCCAGTCGTCGATGCCTGCGTCGAGCAGGCGCCCGAAGTCCTCCGACAGGTTCGGTGGCGCCTGCAGGTGCACGTCCGGTGGGAGGACGAGTCGCGCGGCAGCGAGCGAGCGCAGGTACTCGCCCGTGTCGGCCGGTGCCGCCGCGTGCATCTTGGTGCCTGCCTTGGGCAGGAAGTTCTGGACGATCACCTCCTGCACGTGGCCGTGGCGCCTGTGCGACGCGGCGATCGCCTCGAGCGCCTCGACGCGCTCTGCGAAGGTCTCGCCGATGCCCACGAGGATCCCCGTCGTGAACGCGATCCCCAGCTCACCCGCTGCCTCGAGCGTGGCGAGGCGGCGTGCAGGTGTCTTGTCGGGGCAGCGATGGTGGGCCCCGCCGGGCTCGTGCAGTCGTCTCGACAGGGACTCGACCATCATGCCCTGGCTCGGCGCGACCTCACGCAGGACGGCGAGATCGTCACGGGACAGGGCACCGGCGTTGGCGTGTACGAGAAGGCCGGTCTCGGCGGTGACCGCCCTTGCGGCCTCTGCCAGGTAGGTCACGGTGTCGGCGAAGCCGTGCTCGGCGAGCCACGCGGCTGCGTCCGGATAGCGGGCCTCGGGTGCCTCTCCCAGCGTGAACAGCGCCTCGTGGCAGCCGGCGGCAGCGCCTGCGCGGGCGATCGTCAGCACTTCGTCGAGGCCGAGGAAGGGCGACTCGACGCGAGCGGGCGCGGTCGCGAAGGTGCAGTAGCCGCAACGGTCGCGGCACAGGCGCGTCAGCGGGACGAAGACCTTCGGGGAGAAGGTGACGCGCTTGCCGTGCGCGACGTCACGAACGCCAGCCGCGGCGGAGAGCAGCGCATCGAGGGGCATGTGCGCGAGGTCGGCGTGTGAGACCGGGGACAGCGTCGTCGTCGGCGGGGTCAATGTCACCTCGTCCCGGTTCGGGGGGCGCCAAGAGTACGCACTCACTACAGAAAAGCAAGCACCGGACTACAGAAACTGAAGCGGTGCGCACCAGCTGGTACCGTCGCCCCACGATGTCGAAGCCCTACCAGCTCGCGTGCCCCGTGGCGAGGTCGCTCGAGGTCGTCGGCGATCGCTGGACCCTCTTGATCGTGCGCGAGCTCCTCCTGGAACCACTGCGCTACACCCAGATGCAAGCGCTTCTGGGCGGCATCCCACCGAACCTGCTCGCCGACAGGCTGCGCCTGCTCGAGGACGAGGGCATCGTCGACCGCGTCGAACCCCGCGGCTACACGCTCACGGACAAGGGCCGCGAGATCGCGCCTGTGCTCGACGCGCTGGCGGTGTGGGGCATGCGCCACTACGACGAGCCTCCGTCGGCGCTGGCCCACCACCGTGGCTGCGGCGGCACGGTCCGCCTCACGCACACGTGCAGCGCGTGCGGAGCCACGGTCGACCTCGCCGACCTCGACCTCGTCACGCCGGGTGAGGGTCGACCGCGATGATCGTCGCGCTCGCCGGCGGGGTCGGCGCGTCGAAGTTCCTGCGCGGACTCGTCCGTGCGGTACCGCCCGAGGACGTCACGATCGTCGTCAACACCGCCGACGACATCGAGGTCCACGGGCTGTGGGTCTCGCCCGACCTCGACACCGTGACGTACGGCCTCGCCGGCGTCTCCGACCGCGAGCAGGGCTGGGGTCTGGCCGGCGAGACGTGGTCGTGCGCGCAGACCTTGGCGCGCTACGGCATGCCGACCTGGTTCCAGCTCGGCGACCGCGACCTCGGGACGCACCTGTACAGGACCGGGCGCCTCGAGGCCGGTGCCACCCTCACCGAGACGACCGCCGAGATCGCCTCGGCATGGGGTGTGCGATCGCGCGTGCTCCCCATGAGCGACGACCGCGTCACCAACACGATCGTCTGCGAGGTCGACTCCGAGGCGGTCCCGCTGCACTTCCAGGAGTACCTGATCCGCAGGCACATGGCCGACCCCGTACTCGATGTCCGTTACGACGGCATCGAGTCCGCCGCGCCCACCGCGGAGGTGCTCGACGCGCTCGCGACCGCACGCGGCATCGTCGTGTGCCCGTCGAACCCGGTCGTCTCCGTCGGTCCGATCGTCGCACTGGCGGGTGTCCGCGACGCCTTGGAAGGACGCAAGGTGCGTTGCGTCGGTGTGAGCCCGATCGTCGACGGGGCCCCCGTGCGCGGCCCCGCCGACCGGCTCCTGCCGGCCGTGGGCCTCGACGTCTCCTGCGTCGGCGTCGCCGCCGGCTACACGGGACTCGTGGATGCACTCGTGATCGACACCGCCGATGCCGCCCGGGCCGCGGACGTCTCGGCCACCGGAGTCGAGGCAGTCGTCGCGGACACGATGATGGTCGACGACGACGTCGCCACCGCCCTCGCTCACACCGTGCTCGAACGGCTCGAGCTGTGAGCCCTGCGTCGCGCCCCGACGTCGACGACGCCGCCCTGATCGGAGGCGCTCTCGTGATCACCGCCCTCGGCGGCATCGGCGAGGTGCACCCCGGCGACGACCTCGGCGCGGTCGTGGGAGACGCCTGCGAGCGTGCAGGCGGACTGCGCGACCACGACGTCGTCGTCGTCACGTCCAAGGTCGTGTCGAAGGCCGAGGGGCGCCTCGTCGAGCTCGACGAGACGGATCCCGCCGCCAAGTCCGACGTCGTGCTCGCCGAGTCACGCAGGATCCTGCGCCGCCGCGGTGACCTCGTGATCTCCGAGACCACCCACGGCTACGTGTGCGCGAACGCAGGGGTAGACCTGTCCAACACCGCTGCCGGCGTGGCCGCGCTCCTGCCCAAGGACCCCGACCGTTCCGCGCGCCGGCTGCGGGCGGCGCTGTGCCGGCGCTTCGGCCTCGACGTGGTCGGCGTCGTCGTGAGCGACACGTTCGGGCGGCCCTGGCGCAAGGGCCTCACCGACGTCGCCCTCGGTGTGGCCGGCTTCGCCCCGACCACCGACCACCGGGGGTCACGTGACGCCTGCGGACGTGAGCTCGCAGTCACCGAGGTCGCCCTCGCCGACGAGCTCGCGGCGGCCGCCGACATAGTGAAGGGCAAGTCGCGCAACGCCCCTGTCGCCCTCGTGCGCGGCTTGCGCCTCGACGGCGACGGCAGCGGACGCGACCTGATCCGGCCCCCACAGGAGGATCTCTTCCGGTGAGCGGAGTGCCCGAGTGGATCGCGCGGCGCCGCTCGATCCGCAGCTTCGCTCCCGACCCCGTCGACGAGGCCGTTCTCGAGACCTGCGTCGAGGCGGCGCTTCTCGCACCGGCGCCGCACCACTCCAGGCCGTGGCGCCACGTCGTCCTCGGCGGATCGGCGCGGCGCCGTCTCGCCGACGCGATGGCGGACGCGTGGCTGGAGGACCTGCGCCGCGACGGCATCGGCGAGGACGAGGCCACGCGTCTGTGCGAGACCTCGGTCCAGCGCATCGCATCGGCGCCGGCGGCCGTGCTCGGCTGCCTCGTGTGGGACGGCCTCGACGACTACCCCGACGTCCGGCGTCGCGATGCGGAGTGGGCGATGGCTCTCCTGAGCCTGGGCGCCTCGGTTCAGAACCTGATGCTCGCTGCCGCCGAGTACCGCATCGCGTCGTGCTGGATCGCCGCCCCGGTCTTCTGCCCCGACGCCGCGGCCGCTTCCCTCGCCCTCGACTCCGGCACCCGTCCGGCCGCCCTGGTACTGCTCGGTCATCCCGATCCCGCATACAGCCCGCCCGTCAGGCCTCCCGCGCCGATGGGCTCGCACCGCCTCCGGCGCTGACCGATCCCCGTTCGTCGCCAGGCGCCCGGAACGGGACAGGGGGGCGACCTCGCGCAGCTACCTTCGTCGCCGCAGAGCAAGACAACGGAGGCACCATGGCCGAGGGTGACAAGAAGGGCATCGTCGCCGAATTCAAGGAGTTCATCAGCAAGGGCGACGTCGTCGACCTGGCCGTGGCGGTAGTGATCGGCGCCGCCTTCGCCGCGATCGTGAAGTCCTTCGTCGACGACATCCTCATGCAGGTCATCGCCGCGATCGGAGGACAGCCGGACTTCTCCTCGCTCACGATCACGATCGGCAATGGAACGATCCGCTACGGCTCGTTCGTCAACGCACTGATCAGCTTCGTGATCATCGCACTCGCGATCTTCCTCGTGGTCAAGGCCATCAACAAGATGCGCGAGTTCCGCAAGAAGGAGATCGAAGCCGGCGAGGCGGAACCGACCGAGCTCGACGTGCTCGAGGAGATCCGCGACCTGCTCAAGGAGAGCGAACGAGGGTGACGCAACCCGCGATCGGGCCCCCGCCCGTCGCGACGACGGCGACCTCGGCTCCCGCCACCTGGCGCTCGCCAGCATCGCCGCGGAGCTGAGTCACGGCCTCGTGGAGGAGCCCGTATCCGTGTAGGCGGCCGGCCGAGAGCTGACCGCCCGCCGTGTTCAGCGGCAGCGCCCCGTCGAGCGCGATCGCAGCGCCTCCCTCGACGAAGGGCCCGCTCTCACCCTTGGCGCAGAAGCCGAGGGCCTCCAACCACGCCATCGCCAACCACGAGAAGCCGTCGTAGAGCTGGGCCACGTCGACGTCAGCGGGGCCCAGCTCGGTGCGACCCCACATCTGGGCGGCGGCGTCGCGGCAGGCAAAGGTCGTCAGGTCCTGCCACTGGTCCCACGACGGCCGTCCCCTGATCGCGGTCCCGACCGCGTCGACCCCCACGGCCGGTCCGGGCATGTCCTCGGCGTGGCCGCGGTGGGAGACGACCACGGCGGTGGATCCGTCCACGGGCGCGTCGCAGTCGTAGAGGCAGAACGGCGTCGTGACAATGCGGGCCGCGAGGTATTCGTCGAGGCCGAGGGGATCACGGTATACGGCCCTCGGGTTGAGTCCGGCGTTGCGCCTGCAGTTGATGGCGATCTGGGCCATCTGCTCGCGGGTCGTGCCGAACTCGTGCATGTGGCGCTGGGCGTACATCGCGAGCCAGTTTGCTGCCGACACCGCTCCGAAAGGTTGCAACCACGCCATGTCGCCACCCGCGCGTGGCGCCGTAGCCCCGACACCGGAACCTCCGCCCTTCGATGCGGCGAAGTCGGACGCACGTGCCGACGCCTCGGTGACGGTGCGGTAGACGAGCACGTGGCGCGCGAGACCGGCAGCGACGGCGAGGCACGCGGCGACGAAGGCCGAGATCTGCGCGGGTCCTTCGAGGCCGCCGTGGTGCCAGTTGAGCTCGAGGCGCAACGCGTCCTGGACCGTGGGCGTGCCGGGCCCGGAGAAGTCGGCCATGTAGGGCATGTGGCCTGGGTAGCTCGCAAGCCCGTCGACATCGGAGGGCACGAGGCCGGCGTCCGCGATCGCGGCCAGGGCTGCCTCGACGGTCAGGTCGAGGCCGTCACGCATGAGGCGCCGGCCCACCTGGGACTGGCCGATCCCGCTCACGACGGCGTTGCGTTCCGGCCTCTCACCCACCCGCGCCCTCCACCGGCGCGAACAGCGGAAGCCACACGTCCTCGTGCTGTTCGAACACCACCTCCACGTCCATGCCGATGCGCACCTCCTCCGCTGAGATGCCGACGAGGTTCGTCGTGAGCCGCAACCCCTGTTGCTCGGCGAGTTCGACGACGGCGATCGCGTACGGATGCTCCCAGGTCGGGTTCCACACCTGGTGGTTGACCGTGAAGGTGTGCACCGTCGCCCGGCCCGAGGCTGTCCGGGGGGAGACCTCGCGGGACCAGCACCGCGGGCACACAGGCGCCGGGGGGTGGATCCAGTATCCGCACCCGTGACAGCACAGGATGCGCAACTCGGCTGTGGCGCCGCCCGTCCAGAACGCCTCGCTCAGGGGCGTCACCTGGGGCAGCATCCGGATCGGGCCCGCCCTCATCGGATCCCCTTCCAGCGCCGGAGTACCTCGACGGAGACCCGTTGGGCAACGCTCGACACCGACACACCCTCGTTCTACGATCTCTGACACTCGTGTCAGGGTTCTACACGCGACGTCGCTCCCCGTCCACGCGCGGCGTACGGCGCATGGCGCACCTGGAGGCCCGATGGGCTTGCTCGCCGACAAGGTTGCGATCGTCACCGGTGCGGGACGTGGCGTCGGGCGGGGCGAGGCGCTCGAGCTCGCCGCCGAGGGCGCCCGCGTCGTGGTCAACGACGCGGGCGGAGCCGTCGACGGCTCCGGAACCGACCAGGCCCCCGCGGACGAGGTCGTCGACCTGATCCGCTCTCGCGGAGGCGAGGCGGTCGCCAACTACGACGACGTGTCCGACTGGGGCGGCGCCGCCAGGATCGTGGCCGCGGCCGTCGATGCGTTCGGCGGTCTCGACGTCCTCGTGAACAACGCGGGGATCCTCCGCGACAAGATGATCGTGGGCATGACCGAGGAAATGTTCGACGCGGTGATCGGAGTGCACCTCAAGGGCACCTTCGCGTGCACCCACCACGCGGCCAACTACTGGCGGACCCAGGCCAAGGCCGGTACCGCCCGGCGGGCGGCCATCGTGAACACCGTCAGCTCCGCTGGACTCGTGGGCAACGTCGGGCAGGCGAACTACGGGGCGGCCAAGGCCGGCATCGCGGCGCTCACCGTCGTCTCGAGCCTCGAGCTCCAACAGTACGGCGTGCGTGCCAACGCGATCGCTCCCGGTGGTGCCACCCGCATGTCCGGCGGCCTCGTGGCCGGGCGTGTCGAGGTCAAGAACCCGGAGGCTTACGACGACGACGGTTTCGAGCGCCTCAACCCCGCGAACTCGGCGCCGATGGTCGCGTGGCTGGCGTCGGATCAGTCGATCCACGTCACGGGTCAGGTCTTCAGGGCCGTCGGCGACGAGATCTCGTTGTACAAGCCGTGGCGGGTCGAGGCCACGACGAAGACTCCCAAGGGACCGCGCAAGTGGAAGGCGGCGGAGATCTCGAACGCCGTCAACACGAACCTGTTCGGGACACGCAGCGCCGGTCTCACACTCGGTGGTGGCGGGGGCGGGGGTTCCTGAGCGATGCCGGCGGCCATCGTTGGTGCCGCTCTCAGCGACTGCGGTCGCGTCGACGACAAGAGCGCTTTCGAGCTCCACTTCCAGGGCGCGAGCCGTGCGCTCGCGGATGCCGGCCTGACCAAGGCCGACGTCGACGGCTTCATGTCCCACGGGACCGGCGCGCTGGCCCCGATCGAGGTCGCCGAGTACCTCGGACTGCGCCCGCGCTGGATCGACTCGTCGGGGGTGGGCGGCGCGACGTGGGAGTTCTACGTCGAGCACGCGCTTGCCGCGATCGAGGCGGGGCTTGCCGAGACCGTCCTCATCGCCTACGGATCGACCGCGCGGGCGAACCTGAAGCGCAGCAGCCGGCGGGCGAACCTGAGCTTCGGCAACCGCGGGCCGGCCCAGTTCGACGCGCCGTACGGTCACACGATCATGGCCAAGTACGCGATGGCGGCCCGCCGCCACATGCACGAGTACGGGACGACGATCGAGCAGCTCGCCGAGATCGCCGTGTCGACGCGCCACAACGCCGCGCTCAACCCCGACGCCTACTACCGCGACCCGATCACGATCGACGACGTCGCCGACGCGCCGATGATGGCGGACCCCCTCACCAAGCTGCACTGCTGCATCCGCTCCGACGGGGGCGGCGCCGTCGTCGTCACGTCGGCGGCGCGGGCGCGTGACTGCGCCAAGACGCCGGTGTGGATCCTGGGCACCGGCGAGGCGGTCTCGCACACCACCATGAGCGAATGGGAGGACTTCACGGTCTCGCCCGCCGCGACGAGTGGACCGCCCGCGTTCGCTCGCGCCGGGCTCACCCCCGCTGACGTAGACGTGTGCCAGCTCTACGACGCGTTCACACCGATGGTGCTGCTCAGCCTCGAAGACCTCGGCTTCTGCGGCAAGGGCGAGGCCGGTGCCTTCGTCGAGGACGGCCGCTTGCGCGTCGGCGGCGCGCTGCCGACGAACACCGACGGTGGCGGCCTGTCGTCGTGCCACCCCGGCATGCGCGGGGTGTTCCTGCTCGTCGAGGGGGTGCGTCAGCTCCGTGGCGAGTGTGGTCCGCGTCAGGTCGCCGGCGCACGGGTGTGTTGCGTTAACGGCACCGGCGGCTGGTTCAGCTCGGCGAGCACGATCATCCTCGGGACCGACCAGCAGTGAACGCTTCAGATCCCAGTTCCGGGCGCGCGCGGTTACGGCGGGGCTGGACCGATAGGCACTTAATGGTTAGACGCCGAATGATTAGCTTGCTAATGTTCGGCCCATGGACAGGCCCGATCCGGACCGCATCGGACGCGAGATCGCACTCGCCGCCAAGAGCGTGCGCCGCAGAGCCGACGAGGAACTGGCCGCCCGCGGCAGCTCGCTGACGGACTGGATCGTCCTCAACGTCGTGTGCCGCTGCCCCGGCTTCATCCAGCGACAGCTCGCCGACGTGTTGCAGATCGAGGGACCGACGCTGACTCGCCACCTCGACCGCATGGAGACCGCCGGCCTGATCGAACGCACCAGGGACCCCACCGACAGGCGGATGCTGCGCGTGACGGCCACGCCCGCGGGGGTGGCGTTGCGAGACCAGCTCCTCACGTCGATGGACGCCCTCGACGCCAGCCTCGTCGAGGGGATCCCGCCGCGCAGCATCGCCACCTTCCGCAACGTCCTCGCTCGCATCGCACAGAACGCCGCCGGAGCCGACCACGGAGAACACACCCATGCCAGAGACCGAGCCTGAGGCCACCGCCGCGGTGGTGATCCGCACTCACCAGCTCACCAAGGAGTTCGCCGGCATCCCTGCCGGCCCGCCGGGCGGCTTCGCCCCCGGGGGTCCGGGGGCAGGTACGGGACCGCCGCCGGAGCGTGCCGACGCCGACGCTCCCGCGGACGGCGAGCAAGCCCCCAAGGCGTTCCGGGCGGTAGACCGCCTCGACCTCGAAGTGCGCCGCGGCGAGATCTACGGCCTCCTCGGCCCCAACGGCGCCGGCAAGACGACCACGATCGGGATGCTCACGACCCGCGTGATCCCGACGTCGGGCACGGCGGAGGTGGACGGCGTCGACGTCGTAGCCCACCCCTCGGACACCAAGCAGGTCATCGGCGTGGTCACCCAGACCAACACGCTCGACCGCAGCCTCACCGTCTACGAGAACCTCTACTACCACGGCCGCTACTTCGGCCTCGCCGCCGGGGAAGCCCGCACGGAGGCGGACCGCCTCCTCGAGCAGTTCCGCCTCGCCGAGCGGGCCCGGACCGAGGTCGCGTCCCTCTCGGGGGGCATGGCCCAGCGCCTCATGGTCGCGAGGGCGATCATGCACCGACCCAAGGTGCTCTTCCTCGACGAGCCGACGACGGGTCTCGACCCACAGAGCCGCCTCGCTCTCTGGGACATCCTGCAGGAGCTGCACGAGGCGGGCCAGACGATCCTGCTCACCACGCACTACATGGAGGAGGCGGACCAGCTCTGCGACCGCGTGGCGATCATGGACCACGGCCGCATCCTCGCCCTCGACACCCCCCAGGGGCTCAAGCGATCCGTCGAAGCCGACTCTCTCGTGACGATCCTGGCGCTCGGCGACCTCGACGCCTTCGCTGCCGCGCTGGAGTCGATCGAGGGCGTCGCCACCGCCGAGGCCGACGACGAGTGCGTGCGCCTGTTCGTGCACGGCACCGACGGGATCCTCGGGCGGGTGATCGAGACCGCCGAGAAGGTGGACGCCACGATCACCGACGTCTCGATGACCGAGACCACCCTCGAGACCGTCTTCATAAGCCTCACCGGGAAGGACCTTCGCGAATGACGACCGCAACAGCCCCGAGCCCCGTCTCCCTCGCTTCGCACAAGCCGCCGCGGCGTGCGGCGATGACCGCCTTCTGGGCGCTCACCCTGCGCGACCTGCGCGTCCTGCGCCGCGAGCTCCTGCCATTCCTGTCGCGCACGATCATGCAGCCCTTCTTGTTGCTGTTCGTGTTCACGTACGTGTTCCCCCAGATCGGCCAGGGCATCGGCGGCAGCGGGTCGAGCGAAGGTGCCTTCAACTCGATCATCATGGGCGGCCTGTTGGGGTCGGCAGTGATCTTCACCGGGATCCAGGCCGTCGCCCTGCCGCTCGTGCAGGACTTCGGCTACACACGCGAGATCGAGGACCGCGTGATGGCACCGCTGCCCGTCGGATTGCTCGCGTTCCAGAAGATCGCGGCCGGCGCCATCCAGGGCATGCTCTCGGCCCTGGTGGTCTTCCCGCTCGCGCTCGTCATCCCGGCCGAGCCGATCACGCTCCACGTGAACTGGCCCGTGTTGATAACGGCACTGCCGATCGCAGCGGTCCTCGGGGCGTCGCTCGGGCTCACGATCGGGACCAAGGTCGCGCCCCAGCAGGTGAGCCTCGTGTTCTCGCTGCTGCTGATCCCGATGACCTTCCTCGGCTGCGTGTACTACCCGTGGTCGAGCCTCGCCACGATCAAGTGGCTCCAGATCGCCGTCTTGGTCAACCCGCTCGTGTACATGAGCGAGGCGTTCCGAGCGGCGCTCGTGCCGATCCCGCACATGTCGCTCTGGGTCGTCTACCCCGCCATGATCGCCTTCACCCTGCTGCTCGCCCGCACCGGCATGAACGGGTTCCGGCGGCGAGTGCTCACCTGAGTGGGACACGGACGCGGTCCTCGCGTTAGGCTTCGCCGCCGGTGGCCATCAGGTCACCGGTCCGGCGCAGCCTCAGCCGTGTGCGATGGGTGAGCCGAGTTCAACCACACGACACGTCTGTGAGCATCGTCTATGTCCGGTACCAAGCTCTACGTCGGCAACCTTCCGTTCAACACCGACGACGACGACCTGCGCCGTCACTTCGAAACCGTGGGTTCGGTCACCTCGGCCCGGGTGATCCTCGACCGTGACACCCAGCGGTCCCGCGGGTTCGGCTTCGTCGAGATGTCGAACGAGGACGAGGCGAAGCAGGCCCAGGAGAAGCTCGACGGCAGCGACCTCGGCGGTCGCTCGCTGCGGGTCAACCCCGCCGACGACAAGCCCCGCCCCCGCGGTGGCGGCGGTGGCGGTGGCGGTGGCGGCAACTACGGTGGCGGCCGCCGCTACTGAGGTCTACGGCTCTCGAGCCGGACGGAAGACCGGGACCCCGACACCGTCGTCCTCGTCCCGGAATTCGACCACCAGTTCCATGTCGATGGCGACGTCGTCGGGTGCGATCCCGACGACGTTCGTCATCATGCGGGGGCCCTCGTCGAGATCGACCACCGCCGGGACGTAAGGAACGCGTTCGTGCCACGGCGGCAGGTCGTTGCGCCGTACCACGGAGTAGGTGTACAGCGTCGCGCGGCCGGAGGCCTCGACCCACTCGACGTCTCGACTCCAACAACTCGGGCAGAACGGGCGCGGGTAGAAGTGGTGCTCGCCACAGTCGCGGCAGCGTCTCAGGAGGAGCCGGCCTTCGGCGGCAGCGTCCCAGAAGGCACGCGTGTCGGGGTCGGGATCCGGTAGCGCGGAGTTGGCCACTGCGTCCCCCTCGACCCGGGGTGCGTCGTGCAAGAATCCTTGTACGAGCGTACCGGAACGGGGGACGATGAGCGATCACACCAGGGTCGACTACCGCGAGGAGAACGGCGTCGCGTGGGTCGTCCTGGACCGACCCGAGGTCCACAACGCCTTCGACGCCGCGATGCAGCGGGAACTGCACGACATCTGGCGTTCGCTGCGTCACAACGACGACGTCGGCGCCGCGGTCCTCACGGGCGCGGGCGACAGGGCGTTCTGCACGGGGATCGACCGGGCCGAGGCGATCGACTCGCGCCGCGACGACATCGCTGCCCAGGACCGCGGCTCCCGGGCGCACTTCGACGACCCGGGCGCGAACATCGGGCCCAAGAGCTGTGACCTGTGGAAGCCCGTGATCGCTGCCGTCAACGGGATGGCCTGCGGTGGGGCGTTCTACATGCTCGGCGAGGCCGACGTGATCGTCGCCGCGCAGAGCGCTACGTTCTTCGACCCGCACGTCACCTACGGCATGGTGGCGAGCTTCGAGACCGTGCACATGCAGCAGCGGATGCCCTTGGGAGAGCTGTTGCGCATGCAGCTCCTCGGCGCCCACGAGCGCATGAGCGCCCAACGGGCCTACGAGATCGGCCTCGTGAGCGAGGTCAGCCCCGACGGCGACCTCCTCGAACGCGCTCGCTGGATCGCCGAGACCATCGCGGCCCGACCACGAACTGCCGTCCAGACGACGCTGCGGGCGGCGTGGATGGCCCAGGAGCTGAGTCGATCCCAGGCACTCGCACTTGCCGACGCGATGCTCGCGCTCGGCTCGGACCCGGAGAGCGTCCTCGAGGGCCAGCGCTTGTTCGCCACCGGCGGCAGGGTCGACTACCGCATCAGATGACAAAGGCGCTCGGCGCTCCCTCCTACCGATCCCGGGAACGTCACGAGGCGCACCTGGACCTCAATCGAGGCGCTCGGCGCTCCCTCCTACCGATCCCGGGAACCACGCACCGCGTCCCGTGGACGTCAATCGAGGAAGCACCTCGGCCTGCTAATCACAAAGGCGCTCGGCGCTCCCTCCTACCGATCCCGGGAACCACGCACCGCGTCCCGTGGACGTCAATCGAGGAAGCACCTCGGCCTGCTAATCACAAAGGCGCTCGGCGCTCCCTCCTACCGATCCCGGGAACCACGCACCGCGTCCCGTGGACGTCAATCGAGGAAGCACCTCGGCCTGCTAATCACAAGACCTGCTGGCAAGGCATCGCGTGCAATCGACACAAGGTCGTGCAAGACTCCTTGCACGACCTCTTGCACGACTCCCGGCCAGGGACGCGGAGCGACGGACATGGGCGACGAGACCCGCGAGTTCAAGGACATCCGCCGGGACACTCACGCCGAGGACGGTGAGGCGCTCGGTGCCGCCGAGTTCATGGACCAGCTCGAGGCTGTCCAAGCGGAGGTGTGCACGGCCAAGAACCTCCTCTGGGAACACGTCGCCGACGGCACCCTGTCGACGGAGTTCCTGAAGCGGTTCTGCCTCGAGTACTACTTCATGGGCCGCTTCTACACGTCCGAGTTCGGTTCGCTCGTCTCCAACGCCCCCGACGTTGACTCCCTGCTGCTCGGGACCAGCGAGCACTTCGTCCATTGGCTCCAGAACCTCGCCGACGAGACCGGCTTCACCGGAGACCGCAACCACGTCGACATGAAGTACGAGTGGGCGCAGATGCTCGGCATCAGCGACGCTCGGCTCGACGACTACGTCGCGATCCCCGAGACGATCGGAGCGGTGTTCACGACGCTGTACTACATGCGCCGCAGCTACGAGGAGGGCCTCGCCGCGTTCGGGTGGGCCGGGGAGCGCTTCGCGGCGTCCACCGGATACGCGAAGCTCATGTACGAGGGCATGCGTGACCACTACGGCATCGAGGTCGAGAACTTCCGTGTGCACGCCTACGCCGAGGTCGACCACGGCGATGCCGCCGACTACCTCCTGCGTCAGGTCGTCCACACCGCCGGCCAGCAGCGACGGGTGCGGCGTGCCGTCACCCATGTCTTCCACGTGCGCAACCAGCGCACCGTCGCGCTCAACCGCTGGATCGACGAGCCGGGCGCGCTGCGCTGATGCAGCTCCACTACGAAGCGGCCGAGGAGGAGTTCCGCGACCGACTCGTGGCCTGGCTGGGCGAGCACGCACCGAGCCGGGCCGAGATGGCGTCCGCCCCGCGGCGTTCCACAGCGCACATGCCGGAGTGGGCGCGCAGGTTCCAGCGCGCGATGTTCGACGACGGCTGGCTGGTGCCGGGCTGGCCACCCCGCTTCGGGGGTCGTGACGCGTCGCCCGTCGAGCAGATGATCTACTTCGAGGAGCTCGCGCGGCGCGAGATCCAGCGGGCGTCCAACCCACAGGGCCTGTCGATCTGCACGCCCTCGATCGTCGACCGCGGTACCGAGGACCAGATCGAGCGCTACGCGATCCCGACGCTGAAGGCCGAGGTCACGTGGTGCGTGGGCATGAGCGAGCCGGGCGCGGGCAGCGACCTCGCCGCACTGTCCACCCGAGCGGTGCGCCGCGGCGACAGCTTCGTCGTCGACGGCCAGAAGGTGTGGACCAGCGGAGCCCACGACGCGACCTACTGCATGGCGTTCGTGCGCACCGACACAGACGCGCCCAAGCACAAGGGGATCTCGGCGCTGATCGTCGACATGGCGAGCCCCGGCATCGAGTGCCGGCCTCTGCTCGAGATCACCGAGAAGGGCCACGCCGACTTCAACGAGGTCTTCTTCACCGACGTGGAGGTTCCCGTCGAGAACCTCGTCGGCGAGCTCGACGGTGGCTGGGCGATCGCGAACACGTCGCTCTCCCACGAGCGCGCGATGCTGTGGGTCAACCAAGCCACCAACACCGAACGCGCCCTCGGCGTCGTCCGCGAGACGCTTTGTCCCACCGCCGACGGCGCCTTGCGAGATCGCCTCGCGACGCTCGCGATCGACGTGCAGGCCCTCTGGCTCATGGGGTACCGGGGTTTCGCCAAGGCTGCCAAGGGCCGGGCGGCGCCGGAGCACTCCATCCTCAAGCTCTACGGCAGCGAGACCGAGCAGCGCCTCGACCTCTTGGCGGCCGAAGCCCTCGGCGCCGACGCCTTGGACCTGTCGAGGATGTCCGGTGTGGCGTCGAGCCGTGAGCTGCCCTGGATGACGAACTATTTCCGCACGTTCGCGAACACGATCGCGGGCGGCACCTCCGAGATCCAGCGCAACATCATCGCCGAACGCATCCTCGGCCTGCCGCGCTGAAGAGGCGCTCGGCGCCGGCTCACAGTCCGAGGATGTCGGCGACGCGGCCACGGTGTTCGGCGGCGGTACCACACAGGGCGTCGTCGGTCTTGAGACGGCGAAGGTGCAGGTGCAGCGGGTGCTCCCACGTGTAGCCGACGCCGCCGTGGATCTGGAGGGACTCCTTGGCGACGAGACGCTGACAATCGCCCACCCCCGCCTTCGCCATCGAGACCGCGAGCGCGCGGCGCGGGTCGTCCGCGGCGATCGTCAGTGCGGCGTACGTGCACAACGCACGCGCCCGCGCGAGGGCGACGTACATGTCCGCGAGCTTGTGCTTGATCGCCTGGAACGACCCGATCGGGCGGTCGAACTGGACCCTGTCGCGGGCATGGTCGAGTGTCATGTCGAAGGCGGCCTGCGCGGTGCCGAGTGCTTCCAGCGCGAGTCCACACGCGGCTTCCTCACGGATCCGTGCGACGGAGGCGGCACAATCGGTCGCCCACGGTGGGTCGATGTCGACGCCGTCGAGGATGACGCGACCCAGCGCCCGGCTCGGGTCGAGCGCTTCCTCGGCCTCGATGCGTATTCCGGCAGCACCGGCAGCCACGACGGCAAGGGTCGTGGAGGCGTCTGCCACCACCGCGAGGTGCGTGACGTCGCCGGCGCCGAGCACGTGCGCGACCTCGCCGTCGAGGCGCAGCCCGCCGCCGTCGCCGACCGTGGCCGTGACGTCGCCGTCGACGAGGGTGCCGGTCACCACGCCCGCGAGCACCCCGGCTACCAGCTCCTCGGTCCGTGCTTCGTCGAGGGCGAGCAGGGCGGGCAGCAACTGAGTCGTCGTCGGCACGTACGGCCCGGGTGCGACGTGGCGGCCCAGGGCCTCGACCACGATGCCGACCTCGACGAAGCCGAGACCGAGACCGCCACGCCGTTCGGGCACCGCGAGCGACTGCCAACCCAGGGACGACATCGTTCCGTACAGCGGCGCCCACGACGCCTCGCCCTCGAACACGGCACGGACGAGCCGAGGGGTGCACTCGCGTGCGAGGACGGCGCCGACCGCTGCGACGAGCTCGAGCTGGTCGTCGTCGAAGTCGAGGCGCATGCTCGAACCTCCTTGTCAACTCCGTTGCGGTCGCGGCGACCGGCCGCCGAACACGCCCGCGTGGATGATGCGGGCCAACGTGTCGACCATCTCGTCACGATCTACGCGCAGGCGAGCCACGAGGTAGTTGTTGACACGCTCGACGACGGCAACGGTCGCGACCGCCGCTTGTTCCGGATCGAGCCCGTTGCGGTTGCCGGCCGCCTCGAGCGCGGCGGCGAAGGTCGTGGTGAGATCGGAGAGGATCTCGGCACCGAGGCGGACGAGTTCGGGGTCGACGTCGTCGGACTGCCAGACGCGGATGACCGGGTAGTGATGCTCGTAGAGAGCGGTGAATCCCCCGAGCCAGGCCCGCAGGTCGCGGAAGCCCGCCGCTCCTGTCCCGACGGGGCCCAGGTCCGCTACGAGCTCGCGCATCTCGTCGCCCACCACGTGGGCGAGCGCGTCGAAGAGCTCCGCCTTGTTGGCGAAGTAGAGGTAGAAGGTGCCGTGGGACACCCCTGCACGTGCGCAGATGTCGTCGACACGGGTCTCGCGGTAGCCCCTGTCGGCGAGGGTGTCGAGGCCGGCTTCGAGGAGGCGCGCCAGCGTGCGGAGGCCCTGGGCTCGGAGCTTGCGCCCCTGGGCGGGACTACCTCCGGCACTCGGGGCGGAGACGGTCCGGGCGGCGTCGCTCACCGGGCAACACTAGGGCATTCCCTGACGTGGGCGTCAGAGAACGGGTGAGTGGCTCACCTGTACGAGTCGCGGATACCTTCTGCGGCGATGAGGTTCCCGCTCGAAGACGTGTACCGCGCCGAACGCGCCGACCTCGTGGCGACGATCGAGTCTCTCGACGACGACGAGTTCGACCACGGCGAGACCCTGTGCGTGGACTGGGCACCACGTGACGTCCTCGCCCACCTGATGGGCATCGACACGATGCCGGATGCTTACGTGCGTGCGGGCGGCATCGGGCGCGGCAACGCCCGTGTCGTGGACACCTACAGGGCGATGACCCGGGCCGAGCTCACGGCCAGGGCGCGCAAGTGGGCTGCCGAGCCTGCGCTGACGACCCGCATCGCGTCGGCGTTCTTCCTCGGCGACCTGTGCGTGCACCACCAGGACATCCTGCGACCGCTCGGGCGCACCCGCGTGCTCGACTCCCGCCGCAGCGCCGCGATCCTGCGCGAGGGGATCGTCCTCGGCGGACGCAAGCTGTTGTCGCACCGCATCGTCCCCACCGACGGAAGCCGCCCCCTCGGACGTGGGACCGAGGTGAAGGGAACGCGCGAGGCGCTCGGTCTGTGGCTCACCGGTCGCCGCGGGATCGAGGCCGAGCTCGAGTTCGGCTGAACCGGGGACCCCACACCCCCCAACCCACCCAAACGCGGGCGGGATGACCCGCCAGCGCCACAAACCACCCGCGTTTGCGGGATCGGCCCCACCCAAACGCGGGCGGGATGACCCGCCAGCGCCACGAACCACCCGCGTTTGCGGGATCGGGGCCTCGGGTCAGCCGGGGTTTGGGCTCGTGAGAGCGATGTCGGACTGTTGGGTGAAGACGACGTTCATGACGCCCGCGACCGTCGTCGTCACGTTCACGTTCTGCTTCCAGCGCAGGACCAGCCCGTTGGTCGTGGAGTACCAGTAGTCCTCGACGATCGTGCCCCGCTGGGTGTTCTGGCTGTCCCCGGGTTCCATCGAGATCTCCCGCCGCGTGTGCCACGCTTCGACCCCGGCGACGGTCTCCTTGCCGACCACGGTGCTCTTGGCCGTCTCCTTGTGCCTGCCCGGCACCTTGGAGCTCGAGTTGGAGCCCATGCAGGTGCCGACAGCGCCGCTCACTCCCGGCGCCGGGTTCGCGGGCAGCATGACGTCGGGCGGTGCGCAGGCGAGGTTCTCGGTGCTCTCCTCGGCGACGGTGCCGACGAGGACAGTCCTGATGTACTGCGAGCTCTCGGGCATGACGATGCCGCCGTCGTTCGTGCCGCACAGGGTGACCAGGTTCCAGTTGCCCGCGTCGACGCTGAACTTGAAGTCGAAACAGCCGGCGCCCGCGCCCGTCACCTCGAGCGACGGGTTCGCCACCGCCGTCGCGTTGCCCGGCGGCGTGGACTTGCGGGAGCCGGTACCGGTAGCGGCGTAGGTACCGACCGCGGGAGCGAACCTGAACGCCCCACCCGCGGCATCCCCGCCCGAACCGCCACCGGCTGCACCACCGGCGTCGCCCGTGGCGGTGCCCGCGGCATCGGTGCCCGACGCGGAGGCAGCGGACGTGTCGCCACTCGCGGCGTCGGTGGACGTTCCTCCGGCAGACGTGTTGGTGTCGAACGCCGCGTTGGTGCCGGCACCCGAGGAGCTGCGATTCGACACCGCTCGCGCCGACAGGGCCTCGGGGGTGTTGTCGGCTCGTAACACGACAACGAGCGCCCAAACGAGCGCGACGACGGTGACGATGCCGAGCGCGACCCCGAGGACGTTGCCCCCGATGACGTAGTTGCGCCCACCGGCGGCGCCACCGCCTTCGGCCTCGGGCTCGGGAATCGGCGGGAACGCCCTCGGGATCGGCGCCACCGCGGGGACATCACCCGAAGCAGCTCGCGGTGGGACCTGGACGGATCCAACGTCCGTGCCGGACGAAGCCCCGTTCCCCGGCAGCGCCCCGGCAGTCCACGGAGAGGTGCCTACCGTCGTGACCGAACCGTCTCGTGTCGCCACGCCCCGCCCCCCTAGCGGATCGCGTTCCACTCGGATGCAGGCTACGTCGAGTACCGGAGCCGGTCCAGGGGAGGCGACCTCTCACCACCCGCGACTGCGGCGGCGAGGCGGGGAGTCACTTGGGGTTGGTCACCGTGAGGTCGGTCTGTTGGACGTAGGTGGTGGACATGATGCCGACAACCGTCGTGGTCGCCGAGACGTCCTGCTTCCAGCGCACGGCCAACCCGTTTGTGGTCGAGAGCCACCAGTCCTCGACGACCTTGCCGTTCTGGGTGTTCTGGCCGCCGTTGGGCACCATCGTGATGTTCCGCTTGATGTGCCATGCCTCGACACCGGAGACGGTCTCCTTGCCGACCACGGTGAACGTCGAGGTCTGCTTGTTCGTGCCCGGCGTCAACGACGAGCTGTTGGACCCGATGCAACCGCCGCCGCCGGCGCCGCTCACCCCAGGGGCGGCGTTGCCGGGCAGGAAGATGTCGGCCGGCGAGCAGTTCAGCGTCTGTGTGTTCTCGATGCCGTTCGCGCCGATCGCGAGCTTGAGGTACTGCTCGCTCTTCGGCATTACGACGCCGCCGTCGGAGGTGGCGCACAGCGTCGGTCCGCTCCAGTTACCGGCATCCATCGTGAACTTGAAGAAGTAGCAGCCTGAACCTGCAGCCGACACCTCGAACGACGGGTTCGACAAGGGAATCGTGCTTCCCGGCGGTGTCGCCTTGTGGAACCCGGTGCCTGTCACGGTGTAGGTGCCCGTGGGGGGGGCGAACTTAATGGCCCCGGCCGTTGCGCCCCCGCCCGAACCGCCGCCACCACCACCGCCGGCTGCCCCCGAGTCGCCGGTGGCGGCGCCCGAGGCGTCGGTGGCAGCCGCTCCGGCCGCCGCGGTGTCGCCGGTGGCGGTCCCGGTGGAGGTACCGCCGACGGAGGTGTTGGTGTCGGCAGCGCCGCTGTTGTCCCCACCCGAGGAGTTGCGGTTGGACGACGCCCGCGCTGCCAGAGCCTCGGGAGTGTTGTCCGTGCGCAGCGCGATCACCAGTGCCCACACGAGCGCCACGACCGTGATGATGGCGAGCACGACACCGAGGACGTTGCCACCGATGACGTAGTTGCGCCCGCCGGCGCCGCCGCCGTCGCCGTCGACCTCGGGCTCGGGAATCAGCGGGAAGGCACGCGGGACGGGTACCACGGCGGGGACGCCACCCGCAGGCGCGGACATCTGGTCGGATCCGTCCTGTCGGGCCGGCAGGTGCCCGGCCCCGGTGCCTACGCCGGCAGGCTCTGGGGCAGAAGTCCCTCCCACCTGGCCCACCTGAGCAATCTGACCGGTGACATCGGCACCGGGTGGAAGCGCAGGGGGCATGACCGGTGCGTGGGGGGGTGTTGGCGGCGCCTGCCATCCACCGCCCGATCCACCGTTCGAGCCGTGGAACGCGCCGTTGGTGGGCGACGCTCCAGAAGTCCACGGGGGGCTGCCAGTCGCTGTCACGGAACCCTGTCCTGTCTCGATGCCGGGTGTCGCTCCCGGCCCGCCACCGTTGTCCATCACTGCACCCAACCCGAGAAATGCGGACGCCACGGTCCCACCCGCGCGAGACGCATGACTCTCGCATGCAGGCTACGACGCGTCGACGCAGAATACTGCTTCGGAGTACTTCGTGTCCGGGTGCCCGATCTCCCACCAACTCCGCAACTAACAGCGAACACCAGCGAATTCGTGGTTGGATGGGAGCACTACGTCGTCGTCTTCCACGGGGGTGGGCGGTCTTGCGCCGGCAACTATCAGTCCTGATCGTGCTCGCGGTCGCAACGACGACCTTGTCGGCGTGCGGCAACGCCTGGTCCGGCGAGTTGGCCCACAGCAACGCACGCCCGGGGGTGACCTCCGACGAGATCCGTGTCGGTGCGATCGTCTCCAAGACCTCCCCCGTCGGCGACAACTACGTGACGTCCATCGACGGGGCGAAGGCCTACTTCGAGATGATCAATTCCGAGGGTGGCGTCTTCGGCCGCAACCTCGTCATGGCGGCCGAGTACGACGACTTCACCCAGGCCTCACGCAACGTCCAGGCAGCTCGCAGCCTCGTCGAGGAGGACCAGGTCTTCGCGGTACTGCCGGTCGCGACGCCCCTGTTCGCGGGAGGCACCTACCTGGCCCAACAGGGCACGCCGACATTCGGCTGGAACATCAACCCCGAGTGGTCGGCGGGTCCGAGCCTGTTCGGCAACACCGGCTCCTACATCTGCTTCACCTGCGCGGAGACCTTCGCGTACCTGCCCATGGTGGGCAAGCAGCTCAACGTGCACAAGTTCGCACTGCTCGCCTACTCGGCGGCGCAGTCGAAGCAGTGCCTCGAAGGGCAGAAGGCGGCGATCACCAAGTACGGCAGCGAGGTCGTGTTCGAGGACGGGTCGCTCGGCTTCGGCTTCACCGACGCGTCCGCCGACGTCGCCCGGATCAAGGATTCCGGCGCCGAGATGCTCGCCACCTGTATGGACGGTGACGGTTCGGCGCGCATCAGCAGGGCCCTGCACCAGTCCGGCGTGGACATCAAGCAGTACTGGCCGATCGGCTACGACGCCAACCTCCTCGAGCAGTTCCCCTCGGAGATGGACGGGATCTACATGCAGTCGGCCGCGGTCCCCTTCGAGATCCCCGAGTCCTCGCCGGGCCTGCAGAAGTACCTGGAGTGGATGGAAAAGACCGGCGGCCAGGTGGGTGAGCTCTCCCTGGTCGGCTGGGCGGGCGCGGCCCTCATGGTGCGCGGCATCCAGGATGCCGGCGAGGACTTCACCCAGGGCAGCGTCGTGGAGGCGATCAACCGGATAACCGACTGGACTGCCGACAAGATCCTGCCCGGTATCAACTGGACGATCGCACACGGGCCACCACCGGAGGACCAGATCCCGCTGGCGTGCCTGTCGTTCCTGCAGGTACAGGACGGCAAGTTCCACCCGGTGTTCGTCACGCCCGAGCAGCCCTTCCTCTGCATCGACCCACGGGCGTCCACGATCCCCGACGAACCGATTCGCAGGTGAGACCGGTGCCCGCGGAGAAGGAAGCCCCGTGAGGTGGTTGAGGGTGACCCGTCGTGTGCTGCTGCTCGCGGCCGTGCTGGTAACCGTTGCCGCGTGCGCGTCCAAGGGCATGCCGCCCGCGCAGCGAGTCGCGAACAGCACTCCTCAGGGTGGGCAGTCGTCGTCGGATTCCGGCGGCGGCAACGGGCCGGCCGATCCCGAGGCCGCCAAGAAGCAGATCGAGGCGCTCTACGCCTTCATCTTCAACGGCGCGAACCCTCAGATCGACGAGAAGCTCGCCATGGTCGACAAGGGCGAGCGTGTACGCGACTCGTTCGTGAAGGCGCTCACCGCCAACAAGGCGACCTTCGACGCGCTCACGTCCAAGGTCGACAAGATCGAGTTCACGAGCCCGACCGAGGCCAAGACGACGTTCACGATCATGATCAACGGCCAGCCCACCCTCGAGGGCTTCGAGGGCAAGGCCCTGTTCAAAGACGGCAAGTGGTACCTGGCAGCTTCGGGCCTCTGTGACCTCGTCGCCCTCGCCGACGCGACCCTGCCCTGCAACCCCGACGCTCCCGACGCCTGATACCCGGGTCAGGGCATCGCGAGCGCGTCCAGGTCGGCACGGGTGTCGACGTCTGCTGGATCGCCGGTGCCGTCGCAGACCACGTCGACGACCGCGTGGGAGTCCATGAGTTGTCTCGCGCCGACGTCGCCGTGCAACGCGGCGGCCTCGCGCCAGAGGTCACGTCCGACGAGGACGGGGTTGCGGCGACGTCCCCGGTAGGTCGCCGCTGCCAGCACCGCGCCCGCGCCGTGTGCGGCCGCCAGACGCTTGTAGGCGTCGGGGCCGACACGGGGTTGGTCGGCGAGACCGATGCAGACGGCGGTCACGTCTGGGTGGGTGCCAAGGGCGTCGATCGCCGCTGCCAGGCTGGACGCGATGCCCTCGCGCCACCTGGTGTTGACCACTGCGTCGACGCCGCCGGGCAGCGCCGCGGTGACGGCCGCCGCCTCCGCTCCCACGACGCAGAGCACAGGCGACAGGCCCGACTCGAGAGCGGCGTGACACGCCGTCGCGACCAGCGTCGTGCCGCCGAGGACGGCGAGGGGCTTGGCTCCGCCGAAGCGGCGCCCCTCCCCCGCTGCGAGGATGGCGGCGGCCACCCGACGCGGGGCAGCCTCGTCAGCCATGGATCGGCCCGGCGCCGCCGCTGAGGCGCCCACCGCCGCGTGAGGCTCGGTGCGCGACGACCTCGGCCAGGATCGAGATCGCCGTCTCCTCGGGTGTGCGCGCGCCGATGTCGAGGCCGATCGGGCCCGCGATGCGGGCGAGGTCGTCGTCGACGAGTCCGGCGTCGCGCAGCCGGCGCAGGCGATCCGCGTGGGTGCGCCGGCTACCCATGGCTCCGATGTACGCGGCAGGGGTGCGGACCGCGGCGACGAGGGCAGGCACGTCCAACTTCGGGTCGTGGGTGAGCACGCAGACGACGGTGCGCGCGTCGACTTCGGCCTTCTCCAGGTAGCGGTCGGGCCAGTCCACGACGACCTCGTCCGCCTCTGGGAAACGCTCCCGTGTCGCGAACGTCGCACGCGGGTCGCACACGCTCGTGCGGTAGCCGAGGACGCGCCCGACCTGGACGAGCGCACGCGTGAAGTCGACGGCGCCGAAGACGACGAGGTGCGGGCGCGGCGCGAACGACTCGAACAAGACCGTGACCTCCGCCTGCAGGGCTTCACCGCGGGTGCCGTAGTGGCGCTCCTCGGTCAGCCCCTGGCCCAGGAGTCCAGCGGCGTCACGGCCGGCGACACGGTCGAGCTCGGGCTCGCCGAGGCTGCCGATGGGCTCTGCCCCGGGGCGCACGACGAGCTTGGCGCCCGTCGCGGGGCCGTGGGTGACCGTACAGACCGCGACGGGTTGCTCCCGGCCCAGCGCGTCGCCGATCGCGGCTCGGAGCGGGGCGGAACCCGCCGCGCTCAGCTCTTCGAGGAAGATGCGGACCGTGCCTCCACAGGTGAGGCCGACGCCCGTCGCGAGCTCGTCGGAGATCCCGTAGCTGACGGCATGGGCCGTACCGCCGTCGAGGAGGGCGAGAGCCTCCTCGACCACTGCTCCCTCGACGCAGCCACCGCTGACGCTGCCGGCGACCTCGCCGGCGTCGTTGACGGCCATGTGCGCACCGGGTGAACGCGGGCCCGAACCGACCACGTCGACGACGGTGGCCAGCACCACGCGGCGGCCGGCGCCGAGCCAGCCGTCCACCTCGTCGAGGATGTCGATCATGTCGACCCTTCGCTACCCCCGCAGGATCAAGCCGTCGGCAGGGCCCCCCGCGCCCGAAGCCACGAGGGCGATGTCCGCGCCGTCGACCTGGTTCGGCGACGTCCCCCGGATCTGGTGGACCGCCTCCACGACGTTGGCACCGTACACGAAGCCGTCGCCGAGGAAGCCGCCGTTGGTGTTGATCGGCAGCGAACCGCCCGCACGGATACGGTCGCCACCTTCACAGTACGCGACGCCCTCGCCCTTGGCGCAGTAGCCGAGCTCCTCGAGCTGGAGTGCGACGAGCGGTGCGAAGCGGTCGTCGAGCTGGGCGACCGACACGTCGGAGCGGTCGATCCCGGCGACGGCGAAGAGCTCGTCGGCCATCAGCTTCATCTCCGGGAGCGACGCGATGTCGGCACGGTTGTAGCTGCTGAGCGGCTCCCCGTTGGTGGACGTGCCCTGGGCCACGGACATCACGACCGCGGGGCGCTGCCGTAGGTCGCGTGCCCGCTCGGCCGAGGTCAGCACGACCGCAACGGCGCCGTCCGCTGCGGGGGCGCAGTCGGCCGCACGCATCGGTTCGACCCTGACGGCGGACTCCGCGTAGTCGGCGAGAGACAGCGGGGAGTCGGCGAAGATCGCGTGCGGGTTCTTCGCGGCGTTCTCGCTGCAGACGACCGGGATCCAGCCCAGCGCCTCGCGCGCGATGCCGTGGTCGGCGAGGTAGCGCTGCAGGGTCATCGCCACGGCACCCTCGGGGGTCAGGAGCCCGAACGGTGCCTGGAAGTCGTAGCGCAGGAGGTCCTGGGAGTCGTCCTTGGTCTCCTTGGCAGCCTTGAAGTCCGTCCCTGCCCGCCGCATGGAAGAGCCGTTGATGCTGCGGTAGTAGACGACGTACTTGCACAGCCCCGCTGCGAGTGCCGTGACCGCGTTCATCATGGCGCAGGTGCCGAACTGGGATTCGCTCGCGTACGTGAGGTTGTCGATGCCGACGGCCTTTTGCACGTACATCGGGTCGATTCCGTCGGCGACGTCCTTGACGAGGGCGTCGACGTCGCCGAGGTCGAGACCGGCGTCGTCGCAGGCGGCCTTGATCGCCTCGCACGCCAGCGAGTACTCGGTCCGCCCCGAGTCGCGGGAGAACGCTGTCGTCGCTACACCGACGATTGCCGTGGTGTCCTTGATGCTGCTCAACGGGGCGCTTGCCATCTCGTCACCCCTCCGCCTTGGTGAACCTGTAGAGAGTCAAGTCGTCGGCGAGGTCCTCGAACGTCACCTCGACAGGCATGCCGAAGTCGACCTCTTCGGGGTCGGTGTCGGTCATGTTGGAGATCAGGCGCACACCCTCTTCGAGCTCGACGAGTACCACCGAGTACGGGATCTTGTACGCCGGGTAGGCCATGCGGTCGGTCGTGAACGTCACGTAGGAGTAGACGTGCCCCTTGCCGCTCGACGGCACCCATTCGAGGGTTTCCATCGAGTGACACTCGGGACACATAGGTCGCGGCGGCTGCAGGTACCTGTCGCAAGCGCTGCAGCGTTGCAGCTTGAGCTCGTGGTTCTTGACCGCCTCCCAGAACGGCGCGTTGTCGGCGTCGATGGACGGCTTGAGGATGGGGATGCCCGGCACGTATTCCATCAGGTCACTTCCTCAGGATCATTCCGCTCGACGGCACACCGGGGCCCCCGGTGACGAGCGCCAGCTCGCAGTCCTCGACCTGGTTCGGCGAGGTTCCGCGGATCTGGCGAACCGATTCGGCGATGAGGTTGTAGCCGTGGATGTAGGCCTCCGACAGGAGCCCACCGGAGGTGTTCAGCGGTATGTCACCACCGACGCGGATGCGGTCGCCGCCCTCGACGAGGTCCCCGGACTCACCCATGCCGCAGAAGCCGAGCTCCTCGAGTTGCACGAGAGCACCGATGCTGAAGGGGTCGTAGAGCTGGGCGACGTCGATGTCGCGCGGCCCGACACCGGCGACCCGGAAGAGCTCCTGGCCCATGTACCACGTCTCGGGGAGTCCGGCGATCACGGGGCGGTTGTAGGAGGTCTGGATCTCCTGCTCGGGCGGGCAGCTCTGGGCTGCCGCCAGGATGTGGGCCGGCTTCTGCTTGAGGTCCTTGGCCCGCTCGGCGGTGGTGATGACGAGCGCGACGGCCCCGTCGGTGTCGACGCAACAGTCGAACAGGCGCAGCGGGTCGACGATCATCGGGGACTCCATGTAGTCCTCGTGGGTCATCGGCTTGTCGCGGAACACGGCCTTGGGGTTGCGCTGGGCGTTCTCACGTAGCACGACCGCGTACCAGCCGATCTGTTCGGCCTTGATGCCGTACTCGTGCATCCAGCGCTTGCCGTACATCCCCGCCCACGACAGCGGGGTCACGAAGCCGAACGGGAACGAGTAGCCGTAGTGCAGCGTCGGCGCCTCGGTCAGGTAGCCGACGTAGCCGTCGCCACGGCCGTAACGGTGGCCGGAGGCCTCGTTCAGCGATCGGTAGCAGACCACGTAGTTGGCAGCGCCGGTGGCCACCGCGGCTGCCGCGTGCATGACGTTGGCACAGCTCGCCCCACCGCCGAAGCTGATCCGGTTCGCGAAGCGCAGGTTCGGGATCCCCAGGGCAGCGACCAGCGCCGGTGTCGCGGTGCGCTCCAGCGTGAACGCCTCGAGACCGTCGATGTCAGCCATCGTGAGGCCGGCGTCGTCGACGGCCTTCTTGATCGCCTCGCACGCCAGGTCGAGCTCGTCGCGCCCCGAGTTGCGTGAGAACTCGGTCTCGCCGATGCCGACGATCGCGGTGTTGTCCTTGACGAGGTTGGACGCGACGCTCGGCTTGCGCTGGTGGTCGTAGGTCCGGTTCAGGTATTCGCTCAGCACGGGCGCTCCTCCCCGGCCGCCTACGCGGCCTTCTTGAACTTGAAGAGGGTCAGGGTGTCGTCGACGTCCTCGAAGACGACCTCGACGGGCATGCCGATCTCGAGCGCGTCCACGTCGATGCCGGCCGCGTTGGTGACGACGCGTGGACCCTCTTCGAGCTCGACGAGCAGGACCGCGTACGGCGCCACGAACGCGGGGTCGGGCGACTCGCGGTAGGTGACGTAGCTGTGCACGGTGCCGCGCCCCGACACGGGGACCCACTCGGACTCCTGGGACTGGCAGTTCGGGCACATGGGACGTGGTGGCACGAGCCAGTGCTCGCAGTCGGCGCAGCGCTGCAGCTTCAGCTCGTGGTCCTTGACCGCCTCCCAGAACGGCGTGCTGCTGCGGTAGAGCACACCCCACAAGGCAGGGTGCGGCACCTGGTGGTCGGGGTCGTATCGCACGGTCATCGCCGTTCCCTCCGCGTCTTGCTCAGGCCGCCGCCACGGTCGCGCTGCCCTTGCAGTGGGGCCCGAAGTCGGTCTCGGACACGAACTCGACGTCGAGCAACTTGCGGCCGTCGTCTTCGTACTTGCGCGCGATCTTGCCGGTGGTCGTGAGCTTCTGGCCCGGGAACGCCGGGATCAGCAGCTTGAGCTCGATCGAGCGCAGGTCCCAGTCGGGTCCGCACCAGTTCGTGACGTAGGCGGCCATGAGCCCGTTGCTGGTGAGAATGTTCACGAAGACGTCGGGCGCCCCGGCGGCCTTGGCGGCCTCGACGTCGTGGTGCACCGGGTAGACGTCGCGTGACGCCGCGACCGCCCCGAGCACGACCAGCGACGCGTCCACGGGTCGCACCACGGCGGGGATCTCGTCGCCTTCGGCGACGTCGTCCCAGGCAACCGAGTCGTAGTTCAGGTACGGCTTCATCCAGGTCGACACGGGTTCCTCCCTCCTACGCTGCCGGCTCTTCGGCGTCGGGCTTGTAGCGCATGTACGTGAAGCTCTGGGTCCCGATCAGGTCGTCGGGGTCCTCGCTCGTGAAGCGGTACTCGAACGTGACGAAGTAGGCGGTGCCGAGGCGGGTCTTCTTCGGTTCGGGCGTGACCGAGGCGAGGCGGACCGTGAACCACACCGTCTCGCCGGCGCGGGCGAGGCGGTTGATCTCCTGGGACTGGCCCGTGGCGACGACCTCTGTGAAGCCTTCTGCGGTGAGGATCTCGTCGATCGGCACGATCGGGAGCTGGGGTATCTCGCGGTGCGGCCACAGCGGCGCCATCGACCACACCTGCATCATCGAACCCGGGGCCACGAGACCGCCGAAGCGGGAATCGGCCGCCCACTCGGGGTCGGTGTAGGCGGGGTTGGCGTCCTCCATGACCTCGATCCAGTGTCGGATCATCTGGGGGCAGACCGGGTCGACCGACTCGATGCGTGCGCATTCGTTGCCGACGTGCTCCGCGAGCCGGTCCTCGTACAGCGTGCCCATCGCCGCACTCTCCTTCTGGTTCACGACTCTCTGCTTGGTTGGAGAGACCCTACCAGTATCCGGGAATCCTCACCACGTGGTAGCAGAACCCATACCGACTGGCAGTCAGCGGCGCGGATCACAGTGCGCGGCGATCCTCGGGCCGAGAGCCCTCCGGGGCGATGGATCGGGGCCGGCGGCACCGGCCCCAGTCCGGGGGCTTGGAGAACAGACCGGCCAAAGTCCAGCGCTTGGAGAACTGCAGCGCCCGTACGCGTGGCTCTGGTTATCCAAGCCCCGTGGTTTGGCCGGATCCTTATCCAAGGGGGGAGGGGACGTCCGCCTAGCGGCCCTTGAAGTCGGGCTTGCGCTTCTCGGTGAAGGCACGCGGGCCTTCCTTGGCGTCGTCGGACGCGAAGACCCTCGCGGCGAGGGCCTTCTCGAGCACGAAGCCGGACTCGAGGCCGAGGGTGCGCACCGCGATCTCCTTGGACGTGCGCACCGCGAGCGGTCCGTTGCGGCAAATGCGGGCCGCGACGTCCATCGCGGTCTGCAACAGCTCCGAGCTCGGGACGACGCGGTTGACGAGGCCGACCTCGTACGCGCGCTGCGCGTCGATCGGGTCGCCGGTGAGGAGCAGCTCCATCGCGACCGCCCACGGGATCTGGCGCGGCACCCTGACGTGGGAGCCGCCCGCGGGCACGAGGCCCCAGCGCACCTCGCCGAGGCCGAACGTGGCGTGCTCGGCGGCGATGCGGATGTCGGTGCCCGCGAGCATCTCGAGGCCGCCGGCGATGCAGTGGCCGTTCACGGCGCCGATGATCGGCTTGAACACGTCGGAGAACTGCCGCTTGGTGTGGTCCTCGTAGCCGAGCTCGTCGCCGGACGTGAGCAGCGGGACCGCCTCCTTGAGGTCCATGCCTGTGCAGAACGAACGGTCGCCGGAGGCGGTGAGGATCGCGACCCACAGGTCGTCGTCGGCGTCGAAGTCGGCGAAGGCGGCGTCGAGGGCGCCGAGCATCTCCTTGGTGAGCGAGTTCATCGAGTCCGGCCGGTCGATCGTCATGATCGCGAGGTGGTCGGCACGCTCGTAGCGGATCGTGGCGGGCAGCTCCAGGTGCCCACCGGCACCGTTGCGGCGCGCCCGCACCGGTGCGTGCCGCCGCAGCTTGAACTTGGGCAACGTGACGTCGTGGGTCACCTCTTCGAAGACGACGTCGACGGCCATGCCGATCTCGAGGTCGGCCGGGTCGCAGTCGACGACCTGGCTGATCAGGCGCGGCCCCTCCTCCATCTCGACGACGACGGCGGCGTAGGGCGTGTCCTTGGCGAACTCGGGGTGCAGGGCACGCTCCACGACCGTCCAGCTGAACACCGTGCCACGCCCGCTCGAACGTGCCCACTCCCAGTCGAAGGAGCCGCACTCTGCACACATCTCACGCGGGACGTGACGCCACACCCCGCACGCCTTGCAGCGCTGGAAGCGCAGCTCGCCCTCGCGGCAGAACCCGTAGAAGTCCGCCGCGAAGCCGTCGAGCTCGGGCAGCGGCTTGGTGTAGTCGGGCAGCGACCACGAGTCGACGAGCTCGGGGGTGAGGTCGCGGTACTCGACCTCGTCGGGGAGGGGCCGGCGCAGCCACTCCCGGTAGAAGGTGTCGAGGTCGGGCAGGAAGTCGAAGTCCGGCGGGCAGCCCCGCGGCACCGCCTCGACCTCGAGCTGGCTCCCGCAGCCGGGACAGATGTACTCGCGCACCTGGATCCAGGAGGGGTCCGGCATCTCGCGGCCCTTGTAGACCTCCGAGAGGGCCTCTTCGGTGTCGCGCACGTTGATCAACGACGACAGCTTCCAGTTCACGCGATAGTCGCCGAACTCGTGGCCGCAGACGCACTTGACCAGACGGCTCCCGTTCTTGGCGACGATGTAGAGCTGCGGCGTGAGCGGCAACAGGATGCGCTCGTCCCAGTCGACGCGGTCCTGGAGGATCTCGACGTACTTGTCGAAACGGTCCGTGTCCTTGGGGCTCTTCATCATGTCCTGCACCGCAGGCCAGGGAAGGACCCCGTCGATCAGCTTCGCGACGTCTGCCTTGTGAAAGTCCGCCATCGTGGATCTCCTCGCTCCGAGTGCTTCAGGGCCGCGCCAGCACCGCGATGCTGCCGTCGCCGAAATCTCCCCAACCGGTGACCACGCCCACACGCGCCCCCTCGACCTGGCGCCCCGCCGCGTCCCCGCGGAGCTGGCGCACCGCCTCGACGATGTGGCTCACCCCGAGCACGTGGGCTTCGGACATGAGCCCCCCGTGGGTGTTCACGGGCAGCTCGCCGCCGAGTTCGATACGGCCCCCGGTGACGAAGTCGCCGCCTTCGCCGCGCTTGCAGAAGCCCATCTCCTCGAGCTGTTGGATCACCTCGAAGGTGAAGCAGTCGTAGACCATCGCGAAGTCGACGTCGTCGGGGGTGATGCCCGCCTTCTCGAAGGCCTCCGGTGCCGCGATCGTGAGGCCGGTCCTGAAGATGTCGCGCCGATTGGTGATCTCGTCCGCCGGGTAGGGCTGGCCGCAGGCGCCGCTCACGATCGTGACCGGCTTGCCCGGCAGGTCGCGCGCGCGTTCCTCGGTCGTGACGACGACGGCGGCGGCGCCGTCGGTCTCGAGGCAGCAGTCGAGGAGCCGGTACGGGTCGGCGAGCATCGGCGATCGCATGTAGTCGTCGATGCTCATCGTCTTGCCGTGCATGACCGCACGCGGGTTGAGCTGGGCGTGCTTGCGCATCGCGACGGCGACGGCGCCGAGGTGCTCCGCCTTGGTGCCGAACTCGTGCATGTGGCGGCGTGCGATCACCGAGTACCACTGCGGCGGCGCCGTGAACCCGAAGGGCAGGTAGTAGTCGCGGGCGATCGCCCCTCCGGGGATCGAGGCGAGGTCCGAGGTGACGGTCTGGCGCACCCGCGCGCCCGAGTAGCCGTTCCAGCCCGCCGGGATCAGCACGTAGTTCGCGAGCCCGTCGGTGACGGCGGCGGCCGCTGCCTGCAGGGACGCCACCGGTGACGCGCCGCCCATGTGGATCGTGACGGCGAAGCGCAGGTTCTCGCACCCGAGGTTCGCGGCGAGCTCCTCGGCCTTGGCGAGGTTCGGGAACGGCATGATGCCGTCGATGAAGAGGGGGCTGAGGCCGGCGTCGGCGATCGCGGCCGATGCTGCACGGAGCTGGATGCCGAGTTGGGACAGGCCGGAACCGGGCTTGCGACAGTAGTCGGTCTCGCCGATGCCGACGATGCAAGCTTGGCCTGTCACGGGAGCATTCCGTCCGTAGTCAGATTCGCTTCGTGGGCTCGATCTTCGCGAGCCCAGCGAGGTTCCTGCCGAGGAAACCCGCCCTCATCTCATCAGTGATCTCGGGATACCCGTAGTCCACCTGTAGCTCTTCGGGGATCTGCAGTGTCCGCACCCAGTCGACGACCCGCTTCGTGTCGACGAATGGGAGGTCGAGGCCCATCACGATCTTGTGCGGTTCGACCCATTGCAGCGCCGTGCCGATCGCGTGATATCCACGGTGAGGCGAGCGCTCGTACCACCCGACGATACCCGACAAACTGAGGTACAGATTCTCGTGCTTGCCGGCGAGTCCGATCAGCTCCTCGGTGTGAGGCCAGCCCATGTGGTAGGCGATGATCCGCAGGTCGGGGAAGTCGATGAGCACCTTGTCGAGTGTGTTCGGATGGGTGTACGCACTCGGTTGCGGATAGGTGTAAGCCATGCCGGTGTGCACGGTCAGGGTGACGTCGAGCTCGCACGCCTTCTCGTAGAAGGGCCACATGCGGGGGTCGTCGAGGGGGCCGAGGTCCTCGGGCTGGTACACCTTGCAGAGCTTGGCGTCGTAGTTGGTGACGAGGTGCTCGAGCTCCCAGTTGGCGTGCTCGACGCCGCGGCGCAGGATCGGCCCGACCATCGCCTCGAGGTACATGCGGTCCTTGTACGGCGCGATCTGTTCGAGCATGAACTGGTTCGACGACAGCGACATGACGCCGCCGCTGATGTCCATCATCCCCTCGCGCAGGCAGAAGGCGACGTCGACGCCGGCCTCGTCCATGTACTTGATCAGTGTCGACGCGATCGGCGGCAGCCGCTTCACGGACATGTCGATGCCCGACCAGGCCCGCAGCACACCCTGCACGCTCTTCCACCAGCGTGCGGTGTTGGGGTAGTACCCGCTGATCTCGGCCACGGCCTCGGGGTTGAGGAAGTGGCACTCGCTCAGTGCGACGAAGTGGTCGCTGCCGTCGGTGTCGGCCATTGGCCCTCCAGCTCCCATCGGATCCTGCCGGCTGGTCAAGCGGTGCTACCAGCCCGCGAGAATACTAACCACATGGTAGCAGGGTTGCGACCGGCGCCGAACGTGTTCGAGGCGGTTGGAGCACCGGCCGGCCAGGAAGCGGAGGTTGGAGCATCAGGCGGCCAGGGGTGGCCGCCTGATGCTCCAACGTGCCGTCGTTGGCCGCGAGAGGCTCCAACGGGCAGGGTCGCACACACAACTTCGTGCCGTTCAGGCCGACTTCGTGCCGTTCAGTCCGCCTTCGAGCCTGGGGAGACGATCCTCAGGCCCAGTGCCCGGGCTGCGGCGGCCATGCGGGCGTCGTAGGTGACGACGTGACCCAAGGCGTCGCCGAACTGCAGCGCACTCGCGAGGTGGATCGCGTCCAGGGAACGCCACATTCAGCTCCGGAGTGGACCCGTGCCCTGCCGGCGGTGGCTTCGTGGATTCCCGAGCTCAGCGGGCCTGTTGGATGAGGTCCCAGACCCGGTTGGGGGCCGCGGGGACCTCGCGGGCCATCACGCCGAGGGGGACGAGGGCGTCGTTGACGGCGCACATGATCGCCGCCGGGGTCGTGTGGATGGCGCCCTCGCCGCAGCCCTTGGCGCCGAGCGGCGCCACCGGCGAGGGGGTCACGACCTCGCGCTTCTCGACCAAGGGGACCTCGTTGATCGTGGGCATCAGGTAGTCCATGAAGCTCGCCGTCATCGGCTGTGCCTGGTCGTCGTAGTGGTACTCCTCGTAGAGGGCGACGCCCACGCCCTGGGCGATGCTGCCGTCGGTCTGGCCCTCGACCACGACCGGGTTGAGCCGGGTGCCGCAGTCGTCGACGACGCAGTACTTGACGATCTCGACGAAGCCGGTGTCGCGGTCGATCTCGACCACGACGACGTGCACGGCCTGGGCCGCGGTCAGGTAGCTCTTGGCGCGCCCCTGGTCGTCGGCGGGGGTGCGCCCGGGCGCGGTCCACACGTAGGTGGCCTCGGGCCGGGGGTCGATGCCGGGCGGCAACAGGTCGCTGCGGGCGAGCATCATCCCGGCGACCTGTGCGACCGACATCTCCGCTCCGGGGCGTCCCTTGACCGTGAACTTGCCGTCGCGCAGTTCGATCTCGCCTGGGTCGCAGCGCATCGCGCCGGCGACCACGGCCGACATCTTCTCGGCGACGCGCTCGCACGCCCCGAGGACCGCGCCGGTGATCGCGACACCGAGGCGGCTGCCGCCGGGACCGAAGCTGGGCGGCGCCGACTGGGTGTCGAGCTGGACGACACGCACGTCGTCCATGTCGACGCAGAAGTAGTCGCCGACGACCTGGCTCACGAGTGTGTACTGGCCCTGGCCCTCCATCGAGAAGCCGACCCGCACCGTGAAGTTGCCCATCACGTCGACCGAGACGGTCGCGCCCTCGGGCACGCCGGTCTGGGGCATGCCCACGATCGCGTACGCGTTCCAGTCGAACACGCCCGGCTCGACCGCGCTCGCTACGCCGATCCCGACGAGGCGGCCCTCGGCGCGGGCGGCGGCCTGCATCTCGCGCAGGTCCGCGTATCCGGCGAGGTCGAGCGCCTCGTCGAGGACGACCTCGTAGCTGCCGCTGTCGTACTCGTTGCCGGTCGGGATCGTGTAGGGGAACTCGTCGGCGCCGATGAAGTTGCGGCGCCGCAGTTCGGCGGGGTCGATGCCGAGGCTGCGGGCCGCGATGTCGACCATCTGCTCCAACACGAAGAAGTGCGGCGGCGGGCCCATGCCGCGGAAGGGGCTCGCGGGCAGCTTGTTGGTCGCGACGAGGGTGAGGTCGTAGCCGGCCACCGGGATCTTGTACGGCCCCGTGAACGCGGTCAGCGGTTTGGCCGCGCTGATCGCGCCGAAGCCCTCGCCGGTTGCGCCGAGGTCGTCGACGAGCTTGACGGCGAGCGCTGTCATGCGGCCCTCGGAGTCGAGCGCGAGCGTCGCCTCGTAGTGGCGGTCCCACGCCTGGCTCGCCCCTGCGGTGAGGTACTCGCCGCGGTCCTCGATCCACTTGACCGGGCGCCCGCCGGCCTTGCGCGACAGCATGCACGCGATGTCGGTGCCGCGGGCGTTGCCCTTGCCGCCGAAGCTGCCGCCGTGGGCGTGGCCGATGACGTTGACCTTGTTCGACGCGACCCCGAACGTCGCCGCCCGGCCCAGCGCGAACGACGACGGCGACTGCATCGCGCCGCGGACCACGATCTCGAGCGTCATCGGGTCCCACTCGCACACGCAGCCGTACGTCTCGGTCGGGTTGGCGCCGACGCGGTTCCAGCGGAAGCTCTCGGTGAAGGTGTGCGCCGCTCCCGCGAGGGCGGCGTCGACCTCTCCCCACGCGAAGACGCGCTGCATCATCACGTTGGTGCCCTGGTCCTCGTGCACGAGCGGAGACCCGTCGGCCATCGCGGCGAACGGGTCGGCGACCACGTCGAGGGGCTCGTAGTCGACGTCGATCAGCTCGAGGGCGTCCTCGGCGACGTAGCGGCTCGTCGCCGCGACCGCGGCGACGGGTTCGCCGACGAAGCGGACCTTGTCGGTCGCGATCGGGCGGGCCCCCCAGCCGTCGGGGGCACTGCGGGCAGCGTTGCACCACGCGGCGGCGTCGGCGCCGGTGACAGCCGCGACGACCCCGTCGAGGGCGAGCGCCGCGGACACGTCGACGCCGTTGACGCGGGCGTGTGCGAGCGGGCTGCGCAGGATCGCGCAGTGCAGCATCCCGGGCAGCACGACGTCGTCGATGAACTCGACGCGCCCGGTCAGCAGCGCCGGGTCCTCCTTGCGGTGCACGTGGCGGCCGACGTAACGGGGTGCGTCGACGGGGAGGTCGGCGACGCTCTTGGGGATGTCCACGCCCATCGCGGCTCCTGTCTCGGGTGCGCGCCTAGGCGTGCACGTCCGCTGCACGCTCGGCGCGCATCTTCGCGGCTGCCGAGTGCACCGAGCGGAGGATGTTCACGTAGCCGGTGCAGCGGCAGATCTGGCCCCCGAGCATCTCGCGGATCTCGTCCTCGCCCGGGTCGGGGTTGGCCTCGAGCAGTTCGTAGGTAGCCATCAGGAACCCGGGCGTGCAGAACCCGCACTGGAGGCCGTGCTCCTCGACGAAGGCCTCCTGGATCGGGTGCAGGGCGCCGTCGGCTTCGGCGAGGCCTTCCACGGTCGTGACCCGTGCACCGTGGGCCTGCACCGCGAGCATCAGGCACGAGCGTGTGGCGCGCCCGTCGACGAGGACCGTGCAGATGCCGCACACGCCGTGCTCGCAGCCCACGTGGGTGCCGCTCAGGCCGAGGTCGGAGCGCAGGAAGTCGGCCAGGGTCGTGCGCGCGTCGACCGTCGCCTCGCGCGCCACACCATTGACGCTGACCTCGACCGTGTGCTTGTCGCTCATGCGCGGCTCACCGCCTCGGGTAGGCCCCGCTCGGTCAGGACCCCGGCGAGGTGCCTGCGGTACGCGGCGGAGGCGTGGTTGTCGGACAGTACGTCGGTGAGCGACGCGCCGACGGCGCGACCGGCTTCGCGGTAGAGCGCCGCGTCGGGGAGGCGACCGCGCAGCACGTCCTCGGCCGCGATGGCGCGCACGGGGCTCGGCCCGACCCCGAAGGGCACGATGGCGGCGCCGGCACAGGCGCCGGCGGCGTCGAGCGTGACGGTCATCGCGACCCCGGTGAGCGCGAAGTCGCCGTGGCGGCGCGACAGCTCCCCGAACGCCCATCCGGTGCGCTCCCCCGAAGTCGGCACGCTCACCTCGACGAGGATCTCGTCCTCGGCGAGCGCGGTCGTGAGGTAGCTGACGAAGAAGTCGCCGGCGTCGATCGTGCGCTCGCCGGCGGGGCCGACCACGCGCATGGTGGCGCCGAGCGCGATCGCGACGGCGGGGTACTCCGCGGCCGGGTCGGCCTGGGCCATCGAACCGCCCATGGTGCCGCGGTTGCGGATCGGAGGGTGGCCGATCTCGAGGGTCGCGGCGTGCAGGAGCGGCAGCTTGTCCCTGACCAGCGCGGAGTCCTCGACGGAGCGCTTGGTCGTCATCGCACCGATCACGACCGCCCCGGGCACCTCACGGATGTAGTCGAGGCCCTCGACCCGCTTCAGGTCGACCAGCAACTCGGGCCGCGCGAGGCGCATGTTCAACATCGGCACGAGGCTCTGGCCTCCGGCGAGGACCATCGCCTCGCGGCCGGGATCCCCCAGAAGGCTCAGGGCCTCGGCGACCGATGTGGGTGCGGCGTAATCGAATGGTGGCGGCTTCATGCGCCACTCACCCCGACCACTCCGTTACGAGGTCGGGTGTGAGGTCGCGGAACTCGGCACGATCGGGCAGGGGCCGGCCGAGCCAGTCCCCGTAGAACGTGTCGAGGTCGGGCAGGAAGTCGAAGTCCGGCGGGCATCCCCGCGGGACCGCCTCGACCTCGAGTTGGACCCCGCAGCCCGGGCAGATGTACTCGCGCACCTGAACCCAGGTCGGGTCCGGCATCTCGCGGCCCTTGTAGACCTCCGACAGGGCTGCCTCGCTGTCACGCACGTTGATCAGCGACGACAGCTTCCAGTTCACCCGGTAGTCGCCGAACTCGTGGCCGCAGCGGCACTTGACGATCCGAGCGCCGTTCTTGGCGACGATGTAGAGCGACGGCGTGAGCGGCAGCAGGATCTTGTCCTGCCACGGCACGCGGCTCTGGAGGATCTCGACGTACTTGTCGAAACGGTCGGTGTCCTTGGGGCTCTTCATCATGTCCTGCACCGCAGGCCAGGGAAGGACCCCGTCGATCAGCTTCTCGACGTCGGCCTTGTCGAACTCAGCCACCTCTGTACCCCTTTGTTCCTAGAACTCGAAGTCGTCGGGCAGGTCCCAGAACTGGCGCAGCTCGGTGGCGTAGTCCGGGGACAGGCTCATCGAGGATCGCCACATGTCCACCACGGCATCGGCCATGTTCTCCTTGTCGCGCACCTTGACGCGCTCCTCGGCCCACCACTCCTTGAACGGCCGTGCCTTGCGCTTGCGCTCTTCGCGGATCTCGGTGCGGCGCTGACGCGTGGCCACGGTGTCGACGGCGAAAGAGCCGTTGTTGATCGTGACGACGCCGTGGACCTCGCTGGCGATCCGCGGGCTCGTCCACCCCTTGTTGAGGTCCTCCTCGACGGAGGCGGGGTCGCGCTCGATCGGGTCGCCCATCGCCTGCGCGCCCGAGATCGGGTGCACGATGATGTCGTAGTTCTGCAGGCGCTCGCGGGTGAGGAACGGCGCAGTCGGGTTGGACTGCAAGTCGGTTGCCGTGATGTTGGTCTCGATCGTGGGCTTGGTCGCCGGGCCACGCTCGTGGATGAGCGGCTTCTGCGCCTCGATGAGCTCCTTGACGTTGGTCTCGTGCGCGTAGCTCGGCGCGTCGGGCCATGTCGGGTAGGCGCCGTACATGCCGTGGTTCGCCACGATCTTGGAGCGCATCCCGGCACAGCCGCACTGGTACTCGATGCCCGACGGCGTGCCGTAGACCATCCAGACCGCGGTGTGGCCGAGGCCGCCGCGGAAGCGGCCGTAGCCGCCCGAGTCGGGTTCGATGTTCCGGCCCAGGTACATGATCGGGTAGTACAGCTCGGTGACCTCGGCGTTGCCGAAGTCGGCGTTGGGCGTGTAGATGCACCAGGCGCTGTTCTCGCCGTCGGCGAAGCCGCGTGCGGGCGAGCCGTTGCTCGCCTGCTCGAGGGTGAGGCCCGCGAGGAAGTAGCCGAGCTGGGTGACGCCGGCGAACTCGGCGGTCATCGTCGTCGCCGCGCCTGCCGCCATCTCCTCGACGAAGCCGCGGGTCTGGAACAGGCGCCCGAAGATCTCGTACAGGTTCGACATCCACATGACCGCGGGCGCCCAGGCGACACCCGACGACGCCGTGTAGTCGACCTCGAAGGGGTTCGCCCACGAGCCCGAGGGTGGCGTCTCGATCTCCCATGACGCCTCGGGGCCCGAGTTGAACATGTCGAAGCCGATGATGTGGGAGTAGCCGTTGAGCAGTCCCGACTTCAGCGCCGTGGGGCTGATGTTCTCGCCGAAGGGCACGGTGCCGCTCGCGCCGCGCAGGGAGAACTTCACGGTGGCGTCGGGCTTGATCTCGACCTCCATCGGGAGGTTGAAGAGGCAGTCGACGTCCTGCTTGGGCAGGATGACGTGCTGGCCCTTCATCGCGAGGTCCTTGAACTGGGACTTGCGGACGCGCCCGGGCACGCACTGGGTCTTGACGCGGCTCACCGCGTAGCGGCGGCTGTCCTCGACGTACTCCTTGGTGGCCTCGAGGAAGAAGTCGAGGCCGTACTTGTCGATGACGTCGTGGAGGCGTTCACGCAGGGTCACGCAGCCGGCGAGGCGGCCGCGGGCGTCGCCCATGACGAAGTCGGGCGTGCGCGTGCGCGAGCGGATGCGCTTCTCGTACCACGGGAAGAAGGCGTCGTTCTCGCCGACCTTCTCCATCGAGATGCAGATCCCGTCGGAGAAGCAGTCGGGGTTGAGGAAGCCGACCGACCCGGCGGTGACCGAACCGCTGTCGGAGACGTGGCTCACGCACGTCGCCCACGCGATGAGCTTGTCGTCGTAGAAGATCGGCATCGCCATGTCGAAGTCGGGCGAGTGGATGCCGCCGTAGTGGGGGTCGTTGTTCTCGAAGATGTCGCCCTGGTGGAAACCGGGGTAGTCCTCGTAGCCGAGCTCGATGAAGTTGCGCACCATCGCGGCGAGCAGGCCCGGGTGGGCCGTGATCCCGCGCGACACGCAGATCGCCTCGCCGGTCGGCAGGTGCAGCGCCCAGAGGGCGTCGCCGCCTTCGACCGCGATCGGCGACGACGAGACCTTGCAGCCGACCTCCCAGGCCAGGTTGCACAGGTTCGACAGGATGTGCCAGACGGCCTCGTATGTGCCGGGGTCCTTCTCCTTCTGCGGGAGGGTCTGCAGCCCGAAGAGGTGCCCCGTGTCCTCGAGAGCTCTGTCGTTGGCCCGGAGCTGTTCCAGGAGGGTCGGCTCAGCCATCACGCGTCCTTCCTCGTGATCCAGTAGATGTCGTGCTCGTCGATGCGGACGTGGAACTGCGGTGGCACGAACAGAGTCGTGTTGGACGCCTCGATGACGGCGAGGCCGTCGATCTCGTTGCCCGGCACGAGGTCCTCCATGCGCCAGATGTCGGCATCCTGCCACTTGCCTTGCTGGAAGACAGGACGGGTGCCCTTGCTCGCCTTCGAGTCCGGGGTCCTCGACGCGAGCTCGTGACGACGCAGCTTCGGCTTGACCGTGTCGACCTTGGCGAGCACGCAGACCTCGGTCACCTGGTACGAAGCGTATGCCGGATCGGGCTTGGCTACGAGGGTGAACATCTTCGTGTAGCGGTCCTCGTAGGCCTTGATGAGTGCGTCGACGTCCTCGGGAGTGTTGATCGTCCTCACCGGCGAGTCGACCTCGATGTCGTCGAGCTGACCGAGGTACTTCATGTACACGATCCGCTCCATCGTGATCTGCTCACGCTTGAAGCCCTCGCTGCCGAGCTCGGTGTAGAGCTCGTCCTCGAGAGCCTCCCACGCCATGTTCAGCGGGGCGAGGTAGCCGACCTTCATCTCGGGGCTGAGGTCGGGCGTGATCATCGTCGCGACGCTCTTGTGGCGCCGGTAGGCGTAGTCCATGCAGGCGCCGCCCCACGCGGAGAACGCACCGGCATGGGGAACCGTCGCGATCGCCTTCCAGGGGTAGTCGCCCGCGTAGCCGAGCAGGTGCAGCGGGCCGCCGCCGCCGTAGCCCAAGAGCACGTACTCGCGCAGGTCGTGGCCGACCATGAGGCTGCGCACGAGGTGCTCGCGCATCATCACGTTGAGCAGCTCCATGCAGGTCTCGGCTGCTTCGTACACGTCGATGCCGAGCGGGTCGGCGATCTTCTCCTTGAACAGGTCGTAGGAGACCTGCTTGTTCACCTTGACCTTGCCGCCGAGGTAGTTGTGCTCGTTGAGGATGCCGAGGAGCAGGTTCGCGTCGTTGATCGTCGGCGTGGTGTTGCCGGCCTCCATGAAGGTCGGCCCGGGCGTGCCGCCGGCGGAGTCGGGACCGAGCTTGAGCCGGTTCGTCTGGGGGTCGAGGCGGATGTAGGTGCCGGTGCCGGCGCCGATGGACGTGATGCCGAGCATCGGCACGTTCACGTACATGTCCTGGAAGCCGGGCTCGCGGTCGATCGGCAGGACCCCGGCGGTGATCGCACCGGCGTCGAAGGACGTGCCGCCCACGTCGGAGCAGACGATGTTGTCCTCGCCGATGACGCTGGAGAGGTACTTGGCGCCCATGAGGCCGCCGACGGGGCCCGACATCGCGGTCTCGAACAGCCGCGGGTAGCGGATGTTGGTGACGCCGCCGTAGCCGAGGACGGTCTTGAGGCTGTGGGGGTATCCGATCCCCTGCAGCTCCTTCTCGATGCCGAAGAGCTGCTGGCGGGCGGGCGAGGACGCGTACGCCTGGATGATCGTGGCGTTGGTGCGCGACACCTCACGCGCGGTTGGCGCCACCTCGCTCGAGAGCTCGACGGGCACCGTGCGGCCGACCTCGGCCATGACCTCCTTGGCGATCTCGGCCGCGCGCATCTCGTGCTGGGGGTTGACGTAGGAGTGCAGGAAGACGATCGCGATCGCCTCGACCTCCTCGTCGACGAGGAGCTCCTTGATGCCCTGGCGCACGTCGTCCTCGTACATCGGGATGACCGGCGAGCCGAACATGTCGATGCGCTCTGTGACTCCGCGGGCGAGGTGGCGCGGCACGATCGGGATGCGGTGCTTGCGGTACTGCATGTGGGTGATCTCGGTCCACTGCGCACCGATGAAGGTCTGCGAGCCGCGGCCCTGGGCGTTGATGTCCTCGAAGCCCCGGGTGACGATGAGCCCGGTCTTGATGCCGGACATGTTGATGACGGTGTTCAGCATCGAAGTGCCGGTGTAGATGGAGGTCTCCATCTTCTCGCCGAACGAGCGGCCCTCGCGCTTGGGGTCGATGCCCATGTACTCGAGGGCTTCCTCGAGCGATTCCATGTAGCCGATGCTCTCGTTGGCGGGCGACGTCGGCGCCTTGCCGATGACGCTGCGCCCCTGCTCGTCGACCACGATGACGTCGGTCATCGTGCCCCCGGCGTCACATGCAACGAAGTACCGATCCATCGTCAGGTCCTCTACCTTCTCGCGAGCTCCGAGATCCAACGTCTGATCCGCCGCGCCAGCTTCTTGACTGCCTTGACGAAAGCACGCCACAAAAGCGGCAGGATGTCGAGGGATTCCTCCTGCGCCTCTGCGGGGGCCACCGGGGCGCTGGAGCCGTTCGGGCCGGCGGCGCCTCCCGCTGCGGTGGCGGCGGGCGCCTCGAGGCGGCGCTTGGTGGAGACGGCGAACTCCTGGAAGAGCTGCTCGGAGACGCCTTGGATCATGCCGCGCCCGACCTGCATGACCTTGCCGGTGAGGTCGACGTCGCCTTCGGCGAGCACCTCGGTCTGGCCGTTGGGCAGGGCCGTCACCGTCGACGACAGCGTCCCCCTCGCGGTGCCCCCGCTCGCCTCGCGCCCTTCGGCGACGACGCGCACGCAGTGGGCGACCTCGTCGATCTCGGCGAACTCGACACGGCCCTTGTAGCGGGCGGAAACCGCGCCCAGCTTGATCTTGACGGTCCCGAGGTAGGTGCGCTCGTCGACCACCTCGTCGAGGGCGGCGCCAGGAAGGCACGTGACGAGCTGCTGGGGGTCCTTCACGAAGGTCCAGACCGCGTCGATCGGTGCGTCGATGCAGAACCGTTCCCGAATCTCGATCGCCACGCGGAAGCTCCTTGCTCGCCCACGTTCGCTACCATCCCTCGGGAGATTCTAACCACTTGGTTGCAAAGTGTAAACCAACTGGCGGATTGGCTCGTTTCGTTCCCGGACGTCCCGCCGAGGCCACGCCGGTGGGGTCGACCGGCTTCTCCTGACTGTAGGCCCGCGGCCACGCCAGGACCCGTCGCGAGGTCCGTGCGACGCTTATCGGCACCCCGGGTCCGCCACTTCAGCGCGTCCGGTCGCCGACGGGGTCGCGGACCCCACCGGCGGGCGGGCCGCGGGTGCCGCGACCTCCACGGGTCCCGAGCGCGTGTCGAGTCGCCATGCGCCGTTGCTGCCCCGCCGCGCGCTGCGAGCCGGCTCCGAGAGGTCGGGGCATCCGCGCAGGGTGGACGCGACGACGTCGCGCATCGCCACGTCGGCGAGGCCGCCGCAGCCGCCCGCGCGCATGGCGAGAGCCACGAGCGCCGCGTGGATGCCCGCCAGTGGATCTGCGATCGCGTCGCCGCAGAACACCGGGGTGGCGTCCTCGGTCCGTGCGACCAGGCCCGCTGCCGCCGCGGCGTCGTCGCCGAACGCGACCCTGTTGCGGGCCGGCCCGCGGCGGCCGTAGCCGGTGATGGAGACCCAGACGACCTCGGGGTGTTCCGCGAGGATGCGCTCGGGAGCCACGCCGAGCTGTTCGGTGGCTCGCGGCCGCGACGAGTCGACCACGACGTCGGCGCCTGCGAGGAGTCCCTCCAACTCCGCGCGGCCGCTGCGGGTGCCGAAGTCCACGGCGACGCTGCGATGGCCACGGTGAAGGAGGTCGTAGAACTGCGCCGGACCCTTGCGCGCCCCGTCGGGCCTCGAGACCGATTCCACCTTGACGACCTCGAAGCCCGCGAGCCCCAACAGGTTGGCGCACAGCGGGCCCGCCCACATCGACGAGAGGTCCACGACGCGGCCCGGCCCGGTCGGCCGCGGTCGCGGCCGTGGCTGTGTGGGGCTCAGGCGCCAAGGCTCGGCAGCGGCATCGACGCGGTCGGGGACCGCCGCGACCGGCATGCCGAGCAGCACGGCGCGGTCTTCGAGGACCGCCACGGGCCTTCGTGCCGCCTCGGCGACCACGACTTGCCAGACATCGCCTGCGACGGGGCCGGTCTCGAGCCATGCGGGGACCAGGTCGATGTCGTCGCCGCGGGCGAGGTTCACCGCGAGGAGCCCGTCGGCCGCGGGCACGAGGCGGCAGCTGCCTCCGGGCGACACGTCGCCTCGGCGGCTCAGCCCTGCGATCGCAGCGCGCTCCCCCAGCAGTTCGGCGCCGTCCAGCCCCACCCGGGAGAAGCCCTGCGTCGACGACGCGAGCGCTGCGCTCACCAGCTCGATGGCCACTGCTGCGCCGCGTGCCGCGGTGGCCGGCGTCCCCGGCGCCACCAGGGGAGGTCCGTCCGCCATGCCTGTCAGCGACATCGCCCCGCTCGCGGCCCAGTCCCCGAGGGCATCGGGGGCGCCGGCGGGATCGGCGACGGTGCCGGAGCCGACGCCGGGGAGCAACAGTTCGATCCCGTGCGCGGGCGACTCCGCGCGAGCGCCTGCCCCAAGATCCTGCAGGAGCGACACTGCGTGCTCACCTGCGGGCCGCAGCCGGCCGTGGCGCACCTGCGCACCGGACAAGGGCATGGTCACCGGGCCAGCTCACACGTCACATGCGTCGGGAAGGCCATCTGCATCGAGGTCCACATGCAGGGGGACACACTCGATGTGTCTCGGTACCCAACATGACGCGCACTGTAATGGTTCAGCGGTACCTAGGGTTCGGCATCTTGCGTTCATCACGAATCCGGCCACTGCCTCTCGCGCACCTCGGCGCGATCCTGGCGTCGCCGCACCGACGCAGCGACCTGTTCGCCGACGCGGACCTGCCCCTGCTCGTCGTCGACGTCGACGCCTCGACCGTCGACGCCGCCACGGGGCGGAGCCTGCGCGGACTCCCGGTCGTGACGGTGGCGGTCGCGTCGGAGGGTGCCGCCGTGCCCGGACCGGGCCTCGAGGACTTCGACCTCCTCCTGACCGACGCCGCCCGTCCCGAGGCCACCGTCGAGTTGGTGGCGCGCCAGGTCGCCGCGAACCCGATCGCGTCGGTCGCGCTCGTGCAGCTGCTGCGCCTGTCCGAGCACCTCGGCGTCGTCGACGGACTCGCAGCCGAGTCGTTCACGTACTCGACGTTGCAGGCGGGACCCGAGTTCGCCCGCTGGATCGCGGCGCACGACCCCGCCAAGTCCAAGGCCGTGAACCCCGAGCCGCTGCTCGTCGAGCGCGACGGGGCCACCCTCGGGCTCACGTTCTGCCGGCCCGAGATCCGCAACGCGTACGGCTTCGAGGTCCGCGACGCACTCGTCGAAGCCCTGCACCTCGCCGCGGCCGACCCCTCGATCGAGACGGTGCTGCTCCGAGGCGAAGGTCCGTCGTTCTGCAGCGGCGGCGATCTTCGCGAGTTCGGCACCGCGGTGGACCCGGCCACCGCCCACCGGATCCGCACGACGCGCAGTGCCGCCTTCTGGCTGGATCGGGTGCGGGACAGGCTGCGTGCGGAGATCCACGGCGACTGCGTCGGCTCCGGCATCGAGCTGCCCGCGTTCGCGGGCCGCGTCGTCGCGGCCGCGGACCTGCGGGTGCACCTGCCCGAGGTTTCTATGGGCCTCGTGCCCGGCGCGGGCGGCACCGTCAGCCTGCCGCGCCGCATCGGGCGGCAACGCACGGGCTACCTGGCCCTTACCGGTGCGCCGATCGACGCCGCGACGGCGCTGGCGTGGGGCCTCGTCGACGAAGTGGTCTGAGTTGGGACCACTTGGTCCGTCTGCGCCTACAACTGGGGCGCGCACGGACACGGAGGCTGCCTTGCTCGAACGACAAGTTCTCGAACTCGCGACGGGTCCCAACTTCGTGGCGTTCACGACGCTGCTCCCCGACGGCTCCCCCATGACCCACCTCACCTGGGTCGGCGTCGACGACGACAGGGAGCACCTGCTGATCAACACCGAGTTGCACCGGGCCAAGTACAAGAACGCCGCCCGCGACCCACGCGTGACCGTGCTCCTCTTCGGCCACGACAACCCCTACCACTGGGCCGAGGTGCGCGGTCGCGTCGCCGGCGAGATCAGGGGCGACATGGCACGTGCCCACATCGACGAGCTCGCCCGCAAGTACACGGGCGAGGACTACGCGTCACCGATCACGTCCGAGCGCGTGATCCTGCGGATCGAACCGGCACGGCAGGTACTGTCCGCAAGGTGACGAACCCCTGCCTGATGGTTGGGGATTCACACCACCCGGTAGCAAGTTCTCGACTATGCTCCCTCAGGCGCTGACGGGAGCCCCCAAATGGCCGGATCGAGATGACCAGATCGAGGCAGAACGGCCAGAGCGGCCGCGAAGCCGTACTCGAGGCCGCCGCCGACCTCTTCGCCCGCCGCGGATACGGCGGCGTCGCCGTCCAGGACATCGCCGACGCCGCCGGGGTACACAAGACCACGGTGCTGTACCAGTTCAACACCAAGGAAGAGCTGCACGCGGCCGTGCTCGACCAGGCGATCGGCCCCGTCGTCGGCATGATGCACGACTTCCTCAACGGCGAGTTCAACCACGAGCGCCTCGCCTGGCACCTCGACCAGATCCACGGCTACCTGCGCGCGAACCCCTCGGTGCCGCGCCTCGTGATCCGGGAGTTGCTCGAAGGCGGCGAGTACGCCGCCGACGCCTACCTCGACCGCTTCGTCGCGCCCGTGTACGAGCCCGCCAAGAAGCGCCTCCTAGAGGCCCAGGACAGCGGCCGCATGGCGCCGATCGACCCGGCCTTCTTCCTCCACGACATGCACGTGCAAGTCATGAGCTACTTCTGCCACGGACCGCTGCTCGAGCGCATCATGGACACCGACCCCTACGGCGTGGACGCCCTGATCGCCCGCCGCAACTACCTCGTGAACCAGATCCTGTCCCAGCAGCGGCCCCACCAGCTCCAGGCCACCACCGAATCGAGCGCCACGGCAGCCGAGAAGAAGCCCACTGCGCGGACCAAGGCCGCCAAGCCGGCCTGACCGAACCCAGAAGCAGCCCCCAACCCCTCCCATCCCCACCAAACGCGGGCAGAACGTCCCGCTGACGGGCCAAACCGCCCGCGTTTGGGAGACCCACCCCCACCAAACGCGGGCAAGACATCCCGCTGACGGGCCAAACCGCCCGCGTTTGGGAGACCCACCCCCGCCTTACCTCCCCGCCCGCCGGACGCGGGCGACACGTGGCGCTAGGCGCAGGGGACGTCGAAGCGCTCGACGTAGCGGGAGAAGCGTTCGAGGATCATGTCCTCGTCGAGGCCGTACTCCTCGAGGGCGTACTCGTGTTCGCCGTGCTCGCCCTTGGTGTGTCGACCTGCGTAGGTGGTGAACGCCGCGTCGAGGGCCGGCGTGACTTCCATGCCGAAGTGCCCGTAGACCTGCCGGACCGCGCCGACCGGGTCGGCCTCGAGGTCGACGAAGTGCAGGTCGACGACACGACCCGCGTCCATCTGGTCTCGACAGGCGAGGGATCGCTCCGTCTTGGCCGCGAGGTAGTCGAGCACCGCGGGGCCGAGCGCGGTCCTGTCGTGGTCGCGTCCGATCATGAGGGCGTCCATCATCGACGCGTACGACGTGACCGACTCCACCGGGTTGCGGTGGGTCACCACGATCGAGCAGTCCGGGAACATCTCGACGAGGATGTCGAGAGCCCACAGGTGCGCCGGTGACTTGAGCAGGAGGCGCTCGCCCGGGGCGCGCCACTGCAACATCCGCAGCAAGTCGGCGTAGTAGCGGTAGCTCGCGTGGAGGTCCTGGCGGCGGAACCAGGACGCGTACGGCTCCATGAGCACCTCGACGCCGAACTGCACGTCGCAGAACGTGTGGTTGAGCAGGTGGATGCACTCCTCGGCGGTGTCGGCGCTGGTGTGGTGGATCTTGTCGAAATCGGGGTTCGCCTCGTAGACGGACTCGGTGAAGGCCTTGATGCCGAGATACCGCGGGTCCTCGCCCTCGGGAGGGTTGCCGGGCAGCGGCGACGGGTTCATGGCCTCCCACAGCTTCATGGGCCGCGCCGCCGGGTCCTGGGACAGCAGGTTCAACAGCGCCGACGTGCCCGTGCGGGGCAGGCCCGTGAGATACATGGGCGCCACGATCGGCACGTCGCGGATCTCGGGGTGGGTAGCAAGCGCGTCCTCGATGCGGAGCCGCTCCGCCAGCAGCCCGACAACCCGACCGCGACAGCCGCGGCGGCCGTTCTCGTCGTAACCGTTCGAGTCGTAGGTCTCCAGGAGCACGCCGAGGCCCTCGCGGAAGTCGTCGGGGCCGAAGTCGTCGAGGCCGGCCGTCTCGCGTGCCTCGCGCAGGACGTCGTCGACGTCGAGTGACACCTCGCTCACGGCTTCAGGTCCGAGAGCTCGACGACGGTCGCCTTGGGCTGGGGATGCTCGCTCGCGCCGACCCAGCGCACGCACATCGTCCCGTGGGAATGCCCGCAGGTGTCGAGCCAGTTCGGCACACCCGGATCGGTCCTCGACACGATTGCGCGCACCGTCCCGTCGGGCTCGTGGTGGGCGGTGCCCTGGTTCACGTGCACACCGAAGTAGCGGTAGTCGAGGCTCTCCATCCAGTAGTTGGCGAGCTGGAAGTTCCAGAAGCTGCACTCGGGCGGATCGAGTTCGACGAGCAGCGCCTCGCCGTCGTCGAGCTCGAACCAGCCGTGGTAGTACGCGATCTTGGGGTCGCCGCCCGCCGCCAGGGCCTTCTCGGGCGGGAACCGCGGCAGCTCGTTCGGCACCTTGCGGAAGTCCTCGGTCCACGACGCGAACAGCGCCGACGCACCCCGGAGGAAGAAGGCCCCCTCGGTGAGGGACTTCCCGAGCCGCTCCGCCGTCAGGGGTCGCTGCTCGCTGGGCCCGTCGATGCGCTCGATCCGCACCTGCGCGAGGATCTCGTCGTCGTGGTGCACCCGCGTCTGGCGCACCTGGATCAGGCTCGTGTCGTCGGTCATGCGGAGCCAGTTGGGCGCGTCGGGCGGCCGGTCCTGGGAGGCGATGATCTCGAAGTTGCCGTCGGCGTCCATGACGAGATCACTGGCCTCGAGCGACCCCGTCGTGGCCAGCGACGCGGTGCGGCCGTACCCACCCGACTGCGCACCGAAGCCGAGGTAGTGCACGGTGCCGCGGTTGCCGCTGATCCTGTAGGTGCAGTCCCCGCTCGCCGGCGACGCGAGGTAGACGTTGTCGGGGTTGTCCATGCCGAGCTTGAGCGTCTCGTCGACCGCTCGCGTGAACGCGGGCGCCTTCGGGTCGGGCTGTTCGAGGAAGAAGTTCAGCGACGCCCGCACCAGCCGTGTGAGGTAGCGCCAGCCCTCCGCGCGGTCCAGGACGTCCATCGGGACGTTGTCGGCGAGCACGACGGCGCCGGCCTCCTTCAGCGCGTCGCACCAGTCGATCCAGACCTGCCCGCCGAGAACCCGGTCCTCGGCCTCGGCGACGTCTTCCTCGTCCATCGGTCGCGCCCCCTCGAGTGCTCGTGGACCGCGCCGACGGTAGCGGACCCACGGTCGTCTCCGGGGGGTGGTGCCGGGGGGTGTTGGAGAACAGGCCGGCCAAAGTCCCGGGTTTGGAGAACCACGAGCGCGATTTCGCGCACCGCAGTTCTCCAAGCCCCTTGGTTTGGCCGGATCCTTATCCAAGGGTGGTGCGCACCTCGCCTACGGCGCCCTGTGGATGACGCGGCCGCCGGCGACGGTGGCGGCGACCGCCACGGCGGCCAGGTCCGAGCGTGCCGTGGCCCAGGTCCTGTCGAGCAGGCACAGGTCGGCCGCCTCTCCTGCGGCGATGCGGCGCTGCTCGCCCGGGAGCGCCGCCGTGGCGGTGAACAGCGCCAGCGCCTCCTCGGGTGTGAGCGCCTCGGCCTCGCCGAGTGTGGCACCCGACGTGGTGCGGCGGTTCACGGCGGCGGCCATCGAGTCCCACGGGTTCGCCGACCCGAACGGGGCGTCGGACCCGCCGGCCAGCGCCACGGCGGCGTCGACGAACGCACGGCCGCGGTACAGCCACGGCTGGTCGGGCGGCTCCACCGTCGCGAGGTAGCGGTCGCCGTGTTCGGCGACGAAGTTGTACTGGGTGACCACCGTCACGCCGAGCTCGGCGAACCGGTGCACGACCTCGAGCGGCGCCACCGACGCGTGCTCGATGCGGTCCCCCGCCAGAGCTCCCGCCTCTGCCAGGGCGACGGCTGCCATCACGTTCGAGCTGCGGTCGACGGCGTGGATCGCGACACGCCGGCCTGCGTCGTGGGCCGCCCGGATGCGCGCGGCGAGATCGTCGAGGCCGGGAAGCGAAGCCTCCGCCAGCACGACCTTCACGCACCCGAGCGCGACACCTTCTCCCGCCGGCGCCGGCGTGTGCGGGTCGCGTGTCATCGCCATCACGCGCTGGGGAAGCTCAGCGGCGGCCACCGCTGCGGCCAGGGCGGCGAGTTCTTCCGGTCCGTTCGTGGCCGTGGCGTCGGTGACGCCCGTGACCCCGAACGACGCCAGCTCGGCGCCCACGTCGCGCAGGGACGGTGCGGCCGACGTAATGCGTGAGCGCAGCCAGTCGTCGACCGAGAAGAACCTGCCCGTGGGAACGCCGCCGCCGGTCTCCACACCTTCGGGCAACGCTTCATCCGGATCGAGCCCCAACTCCTCGACCGCGGCGCTGTTGAGGACCCACAGTGCGCCGCTGCGGTGCTGTAGCCGCAACGGCCGCTCCGCCACCGCGGCGTCGAGGGTGTGGCGGTCCGGCCAGCCCGCGACGGTGTCGTCCCAGCCGATCGCACGGATCCAGCCTTCTCCCCCGGACTCGGCCGCAGCCGAGCGCAGACGGTCCTCCAACGCAGCGGGGCTCGCGACATCAGGGGGGCCGCACCACACCGAGGCGGCACGGCTCGCCAGCGCGAACAGGTGGAGGTGATGGTCGTGAAGACCGGGCACGAGCGCCGCTCCGCCGCCGTCGAGGACCAGCACCGCAGGCGGCGCCGACCCCGCCACCGCCGCACGCGGCCCGACGGTCGCGATCACACCGCCCGACACCAGCACCGCGCGGCCGCCACGGCCGTCGATCTCGACGTCGTCGACCAGCAGGTCGGTCACGGCACTGTCATCCTCCGTGTCTTCCGCTCCGTGTCGACACCCGCCGCATGATCACGGTAGCTGCGGCTTGCCCCGCCGTGGGCAGCCAAGAGGCGCTGCCATGGCCACGATCGCGACAACATGGACTCACCGAGGCGGTCCCGGCAGTCCCGGCACTCTCGTCGCTCGAGGCTGAGTCATCCGTTGTTGCTCGCCGCCGGGCTCCGCGTCACGCTCGGCGAACAGGAAGCCCGATGGGTGGCGGACCGCCGCACGTGACTCATCACTCGCGAGGCTCCACGCTGCCGCCGGGATCATCAGGGCGGATCAGATCGTTCGTGATGTCTCGGCGGGCATGCAGAATGCGCCAGATGTCGATGCGGTCGGGCGAGACGACGTAGAAGATGACATACGGGAACTTCGGCACAGGCCAGGAGCGCAGCTCGGGGATGCCGAGGTCGAACGAATACTTCAACGAACCTACGAGCGGGTGGCGGCCAATCTGGCCGACTGCACGCTCGATCGCATCGATGAAACGCATGGCGAGGGCGCTTCCGCCCTCATCGACATACCGATCGAGAGCCGCGTCGATGTCCTCTTCTGCGCGCAGGCGCAGCTCGACCGGCTTGGTCACGACGATGGCTCAGTCGGTGGCGGTGAGTCGATCACGCAAGGCGCTGAAGTAGTCAGAGTCTGCGCTGGGGCCGATGGGCGACTCTGCTCCTTCGACCAGCAGAGCGCGCATACGCAGACGGTCCTGATCTCGACGGACAAGGTCCCTCACGTACTCGCTCGTCGAGCCGTAACCACCACTCTGAACACGTCCGTCGACAAATCGCCTCAGCTCTTCGGGCAGGGAGACGTTCATCGTCGACATGGGGCTCAGACTAGGCGTGATGGCAAGGTTTGCCAACGTCCCTCACCGAGCCGAGGTGGCCTTCCACTCCTCCCCTACACCCATGTTCAGCGGGATCGACGCGAGGTTCTCGAGGAACCAGTCGAGAGGCTGCGCCCGCCACCAGGGCACGTCGCGGCATCCCAGGTCCGCGGCGACCTCGCACGCGGCGATGTAGCCGGATGCGAGATGTGTCGCGCCGTAGGGGTGGATCGAGTTCGACATGTACAAGCCGTCCACGAAGGTGCGTGACGCGCCCGACGCGAGGATCCCCGGCAGCGGCCGGTTCTCGCCGTACTGCTCGGGGATGGCGCTGCCGCCGATCATGTTGCCCCTCACGGCGGAGGGGTTGTTCATCTCCTGGTGGCGTGGTGTCATCACGTGGCGTTCGATCACGAGGTCGGCGAAGCCCGGGGCGTACCGCGCGAAGCGTTCGGTGACGGCGTCGCCGATCTCCTCGGCGAGGGTCGGCCACGCGTCCCAGCCGTCGAGGGCGGCCCCGCGCCAACGCCGCGGACACGGCGGCACGCTCGTCCAGATGTAGGCGGTGTGACAGCCCTGGGGCGCCTGGTCCGGGTCGGCACGCGTCGGGATGAACCAGCCGCCCATGATCTCGTCGGGGATGACACCGCTGCCGAGCGCCGCGAAGCCCGAGCGCATCTCGTCCAGCGTCTCACCGCCGAAGTAGCCGACCCACGAGCGCTGGATCGCGGGGTCGTGCGCGGCCGAGGCGAACTCGGGATCGCCGCTCAGGGCGTACATGACCGACAGCAGTTGCGGGTCGTCGTAGTTGAACCCCTTGACGAGGCGCATCGTCGACGCGCCGATGACGTCCTCGCCGAGCAGGTCGAGGAACGTCGGCGCGAGCGTGAGGTTCGACACGACCACACGTGCGCGGATCTCCTCGCCGGCCAGGACGGCGTCGTCGCCGAGGCGGATCCCGCAGGCGCGGCCGTCCTCGACGAGGATCCGCTCCACCGGGCAGGTTCCCCAGATCTCGCCGCCGTTCTCCACGACGCTCCTCACGAGGGCGTGCGTGAGGGCGTGCGACCCGCCGCGGGCGGTGTGCACCGCCATCGGCTGGAACCCCGACAGGCTCAGCGCGAGCGGCCCGAGGCGGCGGTTCAGGGGCCACTGGCCGGTGAACTCGCCCAGCGCCGCCGGGGTCGTGGCGACCTCGTCGGATTCGAACAGGGACTCGAGCAGCTCGAGCCCGCTCATGCGCAGGACGTCGTCGCCGCTCAGGGGCGAGCCGAGCCGCTTCAACAGGGCGCCGTGGAAGGCCGCGACCTTGTCCGCCATCGCCGGCGTCGGCGCGCCGTAGAGGCCCCAGCGGCTGATCTCGAGGGTGTCCTCGAAGTTCTCGACGAAGTGCATGCCGATCTCGGCGACGACGGCGGCGTCACGTTCGGATGCGGCGGCGATGCTGGCCGCGGTGACGGCGGGGTCGAGGGCCGCCACGACGTTGGTGCCCTTCGCGAACGCCTTCGCGAACAGCACGTCGGTGCCGCGCAACTCGAGGCCGAGCGGGGCGAGACCGAGGTCCGCCATCGCCGGGCTCATCGCGGGCACGAGCCACACGGCGTGGGTGTTGTGGCAGAAGCCGGGCAGGCCCAACTCGACGGTGTCGCAGTGCGCGCCGCACTGGCCCCGCGCCTCGAAGACCCCGACCGACATGCCGGCCTTCGCGAGGTACGCGGCCGTGGTGAGCCCGTTGATGCCGCCCCCGACGACGACTGCGTCGTAGTCCCCCATGCTCACCACGCCTCCGGCAAGTCCTCAGTAGATGACCTGGTTCTCGACCAGTTCCCGGTACCGGTCCTCGGGGATGCCGAGGAGCCCCTTGAAGATCCGCTCGTTGTCCTGTCCCAGCACGGGCCCGATCCGCACGCAAGCGTCGGAGCGGCTCGTCTTGACGTACGCGCCGTAGATCGTCGACTTGAACCCGAGGGGGTGTTCGATCTCGACGAAGGTCCCCCTGTCGCGGAACTGGGGGTCGTCGAGGAGGTCGCCGACGCTGCGCACCGGCGTCGCCGGGACTCCGGCGTCCTGCAGCTTCTCGGCGAGGGCGTCGTTGTCGAACGCCGCGGTCCACTCCCCCACGTGGTCGTGCAGCGCCTCGACGTGGCTGACCCTGTCCGCGACCGTCGCGTACTCGGGCGCACCCGCCCAGCCGGGGTCGCCCATCGCGGTGACGAGCGAGCGCCACTCCGCTTCGGTCACGCACGCGATCGCGATCCAGCGGTCGTCGCCGGTGCACGGGAAGACCCCGTGGGGCGCGGCCATGCCGAGGGGATGGCGGTTGCCGAGCGGTTCGGCGACGCGGCCGTTGAGCACGTAGTCCATCACCGCGGGGCCGACCATCTGCATGACGGCCTCCTGCTGGGAGTAGTCGACGTGCTGGCCCTGCCCGGTGCGCCTGCGGTGGGCCAGCGCGACGAGGATCGCGAACGCGCCCATGATGCCGTTGAACGGGTCGGAGTAGGCGTTCTCCATCGGCAGCGGCGGGCCGCCGACGTAGCCGGTGAGGCTGTCCATGCCGGTGATGCTCGCGAGGCTGAGCCCGTAGGTGCGCAGCCCCTTCAGGGGGCCGTGCCTGCCGGCGGCGGGCATCGAGAACATGACGAGGTCGGAGTGGTCCTCGCTGAGCACGTCGTAGCCGAGACCGAGGCGCTGCATCACTCCGGGGCCGAAGTTCTCGATGACCACGTCGCACTCCGCGATGAAGCGACGCGCCAGCGCGATGCCCTCGGGCGACTTGAGGTTGATCGTGACGCTGCCGTTGCCGGCCCAGCCGGCGTGCTGGGACAGGCAGCGGTTCGGGTCGCGCACGCCCTCGGCGAACGGCGGGATCGTGCGGGCCATGTCGATGCGGGCCTGCGATTCGATCTTGTACACGTCGGCGCCCAAGAACGCGAGAGTCTGGCCGACCATGGGGCCGGCCCAGACCCAGCCGAAGTTCGCGACCCTGACGCCTTCGAGCGGTGGGCGGGTCACGTGGAGCTCTCCGCTGCGCGCTCGCCGGAGAGCCAGTTCTGCCTGATCCACTCGTTGTGCTCGCCCAGCAGCGGCGCCGCCCGCACGGGGCCGCCGGGCGAGGCGGGCAGGTGGAACGGGGCCCCGAGGTCGCGGAAGTGGCCCAGAGCCGGGTGGTCGAGCTCGACTATGTAGCCGCGCTCGGCGAGGTGGGGGTGCTCGACGGCCTCGGCGACGGTGAACACCGCGGTGATCGGCGCCCCGGCCGCCTGGCACTTCTCCATGATCTCGGTCTTGGTGTGCTGCATCGTCCACGCCTCGACGAGGGGGTAGATGAGGTCCTTGTTCTGGCCGCGCACGTACATGTCGTCGAACATGTCGAGCTGGGCCCACTCGGGGTCGCCCATCGCCTGGCGCAGGCCGCGCCACTGGCCCGTCTCGAGCACGATCATCCACACGTAGCCGTCCTTGCACGGCAGGATCGCCGCCGGTGCGTTGAGGCCCATGCCGACGCCGGTGCGGCGGTCGTACTTGGCGTCCTGGGCGAACCCGCCGATGTTCTGGCCGCCGACGAAGGTCGCGGCGACGGCTTCCGAGCACGACACGTCGACGTGCTGTCCACCACCGACGTTGGCGCGTCCCATCGTCGCGGCAAGGCCCCAAGCCGCCGCCGTCGTGGCGCCGTAGAAGTCGGCGGAGAAGGTCCCGTGCTCGAGCGGGGGCTCGCCGATGCGGCCGCAGTAGCGGTGGCCCGCCGCGGAGAGGTGGAAGGCGTTGAGGTCGTAGCCCTTCCAGTTCGCGAACGGGCCGTCCTGGCCGAACGGCGTGATCGAGATCATGACGAGCTCGGGATTGCCCGCCGCGAGCGTCGCCCAGTCGAGGCGGTTCGCCGCCATCCACGCCGGGCTGTTGTTCTCGATCAGCACGTCCGCCCGCGCCACGAGATCACAGAACACGTCGCGATCTGCCTCGGACTCGACGTCGAGGGTGACGCCGTACTTGTTGGTGTTGAGGAAGTGGAACAGGCCGCTCTTCTCGATGTCGGCCACGTCAGCGGGGAACGGCCCCCAGTGGCGCGCCACGTCGCCTCGCACCGGCGGCTCGACCTTGACGACCTCGGCGCCGAAGTCCGAGAACAACTTGGCGCAGTAGGGCGCTGACACCATCTGGCCGAGCTCGACCACCCTGATCCCGTCCAGTGCCCCCGGTGTCGTCACGACTCGCCCACGAGGTCCGCGCGCACCAGGCGGCGCAACAGCTTGCCCGTCTCGTTGTAGGGCAGCTCTTCGCGGACCTCCACGCGTACCGGCGCCCGCGACGACCGCAGGCGGTCGCGCACCCAGTCGTGGATCTCCTCCGCGCTCACCGTGCGCCCGGCGCGTGGGACCACGACCGCTGCCACCGCTTCGCCCCACTGCTCGTCGGGGACGCCGACGACGGCGCAATCCGCGACGGCGTCGTGTTCGACGATGACGGCCTCGACCTCGCCCGGGCTGATGTTCTCGCCGCCGCGCACGATCACGTCGTCGATGCGACCGTCGAGGAAGAGGTAGCCGCCCGAGTCGACGAAACCGGCGTCGCGGGTCGGGAACCAGCCGTCGGCGTCGAGCCTGGAACCGAGCCCTTCGTACTCGCCCGAGACCTGCTCGCCCTTGACGTGGATCTCGCCGGTCTCGCCGGGGCCGAGCACCTCGCCGCCGGGCCCGCGGATCTCGACCTGCACGCTCGGCAGCGGCGTGCCGAGGGACCCGAGGCGGCGACGGACCTCGGGGTCCGCGGACGACGCGGCTTCGCGGTGGTCCGCGGGTGTCAGCACCGAGATCGTCGAGCTCGTCTCGGTCAGCCCGTACGCGTTCGTGAAGTCGACGTGGGGGAGGATCTCCATCGCCTTCTCGATCACCGGCAGCGGCATCTTGCCGCCGCCGTAGGAGATCGCCCTCACGCTGGGCAGGCCCGCGTCGGCCTCGGATTCGAGGTGGTCGATGATCCGCACGAGCATCGTGGGGACCACCATCGCGTTCGTGACGGCCTCGGAGCGGGCGGTGTCGACCCAGCCCTCGGCGGAGAAGTTGGCGAGCTGCACGATGCGGCGACCGGCGTACACCGAGCTCGCGATGGAGGCCATACCTGCGATGTGGTACGGCGGCACGCTCACGAGGTTCGCGTCGGTCTCGGCTGCGCCCATGAACTCGACCGAGCCGAGGATGTAGGACACGAGGTGCTTGTGGCGCAGCACGGCGGCCTTCGGCTCCCCGGTCGTGCCACTCGTGAAGAGCAGGACCGCGGTCAGTTCGGGCTCCATCGGCCACGGCGGCGCGACGTCGGCGCCGCTGCGGGCGTGCTCGAGGAAGGCGTCGCTCGCGACCACGGTCGTGCCGGGGACGCCTTCGAGGGCGTCCACCCGACCCGGCTCGGCGATGAGGTACGACGGCGCGATACGGCCGAGCAGCTTCTCGAGCTCGTCGCCGGTGAGGCGGTAGTTGAGCGGCGCGAACGGCAGCCCGGCCCACGCCGAGGCGAAGAGCGCGACCGGCACCGCGAGGCTGTTGACGTCGAGGAGGGCTACCCGTTCGGCCCCCGATGCGGTGATCTCGGCCGCCGCGGCCCCGGCGGCCGCGTACAGCTCGGTGTAGGTGAGCGAGTCCTCGCCGTTGGTAACGGCGACGCGGTCGCCGAAACCCGAAGCTGCCATCTCGAGCAGCATCATGAGATTCATGGCGGCGGCCTCAGTCCGAGGACGGCAGAGGCTTGGCTTCCTTGAGCTCGAGCAGCTCCCCGTCGACCGCCACCGTGCCCTCACCCGGCTTGGTGCAGAGGAGCTCGATGTCGGTGGCGTCGTTGGTGTAGCGCTTGCCGATCTGGGTGCCACCTGCCGCGTCGGCGGAGAGCACCGCACCCACTGCGGGTTCGGCGTCCATGCCGACCATCGGGGCGCCGCCGCAGGTGATCTCGACGTCGCGGTCGGGGGCCGCGACGACCATCACCTCGGTGTCGCACACGGAGCTGCGCAGCCGGGTTCCTACCGTTACCTGGGCCATCTCACTCATCCCCTTCGCCGTCACCGGCGGGTTCGGCGGACTTGCGTCGCGCCGCGGGCCAGAACGACCGCATGGTGACCTTGCGACGCGCGAACCTCCAGGCACCGTCGACTCTGACGTAGGTGTCGTCGTAGAAGCCGGTGGCGAAGAGTCGCTTGCCGTCGCGGATCATGCGCAGGTCGAGGAAGCAGCGGCCCGTGGCGGTGTCGCCGTCGAGGTCGACGACGTGGTTGTGCACCCACGGTTCGAGATCCTGGGTGTCGAAGATGATCTTGAAGACGTCGGCCAGCGCGGCCCGCCCGCTGACCGGCGGGTACTCCTCGGTGTCGAACCGGGCGTCCTCGGCGAAGAGGGCGACGACACCGTCGATGTCCTTGTGCCAGACGCGGTCGACGTAGCGGCTCGCCAGGTCGCGGATCGCCTCACGGTCGATCAGGTCGCGCACCGCGGCCTCGAGGCCGGTCGCGCTCGTGTCGTCGGCGGTGGGCATGGAGGATCACCGGTTCGATGGTTTGGTCAACGAATCCTACCAGGCTCCGAGAATCCTAACCAGGTGGTAGCAACAGTCCTACGCCGCAGGAACCCCCCCGGACGGCCCCCGGGCGGCGGGCCGGGCGGCGGGCGGGCGGGGGTTGGGGCGGGGCGGAGCCCCCCGCACCCCCAAACGCGGGCCAGATGGCCCGCCAGCGGGCCAGACAGCCCGCGTTCGGGACCGCCCCCACCCCCAAACGCGGGCCAGATGGGCCGCCAGCGGGCCAGACAGCCCGCGTTTGGAAGACGGCAGCACCGGTCCTAACCATCGGAATCCGGTCCTAACCATCTGGTAGTACTCTTGCAACGAAGTCGTGGAAGACCGAGTGACTGATGGGCGGAGCGCTCGACGGCGTCGTGGTCATCGACGCCGAGGCCGAGCTCGTCCAGCGCAACAAGCGAAGCATCGCGTTGGATTGCACGACCGCCGAGGGCGGCGAGGCGCTCGAACGGCTCGTGCGCAGCGCCGACGTGTTCGTCACCGACCTCCCGCGTCCGGTCCTGGAAGAACGCCGGGGACGGCGCTGGTCGCCAACTTCCGCGCCGACCTCCATGCCGAGGCCCACCGGGCCACCGACGTCGCGTTCGTCGCCCACGTCCTGGGGCGCGTGCGCGCCAACCTGCTCATGGCGTCGGCGCCCGTCGTGCTCGAAGAGGGCTTCCTCGGACGCGACATCGTCTGCGACGACCACCGCATCGCCCGGTTCGTCGGGGCGATCCGATGACGGCGGCCAAACCGGCATGCACGGGCGCGGCACTCGCCGAGCGGGTCGCGCGGTGCCTGCCCGCCGGCACCTACGAGCTCGAGACCCTGATCCGCCTGTGCGGGATCGAGACCTCCACCGGCATCCCCACAGCCGCGGTCACCTGCGGCCCGCAACCGCGCCTTCTGGTGAACCCCGACTTCGTGGACGCACGCTGCCGCCGCGACGAGCACTTGTTCCTCCTCGTCATGCACGAGCTCTGGCACGTCATCCTCGGCCACACGGCGCTGTACCCGAAGGCCACGACAGCCGAGAACATCGCATTCGACGCGGTCATCAACTCCGCGTTGGCCCGGATGCACCCGGAGCCGGAGTTCCGGGGGTTCTTCGAGGGTCTCAACCCCGCCGACGCCGTCCCGGGTGCGTTCCTGCGACCCCCGCCCGGATGGCCCGTGAATGCCCGGGTGCCCCGGTCGGTCCGGGGTAGGCGGCGGCGCCTCGTCGAGCAGCTCTACGACCGCGACCGTCCCGCGCCCACCTACGCCGAGATCCTCGACGCGCTCTCGGAGATGCCGACCGAGGGCGTGTCGCTGCTCGGCAGCCACGGCGATTCCGAGCCCGGAAGTCCCGGGCCCATGGACGACCCCGTCTTCGGCGACGTCGTGCGCCGCATCGTCGCCGCGTGGCCGCCTCCGCCCGTCCCGCTCGGCGGCCGCGACCTCGAGGGCGTCCTGAGCCCGTGGCAGGCCGCTGTCGGGGTGTCGCCGCCGCGGGGCGCTGTGTCGGCGTTCGAGTCGGTGCTGCGCCGAGAGCTCGGGCCGCCGACCGCCCCGGCGGCGCCCCGCCGGGAGCGACTGGCCGTCCAGACCGGGGCCGGGGTGCTGCCCAACCCCCGCGACCGGATCGCACCCGCGCGCCGCCGCCTCGGCGCGCCCGCGCTGTGGTCGCAACCGCACGAGGTGCCCGTCCGGACCCCCAGGCCGCAGTGGACCGCCGGCGTCTACCTCGACACCTCGGGGTCGATGTTCGACCTGTTGGAGCCACTCCTCGGTCTCCTGGCGCCCTCCGTGCACCGCGGTCGTGCCCGCCTGTGGCAGTTCTCGACCGAGGTCGCCCCGCTCAGCCCCACCGACATGATGTCGGGCCGCCTCTCGACGACCGGCGGCACCGACATCGACTGCGTGCTCGAGCACGTCGTCGCCCACCCGCGGATGCGCAGGGCCGGCAGCGGCCAGCAGATCCACGTCGTGCTGCCAGGCGAGGCCGCCTGGACCCGGGACCTGGCGGGACTTGCGGCGTCGATGACCGTGCTGCCCGCGATCACCGGAGGTCCACGATGACGGTGCGTGCCGCGGCCTACGCGGAAGACGTCCTCGCGGGCCATCCGGACCGGATCTGCGACGCCGTCGCCGAGAGGATCGTCGACCACGCGGTCGCCCTGGATGCGGACGCGCTCGTCGGCGTCGAGGTCGGGATCCACCGTCGATCCGTGTTCGTGACCGGACGCGTCGCCGCGGCCGGGCTGCGCGGCGAGGGCGACCTCCCGCTCCGCGGCCCCGACGGCATCGTGGCCGCCGCGCTCGGTGCTGCGGGCTACGAGGGGGCGTGGGCGCTCGACGCGCAGGTCGTGTGTGACCTCGACGTCGGTCCGCTCGACGGCGACGAGCGCGCGATCCGCAGATACTCCGACGACCAGAACCTCGTCGTCGGCCACGCGTGCGCGGCTCCGGGTGGTGTGCCGGTGGCGGTCGGCACGGCGCGGGCAACGCGCAGGCTCCTGGCAGACCTGCGCGGCCGGCACCCTGGAGCGCTCGGCCCCGACGGCAAGGTGCTCGTCGGCTGCGACACGGTGTCGGGCGCGGTGACGCTCCTCAACGTGTCGGTGCAGCACTGCCGCGGCACCGGCCTGCCCGAGCTGTACCCGCTGGTCGCGGCCGAGGTCGCGGCGCCGCTCGGGATCGACCCCGCCCTGCTCGTCGTCAACGGGGCCGGGGACTTCACCTGCGGGGGGCCGCACGGCGACAACGGCCTGTCGGGCAAGAAGCTCGTCGTGGACCACTACGGCCCCGGCGTGCCCATCGGCGGCGGCGCGCTGTGCGGCAAGGACCCCCACAAGGTCGACCGCGTCGGGGCCCTGCGGGCACGCCAGCTCGCCCTGAAGCTCGTGGGCGCCTGCGCCGGGTCGCGTGCGGCGACCGTCACGCTGGGCTGGCTGCCCGGCCGGGAGGTGCCCGACGTGGTCGCCGCCGAGGTGGACGGCCGCTGCGTCGACGTCCTCGCCGCGGTCCCCGCCGACCTCAGGATCGCGGCGTCCTCCGCCGCCTTCGACCTCGCGGCGCTGGAGTGGGCGCCGCTCCTGCGCGACGGCTACTTCGGCGACCCGCGCCTCCCCTGGGAGCGGTGAGGAAGACCATCTGCCTAGGCGGAGCTGGGTCTAGACTTCTGCAATGGCCCTGAGCATCAAGAACGACGAAGCCGACCGCCTGGCAAGGGAGCTGTCCGCGGTCACCGGGGAGAGCCTTACGGACACCGTGGTCAACTCGCTCCGCGAGCGGCTCGCACGCGAGCGGGCCACAGGCGGCCTGAGCCGGCTGGACAGGCTGCGCCGACTGCGGGACCAGGTCCATCGGCTTCCCGTCGTCGACGATCGGTCGCCCGGCGACATCCTCGCTTACGACGAGCGGGGTTTACCTCGGTGACCGGAGTGGTGGTGGATACCTCGGCGGTGTTCGCGATCCTTGCCGACGAGCCAAACGCCGACGAGCTGTCCGGCCTGCTTTCGGAGGCGGATGTTCGTCTTCTGAGCGCAGCGACACTGGTGGAGCTCGGCATCGTGTTGGAATCACGCCTTGGTCCGGCAGGCCACGGGACCATGGCCCAGTTCCTCGACGCCGCGGAGATGGACATCGTCGCCGTGGACGCCCGGCTCGCAGGTCTCGCCCTGGAAGGGTGGCGGCGTTTCGGGAAGGGCCGCCACCCTGCGAAGCTGAACTTCGGCGACTGCTTCACCTACGCGCTCGCGATCGAGCGGACTCTGCCTGTCCTCTGCACGGGTGAGGACTTCTCCCTCACCGACGTCACGGTGATGCGCCCGTCCTGATGGTTGCACCGACTCGAGTCCGCTCCCGAGGCCGACGAGCTCCGCGACTACGCCCACCCGATGCCGATCGTGGCACTGTCACAGCTTCAGCGTGACGACGCACCCCGGGTCGGAAGCGAGCGCAACGATGCTGCGGTCAAAGGTGACGAGACGGCCCCCACGCCTGACCGCCAGGGCCAGCAGGTGGGCGCCGGTGATCTGCCTGTACCCGATCACAGCGGCGAGCTCGATCTCGTCGCAGTCGGCCAGCGATACGTCGTCGGGCCAGAACTCGTGTCCGGGCAGGGTCCGCAACTGGCGCAATACACCGATGGCCTCGGCCGGAGTGACTGCGTTGGGTCACGTTCACGTCAAGTAGAGCAGCGGTCACGGCTCTTCGAGGGCGTCGCCAACCATCGACGGCGTGATCGGTGGGGCGTCGGCGGGAACGTCGAAGACCGGCACTCCCGAGCGCGAGGTCGCCCGACGCGGACGCAGCCCGCGTCGGGCCAGTTCCGAGACGGCTACACCGAGGCTCGTGCCCTTCTCGTCCGCGAGGATGCGGGCGGCAGCGAGCACGTCGTCGTCGAGGTTCAACGTCGTGCGCATCGCAACATCATAACATCAACACATCACATAGGCCCCGGGGTCGTCTATATCATCGTCGACGTGCCGGACCGCAGAGGCGGAGCCCGGCCGGAGCCGCTCGGAGCACCTGTGCTGATTCGTCTGTTGCGCACCTACCTGGGTCGCTATCGACGCGAGCTCGTCGCCGTCCTCGTGTTCCAGGCGGTGCAGTCACTCTCCAGCCTGTACCTGCCGAACCTCAGTGCCAGCCTCATCGACAACGGCGTCGTCCCCAACGACACCGGCTACATCCTCTCGACCGGTGCGGTCATGGTCGGCGTGAGCCTGCTCCAGGTCGCCGCCTCTGTCGCAGCGGTGTACTTCGGGGCGAGGCTGGCGATGGGCTTCGGGCGCGACGTGCGAGCAGGCCTCTTCGAGAAGGTCACGGCGTTCTCGCGCCAGGACGTCGATCACCTCGGTGCCCCGTCGTTGATCACACGTGTGACCAACGACGTCCAGCAGGTGCAGATGTTCGTGCTCATGACCTGCACGCTCCTCATCGCGGCACCCATCACCATGGTCGGCGGCATCGTCATGGCGATAGGCCAAGACGCCGACCTCGCGTGGATCCTGGCTGCGGCAATCCCCGTCCTCGTCCTCGGCATCGGCCTCGTCGTGTCGCGAATGGTCCCGAAGTTCCGCCTCATGCAGGAACGCATCGACCGCGTCAACCAGGTGCTGCGCGAACAGATCAGCGGTCTCCGGGTCATCCGGGCCTTCGTACGCGAACCGGCCGAACGGCACCGCTTCGGCAACGTCAACGACGATCTCACCGACACCTCCCTCGCTGCCGGTCGGCTCATGGCGGTGCTGTTCCCGCTCGTCACTGTGGTACTGAACGGGTCGAGCATCGCGGTGCTGTGGTTCGGCGCCGGCCGCATCAGCACCGGCGAGATGGACCCCGGATCGCTGATCGCCTACCTGACCTACCTGATCCAGATCCTCCTGGCGGTGATGATGGCGACCTTCATGGTCGTCATGGCGCCGCGTGCCTCGGTCTGTGCAGAACGCATCAACGAGGCGCTCGACACCGAACCGTCGATCAAGGCTCCGGACGAACCGAAGACGCCCCTGTCGACGGTGCGGGCCACCGTCGAGATGCAGGATGTCGAGTTCTGGTACGAGGGCGCCGAAGCACCCGTCCTGTCGGGCGTCGACCTCGTGGCGAACCCGGGCGAGACTACGGCGATCATCGGCAGCACGGGAGCCGGCAAGACGACCCTCGTCAACCTCGTGCCCCGCCTCTTCGACGTCACCTCCGGTGCTGTGCTCCTCGACGGTGTCGACGTGCGTGACCAGGATCCCGAAGCGCTCTGGCGCCGTATCGGCCTCGTCCCGCAGAAGGCGTTCCTCTTCCGCGGGACCGTGCGATCGAACCTGACCTTCGCAGATCCCGACGCCGGCGACGACGAGCTGTGGCAGGCACTCGAAGTCGCCCAGGCCGCCGACTTCGTACGGGCCATGCCGGGCGGGCTCGACGCCCCGATCACCCAGGGCGGCAGCAACGTCTCGGGCGGTCAGCGCCAACGACTCGCCATCGCACGGGCGTTCGTACGCAAGCCCGAGGTGTACATCTTCGACGACGCCTTCTCGGCACTCGATACGGCCACCGATGCCAGGCTCCGGACCGCCCTTGCCGAACACGTCGCCGAAGCCACGGTCCTCATCGTGGCACAACGCGTCTCGACGATCATGGCCGCCGATCGCATCGTGGTCCTCGAGGACGGACGCCTCGTCGGCACCGGCACCCACGCCGAGCTCCTCGAGGAGTGCCCGACGTACCAGGAGATCGTGGCGTCCCAGCTGAGCGCTGAGAGTGCGGCGTGACGACAACCTCACCCGCCTCCACGCCGAGCCCGCCACGTCCTCCGGCCCCTACGACGATGGCGGCCCGCATGCAGGGCATGGCGGGCATGCCGGTCGAGAAGGCCAAGGACTTCGGTGCCGCCACCCGCCGCCTCGGCGCCTCCATGCGTCCCGAGCGCGCACGGCTGGCCGTGGTCTTTTCGGCGGCGATCGCCAGCGTCACCCTCGCTGTGATCGGCCCCCGGATGCTGGGCCACGGCACCAACATCATCTTCGATGGCGTCACGACCGGCGCCGGCATCGACTTCGCTGCCCTGGCCCGGACTCTCGCGGCCGTCGGCGTCCTCTACGCCACCTCGGCTCTGCTGGCCTGGTTCCAGGGGTACGTGCTCGCCGGAGTGGTCCAGCGGACCATGCAGCGGCTGCGCACGTCGGTCGAGGACAAGCTGCACCGCCTGACCGTCGGCTACGTGGACAGCCGCCCCCGTGGCGACCTCTTGAGCCGCGTCACCAACGACATCGACAACGTCGCGACGAGCCTGCAGCAGTCCCTCAGCCAGATGTTCATCTCGATCCTGACGATCATCGGTGTCGGTGTCATGATGCTCGTCACATCATGGATCCTCGCCCTCGTGGCCTTTGTCACCATCCCGCTCGCGTTCGCGATGGTGCGCCAGGTCATGAAGCGCTCCAAACCGCGCTTCGTCCAGCAGTGGGCCCACACCGGCACGCTCAACGCCCAGGTCGAGGAGACCTTCACCGGCCACGCCCTCGTGCAAGTGTTCGGGCGCAGGCGCGAAACCGAAGAGCAGTTCCGCCAGACGAACGAGGCCCTCTACGTAGCCAGCTTCAAGGCACAGTTCATCTCCGGGATCATCCAGCCGGTGATGATGGCGTTGGGCAACCTCAACTTCGTCGCGATCGCCGTCATCGGCGGCCTACAGGTCGCAGCGGGTGCCATGACCCTCGGCGCCGTGCAGGCGTTCATCCAGTACTCCCGCCAGTTCTCCCAGCCTCTGACGCAGCTCGCGTCCATGATCAACATCCTGCAGTCAGGCGTGGCATCGGCCGAGCGGGTCTTCGAGCTCCTCGACGTGGCGGACGAGGACGTCGAGCACGAACCGGCAGCCGTGCCGGCCGAACTCCGCGGCCGGGTCGTGTTCGAACACGTGGCGTTCTCCTACGAAGCCGACGAGCCGCTGATCACCGACCTGTCGCTCATAGCCGAGCCCGGACACACGGTGGCGATCGTCGGCCCCACCGGAGCAGGCAAGACGACACTCGTGAACCTCATCATGCGGTTCTACGAGCTCGACGGTGGCCGCATCACCCTCGACGGCGTCGACATCGCCGAGATGGCCCGCCACGACCTGCGCGGGGACATCGGCATGGTCCTGCAGGACGCGTGGCTGTTCCAGGGCACGATCCGGGACAACATCGCGTACGGCAACCTCGCCGCGACCGACGAGGAGATCCTCGAAGCGTCACGCGCCGCGTACGTCGACCGCTTCGTGCACATGCTCCCCGACGGCTACGACACGGTCGTCGACGACGAAGGGACCGCTATCAGCGCCGGCGAGAAGCAGCTCATCACCATCGCCCGCGCGTTCCTCGCCGACCCGACCATCCTGATCCTGGACGAGGCCACGAGCTCGGTCGACACCCGCACGGAGCTGCTCATCCAGAACGCGATGGCCGCCCTGCGCTCTGATCGCACCAGCTTCGTCATCGCCCACCGGCTCTCGACGATCCGCGACGCCGACCACATCCTCGTGATGGACCACGGCGACATCGTCGAACAGGGCAACCACGCCGAACTGCTCCGCCTCGGCGGCGCCTACGCCGCTCTGTACAACGCCCAGTTCAGCGGCTTCGAGACCTGATCCCGGATGCTCGGGCGGGTGCCGAACCCGTGTCGCCACCTCCCTTACCGTGTGGCCCCCCTTGCCGTGTAGCGCCCGGGCGGCGCCCGGGGCGGAGCCCCCGGGCACCCCCAAACGCGGGCGAGATGGGCCGCCAGCGGGCCAGACAGCCCGCGTTCGGGACCGCCCCCACCCCCAAACGCGGGCCAGATGGCCCGCCAACGGGCCAGACAGCCCGCGTTTGGAGACGGCCGCACCGGGCACCCCAAACGCGGGCCAGATGGCCCGCCAACGGGCCAGACTGCCCGCGTTTGGAGACGGCCGCACCCCAAACGCGGGCGAGGTGGGCCGCCAGCGGGCAAGACTGCCCGCGTTTGGAAGACGGCAGCACCGGTCCCAACCATCGGAATCAGCGGCCTAACCATCTGGTAGTACTCTTGCAACGATGCCGTTGGACGGGCGAGGGAGTGATGGGCGGAGCACTCGAAGACATCACGGTCCTGGACGTCACGACGGAGATGTGGTCCTCGTTCGCGGCTGCCCTGATGGGCGACTTCGGCGCAGACGTCGTGCGTGTCGAGGACCGCTCGACCCCCAGGCGTGATCCCGACCGCGACGGGCGCCACCCCCCCGCGCACGTAGACGCCGAAGCCGAGCTCGTCCACCGCAACAAGCGCAGCATCGCGTTGGACTGCACGACCGCCGAGGGCGGCGAGGCGCTCGAACGGCTCGTGCGCAGCGCCGACGTGTTCGTCACCGACCTCCCGCGTCCGGTCCTGGAAGAACGCGGGTGGACCTACGACGCGCTGCGAGCCGTGAACCCGGCCGTCGTGTTCGTGTGCGGGTCGGGTTTCGGGCCCCAGGGTCCCGACCGCGATCTGCCGGCCCTCGACGAGTTGGCCGCGGCACGTACCGGGGTCATGCCGACGCTGCCCCAGCCGGGCCAGCCGCCCGTCTACACCGCGACGGGTCAGATGTACACGGCGGTGATGCTCGCGTTCGGAGCGATGCTGGCGCTGCACGAGCGGTCCCGCAGCGGCGAGGGCCAGCAGGTTGACGCATCGCTCTTCGGCGGCAACCTCTACGCCGCGAGCCTGATGGCCGACGCCTACCTCGCGATGCGCGACGACCGCCTGTCCGAGCCGGTTTCGCGTCTCGACGCCGGCAACCCGATGAGCGGCGGCGGGCTCTCCTATCCCACGTCCGACGGTCGCTGGATCACGCTGACGATGCCCGACAGCGACCGCTGGTGGCCGGCGTTCAGCGGACTCGTCGGCGTGGACGAGCACGACCCCCGCTTCGACAGCCACGACAAGCGCTGCGGGGACGGCCGCCGTGAGCTGATGCAGATCATCGAGACCGTCTTCTCCAAGGAGACCGGAGCGCACTGGCGCGAGCAGTTCGCGGCGCTGCGTCTGTCCGCAGACGTGATGGAGACCTACGACTACCCCGCCGCGGACGACCAGGCACGTCTCTGCGACTTCGTCCTCGACCTCGACCACCCGAGCCTCGGTGAGCTCGGCAGCCTCGGCTTCCCGCTGCACCTGTCCCGCAGCCCCGCACGACTGCACACCATGGCACCGTGCCGGGGCCAGCACACCGGCGAGGTCCTCGACACGATCGCGCCGCCAGCCGCGCCGCCACCCGCGGCCGCGGCCGCGGCATCCGCCACCGCCCCGCCGACGCCGGAGCCGGGCCCGAACGCCAAGGCGCTCGACGGCATCCGTGTCCTCGACCTGACCGTGTGGCTCCAGGGACCCGTGTGCGCGCAGCACCTCGCCGACTTCGGCGCCGAGGTCATCCACGTCGAGCGTCCCGTGACCGGCGACCAGGCCCGCGGGGTGCGCAGCATCAACGCGATCCCGATCGCGGACTGGAACCAGTACTTCTTGGTCGTGAACCGCAACAAGAAGTCGATGGCGATCGACCTCAAGAACGAGGCGGGCCGTGACCTGATCTACAAGATGGTCGAGAAGTCCGACGTATTCCTGTGGAACCAGGGTCTCGGCAGCCTCGCCGGCCTCGGGCTCGACTACGAGACGCTGTCGTCGATCAACCCCCGCCTCGTGTACGCGACCAACAGCGGCTACGGCCACAAGGGCATCGACCGGCCCGCGTTCGACATGACCGTGCAGGCGCTCACCGGGATCATGACGCGCCAGAGCGAACCGGGCCAGCCGCCGATCTACCTCGGCCTCGGCGCCGGCGACGTCTACGGCGGGCTCCTGTCCGCGCTCGGGATCATGCTCGCCCTGCACGAGCGCGAGCGCACCGGGCTGGGCCAGTACGTCGACGCGTCCCTCTACGGCGCGCAGCTCTTCCTGGCGGCACCGAGCCTGCAGGGCTTCCTCGCCACCGGCGATCGCTTCTACGCCGACCAGCAGCCCCGGCGCGGTGCGCGCAACCCGCTCTGGAACCGCTACCCGGCCGCGGACCGCTGGCTGTTCGTGTGTCTCGAGAACACCGACGCGAACTGGGCCGCCCTGTGCGACGCGATCGGGGCCGGGGACCTCGCCGGCGACGGCCGTTTCGCGACCGCTGACGGGCGATCCCGCGAAGGCGGCGCTCTCGTGGACGGCCTCGACGCCGTGTTCGCGCAGCGGCCCGCCGCCGAGTGGATCCCCCGGCTACGGGCCGCGGGCATCGCGTCCGCGCAGGTCAACGACTTCCGCGACGTCGCCGACGACGAGCAGGCATGGGCGAACGGCTACTTCGCGACCGCCCACTGCGCCGAGGTGAACCGCGAGGTGTCCTTTCGTGGCCTGCCGATCACGCTGAGCCGCACCCCTGGGCGCATCGAGACGCTCGGTCCCGAACTCGGCCAGGACACCGAGCTGATGCTCTTCGACACGTTCGGGTACTCGTGGGACGACATCGGCGAGCTCAAGGCCAAGGGAGCGATCCCGTGAGGCCCGACGGCAGCGACCCCACCGGCGGGCCTCTCGCCGGGCTGAGGGTCCTCGACGTGTCGACGATGATGGCCGGCCCCTATGCAGCGACGCTGCTGGGCGACCTCGGCGCCGACGTGATCAAGGTGGAGTCGAGCCGCGGCGACGACAGCCGCCACCTCGGTCCGAGCCGTGGCGGCGAGCGTTCTGCGTTCCTGAGCCTGAACCGCTCCAAGCGCGGCGTCCTGCTCGACCTCGACGAGGACGCGGCGCAGGAGGTCTTCGGCCGGCTCGTCGCGACGAGCGACATCGTTATCACGAACGTGCGCGAGCCCGCCCTGTCCAAGCTCGGCCTCGACTACGAATCGGTCCGCGGCCACCGCGACGACGTGATCTGGATCGGCGTCACCGCGTTCGGCCCCGACGGCCCCTACGCGGGCCGCCCCGGCATCGACTTCCTGATCCAGGGCTACGCCGGGCTCCTCGCCCTCAACGGCGAACCCGACGGGCCGCCCGTGCGGGTGACGGTGCCGATGGTCGACGCGCTGACGTCCACGCTCGTCACGACCGCGGCGCTCGCGGCCGTGCACGAGCGCACGAGAACCGGGCGCGGCCGACGCGTCGACGTGTCCCTGCTCGACGCGTTGGTCCACGCGCAGGCAGCGGGCCTCGGCAGCTACCTCGTCACCGGCGAGGAGACCCCGCGCACGGGCAACCGCAGCCTCTACTTCGCGCCGTCGGGGATCTACGGCACCAAGGACGGCAAGGCCGTCGTGATCACGTGCCCGTCCCAGCGCTTCTTCCTCAAGCTGTGCACGGCGCTCGGCGTCGACTGGCAGGCCGACGCGCGCTTCGAGACGATCGAGGCGCGCCTCGAGAACCAGGACGAGCTCGACGCCGCGATCGAGCGGCGCTGCCGCGAGCTCGACGCCGGTGAGGTCGTCGAACGCCTCGTCGCCGCCGACGTCCTCACCGCCCCTCTCAACTCGATCGCCGAGGTCGCCGCCGATCCCCAGATCCGCCACAACGACATGATCGTCGAGGTCGACCACGACACCCTCGGCAAGGTCAAGGTCACGGGAGTTCCGATCCGCTTCGACGGTCACGCCGCCGAGGTCACGCTCCCGCCACCGACGCTCGGCCAGCACACCGCCGAGATCCTCGCCGAGCTCGGCGTCGACACCTGAGCCAGGCCACCGAGATCAGCCGAGGGGTTCGGCGACGACAGGCGACCAAGCCGGACCGCCACTAGGGTCGCCGTGCTCGGGACGAAGGGCCGGCGAGTGCGCATGCCCACACGCAGGATCCACAACTGGGACAGGACGCTGTCGTGGCGGCCGACGGCGCTGCACCGGGTGCGCAGCACCGAAGAGGTCGCTCGTGTCGTGGCGTCCGCCGCCGAGCGGGGCGCGCGGGTGAAGGCGATCGGCGGCGCGCTGTCGTGGTCCGACGTGGCCGGGATCCCCGACGAGGTCGTCGTGCTCGACGACATGGCCGCCGTGACCGTCGACGTCGAAGGGATGCGGGCCACGGTCCAGGCCGGGGCGCGCCTCCGCGACGTCAACGACGTCCTCGCGGCCCACGGGCTCGCGTTCGAGAACTTCGGCTCGATCACGATGCAGACTGCGGGCGGCTACACCGGCACGGGCACCCACGGCACCGGCGGACGCACGACGATCCTGTCGTCCCATGTCGAGTCGATGACCCTCGTCGACGGACTCGGCAGGATCCGCCATCTCGACGCGACGACGGAGCCGGACGTGTTCTCGGCGGCCCGCGTACACCTCGGCTGCCTCGGCGTCGTGACCGAGCTCACCTTCCGGTGCGTGCCCGCGTTCGACCTCGAGGAACGCCTCGAGGTCCTCCCCTTCGACGACGCCCTCTCCAAGCTCGACGACTACGTCGACGCCAACGACTACTGCAAGCTGTGGTGGCTGCCGTTCAACGACGCCGTGCAGGTGTACCGGTTCAACAAGACCGACGCGGCACGCACGTCCCTGTCGATGCAGGAGCGCCTCGACAAGGCCGGGGTGAGCGGCATGGCCTTCGGCGGCCTGCTGCGGTTCGGCCGCGCCGTCCCGGGTGCGATCCCGACGGTACTGCGTGTCGCGCAGGCGTCGTCGTTCCGTCCCCACCGCCGCGTCGACCGCAGCGACCAGATCATCAAGTACGTGGGGGCGATCCCCCGCCACCAGGAGACCGAGTACGCGATCCCCCGCGAGCGGGCCGTCGACGCGATCGACCGGTGGCGCCGTCTCGTGCTCCGCGCGGATTCCTACAGGGTCAACTTCACCCAGGAGATGCGCTTCGTCGCCGGCGACGACATCCCGATGAGCCCCGCGAGCGGCCGCGCCAGCGCGTACCTCGGCGGCTACATCGCGAGCGTGAAGTGGGCGCCGCTGTACTTCACGGACTTCGAGGCGCTCATGGCCGACTACGACGGGCGGCCCCACTGGGGCAAGTCCTTCGATCGCACGGCCGCGGAGTTGCGGGCGCTGTACCCCCGCTACGGCGAGTTCGACTCCGTGCGTCGTGGCTGCGATCCCCGCGGCGTGTTCCGCAACAGCTTCGTCGACCGGGTGTTCCCTCCCGCAGCCGGCTGAGCGACACCGGCCCGCTCCGGCGCGGGTACGCCGAACCGGCGCCTTCCCCCTACCATCGGTCGAATCGAGAGATGGGGAAGCCATGGATTACGACGTCATCGTGGTGGGTGCCGGCTACGGCGGTGTGACGTGCGCCGCGATGCTCGCCATCGAGGGCAAGCGGGTCCTGCTCGTCGACAAGAACCCGTCGGCAGGCGGAAAGGTCATGACCGTGCGCCGCGGCGGCTACGGCTACGAGCTCTGGCCGATCGCGGGCGGCCCGTCGGAGGACTCGCACTTCCACAAGCTCGCGGAGGTGCTCGGCCTCGACCCCGAAGAGGTCATCATCCAGCCCGACATCGGCGGCGAGTACCGCTACATCCGCCCCGACGGTTCCATGGCCGTCGCGCAGTTCTCGGCGCGCCCGTCGCTGCACCCGGAGATGGCGGCAGCGCTGCCGGAGGCGTTCGGCGCCACCGAGGAGGACATGGGTCCGCTCATGGACTTCGTGAACTACGTGCTCACCGTCGACGTCGACGCACACAAGGAGCTCGAGACCGAGGACCTCATTACCGGGACGCGCAAGTTCGGGATGCCGGCCTACCTCGAGGCCTACCTGTTCGTCTCCCTCGGCGTCGCGTTCTCCGCGCCGCTGGACAAGGTCCCGATGTCGGAGGCGATCCTGACGTTCCGGGAGATGGTCGCCGGCGGCGGGGGCCGCTACGGCCGCGGCGGCTACGGCCGCCTCGCCGAGCTCGCCGCCGAGAAGGTGGTCGAGTGCGGCGGCACCGTGCTGCTCAACACCCGGGTCGACGAGGTCATTGTCGAGGACGGCCGTGCCGTCGGGATCCGCACCACAGATGGCGACGAGTACCGGGCGCGCTGTGTGGTCTCCAACGCCGGCATCCAGCCGACCGTGCTCAAGCTCACCGACACCGCTGCGTTCCCGCCGGACTACGTCGAGTCGGTGCGCGCACTCGAGCCGTCGCTGTCCTTCGTCGGCTACCGCTACTGGTTCGACGAGCCGATCTTCACCCAGCCGATGGTCATGCAGTACTCCGACGACTCGTGGTGGGACGAGGAGCGCTACCGCCGCGCCGAGGCCGGCGAATGGCCCGAGCACCCGTTCCTGTTCTTCTCGGTCCCCTCGCTCTACGACCCCGACCTCGCTCCCGAGGGCGGCCAGATGCTCATGGCCGGCACACTGTGCAGCCCCGACCCCAAGTCGCCGATGAACCAGACGGCCGTGGAGATCGTCGACCGCGAGATGCACGCGACGTTCCCCGAGATCGACGGTCACGTCGTGCGCAGGCAGGCCTTCACGGCTCTGCACGCCGCCAACGCGTCCCGTGACCCGGTCGTGGCCGGTGCCGGTGGCGAGGCGATCGGCATCGCCCAGGTCATCGGCCAGTGCGGCTCGACCAAGCCCGACGTGCGCACCCCCCTCGGCGGGCTCTACATCGTCGGCTGCGACGCCGGCGGCATCGGCTGCGGCACCCACCAGGCCGTCGACTCCGGCTTCAACGTGGCCGAGGTCGTCAGCGCCGACCTCGCCTGAGGGCCGTTCTGGGCGACCCCACCCGGCGAAACCCCGACTTGGGCGCGAGGACCCCATCCACGTGGGGTGTGCGCGCCCAGAAGCCCGATTCGTCCGGCAGCCGCGCCCAGAAGTGCGAAGCCGCCCTCCGCACCATTCGACCGAGTGAGCGACTGGGACTTCGCTCGGTGGCGCTATCCGCCGGTAGCATCCCGGGTGCGCTCGGGTGGCCGGCGAACCCACGCTGGCGGCCCCGGAACCGCTTCTCGACTCCAGCACACGGGAGGGTGCCATGCACCGCCTCAGCGGCCTCGATGCCTCGTTCCTCTACAGCGAGACGCCCACCGCCCACATGCACGTGATGGGCACGCTCGTCCTCGACCCCGGATCGGGCGAGAACGCGTTCAGCTTCGAGCGCTTCCGCGAAGTCCTCCGAACGCGGCTGCACATGATCCCGCAGTTCCGCCGCAAGGCGGTGCCGACACCGCTCGGAATCGACCACCCGATGTGGATGGAGGACGCCCACTTCGACCTCGAAGCTCACCTCCTGCGTGCCGCCCTGCCCGAGCCCGGCGGAACCCCCGAGCTCTGCGACTTCGTCGGGCGCTTCGCGTCCCTCCAACTCGATCGCAACCGCCCGCTGTGGGAGATGGCGGTCGTGGAGGGCCTCGCGGGCAACCGCGTCGCGGTGGTCACCAAGTTGCACCACGCGATGATGGACGGAGGCGCGGGCGCGGAGATCATGGGCCGCATCTTCGACCTCACCCCCGACGCCCCGATCGAGGCGGCCGAGGACGACTGGGCACCGGAGGAGAAGCCGTCGACGCTGCGTCTCGCGGCATCGGCCACGGCAAGTCGCGTGACCAAGCCTGCCGAGGCCGTGCGCTCGGTGCGTTCGGCGGTACCGGGCATCGCCGAGACGATCCGCGACAACCTCGCAGGCCGCTCGAACACCGCGAAGATCTTCGGCTCGCCTCACACGGCGTTCAACGGCCAGCTCACCGCGTCACGGGCAGTCGGCTTCGGCCAGGTCGAGCTCGAGACCGTCAAGAAGATCAAGGCGGCGTTCGGCACGACCGTCAACGACGTGATCCTGGCAGCGTCGTGCGCAGGGGCGCGACGGCTGCTCATCGCGCTCGACGCGATGGTGGCCCAGCCGCTGCACGCCGCGGTCCCGATCTCGGTGCGCAGCGACGACGAAGCCAGCGCCGGCAACCAGGTGTCGCTCATGTCGGTGCGCCTGCCGGTGCAGATGGACGACGACGCCGCCGTCCTCGACTACGTCGCCGCGGACGCACGCGCCGCAAAGGCAGTCGCCGGGCGCATCGGCGCCGGGCTGTTGCAGGAGACCACCGACATCCTGCCGCCCCGGCTGATCGAGCGCCTCAGCCTCCTGTTGGAGCGCACCCGCCTGCCGGACCGGATCCCGCCGGCGTTCAACATGGTCGTGTCCAACATCGCGGGGCCGCCGATCCCGCTCTACTGCGCGGGCGCCACGCTCGAGGCCCTCTACCCGATGGGGCCGCTGATGCACGGCAGCGGCCTCAACATCACCGCCCTGTCCAACTGCGGCAACCTCGACATCGGCATCATCACCTGCCGGGACAAGGCCCCGCAGGCACAACTGGTAGCCGACGAGTTCTGTGACTCGATCGACCGCCTCGCCAAAGCAGCCGAGGAGCGCTCGGCATAGGACCTCGCGACCGCCGCGCCGGGTTCGGCAGCCCCGCGAGCACCCCGATCACAGGTGCTGGTGCGACGACGCGGCCACCTCGGGCTCTCGCCATCGAGCGGGGCCGGCTGATGCATGCATGCCTGCTAGCATGCCTGCATATGGGTCAGGTGACGTGGCGTGCCGGGGACGAGTTGATCGAGCGTGTGCGCATGTCGGCACAGGCGACCGGACGCAGCCTCAACGCCTATGTGACATCGGTGCTCGATGCCGCCACCGACCCGAACCTCAGCGACGACGAGGCCACGCGTGTGCGTGAACGGCTGGCCGCGGCCGGCATCCTCGCCCCCACGGGCACACCGCGGCGACGGCCTGCACGCAACGCCGTCGCCAAGGCGCGGCGATCCGCCGCCAAGGGCACATCCCTGTCGGAGATCGTGAGCAGCGAACGTCGATGAGCGCCTTCGCCGACTCGTCGGCACTGGTCAAGCTCTACGCGGACGAACCCGGATTCCGTGACGTCCGGCGTGTGCCCGTGCTCGTAGTCTCGGTTCTCGCCCGGGTCGAGGTGCCCGCGGCGATCTCCCGGAAACACCGCACCGGCGACATCTCCGCGGAGGTGGCCGCCGTACTGATCGCCGACTTCGAAGCCGACTACTACGGCACCGACACCGAAGCCGCCCGCTTCGCGGTCGTAGGTGTCGACGACGGGATCCTGTCCGGCGCGGCCCGCCTCTGTTCGGTCCACGGACTACGCGCCTACGACGCCGTGCAGCTCGCATCTGCCATGGCCGCCCGGGCGGCCGAACCGGACTGCACGTCCCTCACCGCCTTCGACGCGGAGCTCAGAACCGCGGCCGCCATGGAAGGCTTCGAGCTCGTACCGGATCGGCTCTGACAGCTTCGGCCCGGCGTCAGGGGCGCTCAGGGGGTTGCCGTCACATCGAGGAGGGGCTTCTCCCGATCGTGTGACACGACCGATCCGATGGCGAACGTGCGCTCTCGGCGTGCCGCGCGGCACCTGCCCCTTCGACGGTGACGATCCCGTCGACGGAGCAGACTCAGAGCAGACCGAGCACGGCGCGGAGGGCGTCCTCGACGTCGGACAGCTCGTCGCCGGCGAGTCTGCCAACACACCGGCCGAGCCGGCCCCGGTCCACCGTGCGGAGCTGGTCTGTCAGGACCCGCGTCCGCTGCCGGCCCACGCGGACCTCGGGTCGCCACAGTGCTGCGGGGGCACTTGCAGACGTCGGCGCAGCAACGACCGTGGAGTACGGTGCCAGCGCATCGGACTGAAGAATCACCGCGTAACGACGGCCCGCCTGCTCGTGGCCACGGGCGTCGCGGGGCGGTCGGATCGTCCAGACGTCACCACGCCTCGGGTCCGCGATCCCACTCCTCCCGAATCTTGCGCAGCTCGGCCTCGTTGTCCGCATCGGCAGCCAAGCGCTCGGCGTCGGCCCGCATCGCCTCCGGCGAGAACCGGGCACGTGCAGCCCGGATCAGGGCCTGTCGGACCGCCTCGGACTTGTCGAGGCCCTCGCTGCGCTGAAGCAGCCGAAGGGCCCGTGCCGCTTCCTCGTCCAGTCGAACGGACAGGTTCATCCGCCGACTGTACTACAAACGTGCTACACGGACGCTTGGCGGAGTACGAGGTGCCCGAGCCTCGCGCGGAAGGGGAACTCGGCGGCCATCACATCGCGCCGCGATGGCGTGTACGTTTCGTGTACGATGCGGCCATGAGCGTGCCGGTCACCGCCCGCCTCGACGAGTCCGTCGTCGATGCCCTGGACAAGGCCGTTGAAGCCGGACTCGCTCCGAATCGGGGTGCCGTCGTCGCCGCTGCGGTGAGGCTCTGGCTCGCGACGCACTCGGAGTCCGAGATCGAGGCCTCCTACCGCCGCCGCTACACCGAGGCCGATCCCGAGGCTGACGTCTTGGTCGAGCAGTTGGCCGCCTTCTCCGTCGCAGCATGCCTCGCCGACACCGAGCACTGATCGCACGAGGCGATGTCTGGGAAGCCCGGATCCCCGGTGTCGGCACCCACCCTGTGGTGGTTGTCACGAGAAGCACCGCCATCCCCCTCCTGAAGTCCCTGCTGTGCGTGCTCGTGACGAGCACGTTCCAGAACCATGTCGCCGAGGTCGAACTCGGTGCTACCGAGGGACTGAAGCGGGACAGCGCCGCCAACTGCGACAACATCTTCACGCTGCCCACACAGGTGCTGGTGCGACGACGCGGCCACCTCGGTCCCGAGAAGCTGGCAGCCCTCGACCGCGCGCTGACCGTGGCACTGGGCCTCGATTGAGAGCGGCGTCGTAGGGTGCACGCCCGGATGGCCTGGCCGCTGCCGCCGCGACATGAGAGCCTTGACGCTGCCTTCCCTGGGCGAGCTTCGCGACACGATATGCAGGACGTAGAGATCTACGAACCCGCCCGGAGGCACGGGATCGACGATGGTGCTCTACCTCGGCCCGGACCGCGCCGCGAACATGCTCGAGGTCGCCGAACCGTTCCTGCTCGGTGAAGGAGACAACGATGCCTGAACGCAAGTCCCACGGCCGATCCACCGCTGGGGTCGACCTGACCGCCGAGGTGCTCGACAAGATGGCGGACGAGGCCCAGGACGGCCTCGACATCACGAAGCTCCGGCGGCGACCCGGGCGCCCGGCGATGGGCTCGGCGCCCGCGGAGTCGTTTCCGGTCGGTTGGAGCCCGAGCTTCGACGCGCGCTCGATGAGCGCGCCGCTGCAGAGGACACACCGGCTGCGGAGATCGTGCGCGAGGCGCTGCGCCGCTTTCTCGAGGTCAGCTGAGCACGTCGCGCTGCGATTCATCAGCGGGCGGCACCTGCGTCGAGAGCGCCCGCGCCGTAGGGTCCCCTCGTGAACGCGGGCAGGATGTGCCGCCAGCGGGCCACTTCGCCCGCGTTTGGGTGTGGGGCTCTCAGAGCTCGGTGGTCACACCGAGGCGGTCCATCACCAAGTCGGCGACGGCCATCCCCGACATCGTCGCCTGGTGGGTGCCCATGCCCGCGGCGCCGGAGTCGCAGCCGCACAGGAACAAGCCGTCGAGGGGGGTCTGCGGCGACGGCTTCTTCGTGCCGACCTGGCCCACGATCTGGCCGAGGCCGACGCACTCGCCGCCCTGGCCCGTGAGCACCGAGTCCCGCGAGTGCTCCGCGACCTCCGCGGGTCCGTCGTAGCTGCGCTTGTCGACGACCTCGAAGATCTTCGGGAACACCGTCTTCAACGTCGACTCGATGCGCTCGTACAGCGCCTCGATGTGGGGGTCCTCGGGATCGGCGGGCGCCGGCGACCCGACGATGATGACCTGCTTGCCCTCGGGCGCCATCGTCGTGTCGAACGCGGAGGGCACGCTGATGAAGACCACGACCTCGTCGGGGATCTCGCCGCGGCGGTAGGCCTCGTAGCGTTCGAGGTTCCACCACGTGTCGTCGGAGTAGATGATGTAGCAGCCCTGCTCGAGGACCCGCTCGTTCAGCCGGTAGCGGATCGTGGCCCACCCCCAACCCGGCACGGCCTCCTCGACCCAGCTCACGTAGTCGTCGGGGAAGTGCTCACGGCCCGCGAGCTTGAGCACCGTCGGCTGGATGCCGGCGTCGCTGATCACCACCGGAGCACGGAACGTGCCCTTGTCGGTGGTGATGCCCACCGCACGACCGTCGACGACGTCGATGCGCTCGACGTCGGTGTTCAACAGGATCTCGCCGCCGTCGGCACGGATCGAGTCCGCGATGTCGTTCAGGACCCGGCCGAAACCGCCCTTGTAGTAGCCGCCGCCGCCTTGGACCGCGATCTGCTGCATGATCTTGGCCTGCTCCGACGCCGCCACGAGGTCGATCGGCTCCGCCAGCGACGCGTTCGCGTGCATCGCGAGGTAGCTGTAGAGCGGCCACGGCACGTCACGTTCGGCGAGCCAGTCCTGCATCGACGTGTCGTCGAGGCCGTCGAGCTGTTCGGGGGTGAGCATGACCATCTCGGCCATCACCGCGAGCGCCTTCTCGCGCTCGGACTCGTCGAGGCCCCACAGGTCGAAGAACGGCGTCGGGTCCATGCCCGAGCTCTGCGGCGTCACCACCGTCGTGTAGGTGTCGGCGCCCCTGGGCTTGTAGGACACCGACGCCGTGTCCAACAGGACCTGGTCGAGCTTGTCGGAGATGCCGAGGCGCTCGAAGAGCTGCTTGAAGCCGGGGTTCTCCATCGGCACCTGCAGCTTGGGGCCGAGCTCGTAGCGGAACCCGTCGCGCTCGACGGTGACCGCCTTGCCACCGGTGCCGTCGTTGCGCTCGACGAGCAGCACCCCCACACCGTGGTGGGCGAGGGTCGCCCCGCACGCGAGGCCGCCGGGCCCACCGCCGATGATGATGACGTCGTATTCGCCGCCGGTCGCCGCGCTCATTGCCCTGCTCCCCCGCTCGCCTCGTCCTCGAGCCACTTCGCCCCGACACCGAGGTTCATCGGGACGTCCATCATGTGGTTCATGAACCAGTCCCACGGCCGGTGCGTCCACCACGACTGGTCGCGACAGCCCGTGTCCTCGGCGACCTCGCACGCCGCGAGGTACCCGGTCGCGAGCCACGAGGCGCCCATCGGGTGGATCGACTGGGACAGGTACAGGCCGGGCAGGAACGTGCGCGACGCCCCCTTGGTGATGATCCCCGGCACCGGGCGGTTCAGGTAGAACTGGTCCGGCGTGACGCTGCCGCCCATGATGTTCGCCCGGATCGCCGAGGCGTTGTTGCGCACCTGGTCGAGCGGGGTCATCACGAAGCGGTCGACGACGATGTCCTTGAACCCGGGCGCGAACTGCTCGATGCGGTCGGTGATCACGTCGCCCATCGGCTCGGCGAGCTCGGGCCACGCGTTGAGGCCGCCGCTGATCTTGCGGCCCTGCCAGCGCCGCGGCAGCGGCGGCACGTCGACCCAGATGAACGCCGTGTGGCATCCGTCGGGAGCCTGGGTCGGGTCGGCACGCGTCGGCACGAACCAGTTGCCCATGACCTCGTCGTCGATCACACCCGAGACGAGGTTCATGTTGTGGCGGCGCATGTCGTCGATGGTCTCGCCGCCGAGGTAGCCCATCATGCAGCGCTGGATGCCGGGATCCCACTGCGCCGACGCGAACTCCACGTCGTCGCAGAGGTTGTAGTAGACGCCGAAGAGGACCTGCTCGTCGTAGTTGAACTGCTGGACCCTGGCGGCGATGTCGGCGCCGATGACGTCCTCGCCGAGCATGCCGATGAACGTGGGCACGAGCGACACGTTCGACACGATCGTCTTCGCGCGGATCTCCTCGCCGGGCATGAGGGCGTCGTCGGTGAGGCGGATGCCGACGGCGCGGCCGTCCTCGACGACGATGCGCTCGACCGGACAGGTCGTCCAGATCTCCCCGCCCGCCTCGGCCGTCGCCTTGACGAGGGCGTGGGTGAGGGCGTGGGAGCCGCCGCGGGATGTGTGCACCGCCATCGGCCCGCCGATGCCGGCCAGGAACACGGCAGCGAGCGCCCCGATCTGGCGGTGGATGGGCGGCATCCCGCCGATCCAGCCGCACGACGCGGTCGTCGTCTTGACCTCCTCGGACTCGAAGAGGAGCTCGAGGACCTCGAAGCCGGTCATGTTCAACAGGTCGGCGCCGCTGGTGTCGGAGTGGCCCTGGTGGGCGAGGAACCCGTCGAGGAGCTTGTACATGCGCCCGAGGGTCGCCTCCGTCGGCGGCCCGTACCAGAAGTCACGGTTGACCCCGAGCATCTCCTCGAGGTTGTACGCGTTGAACTCGAGCGCCTTGAGCTGGGTGGCGGCGTCGGCCTCCGACGCCCTCGCCCAGTTGGCGTTGGTCTTGGAGACGTCCATCGCGTGCAGGAGGTTCCTGCCGCTCTCGAAGGGCTTCGCGTAGGTGATGTCGGTGCCGCGCAGCTCGAAGCCGAGACCGGGCAGGTCGAGGTCCTCCATCGCGGCGCTGTACGAGGTCGCGAGCCAGGTGGCGTGGAGGTTGTGCAGGAACCCGGGCATGCCGAGCTCGACGGTGTCGCAGTGCGCGCCGCACTGGCCCCGCGCCTCGAACACGCCGACCGAGAGCCCCGCCTTGGCGAGGTAGGCCGACGTGGTGAGGCCGTTGATGCCTCCGCCGATGACGATGACGTCATAGTCCTTCATGGGCCGGTCACTCCTCCGCGTCGGCGAGGTAGGTCGCCACGTACTTCTCCATGGCGGCGGTCGGCTTCCACCACCGCTGCACACCCATGTCGTCCGCGACCTTGTTGGCGGCAAGGTAGCCGGGGCCGCCGAGCACGAGACCGCCGGGGTAGGTCGACGCGCCGTTCACGTAGAGGCCGTCGATCGGCGTCGACGTGTCCGAGCAGTCCTGGTTGGGCCGGAAGCAGCCGAGCTGGAGCGGGTTGTAGTCGCCGTGCTTGATCGAGCCGCGCCGCATGTTCGGCAGGCGGATCTCGATGTCCTCGGGCGTCTCGAGGTGGGTCCTGATGACGTTGTCGTCGGACATGTTCGGGGCGAGACGGCGCCACTGCTCGAGGACGGCAGCCTGCAGTTCGGGCCCGCGGGTCTCCCAGCCGCCCTCGATGTCGTACGGGGCGTGCATCTGATAGAACGACACGTGCTTGCCCGGCACCCGCGACAGGTGGGTGTCCAACAGGGTCTGACAGGTCGTGTGCCCGCCCATCGTCGCCGCGTCGACGCGGCCCGCCTGCACGTTGGCCCAGTGCTCGAGCACCTGGTCGGTCCCCCCGAAGCCGACGATGGTCATGAACGACTCGTCCGCCCACGGGTCGCCGCTGATGTAGCGGGGCGCCTCCTCGTGCGCGAGGTGCAGCGTCATGTAGCTCCACTTGTCGAGCTCCCAACGCGACACCTCGTCCTTGAGCGTCGACGGCAGGTGCTCGGGGCCGACGAGGTCCATGAACGTCGACTCGGGGTCGAGGCTCGAGATCACGGTCCTGGCGTGGAGGGTGCGGCCCTCCCACAGCTCGACGCCGGTGACGGCACCGTCGGAGATGTTGATCTTGTTCACCTGCGACGAGTCGAGGATCGTGCCGCCGTTGCGCAGGATCTCGCGGCCGAGCGACGCCGCCATCTTGTGCGAGCCCCCCTGGCAGTAGTTCTTGTTCATCGCCCGGTCCAACAGGAGCGGCACGAAGAAGCCGACGCCGGTCTCGGTCGGGTCGAGGCCCCACATGCACGTCACGTAGAGAAGCAGTGCGCGGATGCGGTCGTCGGTGAAGTTCTCGGTGATGATGTCGAGCGGGCTCATCTCGCTGAGCTCGAGCATCTCCTGGCCGATCTCGGTGCGGCCCATCGCCTCGATGATGTCGAGGGGCGCCATCGGCGGGATGTAGGTGGCGGGCGCGACGATCTCGCGGGCGATCTTGCGCCAGGTCCGCATGACGCGGCCGAAGTTGACCGCGTCGTCGGTCGAGAACTTGTGGAACGAGTCGACGGTGTCCTCGAGCATGCGGGTCAGCAGCAGCGACTTGCCGTCGTCGAAGACCATCGAGGTCTGCAGGTTCGGCTTGATCCAGACGAGGCCGTGCTTGGACAGGTCGAAGTCGACCAGGGCCGGCATGAAGTCGACCATCATGTGGTAGACGGCGTGGACGTTGGAGTAGTAGCCGGGGAAGAGGACCTCGTCGGTGGCGAGGCCGCCGCCGACCTCGTAGCGGCGCTCGACGAGGACGACCTTGAGGCCCGCCTTGGCGAGGTACGCGGCGGTGATGAGCCCGTTGGGCCCGCCACCGACGACGACGACGTCCCACTCGCTCTCGATCGGGAACTCGCTGAAGAAGCTCTGGGGGTGGGGACGCCCCTGCAGCTCTGCGACCATGGTTCGACTCCTGTGTGATCCGTGGTTGGGCCGTTGACGCTGCTCAGGCGGCGCCCTTGTGGGCGGAGCGTTTGCCTTCGTCGGGGATGTACCAGGGCGAGGCGTACCACCAGTCGCCGGGGTCGGCGACCTCGTCCTCGATGAGGATGTGCATGAGGTTGTAGCCGACCGCCATCAGGCAGAGGCCGCCGGGGTGCGCCGCCGACTGGTGCGCCAGGTAGAGGCCGTCGATGCCGGGCACCCGGTAGCGGGCGAGCTCGGGCAGGGGCCGCTCGTTCCACCACTGGTCGCGGTCGCAGCGGATCCCGTACCACGACCCGCCGAGCATGCCGGTGTTGCGCTGCTCCTGTTCCAGCGGCGAGTCGCTGATGATGCGGATCAGGTTGTCGTCGTCGAGGTTCTCGACGATGCAGGAGAGGCTGGCCCGCATGAACTCGTCCCAGCGCCGCTTCTCGTCGGCGCGGTCCATGGCGTCCATGCCGTCGACGTTGTACTCCGGCGTCGGCACCATCATCCACAGCGGCCCGTTGATGTGCTGGCCGGGCCGGGTGCACTGAGGGTTGGTCGGGTCGTACAGCGACGCCGCGACCATGCCCCACATCGCCTCGTCGGGCGAGAGCGTGAGGTTCGCCTGGCGCCCGAGGACGTTCTCGACGTTCTTGAAGTAGATCTCGCGGGACTCCATGTTGAAGAACGCCCCGGTGAACTGGTCGAGCGGGGGCGGGAGGCGGTACTTCTCGCGGTAGCGGAACTCGTCCTTGGTGAGGTAGTGGCTCATGTAGAGGCTGCCGCCCTTGAGGCTCAGGTCCTTGATGCGCTGCAGGAACCCGGCGTCGAGGTGGCGTGGGCCGATCATGTCGAGGAACGTCGGCTTGATGTGGGCGGCGCTGATGACGGCCTTGCGGGCCCGGATCGTCTTGGTCGCCCACGTTGCGTCGTCACGCAGGCGCACACCCTGCGCGCGGCCCTCGCTGATGAGGATCTCCTCGACGGGACAGCACGCCCGGAAGACCGCGCCGTGCGCGACCGCGCAGCGGAAGATCGCGTGGTAGTAGCCGTGCATGTTGCCCCGCGCGGCGACGGGCTTGGCGACCGCGGGCGGCATCACGGTCGCGGCGGAGCACAGCGCCGGGATCGCGACGCCCTCCATGTGGCCGTGGGCGCCGGAGCTGAGGGCGATGTAGGCCTGGGAGACCTTGAACGGCTCGGTGTCGAGGTACTCGTCCATGAGGTCGAACATGGTCATCTCGAGCAGCTCTTTGGTCCACACGTCGGGTTCGCGCTGCTTGTAGACCTGCATGAACGGGATCGTGTCCTCGTTCAGCTCGACGTGTTGAGGGTGCGGCGGGCACCAGAACGTGGCCCGCATCAGGTCGCGGAAGCCGTCGAGGCCCGAGCATGCAGGCGATCTTGGCCCAGCCCATCTTGTCCTTGTCGGTCACCTTGGACAGGCCGTCGCGGGTGAAGATGTAGCGGTCGAGGTTGAGGTCGACCTCGACGCGGGGGTCCCAGTCCATGCGGAAGCCGTGCTTCCACAGCTCGAGCTGCTCCCACCCGGGCGCGGAGCCGCCGTAGTTGGCGATCGCGTGGGGCTGGATGCGCACACCGGCCATCGGCTCGGCGGTCTCCTGGGCGCCGCCGCTCTCGGGCCGCTCTTCGAGCACGCAGACGCTGAGGCCGGACTTGGCGAGGTACGCGGCAGTCGTGGTGCCGTTGTGGCCTGCCCCGATGATGACGACGTCGTAGGTCTCTTCCTGGGCCACCGTGTCCCCCTGCGGATCGGTTGGAGGTCGCGCCGTCACGGGCGCACGATTGCTACCGGTTGGTGAGCCAGTGTAGACGAACTTAGCTTTCGCGCAAGCTACTTGCCCGAACCGCGAGGATTCCGGTGCGGCACCGAGGACCCGGTGCTGCACACGCTCGAGTGCCGACCGTGGTCGGCGTAGGCACTCCCGCCACGGTCCCTGGGCTTCAACCCGGCAAGCGGAACGGTGGCCGCAACCCCTTGAACATGGGGAAGTGCTTGACGTTAAGCGTCGCCAGTTCGAGGCCGGCGACCTCTGCCGTGGCGGCGATCAAGTAGTCGGCGAGGCCGATACCCGGATGGGTGCGCCGGTGCTGCCGCATGAACTCCCCGGCGGCGCGGGCGATGACGACGCTCACGTCGTGGACGACCAAGGAGTCGAGCAGGCGCCAGACCGCTCGTCGTTCGTGAGACCGCATGCCGCCGGTGACCTCGGCGAGCGAGACGACGCTGACGGCGAGACTGCCGCTCCCCGTCCGCGCGTCGCGCAACCACTCCCGCGCGGCATCGACCCCGCGCAGGTGGGCGATCAGAACGTCGGAGTCCACGAGGATCACCCTCGGAGACTCCACATCCGGTCGAGGTGGCGGCCGCGGTCATCCGAGCCGCGCTCGGGCAGGTCGAAGCCCCCGAGAGCCCCGAAGCTCGCTTCGATGGCCTCGACGTCAGCGTTGAGATCGCGATCCCCGCCCGCCAGGCATCCGTCCAACAACCTGCGGATCAGCTCCGCCCGCGATGTCCCCTCCTCCGCGGCCATTCGGTCCAGGACACGCAACTGGCCTTCGTCGAGGTAGATATTCGTACGCTGCATACACCACAGCATACACCACCTGGAGGATGGTCAGCGGGGGAAGCCGCGCTCGATGATGACGAGCAGGCGCCGCAGGGCGTCGTCGATCGTCTCGAGGTCGCTGTGGGATGCGGACTCGAGCAGCTTGTGCGCGGCGTCGACGAAGTGCTCGAACGCCTCGGCCTCGACGTCCTTGCCCGCCTCGGTGAGCTGGACCAGTGTCGAGCGCCGGTCGTCGGGATCGGGCACGCGGCACACGAGCCGCAGTTGCTCGAGACGCTTGAGCATCTTGGTCATGCCGCCGGAGGACCGCTCGAGCGCCGTGTAGAGCTGGGTCGGGGCGAGCTGGTACGGCTCCCCCGCCCGGCGCAGCGCCGCGAGCACCGCGTAGTCGTTGGTGCCGAGGTCGAACTGCTTCAACGACGCTGCCTGGAACCCTTCGATCAACACGGCCAGGCGGGCGAGCAGCGTGACGAGCACCATCGCCGACGTGTCCTCGGCGTCGGGGTACTCCCGCGCCCACGCCTGCGCGAAGTCGTCGACCCAACGCGTCTCGTCGATGTAGGTGTCCCGCCGCATCGGCCAGCCTCAGAGTCCCAACACGGCTCGAAGGCCGGTATCGATTACGTCAAGGAGTGGACTCGGCAACTTGCCCACCTGCCGGCGATCTCCGCCCGGTCTAGATCCGAGGTCAACGCCACGACATGGGGCTGCCACACCTCGACGGAGAGTACTTCGGGCGAGGACACGACGACACATGGCCGACGCTCGTCCAGTTCGATCCAACAGACCCCACCTCGTGCTACCACGGAGCCGACCGCTCCATGCGCTCGCCGACGGCGCGGGCCTCTGCCGCGGTCGGCCGCTCACCTCCTGCAAGCGCCGCGTCCGCCAGGAGTTGTTGCCCGGAGCTCGTCTCGGACTGCGCCGCGTGGCCGCGGGGGTCCGGTCCGCCGTCACGCGGCGGGGGGCGCGGCCTCGACGCGTGGCACCGGCGCGGGGACCTCCGGCGGCGTTCCCTCTACGTCGATGCGGGGCAGCACGCGGTCGAGCCAGCGGGGGATCCACCAGTTGGCGTCGCCCAGGAGCGCCATCGTCGCGGGCACCAACACGACACGCACGATCGTGGCGTCGACGGCCACGGCGGTAGCGAGGCCGACTCCCATCATCTTGACGACGGGGTCGTCGCCGACGACGAAGCCGAGGAACACGCTGATCATGATCAGCGCGGCTGCGGTGACGACCTTGGCGGTGGCGCCGAGGCCCGCCACGACGCTGTCTACGTTGGAGTGGCCCGCGATGTGCTCCTCGCGGATGCGCGACAGGATGAAGACCTCGTAGTCCATCGACAGGCCGAAGAGGATCGCGAACATCATCATCGGGACGAACGAGGCGATCGGCACGGCCTCGTCCAGGCCGATCAGGGAGCGGCCCCAGCCCCACTGGAACACGGCGACGACGACGCCGTACGCCGCGCCGATCGAGAGCAGGTTCATGAGCGCCGCCTTGAGAGGGACGAAGACCGAGCGGAAGACGCCCATGAGGAAGAGGAACGACACGAGGACCACCGCGAGGATGAACAGGGGCAGCCGGGATTGGATCTTGGCGGACTGGTCGATGAAGCCCGCCGTCGGCCCGCCGACGTAGGCGTGCGCGCCGGTGCCGTCGAAGGCGCCGGGCAGCACCGAGGCGCGCAGGGCGTGGACGAGGTCGCTCGTCGCCTGCGCCTGCGGCTTCGAGGCAGGCACGACGGTGACCACGGCTGTGTCGCCGGACCGGTTGAGCTCCGGCGGCGAGACGGCGACCACGCCATCGGTCGCCCGGATCGCCGCGACGCTCGACTCCAGGACCGACTGGTGGTCGGCTGCGCCGGCGAGGTCGACCACCACGAGCAGCGGCCCGTTGAAGCCGTCGCCGAAGCCTGCCGCGAGGAGGTCGTAGGCGCGCCGCTGGGTCGCGCCGGCGGGGTCGGTGCCGGCGTCTGCCTGGCCGAGGCGCATGTCGACCACCGGTATCGCGAGCACGACGAGGACCGTGGTGGCGGCGATCGCGTACCGCCACGGATGTCCCGCGACCCGCCGCGCCCAGCGGACCCAGCCGCCCTCGGAGTGCCGCCGCTCCCCGGGCGCCGACGCGGCCGCCCGCCGAGGGGCCAGCTTCGTCCCGGCGAAGCCGAACAGCGCCGGCATCAGGGTCACGGCGACCGTCACCGCGACCGCGACGACGACCGAGGCCGAGTACCCCAGCGTCGCCACGAACGGGATCCCGGCGAGGCGCAGGCCCAGGATCGCGACGACGACGGTGCCTCCCGCAAATACGACCGCCTGGCCGGCAGTGGCGATCGCGCCCGCGGCCGCGTCCGCGACGCTCATCCCCTTGGCGAGGTTGTCGCGGTGGCGGCTCAAGACGAACAAGGCGTAGTCGATGCCGACGCCGAGGCCGAGCATCGTCGCGAGGCGCGGGGCGATCGAGGGGATGTCGAGGACCGCACCGAGGAGGCCGACGAGGGACAGGCCCACGACGAGGCCCGCGACGGCGGTCACGAGCGGCATGCCCGCGGCGACGAAGGACCGGAATGTCACGAACAGGATGATCAGCGCCGCCACCACGCCGATCGCCTCCGCCGGTCCTGTCGTGCGTTCCTTGAGCACGGTCGGCAGCTCGCCGCCGAGCTCGACCTGCACACCGGCGGACTCCGCCGGTGCTGCCGCGGCACGGAGGTCCTCCACGGCGGCCTTGCCGAGCTCCGCCGTGGTGGCGTCGAACTGCACCGCGGCGAACGCTGTCGATGCGTCGGCCGAGACCGATCGGGGCGAGGCGAGCGGGTCGGTCACTGCCAGGACCGAAGGCATCGCCCTGATCGACGCCACCGACGCCTCGATGCCCGCGGCGGTCGTCTCGGCCCGCACCGAGGCACCCTCTGCGTGGAAGACCACCATCGCCGTCGCGCCCGCACGTGACGGGAAGCGCTCGGCGAGGAGGTCGCGTGCCTGCTGGGACTCGACGCCGGGGATCTCGAAGTTGTCGACCTGGCCGGCGCCGACGAAACGGTTGGCCATGACGGCGCCGGCGACGACCAAGACCCAGACGACCACGACGAGGCGGCGGTGCCGGACCGAGAAGAGACCCACGCGGTGCAGCCATCTGGACATGACGCGTCCTTCCTGAAGGTTCCGCCCACTATATTGCAGTGACTGTAGTTTTTCAGTTTCTGCGATGTTCAGCCCCTGTAGGATCGCGACGCCATGACCCAGGCACCGGGGCTGCGGGCCCGCAAGAAGCAGGACACGGCACGGCGCATCGAGGCCGTGGCGCTCGACCTCTTCGGGCGCGACGGCTTCGAGGCCACCACCGTCGAGGCGATCGCGGCAGCCGCCGACATCTCGCCGCGCACGTTCTTCCACTACTTCGCGACCAAAGAGGACGTCGCCCTCGCCGACTACGCGGACCGCCTCGCGGCGGTCACCCGCACGCTCGAGGCCCAACCGGCGAAGACGCGCCCGTGGAAGGCACTCGCCGCCGCCTTCGGCGCGGTCGCCGCGGACTACGAGTCCGAACGCGACGCCCTCGTGGGGCGGTTCCGCATCATGGTCGGCGCACCCTCGGTGTTCGCCCGCAGCCTCCAGCTACAGGCGGGCTGGGAGGATGCCGTCGCCGCCGTGCTCGCTGACCGCATGGGAGCCGGGGACTCCGACATCGAACCGCGCCTGCTCGCGGCTGCCGGCCTCGCCGCGATGCGCTCGGCCATGCACCACTGGCTCGCCACCGGCACGAGCACCGGCCTGCCCGACGAGGTGCAGTCCTGTTTCCGCCGCCTCGGCCGCGGCCTCGACAAGGCCTGAGCCGGTGCCCCGGCCTGGGTCATCGAGAGTCGTCCCCTTGGATAAGGGCTCGCCTCTGGATGAGTTGCGCGTTGTCGGCGAGTCAGGGGATGTCCTGGCAAGGCGCACCGACGAGGCGTATCGGGCATACGGCGAGGAGGGGGAACGCAGCCAGGGCGGGCCCTGGCCGTCGAGAATGCCAAACGCTATTCGGAGGCGAGCCCTAAGGATCCGGCCAACCAAGGGGGTTTGGAGAACTGAGGTGCGCGAAATCGTGCTCGCAGTTCTCCAAGCCGCCGAGTTTGGCCGGTCTCTTCTCCAACGCCCCCCGCTGCACGAGGTCCTACCTTGGCAGGCGTCGGCCGCTGCGCGCAGTTCGCTGGAAGGAAGGCCATGGCACTCACCAGAGGCTTCAACCATGTCGCCACGCTGACCCCCGACCTCGACCGCTACGTCGAGTTCTACGAGGACGTCTTCGGCGCCCGCGTGGTGGCGACGATGCCGGCCGGGGGCGACCATCCCCCCATGGCGGTCCTCCACATGGGCGCCGACTGCGAGCTCAACGTGTTCGAGGTCGCCGACGACTCCATCGTGGGCGACCGCACGCGCATGGGCGCCCGTGGGCGCATCGACCACTTCGCGCTGGCGGTCGAGACGGTCGCGGATCTCGAGGCCGTCCGCGATCGCCTCGTCGGCCGCGGGGCGTCCCCCGGCGACATCACCGACTTCGGCTCGGTCCTGTCGGTCTTCTTCCGCGACCCCGACGGCACCGAGCTCGAAGTCGCCTGCCACAAGCCCGGCGTCGACTTCGACGCCGTCGTGGAACCCGTAGAGATGACCCCGCCGGCACGCATGGGCGACGCGCCGACCTGATCGAGCCGACACATGAGCGGCCGCGAGCACGCCCAACGCGTCACCGACATCGCCGCTGCCGCAGCCGACCTACCCGAAATGCAGGCCTGCTTCTCCCAGGGCACCCTGTCCGAGGACCAGGTCGCGATCCTCGCCCGCTTCGCCACCGCCGACACCGACACCTACTGGGCGTCGGAGGCGCCGAAGCTTTCCGTCGGCCACCTCCAGGCGTGCGCGAGCCAGCACCGCAAGCTCGCTCCGGTTGGGGCACGGGTGCTTCGGCATCGGATCGGCAGCGTCCGGTTGTGGCGGCGACGTTGCGGCAATGACTCCGAGGGACGCCGAAGGCGGCGAGGCCACGTCGCGCCGCGCCGATCGCATCTTGGGGGCGGCTGCCGGGGCGGGTGCACCACGGCGGCAGGCACTGCAAGGCCGAGGACACACGCCGTGGCGCCGGACTCACCTCTGAGCTGCGCCTGCCCTCTGAGCGGCATCACACGTCCGTGCGGCCCTTGATCTTCAGGGCGTCGCGCACGAGGCGGCCGAACTTGCGATCCTCGACGCGGCGGGCGTGCTCGTCGGCCCGAAGTACGGCCGAAGCCGCTTCGCGTCGAAGGGACTCCCACGCCGCGAACCTCTCCGCGCTCAGGTTGCCGTCGGCGACGGCTGCCAGGACGGCGCAACCCGGCTCCGGCCCGTGCGTGCAGTCCCGGAAGCGGCAGCCCTCGGCCATCTCCGCGACCTCGGGGAAGGTGTCGTCCACGGCCGACTCCTCCGTCCACAGGCCCACCTCTCGTAGACCGGGGGTGTCGATGAGCACACCTCCACCGGGGACCCGATGCGCCTCACGCGAGGTCGTCGTGTGGCGGCCCCTTCGGTCGCCGGGACGCACATCCGACACCGCTGCGACGTCGTCGCCGACGAGTGCGTTCACGAGCGTCGACTTGCCGGCCCCCGACTCGCCGACGAGCACGAACGTACGACCGACGATGTGGCGGCACAACCCGTCGAGGCCGGAACCGTCCACCGCGGAGACGGCCACAACGTCGAGCAGTGGGTCGATCTCGCCGACTCGTGCCACGAGCGCTGCCGGGTCGTCCGACAGGTCGGTCTTGGTCAGCACCACGAGGGGCACGGCGCCGGAGTCGTAGATCTGCGCGGAGGTTCGGAACAGCCGGCCCGCCTTCAGGGGGCGGTCGGCGCCGAAGACCATCGCCACGACGTCCACGTTGGCGGCGAGGATCTGCTCGCCACGTTCGGGGTCTCTTCGCCGCAGCAGCGATCTGCGTTCGAGGACGCCGACGATCACTTCGGCGTCGGAGACCACCACCCAGTCCCCCACCGCGAGCGGTGGGACCGTGCGCCTCACAGGGAGGTGCACCTAACCTCGTGCCGTGGCGACGAGCGGTGTCGCCCTGTCCTGGCGGACGACACGGCCGGGCTCGGTGCCCGGTTCCGCCCGATCGGCGAACGACGTGGCGACGCGGCCGTCCCATCCGTAGTGCACGAGGTCGTTGGGGGCCCCGGTCATCGGGATTGTCGCGATCGTGTACTGACACGGCACCGGGCGTTCACTCCAGGAAGCGTATGCGGCAGTCGCCCCGTTCGGGACGAGGGCGTCGGTATCCCGAGCGAGACCGGACCGCGCCGACCTGATTTGGTGGATCGCACCTCACATGCGATACCCTGGGGGGTATGTGTAGAGCGATCAAGTGCAAGCGATGCGGCCGGCCCACGTGGACAGGGTGCGGCGCCCACGTCGAACAGGTCCTCGGCCACGTGCCGCAGTCGGAACGCTGCAACTGCGACACCGCCAAGGCGGCGCCGAAACGGCCGTCGCTGTTCCGCCGGTGAGCGGCGCACAAGGGCCACGTCGGGTCGTGATCGTCGGCGGCGTCGCCGGTGGCATGTCGACCGCCGCGCGCCTCCGCCGCCTCGACGCGGACGCCGTGATCACGATCGTCGAACGCTCCGGCAACGTCTCGTTCGCGAACTGCGGCCTGCCCTACTACGTCGGCGGGCTCATCGACGAGGAGGACGACCTCAAGCTGCAGACACCCGAGCAGCTCTTCGACCGCTTCCGCCTCGACGTGCGCGTCGGCGTCGAGGCCGTCGCGATCGACCGTGACCGCCACGAGCTCGCGCTCCGCTCGGCGGCAGGCGCGGAGTCCTCGATCCCCTACGACAAGCTCGTACTCAGCATGGGCGCCGCGCCCGTGCGGCCCCCGATCCCCGGGTACGAGCGTGTGCGCAGCCTGCGCACGGTCGAGGACGCCGCGCGCCTCGCGTCCGACGTGCAGGGCAGCGGCGCCACCGCGGTCGTCATCGGGGCGGGCTTCATCGGCCTCGAGATGGCCGAGAACCTCGTGGGCCAGGGCCTCGACGTGACCATCGTCGAGGCGACCCCGCAGGTCCTGGCGCCCCTCGACCCCGAGATGGCGATCCTCGTCGAGGACGAGCTCGCAGCCCACGGCGTGCACGTCGAGACCGGCGCTACGGTCGCATCGGTCGAGGAGCGCAGCCTCACCCTCGCCGACGGGCGTGTGCTCGCGGCCGACCTCGTCGTGGGTGCGATCGGTGTCCGCCCCGACGCCCGCCTCGCCGCCGAGGCAGGCATCGAGCTCGGCCCCAACGGCGGCATCGCGGTCGACGGCGTCAACCTCACCAGCGATGCCGACATCTACGCGGTCGGCGACGCGGTCGAGAAGCCCGACGCCGTCTCCGGGGCGCCGTCGCTGATCGCCCTCGCCAACATCGCGAACCGCCAGGGACGCCGTGTGGCCGACCACATCGCCGGGCGTGAGATCCGCCCGGTGGCCTCCCTCGGGACCGCGATCGTCAAGGTCTTCGACACGGTCGCCGCCACGGTCGGCTGGAACGAACGTCGCCTGCAGGCCGCCGGTGTCGCGTTCCGGGCGGTCCGGTCGCACCCGTTCGACCACGCGACCTACTACCCCGGCGCGGCACGGATGTCGCTGAAGCTGCTCTTCGATCCCGTCGACGCGACGATCCTCGGAGCGCAGGCCGTGGGGCCCAAGGGCGTCGACAAGAGGATCGACGTGATCGCGACCGCAATGTCGGGCGGCATCCGCGCCGACCACCTCGCAGACCTCGAGCTCGCGTACGCACCGCCGTTCTCGTCTGCGAAGGACCCCGTCAACATGTTGGGCTACATGGTCGAGAACGTCCTCGCGGGCGACTGCGACGTGGTCGACCCCGCGGACGTCGCCACGCTCGTAGAGGCCGGCTGGACCCTCGTCGACGTGCGCTCGGCCGCCGAACACGCGGCCGGCGCGATCGAAGGGTCGCTGAACGTCGCCCTCGACGAGCTCAGGGAACAGCTCGACCGCATCGGCGACGGCCCCGTCCTGATCTACTGCGAGGTCGGCCAGCGCGGCCACACGGCCGCTTCGCTGCTGCGCGCGCTCGGCGTGACCGCGCGGAACCTCGACGGCGGCTACCGGTCGTGGCTCGCGACGACCCGGGCGGCGCAACCACGCCACGGCGCCAGCCTGGCCGCATCCCGCGGCTAGGCGCGGCGTGCCGCGTCGTCAGTCCCAGTAGAGCCGCACGCGCTCCATCAGGACGCTGCGGCGGTCGAACTCGAAGATGCCGACGCCGCCGTGGACGCCGGCGTCGTCCTCGATCTCGACGCTGGCACTCGCCGCGTACCCGCTCACGAGGAGCTTGCCGACCGAGACGCGCCGCAGCGGCCCGCGTGCGAGCTCCGACGGTGTCAGCGGCGGCTCGCCGTAGGGTGCCTCGAGACCTGCGCAGGTGCCGGTGAGCAGGCTCGCGAGCACGGCGTGGTCGCCGCGGGTCGCGGCCTCCGCGAAGCGCGCGACCGCGTCCCTGCCGGCGCGGCCGACGCTGCGGGCGCCACTCGAGAACCCGAGCGCGCCGACCGGCCCGAGGTTGGCGAGCATGCGGCGGCCGAGCGCGACGCCCACCGGCCATGCCCGCGGGCCCCTGGACACGAGCCGCACGACCATGGGCACCAGCTCCCAGTGCGCCGCGAGGCGGCAGATCACGAGCTCGCCGTCCTCCTCGCCGAGCTCGTAGACAAGGTGCATCGGGACGCGCACCACCACGCGTGGCGCCATCGTGATCTCGATGTCGAGGTCGCGCACGACGTGGTCCGCACACACGATGTCGCGGTCCACGTGGAACGCGATCTCGTTCGGCGCGATGAACGTGTCGTAGAAGCGCGAGAGGGCGCCGTCACCGCGCCGCGCGGACCGCGCGTCGAAGACGCCGGCGACGTGCGGGCGCGAGCCCACGGGGTCCTCGATCGCGCTGAGGCCGGCGAAGATCGCCAACCAGGCGTCCTTGTCGTGCGCGGCGACGGCCTGAGGTGAGCGCTCGACCGCGCGCAAGGCCCGGTCGCGGCCCGCGTCGGTGTCGGTCGGCATCGGAGCCTCCGGCTCAGCGCTTGAGCACCACGGCGGTGGCGTTGCCGCCGAGGCCGAGCGTCTGCGCGAGCCCGAGGCGGGCGTCGGGCACCTGGCGCGGGCCGGCCTGGCCGCGGAGCTGCCAGGTCAACTCGCAGACCTGGAAGATGCCCATCGCGGTCGTGGCCTCGCCGAAGCACAGGAAGCCGCCGCTGGGGTTGATCGGCAGCTTGCCGTCGGGCATCGTCTCGCCGGACTCGAGCAGGTGCTCGGCCTCGCCGGGCTTGCACAGGCCCCAGTCCTCGGGGAAGGCGAGCTCGTAGTAGACGGTGTTGTCCTGCAGCTCGACGAAGTCGACGTCCTCGGCGGCCGCGCCGGCCTGCGCGAGGGCCTTGCCGACGGCGAGAGTCGCCTCGCTGTGGTGCGCGGGTCCCGACGGGATCACGCCCGCGAGGCCGCGCGGGAGGCCGTCGTCGAAGAGCGAGGTGGCCACCGCGCTGCCCGCGACCCAGACCGGATCCGACGTGAACCGGCCCACTGCCTCCGCGGAGCAGATGACGGCGGCGGCGGCGCCGTCGCTCACAGGGCAGATCTCGTAGAGGCGCAGCGGGTCGCTGACCATGTTCGAGCCGAGCACGTCCTCGAGGCTGAACTCCTGGCGGAACCGGGCGTGTTCGTTGTGCTTGCCGATCTGGTGGGCCTTGACGGCGATCTGGGCGAGCTGGGTCTCGGTCGTGCCGTACTCGGCCATGCGATGGCGGCACAGCAGCGCCCAGAACGCGGGCCCCGGCATCCCGACACAGCGCTGGCGCAGGAACTCGGGGTCGGTGGTCTCCTCCACACCGGAGGTCTGGATGAAGCCCTTGGGCATCTTCTCGCCGCCGACGACGAGGACGACGTCGTACATGCCGCCGGCGACGAGGCCGTAGCCGACGTTGAAGGCGTTGCCGCCCGCGGCGCAACCGGCCGACATGTTGTAGACGGGCACGCCGGTCGAACCCATGTCCTCGACGACGTCGTTGCCGTTGAGGCCCCAGCCCTTGCCGCCGGAGAACCGCGAGCTCGCGGCGGCGACGGCGCCGATCTGGTTCCACGCGACGCCCGCGTCGGCGAGCGCGTCGACCACCGCAGCCCGGCACAGGTCGGTCACCGACTTGTCCGCGAACTTGCCGAAGGCGTGCATTCCCACGCCGAGGACCGCTACATCACGCATCGCAGCTCTCCAGGGTCAGACCGGGCGGAACATCCAGGTGATCACCTCGGTGCCGTCTTCGTCGTGGCACATCGGGGCGAGGACGAGCTCGACGCGGCCGCCCACGCTGAGGTCGTTGGGGTCGGCGACGTCCATGCGGCCCACCACGCGGAGGCCGTCGTCGAGGTCGACGACGCCGAGCGCGTACGGCACGTAGGGGTCGTCTGTGCGCGCGGGCGGCGGCGGCGGGTAGTTCTGGACCGAGAAGCTCCAGAGCGTCCCGGCGGGGCCGAAGCTCGCGTCCTCGGTGGCCGACTCGTCGCAGCCGGGGTTGTGACAACGCCCCGAGCGCGGGAAGTAGGGGGTCGCGCAGGTGGCGCAGCGCGAGCCGAGCAGGCGCGCGTCGCCGCCTTCGTCGGTGAAGAGCCCTTCGACGGCCGGGGTGGGTGTGGTCATCGCCGTAGTCCCGCTTCCTTTGACACCCGGATCAGCTCCGGGAGGATCTCGACCGCGTCGCCGACGATGCCGTAGCGGCAATGGCGGAAGATCGCGGCGTCGGGATCGGTGTTGATCGCCACGATCGTCTTGGCAGCCGTGCAGCCGACCATGTGCTGGGTGGCGCCGGAGATGCCGGCCGCGAGGTAGAGGCCGGGGTGGGTGATCTTGCCCGTGAGGCCGACCTGGTGGGCGGGACCGATCCAGCCCTCGTCCACGAGGGGCCGCGAGGCGCCTGCTATCCCGCCGAGCACCTCGGCGAGCTCGGCGACGAGAGCGAAGTTCTCCTCGGACTTGAGGCCACGGCCACCGGCGACGATCACGTCGGCGTCCTCGAGGCGAGGCCCTTCGCTGCGGGCTGGTTCGAGGACGCGGATCCGCTCCTCGACACCGGAGAGGTCGACCTCGACGCTGCTCACCGACGGTTCGGCTGCCGCGGTGGCGGCGGGCTCGGGGACGACCGCGTTGGCCTGGAGGGTGACGACACAGGGTCGGCCCGCCTCCGTCACGTACACGACGTTGGTGTCGCCGCCGTAGGCCGCGGCGACGACGTCGAGGCCGCCGCCGTCGGCGACGTCGATGTCACGTGCGTTCGTGACGACGGCGAGGTGGCAGCGGCCCGCGACCCGCGGGGCGACGAGACGGGCGTCGAATGTCTGGGCGAGGATCATCACCTGGCCGGGGTGGCGCTGCCAGTACTGCGCGAGCGCCTCGACGGCGGCGTCCGCCCCGCCGGCCGCGAGCTTGGCGTCGTCGAGGAGGTCGACCGCGGCGACGCCGTGGCGGCGCGCCACCTCCGTGTAGGCCTCCGGCGCCGGCCCCAAGAGGACCCAGTGCAGATCGGCACCGAGCGCGGTGGCGACTTTGCGGCCCAATGTCAGGGCGGCTTCGGACTCCTCGGCCGGTTCGGCGCCGGCCCTGCACACGATCACCGCTGACGCCATGATCAGGCGCCTCCCGTCTTGAGGGTCTTGTCCGCCACCAGGCGCCCGACGAGGGCGTCGGCGAGTTCGGCGGCGGTCTCGCCCGCGAGGAACTCGCACTCGCCCTTGACCTCGGGGACCCACTGGCGCTCCAACACGACCAGCGGAGCAAGGTCCTCCGCCCCAACCGGGAGCTCGCCGGGGTCGACCTGGTCGGGGGTCACCTTGCGGGCCTGCATCCGCATCGGCACCGTCGGGTAGCGGGGCTCGCCGAGCTCGCTGCTCACGGTCACCACGGCGGGCAGGTCGGCCTCGACAACCTCGTCGCCGTCGGGTGTCACCCGGGTCACGCGCACCGCCGCGCCGGCGAGCTCGACCTGGCGGGCGACGGTCACGACCGCCATCGCGAGCGCCTCGCCCACGAGTGCGGGGACCACACCTTGGTCGTCGTCGGAGGCCTGCCGCCCGAACAGGACCAGGTCGGCGCCGCGGTCGCGCACGAACGCGGCGAGCAGCGCGGCCACGACGTGGCCGTCGGCGCCCGCAGGCGGTGCGATCGCGACGACCTCGTCGACACCGAGGGACTTCGCGTGGCGCAGCATCGTCGTGAGGTCGTCGCCCACGGACACGGCGCACACAGTCGCGTCGGCGCCGCCGTCACGCAGCCGCAGTGCGGCCTCGATCGCCTGCTCGTCGTAGGCGTTCATGAGGCGCGGGATCGTGGTCTGGGTGAGGCTCTTGGAGTCGTCGCCGATCTCGAGCTTGCCCGCCAGCGCGTAGGCACCGACGGCATCGGGATCGAGGACTTCCTTGACGCACACGACGATCCGCATGTCAGTGATCTCCGGCCCGGGCAGGGGAAAGCTTGCAGCCACCTTCGAGGATATCCTCACCATGTGGTAGCAGTCCATCACCACATGGTTACGAGTCTCGGCCCGGCTGCTCCCTACGCGAGCGGCATGCCGAGGGCGTCGAGCATGGCGAGGTCGTCCTCGACGGGGCGCCCCGTCGTCGTGAGGTAGTTGCCGACGATCAGGCCGTTGGCGCCCGAGAGCATCGCATCGGCTTGCGACTCGCCGAGGACGAGCTCGCGTCCGCCCGCGACGCGCAAGGTGACGTCGGGCAGGACGAGGCGGAACAGGGCGATCGCCTGCAGCGCCGTCGGCGCGTCCATCGGTTCGACGTCCGCGAGCGGGGTGCCCGGACGCGGGTTCAAGAAGTTCAGGGGCACCTCGCGGGGCGCGAGCGCGGCGAGCTCGAACGCGAGGTCCACCCGCTGGGCGAGGGTCTCGCCGATCCCGAGGATCGCGCCGCAGCAGAGCTCGATACCGGCCGCCGTGACCGCCCGCGCCGTCGCGACGCGGTCGTCGTAGGTGTGGGTCGTGCACACCGACGGGAACAGCTCGCGGCAGGTCTCGAGGTTGTGGTTGAAACAGCGCACGCCCGCGGCCGCCAGCTCGGCGGCCTGCGCGTCGGTGACGAGGCCGATCGAGCAGCCCACGTCGAGGCCGGTCTCGGCGCGCACTGCCCGCACGCACTCGAGCAGGCGGGCGAACATGCGCTCCGACGGGCGCCGCTCGGCGGCCACGAGGCAGAAGTGGCCGACGCCGTCCGCCGCGGTCGCGCGTGCAGCGTCCAACACGGAGTCGACGTCGAGCATCGGGTAGGTGCCGATCCCGGTCGGGTACCGCGACGACTGGCCGCAGAAGCTGCAGTCCTCGGGGCAGGCGCCGGACTTGACGTTCGCGATGCTCTCGAGCTCGACCGCCGCGCCGCACCAGCGCAGGCGCACACGGTGCGCGAGGTCGCACAGGGCGGCGAGCTCGTCGAGGCCGGTGGCGGCGACGGCATCGACCTCGGAGCGGTCGAGGCGCCGGCCCTCGCCGAGGAGGGCCTGCTCGGCCACGGCGATCGGGCCTGGACCGGGGCTCACCCGGCGTCTCCCCTGCTCGAGTCGTGGAGCCCGCCGTAGTCGAGCGCGGTGTCCGCGAGGGCGAGGGGGATGCCGTCACGGCGCCAGGTCGCGTCGACGACCTCGCCCACGAAGACCACGTGGTCGCCGCCCGAGACCCGGTCGCGCACGCGGCACTCGAGCGAACCGAGGGCGTCGTCGAGCAGCGGGCAGCCCGTGGACCCGGGCGTGAACGCGACCCCCCCGAGGTCGTCGGCGGTCTCCTCGACGGGACGGTAGAAGCGCGCCACGAGTGGGTGCTGGCCGTGCTCCATCACGTTGACGGCGAACACGCCGCCGCGTTCGATCATGAGCGCACGCGACGTGCCGTGGCGCGCCGCGAGGGCCACGGCGGGCGGGTCGAACGAGCACTGGGTCAACCAGTTCGCCGCCCACGCGTAGCGGTGCGTCCCGTCGGTGGAGGTCGCGACGTAGAGGCCGTAGCGGATCGCCTGGAGGACCGCGGTCCTGGTGTCATCGGCCACGGCGGCCTCCGTCTGGGATCAGAGCTGCTTCTCGCGCTCGGCGGCGGCGCCGAGGCCGGCGAGGTGGCCGTAGGTGAGGCCGAGCCCGATCGTCGCGCCCGGGCCCCAGTAGCCCTGCCCTGCCGGCGACGCGATGCAGTTGCCGGCGCCGTAGAGACCCGGGATCGCCTCGCCGTGGACGTCGAGGACCTGCGCCGCCGTGTTGACGACCGGCCCGCCGTTGGTGTCGAGGAGGCCGGCGCCGACGATGATGCAGTAGTAGGGGCCCTCGCTCGCGAAGGCCGCCAAGGTCGGGTTCGGCGACCCCGGCCGGTTCGGTCCGCTCCAGGCCCGGTCGAGCGGGGCGTTGCCGCGGCCGAAGTCGAGGTCCACGCCCGCGTCGGCGAAGCCGTTGAAGCGCTCCAGCGTCTCCGCGAGGTTGGCCCCGAACGCGGCGTCGAGGCGCATGCCGCCGACGTGGTCGCCGAGTTCGACGAGCTTGGCGTCGATCTTGGCCGCGAGGTCGTCCCAGTCGTCGCCCTTGATCACGTAGCCGGCTTCCTCGTCGGGCATCGGCAGCGGCCGGCGCATGCCCTCCATGCTCTCGGAGCTCGCGACGGTGTCGTCGTAGAGCATGAACAGCACCATGTTGGGGTACTCGCGACGGCTCGGCTCGTAGACGCAGTGGACCTGGCCGCGGTCGTGGTAGGGCATCTTCTCGTTGACCACGCGGCGGCCGTACTTGTTGACCTGCATCATGGCGTCGCCCCACGGCAGCCACACGCCCGGCGGCGACGCCGACCACAGGCTCGCCTCGACGACGACCTGTTTCCACCACGCGCGGTGCATGCCCGCGAGCTGCGCGCCCGCCTCGGCGCCGATGCGCACGAAATCGCCGGTGGCGCCCAGGGTCGCGCACGAACCGAAGACGCGCCCGGGCAGGTTGCGCTGGACCCTCTCGGTGTCGTGGGCGTAGCCGCCCGACGCGAAGACGACGGCCTTGCGGGCCCGTGCCAGGACCGTGAGGTGGCGGTAGTGCAACTCGAGGCCGACGACCTCGCCGTCGTCGTTGCGCAGCAGCGTCGCCGCCTGGTGCTCCAGGAGGATCTCGACACCGGCGGCGCGGGCATCGGCCTCGAGCTGGTCGATCATCGCCGCAGTGCCGGGGGTCGGGCCGATGTGGCGGCCGTTGGGGACCTTGTCCTCGTCGAGGTCGGCGCCGTAGTCGGGGAACGACAACACGATGCTGCCCGAGGGCAGCACGACCGGCTTGTCGGGGTCGGGATGGGGGTTGTCGCAGCTCAGGTCGAGCGAGCCCGCCGCCGTGAGGTAGTCGATCGCCTTCGAGCCGTTGTCGTAGAACGCCTCGATCAGCTCGTACGCCTTGGCGGGCAGCCCGAGGGTGGGGTGGTCGGCGCAGTAGAACTGCGGGTACGACATCCGGCACATGTAGCGGAGCGCGTCGTCACGGGAGTCGTCGACGCCCTTGGCGCGCAGCGAGGCGTTGTTGGGGATCCACGCGGTGCCGCCCGAGCCCCCGGTCGTGCCGCCGATGTGGTCGTTGCGCTCGAACATGACGACCGAGGCGCCCTCGGCCGCGGCGGTGATCGCGGCGGAGAAGGCGGCGCCGCCGGTGCCGACGACGAGCACGTCGGCTTCGTAGTCGAAGAGGTCATCGTCAGCCACGACATCTCCCGTCGTCTCGGCCCGGGCACGATCCAACCAACTATAGGGAGATCCTCACCAACCAGTAGTAAGGGGCGCGGGCGCTCGGGCAGGTCCGGCTGTACGCTCGGCGTCCATGGGTACCGGAACCGGCGGCGACGCGATCGCGGCGATCCTCGCGGCCGAAGGCGTGGGCACGGTGTTCGGCATCGTCGACGGAACCTACGTGCAGCTCTGCGCGGCGCTGCGCGACCGCGGCATCGCCCTCGTCACACCCCGCCACGAGACCACCGCTGTGCACATGGCGGCCGCGCACGCGCGCCTCACCGGCGGGCTCGGGGTAGTGATCGCGAGCAACGGCCCCGGCGTCGCCAACGCACTGCCCGGCGTCGCCGTCGAGAACGCCGAGGGCAACCGGGTCCTGCTCGTCACCAGCTCGCGCCGCACCGGGATCACCTACCCCGACCGTGGCGGCACCTACCAGTACTTCGACCACGTCGGCGTGATCGCCCCGATGGCGAAGTGGTCGGCGTCGGCGCAGTCGGCAGGGCGCGTCCCCGAGCTCACCCGGTCCGCCCTGAGGGCGTGCTGGGACGGCCGCCCCGGCGTGGTCCACCTCGACGTCGCCGAGGACCTCGTCAACGGGCCGCTCGAACCCGCCCCCGCCGTGCAGGACCCGTCCGCGTATCGCCGGGTCGAGCCGATCCCGCCGCCTCCGCACCAGGTCGAGCGCGCCGCTGACCTGCTCACCGGACCCGACCTCGCCGCGATCCACGCGGGCGGCGGCGTCCTGCACGCCCGCGCCTGGGACGAGCTCGAGCGTGTCGCCGCGGCGCTGCACGCCCCGGTCACGACTTCGTGGAGCGGCAGGGGCGCCATCGCCGAGACGTCGCCGCTCGCGTGGCCGATGCCGCTCGTGGACGCCGTCGACGCCGTGCACCGCGAGGCCGACGCCGTCCTGTGCGTGGGCTCGCGCCTCGGCGAGACCGACTGGTGGGCCAAGGCGCCGAACTGGGCACCACCCGCGCGCCAGCACCTCGTGCACGTCGACGTCGACGACGCGGCCCTGGGCCGCAACAGGCCCGCCACCCTCGCCGTGCTCGCCGACGCCAAGCTCTTCCTCGCTGCGCTGGCGGACCGCCTCGAGCAACGGTCGTTCGGGCCCGGCCCCGAACGGCTCGCCGCGGTCTCGAGGCTCCAGGGCGACCGCGACGCGGCACGCCGCGAGCTGGACACGATGCTGGCCGACACCGCCACACCGATGAGCACCGCGCACGTCGCTGACACCGCCAACTCGGTCTTCCCCGACGACGCCGTCGCCGTCTTCGACGGAGGCAACACCGCCGTGTGGGGCCACTTCTTCCACCGGGTGCGCTCGCCCGGCACCGTCCTGTCCACACCGCACATGGGCATGCTCGGCGCCGGTATGGGCCAGGCCCTCGGCGCCGCGGTCGCGCGCCCCGGGACGCCGGTCTACTGCATCACCGGCGACGGCGCGTTCGGCATGCACCCCCAAGAGGTCGAGACCGCGGTGCGCCACGACCTGCCCGTGGTGTTCGTGGTCGTCGCCGACAGGCAGTGGGGCATGGTCAAGCTGACCCAGTCGATCGCACTCGGCGGCGCCGAGGCGGTCAACGCCGACCTCGGCGAGATCCGCTACGACGACCTCGCGCGCTCGATGGGCGCCCACGGCGAACGGGTTGCCGACCCCGCCGAGCTCGCCCCCGCGCTGCGGCGCTGCCTCGACTCGGGCCGCGCAAGCGTCGTGCACGTCGACGTCGACCCGGCCAAGCACCTGTTCGCGCCCGGGCTGGTGCACTTCAAGAAGATGCACGAGGAACCGGCGGGCACGTGAGCGCCGTCCTCGTCACGGGCGCCCGCGGCTACATCGGCGCCCAGGTCGTCGCCGCTCTCGCGGCGGATCCACAAGAGGTGAGCACGATCGTCGCCGCGGACGTGCGCGAGACGCCGCCCGACGCGCGGGTGTCCGGCGTCGACCACGTGACCGCCGACGTGCGCGACCGCGCCGCGATCGCGGGCCTCGTCGCGGACAACGGCGTCGACGTCGTCGTCCACCTCGCCGCGATCGTGACACCGGGGCGCGGCGGCGACCGCGAGCTCGAGCGAGCCGTCGACGTGGACGGGACCCGCAACGTCCTCGACGCGTGCATCGCCGCGGGCGTGGCCAAGCTGATCGTGACCAGCAGCGGCGCCGCGTACGGCTACCACGCCGACAACCCGGCGAGCCTCGACGAGGACGACCCGCTGCGGGGCAACCCCGAGTTCGCCTACGCCGACCACAAACGCCAGGTCGAGGAGATGCTCGCCGCCGCCCGCCGCGACCATCCCGAGCTCGCGCAACTCGTGTTCCGGCCCGGCACGATCCTCGGCGCCACCACGAACAACCAGATCACCGACCTCTTCGACAAGGCCGTGGTGCTCGGCCTGCGCGGCGCCGCGAGCCCGTGGGTGTTCGTGTGGGACGCCGACGTCGTGGCGTGCATCCTGGCGGGTATCCACGACGACGCGACCGGGATCTACAACCTCGCCGGCGACGGGGTCGTGACCCAGCGTGAGATCGCCCGGCTCTTGCACAAGCCCTACGTGGCGGTCCCGGTGCCGCTCGTGCGGGCCGCGCTCGGCGTGCTGCGGCGGCTGCGGCTCACCCAGTACGGGCCCGAGCAGGTCGACTTCCTCCGCTACCGGCCGGTGCTGTCGAACCGCCGCCTGAAGGAGAATTTCGGCTACACCCCGCGGCGCACGAGCAGGAAGACCTTCGAGGCGTTCCTGCGGGACCGCCACCGTGGCCAGGGACGCTGAGCCTGAGCAGCATGCGCGAGCGACTCACGCCCGTCGCACGCTCACCAGCGTCTCAAACCCGTTCTGGGCGCGCCTGGCCCACCCGGATGGGGTGAGCGCGCCCAAGTCGGGATTTCGTCGGGTGAGCGCGCCCAGGTCGGGGGTTCTAGGTGGCGCCGTCGGGGTCTAGGTGGCGGCGTCGGCGGCGGCGCGGGCGGCGCGGCCTTCGGCGCGGCGGGCACGCAGGGCGGCGCCGCGGGAGTACTCGACGGGATCGAACGCGGGCGGGTCGGGCGGCAACGCACCGGGTTCGGCGAGGGCGGTGCCGAGCATCATCTCGACGAGCAGGGGGCGCTCGAGGATCTCGCCGGCGCAGGTGACCCCGCCGACCATGGTGCCCGCGATGCCGTGGCCCGAGACGGTGTCGGCGCCCACGATCCAGAGTCCGGAGATCTCGGTGCGGTGCCGGGGCCGCCACATGCCGGTCTGGTCGGGCGAGTGCATCCAGCCGTAGCTCGTCCCGCCCGTGGAGCGCGTGTAGCGCTCCTGGGTCAGCGGCGTCGCGGTCTCGATGTGCACGATGTGGTCGCGCAAGGCCACGCCGAAGACCCGCTCGGCGGCGTCGAGGAGCCGCTCTGTCAGGTCGTCCTTGCGCTCGCGGTAGGTGGCCGATCGACGGTAGTGGGCGCCGTCGGCAGGGCCTGCCTCCACGCCCCAGTAGTCGTAGCCGCGTGGGGCGAGCGTCATCACCTGGAAGTTCGTGTGCCCGGGCGGGCACAGGTGGGCGTTGCCCGGGTCCTTGCGCGACGCGATCGCCACGAACGCGAAGATGTCGCCGTCGCCGACGCCGCCCGCGTCGAGGCGCTCGTAGAGGCCGTCGGTCTCATAGGACGGGAACACGAAGTAGTTGGTGTTCGGCCTGTCGGTGACGAGGTCGATGTCGACGACGACGTAGGTGCACACGAGACCGAGCGTCGTGGTGGCGTCCTCGACCCAGTTGAGCGTGGACTGGTCCCACGCGTCGCGGTCGACGAGCTCGAGCACGGTGCGCGCCTGGCCTGCGTTGGAGATCACTATCGGGGCGGCGATCTCGTGCCCGCCCTCGAGGCGCACACCCTCGACGCTGCGGTCGCGCACGACGATCTCGGCCACCGGCGCCAGGGTGCGGACCTCGCCGCCGTGGGCCTCGATCACCTGCACGAGCCGGGCGGCGATCATCTGGCCCCCGCCCTCGGGGTAGTAGGCGCCACGCATGTAGTGGTCGACCATCATGGCGTGCATCGCCGTGGCCGTCTGGGACGGCCCGCCCGCGTACAGCCCGGACCAGTGGTCGAGGACCGCACACGCGGTCTCCGACAGCTCGCACTCGTCGAAGAGCTGCGAGACCGGTCGGTACGCCCACTCGTCGTAGGTCGGCGTCTCGATGCCGGGGACGATGCGCATCCTGGCCTCGTCGGCGACGCCGTGGAGCACGTCGAGGTAGCGCTCCAGCCCCGCACGGTCGGCGGGGAAGGTCTCGACGAGGCGCTCCCGGTATGCGTCCCAGCCCACGGGCACCCGGAACTCGAGGTCCGGGAAGTAGATGGTGTCGAACCCGTCGGGGTCGAGGGGGCGGTAGACCATGCGGTCGCCGACGCCGAGCGACGTAAAGATCCCGGGGAAGAGCCCGCCGGGACCGCAGTCGCCGATGTAGTGCAGGCCGACGTCGAACTCGTACTCGGCACCGTCGTGGTGGCGCCTGAAGACCTGGCTGTTGCCGCCGGCGAGGTCGTGGCGCTCGAGCACCAGCACGGCCTTGCCCGCGGCGGCCAGGCATGCCGCGGCGGCCAACCCGCCGGGGCCCGAACCGACGACGACGACGTCCCAGGACTCCTCCACGATGGCCCCTTTCGCTGCCGGGCGGCCGGGTCAGTGCCCCTTGAACTGCGGCTTGCGCTTCTCGACGAACGACTTGGTGCCCTCGGCGGCATCGGCGGTCTGCGCGGTCATCGTCGCCGCGACCGCCTCGTAGTCGAGCATCTCGTCGAGGGTCGAGGTGAGCGACTTGTGGATGAAGCGCCGCGCGAGGTCGACCGCGACGCTCGGGCCGGTGGCGAGCTTCTTGGCGTAGGCCATCGCGGCGGGGAGCGCCTCGCCCTCGTCGACGAGCTCGTCGACGAGGCCCTCGCGGAAGCACTCGTCGGCCTCGAGGATCCTGCCCGTCTCGACCATCATCAGCGCGGTCGACAGCCGCGTGACCCGCGGCAGGAAGTAGGTGATGCCGGTGTCGGGCGCGAAGCCGAGACGCACCATCGCGGCGCACATGCGGGTGGTGGGGTCGGCGAAGCGGCGGTCGCAAGCGAGCGCGAACGAGAGCCCCGCGCCCATGACCGGACCTGCGATCGCGGCGATGACGGGCTTGTCGACCTCGACGAGCATGCGCGTGAGCTCGGTGACGGGCCCCGCCGGGGTCTTGCGCTGGTAGCGCTCGAGGGGGACCTCGGACAGGCCCGGCATCCCGCGGTCCGCGGAGCCGCTCAGCCACTCGGCGTCGCCGCCGGAACAGAACGCACGCCCCGCGCCCGTGAGCACGATCACACGCACCTCGTCACGCTGGCGCAGCTCGCGCAGGAGGTCGACGAGGTCCTGGGCGAGGTCCCAGGTGATCGCGTTGAGCCGCTCGGGACGGTTCAGCGTGATGACGCCGACGCCGTCGTCCACCTCGAAGATGTGCTCCTGCTCGGACTCGGGTCGCGCCATCAGTGCCCTCCTTGGTCGTCGATCACGTGCTCTGCAGGGCCGCGACGGTCTCGCGCAGCCAGTCGCGGTCCCTGCGCAACGCTGCGGGCAGGTCGAGCAGGACTGCCGAGTAGAGCCCGCCGCAGCGGTCCCGGATCGTCGCGGCGAGGTCGTCCGCCGTCGCGACGATCGCCCACTCGTCGAGCATCTCGTCGCTGACCTGTGAGGCCATCTCCTTCCAGCGGCCCTCGCGCGACATCTGGTGCAGGGCCGTGGCGGTCTCGCCCCAGCCGTGGTACTCGAGCACCGAGTGGTAGGTCGGGGTGGACGCGTAGAAGGCGATGTTGGTCTTGAGCGCCCCCCGTGCCTTCTCGACGCCGGCCGCGTCCGCGCCCACGGCCAGGAACGGTGCGCCGATCACCTCGACCTCGTCGGGTGCACGCCCGGCGGCGGCGGCCCCGGCAGCGACGGCGGGCAGGACGACCTCGCGGGTGTACCGGAACGTCGCGACCGGGTGCAGCCGCAGCCCGTCGCAGAGTTCGCCTGCGAGGCGCGCCATGTAGGGATTGACCGCCGCGACGTGGATCGGTACGTGGGGATGCTCGATCGGGCCCGGGTTGAAGAACGGGTTCATGAGCGTGAAGCGGTAGTGCTCGCCCTCGAAGGAGGCCTTGGCTTCGGTGCCGCCAGCGAAGACGTCGAACATCGCGTGCAGGCACGACACGTACTCGCGCATGCGCGGGCCCGGTGCGCCGTCCCACGTCGCCGCGTAGCGGCGCTCGACGTGGCTGCGGACCTGGGTGCCGAGGCCGAGCTGGAAGCGACCGCCGGAGAGGCGTTGGAGGTCCCATGCGAGCTGGGCGGTCACCATGGGGCTGCGCGGGAACGCGATCGCCACGTTCGTGCCGAGGGCTATGCGCTCGGTGTGCTCGGCGGCGATCACGAGCGGCAGGAACGGGTCGTGGCCCGCCTCGGGTGTCGTCACGCAGTCGAAGCCGAGCTCCTCGGCCTCGACGGCTGCGGCCCGGGCCGAATCGATGTCGATCGGCGCCTGCCCCTCGCCGCCGTACTGGCCGGTGTCGGGTCCGAGCATCACGGTCTGGACCTTCAACGTCCGCCACCTCCGCCACGTGCGACCATCGAGCGGGTATCCTAACCAACTGGTAGGAGATTTGCTGCTGACCTAGCGGGGAATTCCTCCCATCCGTTTTGGTGGCGGGAGGCACGAGCAATAGTCTCGCCTCCACGACCGGCGACTCAGGGGAATGAACCGGTGACGGACACGGATCTGGAGCGCGTGGCACTCGTGACGGGTGCCGGTTCGGGGATCGGCCGTGCGACGGCCCTCAAGTTCGGCGCCGCCGGCACCGGCGTGTGCTGCGTCGACGTGAGGGCCGAGAGCGCCGAGGAGACGGCCACGTCGATACGCGAGGAGGGCGGCGAGGCCGTCGGGCTCGGCTGCGACGTCAGCGACGAGGCCGACGTCAAGGACACCGTCGCGGGAGCGCTCGAACGCTTCGGCCGTCTCGACGTCCTCGCCAACGTCGCCGGCATCGGCCGGTTCCAGGTGACCACCGAGCAGTCCCTCGCGGACTGGAACCGCATCCTCGAGGTCAACCTGACCGGCACCTTCCTGATGTGTCGCGAGGCCTTGCCTGCGCTCGTGGAGACCAAGGGCGCGATCGTGAACGTCGCCTCGCTCGCGGGGGTGTTCGCGCACCCCTACGCGGTGGCCTACGGGGCGTCCAAGGGCGGCGTCGTCAGCATCACCAAGACACTCGCGATCGAGTACGCGTCGTGCGGCGTGCGGGTCAACGCCCTGTGCCCGAGCGGCGTGATCACGCCGCTGCTCTCGGGCTTCGGGGTGCCCGAGGGAGCCGACACTTCGTTGTTCGGACGCATCGTCCCGCTCACCGGCCAGCTCAGCGAACCCGAGGAGATGGCGACTGCGATCACCTTCCTCGCCTCGCCGGAGATGCCGAACTTGACCGGCGCGGTGCTCGTCGTCGACGGCGGCGTCTCCGCCTGACCCCGCTCGGTAGGAGCCGTGGACCTCAACGACTCGCCTGCAGAGGCCGCGTTCCGCAAGGACGCCCGGGCGTTCCTCGACACCCACGCACCGCCGGTGCGCCGGGAACTGGCCGACACGGCGCCCACCGACGCCGACGCGACGCGCGAGATCATGGTGCGTTGGCAGCGCACCCTCTACGACAACGGCTGGGCCGCGATCACGTGGCCCACCGAGTTCGGCGGGCGTGGCGGCGGCCCGGTCGAGCAGATCATCTGGAACCAGGAGTGCAACCGCGCCGACGTGCCCGCGTCGATCAGCATCGTCGGCATCGGCATGGCCGGACCGGCGATCATCGCCCACGGCAGCGACGCGCAACGCGGCCGCTACGTCGAGAACATCCTCAAAGGCGACGAGATCTGGTGCCAGCTCTTCAGCGAACCCGACGCCGGTTCCGACCTCGCGGCGCTGCGCACCCGCGCCGTCCGCGACGGCGACGAGTGGGTGGTCTCGGGCCAGAAGGTGTGGTCCTCGGGTGCGCACTACGCGGACTGGGCGATCCTGCTCGCCCGCACCGACCCGAGCGTGCGCAAACACGCCGGGATCACGTTCTTCCTCCTCGACATGCGCTCGCCCGGCGTCACGGTGCGGCCCCTGCGCCAGATCACGGGCGAGGCCCACTTCAGCGAGGTCTTCCTCGACGAGGTCCGCATCCCCGACCGCAACCGTGTCGGTGAGCCCCAAGAGGGCTGGCCGGTCGCGGTGACCACGCTCCTGCACGAGCGCATGTCCCTCGGAGGGTCGCTCGGCATCCTCCAGGTCAAGGACCTCGTCGATCTCGCCACGGCGTCGGCGCCGATCAACCCGGTCCTGCGCGACCGGATCGCAAGGATCTACTCCTACGACCGCATCCTCGAGTTCCTCAACGCCCGCATGGTCTCCAAGCTCGGGGCGGGCGAGATCCCCACCGCCGAGGGTTCGATCGTCAAGATCTGCGCCGCGCGGATGCTCAGCGAGGCGGCCGACGTCGCGATCGCGGTCGCCGGCCCCGGCACCCTCGCCGACGACGACAGCGCCTGGAAGCGGCTGTTCCTGTGGGCGCCCGGCATCCACGTCGGCGGGGGCACCGACGAGGTGCAGCGCAACGCCGTCGCCGAACGCGTGCTCGGGCTGCCCCGCGAGGAAGACGCGAGCCGGACGACACCGTTCGAAGAGCTCCCCCACTGAGCCGAATCGAAGCGCCCCCGAACAGCGGAGGTCGACGGTGACCCGCTACACGAAGATCGCGGTCGCAGCGGCGATCTCGACGTTCGCCTTGATCGCCGCGGGCGGACTCGTACGCGCCACCGACTCGGGCCTGGGCTGTCCCGACTGGCCTCTGTGCTTCGGCAAGTGGATGCCCCCTGCCGACCTCCACGCCTGGATCGAACACGCCCACCGCCTCATCGCCGGGGTGCTGGTGGTGCCTCTCGTCGGCGTGGTCGCGGTGATGACCGTGTTCACCGACCGCAGGAAGGACCGGCCCCTGCTGGTCGCGTCGCTCGTCGCCGCCGCGTTCGTGCTCCTGCAGGCGCTCCTGGGCGCGGCGGTGGTGCTCCTGCGCCTCGCGCCCGAGCTCGTGACCGCGCACCTCGCGATGGCGCTCACGGTGTTCGCGGCGCTGATCTTCATCGCCGAGCGGTCCGGGAGCGGGGCGATGCCGCCCGATCGGGTCCAGCCCGCCGCCACGCACCTGTGCGAGGTCACGCTGGTGCTGATCTTCGCGCAGATGCTGGTCGGCTCGTGGGTGACGGGCCACCATGCCGGCCTCGTCTACCCCGACTTCCCGCTCATGGACGGCAGCGTCGTGCCCGTCGTGTCCACGGGCGCTCAGCTCGTGCAGTTCAGCCACCGCGCGCTGAGCGTGCTCGTCGCCGCCGCCGTCCTCGTGACCGCCCGCAGCGTGTGGCGCACGGCGGCGACACGGCTGACCCGGCGGCTGGTGCTGACCCTCGTCGTGCTGACGCTCGTGCAGCTCACCCTGGGCGCTCTCAACGTGTGGTGGCGCCTGTCCGCGCTCACGGTCGTGCCCCACCTCGGGGTCGGCGCCGCGATGTTCGGTGCCTCGGTGTGGATGCTGCTGGCCGTCCGGCGCCAGGCGCCGTCGGCGGCCCCGCCGGCCCCCGCGGATGCCGAGACCCCCGACCGCGTAGAGGCGCAATCCTCGCATTGATCGCGAGGACTTGTAACTGAGGCCCCGGCTTACTGGTCTGTCGGGCAACCGCTCCTGCGATCGGGCGGGCCCGGAGACCGCCGTCCCCCGAGGTGCACAATGCGCATCCGATTCATCGAGCCGCGCCCACCCGGTCACCACGTCTACGACCAAGCCCTCCTGCCCCGGCTGGGCCTGCCGCTCATGGCGAGGATGCTGGCCGACCGCGGTCACGACGCCTCGAGCTACTGCGAGGCGCTCGCACCGATCGACCTCGAAGACTGCCTCGCGGCGGATCTCGTGGGAATCTCGTCGACGACGTCCACACAGCCGTACGCGTACGCGATCGCGGACGAGTTCGAGGCCGCCGGCGTCCCGGTCGTGATGGGCGGCCCGCACGTGTCGTTCATGACCGACGAAGCCCTCGAACACGCCACCTACGTGGTGCGTGGAGAGGGGGAACGCACGATCTGCGACCTCGTCGACGCCATCGAGCGTGAACTCGCCCTGGACGGCATCGACGGGCTCTCGTGGCGGACACCGTCGGGCCGGACGACGCACAACCGTGCGCGGCCGGCCTGTACGCAGGAGCAGTTCGAGGAGCTGCCGGCGCCGGACCTGACGCTCGTGCGCGGGCACGAGCGCATGGGTGTCAAGCCGGTCATGACCCAGTGGGGCTGCACGTTCAACTGCGAGTTCTGCTCGGTGACCGCGATGTTCTCGCGGCGGGTGCGGCACCGGCGCAACGACCAGGTGCTCGCCGAATTGCAGGACCTCGACTGCGACAAGGTCTTCTTCCACGACGACTGCTTCGTCGTCAACAAGAACCGGACCCGTGACCTGCTCGCGTCGATGATCGACACCGGCACCACGCCCGAGTGGATGGCTCAGGTGCGCGCGGCCGAGACCGTCTACGCGTCCAAGGCCAAGCGTGAGCCCGACCACGACTTCCTGGCGCTGATGCGCCGGGCGAACTGCTTCATGGTCATGGTCGGCTTCGAGTCGGTGAGCGACGCGAGCCTCGGCGAGATGAACAAGAAGCAGGAGGTCGCCGACATCGTCCGCTCCGTCGACCTCTTCCACGAGCACGACATCAAGGTCCACGGGATGTTCATCGCCGGCCTCGACGCCGACGAGGTCGACGCCGCCGACCGGATCACCGACTTCGCCCGGCACCACGGCATCGACACGATCCAGATCATGATCGAGGTGCCGCTGCCGGGCACGCGCCTCTACCAGCGTGTGACCTCGGACAACCGCATCATCACGTCGGACTGGTCCTTCTACGACGGCCACCACGCCGTGATGGCTCCGGCCCGTTCCAGCGCTGCGGACCTGCAGCTCGCGGTCGTGGGTGCGATGGAGCGCTTCTACAGCCTGCCGCGCATCGTGAGACCCTCGATCGCAGGCGCCATTCGGGAGATCCCCCAGATCGTGCGCGCCGCCCTGCGGCCGCGCTCGGTACCTGCGCTGCCGCGCCTGTCCCTGCTCGTGCTGCGGCGTCGCTGGCACGAAGCCCTCGACCTCATCTCCGAGCGCCTGCCCAGCGAGGACCTGCGCCGCCTGCGCTCGTCGTTCGCGGTCCCGATGCTGCGCGCCTACGGGCGCGAGCAGCTCGCCAAGTTCCGCGACCAGCCCCGCACCCTCGAGTACCTCGACCGGCTCCGCGCACTGCCCGCCCCGAGCTGACCTGACTCTCTCGGTGCTGGCCTGCAGGTCAGGCGCCCGCTCCTACCCCTCTTGCAGGCCGGGTGTCGCCGGTGCGCATGGTCTAACGGGGCCATCGGTTGCATTCCATCGGGAGGGTTCTTCGCCCTACTGCTCGGGGCTGCGCGGCTGCCGGCACCGGCGGCCAGTGCAGGTGATCGGGTCGGGCTAGGCTGCGGCTGTCTGTTGCGGCGACTGGGGAGAATTGATGGCTGGGATTGATCGAGTGTGGTGGCGCGTCGGAGCGCTGATCGTGACTCTGGCAGCCGCGCTGGCTGTTGTTGTCGTTGGAGTTTCGCCGGGTGACGCGGTCGAGCCCCCGGTTGCACCGGCGTCCTTCACGTCCAGCCAGGCCTCCAACGGCGCCGGCATCGGTACAGCTGTCGTGGGCAGCTGGTAGTGGCGGCAACACGCCGGTGTCGCAATGGCGTCTATCGATTGGGACGACTTCCGGCGGGTGGTCGAGCTCGGCGGCCCAATATCCAGGGGTCGGTACGTTTGCGTCTACCACTCTGACGTCGACCTTCACGAGTTGCCCGCAATCGTGTGTCCTGAAGCTAGAGGCTCTCGGCCCGGGATCGGTCGCAAGCCTTCCGAAATTCTTGGCGGTGGGTCCGTCGGATGCGCGTCCGGCTAAGCCGGTGTGGGGTTCGCCGTCGCGTCCGGCTGGGACGCCGTCGAGTGTGTCGGTGTCGTGGTCGCAGGGCACGTCGACGGGGACAGCGGTGAGTGCCTGGCGGCTGAGTCAGAACGACGGCGCCGGTGGCTGGGTCGTCAACAATTCGACCTATCCAGGCACGGGCGCGAATATCGGCGCCTCGACGACGTCGGCGACGATGGGCGCTTGTGCGACGTCGTGTGTGTTGAAGTTGGAGGCGCTTGGTCCTGACGGCACTGTGAGTGAGCCGGCGTTGCTGGCGGTCGCGTCTGAGGATGGCGGATCCACCCCGCCCTCGGAGCTGTCGATTCCGGGGGTTACAAATCTGAGCGCAAGTTGGCAGAACAACGAGCAGGCCGTTCAGCTGACTTGGCAATACACCTCTCGACCGACTGGCACTCATCTGGGTTTCCGCGTTGATATACGTGTCGATGGCCAGTGGTACCCGTGGGGATACCGCCCTTACAGCTCTGGAGTGACTACGACCGGCACTTCTACAACCATGCCCTGTGTGCCGGGCACGGAGTGCCTTTACCGGGTGCTGGCTTACGGGCGCGAGACAGCCGACCCTCCGAGCACGCCCTATGGGATAGGCCCGAGCAGTCAGGTCGGTCCTGGCTCTCACAATGGTGTGCCTGGGGCGCCGACGCTTGGTCAGCCGACGGGGTTGAGCAACGATCAGGGTGTGCAGTTCAGTTGGACGGCTCCGTCGTCGTCGACGGCGATTCGCGGTTACCGGGTCGATGCGGAGATCGATGGGCAGTGGGTGCCGTGGCAGTACCGGCCGTCGGCATCGCCTGAGTGGTCTTACGGTGTCACGCGTACGAATACGGGTCCGCAACAGTTGCCCTGTGTCGTGTCGAGCGCGCCGGGGTCTTGCCGGTTCCGGGTCTCGGCGGTGAACTGGGTAGGCGTTGGTTCTCCGTCGTCGCCGTTGACGTTCACCCAGACTGGTGTGCCTGGGGCGCCGACGCTGGTGGACCTCGTGGAGGGCCAGGCCGGCTCAGGCTACCCAACGTTATCTTGGACTGCTCCCTCGAGTGGCACCTCGATCATCGGCTATCAGATTGATATTGGTGTCGTTCCGAATGGCCAAACGACCGAGGTGTAGCTGCCGTGGCTGTACGCAGCGAATAGCGCAGACCTGATTACCGTGTCGGGAGCGACCGTTAACACGTCCTTGCCCTGCTGGTCAGTGGATTCCGCTGGAGCGCTTTCGTGTACGTATCGCATACGAGGCCTAAACGCGTCTGGTGCGGGCCCATGGGCAGCCACCACCTATGCACCCGGCTTAGATGGCTATATCACAACCTGGGTTCCAACTACGACACCAGTCACGCCTCAAGCTGTTGCGGAACTGTTCGGTAACAACATTGGCTACTACGACAACAGCACCTACCTCTGCGGCGGCAGCACCACAGCCGCCTGTCCTACTGTCCCCGATGTGTGGCACTACGCCGATATTGCGCGGGCCGATTGTATCAACCATCCCACTAATGAATACTGGCCGCTCTGTTCCACGAGCGATATAGTCTCCGACTTCATTCAAGGCGAAGTCGATGATCAAGGATACTTCAATCCCGACGGCACTCCGACGGACAAACTCGTTGGCACCGGGATGGCGCATGATGCGACGCTGTGCGCCCTCCCAGACGACTGCGGAGTCGTCTCGATTGCGGAACAAGATATTCATTACTGGAATAAGGCCGCCAATACGAACGATGCGATTCAGCGCGCAACTGATCTGCTGTCAAATATTGTCGGACCGCCAGCAGAGCCTCCCCCAGCAGCTCCGCTCTCCGCCACTGAGTTCGCGTATCTAAGTGCAGATCCGAATGTTCCTAATGCATACGATTCTCCGGGTGGGCGGCGGCATGAATCGGATCCAGCCCCTAACTTCGAATCTAGAGCAAATCACGTCAAGTATCACACTACGGACGTGCCCGGTCGCGAAGCTCACGGCGTATACGACTCACCAAACGTCTTTGAACTGCTGGACGACGCGTGGGCCAAGGTCCAGAATGGTGACGCAACATATGTTGAACACGACGGAACTCGCACATCCTACTACGTCGATATGGGAGAACCGATCGGGTATCAGGGCGGTGCTGTCGGCGAAGTCATGGGCCATCCGTCCACGTCAATACTGAAGTTGGTGATTGAAAATGCGAATGAAGTCGTAACGTCCTATCCCATTCAAGTATTGCGAGCCACATGACTGTCCTCGTTGACGCCGAATGCCCTTTTGATGTCGGACAGGGCGAACTGTCCTTCCTCCGCACATCAGGGGGCACAGTGGTGATCTTCTGTGATGAATGCCAGTGCGTATGGCGCGATCCAGAACGTATAACGAAGGACACTAGAGACTATCAAGCTCCCCGCGCTCCTGAATACCTAATTGCGCCGGACGATTCGATTGCAAATTGGAACGGCGCTCGCCCGGCAACTGAAGCAGAGGTGCATGAAGCATTCCCCGGCTTGCCGCGATATCGGAACCTGTAGAGTTGCTCTGTTGTGTTGTGCCGTTGCTGCTTGTGTAGCGGGCTGCGCGCACGAGGCAGAGCCGAATGTCAGAACAGATCTGGCGCCCGACGAAAGGCCTCCTCCCGCAGCACCCCTCGCGGAATCAACCCCGGGTCGTGCAATTGCTGAAGCAGACGTCGGACTGATGTTGAGCGAAGCCGGAATGACCTGTAGGTCGAACGCAGTGACTGTGGATCAGGCCCCCGATCCGGGCATGACACGGGCGTTCAACTGCGGTGACGTCAATGTCGTTGTATTTGATTCTGAACGCAACGCCACCACCGCTTGGGAACACTATCAGTCCCAAGCGGCACCAGATGGCGGATTTGTGCAAAGCGGAAACGTTTTACTCATTATTCGACAGTATAATGCGAAGGCGTGGGAGTTCTACGATCAATTGAAGTCTTAGTGACACGGCATCATTTCCGAAGCGCCGGTAAAGACCCAACGCCTCGGCGATCTCGGTCGGGCTCTCGCCCGCCAGCCGACGCCGCACAGCCTCCTGCCGCAACGCTTGCTCGGACACCCAACGCTCGACCCAAACCGTCGTCGCCGCCTACACCGACAGCGCCGCCATCGTCGACGTCAACGCCGCCCGCGCCGCAATCACCGAATGCACAAGCGAATGCCCACCACGCCGACGGCCGACACGACCCAGCCCACAAACCCGCCCCGTTCAAGTGCACCCAACCCGTCGCCGTCGTCCTCACCCCAGATGTCGCTCAACGACCGCGAGACGGCGGGCTTCCGCCACTTCGGCTCCCGTGTCGGGCACCCGGCGAAAGCCTTCGGCGAACGCCTCGTCGATGAGGCGGCGTCGATCGGCCGCCAGCAGTACCGCGATGGCATGGCGCACAGCGTCGGAGCGGTTCTCGAACGCACCGGCGGCCACGAGACGGTCCAGGTCTTCGACCACCCGATCAGGGAGCTTCACCGCGATCTGTGTCGACATGCGGTGAGCATACCCATGCGCATGACGGCAGACTCGTCGACCCTTCGACCCGCCGGGTGTGGTCTCAGGCGACGGGGAGGCCTTCGGGGAAGTAGGTGTCTATGTAGGTTTGGATGTTCTTGTTGTAGGGGTGGGGGAAGGGGGTTTGGGTGTCTTCGCAGACGGTGTGGGCGCCGATGTAGCCGGGGCCGCCGAGGACCATGCCGCCGGGGTAGGTGGATGCGCCGCAGACGTAGAGGCCTTCGATGGGTGTGCGGGTCGCGGAGCAGTCGGTGTTGGGGCGCATGTTGCCCATCTGGACGGGGTTGTAGTCGCCGTGTTTGATCGAGCCGCGCACCATGTTGGGGATGCGGCGTTCGATGTCGTGGGGTGTCTCGAGTACGGCTTGGACGACGGAGTCGCGGAAGCCTTCGAAGTGGTGGTCCAACAGGTCGGTGACTTCGCGGATGATGTCGGTTTCTTGTTCGGCCCAGGGGTAGTCGTAGGGGGCGGGCATCTGGAAGAAACAGGAGTGCTGGCCGTCGATTTGGCTCAGGACCTTGTCGAACGCCGACTCGCACGTGAAGTGGCCCGCGAACTTGGGGATACGGCCCGTCTCGACGGATTCGAGGAACGACACGACGTCGGCGAAGTCGTCGAAACCGACCACGGTCGAGAACGCGCCGCCCGAGAGGTTGCCGTCCGCGTTGCGTAGTTGTGGTTTGCCCTTGACCGCGAAGAACACCGTCATCAGCGACCACTTGTCCCAGGTCCAGTTCTCGGCCTGGGTGCGTAGGTCCTTGGGTGTGTCGTCCTCGGGGAGGAGCTTGAGGAACGTGGTCTGGGGATCGAGGCTCGACAGCACGGCCTTGCGGGCGTGGATACGGCGCCCGTCGTAGAGGCGCACACCAGCGGCACGCGAGCCGTCCATCTCGATCCGGGTGACCTCGGCGTTGTCGAGGATCAGCCCGCCGTGTTCGAGGATCACACGGGTGAACGACGACGCGAGACGGTGCGAACCGCCGTAGCTGAACGCCTTTTGCAGGCCGCGGTCGACCATGAGCGGCACCATGAAGCCCATGCCCGACTCCTGGGGCGAGATCCCCCACTGACACGAGCTGTAGAGCAGGGTCGCGAGCACCGAATCCGGCAGCGAGTACTCCTGGAGGATCTCCACCGCGGACTGCTCGCTCAGCGCCAACATGTCCTGGCCGACCGCGTTGCGGTCGAGGGCTTCCATCAGGTCCAGCGGCGCACCCGGGGCCAGGTACGTGGCCGGGCCCAAGATGCCGTCGACGATCTTGTGGAACCGCCCCGCCATGTCACCGAAAGTGACGGCGTCCTTGATCGAGGTGCGCGCCATCGAGTCACGAGTCCTCGAGGGAACGGCACAACAACACGTCGTCGCCGTTGATACGGCCCCGCAACTGCATGTTGGGCTTGTGGAAACGCAACCCGCGGGTACCGAGATCGAAATCCGACAGAGCCGGCATGTAATCGGTCATGAAGTGATACGTCGCATGAGTGTTGACGTAATGGCCCGGGAAGAGGATCTCCTCTGTCGCCAACCCGCCACCGATCTCGTAACGCCGCTCCAACACCACGACATCAAGACCCGCCGCCGCGAGATACATCGCCGCGATCAAACCGTTGGGGCCCGCACCGATGATCACACAGTCGGTCTCGTGCTCCTGAGGGAACTCGATCCCCTCGAGCGGATTCCCCGCGAGGTTCGGATAAACCGAGGACAGATCGTCGTCGCTCATCGGGTGCCTCCTCGGCATCGGTGATGTGCCACTTCGACGAGTACCACCACTCCGGCGTCGTCGAACCGATCGCCTCGTAATCCTCGGCCAGGATGTGCATCAAGTTGTACGGCACCGCCAACAAACACAACCCGCCCGGATACGACGTCTGATGGCACAAATACATGCCCTCCACCGGCGTACGATAACGAGCCAACTCCGGCAACGGCTTACGCGAGAACCACTCATCCTCGCTGCCACGCATCCCCCACCAATGACCCCCCACAAAAGCCATATTACGGAACTCACTGTCCTGAGGCGTGTTCACCCACGTCTTCACGAACTTGTCCCGCGTCATATTCGGCGCATACTGACGAATCACGTCATAGATCGTCTCCATGATCTCACCCGACGCCCGATTCACCGCATCCGGACCATCCCGATGATCCTCCGGCGCCGGCACCTGCAAATTCATCGTGATCACGTGGTTGCCGTCGGGCGCCCGCGTGCTGTCGTGGGCGCTGTGCACGATGAGCCAGAGCTGGTAGTGATCCGGATCCGTCGGATGCGTGTTGAACGAGTACACGTCCCGCATCAGATCCAGCATCTGCTCCTCGGTCGAGTGCAACAGCATCCCCACGGGGTAGTCCGCCCCGTGCATCTCGCGGCCCGCTGACGAGTACTGGGGCAGCTCGCTCACCGCCATGTTCGCGACGAACAGGCTCCCGCCCTTGAGGCTGATGTCGTCGACACGCTGCACGAAGTCCTGGCTCAGGTGGTTGCCCGACACCAACCTCGGCAACTGCTTGACATGGGTGTTCAGGATCACACCCATGTTCGCCCGGATCGTCTTCTCCTCCAGGGCGGTCTCGTCGTCGACACGCACCCCCACCGCACGACCGCCCTCGACGAGGACCTCCGTCACCGGTGCGTTCACGTACATCCGCGCACCATGGGCAAGACCACAACGGATGATCGAGTGCGCGAGGGCGTGCATGCCCCCCACCGGCGTGCAGTTCGAATAGAACATCAACTGCTGCACCGCGAAACCCGGGATCGCCATCCCCTTGTGGAACGGATGCGGCCCGTTACCCCACGAACCCACCAACAAACCCGTCTTGAACGGGTCCGGCAAGCCCATCGCGTTCATCATCTCGCACAGGGACCACTCCAACATGACCTCGTCGAAGAACGGCAACGCCTCACGCAACACCTGCGCCCACGGCAGATCGCCCCGCCCCATCCCCCACTTCTCGTCATAAGGCGGCGTCCAATAGATGCTGCGGAAGAAATCGGTCATGTGCGGCTCGAGCGCACCCATGAACTCGACGAAGACCTTCGACACGTCGAGGGACACGCCCATGATCTGGGCCAGCACCTCGGGGTCGCGGGCCTTGCCCTCGTGGAAGAAGTTGCCCGCACCGAAAAAGCCGCGCCCGTCCGGCGACGCACACCCACCGAAGTTCGTCACCGTCGACGCCCGCAGGCCGTAGCGGCCCAACTCGAGCTGGCCCAGCGCGGGAGCAGAAGCGCCGTAGAAGTACGAGGCGTGGGGGTCGATCGAGAACCCAGGCGACGGCTCGTGATTCTCCGCACCCCCACCCAACTCCGGGCGCGCCTCCAGAATGCAAACCGAGAAACCCCACTTCGCCAAATACGCAGCAGCCGTCAACCCGTTCGGCCCACCACCCACGATCACGAAGTCGTAACTACTCCGCTTGGCCAACCGCTCCCCATCCGAGGCAGACCGAACACCGACAGCGCCCGACACAGCAGCCATCACGACCCCGTTTCGCTGAGATCAGGCACGGCCCACCGAACGATCTCCGACCGGACGATCCCCGGCCATGCCATTTCTAGAACGTGTTCTAATTCGCGAACACGGTCAAGATCATCGCTTCTCCCGCCAACAAATGCAAGGAAAAGGTTCGCGCGGCCTGCTCAGCGGATGCCGCGCAGCGCGATCGAGGGCAGGCCGGCCTGGCGTTCGACGGAGAACTCCTCGAGGGCGAGCTTCTCCGCCAGTGCCCGCAGGTCGTCGGCGTCGAGGGACTGCCCTGCGACGAAGGTCCGGAAGGCCGCAAGGGCCGGGACGCGAAGCAGCGCCGGCAGCCGCATCCGCGCGACGAAGGCGGCGGCATCCTCGTAACGGCAGCCGCGGTCGGCTTCGGCGACGAGGAGCTGACCGCCGGGGCGCAGGACCCGGACGCACTCGGCGAGACCGCCCGCCGGATCGGGCCAGTGCTTGATCGACGCGATGCTGTACACGACGTCGAAGTCCTCGTCCCGGAACGGCAGGTCGAGCGCCGAGCCCTGGACGAAGCGGGTGCGGTCGGCGACGTCCTTGGTCCTGCGCTCGGCCCGGCGGACCTGCTCGGCGGAGAGGTCCACACCGGTGAGATGGAGGTCGGGCCGGCGCTGCGCCAGTGCTCGGGCCATCTGGCCGCCGCCGCAGCCGACGTCGAGGACGCGGGCCCCGTCGGGGATCGAGCCGAGCTCCGCCTCGATCTGGTCGACGGCGATGTCGAGCACCCCCGGCGCCACGAAGAAGTCGTACACGAGCGCTTCGAGCGCGCCGTAGGGGTCGGTGATGTTCGACAGGCCGCTGAGGACGCCCGGCTCGGTGTTCGCCATGGCGGACAAGGTACCCACATCCGCGCGCGCTTCGCCGTGCCGGTGCGGCTCCGCCGCGGTCCCTGGACCGGCGAGCACCGGGCAGCGCTCGCCGGTTCCGGGTGTGGTCTCAGGCGACGGGGAGGCCTTCGGGGAAGTAGGTGTCTATGTAGGTTTGGATGTTCTTGTTGTAGGGGTGGGGGAAGGGGGTTTGGGTGTCTTCGCAGACGGTGTGGGCGCCGATGTAGCCGGGGCCGCCGAGGACCATGCCGCCGGGGTAGGTGGATGCGCCGCAGACGTAGAGGCCTTCGATGGGTGTGCGGGTCGCGGAGCAGTCGGTGTTGGGGCGCATGTTGCCCATCTGGACGGGGTTGTAGTCGCCGTGTTTGATCGAGCCGCGCACCATGTTGGGGATGCGGCGTTCGATGTCGTGGGGTGTCTCGAGTACGGCTTGGACGACGGAGTCGCGGAAGCCTTCGAAGTGGTGGTCCAACAGGTCGGTGACTTCGCGGATGATGTCGGTTTCTTGTTCGGCCCAGGGGTAGTCGTAGGGGGCGGGCATCTGGAAGAAACAGGAGTGCTGGCCGTCGATTTGGCTCAGGACCTTGTCGAACGCCGACTCGCACGTGAAGTGGCCCGCGAACTTGGGGATACGGCCCGTCTCGACGGATTCGAGGAACGACACGACGTCGGCGAAGTCGTCGAAACCGACCACGGTCGAGAACGCGTCGCCCGAGAGGTTGCCGTCCGCGTTGCGTAGTTGTGGTTTGCCCTTGACCGCGAAGAACACCGTCATCAGCGACCACTTGTCCCAGGTCCAGTTCTCGGCCTGGGTGCGTAGGTCCTTGGGTGTGTCGTCCTCGGGGAGGAGCTTGAGGAACGTGGTCTGGGGATCGAGGCTCGACAGCACGGCCTTGCGGGCGTGGATACGGCGCCCGTCGTAGAGGCGCACACCAGCGGCACGCGAGCCGTCCATCTCGATCCGGGTGACCTCGGCGTTGTCGAGGATCAGCCCGCCGTGTTCGAGGATCACACGGGTGAACGACGACGCGAGACGGTGCGAACCGCCGTAGCTGAACGCCTTTTGCAGGCCGCGGTCGACCATGAGCGGCACCATGAAGCCCATGCCCGACTCCTGGGGCGAGATCCCCCACTGACACGAGCTGTAGAGCAGGGTCGCGAGCACCGAATCCGGCAGCGAGTACTCCTGGAGGATCTCCACCGCGGACTGCTCGCTCAGCGCCAACATGTCCTGGCCGACCGCGTTGCGGTCGAGGGCTTCCATCAGGTCCAGCGGCGCACCCGGGGCCAGGTACGTGGCCGGGCCCAAGATGCCGTCGACGATCTTGTGGAACCGCCCCGCCATGTCACCGAAAGTGACGGCGTCCTTGATCGAGGTGCGCGCCATCGAGTCACGCGAGTCCTCGAGGGAACGGCACAACAACACGTCGTCGCCGTTGATACGGCCCCGCAACTGCATGTTGGGCTTGTGGAAACGCAACCCGCGGGTACCGAGATCGAAATCCGACAGAGCCGGCATGTAATCGGTCATGAAGTGATACGTCGCATGAGTGTTGACGTAATGGCCCGGGAAGAGGATCTCCTCTGTCGCCAACCCGCCACCGATCTCGTAACGCCGCTCCAACACCACGACATCAAGACCCGCCGCCGCGAGATACATCGCCGCGATCAAACCGTTGGGGCCCGCACCGATGATCACACAGTCGGTCTCGTGCTCCTGAGGGAACTCGATCCCCTCGAGCGGATTCCCCGCGAGGTTCGGATAAACCGAGGACAGATCGTCGTCGCTCATCGGGTGCCTCCCTCGGCATCGGTGATGTGCCACTTCGACGAGTACCACCACTCCGGCGTCGTCGAACCGATCGCCTCGTAATCCTCGGCCAGTATGTGCATCAAGTTGTACGGCACCGCCAACAAACACAACCCGCCCGGATACGACGTCTGATGGCACAAATACATGCCCTCCACCGGCGTACGATAACGAGCCAACTCCGGCAACGGCTTACGCGAGAACCACTCATCCTCGCTGCCACGCATCCCCCACCAATGGCCCCCCACAAAAGCCATATTACGGAACTCACTGTCCTGAGGCGTGTTCACCCACGTCTTCACGAACTTGTCCCGCGTCATATTCGGCGCATACTGACGAATCACGTCATAGATCGTCTCCATGATCTCACCCGACGCCCGATTCACCGCATCCGGACCATCCCGATGATCCTCCGGCGCCGGCACCTGCAAATTCATCGTGATCACGTGGTTGCCGTCGGGCGCCCGCGTGCTGTCGTGGGCGCTGTGCACGATGAGCCAGAGCTGGTAGTGATCCGGATCCGTCGGATGCGTGTTGAACGAGTACACGTCCCGCATCAGATCCAGCATCTGCTCCTCGGTCGAGTGCAACAGCATCCCCACGGGGTAGTCCGCCCCGTGCATCTCGCGGCCCGCTGACGAGTACTGGGGCAGCTCGCTCACCGCCATGTTCGCGACGAACAGGCTCCCGCCCTTGAGGCTGATGTCGTCGACACGCTGCACGAAGTCCTGGCTCAGGTGGTTGCCCGACACCAACCTCGGCAACTGCTTGACATGGGTGTTCAGGATCACACCCATGTTCGCCCGGATCGTCTTCTCCTCCAGGGCGGTCTCGTCGTCGACACGCACCCCCACCGCACGGCCGCCCTCGACGAGGACCTCCGTCACCGGTGCGTTCACGTACATCCGCGCACCATGGGCAAGACCACAACGGATGATCGAGTGCGCGAGGGCGTGCATGCCCCCCACCGGCGTGCAGTTCGAATAGAACATCATCTGCTGGATGGCGAAGCCGGGGATCGCCATCCCCTTGTGGAACGGGTGCGGCCCGTTACCCCACGACCCGACCAGCAGGCCCGTCTTGAACGGGTCCGGCAAGCTCATGGCGTTCATCATCTCGCACAGGGACCACTCCAACATGGCCTCGTCGAAGAACGGCAACGCCTCACGCATCACCTGCGCCCACGGCAAGTCACCCCGCCCCATCCCCCACTTCTCGTCATAGGGCGGCGTCCAATAGATGCTGCGGAAGAAATCGGTCAGATAGGGCTCGAGCGCACCCATGAACTCGACGTAGACCTTCGCCACGTCGAGGGACACGCCCATCATCTGGGCGAGGAACTCGGGATCACGCCCCTTGCCCTCGTGGAAGAAGTTGCCCGCACCGAAAAAGCCGCGCCCGTCCGGCGACGCACACCCACCGAAGTTCGTCACCGTCGACGCCCGCAGACCGTAACGACCCAACTCGAGCTGTTCAAGAGCCGGAGCTGCCGCTCCGTAGAAATATGTCGCGTGCGGGTCGATCGAGAACCCAGGCGACGGCTCGTGATTCTCCGCACCCCCACCCAACTCCGGGCGCGCCTCCAGAATGCAAACCGAGAAACCCCACTTCGCCAAATACGCAGCAGCCGTCAACCCGTTCGGCCCACCACCCACGATCACGAAGTCGTAACTACTCCGCTTGGCCAACCGCTCCCCATCACTGGCCGAACGCACCCCGACCGTGCCCGCTGCTGCAGCCATCTGGACCCCCATTGGCGCTCGTTGCCTCGGCCCCGACACACACGCACTCGGAACCAAGGCATTTCTAGAACGCGTTCTAATTCGCGATCACGGCCCAGATCATCGCTCCGATCGCGAGGAATTGCAAGGACCGATCGCGTCACCCCCTGTCTGCCGCACGGCGCGAGCCGTACTCAGCCTGCTCCCGGGGATCAAGTACCGGATCAGGAAGCGCCTCACCTGGACGAAGCGCCCCGACAGTGTGTGCTACGTTGTGGCCATGCGAGTGCACATTACGCTCGACGAGGGCCTGGTGGAGCGCCTCGACGCCCGCGTCGGTGTCCGCCAGAGAAGTCGTTTCATCTCAGAAGCCGTGAAGCGAGCCGTCGAGGACGAGGAGCGGTGGGAGGCGATCGAGGCTGCGATAGCCACGGTCCCCGAGGCCGGCCACGACTGGGACGAGGATCCGGCAGCGTGGGTTCGGGCTCAGCGCCGCGGCGACGTGCGGCGGGTCGGCTGACCCCGTGGCAGCCGTCCTCCTCGACACCACCGTCCTCATCGACGTCCTCCGGGGCCGCCCCGCAACGGTCGCCCGCCTCTTGGAACTGCGGGCACACGGCGACGACCCCTGGACCACGGCGGCCAACGTGGAGGAGGTCGTGAGAGGACTCAGACCCTCCGAGCTCGGGTCGGCGGCGGGCCTTCTCGATGCGCTCCGGATCGTCCCGCTCGGCAAGGCCGAAGGCGAGATGGCAGGCACATGGCGGCGAGAGCACGCCGAAGCGGGACGAACACTCTCTCAGGCCGACTGCCTGATCGCCGCAGCGGCGCTGTCCCTCGGGGCCCGCCTGGCGACCGGCAACCCCGGGGACTTCCCGATGGGAGACCTCCACGTCGAGCACTGGCAGGTCGGCATCTGAACTCAGGAACCCGGTCGCGTCAACGTCCACTTGCAATTCGCCGCGCGATCTCGACTGCCCGCCGGGCAGCGGTCACACACGACTTGGCGCGGGCCGGCGAGATCGGCTCCGCCCCGTACTGCGCGGCGGACTTGAGGGGCAGCACGGTCCGCAAGTGCTTGGCGATCTGTCTGCCGGCATCGCCGGCCGTCTGCACATGGGCGACGGATCCGCCATGGTCCCCGGACCATCGATTCCCGAGCACAGCGCCGGTCACGGCATCCGCCGCGTTGACGGCTGCCGTCACAGCGTTGCCCGTTGCCGCCTTGTTGTGCCCATGGGACAAGGCGTCCTCTGCCGCGCGGAGATACTCCTCGGCTTGGGCGAGGTGGGCTCTGGACTCTCGTGGCGTGATGGGCCGGATCTGCTTGCCGTGGCGGGGTGACATCACGATCTCGCAAGATCCTCCGGGGCCATGCCGACGAGGCTGATGCCTTCGCGCCGGATCGCACCCCAGACGCCCGACTCCGCCTTCAGGCGGCCTGTGGCGGTGGGCGCGTCCTCGATGACGAGGTTCACGGTGTTGCCGGTGAGAGCCGTCACCTCTGCCGCCCACGACCACAGCGCCTCCAGAAACGTGTCATCGTCGACCGCTTCCGGTGAGCAAACCGCGGCCACGTCGATGTCGCTGTCGCGCCCGGCTCGGCCGTGGACGAACGAGCCGAACACGATCAGGCTGACGGGGGCGGGTTGTATCGAGGCTGCGGTCGCGGCCATCTGACCGGTGACGATGCCCGTCAGGTCGGCGATCCGACGCAGCAGGGTGGAGGCGATGTTCGTCGGCGACAGCCTCACGAGGCTCGCCGGCGGCGCCTCGCGTCGCTCGACCAAGCCGAGCTCCACCAGGTCGCCGATGATGGTTCCCACGTGGTTAGGGCTGACGTCAGCCTGTCGCGACAGCCCACGCAGAGTCGTCTCCGCCCCCGACCGCGCGAGGGCCGCGAGCACCTTGCCGCGCGATCCGGTGACGAGGCTCTCGATCGGGCTCGCGAAGTCCATGCCACACGATACAGGACAAGCGCGCGGTACCGGTATAGATCCGACGCCGCCGCGCCCGGAGCTCAGGTGAGGCCGGGCAGCAGGTAGCGGTGCAGGAAGCGGCGCACCGCGTCGGGGTCGTCGCGGTCGAAGGTCACCGACGGCGTCGAGATCAGCGAGAGGACCATGCGCACGATCCACTCCGCCGCCTGGGCCGCGTCGACGTCGCGGCGCACCTCGCCGCTGGCCACGGCGTCCTCGACCATCGGCGTGACGGTGTCGATCGCGAGCGACAGGAGCTCGCGGCCCCCCGTCGTGATCGCCGCCGCGAACGCCTCGGGGTCGGAGGCGATCATGGCGGCGTTGAGGCTGTCGACGCTGAGGTACTCGATCGCCGCCGTCGCCATGCGGGCGATCTTCGCGTCGAGGGTCTTGAGGCGGGCGGTGCCGTCGAGGACCTCGTCGAGGAAGCGCTGGGTCTCGCGGCGGCTGACGACGGCGAAGAGGCGGTCCTTGTCCTGGAAGTAGCGGTACAGCGTGCCCCGCGACAGGTCCGCCTCGCGGGCGATGTCCTCCATCACGGTCTTTTGGACCCCGAAGCGCGAGAAGCAGTGACGCGCCGCGTCGATGATCCGTTCCTCGGTCTGTGCGGTCGCCACGCTCACGCCTGAAGTCCCGTCGGTGTCCCGGTCTGCAGCCGCCCCGAGAATAACCTCGGTAGAACGATATGACAAATACCGATAGATGTTCTATTGTATCGCTAGCCAGCGATGGGCGACGGGTGTGGCCCGCGACAGGACACCAACTCGGGGCCTCCCCGACCCGATAGGAGACGGCGCATGGACAGCCGGTACGACTTCGTGATCGTCGGCGGCGGGCACAACGGCATGACGCTCGCTGCCTACCTCGCAAAGAGCGGGTACAGCGTGTGCGTGCTCGAGTCCCGCCTCGAGATCGGCGGCGCCCAGGAGAACGTCGAACCCAAGCCCGGCTTCCGCATCGACCCCCACGCGTCGGTCCTCTACGGCGGCGCCGCCCCCGGCTTCGAGCAGCTCGAGCTGCACAAGTACGGGTTCCGGATGGAGTACTGGGGCCAGTACGGCATGGGCCTCAGCTCCGACAACCGCGCGTTCGTGAGCGGCAACCGCTGGAACTACAAGGAGGCCGCCGAGACGCTGCGGCCCTTCTCCGAGCGCGATGCCGACCTGTGGAGCGGGATGATGGGCTTCATCTTCCCCCACCTCAAGGACATCCTGCGCTCCACCTTCTGGACCCCGCCCTACCCCCAGCACCTCGACGTGGAGCAGAAGGACCTGCCCTGGGTCAAGACCTGGAACGAGGCGTCCGGCGGCGCGCTGCCCTCGAACTTCTTCGACGGCTCCCTCGTCGACGTCGCCGACGAGCTCTTCGAGTACGGCGGCCTCAAGGCGATGATGGGCATCGGGGCCTGGTACTCGGGCGCCGCGCCGACCTGGGACGGAATGGCCGCGCAGGCGATGGGCTCCTACCTCCTCGCCGCGTACAGCTCGGGAGCGCCCAAGGGCGGCATGCACACCTACGCCCACGCGATCGCCCGCTGCGCGATCGCGCACGGCGCCCGCGTGCTCGTGAACTGCCCCGTCGAGGAGATCGTGATCCAGGACGGCCGTGCCCGCGGCGTCGTCCTCGCCGACGGCTCCGCGGCAGCCGGCAAGACGATCTGGGCCGACAAGGCCGTCATCTCCGGCATCGACGTGCAACAGACCTTCCAACGCCTCGTCGGGCCCAAGCACGTCGGCCCCGGCTTCATGCAGAACATCTCCGACATCAGCCTCAAGGGCGGCAGCCTCTACGTGCTCCACGTCGTCTGCCGTGAGCTGCCCCGCTACATCGGCCAGGCCCAAGAGGTCGTCGAACGCATGGGCTACCCGGGCTCGGTGCTCTACCCCTGTGACGACTGGGACAGCGTGATCGTGCAGATGCGCGACATCTACTCCCGCAAGAAGACCCCGACGGGACCGCGCAGCATCGCGCCGCTGCCGGTGTTGATGCCCACCACCTACGACCGCAGCCGTGCGCCCGAGGGCTACAACATCCTCTCGCCGATCTACATCGAGCTGCCCCCGCCCGAGTACCACGTCGAGGGTCCGGACGCGGCCAACATCGAGAAGGAGCAGATCAAGCGCGAGATGCTCGACATGCTCGAGGGCTTCGCCCCGAACATGACCGGCGACAACATCGTCGACGTCTACGTCAACACCCCTCAGGACTCCGAGTTCCGCAACGCCGGACTCGTCGGCGGGAACTGGTACGCCACCCGCCACTGCGAGGACCAGTGGTGGACCCAGCGGCCCCTGCCCGAGCTGAGCCGCTACCGCACCCCCGTCGAGGACCTCTACCTGTGCCACCAGACGTCGTTCCCCGGCGGGCTGTGCCTGATGGCGGTCGCCTACAACCTCATGCACATCCTCATCGACGACGGCAAGGTCGAACCGGCGAGCTGGTGGTACCCGTCGCCGTGGCACATAAGCGACGAAGGCAACCGGGTAGCGGCGAGCTGAGCGCCGCAACGAGCATCCGAGCGGATCCGAGGAGAGACCGATGAGCGATTTCGTGAGCTACGTCCCGCCGGAGCGTCCGGTGCCCGAGTGGCCCGACAAGACCACCTACGACGCCGTCATCATCGGCGCCGGGCCCAACGGCCTCATCGCCGGCGCCTACCTCGCCCGCGCGGGCATGAAGGTGTGCGTCGTCGAGCGCCGCTACGAGATCGGCGGCGGCCTCGCGACCGAGGAGATCCTCTTCCCCGGCCACTACTCCAACCCCCACGCCATCTATCACATGATGGTCGACTACATGCCGCCGATGAAGGACCTCGGCCTCGACAAGCACGGCCTCAACTTCGTGTCGCCGAACGCGCAGACCGCCGCCGTCTTCGACGACGGCACGTCGCTGCTCATGTGCCGGATGCTCGAGGACACCAAGGACTCGATCGCGAAGTTCTCCGAGAAGGACTCGTTCACGTTCGGCCGTGTGATGCGCCAGTGGCGCCGCCTCGTGCAGGAGCTCGTGGCGCCGGCCACGTATCTGCCGCCGATGGCGCCGCTCGACCTGATCGAGGCGATGGAGCGCACCGAGATCGGACGCGAGCTGCTCGAGATCACCGAGAAGAGCCCCGTCGAGATCATCACCGAGACCTTCGAGAGCCCCAAGGTCCAGGCGCTGATGCTCTACGTGAGCTGCATGTGGGGCCTCGACCCGACCGACACCGGGCTCGGGTTCATGGTCCCCCTGCTCGTGGACCGCACGATGCACAAGGCGCAGTGCTTCGGCGGGTCGCACCGCATGGCCGCCGCGCTCGCCCGTGAGGTGGTCCAAAACGGCGGCTCGGTCCTCGACACCGCCGAGGTCGTCGACATCCGCATCGAGGACGGCCACGTCACCGGCATCGACATGGAGGACGGCAAGCAGATCGACGCCGGCATCGTGATGTCGAGCCTCGACCCCCAGACCACGTTCCAGAAGCTCGTCGGCGAGGAGCACCTCGACGTCGGCCTCAAGCAGTCGGTGGCGGGCTGGGAATGGGAGAAGTGGAGCTTCTGCACCACCCACGCCGTCCTCGACGGCCGCCCCGACTACGACACCGACGACCCGTGGGTGAACGAGGCGTTCATGACCGTCGTCGGGCTCTCGACACCCGAGGACCTGCTGTCGTTCTGGGACGGCGTGCGGGCGGGCCGCATCGGCGACAGGGTCATCGGCCACGCCACCTGTGAGACGATATACGACCCGACGCTTTCGAAGGTCCCGGGCCACGAGGTCGGCTTCCTCCAGATCCACGCCCCCTACGAGATCGAGGGCGGCTGGGACACCCGCACCGCCGACGTCGAGGAGCTCATCCTCAACCAGTGGAAGAAGGCAGCGCCCAACCTCGACGTCCTGCAGTCCCACACCGAGACGCCGGTCGACATCGAGCGGCGCATCCCGAACATGAAGCGCGGCTCGATCAAGCACGGCGACTACAACGCCCTGCAGATGGGCACGTTCCGCCCCAACGAGGACTGCTCTTCGTCGCGGACGCCGATCGATGGCCTCTACGTCTGCGGTGCCTCGACCTATCCGGGCGGCCTCATCATCGGCGGCCCCGGCTACATCGCCGCGAACATCGTCGCCGAGGACGCCGGGCTCGACAAGTGGTGGACGGTTCCCGACTACGTCGCCCGCTACCGCGACACCTACATGGAGCTGCACGACGTCGACTGAGGCAGAGCTCAACGAACTAAGAGGGGAAAGGAAGCGACCATGAAGCTGAAGTCACGAGGGTTGGGCCGCAAGGAGCTCATCATGGACTTCCGTGAGTACACGGTGGTCCGCCAGGGCAACGAGATCCTCATCGTCGGGACGATCCGCGAGCCCGTGCACTGGGACTTCACGATCACCATGTGCGAGGACGACCTCGCCGGCGTCGCCAAGGTCGCGCTGATGAAGCCGACCATGGGCCTGCTGTTGCGCTCGGCGTTCAAGCGCAACAAGTCGGCGCACTGGAGCGTGGACCGCAAGACCCAGATCGCCCAGGCGAAAGAGGCGCGCGTCGAGATGCTCGAAAAGCGCGCCGCCGCGGCGGAGAAGGAAGCCGAGTCCGCCGAGGCGCCGCTCTCGCGCAGCGAGGCGCGCAAGCAGGCCAAGGCGGCCAAGAAGGCCGAGAAGGAAGCGGCTGCCGCCGAGAAGGCAGCGGCGGCCGAGGCCGAGAAGGCAGCGGCGGCCGAGGCCGAGAAGGCAGCGGCGGCCGAGGCCGAGAAGGCAGCGGCGGCCGAGGCCGAGAAGGCCGAAGCTGCCGAGCCGGCCACGCCCGAGGCCAAGACGCCCGAGGCCAAGGCCAAGACGCCCGACGCCAAGGCCGGCGACGCCGAGCTCGAAGAGGTCGAGACGGCCTGAGGTCCTCCTCAGGCGACACACCAGCCGGACGATTCAACCGGACGATCCAGGGGGAGATGTGACCGAGTCCTACGACGCCATCGTGGTCGGGGCGGGCTACGGCGGAGTGACCGCCGCCGCACTGTGCGCCAAGGCGGGCATGCGTGTCCTGCTCGTCGACAAGAACAACCAGGCGGGGGGCAAGGCCCAGACGATCCGCCGCCGCGGCTACGCCTACGAGATGTGGCCGGTGCTGAGCCTGCCCGCCGGCGAGTCGCGTTTCCACGACCTCGTCGCCGAGCTCGGCATCGAGGACGACGCCCCGCTCATCGTGCCCGAGGGCGACAAGGCCATCGAGCTCAAGTACCTGCGCTCCGACGGGGAGTGGCGCAGCTACATCGGCCCGTCCAAGCAGGCCGAGGACCCCCTCGCCCTCGACCGCCTCGAGGACACCTTCGGGGTCGGCCCCGACGACGTCCAGAAGATGCTGGTGATGATGGGCCAGATCTTCACTCTGACCGAGGAGGACCTCGACGGCCTCGACGAGACCGGCATGCTGCCGTGGATGCGCAGCTTCGGCGTCGCCGAACCCGTGATCGCCTACATGTCGGCGATGCTCAACCTCATCTTCGTGGCGCCCGTCGACCTGATCCCGGCATCGGAGGGGATCCGCACGATGCGCCAGCTCTTCCTCGGCGGCGGCGGCCGCTACCACCGCGGCGGCTACGGGCGCGTCGCCGAGGTCGCGGCGGAATACGTCGAGGCCCACGGCGGCACGTTCCTGACCGGCACCCGCGTCGACAAGATCATCGTCGAGGACGGCCGCGCCGTCGGCATCTGGACCGACGCCGGCGAGTTCCGCGCCCCGATCGTGATCTCCAACGCGGGGATCCAGCCGACGGTGCTCAAGCTCGTCGAAGAGGACGACGTGCCCGAGGACTACCTCAAGTGGGTCGACAAGCTCGAGCCCGGCCTCGGCATGGTCGGCGTGCGCTACTTCCTCGACGAACCGGTGCTCGAGACCGGCATGATCGTGGCCTTCAGCGACGAGTCGTGGTGGGACACCGAACGCTACGAGGCGGTCCAGGACGGCGAATGGCCCGACGTGCCGCTCGTGTTCGCGGCGGTGATCACCGAGTACGACCCCGACCTGGCGCCCGACGGGCATCAGATCATCCTCGTCGGCCTGCTCGGCTCACCCGACCCCAAGGCCGACCTCAACCGCGAGGTCATCGAACGCGGCGAGGCCGCGATCGCGAAGATGTGGCCCAAGATCGGCGACCACGTCATCCGCCGCGAGCCGTACACGGCGGCGGCGGTGTCGAACATGACCCGCGACTCCGTCGTCGCGGGCCAGGGCGGCGAGTGCATCGGCCTGTCCCAGATCATCGGCCAGTGCGGCCAGTCCAAGCCGTCGGCGAAGACCCCGATCCCGGGCCTGTACCTCGTCGGCACCGACGCCGGCGGCTACGGCTGCGGCACCCACCAGGCCGTGGACTCGGGCTTCAACGTCGCGGCGATGGTGATCGAGGAGTGGAAGTCGACGGTGCCGGTATGACCCCGCCTGTGACCAAGACCGACAAGTACGACGCGATCGTCCTCGGAGGGGGGCCCAACGGGCTCATCTGCGGGGCGTACCTCGCCAAGGCGGGCGCAAAGGTCCTGCTGATCGAACGCCGCCACGAGACCGGCGGCGGCCTCAACACCGACGAGTACTACGGGTTCCGCCTCAACCTGCACGCCATCTACCACATGATGAGCGACGTGATGCCGGCGTACCGCGACCTGAACCTGGCGGACTTCTCGCTGCGCTACGTGTACCCCCACGTGTCGGTCGCGTTCCCGTTCTCCGACGGCAAGGCGCTCTGTTTCACGCGTGACCTCGACGAGACCGTCGCCTCGATCGGCACGGTCAGCGACCACGACGCCGACTGCTTCCGCCGGATGTGGACCGAGTTCCAGCCGATGCTGGACGACTACATCATCCCGCTCACCTACAAGCTGCCCCTGCCCGTCGTCGACCAGATCGTCGAGATCGGCCAGACCCCCGTCGGCGAGGCACTCAACGACATCAGCGAGCTCAGCCCGATCGAGATGCTCGACCACTACGGCTTCACCGACCCGCGGGTTCGTATGGCGCTGCTGTCGTTCCCGGGCATGTGGGGCTTCCACCTCGAGGACCCCCTCGGCTACCTGTACCCGGTCTACCTGTGCCGCCTGATCAACGCGGGCCTCGTCAAGGGCGGCTCGCACCGGCTCTCCTCCGCGCTGTACCGCGTGTTCGTGAGCAACGGCGGTGAGATCCTCGACGACTCCGAGGTGACCAAGATCCACTTCGACGGCGACCGCGCCGCCGCTGTCGAGGTCGCCGACGGGCACCGATTCGAGGCGAAGGCGATCGCGTCGACGCTGAACCCCGAGCAGACGTTCGTGAACCTCGTCGGCGCCGACAACCTGTCCGACGACCTGCGCTACGCGGTCGAGGGCTGGGAGTGGGAAGAGCGTTCGCTCTTCGGCCTCCACCTCGGCATCCAGGGCGAGGCGACCTATCGCCACCCCGAGCAGCGGGTCAACGACGCGATGATCGCGTTCTTGGGCATCGAGACCGAGGACGACCTCCACGCCCACTTCGAGCGGGTCGACGCCGGCACCGCCACGGGCGACGAGTGGATCCACGTCACGATCCCGAGCCGCCACGACCGCTCGATGGCGCCCAAGGGCCACGAGATCGTGCGCGCCGAACAGGTCGTGCTCTTCGACGAGGACTGGGACACCAACGCCAAGCGCTTCGGCGACGACTGCCTCGCGTTGTTGGAGCGCCACGTCGACCTCGGCAAGGTCGTGCTGCGCCGCGAGTACCCGCCGACGCACATCGAGAAGAAGCTGCACACGATGAAGCGCGGCTCGATCAAGCACGGCTCCTACACGAACCTGCAGATGGGCTTCAACCGCCCGAACGACCAGTGCTCGCAGGTGCAGACGCCGATCCCGGGCCTGTACACGTGTGGGGCGTCGAACTACGCGGGTGGCATGATCATCGGCGGCCCCGGCTATCTGGGCGCCCACGTGGTCGGCGACGCGTTGGGCCTCGACATGCCCGGCGACGTCGTACAGGGACAAGACTGAGCTGACCCGTCGCCGGCCCGACGACGCCGCCAACGAGGAGTACGAGACATGACAGAGCGGATCTGGCTGGCAACCGACGACGGAGTGGTCGTGGTCGATCCCTCCGGTGGGATCCTCGAACAGCACTTCGCCGGGTCGAAGGCGACCGCGGTCGACGCCCGTGACGGCGTAGTCGCGGTGCGCGTCGAGGGCGTCGGGGTGCAGCGCCGCAGCGGCTCCGGCGGCGAGTGGGAGTCACTCGGGTTCGCCGACGCGAACGTGTGGACGGTGCGGGTCGCCGACGGCGGCGCCGTGTACGCGGGTCTGGAGCCCCCGACGCTGTGGCGTCTCGGTGACGGTCCCGCCGTCGAGTTGGACCTCACCGGCGTCGAGGGGCACTCGTTCTGGCACTCCCCGTGGGGGCCGGCCAACGTGAACTGCGTCATCGTCGACGGTGACCGTCTCGTCGTCGGCGTCGAAGTCGGCGGGGTCGCGGTTTCCGGCGACGGCGGCAAGTCCTGGGATGCCCGCAACGAGGGCCTCTACGAGGACGTGCACCACGTCGTCGCCGACGCGGCGAACCTGTACGCCACGACGGGGATGGGCTTCCACCGCAGCACCGACGAGGGCCGGACCTGGACCTGGGAGAACGACGGCATCGACCGGGGCTACTCCCAGGGCCTCGCGCTGTGCGGCTCCCGGATCGTGATGGCGTCGGCTTCGGGGCCGCCTCCGATATGGGAGGCCGGCGGGCCCGAGGCGGCGATCTTCGTCGCCGACACGTCGGCAACGCCTCTGGACTGGCGCACCGCGACCGAGGCCTTCAAGGGCAACGTCGAACGCGGCGCCCTGCAGGCAGGCGGGTCCCTCGTCGTGGCCGCCACGACGGCCGGTGAGCTGTTGGTGAGCACCGACGGCGCCGAAACGTTCGAGATGGTCCGCGACGGCCTGGCCCCGGTCACGGCCGCCGCCGTCGAGATCGTGAGCTGAGGCCGGCGATGAGCGGCTGGGGCGCCTGGGAGACGGTGACCGGCGACGGCTTCGACTTCGCCGAGATCCGCTACGAGAAGAAGTACCACGAGGACCTCGGGGGCGGCATCGGCCGGGTCACGATCGACAAGGCCGACCAGTACAACTCGATGACGCTCGCGACCGTCGACGAGATGTTCCGCGCGTTCTACGACGCGTCCCACGACACGTCCCTGGGCGCGATCGTCGTCGCGGGTGCCGGGCGCAACTTCGGTGCCGGCGGCGACGTCGAGTGGGAGCAGTGGGGCCTGCGCGAGGCGTTCTACAACCGCTATCCCCACAACCGCCTGATCCGCCTGTCACGCAAGCCCGTGATCGCGATGGTCCAGGGGTACTGCCTCGGCGGGCACAACCACATGGCCTACATCTGCGACTTCACGATCGCGGCCGACGACGCCAAGTTCGGCCAGGCCGGCCCCAAGGTGTCGAGCCCCGCCGACGGCTTCTTCGTCCCGTACCTGACGAAGGTCGTCGGCGCCAAGAAGGCCCGCGAGATGTGGATGCTGTGCCGCCGCTACAGCGCCGAACAAGCCCTCGAGATGGGCCTCGTGAACAAGGTCGTGGCCCGCGACGAGCTCGAGGCGGCCGTCGACGAGTGGTGCGAGGAGCTCCTCGCGGTCAGCCCGGGCTGTCTCGAGATCCTCAAGGCCGCCTTCGACCAGGAGATGGACGGCTACGCCGACCTCGGCGTGATCTCGAGCCAGTACTACCCCGACTGGTTCGACACGGCCGAGGGAAAAGAAGGCGGCACCGCCTTCGTCGAGAAGCGCCCCCCACGCTTCTGGGACATCCGCCGCCGCGAAGCCGAGGCGCGCCAACGCTTCGCCGACGACTGGAAGAACGAACCCTGACGTCGCCCCGTGCTGCACGGGCGACGACCTCCAGGCGACGACCTCCAGGCGACTTCACCCGCCGCGACGAGGTGACCGTCTTCAACGGCTGAGGGGACGGATCAGGCGAGACGGATGATGCCCTGGTCGAGTGCGGCGGTGATCGCCGCGGTGCGGTTGTCGACGTCGAGCTTGTCGAAGCAGTGCACGAGGTGGGACTTCACGGTCGCCTCGCTCAGGTGGAGGCGGTGCGCGACCTCCTTGTTCGAGAGGCCCTCGGCGACGAGCTCGAGCACCTCGACCTCGCGCTTGCTGAGCGTGGTCCCGCCCCGGCGCCGCATCCGATCGACCAGACGCGAAGTCACAGCGGGTGCGAGCACGGTCTCGCCGCTCGCTGCGCTCACGATCGCGCCGGTCAGGTCGTCCAGTGGCGCGTCCTTCAGCAGGAAGCCCGCCGCGCCGGCGTCGAGCGCACGCACGATGTCGGCATCGGTGTCGAAGGTGGTGAGCACCACGACCTTGGGCGCCTCGGACATCGCCGTGATCCGTCGCGTCGCCTCGATGCCGTTCACGCCGGGCATCTGCAGGTCCATGAGCACCACGTCGGGCGCGAGGTCGCCTGCGAGGCGGACGGCCTCGGCGCCGTCCTCGGCTTCGCCCACGACGCTGAACGTGGGCTCGGACTCCAACAGGGCACGTATGCCGCTGCGCACGATGGGGTGGTCGTCGACGACGAGGATCCGGTAGGCGCGCGTCACGGTGACCCCGCTCCGATCGGACCGGTCGGCAGCGACGCGGCCACCGCGGTGCCGCTGCCCGGCGCCGACTCGACGACGAGGGTGCCGTCGATGTCGCCGAGCCGCTCCGCCATCGCGGTGAGACCGAAGCCGCCGCCGTTGCGAGCTCCAACAGGGTCGAAGCCGCTGCCGTCGTCGACGACGTCGAGGTTCACGACGTCGTCCTGGAACGTGACCGTGACGTCCACACGGGTCGCGCCCGAGTGCCGGCGCACGTTGCCGAGCGCGCCCTGCGCGACGCGGAACAGCGCGAGCTGGTGCTCGGCGCCGAGGGGCCGCGGTTCGCCGGCGACGGAGAAGCGGGCGTCGATACCGGTCTCCTCCTCGAAGCGGCGACAGGCGTCGGCGATCGCTGCGTCGAGAGGCGCGTCGTCGAGGGACGGCGAGGTCAGCGCCCGCACGAAGCGGCGGGACTCCTCGAGGTTCTCGCGTGCCGTTCGCAGGGCCAGGTCGATGTGCCTGCGGGACCGGGACGGGTCGGCATCGAGCTGGGCGTCCGCCGCTTGGAGCAGCATCGCGATGCTCGACAGGCCCTGGGTGACGGTGTCGTGCACCTCGCGTGCGATGCGTTGGCGTTCGGCGAGCGTGGCGGCCTCGCGTTCGGTCGTGGCAAGGTGCTCGCGGGTGCGCTCGAGGTCCTCGATCAGCCGGCGGCGCTGATCGTTCTCGGCGGCGAGGGACTTGTAGCCCAACGCCATGACGGCGGCGACCACGGCGCCGATGAGCGGCCCGAGGACCTGGCCGAGGTCGAAACTCCGTGCGTGGGCGACACCGGTGGCGATCGCTGCGGCGGCGAGCACGGTGACGACGGGGACGGCGACGCGCGGCGGCCAGTACTGGAAGCACCACAGGAACACCGGGAACGCGACCCAGACGAAATCCGGTGCGAGCGCCATCAGCACCACCGTGAGCACGACGGTGCCGGCGAGCTCGACGCCGGGCGCGGGCCCCACGGTCCCCACGCGGCGGAGCACGAACCAGGCGATCCGCCAGCCCGCGAGCACGATCGCGGTGCCGACCACCACGACGTCGAGAGCAGTCGTGTGGTCCTGGGAGAGGAAGCGCAACATGCCGACGACCCACAGCGCCGCGAACACGAGCTCCCATGCGCCTGCGAAGAGGCGCACCGAGCGCGAGAGGACGGTCGGGGTGGCGGTTGGCGACATCGGCTCGTCCCGAACCTACAAGGGCCCGAGACGCCGGCGCGCCCAGGCCGGATCAACCGTTCGGTTGACGCGGGAGTCAACCCCGGCGTCCCCCAGGACCCGACGGGTGGGCGATGCGATCTCTGCGCGAACAGGAGACGATGTGGGCCAGGCCGGGAGCGTCCCGGACCGGAAGGAGCTTCCCGATGTTCGTCGCGATCCGCGACATCCGCTTCGCCAAGGGCCGCTTCGCCCTCATGATCGCCGTGGTCGCGCTCGTGACCGCCTTGATCGTGATCCTCACGGGCCTCACCGCCGGCCTCGGCGCCGACAACATCTCCGCGATCGCCGAACTGCCCGCCGACCACGTCGCCCTCGCCACGGGCGATGCCGAGGCCACGTTCGCGAACAGCACCGTGCACGCCGACCAGTGGCAGCGCTGGGCCGCGGTCGACGGCGTCAGGTCGGCATCGCCGCTGGGCATCACCCAGACCCGCGTCACCGCAGCCGGGGGGACGTCCAAGTCCGTCGCCCTCTTCGGCGTCGAGGCAGGCACGCCGCTCGCACCTGCGGTGAGCACCGGCCGGAGCCTCGACGGCAAGCCCGGAGAGGTGGTCGTGTCGAGCGGGCTCGCCGCCGACCTCGGCATCGGCACCGGCGACCACATCACGCTCGCGGACGGCACGGTCGCCACCGTCGCAGGTGTCGGAGGTTCCGCCGCCTACGGCCACACGCCTGTCGCGTGGCTGCCCCTGGGCGAGTGGCAGCGGGTGGCCCCCGCCAACGGCGGCCGCGACACCGCGACCGCGATCGTGCTTGACACCTCGGGCAAGGTGGATCTCGCCGCAGCCGACGCCGCCATCGGCACCGAAACCCTGTCCCGCGGCGACGCCGCGACCACGATCGGCGGGTACGCCGCCGAGAACGGATCTCTCACGATGATCCGGGTGTTCCTCTTCGCGATCTCGGCTCTGGTCGTCGGCGCCTTCTTCACGGTCTGGACCGTCCAGCGCAAGCCGGAGATCGCCGTGCTCAAGGCACTCGGCGCCTCGACGCGTTACCTCCTGCGCGACGCCCTGTCCCAGGCCCTGATCGTGCTGGTCCTCGCCGGGATCGCCGGTGCGCTGCTCGGGACCGCCGTCGGCGCCCTCGCAGCCACCACCGTCCCGTTCGTGCTCGACGCACCCACCGTGGTCGTACCGGTGCTCGTCATGGTCGCCGTCGGGGTGGGCGGTGCCTCCCTGGCAGTGCGCCGCCTCACATCCATCGATCCCCTACTCGCGCTCGGAGCCGCCCGATGAACACACGACCCGTGAACACCTCGACGTTGAGCCTCGAGGACGTCACGCTCGTCTACCCCGACGGGGACGGTGAGCTGACCGTGCTCGACGATGTCGACTTCCTAGTCGGACCAGGCGAGCTCGTCACCCTGGTCGGCCCGTCGGGGTCGGGCAAGTCGAGCCTGCTCGCAGTTGCCGGACTGCTGCTCGCCCCGACGCGGGGCACGGTCCGCATCGACGGCCACGACACCACGGACTGGAACGAGTCCCGGCGGGCCCGCGCGCGCCGCAGCCGGTTCGGGTTCGTGTTCCAGCAGTCGAACCTCGTGCCCTCGCTCACCGCCGTGGAGCAGCTCGAGCTCGTAACCCACATCAACGGCGGACGCGCCGGCAGAGCCCGCGAACGGGCCCTGGAGCTGCTCGACGCGGTGGGCCTGACCACCAAGGCGGAGCGGCGCCCGCACCAGCTCTCCGGTGGCGAACGCCAGCGCGTCGGGATCGCACGCGCTCTCATGAACGACCCCGCGGTGCTGCTCGCCGACGAGCCGACGTCAGCGCTCGACCACGGCCGTGCCACCGCGATCGTGGACCTCCTCGCCGACCTGACCCATCGCTTCGGCACGGCCACGATCATGGTCACCCACGACACCCGTCACCTCGACGTCTCCGACCGAGTCGTCACGATCGACACAGGACGGCTGTTCGAGCAGCCGGCACAACCGGCGCCCGTCGTCGAGGCGGTCGCGCTCTGACGAGAACGAGACGGTGAAGACCGGTACCCCGGTTCAGAGGCCGGGGATGAGCTGCTCGACGAGGTCGCCGAGGTCCGCGGTCAGGCCGTCGTAGACGACGCGGCCCTTCTGCAGGAGTACGACGCGATCGGCGAGCTCGAGCGCCTTGTGCACGTGCTGTTCGATGACCACGAGCGTGCAGCCCTGGGCACGGATCGTCTCGAGCGTCTCGAAGACCTCGTCGACGATGATGGGCGCGAGCCCGAGTGAGAGCTCGTCGACGATGAGGAGCCGGGGCAGGTCGGCGAGCACCCGGGCGAGCGAGAGCATGCGCTGCTCGCCGCCCGAGAGCGTCCCCGCGACCTGCGTGCGGCGCTCCTTGAGGCGCGGGAACCAGTAGAACGCGCGGTCGAGGGCAGCGGGGGCGCCGGTCTTGCCCAGCGACGAGCGGAACTCGAGCAGCAGGTTCTCCTCGACCGTCAGCGACGCGAACACGGACCTGCCTTCGGGCGCGTGCGCGATCCCGAGGCGGCGCAGCTCGTGGGCGGCCATCCCGGTGATGTCCTGGTGGCCCAGGTAGACCGCACCCGACGTCGGCTTGACGAGCCCGGACGCGACACGTGCGATCGTCGTCTTGCCGGCACCGTTGGGGCCCAGGATCGCCACCGCAGTGCCCGCCGGAACGGCGAAGCTGACGTCGAAGAGGGCACGGAAGGGTCCGTAGCCGGCGCTGACGTGCTCGAGGGTGAGCAGCGCGGGGACCTCGGCAACGGGTGCCGCGATCTCCGCGGTCTGCGCGGCGACGTAGCCCTGTGGTGGCTGAGACACCTCCGGCTGTGGAACCGCCGCGGGCGCGTGGTAGTCGCCACCACCGGGCCATGCCGGCCCGGGCTGGGCCGGGTCGAGGCCGGGGATCTGTGGCGCGGCGCCGGGAAAGGGAGGCAGCGGCTGGGTCATGCGACGTCCCCGACGTACGCGCGGCGCACCACCGGGTGGGCGAGCACCTGCGCGGTCGGCCCAGTGGCGAGAAGCTCACCGAACTCGAGCACGTAGAGGCGTGTGGTGACGAGCGACACCATCTCGAGGTCGTGCTCGACGAGGAGGATCGCCGTGCCCCGCTCGGCCTGAACCGCCTGGAGCACCCGCGCCATCTCCATCGTCTCGACGCGGTCGAGTCCCGACGACGGCTCGTCCAGCATCAGCAGCTTGGGTTCTGTCAGGAGAGCGCGGCCGAGCTCGACGAGGCGTGCGTGACCGAGGCTGAGCGAGTCGACCGGGACGTCGAGCAGGGGGGTGAGGCCCAGCAGCTCACCCACGGCCTCGGCACGGGCGTCCTCGCGTTTGGTCGGCAACCCCTGGCCGAGCAGGTCCCCGAGGAGCCCGCCCTTCTTGCGTCGTGAGCGGTCGGCAACGAGGAAGTGGTCGCGCACCGACATCCCCGCGAAGAGCTCGAGACGCTGGAACGTCCGGCCGAGGCCGAGACGTGCGCGTTTGTGCATCGGCATCCGCGAGAGCTCGCGGCCGCGGAAGAAGACCCTGCCGCGGTCGGTCCGCAGGATCCCGAGGAGGCAGTTGAACAGTGTCGTCTTGCCGGCGCCGTTGGGACCGACGAGGCCGACGAACTCGCCCGGCTCCACTTGCAGGTCGACGCCCACGAGAGCGGAGATACCGCCGAAGTGCTTGGAGATCGACTCCGCCGCGAGGAGGGGCATCAGCTCGCCCCCTCGTACGCAGGAGGCTGCAGGGGCGGGTGCGGTGGCCCGTAACCCGACTGGGCATAGCGGTAGGACCCTCCGACAGTGGCGCCTTCGCCGGCTCCGGCACCCTCGTCCGCAGGCTGCGGATAGGGGTGGGCCGGTGCACCGTTGCCGGCCACGGCCGGCTCGGGCGCCACCGTGGTCAGGTCGATCGTTACGATGCGGCGCACTTCCTCGGTCGTGCGCTCGGGTCGGCCGAAGCGGCGCGAGTACCAGGCCGAGACTGCGTCGACGATGCCCTCGGGGTGACGCACGAAGACGAAGGCCCCGAGACCGAACACGACTCCTTGCCAGATCTCGGGGTTGGGGACCCCGGCGGCCTTGAGCAACTCGGGGAACAGGACGAGCACGAACCCGCCGGCGAGAGCGCCCTTGACGGTGCGGGCCCCGAGCACGATCACGACGAGGGCCCACAGGAGCGAGTTGCCGACCCCGAAGTCACCGGCGCTGGTGCGCTGCTGCCAGCTCGACATGAGGACCCCGCCGACACCGGCGATGAGCGCCGAGAGCGCGAAGGCCACGACCTTGGCCCGCGACGCGTTGATGCCGATGGACGCGGCGCCGGTCTCGGAGCCACGGATCGCGTCGAGGAAGCGGCCGGTGGTCCCGCGCCGTACGAGCCAGACGACGAAAGCGGTCGCCGCGAACGCGGCGACGCACAACAAGAAGAACGCGCGGTCGTCGCTGAAGTCGACGAGACCCGCCCAGTAAGGCCGCGGCACCTCCAGTCCCGACGGGCCCCCGCCGACCTGTTCGAGCGGGAACACGATCTGGTCGACCATGAGCGTGAACGCGAGCGTCGCGAGGGTCAGGTAGATGCCCCGCAGCCCGAGGGTCGGCAACGAGATGAGGACCCCGACAGCCAGCCCGATGAGACCGCCGGCGACGAGGCCGACGAGGATCGGCACGTTGAAGTGGTTGGCGAGCTGCGCGGCGCCGTAGGCGCCGGCGCCGGCGAAAGCCGCCTGACAGAGAGAGATCTGGCCTGCCATGCCCGTGAGCACTGTGAAGGACAGGAAGATCGTCGACAGCACTATCGCACCGGTGATGCGGTACATCCAGATGCCCGGTAGCAGCAGGCACAGCGCCACGATCACGACGCAGGCCAGCGTCATTGGCAGGACCTTGGAGCTGTCGGTCGCCGCGCGCACGTGGCCTGCGATCGACGACGACGGTGGATCGACACCTGCGAGCGGGTCCGACACCTCGCGTCGATCACGCAACCCCGGCCAGAAGAGCAAGAGCAGGAACAGGATCACGAACGGCAGCGAAGGTCGCAGGCCCTGAGCGAGCACCGAGTCGAGCGGCAGCACGCGCGACAGGAGCTGCTGCAGGAAGCCGAGGGCGAGGCCGCCCACGAGCGTGAGTGGGAGCGAGGTGAGACGCCCGAACACCGCTGCTGCAATCGCGGCCACCAACAGGACCGTGTAGTTGTTCGGCGCGACCGAGCCGAACAACGGAGCGAGGAGCACGCCCGCAAGAGCCGCGATCGTGCCCGAGAGCATCCACGACAGCATCGACACGCGGTCGGCGTTGATCCCGGCGAGCTGCACCATGCGGGGGGACTCGACCACGGCACGCATCTGCAACCCGAGGTTCGTGTACTTGAACAAGGCGACGAGCCCGCCGACCACCAAGAGGGTGAAGAAGATCGCGGAGAGCTGGTCGGCGGGGATCGAGACAGGCCCCCACGCGTAGACCTTGCCTTGTTCGAGGACGACTGCGGGGGGATTGCCACGCAGGCCGCGGCCGAACCACAGCGCCTGGACCACCGACGGCAACAGGATGAGGACGCCGAGGGCAACGACGAGGCGGACCGCCTCGGGCACGTTGCGGAGGCGGCGGAACAGCGCGACGTAGAGACCGAGTCCGAGGAGCGGGCCGACGACGAGGACCGACAGCACGAACGAGATGATCAGGGGTAGACCGACGCTTGTCCGCAACGAGTACATCACCGCGGCGGCCGTGAACGCCTGGGCCCCGAGCGCGAGGTTGAAGACCGCGGACGTCTTGTAGGTGAGAACCACGCCCGTCGCGACGAGGGCGTAGACGCACCCGAGCGCCAACCCCCCGATCATGAGGCCGAACACGTCGTTCACTGCTCGATGTCCCCCGTGCCCACCCGGTCGCCGGGGTCGGTACCCCCGGACTCGTGGAGCCTATCGGATCCGTGCCCCCGTGCCCCTGTCGCCACAAGGAGTGGTTTCGCCGCGACGAGGCATCCCCCCTGCCCTCACATCTCCGAGGTCAGCTCGGGAACGGGAGTCGGCGAACCAAATCGGTGACCGCGGCCGCGATGCCGTCGCTCGGGGGGGTGTAGGGCTGCCAGCCGAGCACGACACCGGCGTGGGTGGGGTCGAGACGGAACTCGGCCGGTTCGGGGGCAGGTGGCGACGTGTACGCGACCTTGCCGAGATAGGAGCAGGCGTCGGCGGCGTTGCCCACGACCTCGGCTAGGGGGGTGGCGACGCCGGTACCGACGTTGACGAGCCCGGTACCCGAATCGCACGCACGCGCGAGTGCGTCGACCGCGTCGTCGACGTAGAGCCAGTCGTGGGACGCGTCGGGGTCGCCGGCGACCGTCGGCGTGTGCCTGCGGACCATGTCGGCGACGATGTCGGCGAGGACACCGCTGCCGGGCCTCTGGCGCCCGCCGTAGACGGTTCCCATGGCCAGCGCGCACCAGCTCCGCCCGAGCCGCGCCTCGACGTAACGCAGCGCCGCGTAGGTCGCGGCACCGCGTGCGTGCAGTGGGTGGGGGCGCTGACGTTCCTGGATCGGCTGGCGTGCAACCGCCCCGTAGAGGTCGAGCCCGCTTGCGGCGATGATCAGCCGAGCTTCGCATGCGCGCGTCGTCTCCGCCATAGCGGCCACGCGACCGACGTAGCGTGTCACGGTGCCGACGGGATCGGCTGCCCCACCGTCGGGGACGTCGGGGTCGGCGAGCAGGTACACGACCGATGGCGCGAACCGCGCAAGCGCGGCACCGAAGCCGTTCTGGTCGACCGAGAGCGAGTGGAAGCCGACACCCCCGCGGCGGCGCGCGTCGGCGAGGTTGTCGAGGTGCCCGGTCGAGAGGTCGTCGACGACGAGGACACCGTGGCCGTCGGCCACGAGCCTGTCGACGAGGTGCGAACCGAGGAAGCCGGCCCCACCGAGCACCGCCACGCGGCCGCTGCCGGTCATCGTCGCCAACTCGTGTACGCCGGTCCGGCGCCGGGCGGGACGACGCTGCCGGTCCCCAGGACCGAGCCTGCCGCCACCGAGCCACCGATGCCGACCACGACACCGTCGAGACGTGCCTCCGCCCCGACGACGGCGCCGTCGAGGATGACACTGCCGGCCACCGCGGCGCCCTCGCCGATCACGACGTCGGCGCCGACGACCGCATCCGGTCCGACGGCTGCCCCCGCACCCAGCGTCGTACCCGTCCCGATCGCGACGTCGCGCTCGATCCGGACGCCCGTGCCGAGCTCGACATCGGCCTCGACGTGCACTCCGGGGCCGGTCTCGTGGCCGGGCACCGGTTCACGGAGCTTTCCCGTCAGGCAATCGAGGTTCGCCTGCAAGTAGGTGGCGTGCGTCCCGAAGTCGAGCCAGTACGCATCCGACGCGATCGCGTAGAGGACGCCTGCGGTCGCCATCTCGGGGAAGACCTCACGCTCGACCGACACCGGGCGCTCCGCCGGGATGCGATCGAGCATCGACGGCTCGCACACGTAGGTGCCGGCATTGATCATGTTCGTCGGCGCCGAACCGGGTGCCGGCTTCTCGACGAACTCCAGCACGCGCCCGTCGGCGCCGGTGGGGACGACACCGAAGCGCGACGGATCCTCTACCGGCGTCAGGACGATCGTCGCCTCGGCACCGAAGCGGTCGTGGGACGACACGACCCAGCCGAGATCGACGTCTGTGAGGACGTCGCCGTTGAGCACCAGGAAGCGCTCGCCGAAGCCCCGCGCCGCCCAGCCGATCGCGCCGCCGGTGCCGAGGGGCTCGTCCTCGACGACGGTCCGCACGGGAACCTCGGAGGCACGCGTGAGGTGGTCGAACGCCTCGGACTTGTAGCACGTCGACAGGACGACCTCGTCGCAGCCGACTGCGGCGAGGCGGCGCAGTGTGCGCTCCACGAAAGCTACGTTCGCGATCGGGAGCAGCGGCTTGGGCATGCTTGCCGTGAGAGGGCGCAGCCGGGTGCCTTCTCCGCCGACGAGGATCAACGCCTTCACCCCGGATCCTCCCGAGCCCCTGGAGCCGCGTCGATACGATGGTGACCCGACAGGCGCGTGCCGGCAAGGGCGCGGCGCACGAGCGCGAAAGCCGCACGCGCCCAGACTCCGGCGACGACGAGGGGCCACGTCACCCCGCGGCGGCCACCGCGCCGCACTCGTTCGAAGCGCAGCATGGACCGGTGGTGCTCGATCACGAGGTTGAACGGTGCCGAGCCGCTCGACGTGCCAATGGCATGTGTGACGACGGCAGCGGGGTCGTAGACGACGCGCCAGCCGTGCCGGTGCAGGCGCCAGCAGAAGTCGACGTCCTCCACGTACATGAAGTACGCAGGATCGAACCCGTCCACCGACGTGAACGCGTCGCGGGAGATCGCGACGGCACAGCCCGACACCCAGTCGACGTCACGTTCGGTCGCGTGGTCCCAGCCGGCCAGTGTGTAGCGCCGCGACAGCGGGTTGTCGCTCCAGAAGAGGCCCAGGAACCCGTGGACGGCGCCGACGAAGACCGACGGGAAAGCCCGACACGACGCCTGCAACGTCCCGTCGGGGTGCTCGACCCGGGGACCGACCGCTCCGATCCCCTGCTCGGAGCCGAGGCGGGCGGCCACCTGTTTCAGGGCGCCCGGGTGCAGAACCGCGTCGGGGTTCAGGAGGAACACGATCGGCGCCGCGGTGGCGGCGACACCGGCGTTCACTGCGGACGCGAACCCCACGTTGTCGGAGTTGACCAGCACGCGGGCGCCCTGGTCGCGGGCGACCGCGGCGGACGCGTCGCCGGAGGCGTTGTCGACGACTACGACCTCGTCGGCGCCCTCGGCGTGGGCGGACGCGAGGCACGCAGGCAGGTCGGCAGCCGAGTTGTGCGCGACGACCACGACCGCCACGTCGGCGGCGGAACGACTCACCGGTCAGCGAACTCCGTGCGCCACCACTCGATGGTGCGCCCGAGGCCCTCCCGCAAGGCGACCTTGGGCTCCCAGTCGAACAGCTCACGAGCGAGGGAGATGTCGGGGCAGCGCTGTTTGGGGTCGTCCGCTGGCAACGCCTCGTGCACGACAGTCGACGACGAACCCGTCAGTTCGAGGACCTCCGCGGCGAGCTCCCTCACGGTGAACTCGTTGGGGTTGCCGACGTTGACCGGACCCACGTAGTCGCTCTCGAGGAGGCCGAGCAGGCCCTCGACCTCGTCGTCGACGTAGCAGAACGAGCGGGTCTGGTCGCCGTCGCCGTAGATCGTGATCGGATCCCCCGCGAGCGCCTGGGCGACGAAGTTGGACACCACACGCCCATCGCGGCGCAGCCGCGGCCCGTAGACGTTGAAGATGCGCGGGATGCGGACGTCGAGGCCGTGTGCGAGGTGGTAAGCCATCGTGATCGCCTCGCCGAAGCGCTTGGCCTCGTCGTACACGCTGCGCGGCCCGACGGGGTTGACGTGGCCCCAGTAGTCCTCTGTCTGGGGGTGCACCTCGGGGTCGCCGTACACCTCCGACGTCGACGCGACCATGAAACGCGCACCCTTCGAAAGCGCCACTCCGAGCATGTTGTGCGTCCCGAGGGCGCCGACCTTGAGTGTCTTGATCGGGTGGTTGAGGTAGTCGACGGGACTCGCCGGGCTCGCGAAGTGCAACACGGCGTCGACACGGCCGCGGACGTGGACGTAGTCGGTCACGTCGTAGTGCATGAACTTGAAGCCCGGGTCGCCGAGGAGCGGCTCGATGTTCTCGATGTGGCCCGTGAGCAGGTTGTCGATGCAGACGACCTCGACACCACGCGAGCGGAGGCGAGCGCACAGGTGCGAACCCAGGAACCCGGCTCCACCGGTGATCACCGCGCGCTGGAGCTCCATCAGGGCGTGCCGGCCTCGTCGGGCGCGCTGTCGGCGGATCCCCCGCCGAGGTCCCGCGCCGGTCGGTCCACGACGCGCACCGACGCGTGCCACGGCTCCTCGGGCTCGGGTCCGGGCGGGGCCGCTGTCACGGGCTGTTGCTGCTGCGCGTCGTCGTCCATGGCCAGCGGCGTCAGAGACGGCGCGGCGGGATCCTGTGCCACCGGCGCCGACTGGCCAGGTGCAGGCGCAGGAGCAGGAGCAGGCGCAGGCGCAGGCGCAGGTTCCTGTGCCGGTGAGGGCGCAGGTGCGGCGGGGGGAAGGGACGACAGGCCGAGCTCGGCCACGAGGGCGGCGACGCCGTCCTGCCATGTAGGCAGGGGCGCGAGCCCTGCGAGCCTCCACGCGCGGCACTCGAGCGCCGCCATCTTCGGGCGCGGAGCCGGATACGCCTCGGCCATGACGTCGCTCGTGACGTCCTGCACTCTCGATGGGTCGTGTCCCGCCGCCTCCAACAGGACCCGAGCCATCTCGGCGCGGCTGCACGCGCCCGCGCCGGCTGCGTGGTAGAGCCCGAACCGGCCGGTGAGCACGAGGGCCTTGATCGCGGCAGCGAGATGCGGCGCGTAGGTCGGTGAACCGATCTGGTCGGCCACGACCGCGAGGGGCTCGTCCCCGGCGCCGCCGCGGTCGAGGATCGCCAGCGCGAAGTTGGGCGCCTTGGTGCTGAACACGACGCCGGTGCGGACCACGTAGGCATGCTCCGCGAGGTCGAGGACCTCGCGCTCGCCGCCGAGCTTGGAGCGCCCGTACACGCTGATCGGGTTGGGAGCGTCCCACTCGTCGTACGCGTGATCGGCGCTGCCGTCGAAGACGTAGTCCGTGGACACGTGCACCAGGGTCGCATCGAGGTGGTTCGCGGCGAGCGCAAGGTTGCGCGGCCCCATCGCGTTGATCGCGAACGCGGTGTCGACATCCTTCTCGCACGCGTCCACGGTGGTCATCGCGGACGCGTTGAGGATCAGCTCGGGTCCCGTCGCAAGGCACGCAGCCATCACGGACTCGTGATCGGACACGTCGCAGTCCCCACGCGAGAACGCCGCGACCGTGTGGGAGCGGGAGAACGCGCGCACGAGCTCGCGTCCGAGCTGACCGGCGGCTCCGAAGACCGCGACCCTCATGTAACTCCCCTTCGGCGACGCTTGGTGAACGACATTCGCGGATCCGGGGTCGAGCGAGGTGCCCGAGTCGACGGAGCCGACCGTCCGATCCTACGGGCGCCGGTGCGTCCGCGCCCAGGACCCCGCGCGGACGGCTACTTGGGTTCCTTGGCGTCGGAGCCGAGGATCAGCACGACATCGGCTCCGTCCGCCTTGCCGGTCTGGACCGTGCCGTAGCCGAGCTGGCCGGCGAGGAGCTCGGCCTTGGCCTCGTTGCCCCCGGCCTGGACGACCTGGGTGTCCTTGGACTTCTTGGGGTTGTCGCCGATGTCGACGACGTTGTAGCCGAGCGCGCGCAGGTAGACCCGCATGCGCGAGGCGAGACCTGCGTTCCCGGACGCGTTGAGGACCTTGACGGTGACGCTCGCGGGTGAGACTCCCGGCGGCGGCGGCGCAGCAGCAGCAGCGGCGGGATCGGTGGCTGCGGTGGTGGAGGGCACCGCTTCTCCGCCGGCATCCGCACGCAAGCGGGCGATCTCGGTCATCGCCTGCGGGGTGGGGATCACGTAAGCAGCACCGTCCTTGCCGGTCTCGTAGCCCCACTGCATCTGGACGAACTCGACCTTCTCGGGCGACAGCGGCGTCATCGCGCGGAAGAGCGCGAGGGCCGTGCCGAAGTCGAACCCGGAGTCGAGCTTGAGGTACTGCTGGGCGATCGTCTGGTACTCGCCGATGTTGGACAGCGAGCCGGGGCCGGCGAGGCGGCCGGCCATGTTGAGGAGGAATTCCTGCTGGCGCTTGATGCGGCCCATGTCGCCGTCGCCCTCGCCCTTCCACTTGCCGGTGGCGGGGTCCTTCCACTGGTAGTGGCGCGAGCGCACGTACGCGAGGGCGGCGGGACCGTCGAGCTGGTGGCAGCCGGCGGAGAGCTTCCACAAGAGCACGGTGTCGCGAGTGTCGCTGTCGAGGCACACCTCGTAGCCCCCCAGCGAGTCGACGATACCCACGAACGACTCGAAGTTGACCTCGACGTAGTGGTTCACGGGGATACCGGTGAACCCCTTGATGGTCTCGACGAGAACGTCGGGGCCCCAGTTGAACGCGGCGTTGATCTTCTGGGTGCCGTGGCCCGGTATCGAGACCTTGAGGTCGCGGGGCAGCGACAGTACCCACGTGTGACCTGCTTTCGGGTCGACGTGGAAGAGCATGATCGTGTCGGAGCGCTGACCGCCCACGTTCGAGGTGGTGCCGTAGGACTTGGTGTCGGGATCGTCGAGGCTGCGCGTGTCGCTGCCGACGAGCAGGACGGTGACGGGTTCGTCCGCCGCGGGAGCGTCGAGGACGCCGTCGCGCGACAGGGACTGCTCGATCGGGATCGAACGCCAGACGTCCTCACCGTACATGTACGCCGCGTACGCCCCGCCGGACAGGACGAGCACGAGGATCAGGAACGCGAAGGTCCCCGTCCGCACCCAACGGCGCGCCTTGTACTTCTGCTCCCGCACGGGCGAAGGCAGCGGGCGCCGGTTCGAGCGCACGGTCACGGGCGGGACCGACCCCACGACCGGGGCGGCCGCGGCGCCGACCGCAGGCGGCGGGGGGGCGAAGGTGGCAGGTGACACGCGTGGCCGTTCGAGCACAGCGACCGCGCCGTCGTGGCGCGGCGGGAGAGCCGCAACCGGAGGTACCGCAGGGGGCAGCCCGGCGACGCTCGTGGCGCCGATGCCCAAGAGTGGCCCAGAATCCCTGTTCAGGGTCGGGACGGGGGGATCCTGGTCGGAACCGGCTACGGGTAGCGGACCGGCACCGGGGAGGTCTTGGGCACGGCGTTCGGGTTCGGCGCGCTTGGAGTGCTTGCCGACGTAGTCGCGCATCGGTCAACCAAGGTAGCAGCGATCGCGGAGCAACTGGGCAATTCCGCCGGCGTGCCCGTAGGTCAGGACTGATGTGCTCCGCAAGTGAAGTCCAGGATGCCGATCACGCGCCCCGACACGTCGGCGGCGAGGGACGCGTCGAAGGTCTCGGAGTCCTCGTCGAGGAAGTCGGGCCCGGCGTCGGCGTAGGTGATGACCTGACCCCGGTCGCCGAGGTCGGTCGCGAGACGCTCGACCTCGTCCGTGTCGCTGTTGGGGCTCCGGCCGGCGACGATCACCTGGGTGGCACACGTGAGGTCGGCCGCGACGTCGAGCGCGACGCGCGCGCGCACGCTGCCGTCGGGCAGCTCGACCTTGCCGAGGACGGGGTCGACGGCGCTCAGGCAGCGGAACCGGTAGGGATTGCGGGCAGCCAGAAGCATCGCGAGGCGACCCCCGCGGCCGATGCCGACGACGCCGATCCTCGTGTGGTCGACACCGTTGCCCGCCGCCAGGAATCCGGCGGCGTCCTCGAGGTCGGCGAGCATGCGCCCGTCACTGAAGACCGCGTCGACGTCGACGCGGTCGATGCCTTCCGCTCCGGCACCGACGCCGGACCTGTAGTACAGGTCGGGCACGACGCACGCGTAGCCCATCCGCGACAACGTGCGCGCGAACTCCTTGACCGACGGGGTCAGACCAGCGATGTCGTGTGCGAGCACGACGGCGCCGGTGCGGCCGTCCACGTCGGGCCGGGTCAGCCACGCGTCGAACTGGTCCCCCCGCCCGGGGACGGACCAGTTCTTGAAGATCACGTCGTTGCGACCCTCGCCCTTCATCACTGCCATCGCGTAGCCACCTTCCGTCTCGTTCCCGAACAGTCCCGGACACTCATCGCTGCGCTCGGCCCGGACACCGCGTTCACAGGCCCAGCTCCGACGCGATCACCTGACGCTGGATCTCCGAGGTTCCCTCGCCGATCTCCAGGACCTTGGCGTCGCGGTACATGCGCGAGACCGGGTACTCGTCCATGTACCCGTAGCCGCCGAAGATCTGGGTCGCGGACCGGGTGGCGTCGACCGCCGCCTCGGAGGCGTGCAGCTTGGCGATCGCAGCCTCCTTCTTGAAAGGCCGGCCCTGGTCGCGCAGCCATGCGGCCCGGTAGGTGAGCAGGCGCGAGGCGTCGACGGCGGTGGCCATGTCGGCGATCCTGAAGGCGACGCCCTGGTTCTTGCCGATCGGGCGCCCGAACGCGGTCCTCTCCCCCGCGTACCGTGTCGCCTCGTCGAGACAACCCTGTGCCATCCCGACCGACATGGCCGCGATCGCGATGCGCCCCTCGTCGAGGATCCGTAGGAAGTTCCTGAACCCCTCACCCTCGGCGCCGAGCATGTGGTCGGCGGGAACGCGGCAGTCCTGGAACACGAGGCCATGGGTGTCCGAGGCACGCCAGCCCATCTTGGCGTACTTGGGCTCGACCACGAATCCCGCGGCACCGGCGGGCACCACGAAGTTCGAGATGCGCGGGCGCCCATCGGGGTCGCGCGACGTCACCGCCGTGATCGTCACGTTCTGGGTGATCGGCGTGCCGGAGTTCGTGATGAACGTCTTGGCGCCGTTCACGACCCACTCGTCGCCGTCGCGCACGGCTGTGGTACGCGTCGCGCCGGCATCGGAGCCTGCCTCGGGCTCGGTGAGGCCGAACGCGCCGAGGCGACGCCCCGCGAGCAGGTCGGGCAACCAGCGCTTCTGCTGCTCCGGTGTGCCGAAGTACACGAACGGGGCCGCACCGAGGCTGACGCCGGCCTCGAGCGTGATCGCCATCGACGCGTCGATGCGGGCTATCTCCTCGATCGCGAGGCAGTAGGTGAGGTAGTCGGCGCCGCCACCGCCGAGCTCCTCGGAGAACGGAAGGCCGAACAGGCCCAGGTCGCCCATCGCGTGCACGAGGTCGACGGGGAACTCACCCGTGGCGTCCAGTTCCGCCGCCCGGGGGGCGATCGCTGTCGTGGCGAACTCGCGCACGACCCTGCGGAACTCCTCCTGTTCGGGCGTCAGGTCGAACAACACGGGCGAATACTCACCTCTGGTCGCCCGCGCGGGCAAGAATCGGCGACATGGCTCACCCAGACCGCCCGAACCGCACGGGCGAATACGTGGTCCTCGACGGTGACGTGCTGCCGACCACAGCGGCGAGGATCTCCGTGCTCGACCGCGGCCTCCTGCGTGGAGAAGGCGTCTTCGAGACGATCCGCACCTATGCCGGCGTTCCCTTCGCCGTGTCGCGCCACCTTGCCCGCATGCACCAGTCGGCGGCAGCCGCGGGGATCCGCCTCCCCCCCGACCCAGCTCTCGTAGACGCGATCATCGCTGCCTGCGCCGCGAACGGGTTCGCCGAGACCAGGGTTCACCTGACCGTCACCGGCGGGCCTGGGGGACCGGCCCCCGACCCGACGGGCGACGTGGAGCCGACGACGATCGCCATCGCCGGTGAGATCCGCGACCCCGAGGGTGTCGCCGAGGTCACCGCGGTCACGCTGCCGTGGGTCCGCCACGAGGGCGCCGCCCTGACGGGTGTGAAGCCGACCTCCTACCTCGACCACTTGATCGGCCACAAGTGGGCGCTCAGCCACGGCGCCGACGAGGGCCTGTGGCGCAACAGCGCCGGCGACGTCACCGAGGCCACCGGGTCGAACCTCTTCGTCGTCCGTGCCGGTGTGGTGTCGACGCCTCCGGTCGCGGCCGGACTCCTGCCCGGCGTCACCCGCGACCTCGTCCTCGAACGCTGCCTCGCGCGGGGCGTCCCCGCCGAGGAGAGCACACTCGCGGTGGCCGACCTCGTCGGTGCCGACGAGTGCTTCCTCACGTCGACGACCAAGGAGGCCGTCGCCGTCACCGTCGTGGACGGGCACCGGATCGGCGCCGGCGCCCACCCGGTGGTCGACGCGATCGTGGCCGACTGGCGCCGCTGGGCGCCCGCGCACCCCGAAGGTTGACGGCAGGCTCGCGCTCAGCTGAGCGGCGCGCCCGGCGCAGGTGCGAGGACGTTGCGCGAGACCCAGTCGAGCCAGCCGAGGTACACCGACCACGCCCGGGCGTCTACGAAGCTGAGATGCATCAGCGGGCCCACGACCTGGCGCGGCCCCGACAGGACCGGTACCCGGTAGATCGCAGAGCCGCCCGTGTAGTCGGACGCGTCGTCGACCTCTGGTAGGTGCGTGAGGTCGATGAGCCGCCGGCTCGAGTAGTTCGGCACGATCGCGTCACCCTCGCCGTAGACGACCGCGAGGGGACGCTGGTCCGCCTGGATCGCACTCGTGTAGTTCGTGGCGTCCCCGGGGTCGATCATGAACTGGCACGCCGCGATCGCGGCTGCCACGTCGACCCCCGTTGCCCCCGTGGGGACCACGCCGTCGAGGCCGAGCGGGGTCCAGATGACCGACCCGGTCAGGATGTGCAGGATCCCGATCCCGGCGACCTGGAACATCGCGGCGGACAGGTTCGGTTCGAGGGCGAGGAACTCGAGGCCGAGCACACCGCCCATCGACGTGCCTTCGGCGATCATCCTGTCCGGGTCGAGGTCGGGCCGGCCGTCACCGGGCGCGCCGACGAGCGTCCTCAGCGACGTGGGTGCGAAGTCCAAGTCGGCGAGCGATGTTCGGACCGCCTTCACCAGCGACACGAAATCGACGGCCGACTGGATCGGCAGCGCGATCAAGCGGGCGATCTCAGAAGGGCGGCCGAGTTGGAACACGTAGCCACCCTCTTGGGGGCCGCGCCAGCCGTGTTGGGGGTGATCGATCGCGATCGTGGCGATCCCCTGGCGGGCATTCGAGCCGGCAACCAGGAGCATCGTCTCCTTCACGGTCGTGATCCCGTGGCTGTAGACGGCGACGGGCACCGGTGCCGTCGCCGCCGCACGCGGCAAGGTGAGCACGAACGGGACCCATTCGTCACGGCCGCCGGTGGGATCCCAGCGCATGCCCCCGGTGACGGGATCGCGGAAGTCGGTGAGGCGAACCCGGCCCGTCACCAGCGCAGCGAAGTCGGGCCCACCGAGGGGGAACGCGCGCACGTCGGCGACGGGGTGCTCGTCGGCGCGGGCACGTTCGACGAGAGCCTGCTCGGGGCCGATCGCGTCCTGCTCGGAACGCACGGTGAAACCGGTGATCGCGACCACCGCCTCCTCCGCGATGCCGTTACTCGCGGCCGCGTCGAGGAGTTGACGGTGGTATTCGACCCATTCCGGCGCCGCCTCGGCATCCAGGACCTCCTGAAAGGTCCGCGACCGCGGCACGGTCGTGCCGTCGGCGTGGCGAAGGGCCGAAGTGAGCACTGCGACGTAGCGGTGACCCCAGTCGAAGCGGTCCGCGGGCCACGCGCGGATCACCGTCGTGGCGCGATCATGACGGGCGGCCTGCGCGTCGAGACCCGCCCACATCGGGACGCGGGCCCCGGTGGCGGCGTCGAAGACGACCAGCGCGTCCCCGCCGGATTCGGGCAGCGTGGCCGGGTCGATCGGCGCGTCGACCTCGAACAGGATCGGCCCGAGTGCCGAGAAGCCGTCGTGGCCGTCGAATATGCGTGACGGCGCCACCTCGGCCGGGAGCTGGTCGCGCATCGACTCCGGCCACACGTCGTCGGAGACCGAGAGGCGCACGCCGGTGGACGACGTGGCGTCCGCACGCGTGAACGCGTCCGAGGGGAAGGGCAGCACACATCCCGTGGCGTGGACGGGGTTGCACGCAAGTGCTCCCGTCTCGTCCGCACTGCTGCCTGCACGCCCTGCCGCAGGAGAGGCGACGAGCAACGCCGCGATCATCGATACCACGCACCCGAGCGCTGCAACCGCTGCCGCAGGTCGCCGAGTCCGGCACTCCCCCCGAGATATCCCTGGCATTACCGGCACCCCCCCTGGGACGCGCAAGCCGCTGGCCCCGCGCCCGCGCCCCACCCCGGAGCACGGACCACGCCAGGCTACTGCGCAGCGTGCGTGCAGGAACATTGCGCCCGTTCGGGGACGCGTACCGGTTGGAGCGGCCATAGCGCCGACCCGCCCGCCGGCCCGGGTTCAACGGAGCTGTTCGACCTCCCCGTGGGCGACGACGACCTCGCGACCGTCGGGCACGCGGACGACCAGGGACCCGTTGGGCGCGACACGAGCGGCGTGACCCTCGACGACGACGTCGCCCGTCGTGTGCAGCCGCACGCGGACGTCCGTACCGAGGGTCTCGCACACGTCCGCATAGTCGGCGAGGAACGACCCGATCCCGTCGTCCCCGGCCTCTAGTGCCTTCACGCGCCGGTCGAGACGCGCCAGGAACTCCGCGAGCACGTCGGCGCGCCGAATCGGGTGACCCGCCTCCTCCAGCGACACGGCCGTGGCCGCCACCTCCGCGGGCAGCGCGCCACGGCTCACGTTCACGCCCACACCGACCACGAGCGCCCCGGGCGCGTCCGTGCGCGCCTCTGTCAGGACACCGCCGAGCTTGCGTCCGCCGAGACGGAGGTCGTTGGGCCATTTCAAACCGACTGCGGCGCCGGACACGGCGTTCACCGCGGCCGCCATCTCGTAACCACCGGCGAGGGTCAGGATCGGAACCGCCTCGGGGGCGAGCCGCGGGCGGACGAGCACCGACACCAGCAGCGCGGCGCCGGCGGCGGCCTCCCAGGTGCGCCCGAGCCGACCACGCCCCGCTCGCTGGTGGTCGGCGACGACGACTGCCCCCTCGGGGCCACCGGCGGCGGCCTCGGCAAGGACGACGGAGTTGGTCGAATCGACCTCGGCGAACACGCGGACATCCGCGAAACGTCCCCGCCCGGCCCGTTGCAACTCGGCGATGTCGTCTGGCAGTTCTCCCATCGGCGCGGGAAGAATACGACGACCCGAAGCCGCCGGCTCGAGGAGACGCGTGTTCCAGAAGGTCCTCATCGCGAATCGAGGCGAGATCGCCGTGCGGGTCATGCGCACCTGCCGTGAGCTCGGCATCGCCACCGTCGCCGTCTACTCCGACTTCGACCGCGATGCGAAGCACGTTCGCTACGCCGACGAGGCCTTCCACCTCGGACCGAACCTCCCCTCGGAGTCCTACCTGCGCGGCGACCGTATCGTCGACGCATGTTCGGCGACGGGCGCCGAGGCTGTACACCCGGGCTACGGCTTCCTCGCCGAGAACGCCGCGTTCGTGCGTCAGGTCACCGACGCCGGAGTCGCCTTCATCGGCCCGCCCGAGGGCGCGATCGTCAAGATGGGCGACAAGGTCTCGTCGCGCATCTGCGCGATCGAGGCCGGCTTCCCCCCGGTGCCCGGCACGACCGATGCCATCGAGTCGGCCGCCGAGGTCGTCGAGTTCGGCAACGCACACGGTTGGCCCGTCGCCGTCAAGGCCAGCTTCGGTGGCGGCGGCAAAGGCCTGCGTGTGGCATCCGCGCCCGGTGACGCGCCCGAGGCGCTCGCCGCAGCCGAGCGTGAGGGTGAGAGCTACTTCGGCAACGGCGAGTGCTACATGGAGCGCTACCTGGAGCGCCCGCGCCACATCGAGATCCAGGTCCTCGGCGACACCCACGGCAACTACGTGTACCTCGGCGAACGCGACTGCTCGGCGCAGCGGCGACACCAGAAGGTCGTCGAGGAGACTCCGTCGCCGGCGGTGGACGACGACCTGCGTCGCCGCATGGGCGAGGCTGCCGTGAAGGTCTGCGCCCACGTCGGCTACGTCAACGCGGGCACCGTCGAGTGCCTCGTGCAGGACGGAGAGTTCTGGTTCCTCGAGATGAACACCCGCCTGCAGGTCGAGCACTGCGTGACCGAGCAGGTGTACGGGCTCGACCTGGTCGCGGCGCAGCTCAGGATCGCCGCCGGCGAGGCGCTGTGGTTCGGCCAGGACGATGTCGAGCGGCGCGGGCACAGCATCGAGATGCGGATCAACGCCGAGGACCCCGCGGCCGGCTTCCGTCCCTCGCCCGGACGGATCACGTCGTTGCGCGTCCCGGGCGGACCCGGAGTCCGCCTCGATGCCGGATACGACCCCGGCGACGAGGTCAGCCAGTTCTACGACAACCTCGTAGGCAAGCTCGTGGTCACGGGCGAGGACCGCGAACAAGCACGGCACCGGGCACTACGCGCTCTGGGGGAACTCGAGGTCGGCGGCGTGAGCACGAACGCCGCCCTGCAGGCGCTCATCCTCGCCCACCCCGACTTCGTCGCCGGCGAGGTGACCACGAAGTGGCTCGAGGGCTCACTCGACCTGGATGCCCTCGCACCGGCACAGGCGGCGGACACCGTCGCCGCTGCCGGCGACCACGACGCCGCGGAACCGACGGTCGAGCGCAACGCCACCGTCGAAGTGGACGGTCGCCGCTTCGAGGTCAAGGTGTTCCTGCCCGAGTCGTCGGTCGCGCCCGTCGCCACCGCCGCCGGACTCGGCGGACAACGTGGGGCGAAGCGGCCCAAGCGCGACCGCAAGAGCGCCGGCGCCGGCGCGCCCGGCGAGGTGCACTCACCGATGCAGGGCACCGTCCTCGATGTCCTCGTCACCGAGGGTGCCGAGGTCGCTGCCGGGGACACCGTCGTCGTCGTCGAGGCGATGAAGATGGAGAACGCGATCGCGTCACCCTCGGCAGGGACGATCCGCAAGGTGGCCGTGGCCGGCGGCGACACCGTTGCGGCGGGCGACCTGTTGGTCGTCGTCGAGTGAATCCCGCACTCGCGGCGGCCGAAGAGGCGCTCCTCGTCGAGCGCCGCCTGCTCACCCGCGACGAGGTGCTCGCGGTCGCGGGGGTCGACCTCGCCGAGCTCCCCGACCTGATCGCCCTCGCGCACAGGGTCCGCCTCGACCGATGTGGCGAGTCCGTCGAGCTCGAGTCCCTCGTCAACGCCAAGTCGGGCGCATGCCCCGAGGACTGCGCGTTCTGCAGCCAGTCGGTCGCGTTCGGGACCGACGTCGACGTCTACCCCTACATGGACCAGGACGAGATCGTCGACGCGGCCCTGTCGACCCGCGAGGCGGGCGCCACGCAGTTCTGCATCGTCGTCGCCGTGCGGGGCCCGTCGGAGCGGCTCCTCGACAAGGTGATCGAGTCCGTGGAGCGCGTGCGCTCCGAGGTCGGCCTCGACGTCGCGTGCTCGCTCGGCCTCCTCGACGCGGCACAGGCTGAACGCCTCGCAGCTGCGGGCGTGAAGCGGTACAACCACAACCTCGAGGCGCCGCGGGCGACCTTCTCCCGGATCTGCACGACCCACACCTACGACGAGCGAGTGGGCACGGCTGTCCTCGCGAAGTCGGCGGGTATGGAGTTGTGCTGCGGCGGCATCCTCGGGATGGGCGAGTCCCCGGAGCAGCGCATCGACTTCGCGTTCGAGCTCGCCGCCCTCGACCCCGTCGAGGTTCCCCTGAACTTCTTGAACCCGCGGCCTGGTACGGCTCTCGCGGGCGCCACACCGATGTCGGCGCGCGAGGCACTGCAGGCCATCGCCTTGTTCCGGCTCGTGCTGCCCGCGGCGGTGATCCGCCTCGCCGGAGGGCGCGAGCTCGTCCTCGGCGAACTCCAGGCGCTCGGCATGCTCGCGGGCGCCAACGCTCTCGTCGTCGGCAACTACCTGACGACCCTGGGCCGCGCTCCGGAGGACGACGTCGCCCTGCTCGAGTCCCTGGGCATGCCCGTCGCGGACGGCCCCGGTGAGGGCCAGTACATCGTCGAGGCGAGCGGTGTCCACGTCAAGGCGGCCGGCTCGGGGCGCCGTTCGATCCCGGTCGCGGGCCGCTAGGTCCGTCCGCCACCCCGACCACCCCGACGTGGGGACGCAGAACGGGCTGTGAACCCACCTCACGTCCCCACGTCCCTACCGCCACCCCGTCCGTGGGACGCAGGCCGGTTCGGGAACCTCCTGGCGTGGGGACGGAGAGCGCGTGCAAGCTGTGTCGATGCGACCCGCAGCCGCTGCATCTGCCGCCGAAGCCACCGGCGGTCCTGCCGGGCGTGCTGTCGGCGACCGCTTCGGTGTGCCGGCCGTGCTGATCGCGACCGTCGCCTGGGGCAGTGGCAGCGTCGTCACCAAGCTCGTCGGCGCCGCGCCGATGACGACGGTGATGGTCAGGCTCTGGCTCGGTGTCCCGATCGGGCTGTCGCTGTGGGCCCTGCGCCGCCGATGGCCCACGTGGACGTCCCTGCGGCGCTGCATACCCGGCGGTGTCCTCTTCGGTATCCACGTCTCGCTGTTCTTCAGCGCCTTGAAGCTGACGAGCGTGGCGAACGTCACCTTCATCGGCGCCCTCCAGCCCGTGCTCGTGCTCCTCGTGGCAGGCCGCTGGCTCGGCGAGAAGGTCACCGCCCTCGTCGTCGTGCTGTCGGTGACGGCGATGGCCGGTGTGGCCCTCATCGTGTACGGCAACGAGGCCGTGCCCGGGGCCGTACTCGGCGACCTCCTCGCGGTGGCCAACATCTTCGTGTGGACGGTCTTCTTCCTCTACACGAAGAGGGCCCGCGGCCACGTCGAGACGATCGACTACCAGGCGACCATGACGGTGATCGCCGCCGTCGTGGTGACACCGGTCGCCCTGCTCCTCGGTGCCGACGCCCGCGAGATCGACGGCCTCGACTGGCTCTGGCTCGCGTTCATCGCGATCGTGCCCGGGACCCTCGGCCACCTCCTGATGAACTGGGCGCACCGCTACGTCGACGCCACCGTCAGCTCGCTCGTCATCCTCGGAGTGCCCGTCGTCGCTGCCGCAGGCGCCGCCGCCGTCCTCGCCGAGCCCCTCTCGTGGGTCCAGATCCTCGGTGGCGCGATCGTGCTCGCGTCGATCGGCACGATCGTCGTCCGCACCCCTGGCGCCGAGGGACCGGCTCTCGCGACCGCCGTCGCCGAAGCCGACAGCAGCTGACCCGAGGCGGCCCCGGTCGCCCGAGACGGTCCGCCACGGAGAAGTCGGGCTCATCTCCGCCGCTCCGCGCGCCGATCTCCCCAGTGATCACGCAGGCCACGACGGCGGACGGTGACATGCGACAGGGGTCGGTAGACGAGGAGGGCGGCACCGAAACGGCGGCCCACACGCGCGCAGGCGGCCAGGACGCGGACGTGCGGAGCCGCAACGAGGCGACGCTGCGCTCGCGCACACTCGCAGGTTCGATCACGGATCTGGGTGTGCCCGACGATCTCGAGGACCGCTTCGGCCTCCCGCGCTGGGGTGTCGGCGAACGTCGCCGGCGCAGGCTCACCACAGAGCCCCACGGGGCCGGCTACGCGTGGGCGGTCGCCGGCTGGAGCTTCGCCGCCTTGGACTTCGCCGCGATCGTGCTCGCCACCCTGTCGTGGCAAGCGGCGCTCGTCGGCGTCATCGTCGCCCGCGCGTTCCGGTCGTACTCGTACCGGTACACCCTCTCGGCGGTCGATGCCGAGCGCCGACTCCTCGCGATACCGGTCGCCGTCACCGTGACAGCCGCGCTGGTCCAGGACGGGTGGCACTGGTGGCATGCCGGGTGGCAGTTCTGCGCCACCCTCGTGGCCCTGGTCGCCGCCCGCGGTCTGGGCGTCGTGGCCATCTCGGTCCTGCGCCGGCACTACCCGCGCCCGGTGCTCGTCTTCGGCGGGGGTGCGATGGGCATGGTTCTCGCCGACACCCTCGACGAGCACCGCGACTACGGCCTGGTGCCTGTCGGGTTCGTGTCCGACGTGGGCGTTCCCGCCACCGACCTACCGGTGATCCCCTTGCGCCGGACGACAGCGGCGGTCGCGGACACCGGCGTGCGCGACGTGATCTGCGCCTTCGGGCCCGAATCCGACGCGGACGACGTGCGCGTGCTGCGCGCCCTGCAGCACCAACGCATCCGCCTCGCGGTCGTGCCCCGCTTCTTCGACATGTCGCCTGCGGACGATCACGTGTGGGGCATCCCGCTCCAGCCGATGCGCACGGCCCTCCCCGCGTCGCGGTTCCGTGCGGCCGTCAAGCGGGCGATCGAGGTCGCGCTCGTGGCCGTGGCCATCGTCGTCCTCTCCCCCCTCCTCCTGGCCCTGACCGTGGCAGTCAAGGTCTCGTCGCCCGGACCGGTGTTCTACAGGCAGCGTCGCGTAGGCGCCGACGGGCGCGAGTTCGGGATCCTCAAGTTCCGCTCGATGCGTGTAGGCGCAGACACGGCGTCGTCGTGGACGGTGGAGGACGACCCGCGCCGCACACGGGTGGGGTCGACCATGCGCCGCTGGGGCCTCGACGAGCTCCCGCAACTCTTCAACGTCCTCGCGGGCGACATGAGCCTCGTGGGACCGCGACCCGAACAGCCACTCCACGCCGGCGACTTCGCGACGACGATCCCCACCTACCGCGACCGTGAGCGCGTGCGGTCCGGCCTCACGGGTCTGGCACAGGTGCACGGCCTCCGCGGCGACACGTCGATCGACGAACGCGTCCGCTTCGACAACCGCTACATCGATCGTCAGTCCCTCCTGCTGGACGTGTTCATCATGCTGAAGACGATCTCGGCGATCGTGCGCGGGCACGGGTCGTACTGAGGAGACAGCGCAGTGAAGACCGTGTCGCGTACCACGACGAGTGGCCGATGGGCCGTACGAACCATTTCCCGTGCGCGACGCGGTCCATGGCCGCGGTCGGCCCTAGGGTCTGGGTGGAGCCGGACCCCGGTGCTGCAGGGTCCGCGACCCGCCACTCCAGAGGCTGGGACGGCGTTGGAATGCAGGCGGCCTCGGGAGTTCATGTTGAGAACGGTGATAGCGGCGCTCGTCACGGCAACCCTCGCGCTGGGACTCGTCGTCGCCGCCCCGGCATCGGCGGCCACCGAGCTGATGGTCAACCCGACGGTCGAGTCCGGTTCCGGCCAGTCGCCCACCGGCTACACGGCTTCCAAGAGCGGCACCAACGACGCGGCGCTGACCTGGAACAGCACCGGAGGACACGACGGTACGCACAGCCTCGCGATAGCGATCAGCACGCTGAGCAGCGGAGAAGCCAAGTGGCTTCCCAACTCGGCCAAGGTGACCAGTGGGGCGGCCTACACGGTCTCGCTCTGGTACAAGGCGACGGTCACGACCATGGTCGCCGCCGAGGCATGGAGTGACGACTGGTCCACGTACAAGTTCGTCTGGCTCGGGGATCTGACCGCTCGCGCCGACTGGACGCAGTTCCAGGCGTCCGTGACGGCCCCGGCGGGAACCACCAACTTGCGGTTCTTCCAGACGCTGAGCCGCCCGGGGACTCTCGAGACCGACACGTACTCCCTGGTCGCCGGAGCCGCCCCCCCGCCGAGTTCCGGTCAGAACATGGTCGCGAACGCGTCCGCGGAGCTCACGGGGGCCCCGGGCCAGCCGGCGGCGTGGACGACGACCAAGAGCGGCACCAACAACGCTGCGTTCACGTGGGCGACCGGCGGCGGCCACAGCGGTGACCGCAGCCTCCAGACCCAGATCACCAGCTACACCAGCGGCGAGGCGAAGTGGGTGATGGAGGAGATCCCCGTCGCCGGCGGCGGGACGTACTCCGTCGGCGACTGGTACACCTCGACCGGACCCTCCTACCTGGCCGCGGAGGCGTGGAACGACACCTGGTCGGTCTACAAGTACTCCTGGCTGGGGCAGCGGAACCCGACGGACGTGTGGACACCGGTCCAGTACAGCGTCACGGTCCCCTTCGGGGCGACGCGCCTGCGCGTGTACCACATCCTGAACGGGGCAGGGACTTTGCGCACCGACGACACCTGGGTCGTCCAGGGCAGCGTCGCCGCGCCCACGATCCCGCTGGGCACCAACCTGGTCTCCAACGGCGGCTTCGAGACGGCGGCACCCGGCGGTAGCGCCCCGCTGAGCTGGAGCCCCGCCCGCTCGGGCAACTACGTGGGCCAGGCGACGTGGCAGAACGGCGTCGCCCGGACCGGATCCCGCAGCGTCCTGGTTTCGAACACGAGTGGGACGAACGGCGAGGCGAAGTGGGTGATGGCGCCCGTGCCGGTCAAGCAGCAGCAGCTCTACACGTACTCCGCCTGGTACAAGTCGACGGTACCGACCACCCTCGGCGCCGAGGTCTGGAGCGACGACTGGTCGTTCTACCGCTACATCTGGCTCGGGAGCCTGCCGGCGGCCTCGGACTGGTCGAAGGTGTCGTTCCCGATCGAGACCCCGCCGGGTACCACCAACGTCCGCGTGATCGACTCCCTCACCGGCCTCGGCACCCTGCAGCTCGACGACGTGTCGATCACCCAGGTCGCGCCGCCCGCGCCGCTGAACAGAGGGCTCGTCTCGGTGGCCTTCGACGACGGCCTGGCGACGATCTGTGACAGCGCGATTCCCGCGATGAACGCCCGCGGCATCACATCGACCCAGTACGTCAGCTCGGCCAAGCTGGGCACGAGCGGCTACTGCACGGCGGCCCAGATCGCTGCTGCATCCGCAGGCGGTCACGAAATCGGCTCGCACTCGATGTCGCACCCCCACCTGACCCAGCTCACCCCCCAACAGCTCGCGGCCGAGCTCGACGGCGACCGCAGCGCCCTCCAGGCGATCACGGGCACCGCGGTGACCGACTTCGCCGATCCCTACGGCGAGACCAACGCCACTGTGACCGCGGCGGTCGCGTCGAGGTTCGCGAGCCAGCGCACCACGGACTGGGGCTACGTGGGCCGCGACAACTTCGATCCCTACCGCCTGGTCGTGCACGACGCGTTCCGGGACACGACGGCCGCCGAGGTCCAGGGCTGGCTGGCCCGGGCAGCGGCGGACAAGACGTGGTTGATCATCGTGTACCACGGCGTGCAGGACACAGGCGACCAGTTCGACATCACCCAGACCCAACTCAACTCCCACCTCGACGTGATCAAGGCGAGTGGCCTGCCGATCAAGACCGTACGGGACGGCCTCGCGGAGGTGGCGCCCCAAGCGGGATCCTGACCCGCCGCAGGACCGGCCGCCGTGACCGGGGGTCTCCGGCGGCCCGTATCATCTCCCACTCTTCGGACAGACCGGACCGGCACCTGTGGACTTCTCCTGGACCGACGAACAGCTCGCACTGCGTCGAGACGCCGTCAGGTTCGCGACCTCCCGGCTCAACGAGGGAGTTGCCGGCGACGACGCCCGGATGCGCTTCCCGCGGGAGAAGTGGGACGAGCTCGGGAGCTGGGGCTACTTCGGGCTGCCCGTGCCCGAGGCCGAGGGAGGCGCAGGCGTCGACCTGATGACCGCTCTGCTCGTGACCGAAGGCCTCGGCGAGGGATGCCTCGACGGCGGCCTCGTCTTCTCGGCGGTCGTCCAGCTCTGGGACCTCGTCGTGCCGCTCTGGAAGGCGGGCAGCACCGATCAGAAGCTCCGTTACCTGCCCGGCCTCATGGACGGTTCGCTGGTCGGCGCGATCGCCGTGACCGAGCCGGACGCAGGCTCCGACGCCTTCTCGATGACCACGAGCGCGGCACGTGCAGACGGTGGCTGGCGCCTCCACGGGGCCAAGATGTTCATCACCAACGGGCCCGTGGCAGATGTCGTTCTCGTCTTCGCGAGGACGGGGACCTCGTCGCCGATCGGCTCCATCAGCGCCTTCCTCGTGAGCACGTCGTCGCCCGGGGTAACCGCCGGTCCGGCGTTCGAGAAGATGGGCCTGCGCACCTCGCCCGTCGGCGAGGTCGCCTTCGACGACGTGTTCGTCCCCGACGAGGACGTCGTCGGCAAGGTCGGGATGGGCATGGAGGTCTTCAAGGACGCGCTCGAGTGGGAGCGCATCTTCGGTCTCGCCATGTACCTGGGGGCGCTCGAGCGCGAGCTGGCCGGGGCGCGCAGGTACGTGCGCGAACGCACGGCCTTCGGGCAGCCGATAGGCAAGTTCCAATCGGTCGCCAACCGGCTCGTCGACATGAAGCTGAGGCTCGAGACATCGCGCCTGCTCGTCTACCGGGCCGGGTGGAACAAGGCCACGGGCCGCAACGCCGGAACGGAGGCGGCGATGGCGAAGCTCTGGTTGAGCGAGTGCGCCGTCGCGAGCAGCCTCGACGCCATCCAGGTACGAGGCGGGTACGGCTACCTGACCGAGTCGGGGGTGGAGCGGATGCTGCGCGACGCGGTCGGGTCACGCATATACGCGGGGACATCGGAGGTGCAGCGCACGATCATCGCCCGGGGAATGGGGGTCTGAGCGTGGGCCCCGCACCCGCGCGGCCCTACCTCTTGGACCATCTCGTGCGGCGCGCGGCTGAGCTCACACCCGAGGGCGCGGCGCTGCGCTCGGGCGGGCACACGTGCACCTACGCGGAGCTCGACCGCCACGCCGACGCGGTCGCCGCCGTGCTCCAGGAGATGGGCGTCGCCGTGGGCGACCGCGTCGCCGTGCAGCACGACAAGACGCTCGCGACCATCGCCGCCGTTTACGGGATACTCCGCGCGGGAGCCGCGTACGTCCCGCTCGACCCCAAGGCACCGCATCTGCGGGGCGCCACGATCGCAAGGGACTGTGAGGTCGCGGCCGTGGTCGCCGGCGCCGGCCACGTCGCCGGGCTGCGGGCCGCGGGCGGAGTGCATGCCGCCCCGCGAGGCATCGTGCTGCCCGACGCGAAGCCCGGGATCGAGGAGGCCGGTCCCGACGGCTTCGTCGACTGGGACGGTGTGCTCGCCTGCGGGGCCACGCCTCACGACAGGTCCGTGAACGAGACCGACCTCGCCTACGTCCTGTACACGTCGGGCTCGACGGGGAAGCCCAAGGGTGTGAGCATCACGCACCGCAACTGCCTCGCATTCGTCGAGTGGGCCCACGACTACTGCGGTCTCGCGGCGGAAGACGTCGTGACCCAGCACGCGCCCCTGCACTTCGACCTCTCGACGTTCGACCTGTACGCCACGGCGATGGCCGGCGCGACCCTGACCGTCGTGCCCGAGACAGCGAAGCTGTTCCCGGTCCGGCTGTCCCAGTGGCTCGTCGACGAACGCGTGTCGGTGTGGTACTCGGTGCCGATGGCGCTCGCCCTCCTCGCCCGCCACGGCAAGCTCGAGGACCGTGACCTCGCGGCGCTGCGCCTGGTGCTCTTCGCGGGCGAGGTCTTCCCGCCTCGGCAGTTGCGCGAGCTCATGGGTCTGGTTCCCGGTGCTCGCTACGTCAACCTCTACGGGCCCACCGAGACGAACGTCTGCACCTGCTGGGAGGTGCAGGAGCCGCCCGAGGGCGACGACCCGTTGCCGATCGGGCGCTTCTGCGGGAACCAGCGCGGCTTCGTGGTCGATGCGAACGGCGACATCGTGACCGGAGCAGGTGCCGAGGGGGAGCTCTGGGTCCGCTCGCCCACGGTCGCACGAGGCTACTGGGGCGACGCGGGCCGAACGGCGGAGCGGTTCCGGGCGCCGGCGACGTACCGGACCGGTGACATCGTGCGGGTCGTCGACGACGCCGAACCCCCGTGCCTGGTACTCGTCGGGCGCAGCGACCACATGATCAAGAGCCGTGGGTACCGCATCGAGCTCGGCGAGATCGAGGCCGCGTTGGCAACGCACGCGTCGGTCACCGCCACGTGCGCCGTCGGCGTGCCCGACGAGCTGATGGGGAACCGCATCGTCGCCTTCTGCGCCGTCGACGGTCGCGTCGACTCCGCCGAGCTCCTGCAGGCATGCCGCGTGCGACTTCCCAGCTACATGGTGCCCGAGCGGATCGAGGTCGATGTCATGCTCCCGAGCACGACCAACGGCAAGGTCGACCGTGGGGAGCTCGGCCGCAGGGCCGCAACACTCATCGGGACGGCCGAACCGTCGATGGGACTGCGATGAGCAGCATCACACTGGTGAGGGACCTCCTGGGAGAGATCGCCGGGATCGACGTCGTCGCGGACATCGGCGACGACGACCATCTCCTGGAGCAGGGCCTGGTGGACTCGCTTCACCTGGTGGAGCTCGTCTCCGGGCTGGAGGAACGTGCCGGAGTCGAGGTCGAGGCCGACGACCTCGTGCCGGAGAACTTCGAGTCGCTCACGGCGATCGCCGCCTTCGTGGACGCCAAGACCACCCGATGAGAGTCGACGTCTCCGTGCCCGGCTCCGGCACCGGGGGAGACCGGCGAGGCCCGATCCGGCGAGTCCGCGACGCCACCGACGACAGGCTGCTCTCGCTCCGTCGCATCGACATCGTCCAGCGCCCCATGGCACGGCCCGTCCCGGTGGTACGGACCAAGCGCGACTTCGATGTCGTCGCGGTGTCCGACCCCGCCTCACCCCACGTCGCCGCACTCCTGGCGGCAGGCCGCACGGGCGCCCCCGAGAACCTCGCGTCCGGCGACGTGGGTTTCGTGGCATTCGACGGCGGCATCCTCGCCGGATGGATCTGGTTCACGCGCCGCAGCCACGTCGACCCCTACGGGGGGATCCGGATGAACCTGCAGCCCCACGAGGGCTACACCTACGACCTCTACGCCGATCCGCGCTACCGCCCAGACGGCGTCGCCGCCCTGCTCGTGCAAGCTATGCTGCGCCACGTCGCCGAGCACCACGACGACGTCGAGGTCGTCTACTCCTACGTGCGTGAGAGCAACCGCGAGAGCCAGGTGTTGTTGCGCATGATGTTCGGCTTCACGTCCTGCCAGAAGGCCACGAGCGTGCGGGTGCTCAACCACTTCGGCTGCCAGATGCCGTTCCGCACCACTCCCAGCGGCGGGCCGTCGTCACGCCGGCGTAATCGGTGAGGGGCCGAGCCGAGACGACGAACCTCGTCGCGCGCTCGCGCCGCGCCGACGACGCCGCGGTGGAGCTCGCGTGGAAGGAGCACCAGGACGCCGACCACGTCCCGACACCGTTCCAGTCGTGGGAGTGGTTCTCGTCCCTGACCGACTCGGAGGCGCTCGCCGCGGACGTGGAGGTTCTCTGCGCCGAGGACGGCTCCGGGCGGATCGTCGGACTCCTCGCCCTGGGCTGGGCCGCAACCGGGAAGCTCCCCACCCTCGGCTTCGCCGGCTGGGACTACACGACCCCGGACCACGTCGACGTGATCGCCGCACCTGAAGACCGGCGACGGTGTGCCCACGCGTTCGCGAGTCATCTCGCCGGGCGACGCGATTGGGCCATGGTGGACTTCGACGGCATCGCCGCGGGCAGCGCCCTCGGCCCGGCCCTCGCCGCGGCGTTGCGGCCACCCCGCTACGTCACCCTGGCTGCGGAGGACGTGGTCTGCCGTTACCTGCCGCTCGACCCCGACAAGGGGATGGAGAACGTGCCTTCGCGCAGCACCCGCAAGCAGGCCCGCCAGGACCTGCGGCGCGCCGAGGCCGGCGGGGGTGGCTTCGATCGTGTGACCGACCCCGACACGGTCGACGCGGCGTTCGACTCGCTCGTCGCCCTGCACCGGAAGCGATTCCCACGGTCGCCGGTGTTCGCGACCCCCGAACGCGAGCAGTTCCAGCGCCGCGCCGCTAGCCGGCTCCTCACAGCAGGGCTCGCGAGGATCTACCGGCTCACCGTCGGGGACCGTTTGGTTGCGATCTCGTATCTGGTCACCGCGCACGGAGTGGCGGGCAGCTACCTGAGTGGACGCGACGACGAGGCCGGATTGCTCCACAGCCCGGGGCGCACACTGCGTGCGGGCGTAATCGGCGACCTGGCCGCGGACCGATTCCGCGAGTACGACGGCCTCCGAGGCGGCCACGAGTACAAGACGACGTTGACGGACTCGGAACGGACCGACCTGCGCGTCCGTCACGTACGTGTCGGCCGGCGCTCGATCGGCTGGGCCGCGCCGAAGCTGGTCCACCGACTCGGATCCCGGTTGGGTCGTACCGCCCCTGCGGAGGCGGACACGCTGTGAAGGTCCTCGCGATCATCGATTCGCTGAGCCTCGGCGGCGCCGAACGTCTCCTGGCGACGCTCGCCGACGCGGGCACGCGCGAGGGCATCGACCTCCGGGTCGTGAGCCTCGCCGCCCCGTCGGGCCGTGTCCAACAGGGCATGAAGTCGCTGCTCGGCGATCTCGGGATCCGCCCTTCCCACCTCGCCGTTTCACGGATGTCGAGCCCTACCGGCTGGGTCCGGCTCCTGCGGACCGTGCGTGAGTCGGACTGCGACGTCGTGCACGCGCACCTCCAGGAGTCCTCGACCCTGACACCGCTGCTCGCCCGCTTGGCCGGCCGCGGCACCGTCTGCACGTTCCACCACGTCCCTGCGCCCCTGAGCAGGCGCGATGCGATCAAGGAACGGCTCGCGGTCGCCGCCGCGAGCCACTCACGCGCCGTCGTCTTCGTCTCCCGGGCGTCGATGGACGCCTTCGCATCCGCTTACCGGCGTTGCCCGAACTGGGTCGTGGTACCCAACGGGGTCGACCTCGAGGAGTTCCGGCCCGCGACCGGGGTCCGCTTCCCGGCGGAGCTCGGAATCGCCGACGGCGTGCCGACCGCGCTCATGGTGGCGGCCATGCGGGGCCGCAAGGGTCACGAGCACGCCATCGAGGCGTGGGCCGGCGTGGTGTCACGGTTCCCGGACGCGATGCTGGTACTCGCGGGGACGGGGAGCGAGGAGGAACGCTACCGTGCTCAGGCCGAGTCCTCCGGCGTGCGCGACAGAGTGGTCTTCTGCGGTCTGCGCGGCGACATCCCCACCCTGTTGCAGGCTGCGACGATGGTGGTGCTCCCGTCCCAGACCGAGGCCTTCCCCACCACCCTGTTGGAAGCGGCCGCATGCGGGAAGCCCGTGATCGCGACCCGCGTCGGCGGCATCCCCGAGATCGTCGAGGACGGCGAGACCGGCCTGTTGGTCGACTACGGCGACCCAGCCGGCCTGGGCGCCGCTGTCTGCGGCCTCCTCGGCGACCCGGACCGAGTCCGGCGCATGGGGGATGCCGCGCGGGCCCTGGCCGAGCGGCGCTTCGGTGCCGACCTCTGGGCACGCCGCTTGAAGCGGGTCTACAGCGCCGCCGCACAGGCCCATCCGGTGCGCGCGTCCGCCCTCGAGCGCGACCTCGACGTCACCGGTGACCGACCGACGTAGCGGTATCTCCGGTCACCGCCTCAGGCGGTCGGGAACAAGTCGGGGCCGGTGCCGCTGCCGAGGACTCTGATGCGGTTCCAGGGGATGTGGGCCATGTTGTGGTAGTCCCACGCGAGTCCGGCGGCGGGGTACGGGTTGGTGCCGTCCTCGCCGGTGGGGACCTCGAAGGGGAACGCCATGTTGGCGCCGCCGGTGTCGCCGACGTAGGCGCCGTATGTCTGGAGGGCCTTGGCGATCGTTCGTTCCCCGGGGGTGATGCCCGCGATCGAGTCGACGTCGATGGAGGGGTCGAGTTGGATGCGGGCGCCTTCGGGTATGCAGTTCGCGGCGCTCGAGTTCCCGTCGGTCTTCGTGGCGGGGTAGCGGAACACCGTGCGACATGCGTTGGCGGAGGAGAACACGAGGGCGTGGGGGATGTCGCCGTTGCGGATCTCGTTCACGCGTACGAGGCCGGCGAGGCGGGAGATGCCGGCGCCGACGGCGTTGTTCGTGACCGGTGTGGAGCGGCCGTCGCCGTCGAGGGCAGGACCGCGCCCACGATGCCGACCAGGTGGTGGTGTTGATCTTGCGGGCCTGCCACAGCTCGTAGCTGTAGCCGCTGGTGCGGTCGACGACGACGAGGTGGCCGTCGCTGCCGGACGCGGCGGCGGCGTTGTCGGGTATCGGGACGAGTTGGTGGGTCAGGAAGCAGTCGCCCCAGTTCATCGTGCAGGTGACCTTGCCGTGGGGTCGGCGCGTCGGCTTCGTAGACGGGTGTGCCGTACTCGTAGAGGTCGGCGGCGATCTTGGATGGGTCGGTGGTGAGCGCGGCGACGATCGCGGCGGAGTCGGCGTCGGTGAGGGTGTCCGCCGCGATCGGGGTGTTCCACGCGCTGGTGGACGCGAACGGGCGCCACGGCAGCGCCGGTGTCACTGTGCCGGGCACCACCACCGGCGCCACCGGCGGCGGCGTGGCCGGCGGGACCGTGGTCACCGGTGGGGCCGTGGTCGTCGGCGCTGCCGTCGTCGCGGGCGCCGACGTCGTCGTCGTCGCCGTAGGCGCCCGCGTGGTCGTCGTGGTCGTCGGACGCGTCCGCTTCGCGGCGAACGATCTCGCACCGGCGCCGGTTGCCCACGTGGCGCAGATCGTCAGCGCGAGGCCGGCCACGACGATCGCGGCGCGCGTGGCGCGGCGGTGTGAGATCCGAGACTTGGGGGCCATGCCGGATTGGTCCTTCCGAGAGGGTCCCAACAGGTATCGGCAGTTCGCGTCGTTTCGCGTGAATCCTGTCGGCCCCCGGCCGCCCGCGGCGGTCCGTCTTCGTCACGGATCGGCCTCCTGCTCGAGGGCGGTAGGCTCTCCCGACGCATGGGCCGTCTCCTCGTGCTGTGCTGGCACAACGTGCGCCCGACGTGGGCCTTCCCGTTCCATCCGGACGCGGGCGTGGACGGGTTGGGCAGCCAACTCCGCTTCCTCGACCGCGTCGCGAACTTCGTCCAACTGCACGAAGCCCTCGCGAAGCTGCGATCCGGGGAACGGCTGCCGCCCCGAGCCGTGGCGGTCACCTTCGACGACGGGTACCGCGACAACGCCGCCACCGCGGTGCCGCTCCTCGAGCGGATGGGGGTCCCGGCCACCTTCTTCGTGGTCCCCGACTTCGTGGACGGTCTCGCCGATCCGTGGTGGGAGGTGCTCGCGTGGGCGATCGTCACCACCACGCGCAGATCCCTGGAATGCAACGACAGCACCTTCGAGTTGGCCGCACCCGACGCCCGCGCGCGGGCGGTCACGACGGTGTCGGCCGCCCTCAAGACGATCGACGCGGACGCACGCGATGCGGAGGTGGGCAAGATCGTCGACCAGCTCGAACCGGCCGGGGACTGGCGCAGCCGGGTCGGCTTCGCCGACTGGGACGAGGTCCGTGGCATGGGTCGCAACGGCTTCACGATCGGCTCCCACAGCGCCCGCCACGTGATCCTGTCGCGGGAGACCGCCGCCGCGCAGACCCTCGACATCGGCAGGGCACGCCGACGCATCAGGGACGCCTCGGGTGCGGACGCGGCCGTGCTCGCCTACCCCAACGGCACCGTGGACGACTACACCGACGCCACGATCACCGCGGCCCGCGCTGCCGGGCACGAGTTCGCCGTCACCACGACCCACGGGCTCAACACGGCTGCCACCGACCCGTTCCGGGTCCGCCGGTTCGTCATCTACCCCGAGCAGGGCGTCCGCGGCCTCACTCCCGTGCTCAGGTACGGGCTCGACTCCCTGCGCAGACGTCGCACCACCTGAAGACCGGCCGCGTTCGGGGGTTGGAGAACAGACCGGCCACCTGACCGGGTTTGGAGAACGGGAGTGCGCCCGGAGGGCGCTCCTCTTCTCCAACCGTCGGATCCTGGCCGTCCTGTTCTCCAACGGCGGGCCCGTGGGACTACGGCCGGCCTCTCATCCGAGGGCGGTCGCCTCGGACTCGCGCCGGCGGAAGCTGGCGGCCAGGTCGCGGATCTCGGCGAACATGTCACGGGCGAACAAGGTCATCCCGAGCGCCCCACCGGCGCAACCGGCAGCGACGATGGCCACCAACGAGACGACGTCGGGCGTGTTCATGATCAGGCGCACGGGCACGGCGAATACCACGATCCCCAGCGTCGTGACGATCGCGGGCCGCATCGCCGCGAAGTCCTCGCGCAGCCGCGTGCCGATGATCCTGTCGGCGAGGACGAGACGGGTGACGGCGTACAGGAACTTGCTCACGAGGTGCACGACCGCGACCCAGACGATGCCGTAGCGCGCTGCGAACACGAACCCGAGAACCGACCCGATGGCGAACGGGACGTTGATGCCGAGCATCAGGCCGGGCCGGCCCAGGGCGGTGTAGACGTCGCCCGACCCGTATCCGATCGAGCTGATCCCGAGCGCCACCGCGATCACCGACATCGTCGCGACCGAACCCGCCCACTTGTCCCCGAAGAACACGAGGATGAACGGCTGGGCGACGATCGCGAGGCCGACACCGACCGGGAAGCCGAAGAGGGTGACGACTCTGAGGCTCTTGAGCGCCGCGCGGCGGAACACGTCGTCGCCGATCGTGCGGGCCCTCGCGTAGGTCGGGTACGCGACGCTGGAGAAGACCCAGAGCGTGTTGCTGATGACGAGCTCGGGGAGCTGGAAGGCGATCTTGTACTCGCCCAGCGCCGTGGGGCCGAGGCGGTGACCCACGATGAAGTAGTCGGCGTTGGTCCCGACCTGGGACAGGGCCTTCATGCCGACCAAGGGCATGCCGAACTTCAACAAGCCTTTCGCCAAGTCGCGGTCGATCGTGAAGCGTGGCACGAACGGAACCATGATCCAGTTGAGGACGGAGCCGACGGCATCGGACGCGAGCCCGCCGACGACGATCGCCCACGGCCCGAAGCCCGACAGCGCCAGGGCGATGCTGACACCGAATCGCGTGACGGCACGGCCGGTGTCGGCGACGGTGCGCTTCTTGAACTGGAGGTCGCGCTGGAGGATGGCGTCGTTGATCTGCCCGAACGACCGCAGCAGCAGCGACAGCGGAACCACCGCGAACAGGAGCCGGTACTCCGGGGACTGCTGGAACGCCGCGAGCACGAAGTAGCCGAGCAACGACGCCGCCACGGTGAGCACCGTCATCAGGATCAAGTTCACCGTGAAGGCCGTCTGCACGCGGCGCGTGATGCCCTTCTCCTGGTGGTAGATCAGTGCGCTGCCCAGTCCGTCGTCGACTCCGACGTCGAGGAAGATCATCAGGCTCGTCGCTCCCGCGACGACACCGAAGTCCTCCGGTGTGAGGAGGCGGGCGAGGATTATGAGGCCGGCGAACTGCGCGAAGCGGTTCGTGAACGTCGAGACCACACCCCAGAAGAAGTTGCGGACGGCGCTGTGCTTGACGGCGGTCGCCGCGGAAGTCGTCTCGTCAGCGCCGGTCGGGGCTGCGGCGGGGTCGTCGCGGCCCGCCATCACGCCGAGCCGCTCGCGTCGCCTCGGCGCAGCTCGCAAAGCACGGTCGACACACGCTCGGCGACCACCTGCCACGAAGACTCGCGCTCGAGGCGCTCCCGGCCGGCGTCGCCCATACGAGTCGCGAGGCCGGCGTCGTCGAGGAGCCGGACGAGAGCGTCCGCCACGGCGTGCGCGTCGGACGTCGGCACGACGAAACCCGTCGAGCCGTCCTGGACCGCGGCCGCGAGGTCGCCCGTGTCGGTCACGACCACCGGACGCCCGAACGTCTGTGCCAGGTGCACGACTCCACTCTGGTTCGCGAACGTGTAGGGAGCTACGACCGCGCGGGCAGCCCCGAAGAGCCGGGCCACGTCGTCGACCGGTACGTAGCCCGGCCGCAGATCGACCGCCAGCGCCCGTGCCTCCGCGGTGAGGGCCACGACGTCGATCGTCTTCGCAGGAGTGCCCGCCATGACAAGTTCGGCATCGGGGCGGCGCTGCTTGACCTCCGCCCAGGCTTCGAGGAGCACGTCGATGCCCTTGTAACGGTCCCAATTGCCGAAGAACAGGACCGACGGGCCGCACTCGCCGGGGGCCGTGACCGTTCCCGGTTCCGCGTCGTCGAGGTAGAAGTCCTCGTTGCCGTGGGGGATGACCTCTACGCGGCGGACCGACGGCCAGGACTCGCGGAGCTGATCGCGAGAACGCTTCCCCAGGACGAACACGCAGTCGAGGCGGCTCATCACGCGACGCAAGGACCACGCCATCGGTCCGCGGTCACGATGGAGACCTCCGCCGGACCGGGTCTCGGTGTAGGGCACGGGTGTGTGGGCGATGCTCGCCATCACCGGCGCGCCGGGCCGACCGGCCATCCACGACACCACGAACCCGTCGATGGCGAAGTGCATGTCCGACCAGAGCACGACGTCGAAGCCGGCGGCTCCGACGTAGGACGCCACCCGGCGCCACGACTCCCCGTACCGCAATGCCCGTCCCACACGCCGCAGTTGGGTCCGCCACCTGTGTCCTTCGCCCGTGCCCGGCGTCCACGTCGGGAGGATCTCGCGGACGCGGAGCGAGCTGCCCGTGCGCATCTCGGGGTCACGGCCGGTCAGCAACTCCACGTCGTGGCCGAGGTCGGCGAGGGCCTCGGCAAGCTGGAACGTGAACTGGAAGAGGCCACCTGCGGGCAGGAACTCGACCAGGACGATGCGGAGTCGCCGTCGAGCCCCTCGAGAACCGGACATGCGCGACTCGCTGATGGGGATTGCGGACGGCCACCCTACATCGACCCCGGACGCGGCCTTTCTGACCCGGGAACGGGACATTTCGTAGAATCGTGGCACAAACCACGCAGGTGTCCTGCCCGAGAGGGGCCGCCCCCCTCGAGGGTCGACCACCGCCATGCCATGGAGGTCTCCATGGAGGCCGTCAGACTCCGCACACACCGGCCCGGGCGCATCCCGGCGCGCCGGGGGTCGCTGCGCTCGGTGATGGTGCTCCTCGTGGTCGTCGTGCTCTCCGCGGCGGTGGCCACGACGGGCCCGGCGCGCGTCGGTGCCCGGACGGCCGCCGCCGACGACTACCCCGACACCCTCACTTGCACCCCCGCCGAATGCAGCGGCGGCATCGCCCTGCTCCTCTGGGCGATCCTGTGGGCATTGAGCCACGGCTACAACCAGGCCACGCCGCCGCCGGTGGCGCCGGTGGTGGTGCCCGGCACAGTGACACCGGCGCTGCCGTGGCGCCCGTTCGCGTCCACCAGCGCGTGGAACACCCCGATCGCGGCGAACACCCTCACCGACGCCGACTCCGCCGCGATCGTCGCCGCGCTCACCACCGACCCATCCAAGATCGCCGCCGACCTCTACGAGTACGGCACACCCGTCTACGAAGCCGACGCGTCGACCCCACGCGTCAAGGTCACCTGCACGATGAACTGGGGCGACTGCTTCCTGACCCACCAACTCGTCCCGATACCCGACAACGCCGCCGCCGCGTCCGGCAGCGACGGCCACCTCGTCGTCGTCGACCGCACCAGCGGCTACAGCTACGAGCTGTGGCAGGCCCGCAAGATCAACACCACCACCTGGTCGGCATCGTGGGGCGCGGTCCTGCCCCTCGACGGCGACGGCCGCTCCACACCGGTCACGAACAACGCCGTCGGCGCCGGCATCTCCCGCCTCGCCGGCCTCGTACGCGTGAACGAGATCCGCAACGGCGACATCCCCCACGCCCTCGTGTTCTCCTCCGCCAAGGCCTGCCGCGGCTCCTACCGCTACCCCGCCACCACGACCGACGGGAACTCGAGCGCCGCGAACTGCATACCCGAAGGCGCCCGCATCCAACTCGACCCCTCCATCGACGTCGACTCGATCGCGGGCATCACCCCCGGGGAACGAACGATCGCCAAGGCCCTCCAGACATACGGCGCCTACGTCGGCGACACCGGCGGCGCCAACATGGCGTTCCCCTTCGAGGTCCCCACCGGCGAGGACGGCACCAACCCGTACCCCGCCGCCGGACTCGCGTGGGACTACCACAACATGGCCCACATCCCCTGGAACCGCATCAGAGTCCTCGGCAGCTGACCCTGCCGATAGGGCTCGCCTCCGGACAAGTAGTGCGTTGCCGGCGCGCCAGGGGATGTCCTGGCCGTCGAGAGTGCCAAACGCCGTTCGGAGGCGCCCTTACCCCCGTCCGGGGCGTAGCGGAGCGCAAGTAGCATCCACCGAATGTCAACCGCAACCAACTCGACCCCGAGGCGGCGGCGCCCACTCCGGATGAGCATCGTCGCCGGCACGATCGCGTTCGCCGCCGTAGCCGCGGCCGGATCGGTGTACGTGCTCGGCCGGCCGACGACGTACACGGCCACGGCGTCCGTTGTGGTGCTGCCGTCGAGGAGTGTCTCCGAGACCGCCGTCAGCGGGTACTACGAGACCCTCTCGCGAGGACAGATCGTCGAGACCTACGCGGAGATGTTCCGCCTGCCCGAGTGGTCGAATGCAGCGATCAGCGCGCAGAACCTCTCGACCGACACCAGTGCCGAGATCGAGACATCCGCTTCGGTGGTGCCGTCCACCGCCGTGATCGACGTGACAGCGACAGCGCCCAGCGGGGCGACTGCCGAGGCCGTCGTCGACGACCTGGTCAACCGGACCTCGCAGTACATCGCGAGCCTGTCCCAGCCCTACGACGTGCGCCCGATCAGCGACGCCACCGGCACGGCCAAGGCCTCGGGTATACCGAAGGTTCCCTTCCTCGCCGTCGTACTCGTGGTCGGAGCCGTCGTCGGCGTCGCCGTCCAGCAGTTGACCCTCGGCCTGGTGCGGGCCAGGGAGCGCTCGCGGCCGCCGTCGCGGGTGCCGCCCCGGGAGGCGACCGGTCCCGCCGGCACCGACACGGGCGGCGGCGCGATCGCCCAGACGGAAGGCACGCTGACCGACGCACGGGCCATGACCTGGTCTGACGCGCCCTAAGGCCGACGATCCGTGCCAGCCCTCCTGCGGTCCGACCGCGCCGGCCATACAGCACCGCTGCTGGATCTCGTACCCGAGCGCTTCCCGCTCACGGGCGTGGCGGTCCTCGGCGTCGCCGCCGGGCTGTGCGCCCTCGTGGCCGGTGTCGTCCTCGGGTCGTGGATCGTCCCTCTCGCGGTGCTCGCGGGCCTCGCCGCGATACCCGTCGTCATCCGCGAGCCCGCGTGGGCCGCCCTGCTGCTCGTCTTCCTCGAGCTCTCGGGTGTGAACGACGTGATCGGCTCCGTAGGGGGGGTGAGCCCCCATCTCGCGGGGTTGGGCCTGGCCACCCTGGCCGTCCTCGTGGGCTGGCGGCGCGGCTCCGTCAGGCCCTTCTGGTCGCCGCTCTTCCTCGTCTACGTCGTCTTCGTCGCCGTCCAAGGCGCCACTTACGTGTCGGCGACCGACAGGTCACTGGCGATCGGCGCCGCGTTCGACGGCGTCCGCACCCTCGTCTTCCTCGTGCTCCTCACCTGGATCATGGCCTCACGTGGGTGGGTCACGAGGATCGCCGCCGTAGCCGTCGCGTGTATCGCGGCGTTGTCGCTCCTCTCCGTCGTCGGCCAGTACGTCTTCGGGAACTCGACGACGTTCTTCGGGTTCAGCGGCGTCACGGTCGTCGATCTGGGTGGGGCAACCCAACGGCACACGGGTCCGCTGCCCGACTCGAACTTCTGGGCGCGCCAGATCGTGATGTTCATCCCCCTCGCCCTCTCGCTGTGGACGTTGCGACGGTTCAAGTCCCTGCGTTGGGTCTGGCTCGCCGCCGCGGGAGTGTGCATGGTCGGCGTGTACCTCTCGGGCTCCCGAGGTGGCCTCTTGGCGATGGGCGTCGCGGTCGTGACCTGGTTCCTGTGCGCAGGTCGCAAGTACCGCATGCTGCTGCTCCTCGCACCGCTCACCGCCGTCGTCGTCCTCATGATCCCGGGGCTGGGCTCGCGGCTCTCGACGGTGACCCAGGTCGGGACCGCACTCGCAGGCGAGCAAGCCGACCCCTCGATCGAGGGCAGGGTCGCCGCGCTCAAGGCCGGGATCAACATGATCAAGGAACACCCGCTGCTCGGCGTCGGGGCCGGCAACTTCGAGACGGTCGAGCCCGACTACCTGCGCCGGTTCGGGATCGTCTCGGAGAAGACCTGGGCTCCGCACAACCTCTACCTGCAGATGGCGGCCGAGGGAGGTGTGCTCGGCCTCCTCGCGTGGCTGGCGTTCTACGCCGGCGCCCTGGTCACCGCATTGCGGGCGTGGTGGCGAGCCGGGTCCGCGCTGCCGCGTCGCTTCGCGAGCCGCGATGCCATGCTGGCTCTCGGGGTGTGGGTGGGGCTGCTCGCGTGGGCGATCGCGAGCTTCTTCCTGCACCTGAGTCAGGTGCGGGCCGTTCTCGTCGTGGTGGCGATCGGTCTCGCCCTGGAGCGACGCGTCACCGCGGCGACGGCGGGGCTCCCTGCAACGGCGAGCCTCAAACGTCGCCGCTGGCAGCTTCTCTTCGTCGCACGCCCGTGGCGCGTGACCCTGGCCGTCGCTCTGCTGGTCGTCTGCAGTGGGGCCGGCTACGTCGCCGCAAGCGGTCTGGCACCGCTCGCCCGCTCCGAAGTCTCGGTGGTCATCACACCGCGTACCCAGGAGAACTCCTACGAGCTCGACCTGCTGAGCAGAGGACAGGTCCCGGCCACCTACGCGTCGATCATGGCCGAGCCCAAGGTGCTCGCCCAGGCTCGGATGGCTGCGGGCCTCGACGAGGGCGTGGCGGACGACTACACGGTGCAGGTCCAGCTCCCACGCCAGTCCACCGTGATCCAGATCGGCGTCACCGGACCAGATGGCGAGCGTGCGCTCACGTATGCCGGCGCCATCGCTGCGCGGGCGACCGCTGTCGTGGAGTCCCTGGGCACGACCTTCGTCCTCGAACCGGTCGCGCACTCGGCCCGGGTGACGTCGACACCCGACCCCAGGGGACTCTGGATGATCCTCGGCGGCGTCGTGACCGGCCTCGCGTTGGCCGCGATCGTGCTGCTCCGGAGCCTACCGGCTGGTATCCACGTGCTACTGGGAGGCCGCCGGGACCGCGAACCCGAGGCGGCGACCGCGGATCACGCCAAGGTCGACGCGTAGACGGCGACGACGTCGTCGCAGAGCCGCGACAGGTCGAACATCTCCTCGGCCCGCTTGCGTCCCCCGCTCGCGAGGGTGTCGAGCAGAAGGGGATCGTCCACGAGACGCCCGAGCGCCGCCGCGAGCGCGCCGGCGTCCCCGACCGGGACGATGAAGCCGGTGACACCGTCGACGACCGCGTCGGTGACCTGACCCACTGCGGTGGCGATCACCGCTGCCCCGGCGGACATCGCCTCGAGGATCACCATCGGGAGCCCTTCGCCGAAGGAGACGAGGATCAGCACGTCGGTGCGGCACAGCACCTCGACGACGCCGTCGTGGTCCTTGTTGCCGGTGAACTCGACGTTGGGTAGCCCGGCAGCGTCGTAGGCCGCGCGGACGCGTTCGTATTCGGCGGGCCCCTCCGCGGGTGCCGAGCCCGCGATCTCGACCCGGAACCGGTCGACGGAGCCGCCGAGCTGCTCGAGCGCGTCCAACATCACGTCCAGGCCCTTGCGGCCGGTCACCACACCCAGGTACGTCACACGCAGGGGCTGACCGGGGCCACGTTCCCGGCGGTGGTCGAACTCGTGCACGTCGACGGCGTTCGCCACGTAGAGAACGAGCCTGTTCGGGAACACGTCGCGCAACACCGCTTCGATCGGGCGCGACACCGCCACGAAGGTGTCCACGGCGAACGACGACAGTCGCAGCGACACACGCCCCCACGTGGTCCGCCCCCAGGAGAGGTCGTCGTTGGAGTGCACGTGCACGACGACGCGGGCGCCGCGGAGGCGGCCGGCCACGGCGAACGCGCCACCGCGCAGGAACGTGAGCGGAGCGGTGATCGGCACGTGGTCCGATGGATCCCCACCGCTGCCTCGTATCGCGGCGGCGGCGTCCTTGCCGAGCGCTGTCGTCGCGCAGTGGTAGTGGACGACATCGACGCCGCGGGCCTCACGGAACACGCGGCGGACGTCGGCGACGAGACGTCGGAGGTTGCCCATCGTGAGCTTGCCCGCTGCCGCGCGGGCGTGAGGCGCCGTCAGGTTGCAGTAGCTGGCGTCGACACGCGCGTCGTTGCGCAGGCCGCGCATCAGCAACTCGAGGAACGTCGGGATGCCGCCCTGTTCGGGCAGCCCGCGGCCCACGACGAGGATCCGCATGCGTCGTCGGCCCCCGCGCGCCACTACGCCGGCTCCGCGGCCACGAATCGCGGCGACTCGCTCTCGGGCTCGTGGGACCAGAGCAGCACTCCCTCGGTGGTCGTGGTCGAGTCCTCTTCGTGGTGGGCTCCATGACGCGCGACGTCGGCGGCACCGACGACGTTGCCGACTCCGTAGCAGACGTGCATGATCGCGTCGGCGGCAACCACATCGGGGACGAGGCCGGGGTCGTCCCCGCATACCTTGCGAGCGGCGTGGGCCGACGCGGCCGCGTAGACGGCCAACGTCGCCGCGAGGCCGATACGGGCCGCGCGCGAAACCGGCGTCGCGACGGCCATCGCGGCGAGGGCGGTCACGAACGCGAACGGGATGACGTGACGCAGCTTCGTGCTGCCGGGGTGTTCCAGCAGGACGTGCGCCTTGTACCTGCCGTAGGTCAGGTACTGGCGCGCCAGCTTCGCGGGTGTGGCGCGGGTCAGGTAGTACGAGCTGGACGCCGGTTCGAGTCGCACGCGCCCGCCGGCGCTGCGGATCCGATGGGTCAGCTCGTAGTCCTCGTTGATGACGAGATGCTCGGAGAAGCCGCCGACCTTGTCGAACGCCAGGCGCCGGTAGAGGCCGTAACCGACATGGTCGGTGTCGCGTGCGGCGCCGCCCATGCGCCAGTCCGGCCCACCGAGGGAGAACCGGTGGCGGAGGGCGCGTGCGACCGCGTCGCCCCAGCGTGTCGTCCCGCGGGCTCGTGCGTGGCCGCCCACGACCCAGATCGACTCGTCGGACTGCAGCGCGCGCACCATCGTCTCGATGTAGTCGGCGTCGATGCCGCCGTGGGCGCTCGACATGATGAAGACGAGGTCCCCGCCGGCCTGCTCGAGTCCGATGTTGAACCCCGCCGCTTGGAGGCGCGCCGGGTTCTCGACGATCCGGATCCGCACCTGCGGGTGCGCACGCGCCCAGGTGATCGCCTCGTCCACCGTGGTGTCCTCGGAGCGGCCGTCCATCACGATGACCTCGAGCAGGTCGACCGGGTAGGTCTGGTCAGCGATGCTGTCCAGCGCAGGGCCGATCGTCCCGGACTCGTTGCGAACAGGCATGAGCACCGAGATCGACGGCCACCCGGCGCGGGCTCCGTCTCCGAGGATCGCGTTCTGGCTACTCATCGCGTGTCTGCATGCCTCCGGCCGCACCCGATCCCCTAGGTGGTCGCCCCTAGGTGGTCGGAGGCTAGGGACGCGCTCTTTAGCCGAACCAGCCCGACACGGCAGTCCCCGTGTGCAGCGCTGGGGCCCTTGACCGTGCCGCGGGGTCGGCGTTAGGGTGTCGGCCATGTCTTCGCCAGGCCGTCTGCCCGTGCGCGCGCATCCTGCGGGTCCAGGCACGTCCGCTTCTCCTTGCGCGGGCGACACGGCCGGCTGGCTCCTCGGCGCCTACCTCCCCGGCGCCTGCTGTTCGCGCTGACGAGACCGCACGCGCGCCAGCCTCCGGCATCCCTGCCCGCGGACCCCTCCGGTCCGCACACCGCCAGCCCCACGGATCGAAGCCGATGACCACAGACCTGAGATCGGTCCCCCCCGAGGACTTCACTCCCGAACACGTCGCCCACCTCAACCACGAGCTCGACGGCGCGGACGCGCACGAGATCGTCAAGGTCGCCGTCGACCTCTTCGGCGCCACACTGACGACCGCGTGCTCGTTCCAGGATCTCGTGCTCTTGGACATCACCTACAAGGTCGACGCGTCGGTGCGGGTCTTCACGCTCGACACGGGCTTCCTGTTCGCGACGACCGAGGCCACGATCGCACGGACGCTCGCGCGCTACCCCGACCTCGACCTCGAGGTGTACCGCCCCGCTGTCGACATCGGCGCTCAGGCGGTGACCCACGGTCCACGCCTGTACGAGCGCGACAGCGAGGCCTGCTGCGCGATCCGCAAGCTCGAGCCGATGAGTCGCGCGCTCGGCAGCGCGTGCGCGTGGATGACGGGCATCCGTCGCGACCAGTCCGCCACGCGGGCAGCGGTGCCGCCGGTCGCCTGGGACTACAAGTGGGACATGGTCAAGTTCGCGCCGCTGTGCGCGTGGACCACCGCCGACATCCAGGCCTACTGCGCCGTCCACGAAGTCGCCTACAACCCCCTCCTCGACCGCGGTTACCCCTCGATCGGGTGCGCGCCGTGCACGCGTCCGACCACCGCCGACGACGCCCGTGCCGGGCGCTGGGCCGGCACCTCCAAGACCGAGTGCGGTCTCCACGCCGACGCGCCCGTACCCACCGACACCTGAGACCCGGGGAAGACCATGACCCAGATCCTCCGCCCGACCGACGCAGCCGGGGTCCACGTCGACCTCACCGCGGTACCCGCCGCCGAGGAGGCCGAGGTCCGCGACCTCGAGCGCTACATAGCCGACCGCGACAACGGTGTGCTCGCAGAAGAGGACTTCCGCCGCATCCGGCTCAACAACGGCATCTACGGGATCCGCCACCAGGAGAACGTGCACATGGTGCGCGTCAAGTTCCCCGGAGGCGTGGTCCGGGCCGGCCAGCTCAGGATCCTGGCCAAGGTCGGGGCCGAGTACGCGCGCGGGTTCGGCCACATCACGACACGCCAGAACATCCAGTTCCACCTGGTCGCGATCGACAACGTCCCGACCGTCATGCGCTGGATCGCGTCGGCGGGGATGACTACACGGGAGGCCTGCGGCGACACGGTCCGCAACGTCCAAGCCGACCCTCTGGCCGGCGTCTGGCCGGGCCAGCCGTTCGACGTCACCCCGTGGGCGGACGCGGCGTTCCGGCACTTCCTCCGCAATCCGGCGGCGCAGCGCCTCCCCCGCAAGTTCAAGATCAACTTCTCCGGTGACTTCAACGACTGGGGCCAGGCGGCGATCAACTGCATCGGCCCGATCGCGGTGACCCATCCCGAGACCGGTGAGCTCGGCTTCAGGGTTCTCGTGGGCGGCGGGCTCGGCACGACACCGTTCGAGGCGCAAGCGCTCGAGGACTTCACACCGCAGGCGTGGCTGATCCCCACGCTCGAGGCGATCCTCCGCGTATTCGACCGCGAGGGCGAGCGCAAGAACCGCAACCGCTCGCGGCTCAAGTGGCTGATCCAGAAGATCGGCATCGACGAGTTCCGCACCAAGGTGTTGGCAGAACGCAACGCGGTCATCGCGGTCTCCGGTGTCAACCCGGGCTTGCCCGACGTCGTCGTCGCCGCCGGCGCCGACCGCGGCCCCGTCACGGTCGCGCCCGCAGCCAAGCCCGCTGTGGACGACCCCAGGCTGGCCAGGTGGCTCGAGTCCAACGTCGTCGCGACCACCGACGGCGCGTTCGCGGCGTTCGTCACCGTGGTCCTCGGCGACATCACGACGGCGCAGTTCCTCGGCCTCGCCGACATCGTCGAGGACTTCGCCGCCCCGGGCGCACGCGACGCCGACGTGCGCTTCACGAACCGCCAGAATCTCGTGTTCCGCGGCGTCCCAGCCGCGCGGGTCGCGGAGTTGTGGGATCGCCTCGATGCCATCGGCCTCGGCGGGTCGCACGCCCACGCAGCCGGGGATCCTGTGAGCTGCCCCGGTGCCGACACGTGCAACCTCGCCATCACCCAGTCCCGCGGCCTCGCCAAGGCCGTGCGCGACGTGCTCCTGCGCGAGGATCTCGGCGAGGTCCCGGTCAAGGTCAACATCAGTGGCTGCTCGAACTCGTGCGGTCAGCACCACCTCGGCGAGATCGGACTGTTCGGGACCGAACGTCGCTTCCACGGGGTCTCGGCGCCGGGGTACCAGCTCATGGTCGGCGGCGGCCTCGGCGCCGAGGGCGTGAGTTTCGGTATCCGGGTCGCGAAGCTCGCCGCAAAGCACGCCCCCGACGCAGTCGCGGCCCTCGTCGCCGCGTACGACGCGGACCGTAGCGCGGGTCAGACGTTCCGGAGCTGGGCCAGGGACACCGGGAAGGACAAGTTGCAGGCTCTCGTGGCCGACTACGAGGGCCTCGGCACACCCGAGGACGAGCCCGACGGCTACGTCGACTGGGACGAGGCGCTCCCCTTCGCGGTGAACCTCGGCCACGGCGAGTGCGCCTAGACCCCCAGACCCCCAGACCCCCCAGACCCCCCAGACCCCAAACGCGGGCAGGATGACCCGCCGACGACACAAACCACCCGCGTTCGGGGAGGTCCCCACCCCAAACGCGGGCGGGATGACCCGCCATCGACACAAACCACCCGCGTTTGGGGATGGGCGCCGGGCGCCCAGACCGCGGGCCGGGCGCCCAGACCGCGGGCCGGGCGCCCAGACGGGCGCCGGCGGCCGGCGCCCGGACCGCGCGCTAGCGGGGCCAGCGGGCGGTGACGGCGTCGGCTATGTGGTCGGGGGTGAGGCCGCAGAGCTCGTGGAGGGCGGCGACCGATCCGTGCTCGAGGTACCCCTCGGGCACGGCGCAGCGCTGCACCGGGGTCGTGACAGCGGCGTCGCCAAGGGCCTCGAGGACGGCAGATCCGAAACCCCCCTGTTCCTCGTGGTCCTCGATCGTGACCACGAGACGTGCGTCGCGGGCCAGGTCGGGTAGCCGCGGATCGAGGGGCTTCACGTAGCGGGCGTTGGTGACCGCGGCCGGGATGCCGCGCTCCTCGAGTATCAGCGCCACCTTGTGCGCCACGTCGACCATGTTGCCGACACCGAGGAGGACGGCGCCACCGGGGCAGGGCTCGACATCCCACTCCCCCACCGGGAGCAGCGCCGGATCGCCCGTGGGCGCCGAGTGGGTGCTGCCCTTGGGGAAGCGGATCATGAAGGGGCCGTCGTGTGACAGCGCCGTGTGGAGCAGGTCGCGCAGCTCGGCCGCCGAGGCGGGCGCCGCGATCACGAGGCCGGGAACCTGCCGGAACAAGCCGAGGTCGTAGATGCCGTGGTGGGACGGGCCGTCGTTGCCCGTGATCCCCGCTCGGTCGAGCACGAACGTGACCGGCTGATGGTGCAGGCCACAGTCCATCAGCACCTGGTCGAGCGCACGGTTCATGAACGTCGCGTACACCGCGACCACGGGGCGCAGGCCACCCATCGCGAGCCCGGTGGCGAAGGTGACCGCGTACTGCTCGGCGATGCCGACGTCGTAGGTCCTGTCGGGGAACTCCGCGTCCATCAGATCGAGGCCGACACTGGAGCCCATCGCGGCGGTGATCGCGACGACCTCGGGGCGGTTGCGCGCCTCGGCGACGAGTGCCTCGCCGAAGACCTGGGTCCACGACACCCCGCCCGCGGCGCTGCGCGCCTGACCCGTCTCGGGGTCGAAGACGCCGACTCCGTGCAGATGGTCCTTGGTGTCGGCGAGCGCCGGCTCGTAGCCCTCGCCCTTGCGCGTCACGAGGTGCACGACCGTGGGGCCCTCGACGCTGATCGCGTTGGCCAGGGCCATCTCGACCGCGGCGACGTCGTGGCCGTCGATCGGACCCGAGTAGGCGAGACCGAGGGAGTCGAACATCGTCGGGTCGGCGACGAGCTCCTTGAGGCTCCCCTTCAGGCGGTGCATCCCGGACGCGAGCAGATCGCCCGGGCGCGAGAAGCGTTGCAGCGCCTCGCTCACGTCACGCTTGGCGCGGCGGTAGAGCGGGTCGATGCGGAGCTGGTTGAGGTGGCGGGCGAGGCCTCCGACCGTCGGGCTGTAGCTGCGCCCGTTGTCGTTGAGCACGATGGTCATGTCGATGCCGCGGCCCGCGATCTGGTTCAGGGCCTCGTACGCCATGCCACCGGTCATCGCTCCGTCGCCGATGACGGCCACCACACGGCGAGCCTCACGCCGTTTCTTGAACGCCGTCGCGAGGCCGGCGGCGTAGCTGAGCGACGTCGACGCGTGGCTGTTCTCGACGACGTCGTGGGGGCTCTCGCGACGTGACGGGTAGCCCGACATGCCGCCCATCTGGCGCAGGGTGGCGAAGCCGGAGCGTCTGCCGGTCACGAGCTTGTGGACGTAGGCCTGGTGGCCGGTGTCCCAGACGATCAGGTCGTTGGGGCTGTCGAGCACGCGGTGCAGGGCGAGGGTCAGTTCGACGACACCGAGGTTGGGGCCGAGATGGCCGCCGGTACGGGCGACCTCGGCGACGAGGAACGAACGGATCTCCGCCGCCAGTTCGGCGAGCTCGCCGGGCGTGAGCCGGCGCAGGTCCGCGGGCGAATCGAGCCGGTCCAGCAGCATGGGCCTAGCCTACCGCCCGTCGTGAATCAGCTTCCGTACGACCCCGTAGGCGGCCTGGACCCCGAGGTACCACCGGCAGCTCACCTGCCGGCGCGTCTGCTGTGCGGGCCCGGCCCCTCGAACGTCTCGTCCCGCGTGCTCGATGCGTTGGCGAGACCGATCACAGGGCACCTCGACCCGGCCTTCCTCGCGGTCGTCGACGCGGTATCTGCGATGCTGCGTCTCGTGTTCGGCACCGACAACCCGGTCACGTTCGCGGTGTCGGGCACGGGCTCGGCCGCGATGGAGGCCGCGTTCGTGAACGTCCTCGAGGCGGGCGACACCGCCGTCGTGTGCGTCAACGGGCTCTTCGGCGAACGCATGTGCGAGGTCGCCCGCCGCTGTGGTGCCGAGGTGGTGCGCGTCGATGCCGGCTGGGGCAACCCCGTCGACGCCGACGCGGTGGCGGCGACACTGACGAGGCACCGGGACGCTCGCCTCCTGTCGTTCGTGCACGCCGAGACCTCCACGGGCGCGTGGACCGACGCAGCCGCCGTCTGCGCGGCGGCAGCTTCGGTGGCGCCCGAGGTCCTCGTCGTGGCCGACACGGTCACCTCGCTTGCCGGCATTGCGGTCGAGGTGGACACGTGGGGTGTGGACGTCTGCTACTCCGGTACCCAGAAGTGCCTGTCGGTCCCGCCGGGCCTCGCGCCGATCACGTTCGGCGCTCGGGCCGTCGAACGCATCGGCACGCGCACGACCCCGGTGCAGTCCTGGTACCTCGACGTGTCCCTGATCTCGGGCTACCTCGAGGAGCGCGCCTACCACCACACGGCGCCGGTCTCGATGCTCGTCGGGCTGCACGAGGGCCTGCGAGTGGTGATCGAGGAGGGCCTCGAGGCCCGTCACGATCGTCACATGGCTGCCGGCTCGCGCCTGCAGGCGGTGCTCGAGGACCGCGGCTACGACCTGTTCGCGCACGCGGGCTCGCGGCTGCCTCAGCTCACGACGGCCCTGGTGCCGGCCGGAGTCGATGCTGCCGAGGTGCGCCGCCGTCTGCTGATGGAGCGCAACCTCGAGATCGGCGCCGGTGTCGGCGAGCACGCGTCGCGCATGTGGCGTATCGGGCTGATGGGCGAGAACGCCACCGACGCGGTCGTGGACGTGATCCTCGACGCCCTGCCCTGACAAGCTGCCGAGGCCCCGAAGGTCACAAGGAGACCGTGCCTGCGGGTTCCTCGGTCGACCAGCGGTCGGCGTCCAGTCCCGGGACGGTCAGTACCGGGGTGCGCCGCCCCCACAGCCCGCGCCACGCGAGCACGGTGGCTTCGCCGTCGCGTCTCACCTGGAGATCGAGGTACCCGTAGGGCGTGGCGAGGCGCGACGCGGCGAACGGCGTCGACGGCGGCGGGACGGGAAGGAGGGCGAGGCCGTCGGGTGTCGGGGCGACGCAGCAGGACAAGAGCGCGCTGACGAAACGGGCAGCCACCGTCGCGTCGGCGCCTTCTCCCCCGCAACCGCCGCCGCTACGGGGGTTCAGGACCGATGGCCACGTCCACGTCGGCTGCGCGGCTCCGGCGAGGAGTGATACGACGTCCCACGCCTTCTCCGAACGCGCGCACGCGTACACGTGTCCCAGTGCTGCCGCGGCGCGCATGTCCGTGCCGCCGCTCGCACGCGCGGGCAACCCCACCTCGGCATCCGGAGAGGCCAGCGCCACGGCGAGGCGCGGGTCCGACGCCGCCACGTAGGGGTCCCATGTGCGCGCGAGTGCCCACTCGAGCGCCGACTCGAGGTCATCGGCGAGGCGCTCGTGCTCGGAGGCGAAGCGCAGGTCCGCCTCTTCTTCGGCAGCAGCCCTGATCGCCGTGACAGCGTCGACGATGCCTCCTTCTCCCGCTTCGGCGTCGAGTTCGGCTGCGACAGAGGCTGCCCCGGCGACCGTCACGAGCCGGGGGCCGATGGGTCCGAGCCCGGCACCGCGCTTGGCCGCGAGCATCACCTCTCGTTCCAACGCGGCCGCGGCGCGTGCGATCTCGTGGCCCAGACCGGCGAAGAACTCGACGTCGCGCGTGTGTCGCCACAGTTCCCCGGCGACGAGCAGGAACGCGACCGCGTCCAGCGCGGCGCCCGAGCGGCGACCTGCGCCCACACGGCGCGCGAGCGCGTCCCGCACCTCGCCGTGGCGATCCAGCCTGCACAGCGCACGCGCGATCTCGGGTTCCAACGCCCGCTCCCGACCCGAGGTGAGGAGGTGTCCGAACTGCGCCTCGAGGGCCGCCGGCAGCTCGGACCCGTCCATCTCGACTGCCGGCCCCGTCGAGCGCAGGGATCGCCAACCCCGAGCCACCGCCGCAGAGCCGGGTGGGGGCTCCGGCTCCGCTCCGTGCTCCCCTGCGCCGAGCGCGACGGTGAGGCCGCGACCGTGGGTCACGACGGTGACGGCGGCAGCGGTCGCGTGCCCGCCGGGATCCTCGCAGGTGCAGCCCGCTGACTCCCCGGTGGCCGCCACGTCGACGCCGGCAAGAGGGCCTACGAGGTCGCCTTCGCCGAGGCGGCCGCACACCGCCGCGAGGGGCGCGTCGGCCCACGTGACGAACACGGCTCCGTCGGCCTCGAGACCGGATCCGGTGACGGCGACGCTGCGCACCCTGGCCGTCCCACGCATGTCGAACGGTCGCAGGACGAGGGCAAGCGCCACCGGGGCGTCGGATTCGTTGCGGAACTCGACGACGGCACGCTCGGGGCCCGCGGTGGCGAACACCGTCTGGGAGACGCGGCCGCCCCCGGCGAGAGCGACGCTCGTGGTGACCACAGGTGTGCCGTCCACGAGTGTCTGTCTCACATCGCCCGGAGCACACCGGCTCGGATGAACCCACCCGCCGGGGCCGCGGATCCACCAGTCGAGTGCCCCACCACCACGGAGGGGCACCACGAGGCCACGGGGGTCGACGTGGGCAACATGCCCGCTCTCGAGGGTCCCGACGGGTGTCCAGTCGAGATGGGTCACGTTGCGCGCGAGGGGCGGGTCCCCGAGCGGCACGAATGCGGCCGAACCAGCGTCGGTCTGGCATTCGAGCCAGTAGGGCCACACGGTGCCGGGCATCGAGACCACCAGCGCGCCGATGTCGGCTGCGACGTCGAGCGGATTGTCGCTGTGGCGTCGGCCGAACATGGTGCTGAACCGGGCTGGTCGGGTCACGTCGGAGGCAGCGTAGCTGGGAACGCAGCGGCGCTCAGTAGACCTCGGGCCGCGGCGCACGGCCCATGAGTTGTTGGACGGCCTCGGTCGCGTTGACGCCGTCGTAGAGCACGCGTGCGACCTGGTCGGCGATCGGCATCTCCACACCGGCGCCGGCAGCGAGGTCGCACAGGGCTCGCGTCGAGTTGACGCCCTCGGCCACCATGGCGAGGTCGTCGACGATCTCGCCGACCTTGCGACCCTTGGCGAGCTCCTCGCCGACGTGGCGGTTGCGGCTCTGCAGGCTCGTACACGTCGCGATGAGGTCGCCTGCACCGGCGAGACCCGCGAAGGTCAGGGGATCGCCCCCGAGACGCATTCCGAGACGTGTGACCTCGGCGAGGCCGCGTGTGATCAGCGCCGCGCTGGCGTTGTCGCCGAAGCCGAGCCCGTCGACGATGCCCGCTGCGATCGCGACCGTGTTCTTCGCGGCGCCGCAGAGCTCGACGCCGAGCACGTCGGTGTTGGTGTAGACGCGCAGGTTCGGTGTCATGAACGTCGCCTGTGCGGCAGCGGCAGCAGCGCTGTCGTGCATCGCGACCACGGTCGCGGCGGGGAGGTGCTGCGCGATCTCACGCGCGAGGTTCGGGCCGCTGAGGGCCCCGATCCGTGCGGCGGCGACTTGGGGCAGTTCCGCCGCGAGGACCTCGGTCATGCGCCGTAGCGTCTGCTGCTCGATGCCCTTGGACACCGACAGGACGGTGGCGTCCGCGCCGATCTCGCCCGCCATCGCACCGATCACGTCCCCGAGGGCGTGGGAGGGCACCGCGACGAGCACGTAGTCGGCACCGGCGAGGACCTCGGAGGCGTCGGTCGAGGCGCGCAACGCCCAGGGCAGCGAGATCCCGGGCAGGTAGGGGCTTCGGTGCTCCGCCGAGATCTCCGCGGCGATCTCGGCGCGGCGGCACCAGATACGGGCGGTGTGGCCGGCATCGGCAGCCAGCGCCGCGAGCGTGGTTCCCCACGATCCCGCACCCACCACGGCCACGGTCGCTTGCATCAGTCGCGCTCTCCCGCCATCGCTGCTCTCGCCTCGGCGAGTGCCTCTTCGGGGGCCATCGACTTGTGCAGCTTCGGGCGCCAGCGGCCCGCGCTCTCGATCGGCCAGTCGGGCGGGCCCCACCAGTCATCCGGTCCGGGGGTGTCCGGATAGCGGGCACGCGCGGAGACGACCTCGTGGATGACCCGGGCCCAGATCGACTCGGTGACGGTGCGCGCATCACCGTCGTCGGGCGTGTACACCCGCGGCGGGCCGTAGTCGACGGTGACGGGTCGCCTCCACGCGAGGTCGCGTCGGCGGTACTTGGTCATGCTGCGGTGCGTTCCCCACACGCCGGCCGGCACGACCGGGGCGCCCGTGTCGAGTGCGAGTCGGCCCACGCCCGAGTGCGGCCGCATCGGTACGAACGTGAGCGAGACGGTGCCCTCGGGGAAGATCACGACCGCCTCGCCGCGCTCGATCGCCTCACGCGCGGAGTGCAGGGAGTCGCTCGCGGCGGCGGAACCGCGGTCGACGGGGATCTGGCCGAGACGGCGCATCGCCCACGCGAGCGGCTGCTTCTCGAAGAGCTCGGCCTTGGCGAGGAAGCGGTACCGCACCTTGGGACGCAGCAGCAGCGCCGTGCGCTCGAGCACCAAGGGGTCCATGTGGGAGATGTGGTTGCTCGCGACGATCACGGGGCCGTCGGTGGGCACCCGGTGGAGGCCGCGCACGTCGACCTTGAACCAGGAGAGCACCGGTGGTCTCAGCACCGCGCAGCCCACTTTGTAGAGAAGGTCGGCCATGGTGTTGTGGACCCGTCGTCGTCGTCCCCCGTTACCGTAGACCCGGCCCGGTTAGGATCCGTTCATGCTCGATCCGGCGCTGCCCCCCGACGGGGAACGGCGCCTCGCCGTCGTCCCGCAGAAGTCCTTTGCGTCAGCCAAGGCGCGCCTCCGCACGGTCCTGCCCGACGGCGAACGCGCACGCATCGCCGAGACGATGGCCACGCACGTGATCGACACGCTCGTCGCGGTGCTGCCGACGGCTGTGGTCAGCGACGACCGCGACGTACTCGATCTCGCAGAGGCACACGGGGCCTGGCCGATCGTGGAGTCCGGGGAGGGCCTCAACGCCGCGGTCGCCGACGCGGTCTGGGAAGCTCAGGGCCTCGCCGTGCACACGCTCGCAGTGGTTGCGGGGGACCTCGCACGTCTCGAGGTCGACGACGTGTACGCGCTGTTGCGGCTCCCGTCACGCCCGGGGGTGGTGGTGGCACCGGACCGCTCCGGCACGGGCACCAACGCCCTCGTGCTCTCGCCTCCGGAGGCGATACCTGCACGCTTCGGCCCCAACAGCATGCGCACGCACGTGGCGGCCGCGTACCGCGCGAACCTGCCGGTGCGCGTGCTGCGCCGTCCCGGACTGCAACTCGACGTCGACACCGCCGACGACTTCCCCGAAGGCCTGCGTCGCAAGGCGCTGCCGCCTGCGACGGGCACGGGCAGTTGAGGGCGCAGGGGCCGCATCTACACGGACGCCATGCTGGTGTGCGCAGCGTCGACCTCGACCCACCTCGGCGGGCAGCCGCGTTCTGCGCGCATCCCGACGACAGCGAGTTCTTCGCCGCTGGGACGTTCGCCAAGTGGGCGGCGGCAGGCACCGACTGCACCTACGTCGTGCTCACCGACGGTTCGAAGGGCTCCTGGCACCCTCCGGAGGGAGCGTCGGAATCGCTCGTCGAGGTCCGCCGGCGCGAGCAGCGCGCAGCCGCCGAGGCGGCCGGGGTTGGCGCTGTCGTGTTCTGCGACTTCGAGGACGGCTTCCTGCGCTCCGACCTGGACACGCGCCGCACCGTGGCCGAAATGGTGCGCCGCCTGCGCCCCGACGTCGTGCTCACCCACGACCCGTGGAAGCCGTACCGGCTCCACCCCGACCATCGCGAGTGCGGTTTCGCGGTCTGTGACGCTGTCGTTGCCGCTCGCGAGCCGCTCGTCTACCCCGACTCGGGTCTCGGCGCGCACCGGCCTGCGCACGTCCTCCTGTTCGAGACCGACGCAGCCGACCACTTCGAGGACATAGGCGCGACGCTGCCGGCGAAGCTGGCAGCCCTGCGCGCACACGAGTCCCAGTACGAGTCGACGATGGGCGCCTCCGGCCCCGACGACATCGCCGCCCTCGCCGCCTTCGACGACGGGATTCGCACGTGGGCGGCAACTCAGGGAGAGCCGGCCGGCCTCGCCTGCGCCGAGTCGTTCAAGCGCATCGACCCCTGAATCCCCGACCCGATCCTCGAACCCAAAACGACGTGGGGACTTAAAGCGGGTCCACAACCCCTCTCACGTCCCCACGTCCCGGCCGATCCTCGACGTGGGGACTTAAAGCGGGTCCACAACCCCTCTCACGTCCCCACGTCCGGGCCGGGTCAGCGCTTCTTGGCGGCCTTCTTGGGCGCGGCCTTCTTCGCTGCTGCCTTCTTGGGAGCGGCCTTCTTGGCTGCTGCCTTCTTGGGCGCGGCCTTCTTGGCTGCTGCCTTCTTGGGCGCGGCCTTCTTGGGCGCGGCCTTCTTCGCCGGTGCCTTGCCCGACACGATGCCCTTGAACGTGGCGCCCGCCTTGAAGGTCGGTGCGTTGGAGGCTGCGATCTTGATCGCCGTTCCCGTGCGCGGGTTGCGACCGGTGCGCGCCTTGCGCCGGGTGCGGGCGAACGTGCCGAAGCCGGGGATCGTGACCTTCTGGCCCTTCTTCACCTCTCCCTGGACGGTGTTGATGAACGCGTCGAGCGCGGCGGCTGCCTGTGTGTGGTTCAGGCCTGCCGACTTGGCGATGGCGTCGGCCAGTTGGGTCTTGTTCACTTGGTCTCCCGGTTCCTTTGCTGCTGCGTCGCCAGACGCGCGGGCCACAGTGTGATGCCGCGAGCCTTGTGTGTCAACGATTTCCGCCCTGTTCGGTCCGGAAACCCTTGTCCTGTGCGGGTCGTGGAGGAGTCATTCCCCACGACCGTTGCAGTACAAGCGTCGCACAGCCTACATCGCCCAAGGGATCCGTCGCGCCGGCGTCCACTTACGGCCACAGGTAGCTTGCTCCGGTGAGCGCGCCGCCCCCCCCGGAAGGCCACGCAGGCACCGGCCTGGCACCAGGTCGCCACGACGTGGTGGTCGTCGACGCCCGCTGGCGCGCCGGCACGCGTCCACCGGTGCTGGAGCTCTCGCTGACGCTCGTGGCGGGAGCCCTCAAGGGCGAGGTCGTCGAGATCGGCTTCGTCGGCGGAGGCGCGGCCCTCGGGCGCGCCCTTGCCGCTCTCGGCGTCGCGAGGCCCACCGGCGGCGACGACTCCGGCGACGCCGTGATCGGGGACGTGCTGGGCATGCCGTGCACGCTCGTGCTCGCACGCGACAGCGCGGGGAACCTCGGCTACGCGCTCGAACCCTGAGCGGCAGCCGTACCCGCGCCCGACTCGCCCTCCGCGAGCCAGCGCGGCCGCGCGAAGATCGCGAGCCCGTACAGGATCATCACGGCGCCGCCCGACCAGAACGTGAACGCCACACCCGTCGAGCGTGCAATCGCACCCCAGACGAGCGCCCCGATCGGGAACAGCCCCACGAAGATCGTGAACAGCATCGCCATCACGCGTCCACGCATCTCCTCGGACACACCCATCTGGACGATGGTCTGGAAGGCGGCCTGGCCCCCGCCGATGTACACGATGCCGCTCACGAACACCGCCAGCAGGACGAGGGGCAACGAGCGGGCGAAGGCCAGCATCACCTGGGCCGCACCGATGCCGACGACCACCGCCGGGATCAGCGACTCGCGGCGCACACGCGTGGTGATGCTCGCCGCGGCCAGTGCCCCGACGATGCCGCCGATCCCGAACGCGGAGAACAGGAAGCCGGTGCCTTCGGCCTCGAAGCCGAGGTCCTTCACGGCGTAAACCGCGAGCAGGGTGACGACCTGGGCTGCGAAGAACGCCTGCACCACGCGGTTGAGCAGCATCGTCTGCAACCAGGGCTGGCGGCGTACGTAGCGGAACCCGCCCACGAAGCTCTGCCAGCCCGTCTCGCCGGTACGAGGCGGCTTCTCGCGGTGGCCCGGGATCAGGTGCAGCGGGATCAGCAAGGCGACGTAGGACAGCGAGTTGAGGCCGAACACCGCCGGGGCTCCCACCGCGGCGAGCAGGAACGCCCCCGCTCCGGGACCGATGACGCGCCCGATGTTGAACTGCATCGAGTTCAACGACACTGCCGACGCGAGGTCCTGCGGCTCAACCAGGGACGGGAAGAACGCGAAGTAGGTCGGCCCGTTGACCGAGATCGAGACCCCGAGCAGGAACGTCAACAGCGCGACCACCCAGTACTGCGCCCACCCGAGCGCGAACACGAGTGCCATCGCGCCGGCGAGGACCAGTTCGAGCCACTGCGTCGTGATGAGCAGCCGCAGCCGCGACACACGGTCGGCGACCACACCGCCGAGGAGACCGAAGAGAAGCGCGGGGATGAAGTTGAGGAAGCTGATGAGCCCCGAGAGGAACTCGTCCTGGTACGTGGACGCCACGATGAACTGCAGCACGACCGACTGCAGCCACGACCCGGCGGTGGAGAGGAACGCGCCGACCCAGGTCCAGCGGAACCAGCGGTACCGCAGGGCACCGAAGGTCCGCTCGTTGAAGCTGCGCGCGTCGTCCACGCTTGGCGCCCCCAGCCGGATTTGAACCGGCGGCATCCGCCTTGAGAGGGCGGCGTCCTAGGCCGCTAGACCATGGGGGCTGGCTCGGGGGGGAGGACTCGAACCCCCAATGCGAGGGCCAGAACCTCGTGTGTTGCCGATTACACCACCCCCGAAGGCCGACCGGGACATTAGCACCGCGCCTCAGGGCACCGAAACCGGTTCGGGACCGGCCCGCTCCGCCGGAGGGCTCAGGGGTAGTTCTCGCCCGCCATGAACGGCTTGAAGTCGTCGGGGACCTCCTCCGGCGGCAGGTCGGCGGCGACGCGGTTGAAGTGGCCCTCGACGATCTCGATCATCGTCGCCTCACCCTGGGCGAGGACACGGTCGAGGCTGTCGTACATCTCGCCCTTGACGGTCAGCTTGCGGCCCCTCCGGCCGTCGAGCCACGCACGGATCACAACCTCGTGGCCGACCAGGACGGGCCTGCGGTAGGTGACCGTCAGGCGCCCCGTCACGCACATGGCGCCGTTGGCCATCGGGACCGTGCCGAGCACGTCGTCGAGTACCGCGGAGATCGCGCCTCCGTGCACGACGCCGGGTCCACCCACGAACCGCTCGGGGAAGCGGTACCTGCACACGAGCCCGACACCGTCGCCGACCCAGTCCGGATCTGCGCTCACCTTGATCTGCAAGCCCGCGTCGTTGGTGGGCCCGCAGCCGAAGCAGTCGTCGCGATGGGGCGGGTAGTAGCCGTCGGCGTCGGGCACGTAACCGCTGCCCCCCGGCGCCGCCCAGGCCGGGACACGCCGGTCCGTCCCGTGGTCCTCGTCAGGTGTCGCATCAGCACTGGAGTCCGCCATGGCGCCCGATGCTACGCACGGGCCGGACCGCCGCGGGGCGCTACCGATAGCATGCTGGCCCGATGCAACGTGAGTGGTGGCGCAACTTCGGCGAGATCTACATCCGCGGCGGCGAGGTAGCGCGCCTCGACGCCGAGGCCGAGGTCGAGGCGGAGGCGGCCTGGAAGCTCCTCGGCCTCGATGCCGGCGCGCGCGTCGTCGACGCACCTTGCGGCTTCGGCCGCCACGCCGTGCGTCTCGCCGCGTGGGGCTTCGGCGTGTGGGGCATCGACGTGGACGCGGCCCTCCTCGACGAGGCACGCCGGCGCGCCGCCGCCGTCGGCGTCGACGCCGTCTTCGACGAGGGCGACCTGCGCGAGCTGCCGGTCCCCGACGGCTGGGCCGACGCGGTGCTCAACCTTGCCAGCTCGGTGGGCCTGTTCGCGTCGGAGTCCGACAACTCCGCTGTCTTCGACGAGGCCTACCGCGTCCTGCGCCCGGGTGGGCGCATCCTGGTCGAGACCTCCCATCGCGACTCGGTGGTCACCTCGGCTCCCGTGTCGGAGTGGTCCGAGAGCCCCGACGGCACCCTCGTGCTGCAGCGACGCCGCTTCGATCCTGTCGAGGGCCGGCTCCTGCAGCAGTTCACGATCGTGGGCGCCGACGGCGAGCGCCTCGAACGGCACCTGCGCCCACGCCGCTACGCGCTCACGGAGCTGGCGGCGCTGATGACGGCCAGCGGCTTCGTCGACGTGGAGTTCCACGGCGGATGGCGAGGCGAACCGGTGTCGGTGACGAACAGGGTCGTGGCGCTCGCCACGCGTCCGCACGCGCACTGAGCTCGAGAGACAACACAGGAGGGTCCGAATGAACGACTTCGACACGACATGGCTGGACGGCGTCGCGACGAACTGCGGCGTGGACGCGCTGACACCCGAGGTGATCGACGCGCTCCTCGACGCCGCCGGCCGGGCCGCACGCGCGACCGACGACCGCCGCAACGCCCCGCTGGCGTGCTTCATCGCCGGCCTCGCGCTCGGTCGCAAGGGAGACGCCGCGACCCCGACGTCGATCGGCGACCTCGTTCCCTGAGCTCAGGGCTGGGCGCAGAGGCGCTGGCTGCGGGCACCGAAGGTGTCCCGCGCGATCATCGCGACCTCGCCCTCGGTGTTGCGCGTGTACACCTTCTCCTGGTCGACCTCGCCCGGGGTGAACGCCAGCGCGGCGGTCCCCTTCGAGGTCTCGAACTCGATCACGAGCGGGGTCTTCTGCACGGGCGGCTGCTCGAGTCTCTGGCTGAGCAGGAACCCCGGCGGGGCGCGACCGACCACGTACTCGGGCGCGTTGCCGCCCGAGTCGAGTCCCTCGATGCGCCAGAGGGTCCGGGAGTGGTCGGCGTTGCCGTCGCCGCTGTCGGGGTACAGCGAGACCGCCTCGACCTTCTCGTCGCCGCACGTCAGGTACAAAGCCACGAGAGAGCGCGCGTCGTCCTTGGGACGGGTCAGACCGACGGGTTCGTAGGTCTGACCCGTGGTGCACGCCCCGAGGAGAGCGAGGACGACAACGAGCACGCCGGCGCCGGCGCACCGCGCACGAACAAGCCGGCGCCGCGATGCCGTCACCATCACCGCAGCGTGAACGCGGACGACTCCTGGTAGGCCAGCAGCGCGAACCGCACCTCGCTGCGCAGGGCGACGACATTGCCACCGGCCTTGTCGATGCTCACGTGCTCGGTCCAGTAGTCACCGTTGGGGCCGCTCACCGATGTGGTGGCCACCCAGGTGCTGCCGGCGTCGGCGACAGACGTCACACCGGTCAGCTTCTCCGAAGCCGATCCCGCCGATGCCGTGCAGTCGGCCTGGGTGTCCCCGGCTGCCTGAGCGCCGGCCGGCAGCAGCGGCCCCGAGCACGTCATCGTGATCTGGCCGTTCTGGACGGTCCGGCTGCGTGGCCCCGCACCGAGGCTGCCACCGACGGCGCAGTACGACGACGACACCGTGGTGCCTCCCGCGGCGATCGCGAGCCCCGAGCAGCCGCCGTCGCCCGCGGTGACCGTTGCGGTCACGGTGCCCGGCACCGGCACGATCTTCGACCAGAACGCGACCGGCACCGTGCCGGAACCGTTGTAGCTGTAGGTGCCGGCGGGCATCGGTCGGGGCGCAGGACCCGCTGCATCCCCACCGCTGTCGCCACCACCGGAGGAGCCCGACGAGCCGTTCGGAGGCGTGTACGGGATGAACTTGCCCGACGTGCCGCTTCGGTACGGCGGCATGTACTTCGACGTCCCCGAAGGCCCCGTCGGGGTCAACGGCGATACGTCGTAGTTCCACAGCGGGTTGGGGTCTCCCGGCGCGGTGGCGTCCGCGGGCGACGACGAGGACTCGACGCCGTCGGTGACGCGGTGCACGGCGTCGCTGTCGAAGGCGTACTGGGCCGGTCGGTCCTGGTCGTGCGCCGGTCCGAGGAACAGGAAACCGAGGACCGCCACGGCTGCGAGGACAGAGGCCGCGACCGCTCCGGCGATCGCGAGGTTGCGCGGCTTCGCCCGGCGCAGCCGCGCGCGCAGACCCTTGGGCTCCAACGCTGCGACGGTGGCGGTGACCGCGCCGGTCCCCAACACGGGTGCTGACGGTGGCCGCGGAGGCTCGGGCGGGTGCGGGAGGGGCGGCCGCGGCGGAGTCGGAGCCGCGGACGTGAACGCCGGTGGCCGATCGGCGTGGCCCACCACGGCGGTGACACCCAGCGACGGGGGAGGCTTCAGAGGCGGCCGCGGCGGTGCCGGCGCTGCTGGGGGAGCAGCCGCGACTGCCACGCCACCGGACGTCGCCGCGGGGGTGGCTGCGGAGGCCCCGGCCTCGGCAGGCGTCGGAGCGACGTCTCCGCCTCCGAACCTGCCGCCGTTTGGGGATTCACCCTCGACCACGCCCACACCTCAGGTCAACGCGCACCGACGAGGACCCATCGGTCACACACTGTAGCTCGCTCGCCACCCTGTCGCCCTGGGCCGGATTCGACGCCGATCGGGCGCGTTCCTCCAGCGTGGCGGGCATGCCGCCTGTCGTCGGGCTCCGGTGGGAGCGCAGTCACTCGGCGGTGGTCAACTCCCCCGCTGCGTACCGAGCCCGCAGGACCTTCTTGTCGAACTTGCCGACGCTCGTGCGCGGTACGGCGTCGACGAACGCCCAGTGCTCGGGGATCCACCACTTGGCGACCCGCGACTCGAGGTAGTCGCGCAGCGCCTCGGGCTCGAGGTGGGCGCCCTCGCGGCGCACCACGCACGCCAGCGGCCGCTCCTGCCACTTCTCGTCGGGGATGCCCACGACGGCGGCCTCCATGACGTCGGGGTGTCCCATGATCGTGTTCTCGAGCTCGACGCTGGAGATCCACTCGCCGCCGGACTTGATCACGTCCTTGGCGCGGTCGGTGATCTGGAAGAACCCGCGTTCGTCGATCCAGCCGACGTCGCCGGTACGCAACCAGCCGTCGTGGAACTTCTCGGGGTCGGGGTCGCCGTAGTACGACGCCGTCACCCACGGGCCGCGCACCTCGATCTCGCCGACCGACTCGCCGTCGCGGGGCAGCTCGGTGCCGTCGTCGGCGACCGCACGCATCTCGACGCCCATCACCACTCGGCCTGTACGGCTGCGCCAGTCCATCTCCTCGGCAGGGTCCGATCCGGCCGGAGGGTGAGCGACCGCGCCCAGCGGGGAGGTCTCGGTCATGCCCCAAGCCTGGGTGATCGTCACCCCGTAGCGTTCCTTGTACGCCTCGATGAGGCCGCGGGGCACCGCCGAGCCGCCCACGACCACCGTCTCGAGCGAGGAGAGGTCGAGCTCGTGGGACTCGCCGTAGGCGAGCAGGTCGTTCCAGATCGTCGGGACCGCACCCGACATCGTCGGCTTCTCGGCCTCGATCAGCTTCGCGAGCGGCTCGGCCTGCAGGAACCGTCCCGGCATGATGAAGTCCGCGCCCACCATCCACGCCGCGTAGGGGATCCCCCACGCCATCGCGTGGAACATCGGCACGATCGGCAGGACCTTGTCGTCCTCGCGCAACGACATGACAGAGCCCGCTATCTCGGCGAGGGCGTGGAGGTACGTCGAGCGGTGCGAGTAGACGACACCCTTGGGGTTGCCGGTCGTGCCCGACGTGTAACACATCGCCGCCGCCGAGCGCTCCTGCAGGTCGGGGTAGTCGTAGCCGCCCGACTCCGCCGCGAGGAGGTCCTCGTAGCGGTGCACCTCGCGCCCGAGCGCGGATGCGTCGCCCATGCCGACCACGACGATGTGCTCGACGGTCTCGATCTCGCCGATCACGCGGGCGAGCAGCGGCACGAGGGAGTCGTCGATGATCACGACCTTGTCTGCCGCGTGGTTGACGACGTAGACGAGCTGTTCCGGGAAGAGCCGGATGTTGAGCGTGTGCAGGACCGCGCCCATGGCCGGCACACCCAGATAGGCCTCGAGGTGCTCCTGGGTGTTCCACGAGAACGTCCCGACACGGTCGCCGATGCCCACGCCGAGGCGGGCGAGCGCCGCGGCGAGGCGGTCGGCGCGGTCGGCGACCTCGGCGAAGGTCGCGGAACGTGCCTTCTCACCTTCCCACGTGGAGACGACCGAGGCGCCGTAGACGCGCCGCCCGTGCTCGAGGATGTCGCGGATCAGCAGGGGCGGGTCTTGCATCGTGGACTCGAGCTCGGGCACTGGTTCCCCCTCTTCGTTGGGTGCCTCCGACGGCTGCGGCGAGTCTGCCCGGACCCCCCGGGGTTCGCCAGCCGGTCCGCCCCGACGGCGACCTGGGCGCGCCCGGAACGGGCGGATGGGCCAGAATCAGAGACGATGGGTAGGGCACGAGGGACGTTCCGCACCGGGGAGGGGGTTCCCTGGTGGGCGGCGCCGTGGCCCTGCGACGCGACCTGGGACCGGGCGTTCGCCGGGTTCTGGCCCCATCCCGTGGTCCGGCGCTTCGTGCCCCTCGCGCAGGAGTACGGGCCGAGCCCCTCGGGCTGCGCCTACTTCACGTTCGACGCCCCTCCCGGCGCCGTGACGGCCGAGATCGTCGACTGCGACGACGGCCGGCGCATCCCGGCGGAGACGCGCATGCTCGGTGCCGGGAGCCGTTACTTCCCCGATCACGTGGCCGCCGTAAGCCCGGTGCCCGGCTTCGTGATGCGCGAGGGCGTCGCGCACGCGGTCCTCCTCCGCGCCGACGCAGCCGAACCCGACCCCGCGATGGCCGCGTTGCTCGCCGGCGCAGGCCCTGCGCCGTGGCGTGCCGCGTTCGCGCCGCTCCTGAGTTGCGGTGTCCCCACGAGCGGGGTCGTCGCCGCCACGGTGTTCACGCCCGCAGACCAGGTGCGGCCTGGCCTCGACGCGGCCGCGGCCGCCATGGGTCACGCCGACGCCGCCGACTTCAGCGGTCCCCTCCTCGCCCGGCCAGGACCGCGTGGCACCGGCATGGTCGAGGGCCGCTGGCGAGCACCGCAGTTCCGCACCGGCCGTGCCCGCAGGGTCCTCTCGGGCGGCGCGCCGGCGGCGGCACCGACAGAGGACGAGGAGGTCCCCTTCGGCCTCGTCCTGCCGCCCGGACCCCCGCCGGAGCGAGGCTGGCCCCTGCTGCTGTCGATCCACGGCGGCGGCTGCCGCTACCGCGATCGCCTACCCGAGATCTGCGGCGCGGCCGCGCCGGCAGGGATAGCGGTCGCGGCGCAAACGCTTCCCTACAACCCCGGGCGTGTCCACGGCGGCCGCACCTACGGCGACATCGCGTACTTCAACGTGTTCAACCCCCAGGCGGCGGTGGGGCTCTTCTTCCAAGCTGTCGTCGAGCAGATGCTGTTCCTGCGCCTCCTGACGAGGGCGGGAGCGCAGCAGCGCTGGCCTCTCGATCCCGAGCGCATGTACGTGATCGGCCACAGCAACGGCGGGACCACCGCCGGCGTCCTCCTCGCCGTCGAGCCGATGCTGCGCGGCGGCGTGGTGGCGGGCTTCGGCGGCAACATCGGCGCCTACGTCGAGGACAGCGAGGTCATCGCCGGCGGCATGGACCCGCTCTGGCCCGCGCTCACCGGACGGCGCGCGCGCGCCGAACCACGGTCACGATTCCACCCCGTCGTCAACCTCGCCCACACGGCATGGGGGGTCTGGGACACCGCCAACATGGCGCCACGCTGGATCCTGCGTCCATCTGCGGGCGTCCCGCCGCGCCACGTGTACCTCGCACAGGGGATGCACGACGAGTACGCCTCGGTGCGCAACTCGACGGCGGTGATCTGCGCCGCGGGCCTCGACGTCGCCGAACCGCCCGCGCCGACACCCGAGGCCGCCCACGCCCACCAGGTGCGTCGCATGCGTGGACGTGCACACGTCGACCTGCCCGTGCGCGACAACGTCGAGTCGTCGGCCGGCGGGTTGCGCACCGGTGTCGCCGTCGAGGCGGTCTCGCTCGCGTCCGGTCACGAGGTCTGCTTCGAGCACCGCGAGGTCCTCGACCAGTGGGTCGGCGCGATCGCGTCGCACGCCCGCGGCGACGGCTGGGTCGTCCGCTAGGCCCCGGTCCCTGCCGGCCCCGGTCCCGGCCGCCCCCGGTCCCGGCCCCTTTGGAGAACGATCCGGCCAAACACGAGGGCTTGGAGAACTGCGACGACACCTAGGCGCGCTCCTGTTCTCCAACCTCGGGCAGGTGGCCGGTCTGTTCTCCAACCCAAGCCGGGGGAGCCGCCGAGCGCGCCGAGGGCGAGTCAGCCGCCGAGCGCGCCGAGGCCACCGAGGCCGTCGCCGAGGATCTTGGCGCCCAGGAGCACCAGGACGACGACCGTGATCACCACGCTGTTGGCGACCATGAAGCGCCGCACGGACTCGAGCAGGGAGACCCCCCACTGCCCGCCCACGAGGCGGACCACGACGGCGCCCACGACCGTGAGCGACGCGAGGGTCACGAACACGGCGACCGCCACGACGACGTCGGCGCCGTGCACGCCGGCCTCGACCATCGACGTCGCGGCGGCAGCGGTGAGCACGAAGTTCTTCGGGTTGGCCGCCGACAACAGCACGCCCAACATCAACGCCCTCGATGCGCCCGCGTCGTCGAGCGAGACCATCCAGCCCGGGGCGGCCTCCACCTCGTCCACGGGTGCCCGCTTCCACCACTTGCGGATCCCGCCGAAGACGAGTCCCGCGCCGAAGAGGATCCGGAGCCAGTCGGCGGCGACCGCCGAAGTGCCGCCCGAGTCGTCGGCGCCCCCGAAGACGGCGACGACGAGGGCGGTGACGACCACGAGGCCGGCGACCCAGCCGGCGGCGAAGAGCGGGCCGTTGCGGCGGCCGTGGGGGCCGGCCAGGATGAGCACGACGCCGATCACCGGGAACGGGCTGAGCGCGACTGCCAGCGCAGCCGGCAACACGGCGCCGATCGACTGCAGCAGCAACCGAACGCCCCGGCTACGCGGCGCGGCGCTTGCGGATCAGGTCCATGACGGTGCGGGCCGCGTCGGGGATGTGGGTGCCGGGGCCGAAGATCGCGCCGGCACCGGCTGCGTGCAGCTCGTCGTAGTCCTGGGGTGGGATCACCCCGCCGCAGACCACGACGACGTCGCCGGCACCACGCTCGGCGAGCGCCGCGACGAGCTGGGGTACGAGCGTCTTGTGGCCGGCGGCCTGCGACGACACCCCGACGACGTGCACGTCGTTGTCGACGGCCATCTCGGCTGCCTCTGCGGGGGTCTGGAACAGCGGGCCGACGTCGACGTCGAAACCGAGGTCCGCGAACGCGGTCGCGATGACCTTGGCGCCGCGGTCGTGGCCGTCCTGGCCGAGCTTGGCGACGAGGATCCGCGGCCGCCGCCCCTCCTCGCCGGCGAACTCGGCGACGTCGGCGACGAGCGCGGCCCAGTCGTCGTCACCGGCGTAAGCGGCCCCGTACACGCCGCTCACGGTGCGCACCGTCGCGTTGTAACGACCGAAGACCGTCTCCATCGCATCGCTGATCTCTCCCAGTGTCGCCCGCGCGCGGGTCGCCGCCACGGCGAGGTCCAACAGGTTGGCGTCGCCCGCCGCACCCGCTGTGAGCGCCTCGAGGGCCGCCGCTGTAGCGGCCTCGTCGCGCTCTGCCCGGATCCGCTCGAGCCGCGCCACCTGGGACGCACGCACGGCGGCGTTGTCGACGTCGAGGATCTCGAGCTGCTCCTCGGTGTCGGGGCGGTACTTGTTGACCCCGACGATGACCTCCTCGCCGCGGTCCACGCGTGCCTGGCGCCGCGCGGCGGCTTCCTCGATGCGCAGCTTGGGCATCCCCGACTCGATCGCCTTGGTCATCCCGCCGAGGCCTTCGACCTCCGCGATCAGCGCCCACGCCTCGCGGCAGAGCGACTCGGTGAGCGCCTCGACGTAGTAGCTCCCGCCGAGGGGGTCGACGACGTGGGTGACGCCGGACTCCTCGGCGATCACGAGCTGTGTGTTGCGGGCGATGCGGGCGCTGAAGTCCGTCGGCAGCGCGATCGCCTCGTCGAGGGCGTTGGTGTGCAGCGACTGGGTCCCGCCGAGGACCGCGGCGAGCGCCTCGAGCGTGGTGCGCACCACGTTGTTGTAGGGGTCCTGCTCGGTCAGGCTCACACCCGACGTCTGGCAGTGGGTGCGCAACATCATCGACGACGGCTTCTGCGGGTCGAACCGCGAGATCACCCGGGCCCAGAGCTTGCGGGCGGCCCGCAGCTTGGCGACCTCCATGAAGAAGTTCATCCCGATCGCGAAGAAGAACGACAGGCGCCCGGCGAACGCGTCGATGTCGAGGCCGCGGTCGAGCGCGAAGCGCACGTACTCGAGCCCGTCCGCGATCGTGAACGCGAGCTCCTGCACCTGGGTCGCGCCCGCCTCCTGCATGTGGTAGCCCGAGATCGAGATCGAGTTGAACCGCGGCATCTCGCGGCTCGTGTACTCGATGATGTCGGACACGATCCGCATCGACGGCGCCGGCGGGTAGATGTAGGTGTTGCGGACCATGAACTCCTTGAGGATGTCGTTCTGGATGGTCCCGGTGAGCTGGTCGCGGCCCACACCTTGCTCCTCGGCCGCGACGATGTACGCGGCAAGGGTCGGGATAACGGCGCCGTTCATCGTCATCGACACCGACATCCGGTCGAGGGGGATCCCGTCGAAGAGGATCTTCATGTCCTCGACGGAGTCGATCGCGACGCCTGCCTTGCCGACGTCGCCGACCACGCGGGGGTGGTCGCTGTCGTAGCCGCGGTGGGTGGCGAGGTCGAAGGCCACCGAGAGGCCCTTCTGGCCGGCGGCGAGGTTGCGCCGGTAGAACGCGTTGGACTCCTCCGCGGTCGAGAAACCCGCGTACTGGCGGATCGTCCAGGGGCGGTTGGCGTACATCGTCGCCCTCACGCCACGGGTGAACGGCGCGAAGCCGGGCAGGGCGCCGAGGTCCTCGATGCCCTCGAGGTCGGCGGCGGTGTAGAGCGCCTTGACGTCGATGCCCTCGGGGGTGTGCCACACGAGGTCGTCGGGGCTCTTGCCCCTCAGCTCGGATTCGGCGAGGTCGCGCCACTCACCCAGGTCGTGTTCGGGAAGATCAGGCATGGCGCGATGCTACGGGGCGCCCCGCGAGCCGGTGGAATCCCTCGACCCCGTGCCGCGGGGCTCCGCGGCGGCGTCCACACGGCGGCGCCAGCGCAACAAGAGCAGGCCGACCGCGACCGAGACCGCAGCGGCCACCAGGACCGAGCCGATCAGGAACGCGACCTGGTCCTCGAACACGGCCTCCGGCACCGAGTCGTGGGGATCCGAAGCGTCGTAGCGGACCCCGACGGGACCGGCGACCTTGACGTCGGTGCCGCCGGGGACCTCGTGCTCGCCCTCGTAGACCTGGTCGTCCACCTCGAAGGCGTAGACGACGTCAGTGCGGTCCGGCGCCGAGTTCAACGAACCGACCACACCGGTGGTGGTCGACCACGACATCCACCTCGTCACGTCGGGGGTGACGGCGACGAGGATCACGAGCACGGCGACGAGGAACAGGACCGACCCGCCGAGCGCCGCCACCACCCACGGCTGCGCGAGCGGCGGCTGCCGAGCCGAAGTGGTCACCGCGGGTTCGGTCGATGGAGGCACCGGCCAAAGGTAGGGCCAGGTCGGGGCCGGCTTGGCCCCGTGGCGACGAGTCGGTGAGCATGGTTGCCTGGAGGTCGATCAGACGTGTTCGTGATTCGCTTCGACATGCGCGCGCCCGGCACCGGTGCGTCCAACGCCGACCAGTACGAGGCCGCGATCGAGATGACGGCCTGGGCCGAGGGGCACGGCGCCTCGATGGCGTTCGTGTGCGAGCACCACGGCATCGACGACGGCTACCTGCCGTCGCCGCTCGTCCTCGCCACGGCGCTCGCGGCCCGCACGTCGACGCTGCGGATCATGGTCACCGTGGTGGTGTTGCCCTTCTACGACCCGGTGCGCCTCGCCGAGGACATGGTGGTGCTCGACCTGATCAGCCGCGGCCGCGTCAGCTACGTCGCCGGCGTCGGGTACCGGCCCGAGGAGTACGAGCACCACGGCGTCGACTTCCACCGGCGCGGCCGTATCGCCGAGGAGCACCTCGGGGTGCTGTTGCAGGCCAAGACCGGCGCGGCCTTCGTCCACGACGGCCGCAGGGTCCGCGTGACGCCGGCGCCCTACACCGCGGGCGGCCCGCGTGTCGCCTGGGGTGGGGGCAGCGTCGCGGCGGTGCGCCGCGCCGGCCGTCACGGCATCGGGTTCTTCGGCCAGGGCGGCGACCCCGAGGCGCTGGCGCAGGCCTACGCCGAGGAGGCCCGCGCTCATGGTCACGAGCCGAAGTTCTGCTTCGTGCCGCCGCCCGAGATGCCCACCACGATCTTCGTCTCCGACGACGTCGACGCGGCGTGGGAGGAGCTCGGGCCGTACCTGCTGCACGAGGTGTCGGGCTATTCGGGCTTCGGGCCCGCCGTGGACGGGATGGTCAGCGTCTCCGGCGCGACGACCGTGGAGCAGTTGCGCGCCGCCAACCGCTCGCACCGGATCCTCACCGTCGACGAGGCGGTCGAGCTGGTGAGGTTCGGCATGCCGCTCACGCTCCAGCCCCTCGCGGGCGGCCTGCCCCCCGAGATCGGGTGGCGCTACCTGCGCACCGTCGTCGACGAGGTCGTCCCGCGGGTCACCCCGACCCCCCCGACCCCCGACGTGGGGACGCAGAACGGGTCGTGAACCCGTCTCACGTCCCCACGTCCGGACGCACCCCCGACGTGGGGACGCAGAACGGGTCGTGAACCCGTCTCACGTCCCCACGTCGAAGGTCCGGGCGGCTCCGACGCCTAACTCGGGACGAGGACGTCGAAGGGCCAGTCGGGGTGGGGGCCCTGCACGGCGTCGATCGCAGCGGCGACGACGTCCGTGGGCGGCGCCGCGGACCGGCAGTGGGCAGCGAAGTCCGCCTCCACGTCGGCGACCACGTCCGGCGACGCGTCGAGGCGACGGCCCCGCAGCGGGCGCCCGGCGAAGAGCACCACCCCGCGTCCGGCGAGCACGGAGATCGCGGCGGCGTCGAGCTCGCGCCGCGACGCGTACGTGCCCGAGGGCCACCGGGCCGCCCGGCCGGCCACGGCCCCGGTCGTGCCGAGGCACTCCCCGAGCTCGTCGAGGAGGGCACGGACGGCGGCGGCGTCGCCGAGGCCTGGACGGGCGTCGGGCGTCGCGATCAGGAACTGCATCAGCGCCGGCAGCGCGCGGACGTGCATGCGCCGGTCGGTCCTGGCGAGGACGTGGTGCTGGTACATGTACCAGCCCTTGACGTGCCCGGCGTCGTCGGCCGTGTGCAGCTCGAGGCGGTACTCGAAGTCGCGCAGCGGCGTGAACAGCAGCCGCGGCGAGATCGTGGGGCGCAGGCGCAGGCTCACCCGGCGCAGCTCCTCCCACCGGTACGACTTCGGCGCCGCCGCGATCCCCTCGGGCGGATCGTCCCCGGAGACCTCCTCGAAGATCCCGTCGGGGTCGAGGCGCCAGGGCCGGCCCCGCAGCGCGGCCGCGCCGAAGCGGAGCCGTCCGTCCGCGCCTGCGCAGGACAGGAACCCCGTCGCCGTGTCGGGTCTTTCGCCGGATCCCATGCGAACGTGCCGGTCAGAGGCGCAGGAGCTTGCCGGTGCGGGGGTCGCGGACCACGAAGTACTTCGCCTCGGGGTGGGGCAGCACGATCGCGGCGGTGGACTGCTCGGGCGCCCACTGGAACTCGTCGCTGAGCGCGACGCCGATGCGTCCCGGCTCCAACAGCTCCTCGACCTTGACCTGCTCCTCGAGGTCGGGACACGCCGGGTAGCCCCACGAGTAGCGACCGCCGCGGTATCCCTGGCGGAAGATCGACGCGAGGTCCGGGCGGTCGTCCTCGGCGAAGCCCCACTCCTCGCGCATGCGCCGGTGCCAGTACTCCATGAGCGCCTCGGCCATCTCGACCGAGAGTCCGTGCAGGTGCAGGTAGTCCTTGTACTCGTTCGCGGCGAAGAGCTCCTTGGTCACCTCGCTCGCGCGCGTGCCCATCGTCACGACGACGAGACCGATCCAGTCGGGACGCTCCGAGCCCACGGGGCGCACGAAGTCGGCGATGCAGAGCTGCCGCTCGTCGGGCTGGCGCGGGAAGTCGAGGCGCAGCCACTCCTCGCCGGAGCCGGGCCGGTACACGACGACCTCGTTGCCTTCCGACGCGGCCCGGAAGTACCCGTAGCAGAGGGCGGGCTGGAGGATCTGTTCGGCCTTGGCGTGCTGGATCAGCTCGCGCAGCAGCGGCCGCACCTCGTCGTCGAGCTGCGCCTCGTACTCGGCAGCGCCCATCGTCCCGGGCACGTAGCGCCACTGGTTGCGGAACAAGGCGGTCTCGTTCAGCCACGCGACGACGTCCTCGAGCGGTATGCCCTTGATCACGCGGCTGCCCTCGAACGGCGGCTCGAAGACCTCGGTGTCCTCGGCGACGTCGGAGCGCTCGGTCGAGAACACGAGCGGGCCGAGGGTCTTGGGGTCGACCGCGGCCGATGCGGCCCCGGCGGGCACACGCCCGTAGTCCTCCTCGAAGTCGCCCGCAACCAAGGAGCCGACGGTGTCGAGGCCCTCGAAGGCGTCCTTGCAGTAGAACACCCTCCCCTTGAAGACCTCGCGCAGGTCGTGCTCGACGTACTTGCGCGTCAGGGCGGCGCCGCCGAGGAGGACCGGGAACTCGTCGAAGTCGCCCAACGCGTTGAGCTCCTCGAGGTTCTCGCGCATGACGAGGGTCGACTTCACGAGGAGGCCGCTCATGCCGACGGCGTCGGCGTCGACCTCGCGGGCCTTGTCGAGGATCGGCGCGAGGGGCTGTTTGATGCCGAGGTTGTGGACCTCGTAGCCGTTGTTGGTGAGGATGATGTCGACGAGGTTCTTGCCGATGTCGTGGACGTCGCCCTTGACGGTGGCGAGCACGATCTTGCCGCGGGCCTGGCCCTCGACGCGGTCCATGTGCGGCTCGAGGTACGCGACCGCCGTCTTCATCGTCTCGGCGGACTCGAGCACGAACGGGAGCTGCATCTCGCCGCGCCCGAACAGGTCGCCGACGGTGGCCATCCCGTCGAGGAGCCAGTCGTTGACGATCTCGAGCGCGGGCCTCTGGCCGAGCGCCTCGTCGAGGTCGGCCTCGATGCCCTCGCGCAGGCCGTCGACGATGCGGCGCTTCAGGCGCGCGTCGATCGCGAGCCCGGCGAGGTCGTCGGCGGTGGTCGCCGTGGTCGTGACGTCCTCGAACGCGGCGAGCAGCGCCTTGAGCGGGTCGTAGTCCGCCGGCGCCGTGCCGTCGAGGCCGGCACTGCCACGGCGGTCGTGGATCAGGTCGAGGCAGATCCGGCGGTGCTCGTCGTCGATCTTGTGCAGCGGCAGGATCTTCTTCGCGTTGACGATCGCCGAGTCGAGCCCGGCCGCGACGGCCTCGTGCAGGAACATGCTGTTGAGGACCACGCGTGCGGCGGGCTTGAGGCCGAAGCTCACGTTCGAGACGCCCAGGGTCGTGAAGCAGCCCGGGATCTCCTCCTTGATGCGGCGGATGCCCTCGAGGGTCGCGAGGCCGTCGCGTCGCAGCTCCTCCTGGCCCGTCGTGAGCGGGAACGTGAGCGCGTCGAAGACGAGGTCCTCGTTGCGGACGCCGTATTCGTGCGCGAGGTCCGCGATCCGGCGTGCGACGCGCAGCTTCCAGTCGACGTCGCGTGCCTGGCCGTCCTCGTCGATGCAGAGGCACACGACGGCGGCGCCGTACTTGCGTGCGAGCGGGAACAGGTGGCCGGGGCGGCCCTCGGGGCCGTCCTCGAGGTTCACCGAGTTGACGATCGGCCGCCCGCCGATGTGCTCGAGGCCCGCGGCGATGACCTCCCACTCGGTCGAGTCGAGCATGATCGGCAGCGTCGACGCCGTCGCCAGCTTCGACACGAGCGACGCCATGTCGACCGTGCCGTCGCGTCCGGTGTAGTCGACGCAGACGTCGATGACGTGCGCGCCCTCGCGCACCTGCTCGCGGCCGACGGTGACCATGCCGTCGACGTCGTCGGTCTCGAGCAGCTCGCGGAAGCGCTTCGAGCCCTGTGCGTTGGCGCGCTCGCCGATGACGAGGAACGACGTGTCCTGGTGGATCGAGACCGGCGAGTACAGCGACGCCACCGACGGCTCCCACGCCGCGAGGTCGCGCGGCTGGGGTTCGAGGCCGCCGACGGCGTCGACGACGGCGGCGATGTGCGCAGGTGTGGTGCCGCAGCAGCCGCCCACGATCTCGACGCCCATCTCGCGCACGAACGTGGTGTGCCAGCGGGCGAGGTCCGCCGGCGTGAGGTCGTACACGGTCTGCTTGCCCTCGAGGCGCGGCAGCCCCGCGTTGGGCAGGACGCTGACCCGCTTGGGCGAGTTCTGGGCGAGGTGACGCACGTGCTCGACCATCTCGACGGGGCCGGTCGCGCAGTTGATGCCGATCACGTCGACGTCGAAGGGTTCGAGCGCCACGAGGGCGGCGCCGATCTCGGAACCGAGCAGCATCGTGCCGGTCTGTTCGATCGTGACCTGCACGATCACGGGCACGCGCCGACCGGCGGCGGCCATCGCCGCCTCCACGCCTGCGATCGCGGCCTTGACCTGGAGCAGGTCCTGGGCCGTCTCGATCTGGAGGACGTCGACGCCGCCCGCGAGGAGCCCGGCGGCCTGCTCGGTGTAGCTCGCCTCGAGCTCGGCGAAGCTCGCCTGGCCCAGCGACGGCAGCCGCGTGCCCGGCCCGATCGAGCCCGACACGAAGCGGGGGCGGTCCGCCGTCGTGAAGTCGGCCGCGACCTCGCGGGCGATGCGGGCCGCGGTCTCGTTCAGCTCGAAGGTGCGCGCAGCCATCCCGTACTCGTTGAGCACGACGTGGTTGGAGCCGAAGCTGTCGGTCTCGACGACGTCGCAACCGGCCTCGAAGAACGACGCGTGGATCTCCTTGACGACGTCGGGGCGTGTGAGGCAGAGCATCTCGGTCATGCCCTCGTTGCCGCGGTAGTCGTCCTCGACGGAGAGGTCGTAGCCCTGGATCGCGGTGCCCATGCCGCCGTCGAAGACGACGATCTTGCGGCGGGCGAGTTCGAGGAAGTCCATCTGGTCTGCCGGGGATCGGGTGTCGCGGCCTTGTCGACCCTAATAGGTGCACGGTCTCTCCCGCCCTCGCGCCCCCTTCAAACCCCTCCAAACGCGGGCGGGACGGCCCGCCAGCGGGACAGATCGCCCGCGTTTGCGATTCGACCCCCCTCCAAACGCGGGCGGGACGGCCCGCCAGCGCGACAGATCGCCCGCGTTTGCGATTCGACCCCCGCGTAGGCTTCGGCTCCGTGGACACCGGCACCGACGTCTCTCCCGCCGCGGCGATCACGCCGGAGTCCACCGTCGTCGGTGAAGGGCCCGTGGCCACGGTCCACGCGGTCGACGGCTCGGCCGTGAAGGTGTTCCGTGACGGCGTCGTCCCCGGTGAGCAGCCGCCCGCACACGCCGCCGTCGTCGCCGAGACGGACCGGGGCACCATCGCCGACGACGACGGGCTCACTCGTGCTTACGTGGCCTCCGCATTCGCGCGGCGCAGCCTCGCGGAACTCGTCGCGGACGTGTCGAAGCGCTCGTGGCACGAGACGACGGTCCTGGGCGTACGCCTCGCCGGTGCCCTCGCCGCCGCGCACGAGGCCGGGGTCGCCCACGGTGGCGTGAAGCCGACGAACGTGCTCGTGACCGATGCCGACGACGACGCGACCGCGTCGGCGCGCCTGGGCGACTTCGCGCACGGCTCGTGGCGGGTCGCGGCCTCGAGTCCCGTCTCGGACGGCGCCGTGCTGGGGTTCTGCGCGCCCGAGGTCCTCGAAGGGTCAGAGCCCGACGCCGCCGCCGACGTCTACTCACTCGGCGCGACGCTGCACTTCGCGCTCTCGGGCGAGGTCCCCTTCGCGCCCGCAGGCGACGAGACGCTCATGCGGACCCTGCGCCGGATCCTGTCCGAGCCCGTCACCGACGTGCGGCCGCTGCGCGTCCCCGACGACCTCGCCGGCGTGATCGAGACCGCGATGGCGAAAGAACCCGGCGACCGCTTCGCGTCCGCCGCCGCGCTGGGCGAGGCGCTGCAAGCGGTCCAGCGCGCCCACGGCCACTCGGTCACTCCGCTCGACACCGGCGCCCCCGCAAGTGACCCGCACACGGCCGCGGACGTGACCGCGCCCGAACTGGCCTCGACGCCGCCGCCGCGCCGGCGCTCGACCACGGGGCGGGCATGGGTACTCGGCGTCCTCGTGGCATGCGCCGTCCTCGCCGTCGCGGTGGTCGTGCTCCTCGCCGTGCGCTCCAGGCCGCCACGCGCCGGCGAGTCGGTGGCGGCCACCCACGCTCCCCCGACGGCGGCTTCCACCCCACCGACGACGGCTGTCCCGACCACTGCTGCCCCGACGGATGGCGCCGCCGACCTGCCGAGGGGCGCCGACGCGTCGGTCTTCCCCGACGTGCCCGGGTACCACCTCACGGACCAGGCCGAGGACTCGGTGGTGAGCGAACCCGCCCTTGCCGAGTCGATCCTGCAGAAGGCGAACCTCGCACTCGTGCGCACCGACGACGGGCGCCAAGTCGGTGCCTTCCTCGTGCTCGTCCTGCAGGACCGCATCGCCGGCGACCCCGACGCGCTGACCAAGATCGTCGAGGCGATCGCCCCCGACCCACCCACACCACCCGACACGGTCGAGATCGCGGGCCAGACGATGATCGTGACGACCACCCCCGACGGGCTCACGGCGATCGCCGGCCAGGACCCGAGCGGACTGATCGTCGGGATCCTGCGCGGCAGCGACCGCGCCCTCATGGAGCAGTTCCTCACCGCCCTCGGAGGGGTGGCGCAGTAACGCGCTCGCGGCGCGAGCGGCTGCGAGGAGACGCCGCCGAGAATGTCGAAGTCCACCTCCATGGCCCCCACTACGGCGGGCATGCCCCTTGCCCGCCGTGTCATCGCTCTCGTACTCCTTCTAGCCCTCGGCGCGGGCGCGACCGCGTGCGCCCGGACCCCCGACGGCGAGTCGCGCATCAAGGGCGTGACCGGCGCCGACGACGGCGATGCCGGCGGCGAGCTCGGCAGGATGAGCCCCACCGCGGGTCTCGAGGGTGGCGCGTCCGGCGGGCAGCAGCCCGGGGAAGGCCCCGGCAGCGGCCTCGACCGCCTGACGAGCGGGCTCGGGCGCGGCTCGGGAGGCTCCGATCCGGCCGGCAACGTCGTGCCCGCCGACCTCGCGGGGCTGCCCGGGGCGGAGTCGGTGCTCGCTCTGGTCAACGGTACGCTCGGCTCGACCTACACCGTCGACTACCTCGTCGATCCGACCGTCATGGACCACATGATCGTCGCGAACGAGCCCGGCCGGCAGTCGGTGCACTCGATCACCCGTGACGGCACCCAGCGCTGGACGCTCTACGAGGGTGGTCAGATGACCGTGGACTGCCTGCTCTTCACGACGGGTCCGTGGCGCTGCCAGCGCGTCAAGACGGGGGAACTGCCACTCCCGGGGGCCCTGACCGTCGACCCGAGGCACTTCGTCGCGGGGCTGAGCGGCCTCAACATCAGCCCAATGTTCGTTCTCGCCGCACTGGCCTTGCCGTTGCAGAACAGCGCCGGCGTCGCGTCCGAGTCCTACACGACCAGGATCGCCGGCGCTCCCGCCGAGTGCCTGAAGTACAAGGCAGAGGGCCTCCCACCCGCGGAGATCTGTGCAAACGGGGATTTCGTGCCCGTGCGGCTCGCGTCCTCGCTCACGTCGAAGCAAGGCTCGCTGGACTTCACGTTCCAGGCGCAGTCCTACTCCCGCGGCGTCGCCCGCGACGCGTTCACCCCGCCCGCCCCCGTCTGATCCCCGGGCAGCGTCACCCGACTTCCGGCATCGCCGGTGGCCAGGGCGTCGGCCGCGAGCAGATCGTCGTAGGCGCGCTTGGCGAAGAACCACATCGCCGCCGAGGTCACGAGGTCGAGGCCGCTCGCGCCGGCGAAGAACGGGTGGCGGGTCTCGCGGTACACGTTGGCGTAGCCGGCGGCCGAGCAGAGCTTGAGGAACACCAGTGAGCCCAGCACAGGCCGGTACCGGCGGAGGTCTCGCTGCAGGGTGGCGCACATGAACGCGAGCGTCGCGACGTTGCCGGCACCGAGTACCCACCAGATCTTGGAGTCCTCGGTCGCGGGGAGATCACCGCCGCCGAGGAGACGCCCGATGCGATCGGCACGCTCGATCGTCGCCTCCGGGTCCAGGTAGTAGCTCACCGCCGGCACCGCGAAGTTCAGCGTGATCGCCGTGTAGACGAGCTGGAAGTCCCGGTAGCGGCGGGTCGGCTGGTTCCAGAATCGGCGCACACGATCGAGCATCGGCGCAGTCTAGGTGCCGGCAGTGTGCTTCCTCCCGGGCACGGCCCGGACGGGCGCTGGACGGCGCTAGACGTCCTCGCCCAGCTCGCGGGCTTCCTCGAGGAGGTGGTCGGCCTCGGCGGCGGGGACGCCCACGCCGTCCTCGGGACGCATCATCGGGATCCCGTCCTCGACGGCGTAGCGGAGCCTGCACGCGGGGCAGAACAGGAACCCGCGCGCGGAGAAGTACACGAGCCGGCCCTTGCACTCGGTGCAAGCGAGGATCTCCAACAGGTCCGAGTGCAGGGTCACGTCGGCGTCCTCCGTGTCGTCCGGGAGCACAATCACTTCGCCGTCGGGTCACCGGCAGCGTAGGCAAGGTCCGCGTCGAGGGGAAACCTCCCGTCTGCCTGCAGGCCGAGGCCCGCCGCCAGCCCGCGGGCGACATCGCGCACGCTGCGGCGCAACGGCGAGCGCGGCGCGGCCTCGGCGAGGGCGCGCCCGGCCCACGCCGTGAGCGGCGCCGCCGGGTCGAGGGGCGCCAGGAACACACCACCGCGCCATCCACAGCGCCGTTCGAGTCGGGACGCGACGGCGGAACCGGCACGCATGTGCCCCACGACCTTGTTCACGACCACTACCACCCGGGACGCGTCGACGAGCACCGCGAGGTCGTCACGGACGTCGACGGCATGGCGTACCGACGCAGGGTCGCCGGCCACGACGGCGACGACGGCGTCGGCGGCGGCGAGCACCGCGCGGGCGGCCTGGTTGCGCCGCCACGGCCAGGCCTGGGTCATGAGCTCGTCGTCGTCCTCTAGGCACGCCCCCACGTCGACGACCACCACCGTGGCGAGGCCGCTCAGCACCCCGAGCATGGCCCTCACGTCGGCGTCGCGGACCTGGGGCCACTCGGCGGGCCGGCTCAGGCCGGGCACCACCACCAGACCCGGGATCGGTCGCGGGAACGGGTCCAGGCAGTCGTCGCCCGCGAGTCCGCGACCGGCCGCCTGGGACAGACCGGCGATCGAGGGTGTCTCCGCGAGGCCGAGGGCGAGGGCGACGTTGCCGCCCGTCGTGTCGGCGTCGACGACCACACACCCGAAGCCGGCGCAGGCGAGCTCCCACGCCACGTTGACGGCAACCGTCGTCCTGCCGGTACCTCCCTTCGGTCCCCAGACCGCGACGACCGCGCCCCTGCGGGCGGCATCGGGGACCGGGCTCCCGCCACGGGCGCTGGTCCGCGCACACGCGCGCAGGGCGTCGACGAGTGCGTCGAGGCCCGCCGGGTCGACGACGACGTCGCAGCCGAGGCGGCCCGGTCGGGGATCGTTCCGGTCCCCGACGACCACCACCGCGGCACCGACCGATCGGCATACGTCCAGGATGGCCGCGTCGAGCCAGTCCGGCCCGGCATCGAGGGCCACTGCGCCGGGACGGTCGAGCACGAGCCGTGCCCTGAGGTCGCCAGGGTCACTGCAGCGACCGACCACCTCGACGCCGCTGCCAGCACCCGCGCAGAGCGACGCCAGATCGCCGTCCCAGGTGACCCCGGATGCCGCGGTGAGCACTCGGACGGGCCTCATCGGGCACCGCCTGCAACGCCGGCAGGGCGCGCTCTGGGTGCCCGAAACACGCCGCGACCATCCCGAGCGCCACCCACGTGCAGTGTTACGCTTCCTGGGGCAAACGCAGGCACCGATCCGAAGACCAGGCCATGGACGCCGCGGAACTCAAGAGGCTCCTGACACCCAACGAGGTGGCGGAACTGCTCAACGTGAGCGTGGCGCAGGTCTACACCCTGCTGCGGGGCAACGAGCTCCCCGGGCTCAAGATCGGCAAACGCGGAGTGTGGCGCGTCGATCCGGATCAACTCGCCGCGTACGTCCAGAGCCTGCGCGCCGAGGCCCTCGACCGTGTGCGCACCTCGCACCCGAACTGATCGCACCGCCCGGGCCTTCACCGGCGCACGCTGGCCTGTGTAGTCACCGACATCACCGCCGCCAGCGCGACGTCGTGATCGGCAGCGACGCCGAGGCCCCCCGGCCTGTTCCCCTCGACCACACGAACCCAGTCGACCCCCACCGCGACCACACGCCCGCACAGGCGCGTCCCGTCGGCTAGGCGCAACAGGACCGGAGGGCCGAATCGGAGCCGGTCCAGGCGGTCGCGCAGAGTCTGGGAGCGCTCGACCTCCTCGACGACGTCGGCCGCGTAGGCCTCCTGCTCGAAGCGCACGGCCGCCGCGAAAGCCGCGTCGAGCCCGTCGAGCACCGACTCGGCGTCCGGGCGCCGCTCCCGCCGCCTGCGCCGCGACGGCGCTGAATCCCACCACGAGCTCGCACGTCCCATCTCACCCACCCCACGTCGGCAAGTCGCCCGAACGCGCACGAAGCGGGTTCAACCTACTCGGAAGCTCCGCCCGGCGCTCGCCGCCCGCGGGCAACGCCCGTGGCGACTCGGTGCTCGGACGTGGCATCCTCGCCCGATGCCGCCTGCGTCCCAGCCCCCGAACGGCGACACCGCGGCGCTCGTCGACGCGATCGCGCAGATCGTCGCCCGATCGCGTCGCACGCTCGTGTTCACCGGGGCGGGCATCTCGACCGAGAGCGGCATCCCCGACTTCCGCGGACCTCAGGGCCTCTGGAAGCGCGTCGACCCGAACCTGTTCACGATCCAGAACTTCGTCGCCGACGCCGAGATCAGGCGCCGTTCGTGGCAGATGCGCATCGAGACGGACATGTGGGCGGCCGAGCCCAACGCCGGGCACCACGCGATCGTGCGGCTCGAGCGCCTCGGTGTGGCACCCGTCGTCGTCACCCAGAACATCGACGGCTTGCACCAGGCAGCCGGGTCGAGTGACGTGATCGAGGTACACGGCACCACGCGCGAATTCGTGTGCCTCGGTTGTGGGGACCGCGGGCCCATCGGCGCGGTCCTCGAGCGCGTCGAGGCCTGTGACTGGGACCCGCGTTGCGACGGATGTGGAGGCCTGTTGAAGACGGCCACGATCAGCTTCGGCCAGAACCTCGACGAGGCCGTGCTCGAGCGGGCCTTCGGCGAAGCGCGGTCGGCCGACGTGTGCCTCGCGCTCGGGTCGACCCTCTCGGTGGTCCCGGCGGCGTACGTGCCCCTCGAGGTCGCCCGGCGCGGAGGAAGCCTCGTCATCGTCAACGCGGAGGGGACCGACCTCGACGACCACGCCGCCGTCAAGGTCGCGGACCGTACCGGCATCGTGTTGCCCCTGCTCGCCGACCGTGTGGCCGCGCTGCTCGAGACGGGCGGGTGCGCCTCGTGACACTCGATGCCGCACCCTTCGCCACGTTCCCGGTGCGCCTGCCGGAGCCGGGGCGTGCGATGCTCGCGCGCCGGGCGGCACAGGTCTCGTGGTCGGCGGCACGCCACTTCGGCGCGATCGCGTGGCAGCGCTCACGCAAGAGCGCGACCGAGAACGCAGCGGTCGCCCACGCCCTGCGCCTCACGTTCGAGGACCTCGGCGCGACATGGATGAAGTTCGGGCAGCTCGTCGGCTCGGCTCCGGGGGTCTTCGGCGACGAGATGGCAGCGGAGTTCCGCTCGTGCCTCGACACCGGACCGGCGCTGACGTTCACGCAGATCAAGGGCGCCGTGGAGCTCGAGCTCGGCATGGCCCTCGAGGACGCCTTCGCCGAGTTCGACCCGGTCCCGCTCGCGGCGGCGTCGATCGCCGTCGTGCACCGGGCCCGCACCCACGCCGGGCACGCGGTCGCCGTCAAGGTGCAGCGACCCGACGTCGCCGAGCTCGCCGCGGCCGACCTCGATCTGATGCGTCCCCTGTTCGAGTTCCTGTCGCGCAAGGTGGGCATGTCCGTCGCCGGGACCCTCGTCGACGGCGTCGCCGGTTTGCGTGAGCAGATCGCCGAGGAGCTCGACCTGCGCAACGAGATGCGCGCGATGGCGTATCACTGCAGGCTGCTCGAACAGGTGGACCTGCCCTACGTCGTGGTGCCCGAGCCGCTCCCCGAGCTGTGCGGCCGGACCGTGCTCACGATGGAGCTTCTCGACGGGGTCGCGATCGACGACCTCGCCGCGATCGAGGCCCTCGGCCACGACCCCAGACCACGTCTCGAGCAGCTCCTCGATGCGTGGTTCATGACGTCGCTGCGCAACGGCGTCTTCCACGGCGACATCCACGCCGGCAACCTGATGGTGCTGCGCGACGGGCGCATCGGCGTCCTCGACTGGGGCATCGTGGGACGGCTCGACGCGAGCACGCACCGCTTCTTCCGCCGCATCATCGAGGCGGTCCTCGGTGACACCGGCGCCTGGGACGACATCGCCGCGCACATCGTCGCGGTCTACGGCGACGCGGTCCTCGACGGGCTCGGCCTGGACGCGGCGGCGTTTCGCGACTTCGTGCGCTCCGCCCTCGAACCGCTTCTGGGCAGGCCCTTCGGCGACGTGAGCCTGTCACTGCTGTTCCAGGACCCGTCGGTGCTGTTGCGGGAGCAGCAGGCCGGCGACAGCGGGGTGCCACGTCCGCGAGGTGTCCGCGAGACGCTGACACGCTGGCGCGAGACGCGGCGACGCCGCGAGCACACCGTCGCTGCCGGCGGGTCGAGCTCGAGCTTCGACCGCGGCATGTTCCTGCTCGGCAAGCAGCTCCTCTACTTCGAGCGTTACGGCCGCATGTTCCTCGCCGACCGCCCCATCGTCGCCAACAGGGAGTTCTTCGAGCTGGTCCTGTCCCAGGAGCCGCTACGGGCCTGAGGTCATGACGGCAGGAGGATCCTGTGGAGGGCGAGCGACATCGACGCCGTGACCCTCTCGTTGGCGTGACCGAGGTGCCAGCGCTGGTGCAACCAGGCCGCGAAACTCGTCGCCGCGTCCACGGCGTCGACGCTGGCGCGCCGGGCGTCGTCGTCGAGCACGTCGAGCTCTTCGCCGAAGAGCCACTGGATCTCGGAGCGGTACGCGCGCCGTGCCAGATCGAGCACCTGGGCCCCCTCGGACGAGAACGCGTCGTTGATCTCCGCCGCGAAGCGGACCGGCGCCACGGCTTCGTACATGCGGCAGCGTTGCGCGGCGAAGGCATCGATGCGATCGGCGGGGGGGAGCTCCCGCGGCACGGTCTTGTGCACTTCGAGGTTGAGCGCGAAGTGGCGTTTCGCCGCTTCCATGAAGAGCGTGTCGAGGTCGCTGAAATGCTGGAACACCGTGCGCAACGAGACCCCGGCGCGCTCGGCGATGCGGGGAGCAGTCGGCCGCAGTTCGCCCTCTTCCATCAGTGCGAGTAGGGCGTCGATCACGGCGAGCTTGGTGCGCGCCGACCTGGCCGTACGACCGTCGACCCTCGCGGCGCTCTTGACGTCCACTCCCATCGTCGGAGTATGGCACCACCACTTGAACGCGGGCGGATCGGCCCGTACACGACGCGAACAGCCCGCGTTCACGGGGGTCAGTCACCCGAGGTGAACCGACACGGGGTCCAGTCGGCGGAGTAGCGGCCGGGACGGCGGCCCGGCAGAGTTCGGGCCCGAGGTGTGCACCTGCGCAAGACCAACAGGAGTGACGTGGTGACCGACGCCGTGGAGTACCGCGAGGGCGACCCGTTCCCGGGCAGGATCGGCCGTACCCTCGACGAGTCCGAGCCCGCGTGGCCGACAGCGGGGCATGCGCCCGAGGGCGCTCCCAACGTCGTGTTCGTAGTCCTCGACGACGTCGGCTTCGGGCAGACGTCGCCCTTCGGCGGCCTCTGCGAGATGCCCAACCTCGACCGTCTCGCAGCCCGCGGCCTGCGCTACAGCAGCTTCCAGACCACCGCGTTGTGCTCGCCCACCCGCGGCTGCCTGCTCACCGGCCGCAACCACCACACCCTCGGGCTCGCGTCGATCACCGAGCTGTCCCTCGGCTTCCCGGCGCACAACGCGTTCATGGGCTTCGAGCACGCCATGCTCTCGGAGATCCTCCTCGAGCACGGCTACAACACGTTCGCGGTCGGCAAATGGCACCTGACGCCGCCGCAGGAGACGACCGCGGCGGGGCCGTTCCACCGCTGGCCGCTCGGGCGTGGCTTCGAGCGGTACTACGGGTTCCTCCACGGCGACACCGACCAGTACTTCCCCGAGTTGATCCGCGACAACGGCCACGTCGAGCCGCCGTACCGCCCCGAGGACGGCTACCACCTCAACCGTGACATCGCCGACCATGCCATCGGGTTCATCCGCGACGCGCAGGTCGCGGCGCCGAGCAAGCCGTTCTTCCTCTACTACGCGCCCGGCGCGGGCCACGCCCCCCACCACGTCGAGGCGGAGTGGGTCGAGCCGTACCGGGGCCGCTTCGACGCCGGGTGGGACGCCTACCGCGAGGACGTGTTCCGCCGCCAGGTCGAGCTCGGCCTCGTCGACCCCGACACCACCCTGTCCGAACGCGACCCCGACGTGCCGCCGTGGGACTCCCTCACCGACGACGCCAAGGCGATGTACGCCCGCCAGATGGAGGTCTACGCCGCGTTCCTGACCCAGACCGACCACCACATCGGGCGGGTCCTCGACTTCGTCGAGGAGATCGGCGAGCTCGACGAGACCATCGTCGTCGTGATCTCCGACAACGGCGCCAGCCCCGAGGGACGCATCCACGGGTCGGTGAACGAGGCGTTCATCTTCAACAACGTGCCGTCGACGCTGGAGCAGAACCTCGAGCGGTTCGACGACTGGGGCGGCGTCGACACGTTCCCGCACTACTCGTGGGGCTGGGCGTGGGCGGGCAACGTCCCGTTCCGGCGCTGGAAGCGTGAGACGTACCGGGGCGGCATCAGCGACATGTGCATCGTGTCGTGGCCCGACGGGATGGACGCCCGCGACGCGGTGCGGTCGCAGTACGCGCACGCCATCGACGTGGTGCCGACGGTCCTGGACGCGATCGGGATCGAGGCGCCGGCGACGATCCGGGGCGTGGCGCAGTCGCCGGTGCACGGGGTCAGCTTCCGCCACACCTTCGACGACCCGACCGCCGGGTCGCTGCACACCACGCAGTACTTCGAGATGTTCGCGCACCGCTCGATCTACCACGACGGGTGGAAGGCGGTCTGCCCGTGGGTCGGGACGAGCTTCGCGGAGGCCGGCGAGAAGGGGCGGATGTTCGGCTTGTCGGAGCTGACCCGCGACCTCCTCGACGAGCTCGACGCGAACGAGTGGGAGCTCTACGACCTCGGCGCCGACCCGACAGAGACGCGGGACCTGGCGGCCGCCGAGCCGCAGCGGCTGCGGGCGATGGTCGAGCGGTGGTACACCGAGGCGGGCCGCTACGGGGTGTTGCCCCTCGCCGGGGTCGGGGTCGCCCGCTTCGGGGAGCGCCCGCAGCTCGCCGAGGCGGGCCGGGAGCAGTTCGTGTTCCTGCCCGGTGGGGCGCCGTTGCCGTTCTCGGCGGCGCCGCGGCTCGTGAACCGTCCGTACTGGATCACGGCGGACGTGACCGTGGAAGAGGGCGCCAGCGGGGTGCTGCTCTCCCAGGGCGGCCGTCACGGCGGCTTCGCGCTCTACATGCGCGACGGCCACGTCGGCCACGTCTACAACTACCTCGGGCTGGAGCGGTTCGTGACCGAGTCGGCCGCCACGGTGCCGGCGGGCGAGCACGTGCTCGAGCTAGAGGTGGTCCCGACCGGGAGCCCGAACCTCTTCGTCGGCAAGGGGGCGCCGATCCGGGTGACGCTGCGGCGTGAGGACGAGGTCCTCGCGCTGGACGAGGTGCCCCACACGGTGCCGATCGTCCTCGGCCTCGGCGGCGGGATGAGCTGCGGGTACGACGCCACCGACTCGATCCACCCCGGCATGTGGCTGCCGCCGTACGCCTTCACCGGCGAGATCAGCCACGTGACCCTCGACCTGAGCGGCACCGCCGCCCACCTCGACCCGGCGTCGGAGCTCGACCGCGCCATCACCCAGCAGTAACGGCTGGCCGGGCGGGCCGGACGGGCCCCTCGCCGAGCCCACCCCGCTTGGAGAACAGACCGGCCAAAGTCCTGGGGTTGGAGAACTGCAGCGCCCGTAGGTGTCGCTCTGGTTCTCCAACCCCGCGTGTTTGGCCGGATCGTCATCCAACCGAACGGGCCGCGCCGGGCGTAGCCTGCCGCCATGAGGTTCACGGGCTGGAAGCCGGCGGCGGTCACGTTCTACGAGGGTCTGGCGGCGGACAACTCCAAGGCGTACTGGCAGGCCAACAAGGCCGTGTACGAGGCCGAGGTCGCGGCGCCGATGGAGGCGCTCCTCGCCGAGCTGGCCGACGAGTTCGGCGACGGCAAGGTCTTCCGCCCCTACCGCGACGTGCGCTTCAGCAAGGACAAGTCTCCGTACAAGACGGCGATCGCGGCGACGCTCGCGTCCGGCGGGTACGTGCAGTTCTCGGCGGAGGGCCTCGGGGTGGGTGCCGGCTACTACCTGATGTCGCCGCCACAGCTCGCCCGGTTCCGGGCCGCTGTCGACACCGACGCGGCAGGCGCCGAGCTGGAGTCGATCATGGCCGACCTGCGCAGCGAGCGGATCGAGGCGACCGCCCACGACACGCTGAAGACCGCGCCCCGCGGCTACCCCAAGGACCACCCCCGCATCGGGCTGCTGCGGATGAAGGGGGCGATCGCCTGGAAGCAGTGGCCCTACGCCAAGTGGCAGGCGACCGCGGCCGCCAAGGGCCGTGTGGTCGACGTCCTGGAAGCGTCGGTGCCGCTGCGGGCCTGGCTCGACACGAACGTCGGCCCGCAAGACTGACCTCGACCAGCTTCAGTCCTCGTCGGCCCGAACTGCGCTTACACGCGGGTCACGCCTCGGGCTGGCTATCCGGGCACGACGATCTCGCACCTGGGGCCCGGCGCGGCCGCCAGGCGGCGATCGAGGGTTAGCAACGTCGCGTCCATCGCCTCGGCGAGGGCCACGTACAACGCGTCGTAGGCACGAACGTTCGCTCGAAGCTCCCACGCACGGGCGACGAAGGGACGATGGGACCAGCGTTCGCCGGGCCACGAGCGCAGATCCTCGACCGCTTGGGCTGCGGCCGTGGCGTCCAGGGCCCCGCTGCGGTGCTGGGTCTGGATCACCGCCAGCACCTCGGCGTCGATCAAGTGCGGCGCAGCGACGTCCTCGTCGAGGTCGAGAAGTTGGCGAACGGACTCGGCCGCCGGGGCGTCTGCCACGACCTCGAACAGGACGCTGGCATCAAGTACCAGCATCGGGCCGGGGACCCCTGATCTCGTCGAGTGCCTCGAGGATCTCGGCACGGCTCACGTCGGAGGGGCGGCGGCGCGTGCGTTCGAGCCACTCCGACATCGAAGGCCGCCTCGCCAATCGCGCCGCTTCACGCCTGAGCAGGTCCGGCACGCTCAGGCCTGCCTCGGCCGCCCGCCGCACCAGAGCCTCGTACACGTCGTCGTCAATGTCGCGAATCTGCACCGTCTTAGGCATCTCTGCACCTTACCATGCGAATCCGCATGGGACTCGGACACAAGCCGGGTCGCAGCACCTGGGTAGATTCCGGCTGCGGCAGAGGCGACGGGGAGACGGCGTGGCGGCCACCAACACACCACCGAACTGGTACCCGGACCCGTGGGGGTCGGGGCAGCTGCGTTGGTGGGACGGGGCCCAGTGGACCCCCCACCTCCAGCCCCCGCCCAGCGCGGCGCCCCAACCCCAACAGCCCCAATCTCAGCAGCCGCAACCGGAACCCGAACCGGTGCGGGAACAGAAGCCCGGTCTTCTCGACAAGGCCGGCGGCGCCGCGGCCGGGGCCATGCGCAACTGGTGGGACGGCCAGCGCCTCGCCCGCAGACTCGGGGGCGGCACGTGGGTCCCCGCTGGCGGCGAGGTCGTCGTGCACGGCTACCGCATCACAGGCGGGCTCCTCTACGCCGGCCCGGGGTTGCAGGCGCTCTCGGTCGACCTGCCCGAGCCCGCCCTCGTCGACCCCCGCCTCGACGTCGACCGCCGCAACGCCGACACCCGCCCGATCCGGGTCCCGAGCGTGCTCACCTACGCCGGCCTGCCGCCCGCGACCCGTGCCGCCTACCTGAAGTGGCTCGCCGACGGGCGCGCCGACCCCGACGCGCCCGTCCAGTTCGCCTTCCTCTACTTCTACGGTCTCGAGCGCCGCCTGTGGGAGACCATCGGGGGACGCCACGACATCGACGACGATTCCGGCACGGCAGCCGAGGTCGCGGCGATCCACGACGAGGTGCGCCGCCTCATGCTGCGGTACCGGCGCAACGCCTCCTTCCTCGCCCACGGGTTCGGCTTCATCGACACCCTCCAGTGCCTCGACGCCCTCGCGACGGACCGGACCTTCACCGACACCGACCCCGACGTCCTGATCCCCGACGACCTCGCCGACCTGAACCGCCGCGGCCTCCCCCTCGTCGTGTACATCGCCGCGGCGCAGTTCGCCGCGGCCGGGGCGCCGCTGCCGGCCCCGTGGGCGTACGCGTGGTGGCTGCGCCACCCCGACACCAAGCTCCCGAGCCAGCTCCGCCGGGCGCCGCAGGAGTTCCGCCTGGTGTTCCTGCGTCGTTATGCGGCGACCTACGGCAACGGCATGGTCGTGGCGCCCAAGGCGCCGCCGTTCCGGTTCCGCTACGAGCCGGCGAGCCCGACCTTCGCCGGCTCCATCGACCTCGAGTTCCACGGGGCACCCGACGTCGCGACCACGATCGCCCCCTACCGCAAGCTCGCCAAGGTCGCGGCCGAGGCGGCCGCCGAGTTGGACGCGTACGCCCGCCTCGTGGCGCGCCGGCCCGAGCAGGCCGGCAGCCTCGCCGCCGCGGCTGCCATGCCCGAGGGCCTCTTCGACGACCTGTACACGGGGGCCGACGGTGCCGAGCTCCAGGACCTCGACGCCTGGCTCGGCGAGCTCTGCCCCGCCGACGACACGCTCGCCACGATCGGCACGGCCGAGCTCGTCGCACGCTGGCCCGTCGCCACGGCCGGGTCCCTCTCCAAGAACGAGAACGTGGCGCTCCTCATGTTGCTGGGCCGCCTCGGCTGGGGCGTCGAGCCCGACGTCCGCTTCGGCGGCGCCAACCTGTCGAAGGTGAACCGGGCGGTGCTCTTCCGCCAACCACGCGACGCGCCCGGCACGGCGACGACCGCGTGGACGGCGGCAGCGGTCCTCCTCCACCTCGCGGTCACGGTCGCGGCGGCGGACGCGTCGGTGGACGACACCGAGAAGGAGGCGATGGCGCGCCACGTCGGCACGGCGCTCGGGCTCGACGACGCCGAACGACGCCGCCTGCACGCCCGCCTCGCCGTGCTCCTCCTGGCACCGCCGACCTTGGCGTCGGCGAAGCGCCACCTCGACGCGTTCGGGTACGAGCAGCGCAAGCAGGTCGGGGCCGCCCTGGTCGGCATCGCGGCGGCCGACGGCGAGGTGACCAAGAAGGAGGTCCGCCAACTGGAGCGGATCTTCGCCCTGCTCGACATCCCGCCCGGCCCGATCGAGGCTGCAGCCTCGGGTGAGCTCCCCTACGCGGCACCGGCCGACGCCGCCGTGGTCGAGACGTTGGCGGTATTCACGTCCTCCGACGACGACGGCACGGCTGCGCCCGAGCAAGAGCCTGTCCCGGCAGCACCGACACCGCCGACCCCGCCGTCGCTACCGGTCGCACCTGCGCCGGAGCCACCAGGCGTGCTCACCCCCAAGGACATCTACCGGCAGGTCGAGCAGAGCGTGGTCGGCATCGCGATGGGCGACGCAGCCGACGACGTCCTCGGCACGGGCTTCTTCGTGCGCGACGACAGCGTGGTGGTCACCAACGCACACGTGGTCGAAGGGCTCGACCACGTGCGGGTCCGCCTCCGCGACGGCGACTCCGCGGAAGCGCAGGTGATCGCCGTCCTGACCGAGGCCGATCTGGCGTTCCTGCGTGTGCCACCGTCGGGACTCGCGCCGCTCCCCCTCGCCGACCTCGCCGGCATCGCCGTGGGCGACACCGTCTACGCGCTCGGGAACCCGCTCGGCCTGCTGCACACATTCACCAAGGGGATGGTGAGCGCCATCGGTCTCGACCTCAAGAACAAGCGGGTCCTGCAGACCGACACGCCCATCAACCCGGGCAACAGCGGCGGCCCCCTCATCGACGAACGTGGCGCCGTCGCCGGCGTCGTGGTCGCCAAGATGCGCCTCGCCGACGGTCTCGGCTTCGCCATCCCCGTCGACGTCCTCGCGTACTACCTGGACCACACGCCGATCTAGCCCCGCCCGCCCGATGCCACGATGGCCCGCAGGCGTGTTGCGATCTCGGCGACGTCGAGTTCGGTGGACGCCACTTCGACCACGAGGTGGTACACGTCGTCGTCGGTCGCGGTCGTGGCCTCGACACCGTTGATCTCCAGGAACACAGCCGTTGCGAGCCACCCGAGTCGCTTGTTTCCGTCCACGAGTGCGTGGTTCTTGACGATGGAGTGCAACAACGCTGCGGCCTTGGTCCACAGGTCGGGGTAGGCGTCAGCGCCCATCACCGTGGTCCGGGGCCGGGCAGCGGCAGAACTGAGGAGCCCGACGTCCCGCACCGGCGGTGGGTCGCCGAGCAGCATCGCCGCCAGGTCGATCAGGTCGTCCGTGTCGAGGAACTCGACCGGCGTCTCAGCGGCCAAGGCGCTCGAGCGCGTCGGCGTGCGCGTCCATCACCTTGTGCCCCGCTCCCGACACCCGCTCCCGGTGCGCCGCCCGTACGACGTACTCACGCACCGCCCGACGCGCTGCCTCCTGCATCGAGATGCCCTCGGTGGCAGCTCGTGCCCGCAGCGCCTCGTGGTCGTCCTCGTCGAGCCGCAACGTCATCGCCATGACGGCGATGGTATCACCTTGATACCACCGCCATCGATTGTCTAGTGCGCATTGACTTGCTTGTCTAAGCTTGATAGACTACTGTTCGTGAGTGGCAAGGAACTCGTCCGAATCCTGACCGCCAAGTTCAGAGGTGAGATCGTCAGGATCCGTGGGTCACACCACATCGTGCGAGTGGGAGACTGCATTGCTTCTGTACCAGTTCACAAGAACCGAGATCTACCGACCGGAACGCTGAAGAATATCCATCGAGCATTCGAACCATGTTGCGGGAAGGGATGGTGGAAATGAGCCGGCGAACCATCCAAGTGGTCTACGACCCCGAACCTGACGGGTCGGCCTGGAACGTGACCGTCCCCGAACTCGGCAACGTGTTCACCTGGGGCCGCACCGTACGGCAAGCCCGAGGCCGCGCTCGGGAAGCCATCGCTGCGATGCTCGACGTTAACGAGGACAGCTTCGACACGGTCGACGAAGTCCATGCTCCAGCCCCTGCAGCGAAGGCCGTTGCTCGGGTGAACGAGGCGAAAGCGCTGGTGATCGATGCCAAGTCGGACGCGCAACGGTCTGCCGTTGTGGCAGCTCGAGCACTGGCTGATGCGGGACTGACGCTTCGGGATTCGGCCGAGGTACTGGGGTTGTCCTATCAGCGGGTGGGTCAGCTCCTCCACGACGACCGGGCAGGCACCTGAGCAAAGGACATCCCTCCAAGAGTCACCCAACGTCGAGACCGAGCCGCCTGCACAGATCTGGGAGCGGCCTCCCTCGAGCTCGCCGAGACCCTCGACCTGCCCCTCCTGACCCGGCGCCGGGATGCGGTCAGCGCTCAGGTCCCCGTCCTCTACTGCTGATCTAGAGGCCCGGGTCGCCGTTGCTGCTGATCATCGACATCGAGCTCGAGGCGTTGGCCGGCTCGATGAAGCTGGTGTCGTAGCTCGAGTAACCGATCGAGGACTGGTAGGGCGTGTAGTAGCTGTCGACCTGCGGGCCGTATGCGGGGTCCCACTCGGAGGGGTCGTCGGCCACGGAGCGGTCGATGCCGTCGCTCGCCCAGGTGGCCTGGGTCTGCTGCTGGTCGTACAGCCCGCCGAGGGCCTCGTTCTGGTCGTAGGCGAAGTTCTGGGACCACTGGTCGTACATGGAGTTGACGTCGGTGCCGGTGAAGTCGAACCCGGCGCCCATGCCGGAGCCGACCGTGTCGCTCCAGGTCGACTCGTAGGGGTCGAAGCCGTAGTCGGCGCCGCAGGTGTCGCTCTCGAAGCCGTCGCCGAAGCCGTCGCCGAAGCCACTTTCGTAGGTCATCCAGTCGTTCATCGTCGGGTCCTTCTCCGGGTGTGCTTACGTTCTTGCCCCGACAGATGCCGCCGAGGTCCCCGAAGTTCCGCGATGTCGAAGAATCTCTCCCACAGGCCCGTGGCCGCCACCGCCACTCCGCCGCCGCCGGGCGCCCGACGCAGTCCCGCCCCATCACCACTGCTGGCGTCGCCCGTACAATCGGGGAGTTGCAACGAATCGAGTCTTGTGTCGAAGTTGTTCGAGCTCAATCCCCAAGGGCTCAGAGCGGCACGTGGACTCGTGGCGCTTGTCGCGGTGCTCGTGCCCGTCGTGGTCCTCGGTGCCATCGACGAGCAGGTCTACGCCACCAGCGTCATCTTCGCGATCCTGTGGGTCGGGATGAGCGACCCGGGTGGCGCCTTCAAGGACCGGGTCATCGAGATGAGCGCCGTTGCCGGGATAGGCGCCGTACTCACACTGTGGGGTATCGGGATCGGCGGTGAGGCATGGGGACTCGTGGTGGCGTCGATCTTCGCCGTCACCGCTGCCGCAGGGCTGACCATGAAGTTCGGGATGCAGCGGTTCACCGCAGCCGTGCTCCTCAACATCTGGTTCGTGGTCGCGCTGTCCCTGCCCGGGAGCTATGCCGCGACGGGAGTGCAACTTCAGGCCTGGGCGCAGACGCTCGCCTGGCTGGCTGGATCCGCGCTCTGGATAGCGGTGGCCTTCGTTGCATGGCTGTTACGCGGGCGGACGCTGCGTCCGCAACCGATCGGCGAGTTCCCCGCCGACACGTCGACGACCAAGCTCACACGACAGGCGATCACCTACGCGGTGATCCGGGCCGTCGCGGTCTCGGCGGCCGCCGTGATCACGTTCGGCTTCGAGGTCCCGAATGCAGACTGGATGCCAATAGCCACCATTGCCGCAATGAAAGGAAGCCTGCAGCAAACCACCTTCGTGGCCGTCCAACGCGCTACGGGCACGATCATCGGCGCGGCTGTCGCCGCCATCGTCGTTCTAGGCGTGACGAGCAGTTTCGCACTCACGCTCGTAGTGGTCGCTCTCGCCGGGATCGGGGCGGCTATTCGCTATGTCAACTACACCTGGTACTGCGCAGCGATCGCGAGTCTGCTGCTCATCAGCATGGACGCCGCCAACCCGACGGACTTCTCCAACGAGCTACGACGAATCCTCTTCACGCTCGGCGGAGTCGCGATCGCCGTCGTCGTGATGCTCGCCGTCAACCGCTTCCAGCAACGCTCAGCCGACTCGTCAACCGCTTCTCGCAGTTCTGCCTGACGGGTCCAGGAGCTCCGGGGACTGTCGTATCGGGAGCGGCCCCCGCGACCCCGGCCCGGTTGGAGAACAGACCGGCCAAAGTCCGGGGGTTGGAGAACTGCAGCGCCCGTACGCGTCACGTCAGTTCTCCAAGCCCTCGTGTTTGGCCGGATCGTTCTCCAAGCGGAGGGGGCTCAGTCGCCGCGCAGGAGCGTGTCGACGTCGCCGCGGCGGCGCTGCAGGAGCGGGGCCGCGACGCCGAGCAGACCCGCGGCGACTGCCCCGACGACGGCGACACCGAGAGGACCCGGCAAGGGTCGCCAACCGACGCTGGTCGTCAGGAACACCGGCGCCACGATGCTGAGCTGCAACGAGAAAGCGAGCGTGGCGAGGGCGCCGAAAGCCGCGCCGAGGAGACCGACCGCCACCGACTCGGTCAGCGCGGTCGCGTACTCCTGGCGCGTGTCCATCCCGATCGCACGGTGCAGCGCACGCTCGCGGCGGCGTTGCACGAGGCCGAGCACGAACAGGTTGAGCACACCGATCGCGGCCGCGACGACCACGACCCACCCGAGATCTATGACGGGTGCCAGGAAACGCGCGACCGTGCCGGACGCAAGCTCGTCGAACCGTGCCGAGGTCATCGCGGCGACACGGCCGTCAGAGGCGGCCTCGACCGCAGCGGCGACCGCTCCGGCGCCAGCGCCGGGATCCAGGGACACGAGCGCGAACGTCGGCACCGCGCCCCAGGTGCGTTCCGCCACGTCCGCGTCGGCCACGATCGCGTCGCCGATGCCGGTGTCGTCGACGAAGGACGGGTCGGCGACCGCAACGACCGGGAACGTCGCGTGGCCGCCGTTCACCGGCAGGTCGACCGTCCCGCCTGCACGTGTGCGTAGGTGCGCGGCCGCCAGGTCCGAGAGCACGAGCCCGCCGGCCGCCATCGCGGCGAGGTCGTCGTCGCTCAGACCGCTGCGCGCGGCCTCGGCGGCGAGGAGCCCGGTTCCGGCGGGGAGCCCGACGACCACGGCAGGCGTTTCGAGAGCCAGGGGCGCACGCAGCACCGGCGTCACCGATGCCACACCGGGAACGGCAGCGACCCCCGCAAGCGCATCGCTGCTCAGCGACGCCGATGACTGCTCGCCGACCTCACGTGCCCCGACGAGAAGCCCCGCGCCGATCAGGTCCGTCCCCCGGCTCGCGATCGCCTCGGACGCGAAGGTGCGCAGGTTCATCGACGGGGCGAACGTGCTGACGGCGAGGGCGAGGATCACGACGGCTGCGCCGGTCTGGACGGGACTGCGCGACAGCTCCGAGCGGGCGAGGAGTCCGACCGCCGAACGGAACGGGACCCTCGTGCGATACAGGTTCACCAGCGCCGGTGTCGCCCCCATCACGAGTAGGGCGAACCCGACCGGCATGAGGGCGAGCGCGGCGAAGCCGACGACGAGCGGCAGCCGCCCCGCGCCGAAGGGGACAGCGAGCCCGAGGCCGATCGCGAGCATCACCGCACCCACGGGGACGAGGCCGTAGCGCGGGCGCGGCGGCATCGCGAAGCGAGACGCGTCAGCGAGGACGTCGAGCACCGGGCGGCGCAAGGCGGCCCAGGCCGAGATCGCGGCCGCGGCCGCGCCTCCGACCACGCCGACGCCGAGCGCGACCGACCACGGCAGGATTCCGAGGCGTGCCTGCACGTCGAACCCGGATCCGGCGAGCACGGCATCCCCGAACCAGGTCGTGAGCGCACGTCCGGCCAGCAGACCGGGACCGATTCCGAGGGCTGACGCGACCAAGCCGATCCCCGCCCCCTCGGCCACGAGGCCGGCGGCGCTGCCCCGCCGCGTGGCCCCGATGACGCCGAGCACTGCGAAGGTGTGCTGGCGGTCGGTGAACACGGTGACGAGCGTCGTCGTGGCGACGAGGATCCCCACGGCGATCGCGATCGCGCCGTTCAAGAGCAACGCCCGCCTCGCTGCTTGCAGGATCGGGGGCTCGAACGACGCTGGTGCCTCCACGATCGCCGCGTCGCCCAGGCTCGACCGCAGGGCAGCCTCGGAGGGTTCGGCGTCGGCGTCGGGACCGTCGAACCCGACCAGGACCGCGGCCAGGGTGCCGGGGTGGCCCACGAGCGCGGCCACGTCGGGCACGAGCCCGAACGCGACGCGGCCGTCGTTGACCGCCGTCGCGGTGTCGGCGTCCAGCACGCCTCCCACGTACGCCGCGCCCGGTCCCTGCCCGGGAATCGAGACCACGTCGCCGGGATGTACGCCGATGGCGTCGGCGACCGCCGCGGGAATCCACAGCGGCACGCCGGTCGGCGCCGTTGCAGCCGCGCCCCCGGTGTCGCACGGCAGCGCTCCGGTGAACACCGCTGCCTCGCAAGTTGCCCCGAGCAGCAGCACACCGCTGCTCCCGGCAGGGCCCGCGACGACGGCGGGACCTCCGGAGACAGGCGCCGCGTGCACGCCGGGGACGGCGCGAACCCGGCGATAGGCGTCCTCGGGGAGACCGTGCTCGGCGACGGCACGCACCTGCAACTGCGGCGGATGCGGCAGGCCCGCGTATCCCGCGAACGGCCGCCCCAGGGACGACACGACCACGGCCACGGCAACCGCGACCGTCACCCCGAGTGCCAGCCCGAGGCACGCGAGTGCGGCGCGACCGGGGGAACTGCGCAGGGCGGCCCCGTGGACCCGGACGTAGGCAGCAGCGGAAGCGAACGCGTGCCGGCGCGCTTGTAACAAGGTGAATCCACCCAACTCCGAACCGTGCCACCGCATGTGCCTGCCCCTCCTGGGCGCGGCTTCAGCCCGCCGAGTAGCGGTACTCGTGGCTCCAGAGGAGGCACGGGTCGACGGTCAGGAACCGCAGTGTCGAGCCGTCGGCGGAGACGTCGACGCCCTCGGCTTCGGTGTGGTTCTTGCACATGGGCGCGAGCCACGGGATCGCCAAGTCGACGGGCGTCGTGCCCAACACGGTGGTGCGGGCGGCGACGTCGGCGCCGTCGAGGGCGCGGTCGAGGTCGACCTGCAAGAGCCTGCGCTCGGCGGTGTCGTCCTGGCACACGAGGCGCAGCGGGCCGTCGAAGTCGCATCCCTGCACGAGGGTGAGGGGCGCGTCGAGGACGATGCGGGACACCACGTCGATCGAGGCCTTGCCGACATCCGCGACGCGGAACACGAGGAACGACGTGATGTTCTCCCACTCGCCGCTCACGAGCCACTGGCCGTCGGGGGAGACAGCGGTCCAGGAGTTGTTGTACGCCTCGCCGGGATCGAGCTGGTGCACGGACCAGCCCAGGATGCGGCCACTGGCCACGTCGACGGCGCCGTAGGCCTTCTCGGTTCCCTTGGCGCTGTTCTCGTAGGGGACGTAGGCCTTGGCTCCGTGGGTGTCGATGTCGCCGATGTGGAGGTAGCCGGCGAAGAGGAGTTGCAGCGGGATGCCGACCAGGTTACGGAACGAGTGCCCGCTCGGGCCTGCCCACTCGAGGCCCAGTTGCCACGAGTAAAGGGTGATCCCCGGCAGTTCGGGATCGGTGGCGATGCCCTGGCTGCGCGTGAAGAACCCGACGGTGTGGCTCTCGAAGCGCCACGGGCCGAGATCGGGTGGCGTGGCAGCACGAGCCGGAGCGGCACCGGCGACGAGCGCGACGAGCGCGACGAGCGCGACGAGCGCGACGACGCAGGCGAGCGCGGCCGCACACACGAGCGCACACGCCGCCTCGACCTTGCGGAGTCCGATGCCCACGTTCATGCCTCCCCTCATGCTGGGATTGGAGCACGTGGCGGCCATCCAGGCCACTTTGGAGAACCGGACGCACGTTTTCGCGCACCGCTGTTCTCCAACCCCGGGTAGCTGGCCGCCCTGTTCTCCAACCCCGGGTAGCTGGCAACCCCGGGTAGCTGGCCGCCCTGTTCTCCGACCCCGGGTACTCGCGGTCATGACCTCCCGGTGACGCGCCGATGTTCCCAGGGATGCAGAACCCAGGGACGCAGAGCAAGGGTCGGAGGTCGCCGCGCCGCCTCTGGATCGCGTCCGTGCTCGCACTCGGGGTCGTCGCCGGGCTGCTCACGATCCAGGAGTGGGCCGTACAGCACAAACTCGGCGCACGCGACGCGAACCTGGTGCAGACGTTCAGCCGCCAGCGCTACCGGGCCCAGGAGATCGCGGCTGACGCCTTGCGCCTCGCGGACGAGACCGACGACGCCGGCACCAAGACCGCGCGGACGCGTCTCCAGGACGCGCTCGACGAGTTCCACCAGGCCCGCAACGGCATCAGCGCCGGACGCTCCGAGACAGGCGAGCCGTTACCGATCGACACCGCGATCCAGGAGAAGCTCGCGGGCCTCGACCAGACCTACCGCAACCTGCGCACGCGGGCCATGCAGATGCTCACCATGACCGCGACGGCGTACCCCGGCCAGCGCGATCCGGAGTCCGCGCTCGTGCTGGCACGCCACGTCGACGACCTCTCCAACAGCTACACCGACCAGATGGACACGATCCTGTCCAGCTACCGAGACCTGATCGGCGCGGACATCGTGAGGGCCAAGCGGGTGCAGACTAGCCTCTTCGTGGTCATCCTGGTCGTGCTCGGCCTCGAGCTCGCCCTCGTCTTCTGGCCCGCCACCCGCATCATCAAACGCCAGTTCCGCGAGGTGGACGAGGCTGCCCGCCTCAAGTCCGAGTTCATGGCCAACATCAGCCACGAGATCCGCACGCCCATGAACGGCGTCATCGGGATGGCGGACCTGCTCCTCGCGACGAAGCTCGACGACGCCCAGCGCGAATACGCCGAGGTACTGCGCTCCTCGGGCGAGTCCCTCCTCGCCGTCCTCAACGACGTCCTCGACTTCTCCAAGATCGAAGCAGGCAAGCTCGAGCTCGAATCGACGCCGTTCTCGCCCGTGCGCGTGGTCGACGACGTGGTAGCGCTTATGGCTGCCGGCGCCGCCCGCAAGGGACTGTCCCTCGGCGTCGTCGTCGACCGCGACGGCACCCGGATCCCCACGCGGATTCTCGGCGACGCGACCCGTTTCCGCCAGGTGCTGTTGAACCTCGTCGGCAACGCCGTGAAGTTCACCGATGCGGGCGAGGTGACCGTGCGCCTGTCGGTGCGCTCGGAGGAGGCCACTGCCGCTCCCACAACCACCCTGCACGTCGAGGTGGCCGACACCGGCATCGGCATCGCCCCCGATGTGGCCGCCGACCTGTTCGCGCCGTTCCGTCAGGCCGACGCGTCCACGGCGCGCCGATTCGGCGGGACCGGTCTAGGACTCGCGATCAGCCGGCAGCTCGTCGAGCTCATGGGAGGCAGGATCGGCGTGGAGTCGACGCCGGGCCAGGGCAGCACGTTCTGGTTCAGCGTGCACGCGGTCGTGGACACCAAGCCGACCGATGACGACGTCGCGGCGACGAGCAACGTCGAGGGCGTCCACGTGCTGCTGGTGGAGGACAACCCCGTCAACCGCAAGGTTGCCACGGCGATGCTGGAACGACTCGGCTGCGCGGTCGACGTCGCCGCCGACGGCGCCGACGCGATTGCCGCCGTCGGTCGCCGCAACGGTCCGTACTCGGATTTCGACGTGATCCTGATGGACTGTCAGATGCCGGGCATCGACGGCTACGAGGCCACCCGGCGTATCCGTGAGGCCGAGGAGGCCACGGGCGGGCGCCGCACACCGATCGTGGCGCTCACGGCGAACGTGTCGGAGTCGGACCGGGACCGCTGCCTCGGCGCGGGCATGGACGACCACGTCGCCAAACCGTTCAACAAGGAAACCCTCGCCGCGGCGGTGGCGCAGTGGGGGCAGCGGCACGAGCCGTCGCACGAGCGTGGCAGCGGCGGTCAGCGGGGGCAGATCACCGACATCAGCGTGAAGGGATCGACGTAGGGGCCTTCCATGTCGCCGAGGTGCTGCTCGACGTGGACGTGGGACGGGGTCGACTTGGCGTCCCCGGTGTTGCCGACGGTGCCGAGTTGCTGACCGGTCTCGACACGCTGGCCGAGGGCCACTGCCACCGAGTCGAGGTGCGCGTAGTAGTACCACCATCCGTCGTCGCCCGCGACCCAGACACGTGCGCCACCGAGAGTGCCGTCGTCGGTGGGGACCGCCTTGGTGACCGACCCGCCGGTGACAGCCGACACGGGTGAGCCCTTGGCCGCGAACATGTCCGTGCCCTTGTGCTTGCGCCCGCCCGGGCGGGCCTCGCCGAAGGTCGACGTGAACTTGTAGGGCTGCTGTACGGGGCATGCGAACGTCGCTGCCGACCGCGTCTCGTGCACCTGCGCCGACGGGAAGGCCCCCGCCGGCAGTGGCGCCCGCGTCTCGCCGTAGCTGACGAGCGCCATCGACGAGGCCGCCACCATGAACGTGACGAGGACGGCACGGAATACCTTTCCGAGCCGAGCTCGACGGGGAGCGCGGACATCGGGGCGCATGTGCGCCGGTGCCGGTGGCGGGGCCTGTGCAGGTGGGCGACCGGGGTGGCGCGGCGGCACCGGGCGGGGCAGTTCGGGCGCCCGGGTGCCGGGATCCGGACGCGGGAATGGGGGCGGGTAGCTCACGGCGGGGGCCTCTCGGGTCCAGGGCTCGGCGGGAGCCGGTCGCCGGGTCTCGGGTCCCTCCAACGTAGGAGCAATTCCGGGCACGGATCGCGCAAATGCGGCGACCGGGAATCATCCGGTACGATCGACGGGTTTCCACCACGCCAGTCGTGCAAATCCTCCGAAGCCCAAGCAGGCGCGCATGTCCACTTTCCGAGAGTTGCTCACGAGCACCAAGGGCGCCATCCGCGAGATCGACTTCGACGAGGGCCAGCGGATCCTGAACACCGAGCCCGGCACCGTCTGGATCGACGTCCGCGAGTCCGACGAGTACGAGAACGGTGCGATCGCCGGCTCTGTCCACATCCCGCGGGGCTACCTCGAACTCAGTGTCGAGAACGACGTTCCCGACAAGGACACCCCCGTCGTCCTCTACTGCGCCGGTGGGGTGCGATCGGCCCTGGCCGCCAAGTCTCTGCAGGACCTCGGCTACAGCGACGTCGTGAGCCTGCGACCCGGCTTCAACGGCTGGAAGGACAAGGGCGGCAAGTTCACGATCCCACGCGTGATGACACCCGAGCAGAAGCGCCGCTACCACCGCCACCTGATCATGCCCGAGGTGGGCGAGCGCGGCCAGCAGAAGCTGCTCGACGCGTCGGTACTACTCCTCGGCGCCGGTGGCCTCGGTTCACCCGCCGCGCTCTACCTCGCCGCCGCGGGGGTGGGCCGCATCGGCATCGTCGACTTCGACGTGGTCGACTCGTCCAACCTGCAGCGCCAGATCGTGCACGACGAGAGCCGCGTGGGCGAGCTCAAGGTCGACTCGGCCAAGCGCACGATCGAGGGCCTCAACCCCGACGTCGCCGTCGAGACCTTTCCCGTGCGCCTCTCGTCGTCGAACGTGACCGAGATCATGCGCGGCTACGACGTGATCGTCGACGGTTGCGACAACTTCCCGACCCGCTACCTCGTCAACGACGCGAGCGTGCTCCTCGACAAACCCGTCGTCCACGGCTCGATCTTCCGCTTCGAGGGCCAGGTGTCGGTGTTCTGGCCCGGCCACGGACCGTGCTACCGCTGCCTGTACCACCAGCCACCTCCACCCGAGCTCGCACCGAGCTGCGCCGAAGCAGGCGTGCTCGGCGTACTCCCCGGGATCATCGGCTCCATCCAGGCTCTCGAGGCCATGAAGCTCGTGCTCGACATCGGCGAACCCCTCGTCGGCAAGCTCCTCACCGTCGACACGCTCGACATGAGCTTCAGGACCCTGAAGCTGCGCCGCGACCCGGACTGCCCGGCGTGCGGCGAGGGCGCCGAGGTCGAGCTCGTCGACTACGACGACTACTGCATCGCCCCGAACATGAAGCTCCGCGACGTCGTCTGAAAGGCGCTCGTCAGCGGGCCCACGCGTCTACGAGGTCGACGAGTAGGGCGGCGCCGAAGCCCGACGAGCCCTTGACGACGTGACCGTCGGTGGTGTCGACCCGCGAAGGGCCTGCGATGTCGATGTGGGCCCAAGCGGTGTCGCCGCTGAACTGGTTCAGGAACAGGGCCGCCGTGATCGCGCCGGCACCGCTGCCGGTCGCGATGTTGCGCAGGTCGGCGACCTCGCTGTCGAGGCGTTTGCGGTAGGCGTCGACTAGCGGGAGGCGCCACACGGCCTCGCCCGCGGAAGCCGCCGCCGCCTCGATCCTGCCCGCGAGTACGTCGTCGTCGCTGAAGAAGCCCGCACACTCGGTCCCGAGCGCGACCACGCACGCGCCGGTGAGCGTGGCGAGGTCGACGACGGCGTCGGGTTCCTCCTCGACGGCGAGGCTCAGGCCGTCCGCGAGGACGAGGCGACCCTCGGCATCGGTGTTGAGGACCTCGACGGTCTTTCCGTTGCGCGCCCGGAACACGTCACCGGGCTTGACGGCGGTACCCGAGGGCATGTTCTCGGTCGCGGGGACGATGCCGACGACCCGCACCGGCGGGGCGATCTCGTCGAGGACGCTCATCGCCGCGATCACGGCGGCCGCACCGCTCATGTCGGTCTTCATCGTCATCATGCCGTCGGCGGTCTTGAGCGAGAGCCCGCCGGAGTCGAACGTGATGCCCTTGCCCACGAGGACGACGGTCGCGGCCGCGTCGCCCGCGGGCTCGTAGGCCATGCGGATCAGCTTCGGCTCCTGTGCGCTGCCCGCCGCCACCGCCTCGAGACCACCGAGGCCCTCCTCCACTATGCGCTCGCGGCCCCAGACGTCCACCTCGAAGCCCCCGGCCTCGCCGAGACGCTCCGCTTCGGCCGCCAGGTGCGACGGTGTGAGGTCGCCGGCGGGGCGGTTCGAGAGGTCGCGTGCGACCGTCACCGCCCGCGCCACCGCACGCGCACGCGCCGCCGCGGCCGCGTCGCCGCCGACCACCACGAGGGTCCGGGTCGCAACCGGCTCGGGCTCGGACTTGAAGCGCGTGAACCGGTAGGTGCCGAGGAGCCACCCCTCCACGACCGCGCGTGTGAGCGCCGCCGGGTCCAGCGCGGTCTCGTCTCCGAGCGCGCACGCAACCGTCGCGCAGTCGGCAGTCAGCCTCGACACCTCGCCGCAGGTGCGCCGCAACGACGACGGATCGGCCTCGGAACCGTCGCCGAGGCCGACGAGGACCACGAGGGGCACCCCAACGCCGGTAACCGCGACCTGAGCGGTCTCGCGTGCCTTGGCCTCGTACGGCGCCGCGGCCAGGTAGGCGCTCAGGGCCCCACCGCTGGCGGCGTCGACCGCGGCGGCCGTGGGCGGCAGCACCGGAGTGTCGTCGCGGCGCACGATGCCGAGGACGAGCACGTCCGCCGTCACGGTCGTGGCCTGCTCTGCAGTGGTGGTGACCTCGATCATGGCGGCGAGCGTAGTTGCCGTTGCCGGGTCGGAGTCAGCGGCTGCTGCGGTAGTGGACGGTCGTGACGTCCACCTCGCAGTCGCGGGCCATCAGGAAGAGCAGGTCCGAGAGCAGGTTCAGGTACCTCAACAGCTCGGGGTTGGCCGCGGGCGACGCCGCCTGGGCCGTGATCGCCTCCCGCTCGGCCCGGCGGCACACGGTGCGGGCCATGTCGAGCGCCGCGGACAGCCGGTTGGCGCCGGGCACGACGAACTCGCGCAGCTCGGGCAGGCGCTCCTCGTACGAGGCGACGAGCTCCGCGAGCGCGGCCGTCATGGCCGCCGAGACCCGCGATTCGCCGTCGACGAGCTTGGCGGAGTTCTCGGGGGCGGTCGCGAGCTCGGCACCCACGACGAAGAGCTCCTTCTGCAGCCGCAGAGCCAGTTCCGCCGTCGTGGGCACCGCGGTCGCCTCGGCACGCGCCATGCCCAAGGCGGCGACGGTCTCGTCGACGGTCCCGTAGGCGGCGGGCGCGGGTGCGTCCTTGCGGATCCGCCCTCCGTGGAACAGCCCCGTGGTGCCGTCGTCGCCTCTGCCCGTGTGGACCTTCATCGGATCGCGTTCCCAGAGTCGGCGGCCGGTGTGCGAGCGCCGACCCTACCGCCGGCGGCCGGTAAGCTCTGCGCCGTGGCACCGAAGTTCGACGTCGAGAGCCTCGGGCCCGGGGGCCGATACGCGGTCGAGCGTGTGGCCGAGATCACCGGGGTCGACTCCTCCAGTCGCGTCCTCGAGTTGGGTGCCGGTCACGGCATCGCGAGCATCCACCTCGCCGAGACGCGTCAGTGCCGCGTCGTGGCGACCGACATCGACATGGACAAGCTCGAGCGGCTGCAGATGCGCGCCCTCGCGCTGCGCCTCGAGGGCCTCGTCGACGTGGGCCCGCTCGACTGCACCAAGGCGTTCCCGCACTCGTCGGAGTCCTTCGACCTCGTCATGGCCGGGTCGGTGCTCGACCGCACCGACGTCATGCACGTCCCGATCGCCGAGGCGTTCAGGGTCCTGCGCCCCGGTGGCCACGTCGCGATCTACGGGGCGTCGTGGAAGCGCGAGCTCGACCACCGCGACGGCGGCGTCACCCGCGTGCTCGGCAAGGAGGTGCGATCCCTCGCCGACTACGAGATCCTCCTCACCGAGGCGGGTTTCCGGATCGCGGCGAGCCGGATGCTCCCCGACCACCTCTGGTCGGAGTACTACCGCCAGTTCGTCGACGCCCTCGAACAAGAGCAGATCGTCGAGGACGCCCTCGACGTGCCCCAGCCCTGGGGCTGGTACGAGGAGGCGGCCGTCGTGTTGACCCACCTCGACGTAATCGGCGTCGGCCTCGTCGTCGGGCGCAAGGACCCCCCGGCGGTCGAACCCGAGCCCCTCGTCGCCACCGAGGCGCTCCCCCTCGACGTCGCCGCCGAGGTCGCCGCCGAGCTGGAGCTGATCGAGGCGGAGATGCAGACCGCCGCCGGCGACGTCCGCAGCGTCACCGCGCTGCCAGAGCACCCGTGACGACCACCCCGACGGCGACCATCGTCGCCACGTAGAGGAGCCCGGTCGCGGACATCACCGCCGCGTAACCGTCCTCGCGCAGGGCGCGGCCCACCAGGAAGACGAGGATGCCGCAGAAGAGCGACGTCGCGACCCAGCCGAGCGCCATCAGCGTCGCCGAGCCGAAGGCCGTGAGCACGGAGTCCGGCGGGACCACGAGGGTGAGGCCGAACGCGACGAGGGTTCCCGCGGCGACCACGTTGAGCCGCCGGATCGCGACCTTGGGCAGCTTCGGATCGATGAGGTACCAGTGGCCCAGGATCATCGCGTCGGTGACGGCGCCGAGGAACGCCGCGCCCGCGAGCGCGCGGACCGCGGCGATCCAACCCGGATCGGCGCCCGTGTAGGCGAGCCGGGCGCAGACCCACATACCCGCTGCGGCGCCGACGGCCTCGGCAACCGCCTGGGGTGCACCACGCAGCTTGACGGCGGAGAAGACGATGGCCAGCGCCGCCGCGCCGGCGGTCAGGACCAGGGCGGGCTCGGAGCGCCCTCCGGCCGCCCACGCGAACAACGCCAAGGCAGCCGCGCAGGCGTCGACGAGCCATGCGTAACCGGGGGAGGTGACCTTCCACCGGTTCACCACGAAGACGATCGCGATCATCCCGGCGCCCCACTGGGCGAGAACGAGTCCGGGGCTCGGTTGCACGGGGTGCGACGGTACCGGGACCGGTGGCGCAGCCCGAAACCGCCCTACCTGAGGTGCGCGTCGAGGAAGTCGAGGGTCTCCAACCAGACCTCGGCGGAGACGTCCTCGTTGTACACCTCGGGGCGGGTGTCGTTGAAGAATGCGTGGTCGACACCGGGGTGGACGTGGATGGTGGCCTCGATGCCGGCCGCTCCGAGCTCGGCCTCGAGTGCCCGAGCCATGTCGGGGGTGAACGACGTGTCGTGCTCGGCGTAGTGGCCCAGCACCGCTGCCCCGATCGTGGTGTAGTCGGGCTTGGTGTCGTCCCCCCAGGGGTGCACACCGTAGAAGGGCACGACGGCTCCGATCACGTCGGGCCTCGTGGCGCCGAGGGCGAGGGCGAGCGCGCCGCCCATGCAGAAGCCGATCACACCCACCTTGTCGCCCGTGACGTTGGGGTCGGCGAGGAGGTGGTCGGCGGCCTCGGACATGTCCCGCAACGCCTGGGGGAAGTCCATCTCCATCATCTTCTTGGCGGCCTCGTCGGGTTCGGTGGTTGTCGCACCCCTGTAGAAGTCGGGCGCGAGGGCGTTGAAGCCGGCGTCGCCGAGACGGTCGCAGACGTCCTTGACGTGGTCGACGAGACCCCACCACTCCTGGATCACGACCACCCCGGGGCGGGGCCGGGTGCTGTGGGCCAGGTACCCCGGGATCCCGTCGTCGTAGGTGACCATCTCGCCCATCGGATCCTCCGCGATTCGTCGCCGGCACCGTCTCCACACCACATCGCGCACTTCCCCACTTGACTCGAACACTTGTTCGAGTATGCTGGGGTCGTGTCCACGACGAAGGAGATCCTATGGCCTGCGTCGCCGTCGAGGGGGTTCCCTCGTGCGCAGGGTGCGGTCGCAACCTGCAGATCCGGGGCAACCGCCCCCACCCGTCCGAACGCCTCTGCGGCTGGTGCGTTCAGCGCTTGCGAACGGGGCCCCCCGCCACGACCACGGGTGCTGATGCCGCCGGTCCGGACGCGGTCACTGACTGTGCACCTTGGCGGCCAGATCGGCAGCCATCTGCGCATCCGGACCCTGGACGAGCACCCATACGTTGAGGCACTCCGGCCAGGCGATGATGCTGATGCCGTTGGGTCCCGTTGTCGTGCGGGCCTCGTAGCCGTTGACGAGCGTGTCGACGACATCGGACTTGCCCCCGATAGCTTGAAGAAGGAGGTCGACGGTCGCGGATGCGACAGCACTCAGTGCCCGCTGCTCCTCGAATACCACCGCCGACATGAGACCCTCCTTGCCATCGCCGTCGCGCCGCACCAGAGCCGCACGCGCGCTCTGCACACGAGCCGCTCCGGGCGGGATCGTGCTCGTGATGTCTCCACTCGCGGCCACGGCGTAACCGGCCAGGTGGTCGGGTAGGAAGCTGTCGGCACGACCGCGGCAGATGTTGGCAGCGTTCGTCGCCGCCTTGGCCTCGGGTTGCGTCGTCGGGGTGAGCGTCGTCGTGTCGCCCACACCGCCGGTGACGCTCCTCGTCCCCGACGCGCCGGGACCGTCGACCGGCTGGGTGCCCTCGTCGCCCACGCGGCCGGCAGGCGGGGTCTGGGTGCACGCGGCGGAGCCGACTGCGAGGCCGAGTGCCGCACAGAGCACCACAACGAGGCGGCAACGACGCCTGTCAGTCATCGGAGCCCTCCCAGCTGCGGGCCTGCCTGACGACCGCGCCGATCACGGCGTCGGCGTCGTCGGGGGACCGTGTGCCGATCACCACGACCTCGACCGAACCGGCGGGCTGCCAGAGCCGCACGTGCAGGTCGATGTCCCCTTGTCGTGACGTCGCAGAACGCACCTTGACACCTTCGATATCGCGGTCGACGACCTCGTCTCCGGGGCCCAGAGCGCGGGAGGCCACGTCTGCACTGTCGACCTCGTCGCCGAGGGCGACGACGGCGACCACCGCCTCCGGCAATCCCGAATCGGGGTCTTCGGGACCTACCTCGTACACCAGAGCCGTCGCACCGAACACGGGCTCGTACGCGCTCACGGCGGCGCCGTTGCGGCTCGTGGCCAGACCCCCGACCGCGGGAACGACGTATGCGTCGGTGTCGGCCGGCAACGACGGCGAGCACGCCCCCAGGCCGAGAAGGCACACGATCGTCGCCGGGATCGACCCCAATCCCGACCTCACCCGAGGACGACGAGATCGTGGCCGGTGCGGTTGAGGACCTCGACGCCGTCGGTGGTCACGACGACGATGTCCTCGAGGCGCAGGCCGAAACGTCCGGCGACGTAGATGCCCGGTTCGATCGAGAAGCACATCCCAGGGCGCAGCTCCTCTGCGTTGCCCGCGACGATGTAGGGATCCTCGTGCGCGTCGAGGCCGATACCGTGGCCGGTCCGGTGTATGAACGCCGCACCGTAGCCGTCCGCGTCGAGGCGATCTCGAGCTGCGGCGTCGATCGACTCGGCGGTGACACCGGGCGCCACAGCCTGGGTGGCGGCCTCTTGAGCCGCCCTGAGCGACTCCCACGCGCGCGAGATCTCGTCCGCAGGTGCGCCGATGCTCACCACGCGGGTGGTGTCGGAGCAGTAGCCCCGCCGCGTGCCGCCGATGTCGACCAGCACGCAGTCGCCTGCCTCGATGATCGTCTCGCCTGGCTCGTGATGGGGCGACGCGGCGTTCTCGCCCGCAGCGACGATCACGAAGTTGACGCGCTCGTGGCCGGACGCGACCACGGCGTCGCCGATCTCTGCGGCTACGTCGGCTTCGGTGCGACCCTGCCACGCCATGGACGCCAGGGAGTCGACGACACGATCGATCGCAGCACCGGCCTCGCGCAGCAACGTCACCTCGGCCTGCGACTTGACCACCCGCAGGTCGCGCAAGACGTTCGAGGCGGGTATCCAGCGTGCATGGACCAGGTGTCGCTGCAGACCGAGGAGGTGGCTCGCCCACGCGCGGTCACCGATCGCGAACGTCCCACCGGGATGGCCCACACGACGCAGCACGCGTGCGCACACGTCGAGGGCGTCCTCGCCGTCGGCCCAGGTGACGACCTCGAACATCCCGCCGCGGTCGGCGACGCGGGGGGCCTCGAGCTCGGGGACGACGAGGACCGGCTCACTCCATGTGCCCACGACGAACATCGTGATCCGCTCGAGCGGCATGGCCTCGTACCCGCACAGGTAGGTGAGGTCCGCCCCTGCGGTGACACCGAGCGCCTCCACCTCGAGTTCGGACAAGCGCGCACGCGCCGCGTCGATACGCGCGGCCCAGTCCATGTCAGCGCTCTCGCGTGTCTGATCCGGCTCCGGCAAGCTCATCCGGGCGCACCCGCGGGAGCCGGTGATGACAGGGAGACCTCTGCTGCTGTGCGGGCGTGGTAGCTGGAGCGAGCGAGTGGACCCGCTTCGACATGTGCGAAACCCATTGCCCGCCCGGCCGCCGCCAGGCGTGCGAACTCCTCGGGCGCGACCCAGCGCTGCACGGGCAGGTGCCTCGCACCTGGGCGCAGGTACTGGCCGATCGTGAGGATGTCGCAGCCGACGGCGCGCAGGTCGCCCATGGCCTCGACGAGCTCGGCGTCGGTCTCGCCCATTCCGCAGATCATCCCGGACTTGGTGACCAACCCCGCTGCCTTGGCCCGTGCCAGGAGCGTGAGGCTGCGCGCGTAGCTCGCCTGGGGGCGGACGAGACGTTGGAGCCGCGCCACCGACTCGAGGTTGTGGTTGAAGACGTCGGGTGCCGCGTCGAAGACCCGGCCGGCAGCAGCGCCGTCGCCCTTGAAGTCGGGCACGAGCACCTCGACCGCGCAACCGGGGCGGCGCTGCCTGATCGCCTCGATGCACGCGGCGAACGCGGAAGCGCCGCCGTCGTCGAGGTCGTCACGTGCGACGCTTGTCAGCACCGCGTGTTCCAGGGCCATGGCGTCGACAGCGGCGGCGACACGTTCGGGCTCCTCGGGGTCGACCGCCGGCGGCTTGGCGGTGCCGACCTCGCAGAAGCCGCAAGAGCGCGTGCAGTCCTTGCCGAGGATCATCAACGTGGCCGTGCGCTCGCTCCAGCATTCGAAGATGTTGGGACAGCCTGCCTCCTCGCACACGGTGTGCAGCTCGAGGCCGCGCATCAGGGTCTTGAGCTCCATGAACCCCGGATCCGCGAGGCGCGCACGGCGCTTCAACCAAACCGGCCTCGTGCGCGCCTGGGCCTTGACGTCGGGGCCTGCTTCGACCGCGGCCGCACGGAGACTGCGCACGCCCTCGACCGGGATCGGGTCACGCCGCCGCCTCCCCGACCGCGCCCAGTCCTCACCGCAGAACTCGACGCGGCGTCCGAGAGCGGCGGGCACGTGCGTGATCAGTGAACGGGCCGCGTCTTCAAGCTCGACGTGCTCTCCGCGGATCTCCGCGATCGAGGTGACGGGGCGGTCCGCGATTCCGCACGGCACGATCTGGGCCCAGTACCGGGGATCGGTCGCGACGTTGAGGGCGAGTCCGTGCATCGTCACCCCCCGGGTCACACGGCAGCCGATCTGGCACACCTTGGCGCCGCCGGCCCACACCCCCGCGAAGCCGTCGGCGCGCTCGCCCGCGATCCCGAGGTCGGCGAGGGTGGCGATCACGAGCTCCTCGAGGGAGCGCACGTGCGCGACGACATCGGGCCGTCCGAGCCGCAGGATCGGGTACACGACGAGCTGGCCCGGGCCGTGGTAGGTCACGTCGCCGCCGCGGTCGACGTCGACGACGTCGGCACCGAGATCCTTGTACTCGTCGGGGCTTCGCAGGAGGTGTGCGCGGTCGGTGCGCCGCCCGCACGTGTAGGTGTGGGGGTGCTCGACGAGGAGCAGGTAGTCCTCGCCCTCGCCGCGCACACGTGCGTCGAATAGGGCCCGCTGGAGGTCCCAGGCCTCGCGGTAGCCGACTCGACCGAGCCAGCGCGCCCGCACCGGCGCCAGGTCGGCCGTCGCGGACAGGTCGGCCGTCGCGGACAGGTCGGCCGTCGCGGACAGGTCGGCCGTCGCGGGCAGGTCGGGCCGGGCGCCGGCAGCGGTCATCGCGGATCAGCGTACGCGCCCACCCCCAAACGCGGGCGATCCGTAACGCTGGCGCCACAACCTGCCCGCGTTTGCGGGGACCCCCACCCCCAAACGCGGGCGATCCGTAACGCTGGCGCCACAACCTGCCCGCGTTTGGGGAGGGGGAGCGGCACGCTCCCGGGGGGTCCTATGGGGACTCAGTGCACGGAACGGCCCGTGAGCCGCTGGGCGGTCTCACCGATCGCCTCGGACAGCGTCGGGTGGGCGTGCACGAGGTGGCCCAGCTCGGCGGCGGTCGCCTCCCAGTTGACCGACAGGTAGGCCTCGGTGAGCTGTTCGGTCGCCCACGGCCCCACGATGTGCACACCCAACAGGCGCCCGGTGGCGGAGTCGGCGATCATCTTCACGAAGCCCTTGGTCTCGCCGAGGATGAGTGCCCGGCCGATACCCGCGTAGTTGGTCTTGACGACGTCGACCTCGTGGCCACGCGCGCGGGCCTCGTCTTCGGTCAGTCCCGTCCAGGCGACCTCGGGATGGGTGTAGACGCACCACGGGACCCCGTCGTAGTTCACCGGAGCGGGCGCCTCCCCGAGGATGTCACGCACCGCGACCATCGCCTCGGCGTAGGCCACGTGGGCGAGGGCAGGGGTCGCCGTGCAGTCGCCGACGGCCCAGACCGTGGCGAGGCTCGTCCGCATCGTCTCGCGGTCGACCTCGACGAAGCCACGTGCGTCGAGGTTCACACCGGACTCGGCGAAGCCCATGCCGCCGGTGTAGGGACGTCGCCCGACGGCGACGAGGACCTTCTCGACGTCGGCCTCGAGATCCTCGCCGCCGTGGCTGAACCCGATCGTCTCCATCCCCGACGTCTCCGCGGGGCGGTGGCCCGTGACCGACGCACCGAGGCGCACGTCGACGCTGCGCTTGGCGAGCTCCTTGCGCAGGTGCTCGGAGAGCTCGTCGTCGCAGGCCCCCAGCATCTTCGGCAGGGCCTCGAGCAGGAGCACCTGCACCCCGACGTCGGTCAACGCGGAGGCGAACTCGGCGCCGATCACGCCGGCACCGACGATGGCGACGCTACGTGGCAACGGATCCCAGAACAGCGCCTGGTCGCTCGTGCAGATGCGGTCGCCGTCGATGTCGAACCCGGGGATCGTGGCGGCCGCCGATCCCGTGGCGATGATCACCGCGTCCGCCTCGAGGCGCTCGGCCGTCCCGTCGGCACCGGCGACGTCGACGGCACCGGCCCCCGCCAGCCGACCGAACCCGTTGTATACGGCGACCTCCCGCCGGTCGAGCAGCCCCGACACGCCCTTGACGAGGCGCGAAACGACCTGGCCCTGGCGCTTGACCGCGCGCGCCCAGTCGAGGGTGGGTGCCGCGACCTCGACGCCGAAGTCGCCCGCACCCGACACCGACCTGAACACCTCGGCGGTCTGCAGTAGCTCCTTGGCTGGGATGCAGCCACGGTTGAGGCACGTGCCGCCGATGTCGCGAGCCTCCACGAGGGCGACGCTCAGCCCGGCGGACGCCCCGTAGAGCGCGGCGCCGTACCCACCGGGACCACCGCCGATGACCACCACGTCGAATCGCGCCACCTCGGACTCCAGTCGCTCTGCTATCCCCGGGCAACCGCCCCAGAGGCAACCACCCCGGAGGCAGCCGCCATGTTAGGAGTCGCCTTGTCCCCCCAAGGGGCAGGCCCATACAGTGACCACATGCCGACGCGTTGGCTCATCCTCGCCAGTCTGGTCACCGGCCTCGCCATCCTCGTCGCGGGCGCCGTCTTCTTCACGATGGTCGCGAACGGACACTGAGCCCGCGCCACGAGGGTGCGGCGCCGAGTCCGTGCTGGGTACCCTGCCGGTTCCGGATCCGTCAACACAGAGACGAGCTCTGCTCCACAGGGGGACAGATGGCCGAGAACCGCTACAACCTCGACGAGTCGCAGATCCCGACGGCGTGGTTCAACATCGTCGGGTCGCTGCCACAACCACCGGGGCCACCGTTGCACCCCGGCACCGGCGAGCCGGTCGGCCCCGACGACCTCGCGCCGCTGTTCCCGATGGCGCTCATCGGCCAGGAGGTGAGCACCGACGAGTGGGTCGACATCCCCGGCGAGGTCCTCGACGTGCTCCGCCTCTGGAGGCCGACACCGCTGGTGCGCGCACGGCGTCTCGAGGAGGCCCTCGGCACCCCGGCGCGCATCTACTTCAAGGACGAGTCTGTGTCGCCGGCGGGCTCCCACAAGCCCAACACCGCCATCCCGCAGGCGTTCTACAACAAGCAGGAGGGCATCGCCCGCATCTCGACCGAGACCGGCGCCGGCCAGTGGGGCTCGTCGATGGCGCTCGCGTGCGAACTCTTCGGGCTCGAGTGCCAGGTGTACATGGTCGCGGCGTCGTACCGCCAGAAGCCGTACCGGCGCGTGATGATGGAGACCTGGGGCGGGGCGGTCGTCCCGTCGCCGTCGGAGCTGACCGAGACGGGCCGCAAGTACCTCGCCGAGGACGCCGACCACCCCGGCTCGCTCGGGCTCGCGATCAGCGAGGCGATCGAGGACGCCGTCGGGCGCACCGACACCCACTACTGCCTCGGCTCGGTCCTGAACCACGTCCTCTTGCACCAGACGATCATCGGTCTCGAAGCGCGCGAGCAGCTCCGCGTCGCCGGCGAGGACGGCCCCGACGTCGTGATCGGCTCCTGCGGCGGCGGCTCGAACCTCGCCGGCATCTCCCTGCCGTTCGCGAAGGACAAGATCGACGGCGCCCCGATCAAACTGCTCGCGGTCGAGCCGACGTCGTGCCCGACCCTGACCGAGGGCGCCTTCGAGTACGACTTCGGCGACGTCGCCGGGATGACGCCGCGTCTCGAGATGTACACCCTCGGCCACGACTTCGTCCCGCCCGCGATCCACGCCGGCGGGCTGCGCTACCACGGCGACGCCCCGATCGTGTGCTCGCTGGTGCACTCGGGGTTGATGGACGCGGTCGCCTACCCCCAGGGCAAGGTCTTCGACGCGGCCGTCCAGTTCGCACGCACCCAGGGCACTATCCCCGCCCCAGAGACGAGCCACGCCGTGCGCGCCGCGATCGACGAGGCGCTCGCTGCGAAGGAGTCGGGCGAGGACAAGGTGATCCTGTTCAACTACTCCGGCCACGGACTCTTGGACCTCGCGGCCTACGACGACTACCTACACGGCCGCCTCGTGGACGCCTGAGGGGGCGGATCAGGCCGTCTCGCAGTGAGTCTTCAGGCGGCCCATGGCGGCCTCGACCGAGGCTCGCACGACGCGGGCCGACGTCCGTTGCAGGATCCCCAGGGGCAGGCGCGCGCGCACCAAGTTACGGCTCGCGAGGTGGGTGCCGTCGCCACCGGGGCCGGGCGCCAGCGTGTACTCCTCGTCGATCAGCACCCAGAGCCACGACAGGTGCGACGCGAGGCGTTCGTGCGGTTCCACCGCGTGGGGACGGTCGTGTAGCATCACCCACCACGACCCCACCGGGATGCGCCAGCGCGCGTGTTCACCGACTCGGGGGTAGTCGTCGGAGACGGTCACGATGCGGGCGCCGTCCCACTGGCACACCTGCGCTGGCTCGGACAACGCACGCCACACACGTCCCACCGGGGCGTCGATGTCGACCTCGACCTCGACCACGACTCCGGCGCCACGGGATCGGGCGCTCACACGCCCATCGCGTGGTAGCCGCCGTCGACGTGGATCATCTCGGCGGTGACGCCCGCGCTCCAGTCGCTGAACAGTGCCACCGCCATCTTGGCGACCGGTGTGGGGTCGTGGATGTCCCACCCGAGCGGTGCGCGCTCGTCCCACACGCTCTCGAAGCGCTCGAAGCCGGGAATGCTCTTTGCAGCCATCGTGCGGAGCGGTCCCGCACAGAGGCAGTTGACACGGATCCGGCGTGGCCCGAGGTCGCGGGCGGTGTAGCGAGTCACCGACTCGAGCGCGGCCTTGGCGACGCCCATCCAGTCATACGACGGCCACGCTACCGTCGCGTCGAAGTCGAGCGCGAGCACGGAGGCTCCGTCGGCGAGCACCGGTTCGAGACCGCGAGCAAGCGCCGCGAGGGAGTAGGCGCTCGTCTGCACGGCGACGGAGACGGACTCCCACGGGGCCTCGAGGAAGTCGCCGCCGAGGCAATCCTGTGGCGCGTACCCGATCGCGTGGAGCACCCCGTCGATGCTGCCCCACCGCCGTTCGAGGTCGTCACGCACCGCAACGATCTGGGCGTCGTCGTTGACGTCCATCTCGAGGACCGGAGGCTCGCGCGGCAGGCGCCGCGCGACACGTTCGGTGAGCCGTAGTGCCTTGCCCACCCCGGTGAGGACCAACTCGGCGCCCTCCTGTTGGGCCGCCTCGGCGATCGCGTACGCGATCGAGGCCTCCGTGAGGACTCCTGTGACGAGCAGACGCTTGCCTTCGAGCAGCATGGGACCAGTCTGACACAGACACCCGCGCGAGCGGGCGCCGCCCGGGCGCGACATGATTGGCACGTGCTGTTCCTCTCGGAGCAATGGGCAGGGGCCGCCGAGGCGGCCCTCCAGTCGGACCCCGACTTCGCCGAGATCGCCGCGCGCTCGCGGCTGCGCATGTGGGTCTGCGTCGTGCGCGCACCGGAGTGGGCGGTCGACGGCACCCTCGAGGTCGACCACGGCAGCATCTCGCTGACGGTGGGCCGCCACGGCCGTCCCCACGCCATCGGCCGTGCCAGCTACTCCACCTGGCTCGCGATGTTGCGCCACGATCTGCACCCCAGCGTCGCCGTCGCGACGGGACGCCTCCGGGGGCGCGGCATCGGACGTGTGCTCGTGAACCGCGAGTTGCTCGACACGATGCTCGACGTCTTCCGCGCGATCCCCGTCGACGCGTAGCGGCTCTAGCTTGGGCGGCATGGACCCGACCGATTGGCTCCCCCACCGCCCCCCGTTCCTCCTCGTGGACGACGTCGAGCTCACGGGGGACGGCATGGGCGCCCGTGGGGTCTGGGCGCCGGGCCCCGACCGTTTCGAGGGACACTTCCCGGGCCGGCCGCTGCTGCCCGGCGTCCTCCAGGTCGAGTCGATCGCTCAGGTGGGCGCGTTCGCCTTGCTCGCCTCGGGTGTCGAGGGACTGCCGGTGTTCGCCGGTGTCGACAAGGTGCGCTGGAAGCGGCAGGTCCTGCCCGGCGACGTCCTCGACCTCTCGGTCACGCTCGAGGCGATGCGGCACGGTATCGGCCGCGGCAAGGGCGTCGCGCTCGTCGACGGCGACGTCGCCTGTTCGGCCACCCTCCTGTTCGCGCTGCTCGACGTGTGACGAGCCCCATGTCCCCGGCCCCGACCGACGTGGGGACGCAAAACGGGTCCACAACCCACCTCACGTCCCCACGTCCAGAACCACCCCCGACGTGGGGACGCAAAACGGGTCCACAACCCACCTCACGTCCCCACGTCAGGAGGAGGCGCCGAGCGCCTTTTCGGACCGGAAGGCGAGGACGGTGTTGTGGCCGCCGAAGCCGAAGCTGTTGCTCAGGGCCGCGTCGATGCCCTTGGCGTCGCGGGACTCGCCCGGGACGACGTCGAGTTCGATCGCGGGATCGGGTGTCTCGTAGTGCAACGTCGGTGGTAGCACCTCGCGGGCCAGCGCCATCGCCGTCACGCCGGCCTCGAGCGCGCCCGCCGCGCCGAGGAGGTGTCCGACCATCGACTTGGTCGACGACACCGGCGGCACCGCGTCGCCGAAGACGCGGGTGAGGGCGGCGGCCTCGGACGCGTCGTTGAGCGGTGTCGACGTCCCGTGCGCGTTGACGTAGCCGACGTCCGCGGGGTCGAGTCCGGCGTCGTCGAGCGCCATGGCCAGCGCGCGGACAGCGCCGTCGCCGTCCGGATGCGGGGCTGTCATGTGGTAGGCGTCGGCCGTACATCCGTACCCCGCGACTTCGCAGAGGATTCGTGCGTCCCGGGCACGGGCGTGCTCCTCGGACTCGAGCACCAGGACGGCAGAGCCTTCGCCCATCGCGAACCCGTCACGATGAAGGTCGAACGGCCTCATTCCGGTGCGCGTGAGCGTGCCGAGGTTGGCGAAGCTCGCGATCACGACAGGCTCGGTGGCTGCTTCCGACCCGCCCGCGAGGACGACGTCGCACCTACCCGCGCGGATCTCCTGCAGCGCCTCGCCGACCGCGTTCGCACCTGACGCGCAGGCGGTCACGACCGTGAAGTTCGGCCCGCCGATGCCGTAACGCAGTGCCACCGTGCTACTCAGCGCGTTCGGCATGAACATCGGCACCAGGAACGGTGACACGCGGTCCGGTCCCCTGGTGTCGAGGTCGCGCACTGCGGCCACCATCGTGGTCACCCCACCCGCCGCGGTGCCCATCACCGCCCCGGCACGGTCGCGTTCGACCCGGTCCCAGTCGATCCCGGAATGGGCGACAGCGGCGTCCGCTGCGGCCACGGCGAGATGGGTCATGCGGTCGGACCGACGCGCCTCACGCTTGGAACCCATCACCGCCGCAACGTCGTCGAGCTCGCAGCGCGCGACGGCGTGGTCCACGACGCGCTCTCCCCGGAAGCCGTCCTCGCCGGCGACGAAGCGTGCGAACACGTCGTCGGTGCCGATGCCGAGCGGGCAAGCGAAGCCGACGCCGGTGACGACGGCGCGGGGGGTCGACACGCGTGTCAACGGGGACCTCAGCTCTTGACTTTGGACTCGACGATGTCGATCACCTGACCGACGGTCTCGATGTCCTCGAGCTCGGTCTCGTCGATCTTGATGTCGAACTTCTCCTCCATCGCCATGACGAGCTCGACGAGGTCGAGGCTGTCGGCCTCGAGGTCGTCGCTGAAGCGCGACGCCTCGGTGACGTCCGCGGTGTCGACCTCCAGGGTCTCCGCCGCCAACACCTTGACCTCCTCTAGGAGCTGCGCACGATCCATGTCGTTTCCCTTCTTCTCGTGACCTCTTGTCGTGACCCTGACGCGTCTCAGTGGCCCAGGCAGAGCCCGCCGTCGACGGTGAGCACGGCGCCGGTCACGTACGACGCCGCGTCGGACGCGAAGAACGCGACACACTCGGCCACCTCTGCGGCCGAGCCCATCCGCCCCATGGGGATCTTCCCCACGTAGTGCTCCTGGACCGACTCGGGCAGCGCCGCGGTCATGTCGGTCGTCACGAAGCCGGGAGCGACGACGTTGGCCGTGACGTTGCGAGACGCTACCTCAGCAGCGACCGACTTCGTGAGACCGACGAGGCCGGCCTTGGCAGCCGCGTAGTTGGCCTGGCCGAGGTTGCCGATCAACCCGGTGACCGACGCCACGTTGACGATCCGGCCGTGACGTCCCCTGATCATCGTGCGCAGGGCACGTCGCGTGGTCAACATCGCCGCGGTCAGGTTCGTGGCTACGACCGCGTCCCAGTCGTCGTCGCTCATGCGCAACAGCAGGCCGTCGCGGGTGATCCCGGCGTTGTTCACGAGGATCTCGACCTTGGCACCGAAACCGGACTCGGCCGCCTCGAAGGCCGCCTCGACCCCCTTGGAGGTGGCCACGTCCCCCGGCGCGTCGACGCCTCCGATTTCGCCGGCGAGGCCCGCGCAGCCGCCGCGCGAGTTGCACGCCACACGGTGGCCGTCTGCGGCGAGGCGGCGCGCCACCGCGGCCCCGATCCCGCGTGACGCCCCGGTGACGAGTGCGACGCGCCCCTCGAGTCGCTCGGACACGTCGCCCGGCTCGGTCATGGCTCCAGGCTCCATTCGACGACGGCAGATGCCCAGCTCATCCCGGACCCGAATCCGCACAGCAGGATGCGGTCGCCCGGATGCAGGCGCCCGTCGGTCTGCGCCTCGTAGAGCGCGAGCGGGATCGTGGCCGCCGAGGTGTTGCCGTGGCGGCCGACGTTGACGAACGTGCGCTCACCGGGCAGCCCGAGTCGCTGGGCCGCCGTCTCGATGATGCGCTCGTTCGCTTGGTGCGGCACGAACAAGTCGATGTCGCCGACCTCGAGACCCGCCTTGTCGAGGCAACGCCGCGACGACTCGACCACGACACGAACCGCGTTGCGGAACACCTCGCGCCCGTTCATCCTCAGGTACTGGAGCCCGTCGGCCAGCGTCGCGGTGGTGGGCGGCGTCCGGCTGCCCAGCCTGATCTGGATGAGCTCGGCGAGACCACCGTCGTTGCCGAGGTCTGTGGCCACGAGGTCGCCGCGACCGTCGACGCCCTCGAGCACCGCGGCGCCGGCGCCGTCGGCGAAGAGGATCGCGGTCGAGCGGTCGGTCCAGTCGATCAGGGGTGAGAACGCCTCCGAACCCACGAGCAGGACACGATCCATCGCGCCCGTGCTCAGAAGTCCGTCGCCGACGGCGAGGCCGTACACGAAGCCCGCGCACGCGACGTTGATGTCCATCGCCCCACCGGAGAGGCCGAGGTGGTGTTGGGTGTAGGCCGCCGTCGCGGGGGTCAGGTGGTCGGGTGTGCACGTGGCGACGATCGTGAGGTCGACGTCGGACGCGCCGGCCCGCTCCAGGGCCTCACGGCCCGCGGCGGCCGCGAGCGACGAGCACGTCTCGCCTTCGGCGCAGACGTGGCGCTCGCTGATACCGGTGCGCTGTTCGATCCACTCGGCGGTGGTGTCCATCGTCGACTCGAGTTCGTGGTTCGTGATGACGCGCGAACCGACGGCGTGGCCCAGCGACGCGATGCGGAGGCCCACTAGAGGGCCTCCAACTCGTCGACGACAGCGGCGATGTCGTCGGGGCCCGCGACACGGGTGACCACCACGGCCCCGAGAGCGCGTCTGGCGAGCTTGTGCAGGACCCCGCCCTGGCCCACCTCCACGACCGCGGTCACACCGAGCGGTTCGAGGAGCTGCATCGTCTCGTGCCAGCGGACCGGAGCGCAGAGTGCGGCGACCAGCAGCGGCGCGATCTCCGCCGCGCGGGTGTGGGTGTCCGCGTCGACGTTGGACACGAAGGGCACCACGGCGTCGGCGAAGGTCGTGGCGGCGACGGCGGACGCGAGCGCGACGAGAGCGGGCGCCATCAGCGGGGAGTGGAAGGCTCCGCCCACACGCAACGGCAGAGCCTTCTTGACGCCGAGCTCCTTGGCGACGGCCACGGCGGCTGCGAGCGCCTGTTCGGTCCCGGAGATCACGACCTGGTCGGCCGCGTTCACGTTCGCCACACACACCATCGGGTCGCCCCCCGAGGCCGCCTTGTCGCAAGCGGCCTGAGCCATCTCGGCATCGGCGCCGAGCAACGCTGCCATCGAACCCGGGATGCGTTGCGAAGCCTCGGCCATCGCGGTGCCACGTTCGGCGACGAGGCCGATCGCGTCGGTCGGGGACAAGGCCCCGGCAGCTACGAGTGCCGGGTACTCGCCGAGGGAGTGACCCGCGACGACGCCGGGTGCGACCCCCGCCTCGCGCAAGCTCGCAAGTGCCGCCAGCGAGCAAACCGCCGTCGCGATCTGGGCGTTGTCGGTGCGGCGCAGCTCGGTGTCGTCGGCAGCGCAGGTGAGGTGCACCACGTCGGTGCCGGCCGCATCCGATGCCGCCTCGAACAGCTCGGGCCAGGCGTCGGCCCACGGGGCACCCATTCCGGGGTTCTGGCTCCCCTGGCCGGGGAAGACGAAGGCGATCACCCTCTACGGTCCCTTCTCGTCACGCGCGGCGCCGGCGCCGTGGCGTGAACACATCCGACATCGCCTGGACGGCACGCGTTACGCGTTCGCGTCGGCGTGGCGACCCGAGGCTCGCGGCACGGCCTGACCCTATCCTGCCCCGATGGACCCCGCCGACGTGCTTCCCGAGTGCGGTGTGCTCGCGGCGGACGCCGACGTCGGGACGCTCACCGAGAACCTCCTCGCCGTCAACGGGCCCGGTGCCGAGTTGTTGCACGTGGCACTCGACATCGCGGTGCGCGCCCACGCGCACCACCGCCGCGACGAAGGCCGGCCCTACATCGTGCACCCGCCCCGGGTGGCGTCGTCACTGGCCAAACTGGGTGCCACGGCCGAGGTCCGCGCGGCGGCGCTGCTGCACGACGTGATCGAGGACGCCCCCGCCCATGCCGGCGAGGTGCACGCTCTCGGCCCGCAGGTGGCGGCGCTCGTGGACGCCCTCACAGAGGACCGGGGTGAGTGGCCCGACGAGTACTACGGACGCATCGTCGCCGCAGGGCGCGACGCGGCCCGCGTCAAGCTCGCCGACCGCGTCGACAACCTGCGCTTCGTCCACCTGACAGGTCCTGCAAAGCAGGTGCGATACGTGGAGGAGACGAATCGTCACTTTGGCGGGATCGTGGCGGCCGCACAGCTGCCCGAGCTCGGTGACGCACTCGTGGCGTTGCTGCAGTGGAACCGCGACCGCCTCGACGAGGTCTCTGGGGGTGGCTCCACGTGAACGCCGGCGACGTGACCACCCGGAGGACCAGAGAGCCCCTGGACCGCCACCACGTGTTCCTGCTCGCCGTGCTCGGTGTCGCCAGCTTCTTCGACGGCTACGACACCGCGCTCAAGGCGATCCTGCTGCCCGACCTCGGACGTGACTTCGGGCTCACGACTTCGGGCAAGTCGGTGATGCTCGGCGTCGTCTTCCTCGGCGCCGTGCCGGCGCTGTTCCTGTCGCGCTTCGCCGACCGCCTCGGGCGCCGCCGCGTGCTGTTCGTGTCGCTGATCGGCTACACGGTGTTCTCCGGGCTCACCGCGCTCAGCACGAACGTGGTGATGTTCACCGGCTTCCAGTTCCTGTCGCTGCTGTTCGTGATGACCGAGTCGGCGGTGGCCAGCGTCATGATCGCCGAGTCGCTGCCTGCGTCGCGTCGCGGCTTCGGCTTCGGCGTGCTGGCGATGCTCACCGGCCTCGGCACCGGCATGGCCGCGGTCCTCAACAGCGTCTTCGGCCTGTTCGAGATCTCGTGGCAGTGGCTCTACGTGTGCTCGGTCCCGCCCCTGCTCGCCGTCCTGTTCCTGCGCCGCAACCTGCCCGAGAGCAAGCGTTTCGAGACCGCCCGCGCCGACGGTCACCTGGCCCGCCACTGGACAGCGATCCTGCGGCCGCCGCACCGGAAGTGGCTGGTCGCCATCTGTTCGGTCGCGTTCTTGTCGTCGATGACCACCTACGCGGTCGAGTTCATCGTCGACTTCCTCCAGAACGACCGTGGCATGACCAAGGCGGCCAGCACTGGGCTGCTGGTCCTTGCGGGGGTGCCGTCCCTCCTCATGATGGTGATCGCCGGATCGTTCAGTGACCGCGTGGGCCGCAAGCTGATCGGCTGCGTCGGCGCGGGAATCGGTGTCGTGGGCGGCGTTGCCTTCTACAACCTGCACTTGAACTTCTGGGGGATGCTGTTCCTGATCTCGTTCACGATGGTCGGCTTCGCGGTGGCGTGGCCGACGATCAGCGTGTTCAACGCCGAACTGTTCCCGACGGCGCTGCGATCACAGGCCGGCTCGTGGGCGACGCTGTCACGGACGACCGGTCAGGCGGCCTCGCTCTTCGGGGGGGCGGTGCTCGTCAACGCGCTCGGCGGGGTCCCGGTCACGGTGACCGTGCTGTCGATCGGCCCGGTCCTCATGATCATGATCGTCGCCGCGTTCTTCCCGGCCACGCACGGGCGCGAGCTCGAGGATCTGTCAGTCGACGTGCACGAGGACCGGCCCGATCCCGCGCTCGCCGCGTCTGCGGAGTTGATCGACCTGTGGACGGCGCCGGACCCGCAGGCGCACCTGCTCGAGAACGAGTCCTGAGCACGGCCGGCCGGCGCGTGCTCGGGGTAGGTTGGCGTCGTGCACCCCATCGAGCGCATCCGCGCACTCGCACGGGCGTCCTGGCTCGACGCCAAGACGGTCGCGATCGAGGCCGCCGACGCGATCGGCGACGCCTACATGTGGATGGACGAGGCCGCGGCAGTCTCGGTCGCCCGCCGCCTGCTCGCCTGGCACCCCTACTGTGGACCCCTGTGGCTGGTCTGCGGGGAGGTCCTCTACGCGGTCGATCCGGTGCAGGCGTCGCGCGATGCCATCGAGCACCTGCTCGTCGACTCGACCGGACTCGCACTCGACATCGCGTTGGCGGAGGGCTCGCGGCCCTACCTCGTGGGCCGCTGCCGCGCCATGGACGAGCTCGGCGACGGAGGGGGCGCAAGGTCGCTGCGCGACGCCACCCACCTCGTCGTGGGCGCCTCGGTGATGGGCCCGACCGGGCTCGTGAGCCACAGCCCCGCTGCTGCCCTCGTTGCCGAGGCCGCGCATGCAGGCATGCCCGTGTGGGCCGTCGCCGAGATCGGCACCGCTGTCGACGCGCGCCTTTGGCAGCGGCTCGCGCACCTCGTGGACGACGCGTTCGTCCAGCCGCCGACCACGGCGATCAGCGACCTGTGGTGGGACGAGCACGACACCGATGCCCCCGAGCCCTGCTGTGTCGGCCTCGATGCGCTCACGTGGGTCTGCGGCCCGGAAGGCCTCGAGGTCCCCGCCGAGGCCGCCGCCGCAGGACCGCCGACTCCTGCCGACCTGCTCGACGCCGCCGGGGCGCCCGCGTTCTAGTGCGATCGGCCGTGGTTGGCCGCGGAAGGCCGCGGCTAGCCGCTGCTAGCCGACCTCGATGCGGGCGACGTCGTCGACGAGCACAGTGGTTGCGTGTTCGCCGACGGCCGGTGCCGGCACCCACTCGCCTCCACCGGGTCGCAGGGCTCGGTCAGCGTCCGGACCGGCGGGGCCGACCAACCGGCCCCCCTCGATTCGGGCGCCGGCGAGGTCGTCGAGGGGGACCGTCACCCGGGTACGTCCGCCTGCGGACACCACCACGGCGCGAGTGGCGCCCTCGTCGGGCACTGCGGAGTCGAGGAGCGCCGCCACGGCCCCGTCGGTGCGTGGTGTCGCGATCGAGCGCGACACCCTGCCCGTCACGACGAGCACCGGCGCGTCGGCACCATCCATCGAGCGCCCGAGCCTAGTTGAGACCTGGGCCGACGTGGTCCGGGGACTCGCCGCAGACAGGTCTCAACTAGGTTGCCGCACGTGACCGAGAACGCTCATCGCCTCCCGCGGACGGTGCTGCCTCGCCGTTACGTCCTGCGGCTCGAACCCGACCTCGAGCGGGCACGCTTCGACGGTACCGTCAGCATCGACGTCGAGGTGGGCGCACCGACCGCGACGATCGTGCTCAACGCCGCCGAGCTCGACATCGGCGCCGCGACCGTGAACGGGATCGCGGCGACGGTGACCTTCGACGCCGAGCACGAGCGTGCGACGCTGTCTCTGCCCCACCCCGTCGAGGACGGTCCGGCGTTACTGCACCTCGAGTTCGCCGGCACGCTGGACGACAAGCTCTGCGGCTTCTACCGCTCGACCTACACCGACGACGACGGCGTCGAGCACACGATCGCGGTGACCCAGTTCGAGTCGACCGACGCCCGCCGCGCCTTCCCGTGCTTCGACGAGCCCGACATGAAGGCGACCTTCGACGTGACCCTCGTCGTCGCCGACGGGCTCACCGCGGTCGGCAACGGCACGGTCGTCGACACCGAGGCAACCGGGGACGGCCGCGTGGCGCTGCACTTCGCCGAGACGATGGTCATGTCGACCTACCTCGTCGCCTTCGTGGTCGGCGAGCTCGAGTGGTCGGCGCCCGTCCGCGTCCGGGGGGTCGACATCGCGGTCGTACACCGTCCCGGCATGGCCGAGCGGACCGCCTTCGCGCTCGAGGTCGCGGCACACAGCCTCGCCTTCTTCGAGGACTACTTCGCGATCCCGTACCCGGCCGGCAAGCTCGACCTCGTCGCCGTCCCCGACTTCGCGTTCGGGGCGATGGAGAACCTCGGCTGCGTCACGTTCCGCGAAGCCCTCCTGCTCGTCGACCCCGCGGACACCTCCCAGGCGGAGCTCGCACGTGCCGCGATCGTGATCGCGCACGAGATCGCGCACATGTGGTTCGGCGACCTCGTCACCATGCGGTGGTGGAACGGCATCTGGCTCAACGAGGCGTTCGCGACCCACATGGAGACGACCGCGACCGACGACTTCCGCCCCGACTGGAGGGTGTGGAGCCAGTTCGCGCTCGAGCGTGGCGCCGCCTTCGACGTCGACGCGCTCGCGGCGACACGCCCCGTCGAGTACGAGGTCGTGTCCCCTGCCGACGCCGACGCCATGTTCGACGTGCTCACCTACGAGAAGGGCGGTTCGCTCCTGCGGATGCTCGAGCAGTACCTCGGGCCCGCCACCTTCCGCGACGGCATCCGCAGGTACCTTGCGCGCCACGCACACTCCAACACCGACACGGGCGACCTGTGGGACGCGATCGGCGCGGTCACCGACGCGGACGTGCGCACGGTGATGGACAGCTGGATCTTCCGGCGCGGGTATCCCGCCGTCGAGGTCCGTGCCGGCGCCGAGGCCGGTACCGGTGCAGTTGTCGTCGAGCTCACGCAGGAGCGCTTCCACTACGGCACTCTCGACGGTTCCGGCGCCGCAGACGAGTCATGGCTCGTACCCGTGATCCTGCGCGCCCACACGGGTGGTGACAGCGTCGAGCACCGTGTGCTGCTCGGCAGCGACGCGGTCACCGTCGAACTCGAGCGACCGGCTGACGTGGTCGTGCTCAACGCCGGCGGCCACGGCTTCTACCGGAGCCGCTACTCCCGTGCGCTCGACGCCGGACTGAGGGCGCGGCTCTTCGACGTGCTCGACCCCGTGGAGCGCTTCGTGTTCGTCGACGACTCGTACGCGTCGGTCCTCGCCGGACACACGCCTGCCGCTGACTTCGTCGAGCTCGCATCGGGTTTCACCGCCGAGACCGACGTCGACGTGTGGCGCGTGCTCAGCGGCCACCTCGACGCGCTCTCGCGCATCGTCGACGGCGACGCGCTCGCGCACCTCCGGGCCCTGGTCGCTGCCCTGCTGCGCCCCAGCCTCGCGCGCCTCGGGTGGGAGGCCGGTGCCGGAGACGGCGTGCGCGACCGCGAGCTTCGCGGGCTCGCGGTGCGCGCGATCGCCGACATGGGCGGGGACGCCGTCGCGGTGGCACGCTGCCACGAGGTGCATACCGCCCATCTCGCCGGCGCCGGCGTCGACCCCGACGTTCTCGCGGCGGCCACAGCGGTGGTCGCGACAACCGGTACGCCGGATGACTTCGAGGTGTTCGTCGCTCGCTCCGTGTCGGCGCCGTCGCCGCAGGAGCAGATGCGCTACGTGGGCGCGCTCGGCCAGTTCCCTTACGCCGACGCGGTGCAGCGGGCCTGCGAGCTGTGCCTCGACGGAACCGTGCGATCCCAGAACGCGATGATCCTCGTCGCGCGGGCTCTCGCTAACCGCGACCACGGGCCGCTCGCGTGGCATTTCGTCGCCGAGCACTGGGACGAGCTCTGCGCACGCCTGCCCCACAGCGCGGTGCCACGGATGCTGAGCGGGATCCGCACGCTGTCGGAGCCGGCGGTGGCAGCCGAGATCGCGGAGTTCTTCGACACCCACGAGGTCGCCCACGGAGCCCTGCAGGTGTCCCAGCACCTCGAACGGCTGCGTGTGAGCGTGGCGTTGCGCGAGCGCGAAGCGGACCGGCTCACAGCCGCACTCACCGCGTCCGGTGCCGCGCCGGTGTAGGAGAGGATCTGTCGATGCCGTTACGACCGAGGACCGCGTTGGTGACGGGTGCGGGCAGCGGGATGGGCCGTCTTGCCACCTGGCGACTCGCGTCGGAAGGTGTCGAGGTCGTCGCCGTGGACGTCGACGCCGGGGGTCTGGCGCTCACGGGAGCGCACGCGCCGCAGATCCACGCGGTGGAGGCCGACGTCTCCGATGCCGCCGCGGTCTCCCGCGTCGTCGCCGACGCCACCGAATTGGTCGGTCCGCCCGACCGGGTGGTCCACGCCGCCGCGATCGCGCCGTCGGGCCCGCTCGCGGCTCAGGATCCGCTCGAGGTGGCGCGGGTGATGTCGGTCAACTACGGCGGCACCGTGAACGTGGTGAGCGCGGTGCTCCCGGGGATGCTCGAGCGCGCACGCGGTGACCTGATCCTGTTCGGGTCGCTCGCAGGGTGGTTGCCGTCCCCGTTCGTGGGTGCCTACAGCGCCTCGAAGGCCGCCGTAGTCAGCTATGCGGAGACCCTGTGGCACGAGCTCGGCCACAGCAGTGGCGTCCGTCTCGTGTGCACGTGCCCGCCGATCGTGGACACGCCGATGCTCGACCAGATCGACCCGCGCCCGCCCTTCTACGACGCTGTCAAGGCGATCCGGCCCGAGGTCGTGCTCGACGCGCTGGAACAAGCCCTGGTCGCGGGCGAACTCTGGAGCTTCCCCGGCCGTGGCACACGCACCGTCTGGCGCACCCGCCGGATCGTCCCGGGCGCCTTGTGGCGCAAGATCGACTCGCTGATGCCCTGATCGCCGTGCAACCCCTCTCACGTCCCCACGTCGAAGGTCACAACCCACGTGGGGACGTGAAACGGGTCCACAACCCCTCTCACGTCCCCACGTCGAAGGTCAGGAGACCGTCAGGTCGCCGGTCTGGAGGACACGGTCGATCTCGTAGTCGCCGGCAGCGCCGTGGGCCTCGACCACGATGCGGTCGCCGCTCGGACCGTTGTCGAAGACGGCCATCTCGTAGTCGACCCAGAGGACGCCCTTGGTCCAGCTGAAGCCGTTGAACGAGCGGCCACGGTAGTAAGCGACGTTGGGGGCGCTGCGGGCCCGCCCGTAGGCGAACAACCACATTCCGTCCATGCGGAACGTCGCGTCGGACACCCGCATCGTTCCGAGCAGGATCCGGAAGAGTCTGTTCATCGTGAGGCAGCCGCTGATCTGGCCCGTGCCGGTCCCGGCACCTGCGTAGGTGCCCGAGCCGCAGAGGGAGTTCAGCGCCAATCGCTGCGGGTTGAGCGGGTCGCCGTCGAACTTGTTGCGGATGCCGTCGCCGTCGTCGTCGCCGTTGGGGTTGCCGCTACCGCCCGCGGTGACGTTGATCGTCGGCAGGTTGACCGTGACCGCGGCACCGTCGGAGTCGGTCGCCGTCACCTTGGCCTGGTACGAGCCCGCCGCCGCGTAGACGTGCGCCGGCGGGGTGAGACCTGCCTGCGTTGCCGAGCCGTCGCCGAAGTCCCACGAGACCGTGAACGGGTCGCTGCCGGGGTCGGTCACCGACGCCACCGAGAACGTGAAGGGTGTGACGCCCTCGACGCCCGAGCTCGGGGTGACGGCCGCGCCGGTGACGACCGGCGGCGCGTTGTTGACCGTCACGGTCGCCACGTCGGCCGCCGAGGTGGCATCGGCGTCGGTGACCTTGACCGCCACGTCGACGCTGGACGGACCGTTGGGCGCTGTGAACGCGTAGGTGGGCGACGGACCGCTCTGGTCGATCGTGCCGTCGTTGCCGAGGTCGAAGGCGTAGGACTGGATGCTCTGGCCGACGTCGTTCGACGAGGACGCCGAGGCGTCGATCGTCACCGACGCACCCTCGGTCACGGTCTTGTCGGGACCGGCATTCGCCGTCGGCGGGTGCCCCGTGACGGTCACCGTAGCCAGGTTGACCGACGTGGACGCGCCGTCCTTGTCGGTGGCGGTCACCTTGGCGTTGTAGGTCCCGATGTTGAACGTCTTGGTGGCCAGCAGGCCTGTGGCGTCGGTCGTGCCGTTGCCGTCGAAGTCCCACGTCACGGTGACGGGGTCGCCACCGGGGTCGGACACACCCGAAGCCGAATAGCCGAACACGGTGTCGAGCGCGGTGCCCGACGTCGGCGACACCGCCGCGCTGGCGATGACCGGCGGCAGGTTGTTGACCGTGACCGTCGCGAGCGCCGGCGCCGACGTGGCGTCGGGGTCGACGACCGTCACCGCGACGACCTTCGTCGACGGACCGTCACCGGCGGGGAACGCGAACGACGCCGACGGACCCTGCTGGTCGATCGTGCCGTCGTTGCCGAGGTCGAAGCGGTACGAGGGGATCGTCTGGCCCGGCCGTTCGCCGACGATGCCGACGCGCCGATCGTCACCGTCGAACCCTCGTCGACGGTCTTGTTCCCACCGGCGTTCGCCGTCGGCGGGTGGCCGATGACGTTGACCGTCGCGAGCGGGAACTCGGTGCTCGACGCCGTCCTTGTCCGTCGCGGTCACCTTGCCGTGGTAGGCGGCGATCGTCGAGAAGTGGGTCGACGTGTTGGCCCCGTGGCATCGGTGGTTCCGTTGCCGTCGAAGTCCCACGCCAGCGTCACGGGGTCGCCCCCCGGGTCGCTGACGCCCGTGGCGGCGTAGTCGAACTGCTGGTCGACCACGAAGCCGCTCGTGGGCGTCACGGAGGCGTTGCCGATGACCGGCGGCACGTTGTTCACGGTGATCGTCGCGAGCGCGGGCGTCGACGTGGCGTCGGGGTCGACGACTGTCACCGCCACCGTCTTGGTCGACGGACCGTCACCGGCGGGGAACGAGAACGACGCCGACGGACCCTGCTGGTCGATCGTGCCGTCGTTGCCGAGGTCGAAGCGGTACGAGCTGATCGTGTCACCGGGGTCGTTGGCCGACGACGCCGACGCGTTGACCACGACCGTGGCGCCCTCGTTGACGGTCTGGTCACCGCCCGCGTTCGCCGTCGGCGGGTGGCCTGTGACGGTCACGGGCGCCAGGGCGACCGTCGTCACACCACCGTCCTTGTCGGTCGCCTTGGCGACCCCGTTGTAGGTGCCGCGCGTCGCGAACGTGTTCGTGGCCAGCAGGCCTGTGGCGTCGGTCGTGCCGTTGCCGTCGAAGTCCCACGTCACCGTGACGGAGTCGCCGCCGGGGTCGGACACACCCGAAGCCGAGTAGCCGAACACGGTGGCACCCATGAAGCCCGAGGCGGGCGACACCGTGGCGCTGCCGATGCTCGGCGCCACGTTGTTGACCGTGATCGTCGCGACGTCGGGCGCCGAGGTGGCGTCGGGGTCGACGACGGTGACCGCGACGACCTTGGTCGACGGACCGTCACCGGCGGGGAACGCGAACGTCGGCGACGCGCCCTGCTGGTCGATCGTGCCGTCGTTGCCGAGATCGAAGCGGTACGAGCTGATCGTCTGGCCCGCGTCGTTCGCCGACGACGCCGACGCGTCGATCGTCACCGTCGAACCCTCGTCGACGGTCTTGTTCCCACCGGCGTTCGCCGTCGGCGGATGCGTGACCGGCGTCCCGTCGGAGACGATGACCGACGGCAGAGCCACCGTGGTCGACGCGCTCGCGTCGTCGGTCGCCTTGACGGCGCCGGCGTAGGTGCCCGCTGCCGAGAACACGTGCGCCGGCGGGGTGGGCCCGGTGAAGTCGAAGGTGCCGTCACCGTCGAAGTCCCACTGCACCGTGGTCGGGTCGCCACCTGGGTCGGTCACGGTCGCCGAGTAGGTGAACGCCGTGACTGCGGTGGTGCCGACGTCGGGGGTGACCGCCGGCGCCGCGATCTGGGGGGCCAGGTTGTTCACGGTGATCGTCGCGACGTCGGGCGCCGAAGTGCCGTCAGGGTCGACGACGGTGACCGCGACGACCTTGGTACCGGGGCCGTTGCCCGCGGGGAACGCGAACGTCGGCGACGCACCCTGCTGGTCGATCGTGCCGTCGTTGCCGAGGTCGAAGCGGTACGAGCTGATCGTCTGGCCCGCGTCGTTCGCCGACGACGCCGACGCGTCGATCGTCACCGTCGAACCTTCGCCGACGGTCTTGTTCCCACCGGCGTTCGCGGTCGGCGCGTGCCCTGGATCGGACACGGTGACGGTTGGCAGGGCCGACGTCGCAGTGGCACCGTCGGAGTCGGTGGCCTTGACGGTTCCCGTGTAGGTGCCCGCCGCGGCGAACTTGCGTGCCGGTGGCGTGGTGCCCGTGTAGTCGAACGTGCCGTCACCGTCGAAGTCCCACTGCACCGTGGTCGTGTCCCCGCCGGGGTCGGTCACGGTTGCCGAGTAGCTGAAGTCGGTCACGTTCGGAGTGCCGCTCGTCGGCGCTACCGACGCGCCGGTGATGACGGGCGCGGCGTTGTTCACGGTGATCGTCGCGACCGCCTCGGGCGACGTGCCGTCGGGGTCGACCACACGCACGCCGACCTGGACGGTGGACGGTCCGTTCGGCGCCGTGAAGTTGTAGACCGGGTTCGCACTCTGCTGGTCGATGGTGCCGTCACGGCCCTTGTCGAAGATGTAGGTGCCGATGCTCTGGCCGGCGTCGTTGGCCGAAGACGCCGACGCGTTGATCGTGACCGTGGCGCCCTCGTCGACGGTCTGGTTCGGTCCCGGGTTCGCGGTCGGCAGGTTGCCCGTCACTCCGCTCACCGTGACCGTGGGCAGCGAGACGGTCGCGGTGGCACCGTCCTTGTCGGTCGCCTTCACGTTGCCGACGAACGTGCCGGATTGGCTGAACACGTACGGCGCCGGGTTCTGGCCGGTGAGGTCGGTGGTGCCGTCGTTGTTGACGTCCCACGCCACCGAGACCGGGTCGCCGCCGGCATCGGTGACCGACTGGATCGTGTACGTGAACTGCGTGGTCCCGACGGTACCGGTGCGGGGCGTGACGTTGGCCTGCGTTATGACCGGGGCGACGTTGTTCACGGTCACGGTCACGGGCGCGGTCGGGGACGTCCCGTCGGGGTCGACGACGCTGACGCCGACGGTGCGGGTCGCGGGTCCGTCACCTGCGTTGAAGGCGAACGTCGACTTGGTGCCCTCTTGGTCGATCGAGCCGTTGTTGTCGAGGTCGAAGCGGTACTTCAGGATCGGCTGGCCGGCGTCGTTGGAGCTCGAGGCGGACGCGTTGACCGTGACGTTGCTGCCCTCGGCGACCGTCTTGTTGGGGCCGCCGTTGGCAGTGGGCAGGTGTCCCATCGGCGGTGAGGGCACCTGGGACATCTGCACCGACACGAAGTCGTCGAGGCCGTTGGTGTCGAAGGCGTTGACCGGCAACGCCGTCGGGTACGCGACCGTGCTGCCGTCGCCGGAGAGGGTCGTGAACGCGACACCGTCGTGCGCGCTGCGGTCCTCCGCGGGGCCGACGGGCCAGATGTTGCCGTCCCACTTGACGACCTTGGGCTCGATCGGGGTGGCGTCGGTCGTGGTCTGGGCGACGCCGACGTTGCCGCTGTTGTCGACCGAGGTCGGCATGAACGCAGGCTGGCCCGCCGGTGCGAGAGGTGGCTCGCGGTACTCGACGGGAGCGTTGTTCTTGCGCACGTAGTAGTGGGGCGTGCCGCCGTCGATCACGCCGCTCTCGTCGACGACGCCGAACAGCATGTAGTTGGCGTTGGGGCTCTCGTCGATGACCTGGATGCTCAGGTGCGAGGGGTAGGGGGTGCCGTTGAACGGCGCGGGCAGGGCGACGTCGGTGCCGGCGGTGTTCACCGCAACGGTTGCCTGGTACTTGAGCCTCTGGGTCTGGAAGGCCGCGTCGAACTGGCTGTAGTAGACGTTACCGGCGCCGGCCGCAGCGAACGCCGCCGACGTCACGCCGCCGATGCTCTGGCCCGTGGGGAAGTTCGGCCCGGCGACCTGGATCCAGCGCTTGCAGGGACTGGCGCATTGGAGGTTCCCCGTGATGTTCTTGTCCATGCGGAACAGGGTGCCACCCACCGGGTAGTCGTCGGCGGGGTTGGACGGGGTGCCGTTGTCGCTGAGGGCGTCCATGGTCTGGCCGTACAGGACGTATTGGCCCGTGTCGTCGACACCCTGGGACATAGTCCCATTCGGGATCTGTGGGTAACACCAGGCGTAACTGCCGCAAGCCGTGAGGTTGACCTCGGTGGTCTGGGTGTCGGGGTTGACGAAGGTGAGCGCTTGGCTACCCGAGTTGCTCGACTCCGAGCGGACACCGAGGGGGTTGCCGTTCTGGCCGAAGGCGACGGCACCACCCTTGGCCTTGGAGATGTACGTGCTGAACGCGTCGCCCCTCTTGTGCTGCCAGACCTTGCCGGTACCGACGGTGTCGACGTCGAGTTGGAGGAACGTGAACCAGTTACCGTTGCTGCTCAAGAGGTTGGCGGCGAACGCCGGCGTGAGCACCGTGGAGTTCTTCGCGAAAGCATCTGTGCCGGTCCGGGGGGTGCGCCACTCCTGAGGTGGGTTGACGGCGAGTGCTGCCTCGGGCACGGCGGCGACGATGCCGGCGCCGAGTACCGAGGCCGTCAAGAGGGCAGCGTAGCGACGAAACCTCACGGTGTGCCTCCCAGCACTGGGTGATGAATCGAGCCCGGGGGCCGACTCAGCGGGAGCCGGGCGCAACTGCGTGGGCGCGGCCCGGGGGATTTCGGGGACTTTCGCCGATGGACCCCGCCGATCCTGCCTCCCTACTCGTCGGTACTCGAACTAATGCCACTTTCGGGGACTGAAGTCCACCTCGGCCCGGAACTCTCGACGTCTGGTCTAGGTCGAGGCAACGGATTCGAGCGTCTCCTCGACCTCAGCGAAGATGTCGCGAGGCAGGTCGAGGTCGGCAGCGGCGACGTTGTCGTCTACGTGGTCGGGGTCGGTGGCGCCGACGATCACACTCGAGACCGCGTCGAGGCGAAGGCACCAGGCGAGCGCGAGTTGCGCCACCGTGCAGCCTGCCACAGAGGCCACCTCGTGCAGGCGCGCCACCGCGTCGAGCACCTCGGGCTCGAGGAAGGCGCGCATCCATGCAGCGTCACCACCCGCGGCCCGGCTACCGGAGGGGATGGCGGCGCCGGAGCGGTACTTGCCGGTCAGGACCCCCTGCGCGAGCGGAGAGAACACCACCGTGCCGAGGCCGTACTCGACGCAGGTGGGCAGCACACGCCTCTCGATCCGGCGCGTCAGCGCGGAGTACTGAGGCTGGTTGCTGACGGGCTCGCTCCAGCCGGCACGGCGGCAAAGGTCCACCGCGTGCGCGATCTGGTCGGCACTCCATTCCGAGGTGCCCCAGTAGAGGACGTCGCCGCGGCGGATCAGGTCGTCCATCGCCCGGCAGGTCTCCTCCAGCGGCGTCGCGGTGTCGTAGCGGTGACACTGGTAGAGGTCGATGTACTCGGTGCCGAGGCGCTGCAGCGAGGCGTGGCACTGCTCGGTCACGTGCTTGCGGGACAGCCCCGAGTCGTGCGGGCCGTCGCTCATCGGGAAGAACACCTTGGTTGCGAGCACGTACGAGTCGCGGCGGAACTCCGAGAGCGCTCCCCCCATGACGGTCTCGGCGGCGCCGCGCATGTAGACGTTCGCCGTGTCGAACAACGTCACACCGCGGTCGTAGGCACGCCAGATGCACGCCTTCGCGGTGCCGGCCTCGACCGACCCCCCATAGGTGAGCCACGAGCCGAGGCCGACCGCGGACACCTTCAGCCCCCACCGTCCGACGTTGCGGTATCTCACGTGCTGCTACCTCGCCCGCGACCCTCAGGAGCTTGTCGCCTCCACCGAAGCGTACCGGGCCGCCGCTCGTGAGGGATTCGCGCCGTAGAGTCGCAGGGACATGGCTCGTCTCGTCGCCGCGTCGGTCCACGAGAGGCGTTCGCAGAAGGCGGTCCTCGCGCTCTGCGGCGGCAGCATCAGCGCGGCGTTCGTGCTCGCCGGAATCGGCGGCGGCCACGCCGTCGACGGGCCGGTGCTGTGCCCGCTGCGTCTGCTCACAGGCATTCCCTGCCCCGCCTGCGGGCTCACCTCGAGCTTCACCGAGCTCGCCGGGGGACACATCGGCGCCGCTACCTCTGCGTCTCCGCTCGGCCCGGTGCTGTTCGCGGTCTTCGCCGTGTGTGCGGTGGCCCTCGTCGTGCTCCTCGCGACGCGTCGCCGCCTCGCTCTCGCCCGCCTGAGCGGCCGGAGAGCGCTGATGTTCTACGTTCCGCTCGTGCTCGTGATGGCGGCGTCGTGGGTGTACCAGCTCGACCGCTTCGGGTACCTGTAGCGACCCGGGCGAGTTCGCCGTCTTGTTTGCGGACACGTTGCACAAGACGCTGTGAGGCCACGAGCGGGCGGGAGGGAACGGGAGGGAGCCCTGGAGGCGCTGGCTGAGCAGCGCAAACAGGTGGCGGACGCGTCGTACCCCGAACTGACCTTCGGCAGGTCCCGTCTCCGGTCTCTGCTTCTTGCCCGTTCGGGGTACGTGGTCGAACATAGCACGGATCCGGGAGGCGCGGGGTCGAAAATGCGATCTTCGCGGGAGAATACGTAGAACGGCCTAGGTCATTCGGATCACCGGCGCTTCAGGCGACGCCACCGCGACGGCGTGCGTAGTCCTCGAGGGCAGCGCCGATCGAGGCGGGATCGGGTTCGGCGAGGGCTGAGCCGACCTCGACACCACCCCACGCGCTCGCGAGCGCGGCGTTGTCCCCGATCACGACGACCGCGGGGGATGCGAGACCCTCGGCGGCGAAGACCGCCTCGCAGTCGGCGAGGGTTGCTCGGATCCTGCGCTGGCGCGGCGTGCTTGCGCGCTCGATCGCGAGGACCGGGGTGCCCGGGTCCATCCCCGCCGCGAGGAGGACGTCGGCGTGGGTTCCGACGGTGCCGACCCCCATGAGGACCACGATCGGGACGCCGAGGTTCGCGAGCACGGCCCAGTCGATCGCGGGACGCGCCTTGCGTGGGTCCTCGTGACCGGAGAGCACCGCGAAACCGGGTGCGAAGCCACGGTGGGTCAGGGGGATGCCCGCCAGCTCGGGCGCGGCGAGCGCCGACGAGACTCCTGGGACGACCTGTACGGCGACGCCGCCCTCGACACAGGCGAGTACCTCCTCGTAGCCGCGACCGAACACGAACGGATCCCCGCCCTTCACGCGCACCACGATCCTGCCCGCGCGGGCCTCGTCCACGAGGCGGCGGCAGATCTCCTCCTGGGTGGCCGCCGACGCACCGGGCCGCTTGCCGACGTCGACGAGCTCGGTCGCGGAGCGGACGAACATGCGGAACGCCGGGCCGGCGAGGCGGTCGTAGAGGATCACGTCGGCAGCACGAACGGCATCGACGGCGGCGAGGGTGAGCAGCCCGGGTGCACCCGGGCCGGCGCCGACGAGGACGACGCGCCCCTCACCCACCGGACCGACCGTCCGGCACGGGGCGTGCGCGACGTGAGTCGCGAAAGCGGCGTCGCTGCGGCGTCTTGCGCTCGTCGATCGTTGCGAGCTCGTCGTCGAGGCGGTCGTCGGGGAGCAGGAGCCAGTGCACGAGGTCCCTGATGGCGGCCGCCACCGGGACGGCGGCTATCAGGCCGAAGAAGCCGAACGAGACAGCACCGACGACGAGCGCCACGATGACGATCAGGGTGGGCAGCTCGATCACCGTGCCGACGAGGCGCGGGTGGAACCACCAGGCGGACGCGAGCTGGACGACGACCAGCGCACCGAGGGTCAGCAGGGCCCACCCGAATCCACCCTGGGACCACGCGATCAGCACCGGCGGGATGCCGACGACGACCGGTCCGATCCCGGGCACGAGGTTGCCGACTCCCGACAGGACGCCGAGTGGCACGTAGTAGGGCAGGCCGAGGAGCCAGAACACGAGTGTCTTGACGAGACCGACGAGCACGGCGACGAGGAGCTGCCCACGCACGAAACCGGTGACCGACCGTGCCATCGCCGCCGCGGCGCCCCGCGCGCGTCTGTTCTCGGCCCTGTCGAGCCAGCGTCGCATCCCGGCTGTGAGCTTGGGGAGGTCCTTGACGACCACGAACGACAGGATCAAACCCAACAGCAGGCCGGTCACGAGACCGAAACCGGTGGCCACGAGCCCGAACACCGAGTCGGCGAGGTCGGCGCCGAAGTTGGCCGAGCTGTCGACGACGGACTGGCGGAACCGGGCGACCGCGTCGGCCGCCGCCGGGGACGCCGTCTCGATCCGCTGGCGCAGGTCGTCGAGCTGACCGGCGAGGTCCTCGCCGAGCTGGGGTACGTCGAGGGTGAGCTCACCCACCTGGGACACGAACGAGCGACCCACGAGGACGAAGCCGGCGACGATGACGGCCACGATCACCAGGTAGACGGCGACGGTCGCGACGCCGCGCCGCACGCCGCGCCGGCTCATCCACGCGACGGGTGCAGCTGCGATGACCCCGATGATCCCGGTCAGCACTCCCGGGACGACGAGCCACGACATCCGCGACACCAGGAAGAGCACTCCCACGGCGCTGAGGCCGATCCCCACGAGCGCCCACGCGTGGCGACCCAACTGGTCCACGCGCTCCCTGGCGGCGACCGGAGCCGGTGGCGGCGGTGGCACCGGTGGCGCGCCAGGATCTGGATCGCCCGGTGCCGGCGGGTTCGCGAGGCGCCCCGGGTCGCGCGGGTCCTGCTGCATCTCCCAAGACTGGCAGACGGCCGGCCCCCTCAGGGCGCAGTGGCCGCAGCTACCATCGCCGCGATGCCAGCGCCGCCCGCCGTCGCCGTCAGCGGCCTCGTGAAGCGCTACGGCGACCTGGCCGCCCTCGACGGACTCGACCTGGAGGTGCCACGCGGGGCGATCTTCGGGTTCCTCGGACCAAACGGAGCCGGCAAGACGACGACACTGCGGTCCCTGCTCGGGCTCGTGCGCCCGGATGCCGGTCGCATGCAGGTGCTCGGCGTCGACGTCCCCGCCGACCTCGTCCGCCTCCGGGGACGCGTCGGCGCCGTCGTCGAATCGCCCGCCCCGTACCCGCCGCTGTCGGGGCGGTCCAACCTCAGGGTGATGGCCGACCTCGCAGGCGGACGCGGTCGCGAGGACGTGGACACGCTGCTCGAACTCGTGGGGCTCGCAGGGACCGGCCGCAAGCCCGTCTCGCAGTACTCCCTCGGTATGCGCCAGCGCCTCGCGCTCGCGGGGGCGCTTCTCGGCCGGCCCGACCTGCTCGTGCTCGACGAACCTGCCAACGGCCTCGACCCCGCCGGCCAGCAGGCGCTGCGTCAGGTGCTGCGCGGCGCCCGCGACGCCGGCGCGTCGCTGGTCATCTCGAGCCACCAGCTGCCCGAGATAGAAGCGCTCTGCGACCACGTGGGCATCATCGACGCCGGCCGCCTCGTGTGGTCCGGGCCGACGACCTCGCTGCTTGCACGCCCGCGAGCGTGGCGCATCACACTCGACCGCGCCGACACGGCCGCGGCGATGGCAGCGTTGGCGGCAGCCGGCATCGGCGTCCTCGCATCCGAGCCGTTGACGGTCGAGAGCGACGACGCCGCCGCGGTCACACGCACCCTGGGCGAGGCGGGCATCTGGTTGCGCGGCCTCGAGCCGGCCCGAGAGGGCCTCGAAGAGGTGTTCCTGCGGCTCACCGCCCCCGCCGGGGAACGGCCGTGAGCCGCCTCGTGCGCGCCGAGCTCGCCAAGCTGACGCTGCGCAAGTTGCCCTTCGGGCTCCTCGCGGGAGCGGTCGGCTTCGTGGCGCTCACGATCGTGCTGGTGCCCCTGGTCGCGAGGACCGCGGGCGCGTCGGGCGTGCCGGGCACCGAATCCCTCGGGCCGCTACTCGACACGATCAAGGCACCTGCCGGCTACGCCTTCGCCGGCCAGCTCGCCGTCAACCAGGTCACCCTCTTCGTGGCGATCCTCGCCGCGATCGCCGTCGGCAACGAGTACTCGTGGTCGACGATGGCGACCACGCTCGTGCGCGAGCCGCGGCGCGGCCGCGTGCTTGCCGCCAAGGTGATCGCGCTGGTGGGGCTCTCGGTCGCAGGGAGCCTGGTCGTGTTCGTGGTCTGCCTCGCGCTCGTGGCGGCGGTGCAGCCCCTTCTGCCCGCCGACGCCGCGAGCCCACTCGCGGGACCGTGGCCGGCCGAGGCCGTCCTGACATGGCTGCGCGGGCTACTCGTGCTCGCCGTCTGGGTGTCTTTGGCCACGATGCTCGCCGTCGTCACCCGCTCGCCCGCTGCTGCCGCGGGCATCGCCGTCGGGCTCGGCGTCGGCGAAGGGCTGCTCGCGCTGGTGCCGTACGTGCGGCTCGCCCTGATCTCGCCCAACGTGCATGCACTCCAACGCATCGCCGGCCTCGCCGACCCCGAAGCCGGTCTCGGCGGCGCGACCGCGGACCTCATCCCCGCGTGGCGCGCGGCGCTGGTCCTGTGCGCGTGGGTGGGTGGATCGCTCGCGATCGCATGGACCACCTTGCGCTCCCGTGACATCTGAGCCGGCAGACGATACGATCGCGGCGTTCGACAGGATTTGTCGACGGGCAGGGAGAGCGGCATGAGGTGGGTACGGGGTCTGGTCGTCGCAGTGGTGGCCGCCGTGGTCGGGGTGGCGATGCTGCCCGCCGCGGCGCGGGGCGCGCCGGGTGACCTGCCGGCCGGGCTGACCGACCCGGCCTTCGGAATGGGCGGGATCGTCGCCCCGCCCCCGCTCACCGGGTGGCGTGCCGGCGTCGTTGAGGGCGACGGATCCATCGCACTCGGCGGGGCAAGCACGGTCGGTCACTTCAGCGACTCGGGCGCGGCCGACGTGTCGTTCGGCGGTGACGGCCTCGTCGATCTCACGGCCGATCTCGGCCTGAGCCTGGGCGGGGACATCACGGTCGACGACATCGCCCCCGTACCCGGCGGCGGCCTCGTCGTGTTGATCAGCGTCAGCACGTGGCCCCTCGTGGACCAACATCTAGTTGCCCTCACCGCGACCGGGTCCCTCGACACCGGCTTCGCCGCTGCAACCCCCACCCCCGGCCGCGTCCAGCTCGCTCCGGCCGGCCCCTACGTCGCCAACCTCTACAACCGGGTCCTGAGGCAGTCGAGCGGACGCCTCGTCGTCGTCCGCTCCGTCGGTTTTGGCAGCGACACCACCCTGGCGGCCTACACCGCCGGAGGAGCCCACGACGCCGGCTTCGGCTCCGGTGGTGACGCGACGATCCCCGGCGCCACCTTCTCGCTCGGACCCAACGACTGCTGCACCACGTTGGGGATGAACGGGCACACCGCCGCGGAGCTGGACGGCTCCGACAGGATCGTCCTCGGTGGCCGGTCCGCCGCCGACGTGGGCGCGCTGACGCGCCTCGACGCCGACGGCAGCACCGACGCGGGCTTCGGGAGCGGCGGCATCGCGACCCGCCTCATCGCACCGACCGACGCCAACTCCCACGTCGGCAGCCTCGTGGTCGACGCCTCTGGGGCCGTCACGGCAGGTCTGTCCGGGGGCCCCAACCCCGGGCCGGCGATCATTCCCGAGACGGCCGCGGTGTGGCGTGTGGACAGCACCGGCGCCGACGACGCTGCCTTCGGCAGCGGAGGCGTGACCGTCGTCTACCACGATCCGATCTTGGGTGGGACAGGCGCGCAGACGTGGGCAATCGCCAAGGGTCCCAGCGGCAGGACATGGGTCCAGGTGGACGCCAATGCCGGCGCCGTCATCGGCCCCCCAAATCCGTTGCCGCCGTTCATCACCCGGCTCGACGCGACCGGTGCCTCCGAGGGATGGACCCGGTTGCAGCCACTCGGCCTCGGCGGTCTCCTCGGCATGGCCGACGGCGGCGCCCTCCTGCCCGGCGTCGCCGCGCGGATCCTGCCCAGCCGGACCGGCACCACACCGGACTACGTCGACATCACCGTGTCCTGGGACGTGGGCCCGACCATCCGCGCCTCCGGCTGGCTCACGAGTGGCGACATCGTCGCCCAGCGCCAGAACGGGCGCATCTCGGCCCTTCTCGGCTCGGGCACCTTCACCGATGCCAGCCCAGCGGCGACCCCCTACAGCGTCGTGTTCAATGCCCGCTCGTTCCTGTTCTTCCCGATCTTCATGGGCTCGATCCAGCTCACCGGGGGCCTGCTCAACTTCAACATGCCGCTGTTCTTCACCGGCTTTCAGTCGTCCGCACGCGGCGTGCACACCGCGCCGAAGTGGTTCTACCTCACGTGGAATCCGTTCCACATCGGCAGCTCGTCAATGGACGTGACGTTCTACGACGGCAACTAGCAGCGACTAGCAGCACCCCATACCCCCCGAGGGGTATCAGGGCCCATGGCGCGTGGGTCGTGCGACCCACGCGAGCTCAAGGGTTCACGGCCCATGTGCCGACAACCACTCGCGTATGCAGTCACAGGCAGCGAGTGGAGACGACAGGAGGCGTGGCGCCCGCACCGTCGCCGCGACCCCGGCCGGCGACGGTGCCGGGCGCCACGTGCTCCTGATCGGCGCTGCGGTGCTGGTGATCTTCGTGGCCGTCGACCTGCTCGCGATCCTGAGGCCCGACATCGGTAGCGTCCTCGCCCGCAACATCGCCGTGCTCACAGCCGTGGGCGTGGCAACCGTGACGGCCATCGTGGCCTTGTACCTGACAGGACGCAGCCGGCAGAAGACGTCGACCTCGGGTTCGGACACCCTTGCCATGGTCCTCGACGAGATCGGTGGGTACACCGCCATCCACGGCGTCAACACGCGCCACGGCCGCATCGACCACGTCCTGGTGGGCCAGGGCGGCGTCTACGTGATCGCGGGTGACTCGGCCCGCGGGCGGGGCGCCGTCGAGGAGCGGGGTGTGCGTGTGGGTGGCCGGCAGGTGCCGGCGGAGCGCTACGTGCGCCTGGGTCAGCAGGCCCGCCACCTCGAGTCGCGTGTGCATCAGGTCTGCGGACGGCGCCTGCCCGTCCACGCCCTGTACGTCTTCACCCGTGCAGGCTTAGGTCGGGACGCGTCCCATCACGGGGTCCGGTTCACGTCGCTGGCGGCGTTGCCGGCGCTGCTGATGCACTCCCGCTACTTCGTGGACCCCCGCGACGTGGCGATCGTCAAGGCCCTCGTGACCGGAGACCCCACGGCCCTCGCCCAAGAGGCGCGCTTCGGGCCCGACTCGCGATCGCCGCTGTTCCCGGAGGCGGCGCCGAGGCAGGCACGGACGACCAACGGCGGTCAGCTACGCGGCTAGTCCGCGGCTAGTCCCGGCTAGTCCGAGTCCGAGTCGGCCGGTTCGAATTCCTCGACGGTGCCGGGGACGGGACGGAAGCCGCGGTTGCGGGCCTCGACGACGTCGTCGGGGCCGAAGCTCGCGACGAGCTCGATCGGGAGGGCGGCGACCTTCTCGTACTGGGCGTCGTCGTCGCAGTCGTAGACGACGAAGCTCGACTTGTCGCCGAGCCAGCGGTGTTCCTCGAACCTGGGGTGACGCGCCACTCGGGTCTCCTCGCTCCGTGCCTCGTCCTCGGGGATCGCCCTCTGGGATCGCCCACCGTACCTGGGATGACCCCACCCTTTCCACGTTGGGTGACGCTGGGTAGAGTCGCCGTGCATGGGGGCCTTCACGTGGGTGTTCGCCGTGCTGATGCTCGTCGGAGCACGGGGAGCAGGCTCGAACCAGACCGACGTCCGCTTCCACGCCGGCGAGCTCACGGTCACGTCGGTGTCGGCGACGTCGTTCCAGCTCACCTGGTACACCGCCGACCCCACGCGGCGCTTCGACCTGGGCCGCGCGACGCCGGTGGCGGCCGACACCGTCGTGCGCTACGGGGCTTCACCGGACCCCGCCACTTGGACGACGTGGCGCGATCCGGGCCCGCCCACCGCGTACCACCACGCCGAGATCACCGGCCTGAGCCCCGGCACGACCTACTGGTACGAGGCGTCGTCCAACGGGGTGAAAGCCGTCAACGTCGACATCGGCCTCCCGCGCGTGACCGCGCCGTCGACGCTGGACACACTGGTGCCACCGCCGGGGCGGCACCTGATGCGCATCGCCGTCGCCAACGACCTCCACGTCGGCGAGACGACGGCGGGGCTACTCGTCGACGGGTTCCCGCCGGGCCTGTCCGTCGACCCGTCCGACCCCTACTGGGGCTTCATGCTCGGCGCCGTCGTCGACGACGCCAACGCCCACGGTGCCGAGGTCATGGTCGTCAACGGCGACCTCACCGCCGAGGCACACCCGGACGAGGTCGCCCGCGCCAAGTCGGCACTCGCCCGCTTCGCCGGCGACGTCGTGACGGCGAGGGGTAACCACGACCGCGCCCACCGCGGCGCGGAGTGGGCCTCGTGCTCGCCCGTGCCCGCCGCGCCGGAGTACCACGATTGCTTCGCCGACGCGTTCGGCCCGCCCGGTCCCGGCGCGCGCCACGACGTCGTGCGCGACATCGGTCCGCTGCGCATCGTCGCGATCGACTCGGCGGACACCCTGAGCGGGTTCGGCTCGATGGACCCGGCCACACTCGACTTCCTCGCGAGCGCCACCGAGGACGGGCACCCGTCGCTGGTGTTCTTCCACCACCTCGCGACCTTCGACGCCGTTCGGAACTGGTCCGTGTGGCCTGGATTCCACATTCCGCCGCCGCAGATGGCCGCCCTCGACGGCCTCCTGGGTGAGCGCCCCGGCATCCTCGCCGTGTTCAGCGGCCACACCCACCGCACCCGCCGCGACACCGGTCCGAACCCCGACGCCCTGTACATGGAGGTCGGCGCCGTCAAGGAGCACATCGGCGGCTACGCCCTCATGGACGTCTACGAAGGTGGTGTGCAAGTCGAGTTCCGCCAGGCCGCGTGCACGGCGTGCCTCGTCTGGTCCGAGCGCACGCGCCGCCTCTACTTCGGCCTCTACGACAAGCTCACCGAAGGCACCCTCGCCGACCGCGCCTTCGTCCACCCATTCCAAACGCGGGCCACATGACCCGCCGACGCAACAAACCACCCGCGTTTGGCACGGGCCCCCACCCCAAACGCGGGCCACATGACCCGCCGACGCAACAAGCCACCCGCGTTTGGCACGGGCCCCACCCATTCCAAACGCGGGCCACATGGCCCGCCAGCGCAACAAACCACCCGCGTTTGGCACGGGCCCCCTCCCCAAACGCGGGCCACATGGCCCGCCAACACAACAAACCACCCGCGTTTGGGAGGGGGCGGCACCCCTACATCAGTCCCTTGGCCTCCGCGTAGCGGTACTGCAGCACGACCATGCGGGCGACGTCGTCCGGGTCGAGCTCGACGCCGTCACGCTCGGCGACCATGAGGCACAACGCGGCGACCAGTGCGGCATCGTCGTCGGGCGCGTCCGCGGCCGGCATCGCGAGCTGGGCGTCGACGACCGAGACGACGTCGACGAGGGCGACGCGCCTCTTCACGAGCCGGGGCAGGTTGCCCCACACGTAGCTGATCGCCTCGTCACGGTCGAAGCCGACGATCTCCTGCCGGCGCCGGCGCCGCAGGACGACCACGAGCGTCACGATCGCGGCGACGAACACGATCACGAAAGGCAGCACCGCCCACCCGATGGGTGTGACGGTCACCGCGGTCATCGATCTCCTCCGGGACCCGCGGTGCCGACGGACCCTTGCCGGGGGTCAGAGGCCGATGCGCTGGGCGAGGATCTCGCGGTGGTAGGTGGCGTCGCCGAAGAGGATCTCCGAGGACTTGGCACGCTTGAAGTACAGGTGGGCGTCGTGCTCCCACGTGAAGCCGATGCCGCCGTGGATCTGGATGTTCTCCGCCGCGCAGTGGAAGTAGGCATCGGAGCAGTACGCCTTCGCGAGCGGCGCGACGGTGAGGAGCTCCTCGTTGTCCTCCGCCGCGGCCCAGCCGGCGTAGTAGGCGGCGGAGCGCGCCGACTCGACCTCGAGGAGCATGTCGGCGCACTTGTGCTTGATCGCCTGGAACGAACCGATCGGGCGCCCGAACTGCACCCGGACCTTCGCGTACTCGACGGACATGTCGAGGCACATCTGAGCGCCGCCCACCTGCTCGGCTGCCAGTGCGACGCAGGCGAGATCGAGGGTCTTGGACAGCGTGTCCCAGCCCGAACCCGCGTCGCCCAAGCGGTTCGCGGCAGGCACGCGCACCCCGTCGAGCTTGACCTCGGCCTGCTTGCGGGTCATGTCCATCGTGTTGAGGACACGGCGCTCGACCCCGGCGGCGTCCGCGGGCACGACGTAGAGGTCGACACCGTCGGCGCCTTCGGTGCCCTCCCGGCGGGCAGCCACGATCAGCAGCGATGCCGTGTGGCCGTCGATCACGAAGCTCTTCGTGCCCTCCAGGACGACCTCGTCGCCGTCCGCTGTGGCGGTCGCGGCGATGCCAGATGCGTCCCACTTGCCCGACGGTTCGGTGTAGGCCACCGTCGCGATCGTCTCGCCCGAGGCGATTCCGGGGAGGTGCTCCTGCTTCTGGTCCTCGGTGCCGCCGACGAGGAGCGCGTTCGCCGCGAGGCACACCGACGAGAAGAACGGCGCGCACAGCAGCGCCCGGCCCATCTCCTCCATGACAGCGATCAGCTCGACGTAGGTGAAGCCCGAACCGCCGTACTCCTCGGGGATGTGAAGCGACGGCCAACCGAGCTCGGTGCCGATGCGCGACCAGACCGCGGCGTCGTAGCCCGAGTCGGTCTCCATCTGTGCGCGCACCGCCTCCGATGCCGAGTAGTTCTCGAGGAACTGTCGGGCGCTCTTCTTGAGCTCTTCCTGCTCCTCGGTGAAGGCGAAGTTCATCTGACCCCCTGTGCGGCCCTGTCGAGCAAGTGCATCAGCGCTGCGTATTCTCCCCGGGCTTGGGTTCCTTGGGCAAGCCAAGGAGCCTCTCGCCCACGATGTTGCGCTGGACCTGGGACGTGCCCCCCCATATGGTCTCCGAGCGCGCGAAGAGGAAGGCGAACTGCTGGGACGTCACCTGGTAACCGTCACCGACGACGAGTCCGGCGGGGCCGCGCAGGTTCATGCCCAAGTCGGTGACCCACTGGTGGTACTCGGACCAGAACATCTTGTTCAACGACGGGTGGAACCCGCCGGTGACGTCCTGGAGGTCGGCACCGGCGGCGGTCAGCGCGGTGAGGGTGCGGTACGCGTTGGCCTTCATAATCGCGACCTTGGTGTATGCCGCCGCCAGGTCACGCCTCACCACGGGGTCGTCGAGGAGACCGCGCGACCTCGCGACCTCGACGATCTCGTCGAGCTCACGCCGGTAGGAGAGGAACTGCGTGGTGACCGACGAGCCGCGCTCGAATCCGAGCGTGGTCATCGCGACCGCCCAACCGTTGTTCAGGCCGCCGACGACGTTGCCCACCGGAGCACGCGCCTCGTCGAAGAAGACCTCGTTGAACTCGTCCGTGCCGGTCGGCTGGCGCAGCGGCCGCACGGTGACTCCGGGCTGCTTCATCGGAACGAGCAGGAAGCTGATGCCCTTGTGCGGCGACGCCTGGGGGTCCGTGCGGGCGAGGCAGAAGCAGAAGTCGGCGAAATGGGCGTTGGTGGTCCACACCTTCTGTCCCGAGACGACCCACTCGTCGCCGTCGAGGACGGCGCGGGTGGCGAGCGACGCGAGGTCGCTGCCGGCGTCGGGCTCGCTGAAGCCTTGGCACCAGAACTCCTCGCCACGCAGGATCGGCCCGAGGAAGCGCTCCTTCTGGGCGTCGGTACCCCACTTGATGATCGTGGGGCCCAACAGGGTGTCGGCGAGGAAGTTCGCGACGACGGGCGCGTCGGCTGCGATCAACTCCTCGTGGAAGACGACCTGCTCGAGCAGGGACAGGCCACGACCGCCGTACTCCGCGGGCCACGCGATTCCCTTGTAGCCGGCCTCGTAGAGGCGGCGGTCCCACTCCCTCAGCCACGGGTGGTCGGCGCCCGCTGCGGGGTTGTCCAAGTTGACGTCGCCGACGTGTGCGCGCCAGTCGGGGTCGAGGTTGTCCTCTAGCCAGTGGCGGAATTCGATGCGGAACTTCTCGGCGGCTTCGCCGTAGTCGAAGTCCATCCTGGTCCTCCGTGGTGGATCTCCGTGGCGGGGGTGGTCCACGGGCCTGCCCGGGGGCAGTGCGCCCTGACGTGGGCGTCGTGAAATCTACCCACGTACTTGACCGCTTGGTCAAGTACGTGGTGGCTCCCGTGTGGTAGCAGGCCCGGACTGCTTCTCGGCCTCGAGGCGGTCGATCACGGGCCGTGCGACCGGCTCGATCGTGCGGATCCCGTCCTCGAAGAGGTCGACGAGGCTGCGCTCGCCCTCGGCCTCCATGAAGATGGCGAGAGCGGCGTCGAAGACGCCGGTGATCGACCCCATCAGGAGGCGCACGACGACGGCTTCGTCGCCGGAGACGGCGAGCTCTCCCACCACGAGCTCGCAGAGCTGCGCATGCAGCTCCGCATGCAGCAAGAGGACGCGGGCGGCGAGGACAGGTGTCGACAGGACCAGGCGGTTGCGTTCGAGCACGAAGTCCGCACGTGCCTCGAACTCACGGCACATCTCGGTGCCGATCTCCATCAGGCAGTCGAACAGCGACGTCGACCCGCGCCCGGCGACGGCTTCGGGCATCCGCTGCGCGAGGTCGCTGAAATCGGCCTCGAGCACCTCCTCCTTGGATGCGAAGTACCGGAAGAACGTGCGGCAGGAGACGTCGGCAGCGTCGGCGATCTCCTCAACCGTCGTGCCGTCGTAGCCCTTCTCCGCGAACAGACTCAACGCCGCTTCCTGCAGCGCGCGGCGGGTCTGTTGCTTCTTGCGCTCTCGGAGGCCGATTCGGGCGGGGGCGGTCACGGCCTCAGGCTACACGACGACCCCTGCCGTGACACTTGCTGTCAGGTTTCACATTGTGACAGAAACGCAGTAGTGTGGCGCACGCGCCCGGTCGCCGTCACCACCGAAGGGGAACTCGATGTCCCGCATGCTCGACCGCCTCGGCCGCCTCGCAGCCAGGCGGCGCTGGTGGGTGCTGGGAGCGTGGAGCGCGCTCCTGGCCCTGGTGGTCGTGCTCGCCGGGACCGTCGGGGGCACCCTCACGGACAACTTCACGATCCCGGGCACCGAGTCCCAGGACGGGGTCGACATCCTGCGGGAGCGCTTCCCGGCGCTCGCCGGGAGCGACGCCCAGGTCGTGTTCCACGCCACCGAAGGCAGCCTCGCGGACGCCGAGCACACCGCGGCCGTCAAGAGCACCCTCGCACGCGTCGCGGACCTCGAGTCGGTCAGCCGCGTCGACGACCCCTACGACCCTGCCCGCCCCCAACTGTCCCAGGACGGGACCATCGCGTACGTGATCGTCCAGTACTCGGCGTCGCCGGGCGAGCTCGGCGTCAAAGGCGTCGACGCGCTCGAGGCGGCCGTGGCGCCCGCCCGCAGCAGCGGGCTCGAGGTCGAGCTCGGCGGCACCATGCACCTGTCTAACCAGCATGTCGAGACGGGCCCGTCGGAGGCTATCGGGGTGATCGCCGCGATCGTGATCCTGCTCGTCGCGTTCGGATCGGCCGTGGCCATGGGGTTGCCGATGCTCACCGCCCTGTTCAGCCTCGGCATCGGTACGTCGATCATCACCCTCTGCGCCGTCTTCGTCGAGATCCCGACGTCGTCGATACAGCTCGCGATGATGATCGGACTCGGTGTCGGCATCGACTACGCCTTGTTCATCGTCACCCGCCACCGCCAGAACCTCGCGGCCGGGATGGACGTGATCGACTCGATCGGCGTGGCGAACGCCACCGCCGGTCAGGCCGTGATCTTCGCGGGGGGCACCGTCGTGGTGGCGATCCTGGGCCTGTGGCTCTCGGGCATGCCGGCGGTCGGCATGATGGCGACCACGACCGCGGTCGTGATCGCGGTCACCGTGCTCGCCGCCGTCACCCTGCTACCGGCCCTGCTGGGCTTCGCCGGCCGCAACGTCACGCGTTTCGGGATCCCCGGCCTCTCGCCCAAGGACGAGTCCGGCCAGAGGTCGCCGTGGCGCCGCTGGGCCGAACACGTCTCGCACCGGCCCTGGCGGTACCTGATCGCGAGCACGATCGGCCTGCTGGTGCTCGCCACACCCGTGCTCGCGATGCGCCTCGGCCAGGCCGACGCCGGCACCAAGCCCCCCGGCGACACCCAGCGCCGCGCGTACGACCTCCTCGCCGCCGGCTTCGGACCCGGGTTCAACGGACCGCTGATGGTCGCCGCCGACATCCCCGAGGGCACCGACCGCGAGACCGCCGACGCCGTCCTCGGCCAGATCGTCGCGTCGGCGGCGGCCGACCCCCTCGTGGCCGCGGCGACGCCCCCGATGTTCAACGAAGCGGGCGACGCCGCCGTGATGACGATCGTGGAGCGGACCTCGCCCCAGGACGAGGCGACCGCGGACCTCGTGCACCGCCTGCGAGGCGAGATAGTCCCCGCCGCCACCGCCGGGACCGGCATCGGCGTCTACGTGAGCGGCACGACCAGCGCGTTCATCGACCTCTCCGAGCGCCTCGCCCAGCGGCTCCCGATCTTCATCGCCGCGGTCGTGATCCTGTCGTTCATCCTGCTGACCATCGTGTTCCGCTCCCCCGTCGTAGCGCTCAAGGCGGGGATCCTCAACGTGCTCGCCATCGGGGCGGCCTACGGCGTCGTCGTCGCGATCTTCCAGTGGGGCTGGGCGAAGGGCATCGTCGGCCTCGAGGAGACGATGCCGATCGTGGCGTTCATCCCGATGATGATGTTCGCGATCCTCTTCGGACTGTCGATGGACTACGAGGTGTTCATCCTCTCGCGAGTGCGCGAGGAGTACATGAAGACCGGCGACAACGACGCCAGCGTCGTCACCGGGATCGCGTCCACGGCCCGCGTCGTGACCTCGGCGGCGCTGATCATGATCGCCGTCTTCGCGGGCTTCGCCCTCAGCGACGAGCCCATCCTCAAGATGATGGGCATCGGCCTCGCGACGGCGGTGCTCCTCGACGCCACGGTCGTGCGGATCGTGCTCGTGCCGTCGACGATGGCGCTCCTCGGCGACGCCAACTGGTGGCTGCCGCGCTGGCTCGACCGCATCCTCCCGCACCTCGACATGGAGGGCGGCGCCGCGCCCGGAGCCGAGCGCGGTGACGACGAGGTGCTCGACCTCGCCGCCGCGGAGTCCGAGCACGGCGACGAACGCGTCCCGATCGCGTAGGGCGGCATGGCCGACGCGAGGGCTCGTGGTTACCCTGGCCCGATGCACTACGAGGACCCGGCGATCGTCGTCGACAAGTTCGAGGTCGGCACGTTCGAGAACAACTGCTACGTGATCCGCGACGCCCGTTCCGATGCGGCGATCGTCGTGGACGCCCCCTTCGAGGCCGACACGATCGCCTGCCACTGCGAGGGGCTCGCCGTCGGCGAGATCGTCCTGACACACGGCCACTTCGACCACGTGTCGTGCCTCGAGGAGGCTCGCAAGAGGCTCGGCGTCGGCTCCGCGTGCCACGCCGACGACGCCGAGATGATGCCGGTAGGTCCCGAACGCACGATCGCCGACGGCGAGACGGTGCGGGTGGGCCGCCTAGAACTGCGCGCGATCCACACGCCCGGCCACACCCCCGGCGGGCTCTGCCTCGTCTACGACCCCACCGCAGACGCTGGCACCCCGATCCTGTTCAGCGGCGACACGCTCTTCCCGGGCGGCCCCGGCAACACCAAACTGGCCTCCGGGGACTTCCCGGCGATCATCGAGTCGATCCGTGACAGGCTCTTCACCCTCGACGACGACACGATCGTGATGCCGGGCCACGGCCTCGACACCACGATCGGGACCGAACGTCCGCACCTACAGGAGTGGATCGACCGCGGCTGGTGACCACTCCCGAACCAGGGACCAGAACCGACGTGCGCGCGTCACGCACCAGGGGGTGGTCCCACACGCGCGCACGTCTTGAGTTTCTCCTACGGGCGTAGTGTAAAATCCGTGCCGTGAGCGCAGCCCCACCCATGTTCGAGGTCGCCGGCCTGCACGCATCCGTCGACGGCCACGAGATCCTCCACGGCGTCGACCTCGAGGTCGGCGAGGGCGAGTTCGCAGCACTCATGGGCCCCAACGGGTCGGGCAAGTCCACGCTCGCGAACGTCCTGATGGGCAACGGCGCATACGAGGTCACCTCCGGGCGGATCCGTTTCCGCGGCGACGACGTCACAGGCCTCGGTCCCGACGAACGTGGGCGCCGCGGCATCTTCCTCGGGTTCCAGTACCCCCAGGAGCTCCCCGGCGTGAAGATGCTCAACCTCATGCAGACCGCGATGAGCCGCAGGCGCGGCATCGACCTGAGCCTGCTCGAGATCCGCCTCTCGATGATGGAGAAGATGGAGGCGCTCGGGATGGACCGCGAGTTCATGGACCGCCATCTCAACCAGGGCTACAGCGGCGGCGAGAAGAAGCGCAACGAGATCCTGCAGATGGCGCTGCTCGAGCCGGACTTCGCGATCCTCGACGAGACCGACAGCGGCCTCGACGTCGACGCCTTGCGCGTCGTGAGCGACGGCATCTCCACCATCCGCGCCCGGCGCCCCTCGATGAGCGCGCTCGTGATCACCCACTACAAGCGCATCCTCGAGCACCTGCACCCCGATACGGTCCACGTGCTCGTCGACGGGCGCATCGTCGCGAGCGGGACCGCCGCGCTCGCCGCGCAGGTCGACGCCGACGGTTTCGACGCCTACCGCAACGGCGCACCGAAGCGCGCGGCCGGGGCGCCCCTGTGAACGCCGACCTGAGCGCACGGGTCCGCTCCGACTTCCCGATCCTGCAACGCCGCATCCACGACCACGAGCTGCACTACCTCGACTCGGCGGCCTCGAGCCAGCGCCCCGCCGCGGTCATCGACGCGATGGACGACTACTACCGCCGCCACCACGCCAACATCCACCGCGGCGCCCACACCCTCGGCGACGAGGCGACCCAGATGTACGAGGACGCCCGCGCCGCTGTGGCCACGTTCGTCAACGCGCACCAACCCGCCGAGGTCGTGTTCACCAAGAACGTGACCGAGGCGCTCAACCTCGTCGCGAAGTCCTGGGGCGGCGCCAACCTCCGCCCCGGCGACCGGATCGTGTGCACGACGATGGAGCACCACGCCAACGTCGTGCCGTGGTTCCAGGTCGCCGAGCAGACCGGCGCCCGAGTCGAGTGGATCCCGCTGACCGAGGACGGCCGGCTCGACATGGCCGCCGCCGAACGCCTCATCGCAGGCGCTGCGGTGGTCGCGTGTACGGCGACGTCCAACGTGCTCGGGACGATCACGCCGATCGCCGAGGTGTGCCGCCTCGCACGCGACGCCGGTGCGCTCTCGGTCGTCGATGCCGCCCAGCTCGTCCCCCACCTCCGGGCGGACGTTCGCGCGATCGGCTGCGACGTGCTCGGCTTCACGGGCCACAAGGTGTGCGGCCCGACGGGGATCGGCGTCCTCTGGGGCCGCCGCGACCTGCTCGACTCGATCCCGCCCTTCCTCGGCGGCGGCGAGATGATCGCCGACGTCACCCTCGACGGCTTCACACCGGCTCCGGTGCCGCTGAAGTTCGAGGCCGGCACGATGCCGATCGCCGAAGCGGTCGGACTGCACGCGGCGATCGACTACGTCGAAGGCATCGGCTTCGACGCGATCCGGGCGCACGAGGTGGATCTCCTCGGTTACGCGTTCGATCGCCTCGACTCCAGCTTCGGGGACAAGATCACGATCTTCGGCCCCCGCGACCTCGACGTGCGCAGCGGGATCGTGAGCTTCACCCTCGGCGACGTCCATCCCCACGACATCGCCACGATCCTCGACCAGCACGGCGTCGCCATCCGCGCCGGCCACCACTGCGCGAAACCGCTCATGCGGCACCTCGGCGTCGTTGCCACCGCGCGCGCGTCCCTGTACCTCTACACCACCCGAGCCGACGTCGACGCCCTCGTCGAGGGTCTCGAGCACGCCCTTTCCCTCTTCGAGCTCTGATCTGAGGCCTGTCAGCTGGCCGTGGCCGACGGGCGCAGGCGCCAGCGCGCCAGGATCTCGGCGAGTTGCTGTTGGCTGTAGGGCTTGACGAGGTGGTCGTCCATGCCGGCGTCTAGACAGGCACGGCGGTCGTCGGCGGACCCGTTGGCCGTCAGGGCGACGACGACGTTGCGCTGCCCGCCCGAACCTGCCTCGCGGCGCCGGAGCTCACGCGTGGCCCCGTAGCCGTCGAGGACCGGCATCTGGCAATCCATCAGGACGGCGTCGAAGTGGCCGGCGTCGAGGGCGGCGAGCGCCTGCACACCGTCCTCGGCGGTCACGCTCTCCACCCCGAGGCGCTCCAGATAGCGGCAGGCGAGACGGCGGTTCACGGGGTTGTCCTCGACGACGAGCACGCGCATACCCGCGACATTGGTTTGCACATCGGTATCGGGCGGGCCGGTCTCGGCGACGTCGGGCAGCGGCGCTGCAAGCGCGGCAGCGACAGCGCGTTCGAGAGCCCGACGCCTGATCGGTTGCACGACGGTCGTCGTCGGGTCGGAGACGTCGGTGCCGTGGGGACCCGGCCTCACCACTCGCACCGCCGCCACCCCGCATGGCGGCTCGGAGTCGGTCACGATCAGGTCCGCGTCGCCCCCGGCCACGAGCGACATGCCCCAGGCTTGCAGCTGAGCGGAGACGGCCGCTGCGGTTGCGGGGTCACCGAAGCCCACACGTGCGGACCGACCCGCGAACTCGGGCGCCGGACGGTCGACACCACCTGCGGTCACGACCGCGAGCGTGAACGAGAAGCGCGACCCTTCGCCCTCGACGCTGTCGACGGTCAGTTCGCCGCCCATGAGCTCGACGAGCTGATGGGAGATGGCGAGCCCGAGCCCGGTACCGCCGAAGCGGCGCGTGGTGGAGCCGTCGGCCTGCTCGAAAGGGGCGAAGAGGCGGTCGACGTGTGCCGCGTCGATGCCGATACCGGTGTCGGCGACGCTGAACTCGAGACGTGCGCCGCCCACGGGGCGCACCCCGAGGACGACACGTCCCGCGGGGGTGAACTTGAGTGCGTTGCCGACGAGGTTGGCGAGCACCTGGCTCAGCCGGGTCGGATCGCCGACCGCGGGGCCGGCGATCGTCGGGTCGACGTCGACGACGAGCTCGAGCAGTGCAGCACCTGCCTTGTGCACGAACAGCGCCGCGACGTCCTCGACCGCCTCGACGATGTCGAAGGGAACGGCCTCGACGTGGAGCTTGCCTGCCTCGAGCTTGGAAACGTCGAGCACGTCGTCGAGGATCGTTAGCAGCGTGCGCCCCGACGACTGGATCGTACGTGCGTACTCCTTCTGCTCCGGCTCGAGGCCCGAGTCCAACAGGAGCTCGGCCATCCCCAGGACGCCGTTCATCGGGGTACGGATCTCGTGGCTCATGTTGGCGAGGAACATCGACTTGGCCTCGTTGGCGCGCTCGAGCTGGCTCGCCTGCGCCTCGATGACCGCCTTCTGGTCCTCGATCTCCTTGATGCGCCGGTCGGCGAGGGAGCGGGCGACGGCGCCGAGGCCGAAGATCCCCCACAGGAACACGATGCGGCGCAATCCCGTGATGATCGTCTCGGTGGTGCCCCAAGGTGCTGCCGCGCCGATGTCGCCGGCGAAGACCGCGGCGACGAGGACCGATCCGACCGCTGTCCACCCGAGCGCAGCCCGCCACCCGAGGATGTGGGAGGCAGCCAGGATCGCGAGCGCCATGAAGAACGGGATCGTGCGCACCGCGGGGTCCTCGAAGTAGGTCAGGGCACCCATCGTGACGATCGCGGCACCTATCGCGACGTGTCCTACGACGCGCAGACCGCGGTCGCGGACACGCCACGAGATCGGCGCCAGCACGATCAGGAGCGCGGTGAGCACGAACCCGCCGATGGCCGAACGCAGCTCGGCGTTGAGGTTGAGCACGCTCACACCGAACGCGACCGGCGTCGCGACCAGCAGCAGCCCGTTGATGCGCCTCTGGAGGACACGGCTGTCCGCGTCGCGGCCGCGTGTGCCTCGGTCCAGGAGTCTCGCCAAGAGCTTCAGGGTCTGATCGCCTCCATCATGCGGAGGGCATTGCCGCCCAGGACCTTGCCGATGCGCTCGTGGGTCCAGTGCGCGTCGAGCATCTGCTGGACCAGGCGTGGCAGCTCGAGGCATGTCTTCATGTCGCGTGGAGTTGTGATCGCCCCGTCCCAGTCGCTGCCGAGGCTGGCGTGGTCCTCACCCGCGACGTCGACGACGTGGGCGATGTGGGCGAAGAGCTGGTCGACGCAGTCGTCGCCGAGGAACCCGCGCCGGCCCAGGAAGCTGCACTGGTAGATGATCCCGACGGTCCCGCCCGTCTGCGCGACGGCGCGGATCTGGTCGTCGTCGATGTTGCGCCAGTGCAGCGTCACGGCATCGACGCCCGTGTGGGTGACCACGAGCGGCAGCGACGCGTCGTGCACCGCCACGGCATCCCAGAACCCGTCGGGGTGGATGTGGGCGAGGTCGACGAGGATGCGGCGCTCGTCGCAGGCGGCGACGAAGTCCTTGCCGGCGGCGCTGAGGCCGGTCTCGGAGCCGCGCCCGAACGGATCCGGGGCAGACGTCTTGCCGAGCGACGAAGTCGAGAGGTGCACCAGAGTTATCTGGACGACGGCGTCGTCGGGGATGCGCTTCACGAGGCCGGGCTCGGCGTCGAGGGCGTTTCCGCCCTGGATCACGATCCAGGCGGCGTGCTCGCCGGCGGCCCGCGCCTCGCGGTACTCGCTCATGTTGCGCACCGCCCTGATCCCCGGGGTGCGCTCGCAGAAGCCGCGGAGCCGGGCGAGGTTGCCGAAGAGGGTGTCGCGGCGACCGCGTGCGGACCTGAACGGATTCGTGGTGATCGACCAGAAGGCCGAGTCGACGCCGCCGCGGCGCAGGCGCGGCAGGTCGGTGTGGCCGTAGACACGGGCGTCGAAGAGCCCGGTGCCGTGCTCGGCGGCCATGTCGTAGCCGAACACCCGGTTCCAGATGAACAGGTCGAGGTGCAGGTCGACGACCTCGGAGCGGGCCACGAGCTCGCACGCCTCGGTCGACACACCGAGGGCGCGAGCCCAACTCGGGCAGTCCTCGATCCCCGCGTACTCACTCCGGCCCGGCATCAGGCCAGGCTACCGCGGGTCCCGGAGGACCCGGTCAGGTGAGTTCGTCGAGGAACGCACCCATGGTTGCCCGCCATTGCTCGGGGGCCTCGAACTGGGGCGAATGGCCCGCGCCCGGAATCTCCTCGAGACGCGCGCCGGGGATGGCAGCGGCCATCCGCTGCGACGCCTTGCGGAACGCCGAATCCTGCTCGCCCACGATCACGAGCGTGGCGACGTCGAGGCCGCACAGCGACTCGGTGCGGTCCTCCTGGGTGAGGATGTCGCCGAGGAGCTCGTCGTAGGCGACGGGGTCGGTGGCGAGGAACTTGGCGTCGCAGAACTCGGCAAAGCCGGGCCGGTCGCGGCGCAGGGCCTCCCCGGCCTCGGACGCGAGCGCTGTGGCAGCGGTGTCGTCCTCCGCGAGGCTTTGTTGCGCTTGCAACAGCACGTCCATGCCTGCTTGGACCGCGAGCCGGCGCGCGAGGTCGGCCATCTGCCTGGTGTCCTCGTCGAGGTGGGGAGAGCGCGGACCGGTGCCCATGAGCACCAGGCCCACCAGACGCTCCGGCGCCGCCAGCGCGAAGAGTTGGGCCACGAAGCCGCCCATCGAATGGCCGACGAGGACGAAGCGGTCGAGGCCGAGGGCGTCGACGAAGGCCCCGAGGTCACGGCGCACGAGGTCGAGCGAGTACGTGTCCGTCCTGTCGGACTCGCCGTGGCCGCGGTTGTCGAATGCCACGGTGCGGCGCCGTTCGCCGAGCCACGCTATGTGGTCGCCGAAGTCCTCCTTGGCTCCCGTGAAGCCGTGCACGAGCACGACGGGCGGGCCCGTGGCACCGGCTTCGACGTAGGCGAGTCCGACTCCCCCGGCGTCGACGCGCCCGTTGCGCGCGGCGGAGGTCACCGCTCGCCGATCCTACGGTACTCACCGCGGTAGAACAGCAGCGGCGAGTCGTCCGAATCGGCCCGCGCCGAGGGTGACTCGTCGACCACCTCCCCGACGACGATCTCGTGGTCGCCGCCGGCGGAGACCGAATCGAGCCTGCATACGAAGTTGCCCAGGGTGCCCTCGAGCAGCGGGACGCCGTGCCCGTCGACGGTGTGGGCGACGTTCTCGAAGGTGCCCGTCGTCCGCGCGAAGGTGTCGGACAGGTCCTCCTGGTCGGAGTGGAGGATGTTCACGCCGAACCAGCCCGCCTCCTTGACGGCGATCAGCGTCTTGCTCCCGCGGATGAAGCAGATCAGCAGCAGGCAGGGCTCGAGCGAGAGCGAGGTCACCGAGTTCGCCGTCATGGCGAACTTCTCGTCGCCGTGGGACGCGGTCACGACGGTCACACCGGTGGCGAAGCCTCCGATGATCTGGCGGTACTCCAGGGGATCGACTGCCATGCGCGCTCCCGAATCGGTGACGGTGGCGGATCGGCCCAACCGTGCCAGTGGCGAAGGTAGGAGAACCGACGCGCCCACTCGAAAAACCACAACGTGTGCCGTATCCACGGTACATCCCGCTGCGACAGAGGCTCCCCAAGTGCCGCGACCTGCGCCTCCTCCCGGCTCCGCGACCGTCGACCCCCATCGCATGACCGTGATGGACGTCCCCTTCTGGGATTACGGCCAGGGCAAGCTACGCCAGACCGCCGGGACGGTGGTCCGCTTCGCGACCGACCCCGGCATCGACGTGGTCAGGGAGCGCTTCGCCCGCGCTGTCGAGTGGTGCCCGACCTTGCGCCAGCGGGTGGCCCCGTCGCCCGGCGGGCTGTTGCGGCCCCGCTTCGTCGCCGACGCCGACTTCGACCTCGAATGGCACGTCCGCGAGACACCCGTCGCCGAGCCACGTGACGAGGCCGCGCTGTGGCGCACGGTCACCGACCTGTACCGGATGCCGTTCGACCTGTCCCACTCGGCGTGGGAAGCGCACCACCTCGTCCTCGCCGACGGGTCGGCCGCGGTGTGGTACCGGTCGATGCACTTCCAGATCGACGGGATCAGCTGCACCAACATGCTGCGGGTGCTCTCCGACGAGTGCGAAGAGCTCGAGGCGGTGCGCGAGCGCATGGCACGCCACGCCCACCACGCCGAACGACATGCGGGAGAAGCCCCCACCGGCGACGACGGCCTGGCCCGGCGCCTCGTCGCCCCGGTGCGCAAGGTCGTGGAGTCCGTCGGCCACGCGACGCCGTCGATCTGGCCGACCAGGGACATCTCCTGGAGGCGCACGATCGTCGGCGCGTCCCTCGACATGGCGACGGTCAAGGACGTTCGCCGGCGGGCGGGAACGACGGTGACCGCTGTGTTCCAGGCGGTGGTGTCCAGTGCGGTGGAGTCGGTCCTCGACCGATCGGATCTGGCTGGGGACCTCCCCGACGAGCTCACGGTGTCGCTGCCGATGAGCACCCGGCACCTCTTCCCGGAGCGCTACCCCCTGGAGATGAGCAGCCGGCAGGTGTCGTCGCCGTTCGTGTGGCCGCTGCGAGAGAAGGACCCGGCGCGCCGGTTGGCGCTGCTCGGCGAGCAGATCGGCGACCTCAAGGTCGAGCGCGACTCGTTCGTGCGCACCGTCGAGCTCGCCCGGTACGCGCCGCACAAGCTGATCTACCTGGCGACGCGGCGCAAGATCCTCGCGTCGAACCTGATCGCGTCGGCGGCGCCGGGGCCCAGGCGGCTACGCCACGTCGACGGCCACCGCGTCACCGGCCAGTACCTCGTCACCGCGATCGTGCCGAACAACCCGCTCGCGTTGGTGGGCTGCGGCTACGTGGACCGCTTCGACATCGGTATCACGGCCGACCCGACCCTGGTGCCCCGGGCGCTGGACCTGCCCAAGGCACTCGAGGCCGCCCTGGTCGAGCTCGACCAATCCGTCTGAGTCCCCGAACGCGGGCAATCCGTACCGCTGGCGCGCCATCCCGCCCGCGTTTGGGAGGGGCCGACCCCCGAACGCGGGCAATGTCGGGGTTCTACTGGGGCGGAGGCGGGTAGCCCGGCTGCTGGGGAGGCGGAGCCTGGGGCTGTTGGGGCTGGGGCGGGTAGCCGGGCTGGGGCTGGGGCGGCTGCTGGTACGGCTGCGGCTGAGGAGGCTGCTGGTAAGGCTGGGGCTGCTGGGGATACCCGGGTTGGGGCTGGGGTTGGGGCTGGGGATACCCGGGCTGGGGCTGCTGGTAAGGCTGGGGCTGCTGGGGGTATCCGGGCTGGGGCTGCTGGTAGGCCTGTTGGGCGGCACCGGTGGCCTGGTTGAACGACGACTGGAACGAGTCGCCGAAGCCGACGGCCCCGGTCGTGGGCGGCACGAAGCCGACGGTGTCCTTGTCGATCACCCAGGTGTCGGTCCACTGGTCGCCGAGGCGGCGGTGCTGTTCGTTGGTGAGAATGATGACGAGCTCGACGAGGAGGAAGAGGCTGCCGAGGCTCCCGAGGAAGAAGAACCACCCCAGCCCTATGAGCAGATACGGGATGTTCCGGAGAAAGGCCTGGTTCATCGTCGGTGGGCTCTGGCCGTCGGGGCCGACGACCTTGAGGCCCAGGATCATCATTCCGAGTGACTGTCCCCTGCTCGACTGAAGGAACACCGAGTTCACGAACGCCACGGCCACGCCGATCAGCGCCGAGATGAGGTACCACAGGAAGTAGCCGGACCCGACCGACCAGAGAATGCCGACGAGGATAAACTCGACGATCCACCAGACCACCCAGATGATGACCGCGTCGATGACGCCCTGGCCGATCCGCTTAGGGGCATTGTCGGTCGGGTCACCCTGAGGCGCCCCGTAGGGCTGTTGATAGCCGGGTTGCATCTGGTGCCTCTTCCCTCGCTGCGACGACGGTGCGGGATGGTGTGTACCCGCGAACACTAGCGCAGGTCACGCCCCGTCAGGTCCGCCGCAGCGAGGCGCGTTCAGCCGTTGACGAGGGACTCGGGGTCGATGCTCAGACTCGGGTGGCGCAGCTTGGAGAGCGCCCGCGTCTCGATCTGGCGGATGCGCTCGCGGGTGAGGTTGAAGTCGGCGCCGACCTCCTCGAGGGTGCGCGGGATGCCGTCGCCCTCGAGGCCGTAGCGCAGCGACAGGATCTTGGACTCACGGTCGGTGAGGCGGCCCAGGAGTCGTTCGCGCACGTCGTTGCGCACCATCGCGCGGGCGGCCGCGTCGAAGGGGGTCTCGGTGGACTCGTCCTCGATGAAGTCGCCGAGCTCGGCGTCGCCGTCCTCGCCGGTCGACTGGTTCAGCGACGTGAGGCTCGTCGGCAGCGACATCACGTCCATGACCTGGTCGATGGACAGTCCGGTCGCCTCGGCGACCTCGTCGGGTGTCGCCTTGCGGGCGGTGCGGCCCTCGATCTCCGAGCGCGCCTTGGCGACGCGGTACACGAGGTCGCCGACGTGGACGGGCAGGCGGATCGTGCGGCTGTTGTTGGCCATGCCGCGGGTGACCGCCTGGCGGATCCACCAGGTGGCGTAGGTCGAGAACTTGAAGCCGCGGCGCCAGTCGAACTTCTCGAGCGCGTGCATCAGCCCGAAGTTGCCCTCCTGGATCAGGTCGAGCAGCTCCATCCCGCTGGCGGCGCCGTACTTCTTGGCGACGGACACGACGAGGCGCAGGTTGGCGTTGATGAAGCGCTCCTGCGCCTTCTCGCCGGCGTGGATCTGGCCGCGCAACTCGGCGCGGCGACGAGGGGTGAACTTGACACCCGACTCGAGCTCCTCGCGGGCCTCACGGCCCTCCTCGATGAGTTGCGCGAGCTCGATCTCGTCGTCCTTGGTCAACAGGTCGTGCTTGGAGATGTCCGCGAGGTAGCTGGCTACGAGGTCCTCGACGTCGGCGCCGCGCTCGCGCTCGACGTTCTCGCGCTCGGGCGGCTTGACGACCCGGATCTCGCCGGTGGAGGCAGCCACGTCGCTGCCCTCGATGTCGTCACCGTCGACGGCGACGGTCTCTTCGTCCTCAACTACCTCTACGAGTGCGATCTCGGACTCCTCGAGTGTCTTCTGCTTCTTAGCCATCAGTCGGAACTACCCCACGGGTTGGGTGGAGGGGACTGGGATACCGTGCCGGCCGGTTGCGCCCAGGGCTGCGGTGTGGCCGTCTCACCTGCTCTTTCGGGGCCAACGAACTCCCGGGGAGACCTGGGTCGACCGGCGCGACTGGCGATTGTACTCTGAATACACCCTGTGGTGGACACGAAGTTCACCTTCGGGGGACTTGTTCTCGGCAACGGTCCAGTTTACCTGCCTCGTGCTGCAAATCTTTGCAAGCACGTGCTTCCTATACTTAACGCACGATGACACAACTCGACGATCTCTACAAGGAGATCATCCTCGACCACTATCGGCGCCCGCGGCACAAAGGTGCACTGCCGGTACCGCCTGCGCGCCGCGGCCACGGATACAACCCGCTCTGCGGCGACGAGGTGACCGTCACGGTCGTCGTCGAGGACGGACGTGTGGCCGACGTGAACTTCGAGGGGCGTGGCTGCGCGATCAGTCAGGCCTCTGCTTCGATGATGAGCGAGCTGGTCAAGGGCCAGCCCCTGGAGACCGTCGCCGAGGAGTTCGACCGGTTCCGGTCGATGCTGGGTGTCGACACCACCGGCCCCGACGGTGGCGCGGGCGTCGCGTTCGAGGTGGGTGGCGAGCCTGGGCGTCAACTCGGCGATGCCGAGGCCCTCCAGGGCGTGCGGGACTTCCCGAGCAGGGTCAAGTGCGCCACGCTGTCGTGGAACACGCTCACGGGGGCGATCGCGGGCGAGGGCGAGTTCAGCGAGACCGACACCTGACCGTTCGCGGCGGCCTGGCGGGGGGGCTCCAGGGGTTGGCGGGGGGGCTCCAGGGGTTGGCGAGGGGGCTCCCGGGGTTGGCGAGGGGCTCCCGGGGTTGGCGAGGGGCTCCCGGGGTTGGAGAACTGCAGCGCCCGAAAGCGCGTCCCTGGTTCTCCAAACTCGCTCAGGTGGCCGGATCCTTCTCCAACCTCCCCACGTTGGCCGTTCTCTTCTCCAAGTGGGGACCTGGCGACCGGTGGGTCAGGCGAGCGGACCCTGGGACGGGTAGCCGGGCTGGGACGGCGGCGGGGGCAGGGCCTGCTGGGGGTAGTACCCGTAGGGCTGTGGTGGCGGCACGTACAGGAGACCACGCGCCGCGAGGTCGGCCTCTATCGCCTTGAGCCTCTTGCGCTGGGAGAACCAGTAGATGAGCGCCCCGATCCCGCCCGCGAGCACGATGACGAGGATCCACATGGTCTTGTCGGTCCCCGCGTAGCGCCAGACGGGCTCCGGGTAGCGCAGCACCTCGACGAGGGAGAGGATCCAGAGCACGAGCGTCACGATCGCGAATGCCATGAGAGCCAGCCAGAAGACCCCGAAGAGCACGAAGATGCCGCTCACGAAGCGAAGTTACCAAGTCCCGGCGCGGCGCCCGACCAGCCGGGCGGCGCTGCGTCTAGAGACCCAGGGCGGAGAAGGGATCCGCGCCGCCGCCGCCGCCGGCTCCGCCGCCGCCGCCGTCGTCGGGGCGGAAGGCGTCGTAGCCGGTCTCCTCGACGCTGGTGGCGAGCTCGGGGCCACCGGAGGCCACCACACGCCCGTCCACCAACACGTGCGCGTGAGTGGCGGGGATGTGCTCGAGGATCCGCACGTAGTGGGTGATCAGGAGGACGCCCATGCCGTGGTCGTGTACGCGTGCGAGCACGGCGTCGGAGACGTCACGGATCCCGTCGACGTCGAGACCGCTGTCGATCTCGTCGAGGACGGCGTAGCGGGGCGCGAGCAACTCGAGCTGGAGCGTCTCACAACGCTTCTTCTCGCCGCCCGAGAGGCCGGTGTTGAGGCTGCGGTCGAGGGCGGTACCGATCCCGAGACGCGCAGCGGCCGCCGCGACCTCGTCACCCTCTACCGTGGCGGGATCGTGGCCGAGGCCCGCGGCAGCTTCGCGCAGGAACGTCCGGAACCCGACGCCCGGCACTTCCACGGGATACTGGAACGCGACGAACAAGCCTGCGGCGGCGCGCTCGTGGGTGGCGAGCGAGAGCAGGTCGACGCCGTCGAGGGTCGCCGCCCCCGCCGTGCACGTGTAGCCGGGACGGCCTGCGAGCACGTGGGTCAACGTCGACTTGCCCGAGCCGTTGGGGCCCATGAGCGCGTGCACCTCGCCGGGGCCGACTTCGAGGTCGATCCCACGCAGGACTTCGCGCGCGCCGGGACCGGCGACGAGGCCCGCGATCGAGAGCCCGCTCACACCGACTCCTCGCGCCGCATGAGCCAGACCGAGCCACTCGGGTCGACCTCGGCGTCGTAGACGGCAACGGGCTTCGTGGCGGGGAGGCTCAGGGCCGCTCCCGTCTCGAGGTCGAACGTGGAGCCGTGGCGCGGGCATTCGATCTCGAGGTCCTCCTCGTAGACGGCTCCCTCGGAGAGCGACGCGTCCTCGTGGCTGCAACGATCGGCGAGGGCGTAGACGTCGTCGCCGATCCGCACCAGGACGACGGCGATGCCGTCGACGGCGACCTTGAGGGGGACCCCCGGTTCGAGGTCCGCGAGGGCGGCGACCTCGCTGCGGTGACTCATGGCTCGCCTCTGAGCAGGGCGAGGCGGCGACCGACCTCGGCGACCACGTGGTCACCGACACCGGGGACCGGGATGCGTCCGGCAACGTCGGCGAAGAACCCGTCGACCACCAGGTGTTCGGCCCGCGCCGGCGGTATCCCGCGTGCGGCCAGGTAGTAGAGCTGGTCCTCGTCGGGCGGCCCCCCGCTGCTCGCGTGACCACACTTGACGTCGTGGTCGAGGATCTCGAGGTTGGGGATGTTCGCCGCATGTGCCTCGTCGGACAGGAGCAGGAAGTGGCTCGCCTGGTGGGCGTCGGACCCGGATGCACCGGCCTCGATACGGATCAAACCGCTGAAGACGGCGCCGGCCCGGTCCCAGGCCGCCCCGCGGTAGAGGAGGTCGCTCGTGCAGTCTCGGCCCTCGTGGTGCTGGGTCGCGCGGAAGTCGACGTGGCGCTCGCCGTCGGCGACGTAGACACCGAGAGCGTCGGCGCTCGAGCCGTCGCCGCGCAGCTCCGTGGCCGTGCGCATCCTGTGGGTGCGACCACCGAGCGCCGCTGCCGTGGTGGAGATGCGTGCGTCACGGCCGAGGTGGGCGCTCTGGGTCGCGACGAACGTGGCAGAGTCGGCAAGCTCCTGCAGTGCGACGTGGTCGAGGCGGGCGCCGTCGGCGACGTCGATCTCGACGACGGACGCGGTGAGCGATCCTGCCGCGTCGGCAGGACCGGCCCAGATCTCCACGATCGTGACCTCCGCGAGCCGCCCGACGCTCACAAACGTACGCGGGAACGACGCCGCGGACGCCGGTGCGCACCAGTGCACGACGACGATCGCGCCTTCGGGACGCGCCTCGGCTGCGACGCGGACGGCGACACCACCCGAGAAGTGCGCAGCGTTGAGCGCGCAGAACAAATCGGAGCCTGCACCGACGATCGTGCCCACCGCGGGTGCCATCGGATCCGTAGCGGCGAGGGAGTCGAGCGGCTCGACCCCGACATCGTCGGGGCCTGCTTCGATGACACGTGCGCCGCCGTCCCACGCGGCCACGAGGGCGCAACGGCGGCCGGCGGCGGACGCCAGCGCGATGACGTCCTCGTCGCGCGGTGCCGTCGCACCCACCACGAGGTCTTCGAAGGGGATCCGTCCCGTGTCGGTGTGGCGCCACTGCTCGTCCGTGCGCTGCGGGAACGGGAGCTCGGCGGCAGCGGCGCGGCCGACGGCACGCAGCCTCCCGATCCACTCCGGACCCGCACCGGGGCCAGTCACGCTGAAGGGATCGGGCACGGCCGGATTCTCACCACCGGGGACTCCCAGGGTCAAGGTGCGGCACCCCGCAGCGGTAGGTCGAGCCAGATGCGCACCGCCTCGCCGTCCGCTGCTGCTCCGATGGCGCCACCGTGGCCGCGTGCGACGGCGGTGGCAGCCGCGATCGCCAGCGGCGCGCGCCCGGACAACACGACGTCCTCGCCTCCCGCCGCCACTGCGCGCACGAGTGCGTCGAGGCGCGCCGCCTCTTGTGCGCCGACGACGGCGGCAACTCCGACGCGCCCGTAGGTATCACTGGTTGCCGCTCCCACGGTCACGCGAGATCCCGTCGCCCCGACGACGCGGGCGAGGCCGGCAACCACGGCGGCGAGGTCGGACGCGTCCGCTCCGCGCGGCACGGCACCCTCGACGGCGGGATCCACCGCGAGCTCGACGCCGGGGCCGAGGCTGTCGACGACCATGTCCGTGAACTGCCGGGGCGGCACGGGTGCCGGCGCAGTCGCCGACGATGTCGCCGCAGGGACCCCGGTCACGCGCGCGATGTCGTCGACGGCACCCGCCAGGGACAACGCCTGCCGCTCGATCACCTCGTGGTACCGATGCCTGTCGACGCGACCGAGGCGGTGTTCGGAGCGGATCAACGTGCGGGCAGCGCCGGTGATCACCGCGATCTCGTCCCCCAACTCGGCGAGCAGGGCCGGTCCCAGCGGGGGGCCCTGGGTAGGCGGTCGATGCTGCTCGGCGTCATCGATGACCGAGGCGCACAGCCGTGCGGCGACGGCGAGGGAGTCCATGTCGCGAGGAGTGACGACGGCGGGGGGACCGGGGCGGAATACTGCGAGCACGGCGAGCAACCGGGACGGGGTCCCGAACGCGACCGCCGCGGCGGAGGTGCCGGGTCCCGTGGACACCTCCCCCAGGAGGACGGGCCGGCCGGGCGCGAGCTCGCGGCGGGTCGCATCGGTCTCGAGTGCCGCAGACACCGCTGCCAGGTCGGATCGTGGCGGCGGCGGTTGCCCACCCCCGGCGCGAAGCTCGAAGCCGGCACCGGCACGCCAGACCCACACGGCCCAACCCGCGTCAGTCAGGACGGCATCGCACCAGTGACCCGCCGCCTCGGTGAACGCGCCGGCTTCGCCGTAACGCACCGCCTCCACGAGTTGCGCGCACGCGCCGGCGATCTCGGCCGCCGAAGCCTCGGGCCTCCCCTGCCTGCGCCCGGTCCCCATGTCTGGAACGGTAGCGGACGCGCATATCAGGCAGTTCCTCCCGGTTCATCACACCGGTGGAACGAGGTCGGCTGGATCGGCGCTGGGCTTGTACCAGACTCCGTCGAGGGTCAGGTCGGGCATGACGGCTCGCAAGGGGACGCCCTCGGCGGTCACGCACACCTCGATCAACCCGAGGTCGGTGGCTGCCGTGACCGGTTCGGCGCGGATGCAGTTGACCGGGACCCCGACGATGTCGCTCTGGTACGTCTCGGTGTCGAACGCACCGGGGTTCTGCGCGACGAGTCCGAGGAAGTACAGCAGCACTTCCGCACCGGCAGGCCGGGAAGTGGGCGGCGCGCTCTTGCAGTCCCACTCGGCGATCTTCGTGCACGTGGTCGAGGTGTCGCCTTCGACGAACTGCGCCCCGACGGCGGAGCCCGCCCGCATCTCGATCTTCTGGCGGCTCGGCGTGTGCACGATCGTCAGGAAGGTCTCCCCCGGCACCGCGCTCACGCTCTTGCCACGAATCCGGTAGGCGACGCTGTAGTCCTCTTGTTGCACGCGCGTGACCAACGCGATGAAGTCCATGGCAACCGGGCCGACCGCGACGGCCGCGAGCGCGGCAGGTGATGTGTTTGCGGCGGATGCACCCAGCGATGTGAACGCTGACAGGAACGAGTTCGGATCCTTGGCGTTGCGGACGGCGTCGTAGCTGTCCGGGGGGATCAGAGGCGCGCGGGTCGTCGTCGTCTCACCCGCGCCCTTGCCGCCGATGCGGGACGCGTCGCCGCCGTCGCTGCACGAAACGGTGACGGCAGCCACGACGGCACACAGGGCCACCACTGCGATGCGGACACGTCTGGGGGGCATGGTTCGGGGCTGCGTTCTCGAGGTGTCCGGGTGCGGGTCCGCGACGAGGCTCACCGCATCCCCGACCGCACAGCTATTCGGCCGACTCACCACTAGTTGACCTGCCCTCCGGCGCCGCCCCCCTGCGAGCCGGGTGGCTGCGGCACCGGGATGGTGACGTTGGGTGGGCCGGCCTCGACGGGTGCGGGGGGCTCGAACGCGTCGGACGCGACGTCGGTGCGGTAGGACCTCGCCTCCGCGCGGAACAGGATCTCGCTCCCTTCCGCCCTGGAGAACTCGACGAGCAGGGGAACGCCCGTGCGCGCCACGCACAGGGTTGCGGCAGTGCCCACACGCCGCTGAAGGTCGGGATCCATCGCATCCGGCGACGTCGCAGCGCCGACTGCGCAGTCGGCGTCGTGTCCGCCGATCTCGCGGCCGGCGGTGGTCCACGCGAACCAGCGCTGGTTCGCCCTGAACGTGTCGAAGACCGCGAGGAGGTCGCCGTAGTCGAGTACGGCAGGTGCCCGATCGAAGTAACCCGTCGCGCTGTAGCAGTGCCACTGACCGGCCGTCAGCCCACAGGCCGTCAGGTCGGGGTCGACGCCGACGAAGGCGACCCCGCGGCTTTCGGTGTCGTCGACGAAACGCGCGGCTCGCTGTGGCAGGTCCTGGGCCACGGTCAGCGATCCGGTGTCGCTCCCGGCGATCGCGGGCGCGTAGAAGTCGTACACCGCTGTGAAGGTCTGGCCGCGGCTGCCTGCTGCCAGGGCGTCGACCGCCTCGAAGACCTCGGTGTGCTCGCCGGCGGGCAGCGTCGAGGCCGCGGTTTGCGACACCGCCACCGTTGTCTCCGCGGCGTCGCCCGAGCCCGAGCTGCACGCCGCTGCGACGACGACACACGCCGAGAGAACCGCCACGCCGTACTTGACCATCGGCGACCGACACTACGCGCCCTGGATCGGGTGGTCGTCGCCGATCCCGACGATCGGGTGGGTCTCCGCGACGGTCTCCGCGTACATTGCCGCAAGTGAACGAGCGTCTGGATCCGATTCGGATCCTCGTCCTGGGCGACAGCCTCTGCTTCCACGGTCCCGACGCGCGGTTGCGCACCGACGACGAGCGCATGTTCCCCAACGTGATGGCCCGTGACCTCGGCGTCATGTCGGGCCGGCACGCAGAGGCCGTCGTCGTGGCCCGCAGCGGCTGGAACACCCGCGACCTGTGGGAGCTCGTCACCAAGGACGTCTGGTTGCAGGAGCGCCTCCTCCCGGATGCCGACGTCGTCGTCCTCCACGGCGTCGGCGCCGACGCGCTGCCCGTGGGCGTGCCCACCTGGGCCAAGGACCTCATCCCCCGCGTCCCGAACCCGGCGCTGCGCAAGCGGCTGCGGCGCCTGTACGCCCGCCACCACGCGGGTCTGGTCCGCCTCTCGGCCGGCAGGATGCGCATGGTCCCACGGCGCGTCACGCTCGACCTGTGGCCACGCCTCGTCGACATGGTCCGCTTCTACTCGGGCGCAGCGACCGTGATCGCCTGCGGATGCCCGCCGACGTCGGGGCTGTTGCACGGACGCGTCGATCCGCACTCGGGTGCGGCGACCGACGACCTCCGCCGCCTCGCCGCCGCCAAGGAGGTTCCCTTCGTCGACCCCCAGGCCCTCTGCGACGTCGCCGCGTACAACCCCGACGGCATCCACTGGGACTACGAGTCGCACCGCCGTGTCGGGCAGGCGCTCGCCGACGCCGCGTACCGGTCACTCGCCGCGGCGCCCGAGATCCCGATAGCGGGCCACTAGTCACCGGTGTCGTTACGAGCCGTTCCGGGGTCGGCGGTGGGGTCGGGGGATGGTTCGGGGGGTCAGTCCTCGAGGGCGGCGAGAGCTGCTGACGTACACGCGAGCCGGTACGACGTCCACGCCGTGGACGCGAACGTCGACGCCGACGCCTGGCCCTCAACGACTCCGGCGCCGCGCCATGCGCCGTCATTGGACTGCATCGACTTCAGACGCCCGACGAGGGCGACCGACAGCGCCCTCGTCTCCGCGCCCACCTTGTCGGCCATCCCTGTGGCGACCAGGGCCGTGGCCCAGGCCACAGCCGCGATCACCGCCGGTTCCTGCACCGCGTCGACGCCGGCGACGGCGGCGTCCAACCACGACCGTGCAGCCGCGTCGGCCGCGGGATCGCGTGTGGCGAGCGCCCACTGACGGCAGAAGACCGCGGCCAGGGCGCGCGCATGGAGGTCGCGTACGGTCGTGGCGGCAGCGGCGTCGCGGACCACCCGGGTGGCCACGTGCCCGGCGGCTTCGACCTCTCCGAGGAAGAGCCAGTGCACACCGACCTGCGCGACACAGTGCAGGTCCTCCCCCGCGACGTCGACCCGGCGCACGAGGTTGCGTCCGATCGAATGGCTCACGTCGTATCGGAAGAGACGGTGGGCCGCGCCTGCGATGGTCGCCGTCGACTCAGCGGTCAGGTGGGTGCCTGATGCGGGATCGAACACCACGCCCGAGGCTGCGTCGAAGGCGTTCTGCGCGACCCAGATCACGAAGCGAGCAGCGCAAGCTCCGCGCCCGTTCGTTCCCGTGGCCGCGGGAACGGCCGCGAGATTCTCCAGAGGAACGCCGACCATCGAGCCGCGCGCATGCTGTTGGGACTCGAGCCAGATCGCCGCGGCCCGAGCCGCTGTCGCCGCGATCAACCGACACCCCCGGCGGGGTCCACGGGCGCGGGCCAGCGCGGCCGGCGCTTGCAGACGTGAATGCTGGCCACGCGCAGACCCTCCCCCGGCGCCCCGACGATGACCGGGTCGAGGGTCAGAGAGTGGATGCCGTCCTGCTCCACGGCGAGGGTGGAGAGGCGCAGGACGAGATCGACGAGGGCTGCTGTGTCTACAGCGGCACGGTCCACGTGCTCGGAGGCGGCGTCGAGAGCGGCGTCGACGAGGCGTGCTGCATCGGTGTCGGTGAGGGGCGTGAGACGGTGGCACTGGGGCGCGACGTCGCTTGGGTCCATGCCGGCACCGAGGCCGAGCACCGGGCCGAACACCTCGTCGTCCTCGACCGCTACCACGAAGGGGACTCCGTGCTGGCGCGTCCCGAGTTCGACTCCGGCGCCCGCGAGCACGGCCTCGGCGACATCGCGGGGCAGGTCACCCTCGGGTTGCGCCGCGAGCGTCTCACGCACCGTGTCTCGATCCAAGCCCGGCGGCCGCACGAGATCGCCTTCGGGCTGGGCCAGCCACGACCCGTAGGCGACCGCGTGACCCAGCGCGACCGCGGCGGATTCGGGGAACAGGAACGACGGAACGGCGACACTGCCGCTCCTGAGGACGTCGGGCACTCCTCGCGCACCGAGGAAGTTGGCGGCGAACGTCACAGCCGGGGCGCGCCGCGACGCCGACACGATCGCGGCGCCCACTCGGTCCGTGCCCGAGCGCACCAGGGGCGTGTACACGACGAGGACGGCGTCGACCGAAGCGTCCGCGCCGACTGCGTCCAGGACTGCCGCGAAGCGGCCCTCGTCGTCGGCAATCGGAGGCAACTCGACGGGGTTGGCCGGAGGACCGAGGAGCGCCGTGTGGGGAGCAACCCGATCGAGAGTCGCGTCCGCGAGCGGCGCGAGCTCGAGGCCCGACTCCGCGAGAGCGGCAGCCGCGATCGTGGCGGCACCACCGGCGTTCGACACGACAGCAACTCGGCGCCCCCGTGGAACGGGCTGGGACGCGAGCAGTCCCGCGACGTCGACGAGCTCCTCGAGCGAGCGGGTCCGGATCACACCGGCCTGCGCGAACAGGCCGCGCGCTGCCGCCCGGGACGCCGTCTCGCCGACCGCCACTGCCGCGATCGGCTTCCTGCGTGCGACGCGACGGGCGAGTCGCACGAACCGGCGCGGGTTGCCGAACGACTCGAGGTACAACAGAACGACCCGCGTGGCCTCCTGGCCCTCCCAGTAGGCGAGGAGATCGTTGGACGACACGTCGACGCGGTTCCCGAGCGACACGAACTGGCTCACGCCCAGATTCAACGACCTGACGTAGTCGAGGACTCCGATACCCAGCGCCCCCGTCTGGGTCGCGATTCCCACCACGCCGGGCGCCACTTCGACCGTGCCCGCGACGAGGCGCAACGACACGCGCGGGTCGGTGTTGACCACGCCCATCGAAGCCGGGCCGAGCATGCGCATTCCATGGGACCTGCAGCACTCGTACAGCTCCGCCTCGCGGTCGTCGCCGAAACCCGCCGCCGCGACGACCACCCCCTTGACGCCGGCCTCGCCGCACGCGTCCACGATGGTGAGCGCCTCCGCGGCGGGCACTGCGATCACCGCGAGATCGACACCGGGGGGGAGATCGCCGATCTCCTCGTAAGCCGCGACGCCTGCCACCGCGTCCGCCTTGACGTTGACCGGCACGACCGAACCGGTGAAACCACCCTCGAGTGCGTTGCGCAGCATCGAACCGCCGACCGAACGTGGATTGCGGCCTGCGCCGATTACGGCGACCCGCTGCGGTTCACAGAACGCAGCGAGCCCGGCAGCGAGCGCCTCGCGCTCGCGCGTGGCCGCCGCGTCCAAGGACTCCGGCGTGGGGTGGACCGGGAACTCGAGGTGGTAGACACCCGCGTCGAGCTCGTGGGTGACACGGTACCCGGCATGGCCGAACACCTGGAGCATCGGCCGGTTGTCACCCAGGACCTCGGCTTCGAAGCACCGGATGCCGTGACGGGGTGCGATCGCCGCCAGGTGGCTCAGGAGCGCGGTGCCGAGGCCCGAACCCTGGAATGCGTCCTCGACAATGAAGGCCACCTCGGCGGACGCGGGGTCGTCCTCGAGCATGTCCCAGCGTCCCACGGCCACGATGCGCTCGTCCGTGCCGGTACCGAGGTGGGCGACGAGGGCAACACGCCGGTGGCCGTCCACGTGCACGAGCCTGCCGAGTGTCTCGTCGGTGATGGGCAGCGGTGGAGGCGAGAAGAAGCGGTAGTAGAGCGTGCGGTCGCTGCAGCGCTCGGCCATCGCGACGAGACGCCGGTCGTCGTCGGGACGGATCCCCCGCAGCGACACGACCGACCCGTTGTCGAGGACGACCTCGGCACGAAAGCCGGCCTCGTTCGGCACTTCCCCGTTCACGGTTGGGCCGAGGCCCCTCTGGCGCTAACCATTCGGGCCGACCCAGGGCGGCAGGGGCGGGCCTTCGGAGACGGAGCTCTCGCCTTCCGGCTCGGATCCACGCTCGAGTGCCTGCTCCGGCTCCGGCTCCGCCTCGGGTTCGGGTTCGGGCTCCGGCTCCGGCTCCGGCTCCGCCTCGGATTCGGGTTCGGGCTCCGGCTCCGGCTCCGGCTCCGGCTCCGGCCGAGCAACGATCTCGGTGTCGGCGGACGAGGGGGAGTGGAGCTCGGTCTCCTCCATGGGAGCCACCTCGGCCTCGGCCTCGGGTTCGCCGCCGGCGAAGCCGGGCGTCGCTCCCGGCTCCTCCACGCCGACGTAGGCCGGCGTCGAAGACGAGAGGAGGGCGAAGAGCACGTCGACGAGGTAGTCGAGGAAGTCGTCGACCTCACGCTCGCTGTAGCCGCGCCGTCCCCACTTCGTCTCGCGGAAACTCGACGTCTCGATCTCCTCGACGAGCTCCGCGACGCGTGCGCGGACGTCGTCGTCCATGTAGGGCATCGCCTCTCCAGGGCGCTATCCGATGCGGTGTCGGCAGATGTTACGCCAGGCCCCCCGGCGGCCCGGGATGGCGGCATCCGCGTGCCGGACCCCACGGTGGGCGAGAATGTCACCCATGAACCCTGCTCCCGGCGCTCTCGAAGCCACCGACTCGTGGTTCGACGACGCGATCAGCCGTTCTGCGTGGATCGGCGGAGACGGCGAGCTCGCCGGCCTCGGGCGCGGCCTGCGCAGGCACAACCCACCGATCCGGGCTGCGGCCGCGGCCCGGGCGGAGTCGCTGCTGGGCCTGCCACGCCGGCGCGAGCAGATGACCCGCGGAGTGGCGGTCTCCGTCGAGTTCGGGAGGCAGGCAGCGGGGCTCGGCCTCGACCTGCACCGCATCGCCCGCGAGCGCGGCACTCACCTGCCGGCGATGATCGCCGACGGGATCCGCGGGCTGCGCGAAGCACGCGCACGGCTGGCGCAGCAGGGCTTCGACCCCTCGGCACGCCAGGTAGGCGCTGACGCGGATCCCGTACGAACAGCGCTCGCATCACGCCTGCGTTCGGCGTGCGAGGCGCTGGGGCCGACGTTCGTGAAGTTCGGCCAGCTCCTCGGTTCCGCCGACGGTCTCCTCCCCTCCGAGATCGTCGCCGAATTCGGTGGCTGCCGCGACGACGTCGCGCCGCTGCCCTTCGACGTCGCGCGGCGTGAGACAGAACGCGCCCTCGGTCGCCTCGACGACCACTTCGCCCACATCGAACCGCGCCCGCTGGCGGCGGCTTCGATAGCGCAGGTCCACGCGGCCACGCTGCGCGACGGAACAGAGGTCGTGGTCAAGGTGCAGCGGCCCGGGGTGCGCGCGGTCGTCGAGCGTGACGTGGCGGTCCTGCACGCACTGGCGCGCACGATCGAGCACGTCGACATCGCAACCACGGCGAACCTGTCCGGGATGGTGGCGCTGTTCGCCGAGACCGTGCTCGAGGAGCTCGACTTCCGCCTCGAAGCCGAGAACATGATCGCGATCGCCCTCTCGCTCGAGGAGACCGGCGCGACCGACGTCGCGGTTCCGCGGCCCGTGCCGTGGGGCGTGACACCCACGGTGCTGGTCATGGAGCGACTGCACGGGCGCCGCCTGCACGACCCCGAGTGGGACGCCGGTGGCGAGGCCGACGCGCTGGCGCTGTTGCGCACCGGTACCCAGGCGGTCCTCGAGTGCGCACTGACGCACGGCCTCTTCCACGGCGACATGCACGCGGGCAACATGCTCCTGCTCGACGACGGGCGCTACGGCCTGTTGGACTTCGGCATCGTGGGCCGTTTCGACGTGGTCCAGCGCCGCGCCCTGTGGGAGTGGATCACGGCGATGATGACCGACGACCTCGCGGCGCAACTCCGTGCACTCGACGGGCTCGGCGCCTTCCCGCCCGGCACCGACGTCGCGACCCTCGCAGCCGGCCTCGACCTCGCGCTCACCCGGCTAGACGCGGACGCGGACTCGAGCTTCGACGAGATGGCGGTCGGCTTCGAGCGCATCGCCCGCATCCTGCAGGCCCACGGGATGCGGGTACCCAAGGAGCTCGCCTTGTTCCTCAAGAACCTGCTGCACGTCAACGGCGCGATGCGGACCCTCGCGCCCGAGCGTGACCCCTATGCCGAGGTCGGCGACATCTTCGAGGTCGTCAGCGACCGCTGCCGGACCGCCAGCAGCTGAGCGAACCCCGGCTTGGGCAGGGCCAGTGGTGTGTCGGTCACTAGGTTGGCGGGATGCCGCGCTTCGAGCCCGCACCCGAGGACGACCACGTCGGACGTGACTTCGAGGACTTCCCCGAGCTCGCGGCAGCCCTGGGCGATCTGGCGAAACCGAGATCCCTCGCCCCCGACGAGGAGACCGAGAACGCCCTCCACCGCGGCCGGCTCACCCCCGACGAGGTCGAGGCCCGACTCGCCGCCGAAGAAGAGCACGAGGACTGAACCGTGGACGAGCACCGAGTGCTCGTCCCGATCCGGGTACCGTGGGCACACTCACAGGAGGTGGTGCGGTGGGATCGGCCGGAGCGAGGTGGGGACGGGGTGGGGTACGGCGGTCGTGGACGGCCGCAGCACTGGTCGTCGCGCTCGTCCTGACCGGCGGGCTCGTCCTACCGGGAGCGAACCCTGCGGTGGCGACTGCGGGCGGAGGTGAGGCCACCGTCGCAGCGGTCCCGGTGGTGTGCGACGTGTCCAACCTGAAGTTGCCCGTGGCGGTCCCATTCGAGGTGACGCCGGTCGCCGCCGCGGCGGGCCCCGGCGGCCTCGTCGTCGACGTGACGGGCTCGTTCCCGCAGCTCCCCATCGTCGTGACCGTCAACAGCATCACGATCGCGGTCCCGATCCCCGCCGGCGTCGAATCGGTGGACTCGGTCTCCTTCGCCGGAGGCGACCTCGCCGGTACCTACTCCACATCCGGAGACGACCTTCTCGTCACCTTCAGCGGCGACGCCCGCTCCGACACCGTGGAGCTGCCCGTGGCCACCGTCACGGCGACGGTCGCGTCCGGCACCGACCCTGCGAGCGTGCACGTGGGACCCTTCTCCCGCCTGGAGCTGAGCACCGGTGTCGGCGCCGCGACGTGTGCGCCCTCCGACGAACCTGCACCACCACCCCTGACCCCGCCCACCCCCGACACCGACCCCTTCTACGTCCCGCCGCCGGGGTTCGAGGACGTGCCTGCAGGCACGGTCCTGCGAACTCGACCCGCCCGCATCAGAGCCCTGGGCATCGGTGTCCCCGTCAATGCGACCCAGGCCTTGTTCCGCACCGACGACACCGCCGGCAACCCCGTCGTCACGGTGACGACCCTGCTGCGCTCGCCGATGCCTTACCTGCGCGGAGACAGGCCCCTCGTCTCGTACCAGGTCGCGATCGACAGCCTCGGAGCCGCGTGCCAGCCGTCGCACACCTACACCGAGGACGCGGGCCTCGACATCTTCCTCCTGCTCCAGCTCCTGCTGCGCGGCTACGACGTCGCCGTCCCCGACTACGAAGGGCCTCGCTTCGCCTACGGGGCAGGTCTGATGCTCGCCCACGCGACCCTCGACGGGGTCCGGGCAGTCGAAGCGCTGCCCGGCACGGGACTCGCCGGCCCCCGCACCCCGGTGGCGCTTTGGGGCTATTCCGGCGGCGCGATCGCGAGCGGCTGGGCTGCCCAGCTCCAGCCCACCTACGCGCCGGAGCTCGACTTGAAGGCAGTGGCGCTGGGCGGCACGCCCGCGAACCTGATCGCGACCGCACGCCATATGGACGGGACGCTCGTGTCGGGCTTCATGCTTCTGGTCGCACTCGCGATCTCGCGGGAGTACCCGTACTTCTCGCTCGCGTTCAACGAGCGCGGACGCGCGCTGTCGACCGAGCTCGCCGACGCGTGTGGCGGTGTGGTGTTCAAGTACGGCTTCCGACGCCTCGCGGACTACCTCGTGATCCCCGATCCGCTGACGAGCCCACTCGTGGAAGCCGTGATGGAACAGCTCACGCTCGGCGAGACCGCACCGACGGCGCCGGTGTTCCTGTACCACGCGGTCCACGACGAAGGCATCCCCTTCGCCGAAGCCGTCGCGCTGAAGGCGGACTGGTGCGCCGCGGGCGCCAACGTCACCCTCTACGCCGACCACATGAGCGAGCACATCCTGTTGCCGCTCGTGGCGTCGTGGCGCGCCGTCGCTTTCATCGCCGACCGCTTCAACGGGACCCCGACCGCCGTTCAGTGCTGAACTCGGGGTTCGGGCGGCCGGGAGGCGAGCCCTAAGCGGAGTGACTGGCGCGCAGGGCGCGGCTTATCACGAGGCGTTGGATCTCCGACGTGCCCTCGTAGATCGTGAAGATCTTGGCGTCGCGGGCGAGGCGCTCGACGGGGAACTCGCGGATGTAGCCGTAGCCCCCGTGGATCTGGATTGCCTGTTCGGTGACGCGCACCGCGACCTCGGACGCGAACAGCTTCGCCATCGAGCCCTCGGCGTGGTCGAAGGCCACGCCGCTCTTGGCCATCGAGGCCGCCCTCCACGTCAGGAGGCGTGCGGCGTCGATCTGGGTGGCCATGTCGGCGAGCTTGAACGCGATCGCCTGGTTGTCGTAGATCGGCTTGCCGAACTGCTCACGCTCCATCGCGTAGTCGAGGGAGTGCTCGTAGGCGGCACGGGCGACGCCGATTGCCTGCGCCGCCACCGCGGGGCGGGTCGTCTCGAGTGTGGAGAGGCCGCCGCTGCGGCCGGTGCCCTGGCCGGTCCGGGCGCGCTCGAGCTTCTTGTCGAGCTTGTCGGGCCCGCCGAGGAGGTACTCCATCGGGATGCGGCAGTCGTCGAAGACGACCTCGGCGGTGTGGGAGGCACGGATGCCGTGCTTCTTCTCCTTCTTGCCCTGGCTCAACCCGGGTGTGCCCTTGGGGACCACGAACGTGGCCTGGCCGCGGTGACCGAGCGCGGGGTCGACGGTGGCGACCACGATGTGCACGTCGGCGATGCCACCGTTGGTGATGAAGACCTTGGTCCCGTTCAGGATCCACTCGTCGCCGTCACGCACGGCCTTGGTCCGCAGCGACGCGACGTCGCTGCCGGCTTGGGGTTCGGTCATGCACCAGCACGCCATACCGAGGTTGCCGGGCTCCCCGAAGCACTTGGGGCCCCACAGGCCGATCTGCTCGAAGGTGCCGTTGCTCGTCAGGCCGGCGAAACCGAGGAGTGTCCCCTGGATCGAGAGGGCGATGCCGGCGTCGGCCCAGAACAGCTCCTCGGTGACGACGGGGAGCTGCAGCCCCGACTGCTCCATGAAGGACTGGATCCAGAACTCCATGCCGTAGATGCCGACCTCGGCGGCCTTCTCGATCACCGCCCACGGGGTCTCCTCGACCTCGTCGTAGTGCGCGGCGTGCGGCCGGATCTCCTTCTCGCCGAACTCGTGGACCCAGTCACGGATCTCGGCTACCTCGTCGCTGAGCTGGAACACGTCCTCACCTCTACGGATGCGGCGATTTCGGATGCGGCGATGCTGCGCGCAACAGGATCGCGCCAACTTGACCAGTCAGTCAAGTTCTCGGCTCGGGCCCGCGAGCCGCGGCGTTGTAGATGCCCTTGGCCATCAACGACGTGGACGCCTCGCTGCGGCGGGTCCACACCTCGACGGCGGCGGCGCGCACCTCGGCGTCGTCCGGATCGGCCTGCTGCGCGAACCGCACGAGGTGACCTGCGAGTCGCAGATCCCCTGTTTCGAGCAGTGCAAGTGCCCGCCGCGCGAGCACGGTCGCCCCACCGGCGAGCTCGGCGACCTCTGCGGCGAGTGCCGCCTCCGGAGCCGGGTGCAGGTGCGCTGGGTTCTGGTCGTACCAGCCGCCGTACAAGCGCCACAGGTTGCGCACGATGAACTCGGGCTCGTCGTAGATGGGCCGCAGCCACGGTCGCCCGAGCAGGTGCGCGGGCGCTGCGACCGTGTGGATCACCTCGTCGAGGGAAGCACCCGCGTTCATGAGCTCCAGGGTCTGGCTCTCGAGGGACTCGAGCAACGCGGCGGTCTCGCCCAGGATCGTGCGAACACGCTGTGCCCCCACGACCGGCAGCCCGTGGCTCGGCAGCATGATCTCGGGATCGCACGCGAGCATCGCCCGCAGCGCCGCGGCCCACTCGCCCGCGTAGCGCTGCACCTTCTGAGGGTTGCCCGCGTTGGGTACGCACCAGATCACGAGGTCACCGGGGTAGAGCACCGCCTCGTCGGGCAGGAACACCCAGGTGTGGTCGTCGGTCTCGCCGCGGGCATGGCGCAACCGGAGACGCCGGTCACCGACGGTCACGTCGATGCCGTCGCGGTAGGTCACATCGGGCTCGCGGTACTCGGTGGGCCAGTCGAGGCCGGCGAACCCGAACTGGCGCCGGTTGACGACGCCGTTGTAGCCGGCGGTCCGCGCGTACCGGCGGAAGCGGGCGCGTACCGCCTCGTGCGCGATCACCTGGGGACGCGGGCGGCCCTCCGCGCGTGCCTCCTCGTCGAAAGGCCCCATGCCGCACGCGTGGTCGATGTGGCCGTGGGTGTAGATCGCCGTGTGCAACGGGAGACCGGACCACTCGCGGATGCGCGCGAAGTTCTGCGACGCGGTCAGGGGACTGGACGTGTCGACGAGCACCATGGCGTCTCCGGCGACGATCGGCATGACGTTGCAGAACGAAGGCAGGAAGCCGACGCCGGGCGCCACCTCGACGACGTGGCTGTCGGCGCCGACGACGACGAGGCCCTGTTGGGGTACGTCGCCGCCGCGCCAGACGTCCTCGGCCATCTCCAGCACGTCAGCCATGGGTGCTCCGTCTCTCGCAGCTAACCTCACGGGCACCGACACCCTTCGACGGGCTGCCCGCGGAGAGGAGATCATCATGGCCCAGCGGCTCGCCCCGATGCTCGATGAGCTGCCCGAGACCGTGCGCCATTCCGCGCTGCCGACGCCGTTCCCCGTGGGACCGGTGAACTGCTGGCTCCTCGCCGAACGGCCGGTGACCGTCGTCGACCCCGGCATGTACCTGCCCGAGTCCCTCGGGATGATCGAGGACCTCCTCGCCGCCGAGGGCCTCGCAGTGGCCGACGTCGACCGGGTCCTGATCACCCACGCCCACCCGGACCACTTCGGCGCGGCCGGCTGGATCGCCGAGAACTCCCGTGCCACGGTCTTCTGCGGCGAGGCGGAGCGCCCCAAGATCATCGACGCGCCCATGGACCGCGACCTCGCACTGGCGGTCGTCGTCGACCTCGGCCTGCCCGACGACGTCATCGCGATGCTGCCGGCCGGGCTGGAGATGCTGCGCCGGATGATCCGCCACCCCGTGCCCGAGCGGGTCGAGGGCCTCGCCGACGGCGACGCGTTCGAGGCCGGAGGGCGCACGTGGTCGGTGCACGTGACACCCGGTCACGCCCAGGGTCACGTGTCACTGCACGACGGTGACGCCGGGGTGCTCGTGAGCGGTGACCACCTGCTCGCCCACATCACACCCAACCCCGCCCTCGAACTCGACGCGACCGTCGCGGGGGGCCGACGGCCGAGCCTCGTCGAGTACCTCGCGAACCTCGATCGTTTCGCCAAGCTCGACCCCGCCGCCGTACTGCCCGGCCACGGCGCCGCGTTCCACGACGTGCCGGCCCTGGTTGCCGCGATGCACGAGCACCACGCACGCCGCGCCGACCGGATCCTCGAGCTCGTCGACGACATGGGCACCTCCTCCGTGTACGAGATCTCCCAGGTGCTGTTCCCGTCGTTGAACGGCATGGACGTGATGCTCGGGCTCTCCGAGGTCGTCGGCCATCTCGACCTGCTGGAGCGCTCCGGTGCAGTCCTGCGCACCTCGGCGGCACCGGTGCTGTACGCGGCCGCCTGAGACATCCGCGACCCCCGTGCCGAAGCCGACCCGCCTTCGGCTTTGAACTCAGGTTCGCACCGGGGACGCCGATACGGACTCCAGACATGGAGCTCAGATGACCGAGTCGCTCCGACGACGGACTCCCACGCGCGCCGCGCGGCGCTGGCGCTCGATTGCAGCGCCTGTCGTGATCGTGTGCCTGGGCCTGACGCTGTCGCTCCTCGGTGCCCAGGCATGGGGACGCATGAGCGCCCGCGAGGAGAACCGGCGCCTCGCGAACGTCTCCGAGGACATCGCCCAGAGCGTCACGGACCAGTTCGACCGCTACCTCGACGCCGTGCAGGCCCTGGCTGCCTACATGGTCACCGCCGACGTCGACACCGAGTCGTTCGCCCGGTACGTGAAGCACCTCGACCCGAGCCGCGCGTACCCCGGGATCCAGGCACTCGGCTTCCTCGACATGGTCACCCCCGAGGAGCTCGACGCCTACGTGGCGCGCATGAAGGCCGACGACCCCACCTTTGCGGTCCAGCCCGCCCGCGGTGTCGACCATCACGCGATCATCTCGTACCTGTGGCCCGCGGGCACGGGACCGTGGCGGCCCGGCGTCGACGCGATGACCGCCGGCGACATCGTCGACTCCTTCCTGCGCGACGTGGTCGAGCGCGGCGGACCGGCCGTGACGATCAAGCTGTTCCAGATGACCCGCGGCCTCATCCCGATGGTGGTCGGCACACCCGTCTACAACGGCACGACGGTGCCGGCATCGGTGGAGGAGCGCCGGCACGAGATCCGCGGTGCAGTGATGGCCTTCGTCGACTCGAACGCCGTCCTCTCCAACGTCTTGCAGACCAAGCGCGAGGACGTCGGCATCGAGCTCTTCTCGGGTACGCCTTCTGCCGCGACGCTCGCCGGCAGCTTCGCGATGGAGAACGCCGGCAGCGGAGAGACCCACGAGGTCGCCGTCCAAGCGCTCGGCGCCGACTGGACACTGCGCTTCCACGCGCTTCCGGGCTTCGCGAGCACTCCGATCCTGGCCGAGCCCTACGTCGTCTTCGCGATCGGCGCCGTCTTCTCGTTCCTCCTGGGCGCGCTCGCGTGGACGTTCAGCCGCTCGGAGGGCCGCGCGCTCGCGCTCGTCGACGAGATGACCGTGAACCTGCGCCGCAGCGAGGAGCGCTTCCGCTCGCTCGTTCAGAACTCCAACGAGGTGATCGTCGTCACCGACGAGGATGCGCGCATCAGCTACGTGTCCGCGTCGGTCTCCAAGCTCGCGGGCTACGACCCCGACGAGCTCGTCGGGACGGACTCGATCGACCTGGTCCATCCCGACGACCGCGCGGACCTTGCCGGCGCGCTGCCAGAGGACGACGACCGTGGCACGGCGACCCTCCACTACCGCATCCTGCACAAGGACGGCAGCGCCCGCGACGTGGAGACCGTGGTCATCGACCTCCTCGACGACCCCGCCGTCAACGGCGTCGTGTCGAACTGCCGCGACATCACCGAGCGAGTGCGTGCAGAGCGCGCGATGCTGCGCTCCAAGGAGGAGGCCGAGGCCGCCAACCGCGCCAAGAGCGAGTTCCTCGCGAACATGAGCCACGAGATCCGCACGCCGATGAACGGCGTGGTCGGCATGGCCGACCTCCTCCTCGACAGCGACCTCGACGCCGACCAGCACGAGTACGCGGAGACGGTGCGCACGTCGGCGCAGTCGCTGCTGACGATCCTGAACGACATCCTCGACTTCTCCAAGATCGAGGCGGGCAAGCTCGAGCTGGAGTTGACCTCGTTCGATCCGTCGACGCTCGTCGAGTCGATCGGCGACCTCGTGGCCGACCAAGCCTTCGGAAAGGGCATCGAGCTCTGGATCGACATCGACACCGAGGTCCCCCGCGACGTGATCGGCGACCCGGTGCGCCTCGGCCAGGTGCTCACCAACCTCGTTGGCAACGCCGTGAAGTTCACCGACAGCGGCGAGGTCGGCATCGAGGTCAACGTCGACGGGCGCGTCGGCGACGAGGTGGTGCTTCGCTTCGACGTGGTCGACACCGGGATCGGGATCTCCGAGACCCAGCGCGAGACCCTGTTCGACTCGTTCACACAAGCTGACGCGTCGACCACGCGGCGCTTCGGTGGGACCGGCCTCGGCCTCGCGATCAGCCGCAGGCTCGTGGAACTCGCCGGAGGCACGATCTCGGTGGAGAGCCGGCCCGGCGAGGGGAGCCGCTTCTGGTTCACCACGCGGCTGTGGGTCACCGCCGCCGATCCGGGGAGCGGTAACGACGACACCGGCGTCCTCGCTGCTGCACGTGTCCTCGTCGTCGAGAGCAACAGGGCCGTACGCGAACAGGTCACCGCCCTCGTGCGACACCAGGGTGGGGATCCCCTGGCCGCGGCCGACACGAAACAGGCGCTGGCCCTGATCGCAGCCCAGGACGTGGAGCCGTGCTCCGCAGCTGCGGTCGACGTCACCCTCCCCGACGGGGCCGGGACCGAGCTCGCCCGCCACATCCGGCGGGAGTGGCCCCGGTGCACGGTCGTGCTGATGGGACCTCCGTCCATGCGATCGGCGATGGGCGAGGCTGTCGCTGCTGGTGACGCCGACGCCGCGATCGCGAAACCGATTCGCCCTCACCGACTGATCGCCCGCCTCACGGGCTCCGAGACCTCCAACGGGCACGCACGCGAAGAACGCGTGCTCGTGTCGCAGCCCACCGACGCGACACGCGTCCGCCTCCTCGTCGCCGAGGACCACCCAGTGAACCAGAAGGTCACCGCGCGCACCCTCGAGTACCTCGGCTACGACTGCGACGTCGTCGCCAACGGCGCCGCTGCCGTCGACGCGGTCCGCCACGGCGCGTACGGCGCGGTCCTCATGGACTGCCAGATGCCCGGCGTCGACGGTTACGAGGCGTCACGCCTGATCCGCGACGAGGAGCTCTCCGACGGCGCCCTCACCCACATCCCGATCGTCGCGATGACCGCCAGCGCCATGAAGGGCGACCGCGAACGGGCCCTCGCCGCAGGCATGGACGACTACATCGCAAAGCCCGTCGACCGCACCGAGCTCGCGGCGATGTTGCAGCGGTGGGTCCGGGCACCCGTCGAGGTACGCCAGCCGTAGCCCCCCGACATCTCGGACGACACGGCAGCACCCGTAGCATGGGCGCGCCACGGTGCCCACGACACGACGTCCCGCCGTACGGCGTACCCGTCAGGGGGAATCTCGATGCAACTCGGCCTGCAACTCGGATACTGGCCTGCCCGACCACCCACCGGCGTCCCCGAGCTCGTCGCGGAGGCCGAGCGCCTCGGGTACGACTCGATCTGGACCGCCGAGGCGTACGGCTCGGACGCGTTCACGCCCCTGGCGTGGTGGGGGTCGCAGACGTCGCGCATCAAGTTGGGCACCGACCTCGCGCAACTCTCGGCGCGCACCCCGACCGCGACGGCGATGACGGCGATGACGCTCGACCACCTCTCGGGCGGGCGGTTCGTGCTCGGCCTCGGGGTGTCGGGCCCTCAGGTCGTCGAGGGCTGGTACGGCCAGCCGTTCGGCAAGCCTCTCCAGCGCACCCGTGAGTACGTCGACATCATGCGGCGCATCTGGGCCCGCCAGGAGCCCGTCACCTACGACGGCGCCCAGTACGAGTTGCCCGTCCCTGCCGACAGGCCCGGCTCCACCGGTCTCGGGAAGGCGCTCAAGTCGATCGTGCACCCGCTGCGCCCCGACATCCCCGTGTACCTCGGCGCCGAGGGTCCCAAGAACATCGCGTTGGCGGCCGAGATCGGTGACGGGTGGTTCCCGATCTTCTACGCACCCACCAACGACGACTACGCACGCAAGGCCCTCGCGGAGGGCTTCGCTCGCGAGGGTGCACGCCACGGCGCCGACACGTTCGAGGTGGCTGCCACCGTGCCGGTCCTGTGCCACGACGACGTCGAGGTCGCGGCCGACATGATCCGGCCGTTCCTCGCTCTCTACGTCGGCGGCATGGGCGCCCGCGACGCCAACTTCCACCTCGACGTGTTCGCGCGGATGGGATACGAGGCCGAGGCGGTGCGGATCCAGGAGCTCTACCTCGCCGGCGACAAGGCCGCGGCGACAGCCCTCGTACCACGCAAGCTCGTCGAGGAAGTGGCCCTCATCGGCCCGCGCGAGAAGGTCCGCGACGAACTCGCACGATGGGAGGAGTCCCTCGTGACCACGCTGCTGATCGGCTCCCACGACCTCGCCACCGTGCGCATGATGGCCGAGCTCGTCCTCCGCTGAACTAGTTCACCTTGGGGGGTTGGAGGTCGACGAAGCAGACCTTCCACTTGCCGTCCTCGTTCACGAGGGTCGCGCGGCCGTGGACGCTGCCCTTGGCGAACAGGAGGTCGAAGTCGGCCGCCTGCAGTTCGCCGAGGTCCGACGACGGGGGGGGAGAGATCGTGGAAGTCGTCGTCGTGTCGACCGCGGAGACGTCGATCTTGTCGAGCGTCCCCAGTGTCCCCTCCACACCCTGGATCGCCCGGGCGAACTGCTCGGCGAGCGTCGGCTGTTTCGTACAGGTGACCGCGACGGCCGCCTGGGTGTTCTCGGTCTGCACCGCCTCGAAGAACTTCTTGGTGGACTCGACGGGCCCGCTCGCACCTCCGAAGAGCCACATCGCAGCGAACACGATCGCGACGATCACGACCACGCCGGCAGCGGCGACGAGGCCGATGCGGCCCCAGTGCGGGCCGTGGGCCGGCGCCTCGGGGGCGCGCCCGTGCGCACCGCCCGCGTGGGCGCCCCCGGAGTACGGAGGCGCCGGTTGAGGCTGGTACCGGGGCGGGTACGCGGGTGGCGGCTGTTGCGGATAGGGCGTCGGAGGCTGCTGGGGCAGCCCGAAGCCGGGGTCGTCGCCGCTCCACGAACCACCCCCGCCTGGGTACCCGGGGCCACCCGGTGAAGTCATCTCAGCTCTCCGAATCCTGCGGGCGTCGGGATCGGCCCATCACCCTATCGGTACGGAGGCGCTCCCGCCCGACCGGTGCCAGTATGCGGCCATGGCCAACAGACGCGTGTTGATCGTCGGGTGCGGGTTCGGCGGCCTCGCGTGCGCGAAGGAGCTGAACGGCACCGAGGTCGACGTCACCCTCGTCGACCGCGAGAACTTCCACTTGTTCACGCCGCTGCTGTACCAGGTGGCCACGGCTCTGCTCAACCCGAGCGACATCGGCTACCCGATACGCAAGATCTTCCGCGATTCGCCCAACGTCCGGTTCCGCCGTGCCGAGGTGACCCATGTCGACTTCGAGGGACGCGCCGTCCGGACGTCCACGGGCGACGACATCGTGTTCGACGATCTCGTGATCGCGACCGGTTCGACCACGAACTACTTCGGCAACGAGGCGCTCGCCGAGCGTGCGCTCGGTCTCAAGACCCTCGAAGAGGCCCTCCAGCTCCGCAACCACATCCTCACCTGCCTCGAGCGCGCCAGTGCCGCGGCGGCGGCCGGGGACGCGGCGGCCCTCGCGGCGTGGACCACGTTCGTGATCGTCGGCGGAGGACCAACCGGTGTCGAGTTCGCCGGCGCCCTCGCCGAGCTCTTCTCGCTCGTGCTCGCCGCCGAGTACCCCGACATCCCCGACGGGGTGGTGCGCATCATCCTGGTCGAGGGTTCCGACGCGCTGCTCGGGGCCTTCGACCCCAGGCTCGGCGCGTACGCCGCGACAACCCTCGAAGCCCGGGGCGTACAGGTCCTCCTGAGGCAGCTCGTGACCGCAGCCGCCAGTGACCACGTGGTCCTCTCCGACGGTACCGAGGTCGCCAGTCGCACACTCGTCTGGTCGGCAGGCGTCAGAGCAGACGACAGCGTCGGCGCCGGCGACGTCCAGCGCAGTCGCACCGATCGCATCGAGGTCGACGCGAACCTCCGCGTACCCGGCCACGACGGCGTCTACGCGATAGGGGACGGGGCGTCGGTGGTAGACGACGGCCACGAGCTGCCGATGCTCGGACCCCCTGCGATGCAGGCAGGCCGCTACGTCGCGGCCCAGATCCTGGGGCACGCACCCACACGGGAGCCGTTCCGGTACCGCGACAAGGGCACGATGGCGACGATCGGGCGCTCGGCAGCAGTCGCCCAGGTCGGGCGCATCAGGCTGACCGGGTTCGTGGGTTGGGTCGCATGGCTGGTGCTGCACCTCTACTACCTGATCGGCTTTCACAACCGGCTCCGGGTCCTCTTCGCGTGGGGCTGGAACTACCTCCACGGCGACCGCCCGATACGCCTCATCACCAGGGCGAAAGGAGACATCGTCGCTCGCGAGGATGTGCCAACTGCGACTTCCCGACGTGAGGCGGCACGGGGCGCGGCCGGCTCGGGTTGAGCGCGGTGTCCCAGTTTCGTGGACTCCGTGCGGCAGGCCCTTCCTCCGCACCGCTGCATACTTGTATGGTGTGCGTAGGTCGGCGATGCGCCCGGAGCAAAGCAGGGTGGTGGATGTCGCCGGTGCGCAGCGACGAGTAACGCGACCGAAGACGGGGGTCCTACGAGCCCCCGTCTTCCGCGTCCACATCTCAGGAGTCGTCGTCGAACTCGCGCAGGTACCGCTCGATCTCGCGGACGAGACCGCTGGCGTCCTCGTCGGGTTCCACGCCGCCGACTGCCTGCTGCAGTTTGCGGACGAGCTCGGCGAGATCGGGGCGCTCGGCGAGCCGCGCGTCGACCGCCGCCGTGTAGGCGGCGATCTCGCCGGCGAGCGCCGACGTGTCGACCTCCACGGCTGCCACCTCACGCATCCGCTCGAGCACGGCGCCCACTGCGGGCGGCGACGGCGTGGCAGCCACGTACGGCGGCACCTGCGCCCACAGGCCCGCGCACGGGACACCTTGTTCGGCGAGGGCCACCTGCAGGCAGGTCTGCAGCCCCGTCGGCCCCTGGTAGTCCGGCCGGAGGTCACCGACGCGCTCGGCAGTTCGGGCGTCGGTCGCGGTCGACAGCACCCTGACCTCCTCGTGATGGGTGACGCCGGCTGGGATCCCGCCGACGCACACGGCCTCGACGACCCCCGCCCGCCGTGCCAGCCCCACCAGCGCGTGCACGAGAGGACGCCATCCGCGGGCCGGCTCGGGCCCGCTCACGGCGACGACGTCACGTCCGGCGTTACCGGTGGTGACCGCGAGCGAAGGCCACGTGAGCGAGGTCACGAGTCCGTCGACGACCCTGACCTCGGGCCGGTCGTGGAGGAGGTCGGCGATCGGAGTGAGGTCGAGCTCGGCGACATCGACGGCGCCCTCCATGTGCTCGGTCAGGTACGTCAGCACACCCTGTCCGCACCGGCCTGCGTCGATCCACCCGCGCAGCGCGACGACGAGAACCGGATCCTTCAACGCGGGCAGGTCCACACCGACGAGGTCGAACATGGCGTGGATGCTAGGTGAGAGTCAGGAGCCGCCCCCGGGCCGGATCCGGCGGCAGGCACTGATTGACCGCCTACGCGGGACGTATCTACTCTTGCGCCATGACCCCGGCGACGCGCCCTGAGAGTGCCGCGGCCGTCGCCCGGGTGGCCGGATACGCGGACCTCGCCGTAACACTCGGGCTCGTCGAGGAGCGCCTGCAGGAGGTCGCGGCAGCGCGGCCCAGCCTCCTCGACGACGCTGCCGCGCACCTGCTCCACGCCGGCGGCAAGCGCGTCCGCCCGACACTCACCGCACTCTTCGCGTCACTCGTCGGCGGCACCGATCCCACCGATCCCCGCGTCGTCGACGCCGCGGCGGCGTGCGAGCTCGTCCACCTCGGCAGCCTCTACCACGACGACGTGGTCGACGCGGCGGCCACACGCCGCGGCAGCCCCTCGGTGAACGCACACTGGTCCAACGTGGTCGCGGTCCTGGCCGGCGACTACCTCCTCGCAGCGGCCTCGCAACTCGCGGCCGGCCTCGGAGCCGGTCCCGCCGAGGTGCTCGCGTGGACCATCGGCCGCCTCGTCGAGGGCGAGATCCTCGAACTCGCCCACCTCCACGACCAACACGCCGGTGTGGAGACCTACATGGACGTGATCGCCGGCAAGACGGCCACGCTCATGGGCAGCGCCTGCCACCTCGGCGCGATGGTCGGGGGTGGCTCCAGGTCCGACGTCGAGCGAGCACGCGACTACGGCACCGAGCTCGGCAACGTGTTCCAGATCGTCGACGACGTCCTCGATCTCGTCGGAGACGAGCGCCAGACCGGCAAGCGCCACGGCATCGACATCACGGGTGGCGTCTACACGCTCCCGACCCTCGCAGCGCTCCGCCACGACGGCGACGACAAGCTGGCCAAGTTGCTCGGACCGTCACCCACGCAGGACCAGGTCGAAGAGGCGATCGGCATCATCGTGTCGGCGGGCGGTGTCGAGTTCGCCGTCGACGTGGCCGCCGAACGACTCGCCCTGAGCGACTCGATCCTGGCGTCGTTTCCCGACGCCCCGGCGCGATCTGCGCTCGACCGGCTCTCGCGCTACGTGGTCGACAGGGTCCGCTAGCGCTAGCCCCGCAGCACCTCTCGGCGTTTCGACGTCACCTTGGCTGTCACAGTCAGCCCGCGTCGGCGACGGCCTCGTGCGCCTTGCGCGCGGCAACCAGAACCGGATCCCAGACCGGGGCGAACGGTGGCGCGTACGCGAGGTCGAGGCCCTCGATCTCGCCGACGGTCATCTCGTTCCAGAGCGCCACCGCGAGGGCGTCGATGCGCTTGGCGGCGCCCGCACGGCCGACGATCTGCGCGCCGAGGAGCCGCCCCGACCGGCGTTCGGCCACGAGTTTGATCCGCATCGGCTCGGCGCCGGGGAAGTATCCCGCCCGCGTCGTCGATTCGATCGTGACGGCGACGCTCGCGAACCCGGCACCGGCCGCCTCCGCCTCGCCGAGGCCGGTCCGGGCAACCTCCCACTCGCAGATCTTGGAGATCGCGGTGCCGACCACGCCCGGGAAGGTGGCATAGCCGCCACCGACGTTGATGCCGACCGTCCGGCCCTGCTTGTTCGCGTGCGTGCCGAGGGCGATGGCGGCGGGCCGCCGGCTCACCCTGTGGAACACCTCGACGCAGTCACCCGCCGCCCAGACGCCGGCCGCCGACGTACGCATGCGCCTGTCCGTTCGGATCCCGCGGGTGGGCCCGACGTCGATGCCGGCCTCCTCCGCCAGCGCGCTGTCGGGGCGGACCCCGAGGCCGAGGACGACGACGTCGGCTTCGAACGTGGTGTCGCCGGCGACGACGGCACGCACGTGGCCGTCGGCGCCGACTTCGAACGAGCTCACCGGGGTCGACGTGCGTACGGCGACGCCGACCTTCTCGAGCGCTTCGTGCACCAAGGCACCCATGTCGGGGTCGAGTGTCGACATCGGCTCCGAGGCCGCCTCGACGAGTGTGACCGTGTCCACCCCGCGGCGCACGAGCGCCTCCGCCATCTCGAGGCCGATGTATCCGCCGCCGACGACAACCGCGCTCACGCCGGATCCGGCACCGAGGGCGGCGTCGAGGCCGGCGCCGTCGCCGAGGGTCTGTATGCCGAAGATCCCCTCCGCGTCGATGCCGGGCAGAGGCGGACGCGTCGGGACTGCGCCGGTGGCCACGACGAGGTGGTCGTAGGACTCCCACGACACGGCGCCGGAGCCACGGTCACGCACCTGCACACGCGCCGCACCTGTCTCGATCGCGACGACCTCGTGCTGCACGCGTACTTCGATGTCCTGCCTGTCACGGAACTGCTCGGGCGTGCGCACGACGAGACGGTCGAGTGGGCGTACCTCACCTCCGACGAAGTAGGGAATGCCGCAAGCCGCGTATGAGGAGTGGTCGCCGCGTTCGAACGCCGTGATGGCGAGGTCAACGGGTCCGCGGAGGCGGCGTGCCGCACTCGCGGCGCTCATGCCTGCAGCGTCCCCGCCGACCACCACGAGTCGTTCGGTCACCGCAGACTCCGGCGACCGGGGAGGCGGATCCCCGCGAAGCGGGACCGGCAGAGACCGCCGGGGGTGGGGTCCGGCGGTCTCTGCCCACTGCCGGGCTCCAGGGGGGTGGGTCCCCGGTGCGACCGGCCGGTCCCGACTCGTCCGCAGGTGGTGAACCCGCAGACGGGTGGGTTGGGTGGGTGGACGCCCACCTTACCAAACGCGGAGCCGAACCACATGGACGACTGCGTGTCCGTGCCCGAGCTCATCCGGCCGTATCGGATCCGGTGTCCGCGTCGGCGCCGGCCCCGGCCCCGGCCCCGACAGGCGCTGCCTCGGGAGTCACGTCGTCGCCGGTCTCGGCACCGCCGGTCTCGGTACTGCCGGCCCCTGACGGGGGTTCAGGCGGCGCGGCGCCCATAGCGTGGCGCCCGTGGTTGCGCCGCAGCGCCGTAGGCAGGCGCGGGGTGTGGCGAACGATGACGAGCACGTAGAGCGCGAGGATGCCGACGACGATGGAGGTCACCTGGCTCGCAGTGAGGTTCGCGAACAGGACCTTGTCGACGTCACGGCTGCGGTAGACGTCCTCGACGACGCGACCGGCCGCGTACCAGACGGTGAACACGAGGGCGAAGAAACCGTCGTAGCGCTCCGCGGTGCGGCGGGAGAGCCAGTACATGAGCGCCATCAGCACCACGAGCGAGGCGAGGTCGTAGAAGGCCGGCTGGCTGAAGACCTGACCGATCCCGCCGCGAGCCACTCCGGGACACAACCGCTGAACCGCCGTCTCTGCCGGGCCGCACTGGTAGCCGAGGAAGAACGACGTCGAGGTGCCGAGGTGGTCGCCAACGATCAGGTCGCCCATGCGGCCGATGAAGATCCCCAGCGGCAGCCCGAACGCCGCTGCGTCGAACACACGCCACACGTCGAGGCGCTGGCGGAACACGTACGGCGTCGACGCGATCACGGCCCCCGCGATGCCGCCGAGCAGCGTCAACCCGCCCCGCCAGATCATGAAGAGCCCGACCCAGCCGTCCTGGCCCATCGCCTCGCTCGGGTGGCTCACGACCCAGAACAGCCGGGCACCGACGATCGCGCCGATGAGCGCACGGAAGAGGATCCCGTAGACACGCTCCTCGTCGATTCCGCGCTCGGACGCACGGCGCAGCATGACCCGCCCGCCGACGAGGAACCCGACCCCGATCCCGATCCCGTGAGGCGAGACGAGCCCGCCCACGCGCACGACCGGGTCGTAGGAGAGGTACGCGAGAACGTCGTGCAACGACATCGGCGGCAGCCTATCGCATCCACCCCACAGCTCCGCACCCACCTATCCTTGCTCCCTTCGCATGGACGGCAGCGCCAGCGGGCACGGCAACGGCGGCGGGCACGGCATCATCCGAATCCGCACGGACAGCGGCGAGACCGGTTCCGCGCGCGCGGGCGACATCTCGCCTGCCCGAGCTGACACCCGCGAGCGGCGCCGTCCTGGGCTCGCGAGCGGGTTGGGGCGGCAGAGGCCAGCCGACACACGCTCGCGTGTCGTCGTCTTCGGGCTCGTGTGGGCACTGCTCGCCGTCGGCTTCACAGTGTCGTGGCTGCTCGGCCGCGACCAAAGGACCACGACGGACGCACCTGCGGCACCGTCGAGCACACACGCGGTCGACACGACGACAACGGCCTCGCCGGCGCCGTCGGGCGCCACCGCGGCGGCGCCTGCGAACACACCGACGCCCGGTCGCGTCCACACCGTCGTCGTCGCGTCGCGCGACGACGTCTGGGTACGCGCCGTCGCTGACGGCAGGGAGATCCAATCCGGGATGTTGCGCCAGGGAGACCGCCTCGACGCGGCGGGACTCACCGTGGACCTGGTCGTCGCCAAGCCGAGCTCCGTCGACGTCAGTGTCGACGGGGCCGTCGTGCCGGCCACCCCCACGATGCACTTCGGCACCTGATTCCGGAGAGGGGAACCCGCGGCCATTCCCGTCCACGCAGACGCGATGCCTACAATCCCCGGACCACTTCCGGAGATCTCCATGGCCAAGAAGAGCGACACCCGCGTGCGAGTCACGCTCGAGTGCACCGAGACCGGCGACCGCAACTACCACACGATGAAGAACAAGCGGAACTCGCCGGGACGCCTCGAGTTGATGAAGTACTCACCGAGGCTACGTAGGCACACGCTTCACCGCGAGACCAAATAGCCCACCGCCCGACGGGTCGGCCTGCGCCTCCGCAGGCCCCGCCGGGTCACGCGGTAGGCGCAGCACGGCGGCGGTACCGCCCCCGGGCCTGCCGTGGATCTCGAGCGCACCGCCGAGACGGCGCGTCGATTCCGACGCGACCGCGAGCCCGAGCCCGAGCCCACCGTGGCGCCGCGTGGACGACCCGTCGACCTGGTAGAAGCGTTCGAACACGTGCTCGCGCTCGTGCACCGGGATCCCGGGCCCGCGATCCGCGACCTCGACCACGACCCAGCCGTCGGCGGTGCCGAAACCTACGTCCACGGCGCCTTCGCTGAACTTGAGCGCGTTGTCGAGGAGGTCGTAGACCACCTGGCCCACTGCCACGATCTCCGCGCTCGCCCTGGGCAGCGTGGTGCGGACACGCTCGACGCGGACACGGCTGCGCTGGTCCGCCGGTACACGTGCGCCGACGACCTCCGCGACCAGAGCCGGGAGGTCCACCGCTTCGGCGTGGACCTCCCCCATCTGCACGCGTGCCGACATCGCGATCAGGCGATTCACCTGTTCGAGGAGCCGGTCGCTGTTGGCGGTGATCAGATCCGCCATCTGCTCACGGGTGGCGGGGTCCAGGTCACCACGGGCGAGAAGACGTGCCGAACCCTTGATCGGCGTGAGCGGTGTGCGCAACTCGTGGGAGAGGTTGTCGATGAACTCGTCCTTGGCACGGTCCGCGTCGCGAAGCGCCTCGATGACCTCCTCCTGTTCGGCGCGGTAGCCGGCAAGTCGCCCCGCCATCTCGTTGAAGCCCGCCGCGAGCCTGCCGATCTCGTCGCGGGAGCGCTCCCGCACCCGCCGGTCGAAGTCCCCGCCGGCGACCGCATCCGCCGCGTCCGCGAGCTCGTCGACGTCGCGTGCCATGCGTCGCGCGACCCAGAACCCGATCAGCAGCACTCCGACGAGACCGCCTGCGAAGAGCAGGAGGATCTGTGCCCTGGTGGCTGTGACGCTCTTGGTGACTGGAGCGTCGGGGAGCGCCGCCGCCACCGCGCCGGCCTCGGTCCCACGCAGGACCAGCGGAGCCGCGGCGACCGTGTAGTCACCCCCGCTCCAGTCGACGCTGCGCGCGAGGTGGCGGCCGTCCCCGTCTCCTCCGACGACGCCCGTGGCACCGGCAAATGGGCCGCCGTCACCGCCGAATGTGGAGGCGACCACGGTTCCCCCTGCCGCCGTGATCGCGGTGTCGATCCCGAGTTGGGCGCGTGCCGTCTCGACGAGGTCGCCGAGCGGTGTCGAGACGACGACTGCGCCTACGACCACCTCGCTGCCGTTCTCGTCGACGGCACGGATCGGGCCGGCGACCACCAGTGCAGGAGGGAGCGAACCCGCCGCAGCGACGACGGCCGAGTCCTTGTCGTCGGCGTCGCCCGGGCTGCCGGCGACGACGCGCTCCAGCGCGTCGAAGTGCCGGAGCTGTGCCGCCAGTTCCGAGGCAACATCCGAACCAGGCGGATGGAAGGTGCCCGCGGAGGACGTCGGGTCCGGTCCGTGCTCGAGGTCGACGAGGACGGCCGGACCGCCCGGCGACGGTGACACCAGGGTCACGTGCTCCGGATGCGCGTGAGTGCCGGTGCCGGCCTCGGCTGCGGTCGGGAGCACGGCCATCGCCGCGGAGACGTCACCTGCCGCCATCGCGTCCGCCAACCCAGGGTTCGACGCCACGCGGCGCACGCGATCCAGGCCGGCCGCCTCTGCCTCACCGACCACCGCCTGCTCGCGCCTCAGGGCGTCGGCGAGCTGGGCGAGGCGACGCTCCTGGAGCGATCCGACCGCCTGGCGTGTGAAGTACCAGGTGCCGGCTGCGGCGAGGAACACGACCAGGACCACGAAGGGCACAACGAGCCTCGTGGTGAGGCTCCGGGGGCGTGGGAGGAACGCGGACGGCTTCACCCTCGTCTAATCGGCCGAAACGGACCCGTCCTCGAGCCCTTGCGGCCGAGAGGCGAGCCCTAGCGGCGTCGCCCGTGAGGTTGGCCTACCTGTTTGCCGTGCGCCGCTCGCGCCGGAGTCGGGGGCCGCTTCACCCTGTCTCCGCCCGCGCGAGCGGGCCTCCCACGGCTGCCACAGTGGCCGCCCCCGGAGCCGTGCGCGGAAGCCTTCGCGGGGTGCCTGCCGCCCGCAGACGCGCCCGAGGTCGCGCCGGCGCCCGCGGCGCTCGGGGGGGTCCCCCCGTCCGGACCCGGTGCAAGCGTGATCGGGAGACCGGCGGCCGGGGCCGCGGGCGCGGCCCCCGCAGTTGCAGGTTCCCCGGCAGGGGGCGCGATCGGGGGACCCGCCGCCGGGCCCCCGGTCCGGGCGGAGACCGGGGTCACGGGCGGCGCCGCCACCCGGTTCCCCGCGCCGGGACCGACACCTACGACACCCGCCTCGATCATCTGCGAAGGCCCGGGGGACCGCAGCCGCCCCGGGACGGGATCGCGGCCGTAGGCACCTGCTACGGCCTCGGAGCCCCCCGCCCCGAGGTCATCGGTCCCGGGCCGGGGCGCGGCCCAGACCGAGACGGCGTAGCTGACAGACAAGAACGCGCAGACGGCGGCGACCGTCTTGACCGCACCGGGGATACTGGCCATCGCACCCGATTCATCGGCATCGGGGCCCGTTCCGATTAGGAATGGCGATCCGCAAACCCCCGGACCTCCCCTACGAGGAGATCCGAGCGCGCTCAGCCCCGGGCGAGGCCTTTGTCACGGGCGATCTCACGTACGGCGCCGGCAACCGCGGGGACGACCTGATCGTCGAACACGCTCGGGACGACCTTGTCGGTGCCGAGGTCGGCGTCGGTGACGCATCCGGCGAGCGCCCGTGCGGCGGCGACCTTCATGTCCTGGTCGACGCGGCGTGCGCGAACGTCGAGGAGGCCCCGGAAGACCCCGGGGAAAGCAAGGACGTTGTTGATCTGGTTCGGGTAGTCGCTGCGACCCGTCGCCATGACGACGACGTTGGCGGGGACCTCTTCGGGCATGATCTCGGGCACCGGGTTCGCCATCGCGCAGACGATCGCGTCGTCTGACATCTGCTCGACGTACTCGGGCTTGACGAGGCCGGGCCCCGAGACGCCTAGGAACACGTCGGCGTCGACGAGGGCGTCCTCGATCCCCCCGGTGACGTTGCGAGGGTTCGTGCGGTTCGCGAACCACTTCTTCTGGCCGTTCATGTTCTGCCTGCGGCCCTTGTAGATCGTCCCCGAGCGGTCGACGCCGACGATGTCGCGCACGCCCATGTGCATGAGCAGTTTGGCGCAGGCCACGCCGGCGGCGCCGATGCCCATGATCGCGACCCGGAGGTCGGAGAAGGACTTGTCGACGACGCGAACGGCGTTGAGGAGCGCGGCAACGGTCACGATCGCGGTGCCGTGCTGGTCGTCGTGGAAGACGGGGATGTCGAGTTCCTCGCTGAGGCGACCCTCGATCTCGAAACAACGCGGCGCCGAGATGTCCTCGAGGTTGATGCCGCCGAAGCTGGGAGCGAGCGCCTTGACCACCGAGACGATGTCGAGGACGTCGTGGACATCGAGGCAGATCGGGACCGCGTCGATGCCGGCGAAGTGCTTGAAGAGGACGGCCTTGCCCTCCATCACCGGGATCGCGCCCTCGGGGCCGAGGTCACCGAGACCGAGCACGGCGGTCCCGTCGGAGACGACGGCGACGGTGTTCGCGCGAGCCGTGTACTCCCAGACCGCAGGTGGGTCGTCGGCGATCGCCTCGCATACCAAGCCGACTCCGGGGGTGTAGGCGAGCGACAGGTCGGCCCGATTCTCCACCGGTTTGGTGATCTCGGTGCCGACCTTGCCACCGACGTGATATGCGAAGGCGGGATGGGAACGGTCGACGGACATGAGCGCAGGCTAGACCTGCGAGCCGGGTGACACCGCACGGTCGCTGCCGCCGACTATCGTTGTTCTTCGGTCTCAGGCGGCGTTCAGGCAGGTCCGAAAGGGTGAGCCTGGAGCGAGTCGTCGTCCCCCTGCGAGGGCCATGCACCGAGAGTGGGCGCCAACGGACGTCCCACGCACCGGACCGGGAGGGAAGCCGCTGGGACCTGTGGAGTGCGGCTCATCCGGCCCCGAGCGCGCGCCGATCCTGCTCGAGGATCGCACACGACACGATTGTGGATGGTGAGATGCAACGAAAGCCTGCGGGAGCGGCGGGCGACCCGGACTCGGCCGGCAGCCCGGAGGACGGCGAGCAAGGATCGCACGAGGGCATCGAGGTCGCCGCCACATTGCGCTCACGCACGCTCGACGGATCGGTCGATCTCTGCGGGCTCGACACCCGCATCGGCCTGCCGCTGACCGAACCCGTCGACCGCCGCCTGCACAGGCTCTCCACCGCGGCCTTCGACAAGGGCTACAGGTGGGCGGTCGCCGGTTGGACCTTCGCCTTGCTCGACTTCGGAGCGATCGTGCTCGCCACGCTCTCGTGGCCTGCGGCGCTCGTCGGAGTCCTGGTATCGCGGGTCTTCCGCACGTACTCCTACCGCTATCACATCTCGGCGGTGGACACCGAGCGGCGCCTGCTCGCAGTGCCTGTCGTCGTCGCCCTTACCGCGGCTCTCACCCAGGACGGCTGGCAGTGGAGACACGCGGCCTGGCAGTTCTGCGCGACCCTCGTAGCCCTGGTGGCGGCACGCGGCCTCGGCGTCGTCGTCATCTCCGTCCTGCGCCGGCACCGCCCGCGTCCGGTCCTCGTCTTCGGCGGGGGCCCCATGGGGATGCTGCTCGCCGACACTCTCGATCGCCACGGCGACTACGGCCTCGCCCCGGTCGGGTTCGTCTCCGACGTCGGCGTCCCGGCGACCGATCTGCCCGTCATCCCGCTGCGGCGGGCAGCCGCGGCTGTCAAGGACACCGGTGTGGGAGACGTGATCTGCGCATTCGGACCGGAGTCCGACGCCGACGACGTCCGCGTGCTGAGAGAGCTGCAGCGGCACCGCATCCACCTCGCACTCGTGCCCCGCTTCTTCGACATGTCACCCTCGGACGACCACGTGTGGGGAATCCCGCTGCAGCCGGTGCGCACGGCGTTGCCGGCTTCGCGCGTGCGAGCGGGGGTCAAGCGCGTGATCGAGTTCACGCTCGTCGCCGTCACGCTCGTCGTGGTGTCGCCCGTCCTGGTGGCCTGCGCCGCCGCGGTGAAGCTGTCCTCGTCCGGACCGGTGTTCTACAGGCAGTGCCGAGTGGGCGCCGACGGCCGTGTGTTCGAGATCCTGAAGTTCCGCTCGATGCGGACCGACGCCAACATGTCGAGGTCCTGGACCGTCGAGAACGACCCGCGCCGCACCCGCATCGGGTCGTTGCTGCGCCGCTGGGGACTCGACGAGCTACCTCAGCTCATCAACGTCCTCAAGGGCGACATGAGCCTCGTCGGACCGCGGCCGGAGCAGCCCGGCTACGCAGGCGACTTCGCGACCGAGATTCCCACCTACAGGGACCGGGAGCGGGTGCGGTCCGGGATCACGGGGTTCGCCCAGGTGCACGGCCTGCGCGGCGACACCTCCATCGACGAGCGTGTGCGCTTCGACAACCGCTACATCGACCGCCAGTCCCTCCTGCTCGACGTGTTCATCATGATCAAGACGATCTCGGCGATCGCACGCGGGCACGGCGCGTACTGAAAGGCGCTGCGCTCGCAGGAGGAGCGCTGCGCTCCTCCTCGTTCACGGGCGCTTGGGGACGAGGACCTTGCGCACGAACTCGCACACCTCTTCGCCGCGCTGGTTGATGCCCACCGTGCGGACCTTGACGATGCCACGATCGTCCTTGGACCGCGACGGGGTCGTCTCGAGCACCTCGGTCTGCGCGTAGATCGTGTCGCCGTGGAAGGTCGGCTTGGCGTGCTTGAGGTTCTCGATCTCGAGGTTGGCGATCGCCTTGCCGCTCACGTCGGGGACGCTCATGCCGAGCACGACCGAATACACGAGGTTGCCGACCACGACGTTCCTGCCGAACTGCGTGGCGTGCTCCGCGTAGTTGGCGTCCATGTGGAGCGGGTGGTGGTTCATCGTGATGAGGCAGAAGAGGTGGTCGTCGGACTCGGTGATCGTCTTGCCGGGCCAGTGGTGGTAGACGTCGCCGACGGCGAAGTCCTCGAAGTAGCGGCCGAACCTGCCGGCGGTGCCCTTGTCGGCGTCGTCGGGCAGCGGCAAGTAGTGGTCGGCGTCGCTCACGTCGGATCTCCTCGATCTTGGGTGTTGTACACTACAACACATGCTCTCCGTCCCCGAAGCCGCGCGCCGCTGCGGCCGCAACCCCGAGACGATCCGCCGCTGGATCCGCGAGGGCAAGCTACCGGCGGACAAGATCGGCACGCAGTGGTTCGTGCGCGAGGTCGACCTCGAATCGCGCACCACCGACGCCGAGGTGGAAGCGGTCCCCCTTCCTGACTGGTGGCCGAAAGAGACGGCCTGGGGGACGCCGATGCCCAGCCCCGAGGAGGTGCTGCGCGCCATCGAGGAGGTGCGGCGCGGACGATGATCGTCGTCGACGCCAGCGCCGCGGTCTTCGCCACCGTGGCCGGTGATGGATTCCACCGGTTCGGCTCCGGGGAGATCGCAGCACCCGCGCTCCTCTGGTCCGAGGTGACATCGGCTCTGCGGCAGATGACCGTGCGTCGCGATATCACCGCCGACGTCGCTCGTGCGGCCTTGCGGCGCCTCAACGAGCAACCCATCTCCAGGCGTACGAGTGCCCGACTGCTGGAACGCGCCTTCACCCTCGCCGAGGACCTCGGCTGGGCGAAGACCTATGACGCCGAGTACGTCGCCCTCGCTCAGGATCTCCGGTGCCCGCTCGTGACCGTGGATGCCCGCCTACGACGCGGTGCCGCCCACCTGGTCGAGATACTCGGACCCGCCGACCTCTGACGACTGGAGCCCGACATGAGCATCAATCAGGCGTCGACCTTGTTCGCCGATCTGAACTGCCCCTTCTGCTACGCGCTCGAGGTCCGTCTCGACAACTGCGGGCTGGCGGAGGAGGTCGAGTGGTGCGGGGTGCAGCACGCACGCCACTTGCGCACGCCGATGGCGCTCAACGCCGACCCCTACGCCGCCGAGGTCGCGGCCGAGGTCGTGACGCTCGGGCGGATCGCGCCGGAGGTCCCGATCAAGGCGCCCGCGTCGAAGCCGAACACGGCTGCCGCGATCGCGGCGATCGCCACGGCCGTCGTCGCCGACGCACCTGCGGCCGCGGCACTGCGGGAACGGCTGCTGCAGGCGTTCTGGCTCGACGGCGCCGACCTGTCCGACCCGGCCGTGCTCGACGGGCTCGGAGCGCCGGTGCCGGATCCGGCCGGAAACGCGCTGGCGCAGGCCTGGGACCGGCGCTGGCAGGAGGTCGCCACGTTCGCGGTCCCGACCCTCGTGGTGGCCGACCGCGGTGTGCTGACCGGCCTCGTCGACGACGACAGCCTCCGCCGCGCCTTCGGCTGAGCCCTAATCGTGTAGGGCTTGTTCGAGGAGGCGGCGGATGATGACGCGCAGGGCGAGGGTCTCCTCGGCGCCCTCGAAGATCGTGAGCACGCGCGCATCGACGAAGTAGCGGCTCACGTCGTACTCCTCGGCGTAGCCCATGCCGCCGTGGATCTGCATCGCCTCGCGGGTGACCCACTCGGCGCAGCGGCAGGCGTACATCTTGACCATCGACGCCTCGAGCTGGCCCTCACCCGCCGAGAGCAGCGCCGCCACCTGGTACGTGTACTGGCGGCACGCCTGGATCATCCACGCCATGCGGGCCAGCTTCCACCGGGTGAGCTGGTAGTCGTAGATCGGCTTCGCGAAGACGACGCGGTCCTTGGCGTAGTCGCGTGCCATCTCGAAGGCGGCCTGCATGAGCCCGACCGCCCGCGCCGCCGTCTGGACGCGCCCGTTGGCGAACGCGTCCATCTGCATGTAGAAGCCCTTGCCGACCCCGGCCTCGCCGCCGACGAGGTCACCGGCGGGGACGAACCAGTTGTCGAAGCTGACCTCGAAGGAGTGCATGCCGCGGTAGCCGAGCGTGTCGATCGCACGCCCCTCCATCTTGCCGGTGCCGAACGCCGACTCCTGGGTCTCCTCGAAGTGGTGGCCTGCGTGGGGGGTCTTCGGGACGACGAACAGCGACAGGCCGCGGTGGCCGTCCTCGGGCGTGCCGGTGCGGGCGAGCAGCATGAGCAGGTCGGCGCGCCCCGCGAACGTGCACCACGTCTTGACGCCGTTGACGAGAAACCCCGCCTCGTCGCCGGACTCGCCTGCGGGGACGGCACGGACCTTGATGTTGGCGACGTCGGAGCCGAAGTCGGGCTCGGTCACCGCGACGCCGACCATCTGCTCGCCCGCCGCGATGCCGGGCAGCCAGCGGTGCTTCTGGTCCTCGGTGCCCCACCCCACGATCGCCTTGGAGAGGATCTCGGGTCGCGTGATCAACGCGCCGCCGAGGCCGAGGCTCGCCCACGACAGCATCTCGGTCGCGACGACCATCGCCATCGTGTGGTCGACGTCCGCCGACGCCAACCCGCCGTAGGCCTCGGGGATCGAGAGGCCGAAGCAGCCGAGCTCGGCGACACCGCTGATGATGTCCTCGGGCACGTCGCCGTTGCTGCGGTGGACGTGTTCGGCCTGCGGACGAATCTTGTCCTCGCCGAATGCCTTGAACGACTCCGCCATCAGCGCGAAGTCCTCGTCGAGGTGCGCGGGCCCACCCGGGACGCCGTCGTCGTCGCAAACGGCCGCCGCCACCGCGTCGACCGTCGCCGCGGAACGTGCCGCGTCGAGGAAGTCCGTCACGACCGATGCGCCGACCGTCGCGTCGAACACGCCGCGGTCGACGCCCCACTCGGGCAGGCGTCCGTCGAGGCGGCTGCGCAAGTCGGCGACGACGTCGGCGGCGTTCGCCACCGCGAGCAGCGCTTCGGTCGCGCCCAGCGGCGCGTACGCCTCGAGCACGCGGCGGGCGCCGTCGACCGCCGACGCCGCGTACGCGACGTCGTAGCAGGCGATCTGGTGCTCGTCCATGAGGTCGAGCACGACCTTGCCGCCCGCGGTGGAGCGGGCCGCAAGCGCTGCGGCAGCGCCGTCGAGGAGTTCCTGGGCCGCGTCCACCGCCGCGCGTGCGGCGGTGACGTGGGCGGTGCCGCTCACCTCAGCCATCGGAGCGCTGCATACCTGCGGTGCGGCCCTTCTCGGCCACCTGCACGGCCATCTTGCGGCTCGCTTCGTCGATCATCTCGTCGCCGAACATGACGGCGCCGGTGCGGTCGACGTCGGTCGCCTGCTTGTACGCGTCGAGGATGTCCTCGGCACGGTCGTACTCGGCCTGCGAGGGCAGGAAGACCTCGTTGAGCACCTCGATCTGGGCGGGGTTGAGTGCCCACTTGCCGTCGTAGCCGAGCACCTTGGACCGCGTGCTCACCTCGCGGAATCCGTCGACGTCGCGGATCTGCGCGTACGGCCCGTCGATCGCCTGCAGGCCGTTGGCACGGGCAGCCATCAGGATCCGCATCAGGACGTAGTGCCAATGGTCGCCTGGGTAGTCGTCCTGGACGGCACCCACGGTGAGGCTCGGCATCCCCGCGGCGGCGGCGAAGTCGCCCGGGCCGAAGATGATCGTCTCGAGCCGGTCGCTCGCGGACGCGATGTTGTCGACGTCGACGAGGCCCTTGGGGTTCTCGATCTGGGCCTCGATGCCGATGCGGCGCGTGAGGCCGAGACCCTTCTCGAGCTGGGTGAGCACGAGGTCGAGCGCACGCACCTCGGACTGGTCCTGCACCTTGGGCAGCATGATGAAGTCGAGCTTCTCGCCGGCGCCCTCGACCACCGCGATCAGGTCCTTGACCGTCCACTGCGTGTCCCATGCGTTGACACGCACGCCGATGGTCTTCGCGGCCCAGTCCTGCTCGGTGAGCGCCTTGACGACGAGGTCGCGTGCGGCCACCTTCTCGAGCGGCGCGACGGAGTCCTCGAGGTCGAGGAAGGACTGGTCCTGGGCCAGCGTGGGCGCCTTGGCCAGCATCTTCTCGCTGGAACCGGGCACGGACAGGCAGGAACGGCGTGGGGAGCCGAGGGCCATGGGTTCTCCTGGGTCCTGGATCGGAACGCGGAACCGCAGCGGTGGTGGACGGCGGTGATACGCCCCACGAGCGGCAGTCGGTCAGGCTACCCGGACCCGCCGCCGGCGCTCAATCGGAGTGGCGCAGAGCGGTGACCTTCCTCGTGTTGGCCTCCAGCAGCCGTTCGAACGCGGCGAAGCAGTCCGGATCGAGGTGCGTGCCGACCTCGGCGCGCATCATCGAGAGCGCTTCCTCGGACGACATCGCCTCGCGGTAGGGCCGCTCGGTCGTGAGGGCGTCGAACATGTCGCAGACCGCGATGATCCGCGACTCGATCGGGATCGCGTCGCCGCGGAGCCCGTCGGGGTAGCCCGAACCGTCGACCCACTCGTGGTGATGGCGGATCGCGAGGGCGGCCTCCCACAGCAGGTTCAGCCGTGAGGCGAGCTGGTAACCCGCGAGGGCGTGCTGCTCGACCATCATGCGTTCCGAGTCGGTGAGGGCGCCGGGCTTGTTGAGGACCTGGTCCGGGATCGCGATCTTGCCGACGTCGTGGAAGAGAGCCCCGAGGCTGATCACGCGCATGCGCGCGGGGGGCAGGTCGAGTCCGCGTGCGATTCCGAGGGCGTGTTCGATCACGCGGTGCGTGTGCTCGGCGTCCTCGCCGTGTCCGAACCCTGTGGTCTCGACGAGGGTGTCGGCGGCCTCGCCCAGATGATCCGCGAGATCGTCACTGGGCGCCCACTCGATGATGCTCTCCACGGCCACGACCACACGCCTCCCCCTCGAGTAGCCCGACAGGACACCGCCCGCGGCGACACCGCCGGCCACGGCGACGAGCACCGACGCGTTCCAGGCGGCCCACGTACCGGTGTCGGCGAAGGTCGCCGCGACGCCGGCACCCGCACAGAGGCCGAGGCCGAGGCCGGCCGGCACGTAGAGCCGCGGTGCCTTCCGGGCGCCGACCGCCGCGGCGGCGGCGGCAGCTGCGGCGACCACCGCTCCCGCCAACCCGAGCGCGACCCGTGCGGGGTCCTTGCCGGGGTGCACGTCGAGGACGGTCACGACCACGGCAGCGAGGCCAGGCACGACGGCGACACCCAGGACGACCTGGCTGTGGCGGGCGGCGATGCTCACGAAGCGGGCGAACGGTTTCGAGGCGACCGAGAACGCGAGGCCGGCGGCCAGGCACAGGGGAGCGAGCGACATCGCCGCGAGGCCCTGGTCGGCTCCGTGCACGCACCGCGGCAGGGACGCGAGGAGCACGATCCCGCCCGCGAACACGACCGTCGACCCGACGACGACGGCACGCCCGTCACGCACGTCGCCGGCGGACACCGTCAACCAGCTCCCCAGACCGCTCGCCGCCAGCGCGAGCACCGAGGTGAGTGCCCACCAGCCCCGCCCGGGTGTGCCATCGCTGCGACCGCCGAGGAACCCGAGTACGACCCCGCATCCAAGGACGAGCAGAATCAGCGCCGGCCACAACAGGTCGGAGCGGGCGACCGTCGACGCGTGGTCCCCCGCCGCTGCGTCGGTGGTGGTCGTGGCCTCGAGTGCCGCGAGCGTCTCCGCCGCGTCCGCCACGATGCCGAGCTCTGATCGGTCGGTCACGCCACAACCCCTACCTGCCGCCCCCAATATGGGCAGATCGGCGAAACCCGCCGACAAGTTACCCCCTCGGGGGCGTTGCGCCGCGCCACTCGGCCGGATTCCCCCGCGGCACCACGCGCCGGTACCCTCGACGACCGTGGCGCTCACGGCGGATCCCCCGTCGGGCCTCCTGCCCGACCACCAAACGTGCTGGGACGACGAGCAACCGACCTGGGCACCGGACGGCACCGTCGCCCCGACCGCCCCCGCCCTGGGGCCGATGGAGCAGAGGCACCTCGTGGAGGCCCGCATCCACGAGCACCGGCGCCGCCTCGCCACCCACCACGGCACCCGCGCCCTCCACGGCGCGGTCCCCGGATTGCGTGACGTCGTGACGTTCCGCCACCTCGCCGACGGCCTCCCGACACCGGTCGAGGACCTCGGCATCGACGGCGCCGCCGTCTGGGTCAAACGCGACGACCGGACGTCCTCGCTCTACGGCGGCAACAAGGTACGCAAGCTGGAGTACCTCCTCGCACAGCCCGCTCGGCACGAGGCCGTCGTCGTCACCGGTGGCGGCGCCGCCAGCCATCACGTGGTCGCCACAATCCTCTACGGGCGGCTACTCGGCCTCGAGACCGAGGTCGCCCTCTTCGCACAGCCGCCCAACCCGGCGACCGCGCAGCTCCGCAGCCTCGTCGATGCCTACGACCTGGCTGCGATCTATGCCGCGTCCACGACCGCCTACCCGGCTGCGATGCTGGCCGCTGCTGCCGACGTGCTGCGCCGCGGCAAGCGTCCGTGGCCGATCTACCCCGGCGGCTCGACACCCGCGGGCATCCTCGGCTACGTCGACTGCGGACTCGAGATCGCAGCCTCCGTGGACGCCGGCGAGTGTCCCGAGCCGCGGGCCGTCTACGTCGCACTCGGCAGCGGCGGCAGCGCGGTCGGCCTCGCCCTCGGTCTCGCCATGGGCGGCGTGTCCACCAAGGTCCGCGCCGTTCGCGTGGCCGACGCAATCGCCAACAACCGCGCCGTCCTCACGGCGCTCGAGGCGGGAACCCGCGCCGTGCTCGCACTCGCGGGACGTCGGGTCGGTTCCGCGCTCGACTCGGTGGAGATCGTGGACGGGTACATGGGTGGCGGCTACGGCGAGCAGACCCACGAGGGAATCGCCGCGCTGCAGACCGCCCACCGCCTGGACCTGCCTGCCGAGCAGACCTACACCGCGAAAGCGTTCGCTGCTGCTCTCGATGCCGGTCGTGCGGCGCCAGGGCAAGCGCCGGTTCTCTTCGTGGACACCGCCTCGGGGCAGGACCCCCTGCCCCCCTGATCGAATACGGGCCGACGCGACACGGGGGTAGCGATGTCGGGGACAGGGACCAGGGAACCAAGGGGACCACGCGCCCGGATCGCGGCGCTGGCAGTCACGGCGCTCGTCGCCCTCACGTCGGCGAACGCCACCGCCGGCCCTTCGAGGGCGGTGCCGGCCACCACCGGCCGCGCCATCGTGCTGTTCCGCCCCGGCACCTCCCCGGCAGCGCAGCACGCGGCCTTGGCACTCGCGGGCTTCGATGCGTCTCGCGACAACGTCGTGGCCGAGCTGCCCCAGGTCCGGCAGGCCGTCGTCGTCGCCGGCCCGCTCGGGCGCTGGCTCCTCGAGCACAACGCGCTCGTGGACGGTGTCTACGACGACATCGTGGTCTCTCTCGACGCGGTGCCCGACGACCCGCTCCTCCCACAGCAGCCGTCCCTCGACGACTCCCACGTGAAACAAGCCTGGGACACCTATCCCGGCACGGGAGGCTTCGCACCTGCAGGGCCGTTCACGGGCGCGCCGATCGCGATCGTCGACAGCGGCATCGACCCCGACCACGTGGAGTTCCAGCCGTTGGCGTCCAAGGTCCCCGTCTGCGTCAGCTACGCGCCCAACCTGTTCTACGACCCGCTCGACTGCCACAGCCACGACGACATCGCGCACGGCACCCACGTCGCCGGCATCGCCGCCGCCGACGCCGACAACGGCGACGGCATCGCGGGAATCTCGCCGACGTCGCCCGTCTACGTCTACAAGGCCTGCCAGGGACGCGTCTGCTGGCTCGGCGACGTCCTGTCGGGCATCGTCGACGCGACCGACGACGGCGCCAAGGTCGTCAACTTCAGCCTCGGCGGCCCCGTGCCCATCCGCCCCTACCGCGACGCCATCGACTACGCCCTCGACCACGACGTCGTGGTCGTGGCAGCAGCGGGCAACGGTGGGAACAGCACCTACTCGTACCCGGCGTCGTTCAACGGGGTGCTATCGGTCGGCGCGCTCGTGACCGGCACGGGCGACCGCGCCCGGTTCAGCCAGGTCAACGACCAGGTCGACATCGCAGCACCCGGAACCTCGATCCTGTCGAGCGTGGCACCCGGCGCGGCCTCCGGGGAGGAGAACGCGTACGCGACCTACAGCGGCACGTCGATGGCAACACCACACGTGGCCGGGATCGCCGCCCTCTTGCGTTCGGCGCACCCGGACTGGACCGCCGGCCGTACACGGGCGGCCCTGCTCAACACGGCAACCGACGTCGCGGCACCGGGCACGGACCGCGAGACCGGCCACGGCCGTGCGGACGCGGCAGCCTCGATGGCCTACGAACCGGTGCCGGACGGCGACCTCGACGACGACGGCATCGCCGACCGCTGGGACGCGGCACCCGACGACCCCGCGGTCTACGACCTGCTCGACCTCTCCGGCACCGCCACGACAGCGTCGGGCTGGACCGTGTCGACGCGTTGGGCGACGTTCCTGGACTGGTTCTCCTTCGGCATCGTCCAGCTCAGCTCTGGCTCGCAGCACTTCTTGGCGTTCGTGAACGGTCACCTGCAGGCGAGCTCGTTGCATGCAGCGACGGTGAGCACCCGCGGGCTGCTCGTCGGTCCCGGAAGCGTCCGCAGCACCGACCTGCGCTTGCGCGTAGACGACGTGTCGGGCGGGCCCGACACCGTCGCCTTCGACCTCGGCGCGCTCCACTCCCCCGCGGCAGCGGTCACCGCGGGCAACTTGGGGGTCCTCGCCGGGTGACGAACCCGCCCCCACGGCGGGTGACGCGCGTCGGCCCGGCGCGAGAAGCGCCGAGGGTCCCCTCAGACGAGCACCAAGACCAGCAGTGGTGCCAGGGTGAGCAGCGCCCACACCATGTCGGCAGGGCTCACGACGAACCGCTCCCGGAACCCGGCGCTCAGCTCGACGAGGTCGGCGTCCGCGTCGCCGACGGTCGGCATGTACGGCTCACGCACCTTCGTCGCGAGCCAGACGGCGACGGCAACGCATACCGCTGCGCCGGCGACGAGCGTCCAGCGCGGTACTCCGGGGGCGGCGAAACGAACATGTCCCCACGAGACGGTCGCGCCTCCCAGGAGCGCGATCCCCCAGACGGCCACGACGACCACACGCAAGAAGCGCGGCCCGCTGAACTGCTCGTGCTCCAGCTCGCCGGGGCGACCGAGGACGGTGTCCACCTCGACGTCCGCTGCGGCTGCGACCCCCTGGTCGAAGAACGCGTCGATTGCCGCGTCGGCGGGCCCGGCAATCGGCTCCGGTGACGGCGTCATCGCAACATCACCCCCGTCCACACCGCACCTGCGTACAGGACCGGCACCGCCGCCACCGCCGTCCGCCACGCGAGTCCACGGCCGACGAGCATCTGCAGCATCCGCAGGAACCGGACGTCGCACACGGCTGCCGTCGCGGCGAACCCGACGACGGCGGCAGGCCCGAGGCTGGCAAAGGCCGCGCTCGCGAAACAGCCCGCCTCTGCTCCCGGAGCGGCGACCAGGGCCGCCGCCACCGCGTAGCCGGCCGCCAGCGCAGGACGCTGCCCCAACCACACCACGACCGAGTCCGGCAGCACCGCGGTCGCGAGCACAGCCACGCCGGTCCCCACCGCGGCAGCTCGCAGCGCGATCGAGACCACAGCAATGGCGTCAGGCACCTCGTCGGTTCGCACGTGTGTGCCCGCGACCCACATGCTGCCCACGGGTTCTGCCGCTCTGGACCTGACCTGGCGGAGCACGGGCAGGGCTGCCCAGCCGGCGCCTACGGCTGCGCACAGTGCGGTGAGCAGCCAGCAGCACACGAGGATCGGTCCGTCGTCACCGGCGAACGCGACCACGGCGGCCGCGAGGACCACAGGCGAGATGGCAGCGGCGCCGAAGACACCGGCCACACGGTCGGCCAGGTCGGACGCGGCCGTCGCCGCGGTCCCGGCGAGGCCGAGGACGCTCGCCGGGGTCCGGGCGAGGAGCGGGCGTGCACCGAGAAGACGGCCGAGGACGGCGCCCGCGACCACGAAGCCTGCCGCGGGAAGGGCGGCGGCGAGCCAGCCGGCGAAGAGGCGCTCGACGACCTCGGTTCGCGCAGCCGCGGTCACGGCCACCATCGCGACGGCCACGAGCACCAGGCGGCCCATGCCGCGGTTGCGGTCCCGGGTGGCGAAGCGATCGGCGAGGCCGGCCGCCGTCAAGAGCCCACCAGAGCGTTCACGTCGGCCACGAAGGCATCGACACCTCCACCGACGCCGTCACGGAAGTCGGCCACGACGTTGCCGTCACTGTCGACCACGACGAGGGCGCCATAGGGCGTCGCGCCTACCAGTCGCCGCACCGATCCCGTCGCCTCGGTCATCGACGGGAACAACAGACCGGCATCGAGATTGGCCTGCGCCGCCTTGGACACGTCACGGTCGAGGCTCACGCCGACGACGTCGACGCCCGGACCCGACTCGAGGACGACCGCGTTGGCGGCCCCGAAGATCGCATTGCACCGACACGTCGTGTCCCAGATCGCGACGACGATGGGCTTGCCTCGCGACCGCGTGCTGACAGGGCGGCCGTCGAGGCCGACACCGGTGAGGGGCGGGAACGCGCTGCCGACCAGAGGTCCGGAACCGCCTGCGAAGCCAGGTCCTGATGCCGCCGCCGGCAACGACGTGACCGCGCGGCCGCCCACCTCCCCCGACGCGAACCCGGCCGTGGCGAGCACTACGACGCCTGCCGCGGCGATGACGACACCCGCGGCACCCACGCGTATGCTGCGGTCTCGGAGAAGCGCGACGGCACCCATGGTCCGCACTCTAACGACAGGTCCGGTCGGCCCCGGGCCGCAGTCGGGTGGCCCAGCCGCCGTCGCCGTGGCTTCACACGGTCCCCAACCCGATCCGGGGACGGACGAGAGAAGAGGTCCGCACCGGTGCCCGACACCGAACTCGTAGTCGCCCCCACACTGGAGGGCGCCGTGCGTTGGGTGGCCGACACCATCGTCGCCGATTCCGTCGCAGCGATCGCCGACCACGCCGCGTTCCATCTCTGCCTCGCGGGCGGTTCGACCCCACGTGACCTGTACGTGCTGCTCTCGTCACCGCTGTGGCGCACGCGCATCGAATGGGAGCGCGTGCACCTCTACGTCGGCGACGAGCGCTACGTCGGCGCCGCCGACCCGCGCAGCAACTTCCGCATGATCCGCGAGTCGCTGGTCGACCGCATCCTGGTCCCGCCACGCAACATCCACCCCATGCCCACGAGCAGCGGCGACCCCGACGCCGACGCCGAGCGCTACGAAAAGGTGCTGCGGGACAACCTTCCTGCGGGGCCCGAGGGAGTGCCCCGCTTCGACGTCGTGCTGCTCGGCCTCGGCAACGACGGCCACACCGCCTCGTTGTTCCCCGGGTCGCCCGCACTCGACGAAACCACCCGTCTCGTCGTCGGCGTCAGCCCACCGTCGGCACCGACACCGCGCATCACGCTCACACCCGGGGTGATCAACGCCGCGGCCCGCGTCGTCGTGCTGACAGCAGGCACACTCAAGGCGGGCGCCCTGCGCTGCATGCTCGCCGAGCACGGCACGCCGCACGACATACCCGCGCGCGTCCTCGACCCCGACCACGGCAGCCTGTGCGTGTCGGTCGACCTGGCTGCATGCAGCGAGCTCGACGCCGAACCCCTCCTCGACGGCATCGTGACCATTCGTCTGTGAGGCGCTCGGCGCTCCCTCCTACGGACGTCGCGAACCACACACCACGACCCGTGGACGTACAGGGAGGGAGCACCTCGGCCTTTCCCCCTGTGAGGCGCTCGGCGCTCCCTCCTACGGACGTCCCAGGAGGTCGAGGAGGTCCGGCAGGCGGGTGACGACGGCGTCGGGGACGACGCCGTCGCGGTGTTTCGCGTGAGGGGTCCGCTTCCAGACACCGCGCATGCCGGCCTGCTGCGCGCCCCACACGTCGTCCCACATGCGGTCACCGACGAACATGGTCCGCGCGGGCTGCGCCCCCATGCGGTCGAGGGTCGCCCGGAAGATGTCGGGATGGGGCTTCATCCTCGCCTCCTCGGACGAGTACACGCGGACGTCGATGAGGTCGAGCAGCCCGTCGCGCTCGAGGAAGTGCTCGTGGAAACGCGCCGGCCAGTGGGTGTTGGACAGCAACCCGATCCGTAGTCCGCGTCGCTTCAGCGCCTCGAGCGTCTTCACCGCGTCGGGATCGTGGGTGACGTGAGGGGTCCAGGAGTCGAGGTGACGGTTGCCGGCCTCCTCGAGGACCGCGGCGGCGACGTCGACACCGAGCACGGCCGACGCCGCCTCGAGCACGTCCACGAGACGGAACGAGCGCGCACCTCGTGCAGTCTCGGCGCACTCGACCCAGAGGCGGTCCTCTATCTCCACGAGACGGCCGAGCACCGCCTCGAAGTCGGCGCCCGTGACCCCTGACACGTGCTCGGCCGCGAGGCGCCACATGTCCTCCATCTCGACCTCGGCCCAGACCGACAGCGTCCCGCCCCAGTCGAAGATCACGGCCTCGGTGTGCGGTGGCGAAGAGGGCATCGGGGCAGTCTCGCGGAATCTGGTCGTCAGGGGCACTTCGTGTCGATCCGGCGTCGGGGCGCGTAGATTCCTCGACCATGGCGCGACGGCCGTCGGGAAGGAGCTGGGGTAGCCATGGGGCGTGTCAGAGCAGCAGTCGTCGCCACGGTGCTCGTCTGCGCAGGGACCACGGCGCTCGTAACTGCGCCCGCGGCACGCGCCGGTGCCCTGCCGACGTGCGACGTCGAGCGTCACGTTGTCGTCACCGACGTCGACGAGACCCTGACCACGTCGGACGCCGAGAACTTCCACCAGATCCTCGACCCGGCCTACGACCAGAAGGAGCGCGCCGACGCGTCGGCGACGTTCCAGGCGTACCACGACAAGGGCTACTGGATCGCCTACGTGACCGCTCGCCCCGAGACCCTCGTGCTGCGCGACGGGCGGCCCTACCGCAGCGCCACCGACACGTGGTTCACGGCACACGGTTTCCCCCACCCCGACGACCTCTCCGACGTCTACTTCTCGCCGGACCTGTTCTCGTCGCTGCTCCCGCGCGGCTACAAGGGTGAGGTGGTCAAGGCCCTGCAGGCCGCCGGTTACCACGTCGACTACGCGTACGGGAACGCGGCGACGGACTTCCAGGCGTACGCCGACGCCGGCCTCCCCCTCGACCACACGTTCTCCATCGGCAAGTACGCGGGTTCGGGAGGCACGACACCGATTGCAGGCGGCACCTACACCGACCATCTCGCGACGTTCCTCCCGACGGTCCCCGTCGTGTGCGACACCGGGGCCACCCCCGCAGGCGGCCCGTCCGCGTGCCCGTCGGTCGACTACGACGGACTCCTGCCGTGGCTGCTGCGCGACCTCTACGCGCTCTTCAAGATCCCGATCCGCTCGCACGTGCTCCCCTGCCACTGACTCGGGGATGGGGATGGGGATCCGACGCCGCGCTCACAGCGTCGGCGATCGCGCGTACGAAGACACCCGGGCGTGACCACGGGATCCCGTGGCCTGCATCGGCGATCGTGGACAGGACCCCCCGCGGCAGGGCGTCCGCGAGGGCCTGGGCGGCCCCGACCGTCTCGAACTCGTCGCGGTCACCGACGAGCACGATCGCCGGGACCAGGATGCGGTGGAGGTCGCCCCGGAGCACGTGCTGCTCCCCGCGGTAGCGACGTTCCTCGACGACCAACGAGCGCCACATCCCCGGGCGGAGCCAGCTCCGGTACGCCTGCACGAACTCGCGACGCAGGTCCTCGTCGGGTCGGCGCGGATACCGTCGTGCGAGTAGACGCCGCGTGCGTCGCATGCGGGGGAAGTTCGCGAGGAACCGTTCGTAGAGCCGCGCGAGGATCGGGCCTGCAACGACGAGTCCGAAGACCGCATCGAGGATGCCCGGCTCCTGGGTGGGGTTGAGCGAACCGGCGAGGACGAGACCCGCGACCCGTCGAGGATGCCTGGCTGCGAACGCGAGTGCGACGCCGCCGCCCCAGCTGTGGCCCACGACGACGACAGGGCCGGCGCCGGCGTCCTCGAGCACGTCGACGAGGTGGTCGGCGTTGTCGAACAGGCCTCCTGGCGCCTCGCTCGAGCTGCCCCACCCGGGCCGGTCGGGGACGACGGCTCGCGTCGCCGGCGCCGCCACCCCGAGCAGGTGCACGACCGCCTTCCAGTCGCGGGCCGATCCCGGCTGGCCGTGCAGGAACAAGACGGCGGCGGGGAACGGACCGAGGGGCCTGTCGACGGGGGTCGCGTCTTCCCGGTCCATCCCGACGGACCCTAGCCACCCGCCCAGAACCCGACCTGGAACGCTGCCCAGCCGCGATCGAGGCCTCTGGGCACGGCGGAGACGGTCCCGGTACGCTTCTCGTTCCGAGCGCACAGGGGACCGAAGCGATGGACATCCACACCCTCCTCGCCGAACCGGTGGACATGGACGCGGTGGCGACCTTCCTCGACGACCTGCACCACGAGGGCCGGGTGGCCGCGATCCGCAGCATCGACGGCAAGGAGCAAGCGCGGCTCTTCGACGCCGCCAAGGGTTTCCGCAAGGTGACCGTCGACGACTTCGTGCCCGCCGGCACACCGCCGACGACCGAGGTGATCCACTGGGGCCGCAACTCGCTACCGCTGTTCACGACGTTCCAGAAGCGGTTCTGCCTGCCCGACGACTCCGACGCTCGCGCCGCCGGGGAGCTCTGGGGCTTCAACTTCCAGCCCCTGTCGCCGCTGACCGGTCCCGGCTACTTCGTGTGCTACGACGTCGAAGACGGCGAGGTCCTCATCGACTACACCCGCATCCCGCCACGCGGTGCGCCCGGATGGCCCAAGGTCCTGCGCAACGACCAGCGCCTCGGACGCTTCGTCTACAACGGCATGCAGGACCTGATGCGCGGCGTCAGCAACCACGTCTCGATCGGGCGCGCGTCGCGTGCGGGCGAACCGATGCCGAACTGGTTCGTCCTGTGCCGCCAGGACCGCGATTGACCTGAAGCGCCCCGCTGGTCAGGCCTGATCGTCGGGGACCTGGTCGACGAAGGGCTGGTTGGCTGTGTGGGCGTCGTGGAGGTCGACGAGATCGGGGGTGTCGCCGCTGGCCTCGGAGAGCTCGTCCTCGAGGTCGGACACCTCGCGTGCCTCCTCTTCGTAGATCGCCTCCGCGTCGGTGCCGTCGACGGTGTCGTGGGGCAGGTAACCCGACGGTCTCCTGGCGGGCAGCTCGACGAGGTCGTCGTTGCCCTCGACACCGGCGTCGGCGATGACTTCGGGGTCGCCGACCGGGCCCGAGTACGCCCGCGCCTCGTCGGCGTCCTGATCGGCGAGCGCCTCACCGTTGGAGTCCTGGGTCGTGTCGCCGTCGGTACGGTCCACCATGGCCAGGAACCCTAGCGAAGCACACGTACCGACATCGTCGTCCGCACCGCCCGCCGGGGACTCGCAGCGGGGCCACAGCTACGCTGGACGCCGACGCTCCCGCCCCTCGTCATCACCTCACGGAGGCACCTGCGTGGCAGACAAACCCGCCCACACCGATCCCTTGGGCACGCGTTCGGGGTTGCCGACCTCGGACGGGACCCTCGCCTTCTTGCGCCTCGCCAAACTCGCCGAAGACGGTCTCTGCGACCTCGACCGAACTCCGATCACGATCAAGGTCCTCCTCGAGAACGTCCTGCGGCAGGTGGGTTCCGCCCACGCGACCGAGGCCGACGTCGCCGCGCTCGCCGCGTGGTCGCGTGACGCGGGCACGTCGACACGGGAGTTCCCGTACGCGCCGGCACGGGTACTGCTCCAGGACTTCACGGGCGTGCCGGCAGTCGTCGACCTCGCCGCCATGCGCTCCGCGCTCGACCACGCCGGGCTCGACCCCAGCCGCATCGACCCCCAGGTACCGGTCGAGTTGGTCATCGACCACTCCGTCCAGGTCGACCGGTTCGGGGTCGCGGACTCGCTCGAGTTCAACGTCGACCTCGAGTACCACCGCAACACCGAGCGCTACCTCCTGTTGCGCTGGGCGCAGCAGGCGTTCCGCGGCTTCCGGGTGGTCCCGCCGGGGATGGGCATCGTCCACCAGGTGAACCTCGAGTTCCTCGCCCAGGTGGTGCGCACGGTCGAGGACGCCGCCGGGACGCTCGCGATCCCCGACACGCTCGTCGGAACCGACAGCCACACGCCGATGGTCAACGGCCTCGGGGTCCTCGGTTGGGGCGTAGGAGGCATCGAGGCGGAGGCAGCGATGCTCGGTCAGCCGATCCCGCAGGTGACCCCGCGGGTCGTCGGCTGCCGACTGACGGGCTCGCTCGAGCCGGGGGTGACTGCCACCGACCTCGTCCTCACGATCACCGAACTCCTGCGCTCCCACGGCGTCGTCGGCAAGTTCGTCGAGTTCAACGGCGGCGGGATCTCGGCGCTCACCGTTCCCGACCGTGCGACCCTGTCGAACATGACGCCCGAGTACGGCGCCACCGCATGCCTCTGGCCCGTCGACGCGAAGACCCTCGACTACCTGCGCCTCACGAACCGGCCGGCCGACGTCGTCGAACGCGTGGAGCGTTACGCCAAGGAGAACGGCATGTTCCACACGGCGTCGATGACGACGCCGAACTACAGCGAGACCGTCGAACTCGACCTCGGCTCGGTGGTCCCTTCACTCGCGGGCCCGTCGCGACCGCAGGACCGCGTCGCCTTGTCCGACATGGCGAGCGCGTTCGCGGCTTCGTTCCCCGCGCGGGCCCAGCGGGCCTCGACGAGCCTCGGCGGCGCCGAGTTCGAGCTCGGTGACGCCGACGTCGTGATCGCGGCCATCACGTCGTGCACCAACACCTCCAACCCCGCCGTGATGCTGGCCGCCGGCCTCGTCGCGAAGAAGGCGGTCGAGCACGGCCTCGCGGCGAAGCCATGGGTGAAGACGTCGCTCGCACCGGGCTCGCGCGTCGTGACCGACTACCTCGACAGGGCCGGTCTGACGCCGTACCTCGAGAAGCTCGGCTTCTTCACCGTCGGCTACGGCTGTACCACCTGCATCGGCAACTCGGGGCCGTTGCCCGAACCGATCGCGGAGACGGTGGGCGCCGCCGACCTCACCGTCGCGGCGGTGCTATCGGGCAACCGCAACTTCGAGGGGCGCATCCACCCGCTCGTGCGCGCCAGCTACCTGGCGTCTCCGCCGCTCGTGGTCGCGTTCGCGCTCGCGGGACGCGTCGACGTCGACCTGACCACGGAGGCGGTCGCGACCGCCGGGGACGGCACACCCGTCATGCTCGCCGACCTGTGGCCGACTCCGAGCGAGCTCGCCGACGCGCTCGCTTCGGTCACGGCCGACGAGTTCAGCAGGAACTACGCGACGATCTTCGACGGCGACGAGCGCTGGCGCGACCTCGACTCGCCCACGGGCGCGCTCTTCGCCTGGGATCCCGGCTCCACCTACGTACGGGAACCGGACTTCTTCGGCGGAGTCGGCACCGACCCCGAGCCACCGGTGGACGTGACCGGGGCACGGGCTCTCGCCCTCTTGGGGGATTCGGTCACCACCGACCACATCTCACCGGCAGGCTCGATCGCGAAGGACAGCCCCGCGGCCGAGTACCTCACGGCCCACGGCGTGGCGCCTGCCGAGTTCAACAGCTACGGCAGCCGCCGCGGCAACCACGAGGTCATGGTGCGTGGCACGTTCGCGAACATCCGCTTGCGCAACCTGCTCGCGGGCGGCAAGGAGGGCGGCTGGACCACGTATCAGCCGGGTGGCGAGCTCATGACGATATTCGACGCCGCCGTCGCGTACGCGGACGCGGGCGTCCCGCTCGTCGTGATCGGCGGCAAGGAGTACGGCTCCGGCTCGTCGCGTGACTGGGCCGCCAAAGGGACCCGCATGCTGGGCGTGCACGCCGTCATCGCCGAGAGCTTCGAGCGCATCCATCGGTCCAACCTCGTCGGCATGGGTGTGCTGCCGCTGCAGTTCGCCGCGGGCGAGTCCGCCGCCGCCCTCGGTCTCGACGGAACCGAGACCTACGACATCGTGGGGATCTCCGCCGGGTTGACCCCGGGCAAGTCCCTCGGCGTGACGGCCACTCGTGCCGACGGCACGTCCGTCGGCTTCGACGTCACGTGTCGGGTCGACTCCGAGGTCGAGGTCGCCTACATGTGCGAAGGGGGCGTGCTGCAGCACGTGCTCCGCTCCCTGGCGTAACCCCCGCTGGGCCTCCGCCCACCCGGCGCCCGGCCCGCCCCGGTTTGGTAACGATCCAGCCGGACGTGCCGATCGGATGCTGGTCATGGCGACACGCTGCTCCCGTCGGTCCACTGCGGAGGGCGGTCACCTCGATCCCGAGCTGGCTGCCCTCGCGAGGCGCACGCGACGCCTCTTCTCGATCGGTGCCGTCGCGAGCGCCTTCTTCGTCGTCGAGGCAACCGACATCGGGGCCGGTGTCGGCGACGACCGGGTCACGCCCCTCGCCGCCCTCTTGGGCCTGTTCCTCGTGGGGCGCATCGTGGCGGGGACATGGCCGCGCCGGCGCGTCCTGACGACCCTCGCGCACGGGGGGCTGGCGCTGGCGGTAGCCGGGATCCTCGTGGTCGCGTACCTGAGCGGACCCACTGCATCGACGTCGACGTGGTTCCTCGGCCTCGTGCCCTTCGTCGCCGCGCACGTACTCGGGTTGCGTGCTGCCCGGCTCTGGGGCTGGATCGCGACGGCGAGCCTCGGCGCCCTGTGCGTCGTCGACCTGACGTTCCTGCACTCCGCCGGGAACACCGAGATCGTCATGGAGACCTTGGAGCGCTTGGCGCTGCTGTGGGCCCTGCTGTGGTTCTCGACGTCGTCGCGACGTGCAACCGAGGACCAGATCGACTCGGTGCGTGCGAGTGGGCTCACCATCGCGGCCCAGGCGAGCCAACTCCGTGCCGCCAAAGCCGACGCGGACACAGCCGCGGAGCTCGCCGAGGAGGCGTCGCGGCTGAAGAGCCTGTTCCTGGCCAACATGAGCCACGAGATCCGCACGCCGCTGAACGGGGTCCTCGGGATGACCGAGCTCCTGCTCGCGAGCGACCTCGACTCGGACCAGCAGGACTTCGCCAAGACGATCAGGTCCTCGGGCGAAGCACTGATGACCGTCCTCGACGACATCCTCGACTTCTCCAAGATCGAGGCAGGCAAGATGTCGATCGAGGCGACGGACTTCCACCTGCGCGAGACCGTCGAGGACGTGGCGGCGCTCTTCGCCGAGCGTGCCCAGAGCAAGGGCGTCGAGCTCGTCGTGTGGGCCGACCCCGACCTTCCCCACGTCGTCGGAGGTGACCCGACCAGGATCCGCCAGGTCGTGTCGAACCTGATCTCCAACGCCGTCAAGTTCACGGCTGCGGGCGAGGTGGTCGTAACGGTGTCGAGCCGGCTCTCCGAGGACGGTGGCGAGGCCGCCATCTTGATCGAGGTGCGCGACACCGGCATCGGCATGACCCCGGAAGTGCAGGCACGGCTCTTCGGGGCGTTCCACCAAGCCGACGGATCGACGACGCGCATGTACGGGGGCACCGGCCTCGGCCTCGCGATCGCGCGGAGGCTGTGCGAGCTGATGGGCGGGTCGCTCGGTTGCACCACCGCGCCGGGCAAGGGGACGGCGTTCACCGTGGAGTTGCCCGTTCACGTCATCTGCCTCCGCGGGCTGGTGCCACAGCCTTCGGCGGAGTCGGTTCTCGCCGGCGGACGCGTGCTCGTCGCCGAGGCAGACGCCACGAGCCGCGATGTGTTGCGTCGCCACTTCGAGAGACTCGGAGGGTCGGTCTCGGCGGTATCGGACGCGGCCGCGGCCGCCGACCTGCTCGCGGCGATGGATGGAGCCGGCAGCGGCATCGACCTGCTCGTCTGTGGTGCTCGCCTGCGCGATCGCAGCGGCGTCGACCTCGCGCGCGACTCCGCCGTGTTCCTCGGGGAGCGCCGCCCGAGGTGCATCCTCGTGGTGCCCTTGGCGGAGATCGCCGGCCGCGGTCGCTCCGTCGACGCCGGCGTGGACGCCACGGTCGCCAAGCCCGTACGCCACGGCCAGCTCTGCAAGGCAGTCGTCGCCGCTATCGAGGGGACCGATGCGGCGGAGCGCCGGAGCGAACCGCGGCCCTGGGGCGCGAACGGCCACAAGCTCGCAGGCATGCGCCTCTTCGTCGTCGAGGACAACCCCGTGAACCGCCGCGTGGCGTGCGCCCAACTCGACAGGCTCGGAGCCTCCTACGAGACGGCCTGCAACGGGCTCGAGGCCGTCGGCGTCCTCGCCGACCCCGACCGGCACTTCGACGCCATCCTGCTCGACTGCCAGATGCCGTTGCTCGACGGCTTCGAGGTCGCACGCCGGCTGCGCACGATGGAGGCCGACGATCCCGCACGCGGCCACACACCGGTGATCGCTCTCACTGCTCACGCGCTGCAAGAGGAGGTGCGCAAGTGCCGCGACGCCGGGATGGACGGCCACCTCGCGAAGCCCTACCGCGCGGACGACCTCGTCGCGGCCGTCCGCACCCACGTTCGCGTCCCCACGTCGAGGCGGCCGACCCACGCGGGGACCTGACGAGGCGTCACACGGGAATCGGGCGTTGCTCGGCGGTGTCCTCGCCATCGGACGCTACGCCGAGAGTGGCGTCCGAGGGCCGCCGCGACAGGCGCGTCCGCAGCCTCGCCGACTGGTTCGACAGCTCCTGCAGAAGCGCCGTCCTCCGGCGTGGGCGCGTCGGGCGCGTCGCGTGGTTCCCCTCGTGGGAGTCCGCCACCCTGGCAGCGGCCCCGGTGACGCGGTCGAGGAGCACCCGGGCGCCGTCGCCTCCCAGCGCGCCGGGATCGACCACGCGCCCGGCGATCGTCATGACGAGGACCTCTGCCGGGCCGTAGACCTCGGCACCCTTGCCGATCGGGGCGCCCGAGACGTAGTCGACGTCGGTTGCACGCACCCGCAACCCCGCGACCCGGCGCCGCGCTCGCACACCGGCGCTCGTGTGGACCATCGCGTCGAGAACGGCGACCATGCGATCCTCGTCGACCTCGCGCCCCCAGCCGATGACACGCCGGACGTCCTGTTGATGAACGAAGGTCTCGGTGAACAGGATCAGCGGCGAGTACTTGAACATCGACTTCGCCATGGCGCGGGGGTGGTCGAGGCCGCGGGCGAATGCGACGATCTGGTCGGGCTCGCGCTCGCGCCAGCGCCTGCGGACGGCTTCGGTGTAGCGCGCCGGGCGCAGGCCGGCGCGCACCACGCCACCGACGTAGCCGAACATCCCGACCTCGTCGTTGGCGAGGACGTGGCCCACGACGTCCTTGACGGTCCAACCCGCGCAGAGCGACGGCCGCGCCCATTCGTCCGGTGCCAGCCCCGCAACCATCTCGGCGAAGTCGGACCGCTCGAGTCGCAGAAGGTCTTCGAGTTCCATCGTCTCGCGTCCCGCGCTTGATCGTCGATGAACTCCGCCCGCGGAGCAGCCTAGACCAAGAGGGCACCGGAGGGAAGCCTTACCCTAAATCTCAACTCGATGCTTAAGGTCGCGCTCGTTCCTGCTGGTCAGGATGCCCTTGACTGCTTTGCCCGGTGGGGCGGGCAGCCAATCCGGCATAGAAGGCAGCGGCGTCGGAGCCGACGACGTCGACGAGGGGGGTATGCCAGAGCTCGAGGTGATCCGCCACGTAGGGGTCGACCTCGATGCCGCGGAACTCGGTCCAGGTGTTCGCGCCGTGACGGACGACGACCACGGAGTCGGGAGCGTCGACGGCGCCCCAATCCGGATGGTCCTCCAAGAACGCGCTGTCGACACCGCGCGGGACGGGCCGGAACGGACGCTCGGCCCACAGCGCCCGGTCGAAGGTCAGGGTGTTGCCGGCCTTGTGGCCGGGACCCGTCGTGTGGAGGGTTCCGTCGCGGGCGAGCAGGACCAGGTACTCCCCCCAGAGGACCAGGCCGCGACCTGCCGGACGGAGCCGCAGGGCCGCCAGGGCGATCTCGAGGAACCCGGGCCCGTACCAGTCGTCGTCGTCCCACTTGGCGAGGACGTCGCCTCGGGCAGCGGCGCAGCCGACGTTGAGCTTGTCACCGAGGATCGTGGGCGCTCCCAGGGCGACGTGGCGCACACCCGTGCGGCCCGCGCAGATCCGTGCACCTTCGCCGTCGGGGCAGTCGTCGACGACGACCAACTCGCGCGCTCCGGAGTCGAGGGACTGGGACTCCCAGCACCGCAGCAACTGGCGCAGGAAGGCGCGGCGGCCGGCTCCGGTCGCTACGACGACCGAGACGAAGTCCCGGCCTGGTCTGCCTTGGTTCCGCGCCACTGTCTGCTCGGACGCCATCGCTCGTTGCTGGTTGCGTTCTCGTGCCCGGGGTGGGACTCGAACCCACACGTCCTAGGACACCTCTGTTTAAGAGAGGCGCGGCTGCCAGTTACGCCACCCGGGCTCGGGGGAATTCTGCCGTGCCAAGCCCGTTCTGGGCGCGTACGCCCGGCCAAACGAACGGGTGGGGCTACCCGACGCGCTTGGCGACGAGGACCGCGACGTCGTCCTCGAGGTGGCCGCAGTGCGCGACGGCACGCTGGTAGAGCGCTTCGGCGATCTCGGCCACGGGCCGCTCGGCCATCCCCTCGAGCGTGCGCAGCAACGGGGCAGCCCCGAGCATCTCACCGCCGGGACGGCGCGCCTCGGGCAGCCCGTCGGTGTACCAGACCATCACATCGCCCGGCGCGAGCTTGATCCGGTCGATGCGCAGATCGGCACGAGGGAAGATCCCGAACGCGAGCCCGGCCTCGCCGAGCTCCTCAGCCACCTGACCACGACGCCAGAACAGCGGCAGCGGGTGCCCTGCATTGGCCCACCGCAGCACCGCCTCGTCGACCTCGTACACGCCGAAGAGCATCGTGATGAAGCCCTCGAGACTGCTCTGCTCGTAGACGGCGCGGTTCAGCTCTGCTGCGACCGGACCGGGCTGCACCTCGTTGAGGGCGAGGCCGCGAGCCATGTGGCGCACCAGCGCGGTCTGCGCCGCCGCCGCCGGGCCCTTGCCACTCACGTCTCCGAGGAGCACACCGTAGAAGCCGCCGTGCATCGGGAACACGTCGTAGAAGTCGCCGCCGACCGAACCAGCCGGCCCTGCCGGTCGGTACAGGGTCGCGATCTCGAGGCCTTCGATCGGCGGCGTCGGCCCCGGCAGGAGCGCCTCTTGCAGCGTCGAGGCAACGCGATGCTCCTCGGCGAAGAGCCTCGCGTTCTCGATTGCGAGCGCAGCTTCCGCCGCGAAGACCTCGGCAAGGTCGAGGTCACGGCTGTCGAAGCCCTCCGGCTTGTCGAGCACGACGAGCAGTGCGACGGTCTGGCCGCGCAACCGCATCGGGACCACCGTGCCGTTCTTGGCGCCGGCCACACCGAAGAAGCCGTTGCAGCCCGCGAGTTCGGGATCGTTGGGCACGTCCTCGGTCGCGAACGTCTCACCGTCGAAGATCACCCGCCACGCCGCGCTCCCGGGTTCGATCCGGATCGGAGCGCTGGTCACCTCGGCGTCCGCTATGCCGTACCCGGGCAGCATCGGCCGCACGTAGCGCTGGTGCGGATCGCGGTTCGAGGGCGTGTCGAGGCGGCTGATGACGCACGCCCCCGCGCCGAGAAGCTGGCCGATGTCCTCGGCGAGGATCCCGTACAACGCCGTCTCGTCCTCGGCGCCGGACACACGCCGCGACAAGAACACGAGACCCTCGAGCATCTCGATCCGTTCGGCCGCCTCGATCTGGCCGGCGACGTCGGAGGCGACCACGAGGACGGCACCGATCGCCGCGTCGTCGGTGACGACGGGGGTCGCCGCCCAGTTCCACTGCAGCTCCGCGTTGGTCGCCGCGGGGCCGAGACCGACACCGAACGCCTCGACCCCGAACGACCGCTGGTGGCCCTCGCCGGACGACGCGAGGCGCAGGACCTCGTGCATGTCGGTGGCTCCCGGATAACTCTCGCTCAAGGACACGCCCACGATCGGGGCCCTGACGATCGCCTCGAAAGCCGGGGAGGCCGCCTCGACCACGAAGCCGTCACTGCGGACCAGCGCCATGGGCACGACCGCCTGGCGGACCATCCTCCCGAGGGCCGCGACCACCTCCTCCACGGGCGCGCTCACGCGTACGGTCCGATCGCACGGCCGGCGCCTGCGAGGACCGACGCGGCGAGCCCGTCGAGGATGTCGTGCTCGGACACGACCATGGACTCGAATCCGAAGCGTCTCATGATGCAGGCCAGGATCGTGGTGCCCCCGACGATGACGTCGGCGCGTTCTGGTTCGACGAGTCTGCCACGCCTGCGGGCGAGCGCGTCCGCCGCCAGGCTCGCGTGCGCCGCGTCGACGTCCGATCGCGACATGCGCATGCCGTGTGTCACGGCGGGGTCGTACACGCTCAGACCGGCGACGAGGGCTGCCAGCGAGGTGACGGTCCCGGCGAGCCCGACGAGCTCGTGGGCCCCCGTGACGGGCACCACGTGGGGAACCGAGTCGAGCGCCGCGTCCACCCCTGCGGCTGCACGCGCCAGTGACTCGGGCGTGGGTGGGTCCCCCTCGAGGTACCGCTCGGTGACCCTGACACACCCGACGTCGACGGACACGAGCGCCTCGGGTTCGTCGCTGCCGTAGACGAACTCGGTCGAGCCGCCTCCGATGTCGCACACGAGGAACGGACCGTCCGCGCCCCCGCGGTCGGCCGTCGCGCCCGCGAAGCTCAACGCGGCCTCCTCCTCTCCCGAGATGAGCTCGGGCTCCACGCCGAGGACCGCGGTCGCCGGCGCGAAGAACGCCTCGTGGTTCGCGGCGTCACGTGCAGCGCTGGTGGCGGTCGCACGCATCCGGGTCACACCGTGGGTGCGGCACTCGACTGCATACGCCTCGAGCACGTCGATCGTGCGCGCGATCGCGGCTGCGCCGAGCTCGCCGGTCGCGTCGACGCCGGCACCGAGGCGCGTGATCCGCATGCGGCGCACGACCTCGTGGCCCGACCCGTCGACGACGAGGAGCCGGGTCGAGTTCGTCCCACAGTCGATCGCCGCGACGTTCACGACCCGAAGACCTCGCTGCGGGCGGGAACGCCCGCGAAGGGCGCATCCGGCCCGAGCCCGCCCCGGCGCCGGATCTCGACCTCGGTCGCGGACTCACCCGGGACACAGGGCGCCTCGCAGTCGAGGCGCCCGACGCGGCGGGCGGTCTCGGCACCGGCGGGGTCGTCGCCGCCGACGAGCCAGAACGCGTAGCGGCTGTGGAGGCACTTGACGCCCCCGCGCGCGCCGCCGACACCACCGGATGGCCGCGGGCCCGCGGATACGGGGGTGGCTAGCGCAGCGAGTGCCAAGTCACGGCGCGCCGCGTAGTCGGCGTCGGCGCGCGACACGTCCATCGACTCCGACATCTCCTTGACCGCGCCCGCGTCCTCGACGCGGCCGACACGCCCGACCGCCAGCGGGCACGTGAGCCAGTAGAGGGTGGGGAACGGCTCACCACCGGGCAGGAGCGGCGGCACCTCCACAACGACGGGCAGACCCATGTGGCACCGGAGTGCGACCGACCCCTCACCACGAGGTACCCGGCCGAGCATCGCCGCGACCGCGCTGGTATCGGTTCGATCCATCACTGCATGGTACGGATCGTCGCGTGCCGGTACGCTCGCCGCCTCGATCCCCAGGTCAGCCACAGGGAGGCGGACGGCATGCGACTCGGCATCAACTGCGGCTACTGGGGCGCCCAAGCCGGGTCCTTCGTCGGCATCGTCCAGGAGGCCGACCGCCTCGGCTTCCACTCGTGCTGGACGGCGGAGGCATACGGTTCCGACGCCGTGACAGTCCTGACCTGGATCGCGGCGCAGACCGAGAACATCAAGGTCGGCACCGCGATCATGCAGATGCCCGCGCGAACACCGGCGATGACCGCGATGACGGCCGCGACGCTCGACGCTCTCAGCGGCGGGCGCATGCTGCTCGGCCTCGGCCTGTCCGGCCCCCAGGTCGTCGAGGGCTGGCACGGCCAGCCCTACGGCAAGCCCCTCGCGAAGACGCGCGAGTACGTCGAGATCGTGCGTGAGATCCTGCGCCGCGAGGCGCCGCTCGAGCACCACGGCAGCCACTACGACATCCCCTACAGCGGCGCGGACGCAACCGGCCTCGGCAAGCCGCTGAAGCTGATCAGCCACCCCTTGCGCGCCGACATCCCGATCTACCTCGCCTCGCTGGGTCCCAAGAACATCACGCTGACAGCGGAGATCGCCGACGGCTGGCTGCCGGTGATCTTCAGCCCGTACAAGACCGAGGTGTTCGACGAACACGTCCGGACGGGCTTCACGCGTGCCGGCGGGTCCAAGTCGTACGCCGACTTCGACATCGCCCCGACCGTGCCCGTCGTGCTCGGCGACGACGTCGAAGCATGCCGCAACATGTGCAAGCCGATGCTCGCCCTCTACGTCGGCGGGATGGGCGCACGCGGGCGCAACTTCTACAACGACCTCGCGTGCCGATACGGCTACGAAGCTGCCGCCAAGGAGATCCAGGACCTCTACCTCGACGGCAGGAAGAAGGAGGCGATCGCGGCCGTTCCCGACGCGCTCGTCGACGAGACCTCGTTGTGCGGACCGGCCGCGCGCATCGCCGACCGCCTCGAGGCGTGGAAGGCCTCCCCTGTCACGACGCTGATCTGCGGTTCCCCCGACCCCCGGTCGCTGCGCCTGCTCGCCGAGCTTTGTCTGTGAACTGCGCGCGGCGCGTCCTCGTCCGGACCGCGCGAACCACGCACCTGCCCAGGCGCACGTCTCTCGCGCTCGTCGTCGCGGTGACCGCGATAGCGACTGCCTGCTCGTCGTCGCCGCCACCGGAGGAGGCCGCGACCGCGCCACCACAGCCACACGGGCCGATCACCGACCCCGCGGAGCTCGAGTGGCATCGCAGCGCGCCCGACCCGGCGGTGTGGGGTGCCGACGCCTCGACGATGGTCTTCGGGAGCACAGTCGGCGCCGACGGGACGCTCGTCGCCGTCGGCGTCGACCGGCGTGCGTCGCCGTCGGTGGCCGCGGTGTTCACGAGCCGTGACGGCATCGACTACAGCCGCGTCGACCCCCGCGACGTCCACACGTCGACGGCGACGCTGTCTGCGGAGACGGCCATGCGCGGCGTCGTCGCGACTCCGGCGGGACTGGTCGCGGTCGGCTTCGAGTTCGCGCCCGCGGGTGCGCAGGTGCCGGCGACGACCGATGCCGCGGGCGCTGGGATCGGTGCGACGACCGCAGCCGTGTGGCGGTCTGCGGATGCTCGTACCTGGGACCGGGCCGCCACGGTGCCCGCGGACGCCCTCGCAGGTGCCCTCATGACACGCATCGTCGCGTTGCCCGTGGGCGGATTCCTCGCGCTCGGCGAGGAGCCCACGACGGGAGCCGGCATCGCGTGGACGAGCCCCGACGCGGCCACGTGGCAGCGGATCGATCCCGGCTCGGGCCTCGACGCGCCGGGCCGTGTCTCGTTCCAGACCGCGTCTGCGACCTCACAGGGCATCCTCGTCGCCGGCTCGTACCGCGTGGGTGACTCGCGCAGGGCCGCCGTCTGGCGCAGCAACGACGCGGTCACGTGGCAGCGGGTCGAGTCACCCGCGTTCGCGACGTCCCAGGCTCAGGAGATCTCCGCGCTCGCAATGCTCCGTGGGACGATCGTCGCCGGCGGCGCGTCGATCGAGAACGGCACGGACGCCGCCGCGATCTGGACGTCACCCGACGGGATCGCATGGGATCGCGTGACCCACGACGAGGACGTCTTCGGCGGCGCCGGCAGCGACGCCGTCACGGTCCTGCTTCCCGCCGGTGACGGCATCCTCGCACTGGGCCGCTCGTCGCCGGGCAAGCTCGACGCCGACGCCGCCGTGTGGACGAGCAAGGACGCGCGGAACTGGCGTCGCGAGCCGGCGCCCACCGAGACATTCGGCGGAGCCAACACCGAGGAGTTCCTCACCGCGGCCATCGTCGCGGACCGGGTTGCCGCGACGGGGCGCTCGAAGCGGGCGGACCGTGACACGCTCCGTTACGTCGACACCGAGCTCCTGCTCTGGTTCGCTCAGGAGTAGCGACGTGAGGTTCCGCGCCGGCGCTTACGCCCGCTTGCACGAGGCCCTCGCAAACCCTGCACGCGTGACAGGCGTCGAGATCTCCGGTCTCTGCTCCGACGCCGCCAACCTGGAGTGGGTCACGACCTACGACGTCGTCGGCCCCGTGGCTTGCAGCGCCCGCGACGCTGCCGGCACCGCTGTCGTCGAGACCACCGGCGGCACACGCCTCCCGTACTTCGGATGGATCCTGGCACCGCTCGTGCGCCACGTCGTGCGCGACGGCCTGCGCCGGGTCGCCCGCGGGCGCGCGTCGCAGCCGTGGTGGGCACCACCGGTGCGGATCGGCCCACCGCGGGCCGCCCTGTACGCGACCCTGTGCGCCACGATCGCTCTGGGCACCTACTGCGGAGCCCTGCTCGGACAGTCCGGCGCCTACGTCGCGTCGAGTTTCGGCGCCGGGACGGAGACGCTCTCGATCGCGCTCGCGATCTCACGCGTCGGCAGCATCGTGGCGCTGTTCGGCTCCGTCCTCGCCGACCGCCGCGGGAGGCGTCGGGTGCTCGTCGTCGCGGTGGGCGGAACGTGCGTGGCGACACTGGCGTCCGCGATCGCCCCCACGTTCGTCGCCTTCACCATCGCGCAACTCCTCGCGCGTGGCTTCGTGAACCTCACCCTCGGGATCGCCGGTGTCTGCCTCGTCGAGGAGGCACCCGAGGGCGGGCGCGCCTACCTGCTCAGCCTCGCCGCGATCGCGGGCGGCGCCGGCTTCGCACTCGGTGCGATCCTGCTCGTGGTCGCCGACACGGCTCCGTGGGCCTGGCGCCTCCTCTTCGCCGTGGGCGGTGCCGGCATCCTCTTGCTGCCCGGGTTCGCCGCGCGCCTGACCGAATCGGCCCGCTTCGCCGCGCTCGCCTCACGCGGGGCTGCTACCGGCCGCGTCCGCGAGCTCGTCGATCGCACCTACGGGCGCCGCTTCGGCCTGTTCGTGGCGACGGCGTTCCTGACCAACGCGTTCGTGGCCGCGTCGAGTCAACTGACCAACCCGTTCCTGCACGACGAGCGCGGCTACTCGGCTCTCGGGATCCTCGCACTCCGCGCGGTCGCCCAAGGTCCGCTCGCGGTGGTCGCGGTCTGGGTCGGAGGCCGCCTCGCCGAGACCTCCGGACGGCGCCCGCTCGTGATCTGGGGGACGTTCTGTGCCACGGTCCTGGAGGCGCTCTTCTTCCTCGCCGGAGGACCTCTCATGTGGCTGAGCCTGTTCGGCGCGTCCGTCGCGGGCGCGCTGGCGGCACCGGCGTTCGGGGCGATGGGCGGCGAGCTCTTCCCGACCGAGGTGCGGGCACCGCGAACGCCGGTGTCCTCGTCGGCGGCGTCCTCGGCGGCGTCGTGGGACTAGCGGTCACGGGCTGGTTGTCGACGTCGATCTCCTCGGCGCCGCGCTCGCCGTGGTCGCCGTGCCCGCGGCACTCGCCGCCGTGGTCCTCGTGCCGTTCCTGCCCGAGGGGGCCGGCCGTGACCTCGACGACTTGTCGCCGCCTGAGGTGTGACCGCGGGGCCGGTTACCTCAGGAGGTCCTCGACGGCATCCGCGTAGTGGCTCTCCCAGCGGGTGCGATCGGCGCGAGCCGGGAGGTCGGCGAATCCGCGTGCGGCGAGACGCCTGGCGGACTCGTCGAGCCCGACGCGCGTGCAGGTGAGCGCCCCCCGCAAGGCGACCACGGCCGTGGGGCGCAGGGTCGACGAGCGTGCGAACTCGTCGAGGGTCGCCTCGAACGCCTCGACCGAGTCCGTGCCGGGCTTCTCGAGTATCAGGACGCGTGCGTGGAGGGTGCGAACGTCGACGGCGGTGAGCCTGGCCATGCGGCCGGCGAGATCCGCCAGCTCGGGCGCCACCTCGCGGGCGAGGTGCGGGTAGCCCTCGTCGGCCAGCAGTCCGGCGAGGTAGTTCCTGATCCCGATCATGAGGACGGTGCTGCCGTGCACACCGGTGCCCACCTGGCGCAGCCGCGCCCCGAGCTCGGCCGGTTCCTGGATGTGCTCGACGATGTCGACGGCGAGGCCGACCGCGTCGCGCATCGCTTCCAGGTAGGCAGGCCGCGGCCTCGAGTCCGCGTCGAACGCTGCGAGCGCGGCGTGGACCACGTCGAACTCCCATGCCAGCGCACCGATCCAGGCCAGGATCACCGTGTAGTCGCCGACGCGGTCGCTCTCGAGGGCGCTCGCCTCGTGGACGACCCGCTCGGTGAGCACGATCTGCTCGATTGCAGACTCGCGCTTGACCATCGCACGCACGAACGAACACAGTGCCCGCGTGCCGAGGACCTCGTCGGTGCTCCCCGCGGCTTCGAACACCGCGATCGTCTCGGCCATCGCCGCGTCCGCCGAAACGGCCTCGTTGCCGCCGGAGAGGTAGAAGCCGCCGATCGCGAGGATGCGCTGCAGCTTGGCGCGGCCCAACAGCGCGAACGGCCGCAGATCGCCGCGGTCGACGGCACCGAGCGCGGACGACGCGATCGTGAACGCCGACAGATCGCCCCACGACAGGTGGTGCTCGGCGATCAGGGCTGTCACCCAGAGCTTCCAGTCGTCGCGGGCGGCATCGTCGACGTCGCGGGCGAGGGCCTCGAGCTCGTACGCGTGCACGTCCCAGCACCGCACACCAACCTCGGCCTCCAGGAGGCGCAACAGCAGCGGCAGGCGCTCGCGTGTCTGCAGGGCCCCGGCGAGGCCGGCTATCCGCCCTCGCGCCACGAGCAGGCTCAACACCTCCTCGACGATCTCGAGCGTGGACGAATCGGACGCGAGGGTTACGAGGAGGTCGGCGAGCGCGCCCCAACGGTTTCGGGCGACCATCTCCTCGAGACCGCGCCAGGTGCGACGCGTACCCTCCGGCGATCCGTCGGCATGTGATCCTGGGATCGGTGCATTCGGCGCCGCGGGTTCCGATCGCGGGCGCCCGAGCGATGCACCCCCACCGTCGCGGTCCACCCGAGCCTCCTGGTCCGAGAAGCGGCCGTTCGCGCACTTCAAGTGCGCTCAGGGTAACAGCGAGGCCGCCCGACCGGACCGGCGGTACCTCTTTCGGGGACCGGCGCCGTCGCCGCGCGGACCGTTCCCATCGCCTCAGGGGGCGGCGGTGGTGGCCACGAGACATGCCGGCAGCGAGTCGGTCGCGCCGCTCGGATAGGTGGTCGTGCCGTCGGGACCGTAGACCTTCACGAACTTGACGACGCCGAACTGCTTGAGGGTGTCGGTGATCTCGGTCCCGATCGAGACGCGCGAGCCGTGTGCGTCGCAGCCACCGACGAGCCTCAGCGACGCGACTCCGCCCACCACACGCAGGTCGGTCACGCCCGTCGCGCCGGAGGACTCGAAACGAAGTCCCTTGGAACTCTCGTCGCGGCGCGGCCCGTCGAAGAGCGCCTCCAAGGCGGTCAGTCCGGCCTCGTCGCTGTGCACCTCGCGGACGGCGGGCCGCGTGTAGGGGGGCCGTCGCTGCTCGAGGTTGGGGTCGTAGGCGAAGAAGACCTTGACCGGCGTCGTCTGCACGCCTTCGACCCAGGTCACCGCGGGTGCGTTCGGCGCCGCGCTGACCAGCTTCACCTGCGGCTGCACCTGTGGCTGACCGGAGTCGCCGGAGGTGCAGGCACCGGCCAGCACGGCCGCAACCAACGCGACGACGATCCCACCCTTGGTCATCATGTGGCTCATGGTGTCCGCCACGCCCTGACGTGTCCAGTCATCGCTTCCCGCCGGCTCCGTGGCCAGTTTCGCCGCGGGTCCGCCGATCGCCTCCATCCCACCGCCCGCGATCCCCACGGTGCCCCCGCCACCCCGCGGGACACCCGGCACGCATCTCGGCCGACCTGACTCGAGGTGGAGCGCACGCGTAGCGTCGGTCGATGCACTACATCGAGGCCACCGGCGGGGTACGCCTGGCAGCGGACTCCTGGGGTCCCGCCTCGGGTGCACCTGTGCTGCTACTCCACGGCGGCGGCCAGACGCGCCACGCCTGGGGTGGGACCGGCGAGGCTCTCGGTGCCGCAGGCTTCCGCGCCACGGCATTCGATGCCCGCGGCCACGGCGACAGCGACTGGGCGCCCGACGCCGACTACCGCCTCGACCGCCTCGTCGCCGACCTGTTCGCCGTCGTCGCGACATGCGAGCGCCCCCCGGCCGTCGTCGGGGCGTCCGTCGGCGGGATCGCCGGCCTCCTGGCCGCGGGCGAGCATCCCGGCGGAGTGGATGCCGCGAACGACCCGGCAGGTCGTGGCCTCGCCGCCCTCGTGATGGTCGACGCCGCCGCCCGGCTCGAGGTCGAGGGCGCCGTGAGGATACGTGAGTTCATGACGGCCCAACCCGACGGCTTCGCCGACCTGGAGGCAGCCGCCGCGGCGATCGCCGCGTTCATGCCGCACCGTCCCCCGCCCACTGATCCGAGCGGTCTCGCCAAGAACCTGCGTCAGGACGCCGACGGCCGTTGGCGCTGGCACTGGGATCCCGCGCTGATGAACGGACCCCACACGATGAGGGGAGCGCTCGACAGCGCCCGCCTCGAGGCCGCCGCGCGGCACGTGCGCATCCCGACCCTGCTCGTGCGGGGCAGGCTCTCCGACGTCATCAGCGAAGCCGGCGCCCGCGAGTTCCGCGAACTCATCCCTCACGCCGAGTTCACCGACGTCTCCGACGCCGGCCACATGGTCGCCGGGGACCGCAACGACGTCTTCACCGCCGCCGTCGTCGACTTCCTCCGCCGCGTCCTCGCCCCGTAACGTGTCCGCTTCGGCAGGATCGCACCGCGACGCCGCCGAAGCTCACCGCTGATCCAGCAGTATCGAGGGTGGTCAGAGTCCGGTCGTGCAGCCGTCGCGCGCCTGCGCCGGACGTAGAAGGGGTGTGCAGCCGCGTATGGGCATGGTGGCGGCGGTCGGGAACTTCGTCCTCTTCGTGGGCGAGCTCTTCACTTCCCTGCGCATGGGGCGTCCGCGCTTTTCGGACTTCCTCGACAACTCCCTCGCGTGCCTGCGTCTCGGCTGGCGGCCCGTGGTCGCCGTCTGCGCTCCCTTCGGGATGGCGTTCGCGTTCAACTTCGACTCCTTGCTCGGCGTGATCGGCGCCCGCGCGTTCGCCGGGGGGGCCATCGCCCCGTCGGTGATCCGCCAGGCGGGACCGCTCGTAGCGGCCACGATCGTCTCCGCGGTCGTCGGCGCCGCCTTCTGCGCCGACATCGGCGCCCGCACGGTGCGCGACGAGATCGCCGGGATGGAGGTGATGGGCGTCAACCCCATCCCCCGCCTCGTCTTCCCGCGCGTCCTCGCCACGGCCGCCATGACCCCGGTCCTGTTCCTGTTCGCAACGGCGGCCGTGCTCATCGGCGGCTTCGTGCTGCTCGTGCTCTTCCGCAGTGCAAACGCGGGAATCTTCATCGACGGCATGCAGCGCCTCGTCAAGGTCGACGACATCGTGCTCGCGCTGGTGAAGTCGGCGATCCACGGCTTCACAGTCGGCGTCTGCGCGTGTTACTGGGGCCTGCGTGCCCAGGGTGGCCCCGCAGGAGTGGCGGTGGCGGTGCGCAAGGCGATCATCTCCAGCATCATCATCGTGTTCTGCGTGGACTTCCTGATGACGACGATGTTCTACACAGCGTGAGGGGCTGACACATGGCACTCGTGTCGTTCCAGAGCCCCACCGGGCTCGTCGAGTCGACGGGCGGCGTCGCGCTCGACCTCGGTCGGGTGCTGCGCCACCCCGGCTTCCGCTACTGGCCGATCACCGTGAGGCTCGCCGCGCGGCTGGTGAAGGACGCCGGGCCGATGGCCTGGCTCCTGTGCTTCTTCCAGGGCACCTTCGTCGTGATCCAGGCGGCGTCCATCCTCGGTGGCTTCGGTGTCGACCGTGGCCTTTCGGGGATCATCGTCAGCTCCCTCGGGCTGCGCGAGCTCTGCCTCGTCATGGCGACCTCCGCGATCGGCGCGTCCGCCGGGGCCGGCTACGTGACCGAGCTCGGCGCGATGCGGGTCTCCGAGGAGATCGACGCCATCGAGGTCATGGGCCTGCACTCGTACCCCTACCTCGTCTCCACCCGCGTCGTCGCCGCGTTCCTCGCCGCGGTCCCGATCTTCGCGGGTGCCATCGCCGCCACCTTCGCGGGCGGCTTCTTGTCGGCCAACCTGCAGATAAACGGTCTCAACGTCGGCAGCTTCAACGACTTCTTCTGGGTCGGCGTCGCCCCGATCGACATCCTGTACGCGATGATCAAGGGCGTCGTCGCCACCGGGATCGTCACGCTCGTGTGCGCCTCGGGTGGCTACCGGGCCAAGGGCGGTCCGATCGGCGTCGGGATGGCGGTGGGCGAGTCGCTCAACCTCACGCTCGTCCTCGTGATGTTCGTCAACCTCTTCCTCTCGTACCTGTTCTGGGGCATCACGGACACGGTGAAGATCTGATGCGCGCCGCGAACCGCAAGACCCAGGTGATCGTCGGCGCCGTGACACTCGTCGTCGTCGCGATCGCCACGTACTTCGTCTTCAACGGCGCCGCGATCCTCAACTCGGGCACGAGTCACTACGACGCCGAGTTCTCCTCGGTACTGAACCTGATACCGAACTCCTCGGAGGTGCGCATCAACGGGGTCGAGGTCGGCAAGGTCCAAGCCGTGGGCGAGGACCTCGAGACATCCACGGGCATCGTGACGTTCGGCGTCGACGACCCCGCGATCGAGCTGCACACCGACGCGCAGGCGAGCCTCAAGCTCAAGAGCTTCCTCGGCGAGAAGTACGTCGACGTGCAGACGGGCTCGCCCGACGCGCCGGTCCTGCCCTCGGGTTCACGCCTCACGCTCGAGCAGAACGAGGGCACCGCCGACCTCGGCAGCCTCCTCGGAGCGGGCAGCCTCCTCGCCGAGATGCCGGCCCAGGACCTCACCGAGACCCTCTCGCTCTCCGCCCAGTCCCTCGAGAAGAGCGGCCCCGACATGGCCGGGTTGCTCGTGGGGTTGCGTAACGGGCTCGACTCCATGGTCGCCCGCCGCGACGAGCTATTCGGGCTGCTCGACAACACCGACAGCTTGCTGTCGACCATCGTCGCCCAACAGGACACGTTCTCACGCATCAGCGCCCACATGCGCACCACCCAGGTCGCACTGCGCACGTTCCTGCGGACCCACAAGACCGAGATGATCGGGATCATGAACGACCTCCAGCGCATCCAGGACGTCGTGGGCGACCACAAGGCGATCGTGAAGTCGACGATGGACCGCGGTTTCGCCCAGCTCCACACGGTGAGGGTCATCATCAACATGCTGATGGAGAACCTGTCGAACGGCTGCTACCCGATACCCATCAGCCTCACGAACTTCGGCGTTCTCCTCGACAGGGACCTGCGACCCGGCGACCGTTCCGGCCCCTGCTACCCCCGAGGCTGACATGCGGGCCAAGCAACCACTCCTGACGCTGTTCCTCATCTCGGGCTACTTCGCGATCGCCGTCCTGATCGTCGTGTACCTCGTGATCCAGGCGTCCTCGGGCGCCTACTTCGGCTCGAACCAACGCTCGTTCAAGGTCGTGCTCCAGAGCGCCCCGGGCATCACCGCCAACAAGTCCGACGTGCTCAACCCCGCCGGGGTGAGGGTCGGCGTCGTCAAGGAGGTGCAGGGCGTCGACGCGGGCGTGGCCGTCACACTGCAGCTCAACGAGCCGCTGCCGATCCACGAGGACGGCTACGCCGAGGTCGTGACCAAGACCATCCTCGGCGAGAAGTCCGTCGTCGTGCACCCCGGGACCAAGTCGAAGCCGGCAGCCGCCAACAACGCGCAGCTCAGCGCCGCCGCGAACGCGACCGGCGCCGAGCCGTCGGCGGCCCTCAACCCGATCGCGGGCGCCGTCGACAAGCTCGCCCCCGTCGACACGGGGGCACTCGTGAAGCAGATGCGCACCGAGATCGTGCCCGTGCTGGGCGAGACGGACCAGCTCCTCACCCAGCTTCACCAGATGGGCACCGCCTTCGCCGACGTCGACGGCGCCGGCGGACGTGTGCTCGAGCGCATGAACTCGCTCATGACCCAGCTCTCGGACCACGGCGACGACCTCGCCTCGGTCGTGCAGTCGCTCTCGATCCTCACCGCCGACCTGGGCAGGGTCGTCTCGGAGAACCTCGACCAGCTCGACGACGTCCTGTTGCTCACCTCGCGGCTGTCCAACATCGTCGCGACCCACGACGCCCAGATCGGCGCCGTCCTCGACCGGATGCCGTCCTACCTCGACACGCTCACACGGACCCTCGACAACCTCACGCGCATGTTCCGACAGGATCACGGCTTCTACGTCCGCGCCCAGGTGTCGAACCTGCCGACCGTCGGGCACTGGCTCGAGATCCTGAAAGCGGGGAGGTGAGCCGGTGAACTCGGCACGCGTGAAGCGCATCGCCGGCATCGTCGGCGTCGTCGGCGTCGTCGTGGGCGCGTTCCTGCTGCTGCAGTTCGCGATCTCGACCGACAACTCGCGGGCGATGTCGGCCGAGTTCGACAAGGTGACCGGCCTCGTGACCCACTCGGAGGTGACCTACCGGGGCGCCAAGGTGGGCGAGGTCTCCGCCATCGACTACACCGAGGACGGCGAGAAGGCGATGCTCACCCTCGCCTTCGACCGCGACGTCGGACTGCGCGAGGACGCCAAGGCCGAGATCAAGATGAAGTCGCTGCTCGGCGAGCAGTACATCGCCGTCGAGCCGGGCACGTCGCCCAAGAAGCTCGAGGGCGGCCGCATACGCCAGACCGCGTCGGACCTCAGCCTCGACGACCTCCTCCACTCCCTTGCCGGGCTGCTCGGCGACATCTCCGACAGCGGCCAGGTGGCCCGGCTCGTGCAGGACCTGACCAAGACCTTCGAGGGCAAGGGCAAGGACCTGCAGGCGGTGCTCGCCAACTCCAAGGTCATGCTCGCCGAGATGACCGCCCGCGGCGACGTCCTCGCACGGATCCTGACCAGCCTCGACACGCTCACCCAGGGCCTCGACGGCAAGGAGGGCGCCATCGGCGACGTGCTCGGCCAGCTCGCCCAGACGTTGCGCCAACTCCGGACGTCGCTGGCCAAGAACGTGGAGACGCTCAACAACGCGATCGAGACCCTCAGGACCACGCTGGGGGGAGTGCAGTCCTCCAAGATCCAACAAGGCCTCGACGAGATCCCCGAGTGGCTCGGCAAGTTCGACTACGTCCTGGGCCGACTCGAGAGCCTCACGAACGGGACGATCCCGATCGAGGCGTACTTCGTGTCGCTGCCGCCGATGGACCCCCGCGGACTCGACCGCCAACTCGCCGGTCTCGCGCGCATCCCGTGGCTGCGCGAGTACCTCATCACCGTCTTCCAGGACATGGTCGACCGCGTCGGCACCGGCTAGTGCCAGGCTGCCCGGTCGGTGTCCGCGTCGACGCGTGGGTGCCCCGCTAGCGTCGCCCGATGCGCTTGCTCGTCGCACGCTGCGAGGTCGTCTACGAGGGTCGCCTGGGCGCGCACCTGCCCCTGGCCACCCGGTTGGTCATGGTCAAGGCGGACGGGTCGGTCGCGGTTCACAGCGACACGGGGGCATTCAAGCCCCTCAACTGGATGTCGCCGCCGTGCACGGTCGAAGAGCGTGAGGGTGAGATCGTCGTCTGCAACGACAAGGGCGAGAAGCTCTGGATCCGCGTCGACGAGGTGGTCGCGGACCACAGCGTCGATCTCGGCGCCGACCCGGGCCTGACCAAGGACGGTGTCGAGGCCGAGCTGCAGGAGCTGCTCGCCGAGCGCCTCGACACGGTCGAGGCAGGCCTCACGCTCGTGCGCCGCGAGTACCCGACCGACATCGGCCCCGTCGACATCATGTGCCGCGACGGCGAGGGCCGTGCGGTGGCGATCGAGGTCAAGCGCGTCGGCGAGATCGCCGGGGTCGAGCAGCTCGCCCGATACATCGAGCGCCTCGACCTGGAGCCGCTCTTGCGCCCGGTGCGCGGCGTCTACGTTGCGACGACGGTCAAGCCCCAGGCCCGCGTGCTCGCCGAGAGCCGCGGGCTCGCCTGGGCCGAGGTCGACCTCGACGACCTCCGCGCGACCGAGAGCAGCCGCCTCCGCCTCTTCTGACCCCCGACGTGCGCGCGTCACGCACCACCCCCTGGCGACACGCGCGCGCACGTCACTTCGTGAGCTCGTGGACGCCCCCGACGCCGGCGACGACGACGCGCTCGACCATGGCACCGTCGAAGAGGCCGTGCTCGACAATGCCTGCGATCGCGGCGAGGGATGCGCCGAGGGCGGGGGGATCGTCGATCGTGGCCCCGAAGTCGGCGTCCATCAGGAGGTTGCCGTTGTCACTGCGGCCGGTCCGCACCGTCACCGCGCGTGCCCCCAGATCGCGCACCCGCGCCTCTACGGCCCCGGGGGCGAAGTCGAGGACTTCGAGGGGAGTGCCGAACGCGCCGAGGACCTCGACGAGCTTGGACGCGTCGGCCACGACGATGAACCGTGCCGCCATCTGGGCGACGACCTTCTCGCGGGTGAGGGCGCCGCCGCCGCCCTTGGTCAGGTTGAGCGCGGGATCGACCTCGTCGGCACCGTCGATCGCGACGTCGACCGCCCCGATCGCGTCGGGCGCGACCACACGGAGACCGAGGCCGGTCGCGAGGTCACGTGTCTCGACCGATGTTGCGACGCACTCCACGTCGAGACCCGCTGCGGCGATGGCCTCGATCGTGTACCGCACCGTTGACCCGGTACCCAGACCGACTCGCATCCCGGCAGCTACGTAGCCCGCCGCGTGCGTGCCCGCCGCGCGCTTGAGCCCTTCCTGGCTCGCACCCTGCGCCGCCACTCAGCCTGTTCCCGGATCGAGGTCGGTGTACTTCGACATGCCCGCCTCCGGCGCCGTGACCGGGGCCTGGGCAGGCTCTCGGTTCGAGGGTGGCGCGACCGTGGTCGGCGCCACGGGCAGGGCTGCCGCCGGGTTCGTCGTCGGGGGGCCAGATGCAGGCGCCGGCACGAGGACGTAAGCCTCCTCCCCGGGCATGACGAGCCCGAGCTCCTCCCGCGCGATCTGCTCCACGACGGAATCGCGCTGGAGCTGATCGATGCGATCGTTGAGCCTGGCGTTCTTGGCGTCGAGCACGTCGGCCTCCTCGCGGGTGTCGACGATGCGACGCTGCTGGGCGAGAAGTTGCCGGATCGGGCTCACGAAGCCGAGGACCACCGCACTCAACACCGCGACCACGAGCAAGACGGGAAGCACGAGCCGGGCGCGCCTGCGCTCCCACGTGACCCCGGTCTCCTCCCTGGAAGACCCTCGGGGAGGCTGCTGCGCGCTCGCCGGCCTGCTCACCGCAGCCACGCCTCCAACGTCGCGCGACCGCCGTAGCGGGCCCGCGCTCCGAGCTCCTCCTCGATGCGCAGGAGCTGGTTCAGCTTGGCGACACGATCGGTGCGCGCCGGGGCACCGCTCTTGATCTGCCCGGCGTTGACCGCCACGGCGAGGTCGGCGATCGTGGTGTCCTCGGTCTCGCCGGAGCGGTGGCTGATCATCGTCGTGTAGCCAGAGCGCTGCGCGAGGCTGGTGGTCTCGAGGGTCTCGGTCAGGGTCCCGATCTGGTTCACCTTGACGAGCAGCGAGTTGGCGACACCGGCCTCGATGCCGCGGCGCAGGCGCTCGACGTTGGTCACGAACACGTCGTCGCCGACGAGCTGGCACCGTCGGCCGAGGGTCTCGGTGACGAGCGCCCACCCGTCCCAGTCGTCCTCGTGCATGGGGTCCTCGATCGAGACGATCGGGAACCGGTCGCACAACTCGGCGAGGTAGGCCGCCCAGTCGTCGCGACCGAGGCGCCTGCCCTCGCCACGGAGGTCGTAGTCGCCGCCGTCGTAGAACTCGCTCGCGGCGCAGTCGAGCGCCACGTAGCAGTCGTCGCCGGGGCGGTAGCCGGCAGCCTCGATCCCCTCGACGATGGCCTCGAGCGCGGCGGCGTTGGACTCGAGGTCGGGAGCGAAGCCGCCCTCGTCGCCGACTCCCGTGCCGAGGCCCTGCGACGCGAGAACCGACCGCAGCGCGTGGTAGACCTCCGCGCCCATCCGCAGCGCCTCTGCGAAGCTCGGTGCGCCCGCGGGCACGACCATGAACTCCTGGATGTCGAGGTTGTTCTTCGCGTGCTCGCCGCCGTTGACGATGTTCATGAACGGCACGGGCAGGACGTGGGCATTGGTTCCGCCCACGTAGCGGTACAAGGGAAGCCCGACCGACTGCGCCGACGCGTGCGCCAGCGCCAGGGACGTGCCCAGGATCGAGTTCGCGCCCAGGCGTGCCTTGTTGTCGGTGCCGTCGAGATCGAGGAGGACATCGTCGACGAGTCGCTGGTCGTGGCCGTCGAGGCCCACAACCGCAGCCGCGATCTCGTCGTTGACGTGCGAGACCGCCCGGCGCACACCCTTGCCGCCGAAGCGATCGTCGCCGTCACGCAGTTCGACCGCCTCGTGTACACCCGTGGAAGCTCCCGAGGGCACGATCGCGCGACCGACAGATCCGTCCTCGAGCAATACCTCTACCTCGACTGTAGGGTTACCCCGACTGTCGAGGACCTCACGTGCATGCACGTCGGCGATGCGCATGTCGAATGCGCTGAAACCCATGGTCTGCCCCTTCTGTTGGTCGGCCTCTGGGGTCCGTGTCCCCACGGGTCTCCGCCGTGAGGACGAAGTATAAACCTCTCGCGTAGGCCAAGCCTGGTCTCTCTCAGCCGAATTCGCCAGTGTCGACGAGCTCCCAGGCGTCGCCGTCGAGTGTCCCCTCCGCCTCGGCAGCTCGCACGGCGGACTCGAACCTCGCGAGCGTGGACCGCAGCGCCTCCTCGGGGTCGACGCCCACCGATCGTGCCCATGCACACACAGCGAGCAGTACCGCTCCCACGTCGCCGGTGCCGGTGCCGGTGCCGGCGCGGCCCACGACGCCGGCGGTATCGCCCCATCGCAGGCCCGACGTCTCGCTGCGGCGGATAAGCTTCGCGGCCCGGGCAAGCGCCGGCAGCGCCGGCGGCACACCGTCGAGGATGCTCGTGCGGCCCTTCTCCTCGCGCTTGATCGCCTCCCAGTTGGCGACGACCTCGCTTCCCGAGGTGACGCGGACGTCCCCGAAGACGTGGGGATGGCGTGCGACCAGCTTGGCGACGATCGCGTCGACCACTCCGACGGCGTCGAACGCTCCGCACTCCTGCGCGAGGCGAGCATGGAACACGGTCTGCATCAACAGGTCACCGAGCTCTTCCTCCAACGCGGCGTAGGTCCCGGGCGCGGCAGGCACGGGGGGTGCGTCGTGAGGGAATTCGTCGAGCACGTCGAGGACCTCGTAGGCCTCCTCGAGCAGGTGGCGTGCGAGGCTCGCGTGCGTCTGCTCGGCGTCCCACGGGCACCCACCCGGCGAACGCAACCTGTCGATCAGCGCGACGAGCGCCGCGAACGAGCGACCGGCCTCACGGTGGGCAGGGCCGACCTCGAACGGGAGCGCGCCGGCGTCGGAGTCGGTGCCTGCGGGCACGGCCGAGGGCACCCACAGCGACGCGAGCGGTCCCGGGTCGACCTGGCCCCAGTCGAGCTCGGCCAGCGCGCAGCGGTGCACCTCGACCTCGGGTGAGCCCGCGCCGCGCACGAGCGCGACCTCCTGGTCGGGTGCAATCACCTCGAGAAGGGCGAGCTTGGCGTCGCCGAGAACCTCGGCCTTGTCGACCTGGCACACGACCAGGTTGGGCAGGACGGCACCGGTGTCGCCGGGGAACCATCTGCCGATCTGGTCGTCGAGGTTGCGGCCGTCGCAGACGACGACACCGCCGACCGCGGGGTCGGCGCCGACTGCTGCCAGCACGGGCTCGAGGAACGAGATGCCTTCCACGAAGTCGACCTCGGTGCCGGCCGCACCGGCACGCTCACGCAGGATGCGCACGGTCGCCTCGGCCACGTGCGGGGAGCCGGGCACCGCGTAGACGACGGGCCCCGCGGCTCCCACCGCCTCGAGCACCCGTGACACGATCGCTGCGTACGCCGAGCCGAAGTCGGCGGCGGAGTCGTAGATGTCGTCGCACGTTTCGAAGCGCACCCCGCGGGCGGCGAGGTCGGCGGCTGCGGGATGCCGCGAAGTACGCAGCAGTAGGTGCCCGGCCGACTCGACCGCCGCGAGAGCGCCGACGGTCATGTCCGCGAGTCCGCCAGGACCGAGGCCCACGACCGTCACGCGACCCGGCACGGTCAGCCCCCAGGGGCGGCCGGGGTCGCCTCGGTATCGGGCACGTCGCCTCCGGCGGCACCGGGGTCCGGCGCGACGTCGGAGCCGAGCTGTGCCTGCTCGACCTGGCTCACGAGAGCGGCGAGGTCGTCGATCGGCATCTCGTCGAGCCTGGCACGCTGGGTCGGGGTGAGTTGGGCGAGGAACGCCGGCGGCAGGCGCGTCATGAGCTCCTCGCGGCGGCTGCGGTCCTCCGGGGACTGGCCCTGGCCTTCCTCGCCCGTGATCGCGGGGCCGGTACGCGGCACGACGGGGGTCTGCAGGTCGGCGGTCCACATGCCGAACTCGGGGTTGACCTCGACGTCGGCCATTCGCAGTGCTCGCTGCAAGATGAGCTGCAGCTTGACCTGGGGGTTCGACGACACCTGTTCGGCCACCACGCCGCGGGCGGTGTCGAGCGACGGTTCGCGCGTCTCTACCAAGAACACGACGTAGTAGCCGTCGGCGGTCTTGACGGGGACGAGCAGCGTGTCCCGTGCAGCTCGCGAGGTCGCGTCGGCGAGCTCGGGAGGCAACGAGCGCTGGGCGAGGCACTGCACAGCGCCGTCCTTGGACTGACCCGGGTCGACCGACATCTCCTTGGCGACGGTCTCGAACGACTCACCCGCCGCGATCCGCGCTCGCGCAGCATCGGCCTGGGGCGCGCCGGTCGTGAACAGGATGCGGGCGCACACCATGCGGAACTGCTCGGGGTCGTCGTCGAAGAACGTCCTCACCGTGTCCTCGTCCGGCTCGGCGAGGTGAGCCGGGTCGGACGCCCAGTCCTGCAGCACCTGGGCGACGCCGAACTGGCGCAACAGGAGGTACTGGTCCTCGGGGGCGAGCTGACGCAGGGTCTGCGCGTCCTGTGCGGACTGCTGGACCTGGGCGCGCACGTCCTCGATGGTCGCGTCGTCCACCACGAGCCCGAGACGGGTGATCTCCTGTTCGAGGATCCTGTTCACGACGAGCCCGCCGAGGATCTCGCTCACCCCCTGTGTGGCGTACGAGGACTCGAGCTTGCCCGCCGCGAGCGCGCCCGACGAGGTGTCGCCGGTGACCTCGGTGAGCTTCTTCTGCAGCGCGACCCTGTTCCAGAGCTGGTCCTGGCTCACGGTTTCACCGTTGACACGGGCCGCGGGAGCAGCAGTGCGGTCACATGCGCCGAGCACGAGCGCTGCAAACACCACCACAGCGGCGACCGACGTCCGTCTCATGCGAGCTCCTCGAGCAACGTCCGCGTCCACTCCGCCACCGCACGGCCGTCGGCGTCGAGACGCGCGCCCGCTCCACGGCCTGCCGTGCGCGGATCCTGGTAGGGGACCACGAGGATCTCCTGGTCCTCCTTGACGACCGCCTTGGGGTGGAGACGCTGGAGCCGCATGCGCTTGCTCCCCTTGGGTGCCATCGGCGACACGCGGAGCTGGCCGCGTGCGAAGACGAGCTCGCGCGCACCGACGCCGAGTGCCGCCACCTTGACGGTTGCGAGGAGGATCAGGTTCTCCACCTGTTCCGGCAAGGGACCGTAGCGGTCCTGCCACTCGTCGCGCACGTCGGCGACCTGGTCGAGCGTGCGGGCGTCGGCGAGGCGACGGTAGGCCTCGAGGCGCAGCGCCTCCTTGTCCACGTAAGCCTCCGGCATCGCCGCCTCGAGGGGGAGGTCGATGCGCACCGCCTCGGGTTCCTCGGCCTTCTCACCGCGCAGTGCTGCGACGGCCTCGTTGACGAGCTGGCAGTACAGGTCGAAGCCGACGGCGGCGATGTGGCCGCTCTGGGCCTCGCCGAGGAGGTTGCCGGCGCCGCGTAGTTCGAGGTCGCGCATCGCAATCGCGAAGCCGGAGCCGAGATCGGTGTGCTCGGCGATCACCTTGAGGCGCTCGTGCGCCTCCTCGGTGAGCACCCGGTCGGGTGGGTAGAACAAGTAGGCGTAGGCACGCTGCTGCGCCCGTCCCACACGACCGCGAATCTGGTAGAGCTGCGCGAGGCCCAACAGGTCGGCACGGTCGACGATGAGCGTGTTGGCCCGCGGTATGTCGAGGCCGCTCTCGATGATCGTCGTCGAGACGAGTACGTCGAACTCGCCGTCCCAGAACGCGAGCATGATCTGTTCGAGGGTGCCCTCGTCCATCTGGCCGTGAGCGATGCCGATGCGCGCCTCGGGCACGAGCTCGCGGAGTTGCGCCGCGGCTCTGTCGATCGAGCGAACCCGGTTGTGCACGTAGAAGACCTGGCCGTCACGTAGCAGCTCACGGCGGACCGCCGCCGCGACCGCCTGCTCGTCGAACTCGCCCACGAAGGTGAGCACGGGGCGGCGGTCCTCGGGTGGGGTGTTGACCACGCTCATGTCGCGGATGCCGGTCAGCGCGAACTCGAGGGTGCGCGGGATCGGCGTCGCCGTCATCGCGAGGACGTCCACCGAGGTGCGCAGTTCCTTGAGGCGCTCCTTCGCCTTGACCCCGAAGCGCTGCTCCTCGTCGACGACGACGACACCGAGGTCGGCGAAGCGCACGTCCTCGGACAGCATGCGGTGGGTGCCCACGACGACGTCCACGCGGCCCGCGGCGACGTCGGCTGCGACCGCACGCTGTTGCGCCGCTGTCAGGAAGCGGCTCAGCATCTCGACGCGCACGGGCAGGTCCGCGAAGCGCTCGCTGAACGTGTTGAAGTGCTGCTGCGCGAGCACGGTCGTCGGTACCAGCACAGCGGCCTGGCGGCCACCGGCGACCGCCTTGAGTACCGCACGCACGGCGATCTCGGTCTTGCCGTAGCCGACGTCACCGCGCAGACGAGGCGCGGTCCATCGGCAGGGGCAAGCTCGGCGGTCGGCGAGCACCTCCGCGATCGTGTTCCTGGTCGGGGGTCTCCTCGTACGGGAACGCCGCGACGGCTCCTGGGCCATCAGGCGGGTCGCCGTCGGGATCGAAGGCATGTCCCGGTGCTCGTGAGATGTTCGCGGTAGAGCCGCACAAGTCGGCGATCTCCAGATCGCAGCTCGCACCTTGGCCGGGTGCTTCCAGTCGCTGCCGCCCATGCGCGAGACGCGGAGAATTCGCCCACGTACTTGCGCACGGCGTCGAGCTGTTCAGCGGGCACGTAGAGCTTGTCCTCGCCCGCGGCGACGACGAGGTACTCGCGCCGACCCCGCCCAGGAGCGCTGGGTGATGCCCTCGAAGCGCCCGACACCGTGGTGGTGCACGACGAAGTCGCTCGCGCAGGGTCGCCGTAGTAGACGGGATCTCGTGCGGGTGGCGCGGATTGCCTTGGCCCGCGCCTGCGGTGTGCGCGGGCGCCGGCCCGTGATGTCGGCCTGCGAGGACCGTGAGGCCGAGCTCGACGGACACGAACCCGCGCGAGAGCGGCGCCGTCACGATCAAGCCGCCGGAGGCTTCTGCGGCGAGAGCGCCGTCGACGAGCTCGAGCGCTACGCCCTCGTCGACCAGGAGCTCGCGGATGCGCGCGGCTGCGCCGCGGCCCTCGACGGCCACGACGACGCCCTGGCCGCGCGCGAGCTCGGTGCGCAGGCGCCCGGCGAGCGCATCGGGGTGGCCGAGCACCCCTTCCACGACACCGGCGCCGAAGTGCAGCACCGAAGGGTCGGGCGGCGCGGAAGGCACCTGCCACACGGGACACGGTGCCGCCGCCAGCACCTCCGACGCGTCCGCGAACAGTCGCGGCGCCTCGATGTGCGCGGCGGGCACGGCAGCGTCGGGCACCCCCTCGGCGGTCGTGGCGGATGCCGCGTCGCCGGCGGCTCCGGCGGGGGCGTCGCCGTCGGCAGCATCCTCGGTTTCGGTCAGTGCCTCGAGCGCTCCCGCGTGGGGCATGAACCAAGTGCGCTCCAGCGCGACGGCGAGGTCCTCCTCCTCGCGTCGCAGGTCCGCCGCGCGGTCGAGGCAGCGGCGCGGGTCGCAGACGACGACGAGGGCGTCCGCCGGCAGTAGCGACGCGATCGTGTCGGTGCCCCGTGAGTCGTCGAGGAGCCACGGCAGCCACGACTCCATCCCGTTGAAGAGCTCGCCGTCGGCGAAGCGCTCCAGCGACTCCTGCCCGCCGGGCACCGCGGCTGCCTGCCGGCGCGCGACCTCGCAGAGGGTCGTCTCGGGTCGCAGCTCGCGGCACGGCAGCAGCTCGACCGCGCCGATTGCGTCGACGCTGCGCTGGTCGGCGACGTGGAAGCGGCGGATCGTGTCGATCTCGTCCCCCCACAGCTCGACGCGGACCGGCTGGAGGTCCGTCGACGCGAAGACGTCGATGATTCCACCTCGCACCGCGAACTCCCCGCGCGTCTCGACGCGGGTAGTGCGTTCGTAGCCCATCTCGACGAGACGGCGCTCGAGATCCTCGAGGTCGCACACTTCACCGGGAGCGAGCCGCAGCCACGGTGCGTCGGCCGCCGTGGGGGCGACGCGCTGGAGCAGCGCCCGCACGGGGACGAGGGTCAGCGCCGGGGGCGAGTCCGACGCCCACGCGTGCAGGGTCTGCATGCGGCGGCCCATGGTCTCGACCGTGGGCGACACGTGCTCGTAGGGGAGGGTCTCCCACGCCGGCAGGACCTCGGGTGCTGCGGCGAAGCACGCCACGTCGGCCGCCGTGCGCTCCACCTCGGCGCTCGAGGCGACCACGGCGACGACGGGCCGGCCCAGGATCTTGGGCAGTGCGGCCAGCCACGGTGCCCGCAACGCGTCCGCCACCGCGACCACGGTGTGCGCATCGGCATCGCCGGCCAGCTCCTCGAGGCGAACCGTCCCGGGGTGTCGCGCCCACCGGTCCAGCAGCGGGGCCAGCGGCGGCGCGGCCGGACCCTCGGTCTCGGCACCGTCGCCAGGCGTCGCGGCGCCTTCGGTGTCGGTTGCAGGCAAGGCGGTCACGACCCGCCATCGTAGGTCGTGGGAAACCCCCGGGACGGACGTGCACCGATCAACGCGGGCAGGCCACACCGTCGTGGTCGGGATCGAGCCCATGGGGGTCCGCACCCGTGAGGACACGCACGGGCCTGGGGATCTCGTCGCAGTCGACGTCGCCGTACTGATCGAAGTTGGCAACGCAGCCGCTGTAGTTCGGATCGCACTCGCTGTCGGACTCGGCGGGGCCGATGTCGGCCGGCGCCACCTCCGGGCGCGGGTCCCGGGACTCGAGGCCCGCGGCGCAGCCCCCGGAAAGCGACGCCGCCACGGCCAGGGCGAGACCGGCGAACACGACCCGCACCTCGACGACCTGCGTCCTCGACGCCAACTCCGGCACCGCGCCTCCTAGTGGTATGTCACTAGGAGGTCACCTTGAAGCGGCGCCAAGCGGGGGACGCGTCCTTGTTGCCTGCCGCATCGAGCGCTGTGGCTTGGACGCCGTAGCTGCCCGCGGCCGGGGCGGTCCACGACGCCTGCCAACCGGTGGACACCGTCCCGGGAGCAGCGACCGCGGCGTCGAAGAGGTAGTAGGAGCCCCAGGTCCCGTCCGGGCGCCACCACTTGTTGGTCGTCTGGTTGCGGATCCCGTAGCGGACCCGCGCCACGCTCTTGTCGTCGGTGGCAGATCCGCCGAAAGAGATCGTGCGCCCCGCGAAGGACTGGTCCTGGTTGGGTACCTCGATCGTCGTTTCCGGCGCCTTGGTGTCGATCCCGGGGAGCGTCGTGGTCGTCGTGGTGGTCGTGGTCGTCGACGACGGGGGTACCCCACCCACGCTGAACTCGCGGCTCGCGGGCGTCGCGTCGACGGTACCGGCCTCGTCCGCACCGCGCACCCAGAACGTGTACGTCCCGTCGACGAGGCCCGAGTAGGACTTGGCCTGGCCGCTGCAGGGCGTCCATGTCCCCTGCCCCGACGGCGTGTCCAGGCGGCACTGGTAGGTGCCGAGCCGGGACTGCGTGAAGTACGTGAACGTCACCGTGGGCTCCGACGTGACGCCTGACGGACCTGTGACGATCGTGGTGTCGGGTACGGGCAGCGCAGTCAGCGAGACGAGTTTCGCCGCCATGTCGGTTCTCACTGCGGCGGCAGCGGGGTCCGATGCCCTGTTGGTCAACTCGTATGGGTCGGTGGCGAGGTCGTAGAGCTCCTTCTCGCCTGTGTTGTACTCGACGTACTTCCACTGGTCGGTCACCACGCCGAAGTACGAGGGGATACTCAACTGAAGCTCCACGAAGTCCGTGGACATCTTGTTGCCAGCGCACACGTGCAGGCCTCTGCACCAGTTGAGGAGGCCGGCATCTCGCACCTTCGTTGCATCCTTGGTCAGCAACGGGACCAGCGACGTTCCGTCGGCACCCCAGTGGATGCCGAGGATGTCCGCGATGGTGGGAGCCAGATCCGTGTTCATCGTCAATGCGCCCGAGCGGAACGGTGACGACGTCGGCACCATGCGCGGATAGCGCACGACGAAGGGCACGTGGCTGGACTCCTCGTAGGGGACCATCTTCGCGACACGACGGTGTTCGCCGAGTAGGAAGCCGTTGTCGGACATGAACAGGACCAACGTGTCGGACTCACGGTCGCCCAGGGCGCTCAGTATGCGACCCATGGAGTCGTCGAGGCCTCTGACTGCGCGCGACATCTTGGCGTAGCGAGTGTCGTGGCGGGCTATCTCGTCGGCGGGCATTGGGCCCCGTTGCATGTAGAAGGGCTTCCCGCTGGTTCGGGTGTCCTCGTTGAACGAAGGCGGACGACTCGGGGTTACTGGGAGGTTGCCGTAACGCGGATCGTTTGCCGGAAGGTGCGGGCTGGTCGGGGTGTACAGCAGGAAGAACGGTTTGTCCCGTGGAGCATTGTTGATGAAGTCGACAGCGTAATCTGCCTCGATATCTGTAGTCGCCCCCTTGAATGACGTCCACTTCCCGTTGATATTCAGAGTGGGGTCGGTCAGCGAGAGGCCCGAGGGGGGGTCATGGCTCTGGCAGACCCACTCATCGAACTCCTCGCGCGGTGGCTCACATGGTTCGCTGTTCAGGTACTTACCCGCGAGTGCCGTGGTGTAGCCAAGTGAGTGCAGAGCCTGGATGATCGTCGGTCGGGCGAGCACCGTACCGTTGGAGTCGACCCCGGTGTGCTGCTCGTTGAGGCCGGTGAATATCTCCGACCTCGAGGGGCAGCACACCGAGGAGCTCACGTAGAAGCGGTCGAAGCCGACCCCCTTGTCTACGAGCTCGGAGTAGATGCTCGGCATGAGGTCCCGGCGGAAGGTCGACATCGGTTGGTCGTCGCTGACGAGGACAACGATGTTGGGTCGGTTGGGTGCCAGCAATGAGGCGCCTGATCCGGACGAATCGGCCGATGTTCTCGAAGCCCCTACAGAGACTGCTGCACCCCCGGACGACGGTTCCGAGATCCCGACGACCACGAGGGTTGCAACCACGATGCAAGCGGTTCGAATCACAGCCGAGTACCTATGCCGCATCCCCACGCGTGCCTCCCGAGCCGGCGTGAACTCGTCACCCTAGGATTCCGACCGCCACTCCGCAACAGCAGCGGATGCCGTCAGGTCCGATCCGAGGACTCGAAGTGGGCCGCGAGTCGGAGGGGGTCGCCGGGCCCGCCGGCAGGGCCGGCGCGTCTCTCGTTCAGCCCGCGGCGGCCATCGCGGGGCGGGCGCGCCAGACATCCGGCAGGACGGACTCGGCGAAGCAACGCAGGTTGTCGCCGAGGTACTCGGGCGTCTCGTGCATGAGCATGTGGCCGCCACCGCGGACTTCGACGTAGGTGGAATCGGCGAGGGCGGCATGGAGGCGGCGCGACAGGAACCGGGGCGTGATCATGTCGCGGTCGCCGCACATCACCAGCGCCGGGGTGGGCACGTCGGCGAGGTGGTCGAGGAGGTGGAAAGTCCCGAGGGAGCCGAACACCCGACCCAGCGTGTGGGGATGCACGCCGCTGACCTGCGCGTGCGTGTAGCGAAGGTCGGACTCGGTGACACGGGCGCCGTAGGCGAGGCGGGTGGCGAGCGCGCCGCGACGCGGCGGCTCGACGACCGTCCGGACGATGCCGGGGATCACGTGCGGGATGACGGCGAGGCCCGCATCTCCGCCGGTCGCGCCAGTAGCGCGGCACGCCCGAGGAGTGCGCTGGCCAGGCGGGTGGTGGCCGTCGTGGACAGGAACACCGCACCGGCGACACGCTCGTCACGCAGCTCGGGGTGGTCGACGAGGAACTGCGCGGTGGCGATGCCGCCGAGGGAGTGGCCCACCACGACGACGTCGTCCAGCCCGAGCGACTCGATCACGGCGGCGATGTCGGCGCCGAGATGTGCGACGCCGCGGGGACCTGCCCACGGGTCGCTGGCGCCGTGGCCGCGCTGGTCGACGGTGACGACGAGGGCGTCGCGGGCGAGGTCCTGCACCTGGTTGCGCCAGACATGGCCGCCGAGGGTGACGCCGTGCACGAGCAGGAACACCGGGCCGCCGGTACCGGTCGCCGTCCACGCCAGGCGGCCTCCGTCATGGCGCTCGACGGTGCCGAACTCGTCGGCCCAGGTAGCGGGCGCCGGTTCCGCGGGGTGGGGCCGGCGCCGGATGCCGTGGGGCAGGTGAGGTCCTTGCTGGCGCCAGCCGTGGGCGAACCCGGCGAATGCCCCGAGGGCACGCAGCACGCTCTTGAATCCGATCACGCCATCTCCCTGGGACTGCCACGAAGGCGGGCGATGATACCGTCGCACAGCCTGCAAGGACGGTCATTCGCCCACCCAGAGGAGCCGACCGATCACCGAGCGCGCCACCGCCTACTGCGGGAATCCACCGTGCCCACGTCTCACTGTCGGTCGGCGTGGAACCGGTTCTGGGTCGCCTCGATACCGTGGGTGGCCCACGACTCGGCCATGTCGGCGGCGACCTGCACCGATACCTCGGCTTCGGCCACCTCGTCGGAGCGGAACCGCTTCAGGACGAAGTCGGCGCCGGGCATGCGCCCCGGTGGGCGCCCGATGCCGAGGCGCAGTCGGACGAAGTCCCTTGTGCCGAGGCAGGCGACGACCGACTTGAGGCCGTTGTGGCCCGCGGTGCCTCCACCCGGCTTGAGGCGCACGGTCCCCAGGGGCAGGTCGAGCTCGTCGTGGACCACGAGCAGCCCCTCGAGCTCGATGCCGAAGTGACCCATGATCGCCTTGACGCTCTCGCCCGCGAGGTTCATGAAGGTCTGCGGTTTCGCGAGCAGGATCCGTCCCGCCTCGGACTGGATCTCGCACACCTCGGCACGCTGGCGTGAAGTGCGCCACGAACCGTGATGCCGGCGTGCGAGGACGTCGACGACCTCGAAACCGACGTTGTGGCGGGTGCCGTCGTACTCGGCGCCGGGATTGCCGAGCCCCACGACCGCGAATCCGACGTCGGGTCCACGTCGGTCCGCGCTCCGGCGCCGCCCGATCACCGCCGTGACCTCGGGGCCGGTCGGGCGTCGGCGTCAGCCCTCGTCGCTCGCCTCGGCTGCCGCCTCGGCACCCTCGCCACCCTCGGCACCTTCCTCGGCACCCTCGGCCTCGGCTTCTTCCTCCTCGGCCTCGAGGCCGCGCTGCGCGAGGACACCGACCACGGCGACGTCGCTCTCGACGGTGACCTCGACGCCGGGCGGGATCGTCAGTGCCGCGACGGTGAGCGTCTCGCCGATGTCGAGTGCGGTGACGTCGATCTCGATCGACTGGGGCACCTCGGTCGGCAACGCCGATATCGGCAGCGCGTAGAGGACCTGGTCGAGGATGCCGCCGTTGGCAACGCCGACCGCCTCGCCGACCACGGTGATCGGCACGTCGGTCGAGACCGCCTCGGTCTTGGAGATCACGAGGAAGTCGACGTGGCGTATCTCGTCGCGGGTGGGGTGACGCTCGACGACACGCGCCATGGTGAGCTCGCGGCCCGACCCGTCGATGTCGAGGTTGATCAGCGCGTTGAGGCCGGCATCGGTGTTGATGGCACGGAAGAGCGACTTGTACTCGACGGCCACGCTACGCGGGTCGGTGCCGCGGCCGTACACGGTCGCCGGGATCAAACCGTCGCGGCGGAGCCGGCGCGCCGGACGCGTGCCGACCTCGCCGGTGCTGCGCAGACGTGCTTTCAGGTCGACTTCGGTTGCCATGTGCGAACCCCGGGGGTGAGTGCAGGGGGAGAAGAGAGGACTCGGCGCGGCGAGCCTAGTTGAGGGCGGAGTTCGGTGACGAAGCCGCCCCTCAGGGCTGGTTGTTGCCGGCGAAGATCTCCGAGACCGACGTGTCCTCGAACACCGCCCTGATCGCCTTCGCCACGATCGGCGCCGCCGACAGCACCGTGAGCTTGTCGAAGCGGCGCTCCGGTGGGATCGGTACGGTGTTGGTCACCACGATCCGTTCGATCGGCGCGTTCTTGAGCCGGTCGATGGCGGGGTCGCTGAAGATGCCGTGGGTCGCGAGCGCGTCGACCTCTTGGGCGCCTTGATCCTTGAGGAGAGCGGCAGCGCCGCAGATCGTGCCGGCTGTGTCGATCATGTCGTCGACGAGGATGCAGTGGCGGCCTTCGACGTCACCGACGACGGCGAGCGTCTCGGATTCGTTGCGAACGTCGGTGCTGCGGCGCTTGTACAGGATGGCGACGTCGGACTGCAGCATCGACGCCATACGCTCGGTCACCTTGACCCGTCCCGCGTCGGGCGAGACGACGACGACGTCGCCGGGCACCTCGTTGCGGACCCAGTCGGCGAGCAGTGGCAGTGCCGTCAGGTGGTCGAAGGGGAAGTCGAAGAATCCCTGGATCTGGCCGGTGTGGAGGTCGACCGAGATCACCCGGCCCGCCCCGGCAGCGGTGAGCATGTCGGCCACGAGGCGCGCCGCGATCGGCTCGCGACTGCGTGCCTTCTTGTCCTGGCGGCTGTAGCCGTAGTACGGACAGACCGCCGTGATCCTCCCCGCCGAGGCACGCTTGAGCGCGTCGATCATGATGCACTGCTCCATGATCGCCTCGTTGACGGGCGGCGAGTGCGTCTGGATCACGTACACGTCGGAGCCGCGCACGCTCTCCTCGAAACGGCAGTAGATCTCGCCGTTCGCGAACGTGGCGATCTCGACGGTGCCGAGGGGCTGTTTGAGCTGGGTGGCGATCTCCTGTGCGAGCTCCGGATTGGAGCGTCCCGCGAAGATCTGCAGTGTGCGCTTGGAGTTGATCTCCACTGGATCCCGCTCCCTGGAAGGTCCCTGATGTCGAGTGGTTGCCGCCCGCTGCGGTCTACCGTACCGGTTCGCTCCGTGCGGACCACGGTCCTGTCGGCTCGTTGCCGGTCGGCAGGTCAGGCTCGGGGGGTCGGCGGCGGGTCGGGCTCAGGACCGCGCTGGCCGTGGTGGGCGGTTGGCGGCGGTCCAACCCTCGACGTTGCGGGCGGGCATCCCCTTGGCGAGGGCGCCGGGCGGTACGTCGCGGGTCACGACCGCGCCGGCCGCTGTGTAGGCGTCGTCGCCGACCTCGACGGGTGCCACCAACAGCGTGCCCGAACCCGTGCGCACGCCCTCGCCCACGACCGTGCGGTGCTTGTCGACACCGTCCCAGTTGCACGTGATCGTGTTGGCGCCGAGGTTGACGTCCGCGGCGAGCGTCGCGTCCCCGACGTAGCTGAGGTGGGGGACCTTCGAGCCGCGCCCGATCACGGAGTTCTTCGCTTCGACGAAGGTCCCCACGTGGGCGCCCTCCTCGACCGAGCAGCCGCCGCGGAGGCTCGCGTACGGCCCGCAGTCGGAACCCTCACCCATGGACGAGTCGCGCACCACGCAGTAGCTCAGGGTCACGTCCCTGCCGATGTCGGCGTCGACGAGTCGCACCGAGGGGCCCACGACCGCACCCGCTCCGACACGCGTCGATCCCTCGAGGACGACGTCGGGCAGCAACGTGACGTCGGCCTCGAGCTCGACGGCGGCGTCGACGTAGGCGGTGGCGGGGTCGCGCATCGTCACCCCGGCACGCATCCAGCCCTCGTTGATGCGGCGGCGGGCGAGCGACTCGGTCGCGGCGAGCTGGGCACGGTCGTTGATGCCACGCACCTCGTCGGCGTCCGCGGTGACGGTGTCGACGTCGGGAAAGAGCGCCGCCACCGCGTCGGTCAGGTACACCTCGCCCTGCGCGTTGTCGGTGCCGAGGCGGGTGATCTCGGCGCGCAGTCGCTCTTCGTCGAAGACATAGGTGCTGACCGCGACCTCCGAGATCTGGCGCTGCTCGCGGGTGCAGTCGGCCTCCTCGACGATGCGCGAGACGCCGCCGCCGATCTCGCGCACGACGCGGCCGTACCCGGTCGGGTCGTCGAAGTGCGCCGTGAGCAGGGTCACGGCGGTGGCGTCGGCCGCGTGGAGCGACACCATCTCCGCGAGCGTCTCGGAGGTCACGAGCGGCATGTCGCCCGGGAGGAGCAGGATGTCGCGCCTGCCCGGTGCGAGCGCCGCGAGGGCGCACGCGGCCGCGTCACCCGTTCCGCGCTGGTCGGGCTGGGTGACCGTACGTACCGCCACACCGACGTCGACGCTGTCGAGGTGGGCCGTGACCGCTTCGGCGCCGTGGCCGACGACGACGCAGATCTGCTCGGGTCCGGTGCCGGCCGCGGCCCGCAGGACCCAGTCGAGCAGCGGCCGACCGCACACCGGGTGGAGGACCTTGGGCAGAGCCGACTTCATGCGTGTGCCCGCGCCGGCAGCGAGCACCACGGCAACCAGCGGATTCGACATCTGGGAGGCACCTTCCACACTGGGAGCCGACGGGACCGGTCGCGGTCACCGCTTCGCTCCGGGGCAAGGACTCGAACCCTGTCTTAGAGGACCAAAACCTCTCGTGCTGCCGATTACACCACCCCGGATCGGGCATTCACGGTAGCGCCACGGTGGGTCAGTAGACGTCGCGCATGAACGGCAGCTTGTTCACGAGTGCGGCGACGATCAGCGACAGCGGAGTCGTGATCGCAGCGCCGATGACGAGTCCGGGCGGGCCGTAGGTGAGCATTCCGATGGTTCCGCCGAGAGCTGCGCACAGGACGAAGCCGATCAGGGCGAGTATGTCGGCCCGCGCCTCGGCTCGTTCGCGCCGTTCGTTCTCGGACATGGGCCCGATTCTCCCTCTTGGCGCCGGCATCCGTGAAGCCGGCCCTGGCGCGGCCGGGCATCCACCGCGGCCCTGCCGGGTCCGGCTACCTTGAACTACACCAGTGAGCTTCGCCGGGGTCTGCCCCCAGCCCTGCTCCTCCCGCCGGACCGGAGGCGACGACGTGACGGCGCCGACATCGGAGCCCACCGAAGAGGCCCAACAGCCCGACCAGTCCGATCCCGTGGTCGGCGTCAACGACTGGGGCCGCGTGTCGGACGCGTGGGAGCGCGTCTTCGACGACGTGTCCGCGGTCGGCTCGGATCTCAAGACGGTGTTCAAGGGCGCCTACCGTGCCGCCGCGGTCGACCCGTCGATCGACCTCTCCGACGCCGTCGGCAGCCTCGGCGCCGAGCAGTTCGTCGGGGTCTCCGAACGCCTCGACCGCGGCCTCGCGGGTGCCCGTGCCGCGTTGACGACACTGGGCGACGAGTTGCACGAGGGCGGCTCGGAGCGTCTCCACGGCGAGGTCGAGGGCGCCGTCAAGGTGAGCCTCTACGAGCTCGGCATGCTGCTGATCCGCATGTCCGACAAGCTCGACGGCGAAGTCCCACCGCCGCGCGTGTCCAGGGTTGCCCCCGCCACCCCACCGGTGTTCGAGGACGGATGGGACGACGCCGCGGTCGCAGCCGAGTCCCAACCCGAGACCGCTATCGAGGCGGCGGTCGCGTACGAGGCGACATGGCCCGATGCGGCCCCGGCGTCGGAGTTCGAGACGGCGTGGCCCGAGGCGGCGGCGCCACCCACCGAGGCGGCGGCACCGGTCACCAACGACTCCACCGAGGAGATCCCCGAGATCGACCTCAGCGAGACTCCCCCGCAGGCGGGTGATCCGGCCGCCTCCGGTCCCGGTCCGATCCCGGTGCGTCCCGCTTCCGAAGAGGCCGCCTACCCGCCCGACGTGATCCGTCCCGACTGACCTGTCCCGTCGTCAGGGGTAGTCCAGCCAACCATCGGCGCCGTCGGTGTCTGTGGCTTCGTCGGTGTCGAGGTGAGCCTCGAGCGAGGAGACCTTGGTCTCCATCGCGTTCTCGGCCCCGGGGCGGTAGTCGATCTTGACGACGACGCTCACCCGCGGTGCTGCCTCGCCCACCTTCGCGACGCAACGGCCGATGAGTGACATCACCTCGTCCCAGTCACCCTCGACGTTGGTGAACATCGAGTTGGTCTCGTTCGCAAGCCCGCTCTCACGCACGAGACGGACCGCGTCGGCCACCTCGGCGGAAACGGAGTCGCCAACGCCGAGTGGGGTGATGCTGAACGCTGCGAGCATCGTCGCCTCCGCCATCGTCGCTGTCGCCGGGAAGTCCACGAAGCGTAGGCACCCCCTGCCGGACGTGGGGACGTGAACCGGGCTGTGAACCCGTCTCACGTCCCCACGTCGATCCGAACCCCGGACGTGGGGACGTGAAGCGGGTCGTGAACCCGCCTCACGTCCCCACGTCCAGCGCGAGGACGCCGTGGGGGACGGGGGTCGTGGCCCACACGGTCGCGCCGAGCTCGGAGATCTGGGCGGCGAGGGGGCGCAGCTCGCCGGGGGTCGGGGCGAACAAGAGGAAGCCCGCGCCGGAGCCGGTCATGAGCGGAGCGCGGCCCGCGACCGACGTGATCGCGTCACGCCACCAGGCGAGCTCGGGCACGACCGTGCACGCGGCGGCTTCGAGGTCGTTTCGGAACGAGCACGCGGGCACCAGCTCGGCGAGCCAGTCCGGCGCCGGTGCGTCCCGCGCACGGTTGCCCGGACCGACCTTGTCGAACGCGGCGAAGACCGCGGCGGTCGGGACCTGCAAGGGCGGTACCGCCACGAGGATCCCGAACGGCGGCAGCGGCGCCAACCCGTCGACGACCTCGCCGCGGCCGCCGAGGCGGGCACAACCACCACGTAGGCAGAACGGCACGTCGGTCCCGATCGCCACCGCGAGCGGCACGAGGTCGAGGTCCTCACGGTCGAGCAGCGACGCCGTCGCGACCAGCGCGCACGCCGCGTCGGTCGAGCCACCGCCGAGGCCGGCACCGACTGGAATGCGCTTCACGACCTCCACGTCGAGGCCGGTCCGCGAGTCGGCAGCAGCGAGCACGGCAGCCACGGCACGCGTGACGAGGGTGTCCTCGAGTCCCGTCGACGTGGTGACACGCACGGCGCCACCGCCGTCGTCCACCGAGGTGAACCCGAGGGTGTCGGCGATACCCACGCTCGTGGCGTACGAGACGTAGGGGTGGTAGCCGTCGGAGCGGACCGCGCCGACGTCGAGGGACAGGTTCACCTTCGCGTGCGCCGACCAGCGCGCATGCATGTTCACGCCCCCACCGCCCGCGCCCCGAGTGCCCGCGTCAACGCCGCGAAGTCCTCGAGACCGAGCGTCTCCGCACGCGCCCGCGTGTCGACGCCACACGCGGCCAGGGCGGCCTCCACCCGCTCCGGGGCCCACCCACCGGCGCCGAGCGCGTTGCGCACGGTCTTGCGGCGCTGGCCGAACGCGGCGGTCACGACGCCGTAGAGCGCGTCCCGCCCCGTGTCCACGCGGGGACGCTCGTGGCGGTCGATGCGCACGAGCACGGAGTCGACCTCGGGCCGCGGCCAGAACACCGTCGGCGGCACACGCCCGGCCAGACGCGCCGCGCCGTGGTAGGCCACCTTCACGCTCACGGCCCCGTAGGCGTCGTCGCCGGGACCCGCTACGAGGCGCTCGCCGACCTCGCGCTGGACCATCACGACGAAGGTCCGCAACGCCGCCACGCCGTCGAGCAGGTCGACGAGGACGCTCGTGCCGACGGCGTAGGGCAGGTTCGACACCATCTTGGTGGACGGCTGCGCCCCCAGCACGCCACCCCAGTCCACGGCGGCGGCGTCGGCGACGACGATGCGCGCTCCGGGGGCCACACCCGCGGCCACCTCGGCGAGACGGGGGTCGACCTCGACGCCGACGACGTCGGCACCCGCGTCGACGAGACCGGCCGTGAGCGAGCCCACGCCGACACCGACCTCGAGGACCCGCTCCCCCGCCGCGACCTCGGCCACCGCGACGATTCGGCGCACGACGTTGGGGTCGCACAGGAAGTTCTGGCCCCTGTGCTTGGACGGGCGCACGCCCGCGCCGTGGACGAGCTCACGCACCTCGCGTCCGCCGAGCAGGCTCACCGTGCAGGCGCCGCGAGCCCGAACAGCTCCCGGGCGGTCGTCGTCGTCGACGCCGCGACGTCCGCCACCGCCAGACCGAGGGCCTCCGCCAGCGCCGCGCCCACGAGGGCGACACGGGCGGGGTAGTTGGTCTTGCCGCGGAAGCCCTGGGGCGACAGGAACGGCGCGTCGGTCTCGACCACGAGTCGGTCGAGCGGGACCGACCGGGCCGCGTCGCGCAGGTCGTCGTTGCGGGGGTAGGAGATCGGCCCGGCGATCGAGAGGACCGCGCCGAGCTCGACACAGCGGGCAGCCTCGGCCGGACCGCCGCTGAAGCAGTGGAACACGAGCCGTGGCGGCGGTCCCTCGTCCTCGAGGACCCTGAACGCGTCGTCCCACGCGTCGCGGGTGTGGATCACGAGGGCCTTGCCGAGCTCCTTCGCGAGGCCGATCTGTGCCCGGAACGCCGCCTCCTGGGCGTCGTGGGGCGAGTGGTCGCGGTAGAAGTCGAAGCCGCACTCGCCGATGCCGACGACCTCGGCTGCGCGGGCGGACTCGGCGATCGCGTCCCACTGCGCGTCGAGGTGGCGTGCCTCGTGGGGGTGCAGCCCCGCCGTCGCGTGGACGCCGTCGAAGGCCCGTGCCGCCTCGATCGCGGCCGCTGTCGTGGACGTGTCGATGCCGACGCACACGAGCGTGGCGACACCGTCGGCTCCGGCCTCCGCGACCAGCTCGGCGTCGGGCTCGTCGAGCATCTGGAGGTGGCAGTGCGTGTCGACCCAGTCGGGTCCGGCGCTCACCCGGGCGCCTCCATACGCGGGAACAGCGCGTCGCCCTTGGTCACCGTCGTCCCCTCGGGGAAGCCGCCCCACGCCACGGCGGCGTCGAGGGGGCCGTCCGCGGGCGAGCCGGCGAGGCCGAGCTTGTCCCACAGCCTCACGCACGCCCCCGGCATCACGGGCGACAGCAACACCGCCACGACGCGCAGGGTCTCGAGCCCGGCACCGAGGACGGCGTCGAGGCGGCTGCGGTCGTCGGGGTCCGCGGACTTGGCGAGATGCCACGGCTCGGTGTCCTCGATCAAGCGGTTCGCCGCACGCACCGCACCCCACAGGGCGGTCAGGGCGTCGTCGAAGTCGAAGTCCTCGACGAGGCGGCCGTAGTCGGCTCCGGCCTGTTCGACCGCGGCGATCAGCGCGTCGACCGCGGGGTCGTGCCCGACCGGGGGCACGCCGGGAGCAGCGGCCTCCGCGTAGCGCTCGACCATGTTGAGCACCCGGCTCGCGAGATTGCCGAGATCGTTGGCGAGGTCGCCGTTGTAGCGGTCGAGGATCGCCTCCCACGAGAACGACCCGTCGGGGCCGAAGCTGACGTCGCGCAGGAAGTAGTAGCGGTAGCAGTCGACGCCGAAGGTGTCGACGAGCTCGGCGGGGTGGATCTGGTTCGCCCGGGTCTTGGACATCTTCTCGCCGCCGACGAGGAGCCATCCGTGCGCGAACACCGTGCGCGGCAGCGGCAGGCCGGCGGCCATCAGCATCGCGGGCCAGATGACCGCGTGGAAGCGCAGGATGTCCTTGCCGACGATGTGGACGGTGGCGGGCCAGTCGCGGGCGAAGCGGGCGTCGTCGGTGCCGTAGCCGACCGCGGTCATGTAGTTGGTCAGGGCGTCGGGCCACACGTAGGCCACCTGGTCGGGGTCCCACGGGATCGGCACGCCCCACGTGATCGTGGAGCGGCTGAAGCTGACGTCGGCGAGGCCGCCGCGCACGAACCCGACGACCTCGTTGCGCCGCGCCTCGGGGCGCACGAAGTCGGGGTTCGCGGCGATGTGGTCGAGGAGGCGCTCTTGGTACTCCGAGAGGCGGAAGAACCAGTTGCGCTCCCGGAGGTGCTCGACGGGTCGCTTGTGGATCGGGCAGTGCTCGCCCGCTCCCGCCGTGGCGTCGGCGTCGACGAGCTCCGCGGGCGTGTAGTACGCCTCGCACGCGACGCAGTAGAGGCCCTCGTAGTCGTCGAGGTAGAGCGCGCCGCGGTCACGCAAGGTCTCGAGGATCTTGACGACACCGGCGGTGTGCCGTGGAGACGTCGTGCGGATGAAGTCGTCGTTGGAGATGTCGAGGAGGGCGTTCATCTCCTCGAAGCGGGGCACCACGGTGTCGCACCACTCCTGGGGCGTGACACCCCTCTCCTCGGCGGTGCGCGCGACCTTCTGGCCGTGCTCGTCGGTGCCGGTGAGGAAGAACACGCGGTCGCCGCGCAGGCGGTGCCAGCGCGCCATGACGTCGGCGGCGACCGTCGTGTACGCGTGGCCGATGTGGGGCACGTCGTTCACGTAGTAGATCGGCGTGGTGACGTAGAAGTAGGGCTGGTCGGCCACGGCGGCGGGGTGCTCCCGTTGGGGGTCCACGGAGACGGACGGGTTAGGATCGTATCAACCAGTCCCCAGGCGCCGATCCGGATTGCCAATGCAGCGTAGAACCACCGGCATGACCCGCAAGGTCGACGACCTGGGGCGCATCGTGCTGCCCGCGGAGATCCGCCGGACGTTCGGTATCGGCGAGGGCGACCTGCTCGAGATCGCCGTCGAGGACTCCCGCATCATCCTCAGCAAGCTCCAGCAGCACTGCACGTTCTGCGGCGGCGACGTCGACCTCGTCGCGCACCACGACCACCTCGTGTGCATGGTCTGCGTCAAGGACCTGGGGTCCCATCTCGGTTGACCTCGGGGCTCGGGCCGTGACCGAGTCCGAGGGCGGCGTCGTAGGCACGGTTCCTGGCGACACCGAGCTCGTCGTGCGCCGCGCGGGCGGCGTCCTTGACCCGATCGCCCGCCGCGAGGCGGTCCGCGAGGAAGGCCGCGAGGGCGTCGTCGGTGACGTCGCCGGTCGCCGACGGGGCGGCGCCCGCGACCACCAGCACAACTTCCCCGCGGGTGTCCGCGAAGCGGGCGGCCGCCGCCGACAGGCTGCCGCGCCAGACCTCCTCGTGGACCTTGGTCAGCTCGCGGCACACGGCGACGCGCCGGTCGCCGCCGAGGACCTCCGCCATCGCCGCCAGGCTCGCACCGGTGCGGTTGGGCGACTCGAGGAAGACCATCGTGCGCTCCTCGGCTGCGAGGGACTCGAGGCGGCGGCGGCGCTCGCCGTCCTTGCGCGGCAGGAACGCCTCGAACACGAACCGTCCCGCCGGGAGGCCGCTCACCGCGAGGGCGGATACGACCGACGAGGGGCCCGGCACGACGACGACCTCGATGCCGGCGTCGGCAGCGCGGCGCACGAGGTCCTCGCCGGGATCGGCGAGGAGGGGCATGCCGGCGTCGCTGACGAGGGCGACGTCGCGGCCGCGTTCGAGCGCGTCGATCAGGTGGCGCCACTGTGCGCGCTCGTTGTCGCGGTGGAACGACACGAGGCGGTCGCCCTTGCCGACGCCCGCGGCGGTGAGGAGCTTGCGTGTGCGCCGTGTGTCCTCCGCGGCCACCACGTCCACGGCGTCGAGGACCTCGACCGCCCGCGGGCTCAGGTCGCCCAGGTTCCCGATCGGCGTCCCGACGAGGTACAGCGTCCCCTTCATCTCACCATTCTCCTCGTCCCCACCGCCCCGACCCCCAACCCGCCCACCCCCGCTTGGAGCACCAGGCGGCCAGACACCCCGGGTTGGAGCACCAGGCGGCCACATGGCCGCCTGGTGCTCAACCACGCCCCGATGGCACGCTCGTGCTCCAACCCCCCCCTACCCCAGCCGGCACGGTCGGGCCGACAGGCCGGTTAGGCTCACGCTCGATGGCAGTCTCCGAGCACGACCGGCGCGCCATGCGCCGACTTGCAGCGGCGTCGAGGACACTGGAGCGCGAGACCGGGTGGGGCGAACCCCAGCGTCGCGAGGAGGTGCTCGCCGTCGCGAACGCCGCACGCCGTCTCGACGGACGACCACCGTTGGAGGATGACGATGCCCCCGACGAGCTCGGGTTCCACGAGCGAGCCGTTCGGCTCGGACTCGTTCGGCGGCCTCCCCCGCCTGCTGGATGAGATCGGGATCCGCTGGTGCGTCGTCGGCGCTCTCGCGGCGATGCGGTACCGCCGGACCTCGCGCATCACCGACGACGTCGACCTCCTCGTGGAATGGGACGCCACGCTGCTGGACCGCCTCCAGGAGGTCGGCTGGGACCTGACCGTCGCGGCCGACCCCGGCGAGACGCCGCATCTCGTGAGGGCCCGGCGCGAGATCAGCGTCGATCTGCTCGTCGCCCAGACCGAGTACCAGTCCCATGCCCTCGATCGGGCACCCGATCACTGGCTCACGATCGAGGACGTCCTCGTCCACAAGCTGATCGCCTGGCGTCCTCGTGACCGTGACGACGTGGCCGACATCCTCGCCGGCGGCCTCGCTTTCGACGAGGCCTACGTGGACCACTGGTCGGCGCAATGGGACGCGGCAGACCGCTGGCGCGAAGCGAGGGCCTGACCGGCCCCGACCCGACCCCACCCCAAACGCGGGCAGGACGACCCGCCAGCGACACAGACCACCCGCGATTGGGAGACACCCACCCCAAACGCGGGCAGGACGACCCGCCAGCGACACAGACCACCCGCGATTGGGAGAGGACCCCACCCCAAACGCGGGCAGGCTCAGGCGAAGGGGGCGCCGGCCCACCCGAGTCGGTCGCCGATCTCGACGCCCGCCGCGCCCAGCACGCCGGCGGCGACCTCCAGCGCCCCGGCGCCACCACGCACCCACCGGCTCACCCGCCAGGGTCGCATCGAGCGGACCGTGTGCAGCACCGTTCCGTCGCCGCCGCAGAACGCCACGTCGATCGGGAAGCGCATGCCGAAGGTGTGCACCTGCGGGCAGGGGGCGATCCACATGCCGTGGCCGGGATCGAGCGACGAACGCCCCAACAGTCCCCGGCCCCGGCCCGTAGCCGTACCGGCGATCTCGACCTCGACGTCCAACCAGCGCCGCTGCGTCCCCACCGCCGCCACCCCCGCTCAGACGTTGAAGCGGAACACCATCACGTCGCCGTCGGCGACGACGTAGTCCTTGCCCTCGAGCCTCACGTCGCCGGCCCGCTTCGCCTCGTCCCACCCGCCGGCGGCGACCACTTGCTCGTAGGTCGCGACCTCGGCACGGATGAAGCCGCGCTCGAAGTCGGAGTGGATCGCCCCCGCCGCCTGCGGCGCCCGGTCGCCGTCGCGGATCGTCCACGCCCGCGACTCCTTGTCGCCGGTCGTGAGGAACGTGCGCTTGCCGAGCGCGTGGTACGCGGCACGGGCGACGCGGCCCACGGCCGCCTCGTCGACCCCGTAGGAGGTGAGCAGTTCGGCGCGCTCGTCGGGGTCCTCCACCTGCGCGACCTCGTGCTCGAGCGCGACACACAGGACGAGCACGTCCTCGCGGGTGACGGCATCGTGCGCCGCGACGAAGCGGTCGACGACGGCGCCGGTGTCGCCGAGGGCGTCCTCGCCCACGTTCACGAGGTAGAGCGCCTTCTTGTTGGTCAGGAGCCAGAGGTCGTAGAGGCCGGCGCGGTCGTCGTCGGAGAGGCCGGCGCGGTAGAGGGGCACACCGTCGCCGAGGACGGCGGCAACTCGTTCGAGCAGATCCACGAGTGTCTTGGCCTTGGGGTCGGCCATCGCCGACTTGCGCAGCTTCGGCAGCCGCGCCTCGACGGTCTGGAGGTCGGCGAGGCACAGTTCCATCTCGAGGATCCCGAGGTCCTCGTCGGGGTCGGGCGGGTCGACGTCGTAGGGCACGGAGTCGTCGACGAATGCCCGCAGCACGAACAGGATCGCGTCGACCTCACGGATCTGGCCGAGCATCTGGTTGCCGAGGCCCTCGCCGGCCGACGCCCCGGCGGCGAGCCCGCCGATGTCGATCACGTTGAGCTGCGCGGGCACGACCTTCTTGGACTGCGACAGGCGTGCGAGCATGTCGAGGCGCGGGTCGGGCACGGCGGCGGTGCCGACGTTGTGGCCCTGGGTCGAGAACGGGTGCGGGGCGACCTCGACGTCCATGCCCGTCAGGGCGGCGAACAGCGCCGACTTGCCCGAGTTCGCGAGCCCGACGATTCCGAGTCGCTCCATGCGACGGGATCGTATCGGTATTCCGTCGGCGCAGGTCAATGCTGGTACCCTCACCGGACTCGTCCGCCCCCTCGGTGCGATTCGACGCCGCGCCGGGCGGCAGCGGTCCCAGACCCCAGTTCTCCCAGACCCCAGTTCTCCCAGACCCCAGTTCTCCAGGATCGAGGACCTCATGAGCAAGCGAACCCGCAAGCGTCGCATGCGAGCCCGGCGCAAGAAGGCGAACCACCGCAAGAAGCCCAACTGCGGCAAGTGACCTAACTGCACCGTCAGGAGTCGAGACATGGGACGGAGCGAGGGGGGCGCACGGAGATCGGTGAGCAACCGGATCCTGTTCGCTGCCAGCGCCACCGTCGTGTTCGTCCTCGGGGCGTGTGCACCCCCGGGCGGCGCATCCGGCAAGGCCGTCGCGACCCTGACCGTCACCACTTCGAACGCGACCCGTAAGGTCTCCGCCGACGGCGCCCTCGAAGCCGTGCGTCAGGTCCCGATCGCGACCACGGTCCCGGGCAAGGTCTCGACCGTGTCGGTCGACAACGGCCAGTCCGTCGAGGTGGGCGCGACGCTGTTCCAGCTCGACGCCGCCGACCTGCAGGCCCAACTCGACGCGCTCGACTCCGGTGGGGGCGGCGGTGGCAAGTCCCGCTCGAGCTCGTCCTCGTCGAAGCAACCGAACCCCGAGGAGATCCTCGGCGGGGTCAACACCGGCGTCGACGAGTTGATGCTGGGGCTGAACCAGGCCCTCGACGGAATCCAGGCAGCCCTCACGGCGCTCCCGGCACCCACCAACGACCCCGCCAACGTCGCGCTGCGGCTCGCGATCGCGCAGCAGAAGATCAACCTGCAGTACCAGTCGACGACGTTCAAGATGCAACAGCAGGTCTACATGGCCGGCCAGGGCCTGGTGGCGCAGTCGAACCTCGCGTTCGCGAGCGCGCTGGGCGGCCTCGGGGGCGCGAGCGCGGCATCCAACCCCCAGGTCGAGTCCCAGAAGACCCAGCTCGAACGTCAGATCCGCGACACGACGGTGAGATCGCCGATCGGCGGGCTCGTTGCGTTCGCGTCGCTTCCGAGCGGCGCGGGTGGGGCGGCGGCGCTTGCAGGCAGCTCGTCGGCGGCCGCGTCGTCGGCGAACTCGGCAGGGCAGATCCATCCCGGATCCCAGGTCGGGGCGGGCCAGACCGTGATGAGCGTCTACGACACGTCCGGCGTGCGCGTGAAAGTCGGCATCGACGAGGTCGACGTGCCCGAGGTGCGTGAGGGCCAGACCACGGCGGTCAAGGTCGACGCCTTCCCCGACGCCGACATCAGCGGACGAGTCGGGCGCATCGACGTGAACCCGACCGTGTCGGACTCCGGCGGGGTCACCTACGGCGTGCGAGTCGACGTTCCTGTCGACCAGCTCCCCGGCTGGCGTCCCGGCATGACCGCGAGCGTGGACATCCAGATCGACGAGGGCAGCGGCAACGGCGTCGAGTTGCCCACCTCCGCGATCGTGCCCGAGGGCGACACCGACTACGTGTTCAAGGTCGTCGACGGCAAGGCGGCCAAGACAGCGGTCAAGACCCACAAGACCGGCACCGGCGTCGTCGTGTTGGACCTGCGCCCCGGCGACGTCGTCGTGACCAATGGCGCGTCCGACCTCAAGGACGGCGACAAGGTCGCAACCGGCCCCAAGTGAGCTCCCCACCGTGATCGGCAGCTTCGGGGCCGCGCCGGCCGACGGCTAGGCTCGCCGATGCCTTTGGGGGTGTAGCTCAGCTGGAAGAGCGCCGCGGTCGCATCGCGGAGGCCAGGGGTTCAAATCCCCTCACCTCCACCAAATCTCCTCTCGGCAACCCCTGGCCCATTGCATGACCTGCGTGGGCCTTTTCGTTTGCCCTCATACCGGCCTCCAGGTCGGTCACCAGGTCCTCCGCCAGGAGGTGTGAGAACGGTTGGGCGAGCTGACTGCCGGTCAGCTTCTCGCCGTCGTCGAAGTCGAGGTAGATCGCTTCGAAGAAGGCCTGGTTGAACTGCTTGCGCACAGCCGGCTTGGCCTGTCGGTAGGCCTCTTGGCAATTGGCCAGGAGCGCCAAGGCTGCTTCGGCACCTCGCTCGATGTCCTCCCAGTGCTGCTCGCTAGCCGCAAGGCCCGCCTGGGCCTTGCCCAGATCGGTCGTCAGACGCTCCTGTTCCTCCTTGAGGAGGTCGAGCCCGATGGCGCCTTCTTGGTAGGCGTGCAGCAGCTTGCGCCGCTCCGCTTCCAGCCGCTCGACCGTTCGGCGGTGCCGCCGACTGTCCTGCTGACTCACTTCGACCCACTGCTGAAGCTGATGCTTCAAGCGGACACCGAGGGTGCCGAGCATCGGCTCGCTGAGTTGGATGGTGGCGTAGTGCTCTTCGATCATCTCCTCGACGGTCGAAACCCACAGATGAGGTAGGTCGCATGTCTGCTGCTTGGTCGCCCGGCCTCCGCAGACAAAGTACTCATACTCACCACCGCGGCCACGCACCTTGGTGTAGGCCAGGCGGCTGCCGCAACGGCCGCAGTAGATCGTGCTCTTGAGGTAATGACTGTTCACGCGCTGCTTTTCCCCGTTGCGGTGCTGGGTCAAAACCGCCTGCACGCGGCTGAAGACCTCCACGGTGACAAGCGGTTCATGGCGTCCGACGTACTGCACGCCGCCCCACACCACCATCCCGGCGTAGACCGGATTGCGCAGCATGTCGTTGACGTAGCGCACGCTCAAGGGCCGAGCCACCCAGCGCGCCGTCGGTCGTGTCGTGAGGCCCCGCTGCTCCAGCTCCACGGTGAGGCGAGCTAAGGTGTAGTCGCCGGTGGCATAGACCTCGAAGGCCCAGCGGACATGGTCGGCGCGCTCAGGGTCGAGGTCGATAGTGCGGATTTCGTGACCGTCGACTACCTCTCGGACGTTGAGGTAGCCGATCGGCGCCCGTCCGGGCAGGCCACCCTTCTTGGCCTTCTGGTTCATGCCCTTGACGATCTCCGCCGCCAGGTTCTGGCTGTAGAACTCGGCGATCGAGCTCATGATGCCGTGCAGCAACATGCCCGATGGCGTCTGGTCGATGTTCTCGCTGACACTGACGAGCTGAGCCCCGGCCTGGCGGATTGCCAAGTTGATGGCGACGTCGTCGGCCCGATTGCGCGCCAGACGATCGACCTTGTGGACGATGACGTAGTCGACGTCGCGCTCGGTCTGGAGACGACTGAGCAAGGTCTGCAGGGCTGGCCGGTCGGAGCTGCGGGCTGACTCGCCAGCATCGACGTACTCGTCGACTGCTACAGCTCCCAGGCTGGCGGCGCGGCGTTGGCAGGCCTCGCGTTGAGCGGGGATGGAGTAGCCCTCGGCGTCCCGGTCGGTCTTGGCCTGCTGGGCAGTCGAAACCCTCAAGTAGATGACCGCCTGGGCTTTGTAGGCTGGATCAACCGCGACGACTTCGGGCGACTCCTTGGCTTCTCTTGTCCTACTTACTGCCATATCCATCGCCGCATCCTCCATTACTTATCTTTCTATTGTCGCGCCGTTCACGTCATTTGGAAACAGTCCTATGAGCCTTCGTCGGACTTATAAGATGACTAGTCACAGCCAAGGCGGCAACTGCTTCAGCTGTAACAGACCCTCGCCGGAAGTAGGTAGCGCCTCTCCGACCAGAGCCATGGCGGCCGCAGCGCCGCTCTTGGACGGCCAGGCCGGTCTGGTGCAAGCGGGTGTGCATGGCTGCTTGTGAGACGTCGAACTGGCGGGCCAGTGTGCTCAGTCGCTGGTTGCCGCCGGTCCAAGCACTTTTCAGCCAGGGTCGGGGCATCAGCACACAACCGGCGAAGTAGTCGCAGACCAGCTCGATCCAGTCGTCCCGCTCGTGCCCGTCAACGGCACCGTAGAGCTGCCGGGCGAACGGATGATCCAAGATGTGTTTCAGCTCATGGAAGAGGCTGAAGCGCTGCCTCAGCCGCGAGTCGTTGGCATTCAGCACAATCCGCCAGCGGCCTTGCTCCCAGGCACTGGCGCCAGAGTGACCGATCCGAGCCGAACGGATGACCTGCACCCGCGGCAGCTCCCCGGCGACTCGTTCCGGCACCGGTGGCGCGTTCACGCCGGTCAGTTCGAGCAGGCGCAGGGCCTGTCGCTCGGTGACCGACAGTGCCTCGATCCGCGTCAATGGCCGAATCGGCACCATGTCGCGCAGGCTGGCGATGATCCCGCGGCTCATAGCGTCCCCCGCCACGGGTGATCGACCCGGTTGACACCTGTCGCCCGTGGTGCCGGCGGCTTGCCGGCAGCCGTGCTTCCACCTGGCCGCTTGGCCGCAGTCCTGGGAGGGAAGACCTGCTGTCCCTCTGGGATGTCGTAGTAGGCCCGCAGCACCTCGGCGTAGGCCTCCAGGTCGCTGCGGTCGACAGGTGACAACCGGTCCTGTCGGAAGTAGATCGTTGGTTGTTTGTTTTGGAGGTTTGTTTGGGCTATTTGCAGTTGTTCTTGCCACATGAGTGCCTCCTTCCATTCATTATATATTCGCATCTTGTACGGCATATTGTCAAATCCTGGGGATGCGGATTGCTAGCCACGCATATGACTTAAACGAGCCATTTCTCTGGGTACTGGAAGGGGGTTGGACCTCCCGAGCTCTATGGCTCGGGAGGTCCTGTGTGGAGGACGCTTGTCCTCACTCAGCTGGCTTGCGCCGCCGGGTTGGCTTGCCCGCCGGTGGTGTCGTTGAGCTGCCGAGCAGCCCGGTGATGGCCTGACGGCGAACCTCAGCCTCAGCCTCGATCTGCTCGAGGACCGACTGGGCCCGTTCGGCCAGTTCACCGGAGTCCCGCTTGGCCTCGAGATGAGCTTCCAGACTGGAGCGGATCAGCTCGGTCAGCGAGATGCCTTCGAGCTGAGCCACGGCAGCAGCCGCGGCGTGCAGCTCGTCGTCGAGCCGGATGGCCAGAGTCTTGGGCATGTTGCCTCCTCGGTGTTGGTGCGGCCGACCATCCCGACGTTCGAGATGGTCTTGAACTTGGGAGCCGCATGGCACCGACGAGGCCGCTAGGCGGCCATGGCCGTGGCCCCGTCGCCCTGTGGTGACGGCGTGGCCGCGATGCGTTCGGTTGCCAAGGTGCGGTAGTCCGGGTTGAGCTCGATACCGAGCCAGTCGTAGCCCCGCCGCCGAGCGGCTACTCCGGTGGTGCCCGCTCCCATGAAGGGGTCGAGCACAAGTCCGGGTGGCCAGTCGGCCTGACAGGCGCAGTTCGGCTTGGTGGGCATGAGAGCGGCTTGCTGCCGGGGGGCTCCGCAGCGAGCGCAGACCCGGCGCGGGCAACAGGCCAGTAGCGGCCGCTCGATGAGGCTCTCCGGGAATACGGCAGGGTGCGGCCCCCGGAAGCCAGCGGTCGGGATGTTCCAGACGTCGCCCGGGTTCTTGCCCAGCCGGTGACCGGTGCGGCCTTCGGCTCGGGCCCGCAGTAGGCCGCGGTTATCGCCGTTGGCCAGCGGCCCGGTGAATGCAGCTCGCTGCTTGCTCGGCCTGCCCGGTGGTCTGGTCCCTGCTTTCGCCTTCGCACGGGGCGGGCGGGCTGTCAAGGGCCGCCCGGTCGAGCGGTGCGGCACCCGCACGGCGTCGAGGTCGAAGAAGTACCTCGGCGAGCGCACGAGGTGGTAGAGCAGTTCGTACGTCGCCGTGAAGCGGTCCGTCACCGAGTTCGGCATCGCGTTGGGCTTGTGCCAGACGACCTTGGCCCGCACCAGCCAACCTTGCTCCACCAGCCCGATGATGAGTCGCTCCGGGGTCAGCAGCATGCCCTTGGGTGGTGCACCCCAGCGGGCGGCGTTGGAGAAGCTGTCACCCACGTTGAGCCACAAGCTGCCGGTCGGCTTCAAGACCCGACCGAGCTCGTCGGTCACAGTCAAGAGCCTCGTCACGAACTCGCCGACCGACGCTTCAGTCCCGATCTCACCCACTCCAGCGCCATAGCGGCGTAGCCCGACGTAGGGCGGGCTGGTGATCACGAGATCGACGCAGTTGTCGGGCAGGCGACACAGCTGCTCGCGGGCATCGCCCAGCAAGACGGTGTTGCGCGGGACCGGCTTCATGACCCCAGCTCCCGGCCTGCCCCGCTGTCCGGCCCGCTCGCATCAGCTCCCGTGATGGCGTTCACAGCGCCGTCCAAGGTGGCGACGGCAAAGAGCCGCCAGAATGCAGCGTCGAGCCGCCCCAGGACATCGACCAGCTGGCTCAGTCGGGCTTGGTCGGGCACCAGCCAGAGCACCTGCGGGAACAGGCCGCTACGGGCCTGCTCGGTGCCAGAACGGAAGTAGGCGATGTAGAGACGAGCCTTGGCGGCTAGACGGGGTCCGGATTCAGTCGCCAGGTCGACCTCGATAAAGACGTGATCTTCGTAGCCCAGGCTGACCGTCACGACATAGACGTCTGGCTTCAGGGTGAGCCGCTCGCTGCCGGGACCGTAGTAGGGCCGCCAACAAGCCGGTTCAGCCTCGAAGGCGACCACCTCGAAGCCGCCGGTTTGCTCGGCCAGCCGCAACTCGACGTAGACCCCCGCAACCGCCAGGACATGGCGTAGGAAGGGCTCGCCCGGTGTAGTGACCGGCCACCACCGCCTCTGCCCGGGACGGGCTAGGCGCTGGCCGGCCACATCGAGGCCGTAGACGTAACCGGCTGAACCGGCCCGGACGCCCCCGATCCGCCGACCGAGACGGACGAGGAGACGGGCTTCGACCAGGCGGGCCAGCTCCCGCCGGGCTAGGCGACGCGCCGACTCCGACACGCCGAAGTGGAGCCGAGCGATCTGGCCGCCGGTCATGAGGCGCAGCCGGGCAACGTCAGCGAGCAGCGCCCGATCCCGTGCGGACATTCCGGCTTCGAGGACGGCAAGCCGTTTGGCGGTCAGGTAGGGCCGCTTCACGACCGACCCCCAACGGACCCATCAATCTCTCTACAGAGAGTCGGTCGCGAATCTGGACCGCCTACCTGTCGCCACCAGGCAGCATGCCAGAGGCCACTCAACCCGACCGGAACGGCAGCCCTGAGCCATATGTGCCGCCTCATGATGCCCTCCCAGAGCCGGTGACCGGCTTGCGCCGGACCGGTTCGGGTCCCCGCGGTCCGTCTTGCCGAGCCAGGATGGCGGCATCAACCTCGGCTCGGGGAACACCGAAGCGGCTGCGCGAGGCGGTGCGCAGCACCGCTCCACCACCCAGGGTTGGCGCCATCGGCATGGTCTCGGCCGTGGCCGGTGGCTGGGTCGAGCCGGCGGCGAAGGCCGCCAGCATGACCTCGTAGGCACCAAGGCCCATCAGGTCATCGGCCGTGAAGAGACCACTGAGATCGCGGGAGATGAGGCGGGCATCAGCTGAGGGCAGCTGGAAGCAGACCCGCGAGCGAGCATTGGCCAGCACGGCATCCCGAGCGGCGGTCGGCAACTGGGTCAGCGACTGGTGGGCCAGCGTCAGCCCCAGACCGAGACCGCGGGCTTCGGCTAGGACCGAGGCCATCGGGGTCGGTAGGTGGAGCAGGTTCTGCCACTCGTCGAGGTAGGCCATGAAGGGCCGCCGCTGATCTGCTGCCGTGCTCGCCCGGGCCTTGGTGGCATGCCACAGCTCAGCTACCACCAGCGCACCGAGCAGGTTGGCGGCTTCCTCGCCCAACAGGCCCGAGGCCAAGGACACCAGCAGCACCTTGCCCTCGGCCAGGACGCGAGTAAGCGACAGCTTGGGCTGGGCCTGACCAACGATGGCTCGCACCGTTGGCCGCATCGAGAAGGCTCTGACCTTGTTAAGGACTGGGCCGCTGGCCGCCCAGCGCGCGGCGTCCTTCAGGCCGTCGTACCAGCCCCCGAACGGGGCCAGACCAACCGGGTCATCGAGCCGACCGACCAGACGGTGCCGGTAGCTCGGATTGGTCAAGAGCAGCGGCACTTCACAAAGCGTCGCCCCGCCGCTCATGGCCAGAGTCAGCAGAGCCGCCCGGAAGATGTCATCGGTCCGGGGTCCCCAAGAGGAGGCGTAGAGAGACCGGAAAAGTCCGAGCAAGTTCTCGACCACCACCTCAGCACTCGCCCCATCGGCGACGGCCAGCGGATTAAGACCGACCGGTCGCTCGACATCCGCTGGGTCAAGGACGATGACATCGGCTCGACGCTCAGGCGGCACACGCTCGAGCACGTCGGCGACGAGGTCGCCTTTCGGGTCGACGACGATCACGCCATGACCGGCTGCCAGGTCGGAGCAGATCATGTTTGCAAGCAAGGTTGACTTGCCGGTGCCGGTCGGACCGAGCAGATGAACGTGGCGCAGCCGGGCTTCGATGTCGAGGGCCAACGGACGCCGCCCACCGGGGTAGGTCGACCACCCGATGACAGTCCCCGTCGTCGGAATGACGGAGGCCGGAGCCAGTAGGCGGGCGGCACCTAACTTCAGGCTGGGCAGTTGCACAACGCCAACGGGCCAGCCGACCAGCCCAGCAAGCTCGGCTGCGTTGACAACGACCGGCCAGACGTACATCGGCGATTCGGTCGCATCGGCCTCGACGCACCGCCACTCGCTCGGGTATCGATCGACGCTGCAGGTGCACACCGGGTGCCTGGCTGCTATGCCAGGTCGACCTCGACTTGGTGGACCAACTGCCGGGCTCGACGTGCATCCCCAGCACCGGCAGCGATCCGAGCGGTACCGAGGAGCAGCGGTGAGGCTTGCTTGGCCTTCAATGCCGTAGCCGCCTGGCTGTTGCCACCGTCTGAGTGCCGGGTCTCGAGAAGGCCGGGCCTCGGTGCTGGCCATTCCGAGGAGCCACCTGAATCGGACCAACCGGTGGGTGCGGTGTCACCAGCCAGGAGATGATGACCGTCTCCTCGGCGCTCAGTGGCTGCAGGCTTGTAAGGGTTTTGCCCGACAAGTCCTCGGCTTCGACCCGAAGCGTCGGGCACCCGAGGTCGTCCGGTACTCGGCTGCACTGGTGAACGCGATGGCCCTCTGGCCGCTTCGATGACCTCGTACCGCACCGCTGGCAGGCTGGCCTGCAGCAACCCCTCTATGACCGCCCTGTACTGAGGTGACACGCCCAACTGGTGCGTGATGCCCGCGCTGGTCGCCACTGTCTCGAGCACCACCACCGGTGTCGTGGCCCAACGGCGCCACCAGGGCCTCAGCAGACCACCGAGCCCCCCGAGGAAGCTCTCGACGGCACCGGCTTCCAGACCACGCGGGAACTGCAGCTGTAGGAAGACCTGCTCTCCCCGATGGCGCCTGTCGACCATGAAGAGCCACCAGCCAGGTGACCAGAGCCAGGTTGACAATGATGAATGCAAGCAGCCACTGATCGCTGGCCTCGCCATTGGCCTCTGATGCCGTCGCCGTCTCCTCCTCGATGTCGGTCACGGATTCGGCCTGGAGCTGTTCGGCCAAAGCCAGGAGGGCCAGTACTAAGCGATCCAGGTCGACCGGCTCACGCCGGACGGCTCGGATCTGCAGGTTTTGCTTGTTCACTTGGCACCTCCTCCCTTGGGCTTGTGGACTGCCGGGCAGGCGCGGGGGGCCGAAGAGAGTCAGTCGAAGAGGGCCCGCGCTGCCGATGGCTTATGTGAGCTCGCCATCGCACAGGCGAGACGAGGCCGTCAAGGGCCCCGACGGGCCCAGAAGTTGGGCAGCAGGAGGGCCGACAGCACGGCCAAGGTGACGAGGAGAGCGAGCACCACGGGCACGGCCGGCATCACCAACCAGGCCGCCAGTCGCAGTCCGACCGCCACCAATACGAGCACGCCGATAGCCCGTAGTAGGTAGTTCATGAGTCCGACTCGTCCGTGTGCTCCCGAACCGCAGCGAACAGGTCATGCTCGGCCTGCCAAGCTGCCTGAGCGATACGTTGAGCGGCCCGCAAGTCCGACAGCTCTCGGTCGAGGGCCCGTTCTCGGTCCTGCGACCGAACGTCTAGATCCCAGAGCAGGAACAGCAAGAGGGCACAGACCGCTAGGGCGGCCAGAAGCAGCAGAACGAAAACGATGGCGACACCCATGGTTGCTCCTACCGCCCGAGCCGCATGATTTCGGTCACGGCTACGCCGGCGAAGCCGTCCACAATCACCTGGTAGCGAGCCTCGCCGAGTGGGCAGAGCTTGACCAACTGGGCTTCGATGTTGCTCAGGATCGCCACTTCCGTTAGTGCCGTGTGAGTGGCATGAGCCGCCCCTCGAATCCGGGCCGCCGCCACCACGCCGTCGGCTTCGGCTTCGTCAACCCGGCGGGCCAGCTCCCGCTGAACCCGAGGTCGCAGCACTCCAGTCCGGGGCGCCGGCACAGAGCCGCTCCGTCGCACGATCTCGGCCATGTCGAAGACCTCCTCGGCCGGCCACCCGGCACCTGCTGACTGGTCCTTGAGAGCGTGCAGGAGTAAGGGACGCGTTCTCTAGTGGGTCTAGAGTGGTTTCCAAGTAGGTATCAACTGGCAATGCTTATGTCGCTCGCACACCTCAACCTGGACACATTGGCCGCAGAGCTGGCCCAGCTGATGATCGACGGCGGGGTGCGGCTGTCGCTGCTGGAGCACTGCCCCGAACTGCTGGCCTTGGGCTGCGTCCACGAACTGGCCACCGGCGAGGGCGCTCCTGAACTGGCCATCGCCGCGGAGCAGATCGTCAAACAGGCCCTGCAGCTGCTCGGCCCGGGACCAAGAGCCGACGTCGCCCAAACGCTCTTCGCCGTGAAGGCCGGCACCAAGGGCCTGATAACAGCTGCCCGTAGGCGCCAAGCCGCCGAACAGTGGGGCGGCGACGATCACCCCGGCGTCTCGGTGGCCCACTTCCGCAAGCACCTCGAAGCGCCTCTCATCCGAGACCTGGCCTACGAGATCCTTAAGCTCGACCAACTCAGCCGAGAGCGGGCATACCGGCACTTCGGATCTGAGGGGGAAGTGGTCGCGGGCTGAGGGTCCCTGGCGCGGCACAGGGGCCCTGCGAATCTGACGGTGTTGAAGCCAGTCAGATGCCGGAGGGCCCCTGTGATCGTCGACCCTACGCGCGTGTGCGAACTCCTCGTCGGCCTCGGCGATGTCACCGTCCTCGGGGCGGTCGACGAACCGGACGGTCCTGTACGGGTCCACATCGAGACCCGCACCCGACGGCCCGCCTGCCATGGGTGTGACGGGCAGGTGTGGGCCAAGGATCAGCGGCCCGTCGAGCTCGTCGACCTCCCCGCGTTCGGACGGCCCGCGCGGCTGGTGTGGCACAAACACCGCTGGCGCTGCCCGAACACTGCCTGCTCGGTCGGATCGTTCACCGAGACAGCGCCACACATCGCAGCGGCGCGGCTTGTGATGACCGATCGTGCCGGGCGGTGGGTGACCGAACAGGTCGGCAGGTTCAAGCGCAGCGTCAACGACCTCGCCACCGAGTTGGGTTGTGACTGGCACACGATCAACGACACCGTCATCGCCTACGGCACGCCGTTGGTCGACGATCCTGACCGCATCGGCGACGTCGACGCTCTCGGCCTCGACGAGACCCTCTTCGCCCGCCTCGGCCGCTGGCACCACCAGATGTGGTCGACCTCCATCGTCGACGTGGGCCGCGGCCAACTCCTCGATGTGATCCCCGGCCGCAGCGCAGCCGGGGCATGTGAGTGGCTCGCCCAACACGACCAGGACTGGCTCGACCGTATCCGCTTCGCCGTGCTGGACCTCTCAGGACCGTGGCGTCTCGCCTTCGACACGATGCTGCCCCACGCGATCCAGGTCGCCGATCCGTTTCATCTGGTGAAGCTCGCCAACCAGCGTCTCGACGAGGTCCGCCGCCGGGTCCAGAACGACACGCTCGGACACCGGGGCCGCAAACCCGACCCACTCTTTCGGTGCAGGCGGTTGCTCACCAAGGCCGACGAACGCCTCGACGACCGTGGTCGCCAGCGTCTCCTGGGCCTCCTCGAGGCCGGCGACCCTCGGGGCGAAGTCCGCATGGCCTGGCACGCGAAAGAGGTCGTGCGATCCCTGTTCGACCCGATGGAGCCCGAGATCGCTCTCGAGTTCGTCACCCGTCTCGGCATCGACCTCCAGGACGAATCGTGTCCGCCGGAGGTGAACATCCTGGGTCGCACGATCACGCGCTGGCGCCACCAGATCGCCGCGTGGCACCAGGCGTTCGTGTCCAACGGCCCGACCGAAGCGGTGAACAACTTGATCAAGGTCGTCAAGCGCATCGCGTTCGGGTTCACCTCGTTCAGGAACTACCGCATCCGCGCCCTGCTCTACGCCGGCAAGCCCAACTGGTCCCTACTCGCCACCATCACCCCAACTCCCCCGTGAAATCCGAAGCGCCGGCATACCAGCTCAAGTCCAAACGCGGAGCTCGTCGGCAGGGGGCGATGCCGGAGTGGCGGCACCAGATGATGGTCGAGCGGCTACCGACCTACTACCGCCTCTGGCGCCACATCAGTGACCTCAACTGCTTCCTCGACTTGTGGCGGGAAGCGGAGCAGAGCCCGACCGAAGCGCCCGACGGTGAAGCCAACGCCGAGGAGTACTCGCTCGCCGCCTTACACGCCTACGTCTGCTTCCTCCTCGAAGTCGAGGCACAACCAGCGCTGGGGCGGCATCTGGGTCCTCGAGGACGCTGACGGGAACCTGCAGTACACTCAAGCCGTCCAAGACATTCGGGCTGCCGCGCCCTTCAGTCCGATGGAGGAGTCCCATCTGCGGGTGACGCTAGCGGTCTTAGTTAACCAGGAGATGGCCCCGTTCATCGCGTTCTTAACGTCGGATGAACACGCAGCTTCCTTGCTGGCGGCCTGGCAACCCGTGATTTCATTGGCCAAAGTCTTTTCCGATTCCATGGTTCCGACGAAGATGCAGCACAGAGTGACCAGTACACTTGGGGACTAACCTCTCGCGTACAACTTGCACGCCGGGCTGACGTTTCAGACGTTCAACAGTGCCAGCGCGGCCATATCGACTTATAACAATGTCTCCACCAGGTTTCACAACGCGAACAATTTCGTGCAACACCGTGACCGGCAGTTCGAAATGACAGACAAAACAAGCAGTCAGGGCATCGATACTGCCGGTCTGGAATGGCAGAGTGCCACAGTGACTGACCAGACATACGTTAAGGCCGCAACGTCCGCGAGCAAGCTGGAGCGCTTCATAACTGATGTCACACCCACTTGCCACCGCTAATACGCCATCTATCTTGCAAATCTCTCTTGTGAGAACTTCCCCGAGCCACAGCCGAAATCTAACACAACGCCTCGACACAATGACGCACCACATTTAGCATCGCCTGGCTTCATCGTAGACATCTGTCCTGACGATCTGACTCTCAAATCGGAGACGCAATTCGCAGAGCTCGCGGACCTCGGCGTGACGCTTAAGCGAAGCTATCGGCTTCGGCGAGAAGATCAAATCCATGAACCGATACAGTCTCTTGCCTTCACAATCGAACAAACGGATACGGCTCGTTTCCTGTCAAATCACAGTCATCGAGAGTGAAGACGCTGCGCCTGCTGCTTCTGGGGGAATATCTGCCTCCTCCAGCCCCAGGCGAAATCCACTACTCGCAGAAAGGTTGATCTCTTCTTGCTTTGCCGCCGCAAGCGTTGCCTTCTGCCTGTTTTATGAGGATGCGCGTCTGCGCGCATCGCTCCTCGGGACCTTTGCGGAGAACAGCTCTGCTGGTGAGCTGATTTCTGATCCTGGCGGAACATCAAGGGACATCTGCCAACTGCTGCAATCGATGCGATCGCACGCCGTCTTCGTATATTCGCTTCCATGCGCTGAATTTGCGCCCATCTCATCGCCGGTTTCATTCAGGCCTTGTCGTACGACTGGCGCCTCCAGCCGCGTCTGCGCGATGTCGTTAAACGGGTTCAACGGCATTTGCATGACGTTACCCACAATCTTCGATTGTGTCAGCTGAGGCCCGTCTGTTTCTCGGCGCGTGAGGCTCTGCGCGGTGATGGTGAGCGAAGGCGTGACTCAGTTCGGACCGGTGATGTGCAGTTGATTGCATCCGCTCAATGGCGGTAGCCGCGGTACGCTGGCTGTTCTTGCCAGATGGACCTCGGCATATGCCAGCGGAATATCGAGGCCCATCGCCGCCCGTTCGATTTGGGCCTGAAGAGAACGACCTGTTTGTGCGCCGGCTTTGGAGGCGATGATGTTCGCATCGATCAAGCGGTCAAGCCGTTGCATGGGTACCTCATGGATGAGTTCACCTCGCATACCCTTTGCCTTCCCAACTGCTATATCGAGGAATTCGACGGGGCAGTCCGGGGCGCACTCTGCAGTGCGAGGAATTGATCAACCTGCTCGAGACAGGCCTCTACGTGACCGAGCGTCAAATGCGCCTCGTTGCTGCGCCGCGCTTCTTCAACAAAGACGTCGCCAAGCCTCAGCCAGATCGCCGATCGGGCTTCTTCGAGCTCACGAGGCAGATGTGCATCCGCGAATATGTAACGGCCGGTTGCACCTTCACGGTACGGATGACCGAACCCAACCACAGCAGGACACAGCTCGCGGGCAATGGGTTCCACGATATTAACAATTGTCTGGATCTCATGGGCGTTCTTCACCTGACCCATCGCAATAGTGATATGGGGCACCGATGTAGGGTTGGGGTCAGCCAACCTAATCGGACTATCGGCGAGCTCGAGCAGGCTGCTGTTCATTACCTTCGCCCGTTCGCTAGTGTCGCCGACAACACGGTAACTAATGTTGACTTTCATGTACTTTGATACCTCTGTAAGATCCTATCAATTATTGCCGACGTTGACAATGCGGACGGCTTAGCAACCAGATGGCACCGTATGCCTACGTTGGCCATTTCTTCTTGTGACCCCTTCGGCAACGAGTCCAAGTGTGATGCCACAAATATGTCTGGTGCCAACGCAAATATCACGTCTCGCGGCGACTCATGATCGTATTCGGTCACTAGGTCGACCATGTCTAACGCTGCTACCATAAGAGCGCGGTGCTCCCATGGGAGTATCGGGCGCTTGGGTCCCTTTCGGCTCATAATCGATCGATCCGATGCTACCGCCACAACGAGATACGTTCCAAGGTTCTTTGCGGACTGAAGGGCCAACACGTGGCCGACGTGCAATATGTCGTAGGCACCCTTTGATAAGATGATAACACTTGCGGCGTCTCTCACATTCGCGACATAGCGGCGAGCTGACGTCGTGTCCCGTATGATCTTGCGCCCGATGTCATCCGCCATTCAGCGGAGACCTTCGCTGTCCGGACCGGGCACATCCTTCAGTGCATCAATTCCACGCAGGTGCTCAACGACGAGGCGGGCTGTTGCCTGCGGTGATCCATCAAACTTCTCGGTATCGACGTGGAAGAGCTGCTTGGAACATGGCGGCGACTCGCCACTTGTGATGGACAACGCGCCGGTCCGCAGGGCTTCTAGCAGATCAGTGTTCATTATTCTGCCGCTTGCGGTTGACAGCTTGTCCTTGTTCTCTCGCTGCAGGCTGAGCTGAGGGGTACAAGTAAACACGAAAGTCATATCAATAGAATGCCTTAGCTCGGGTACGTTCAATAGCTCTTGCCACGCAGAAAGATGTTGTGCGCTCAAGCGACCCAAATCGCACAGAGCCCGGCTAAAGATGAGCCTATCGGTTAAAGCGCGGTCAAGAATGGCGACTGGTATCCCGTTTGACGTAGTGCGTAATTCCAATACTTGTTCGATTGCCTGGCACCCTAGATACAGATTCAATGCACCGAGGTGGCTTTTATCCATTGGTGCATATCGTCCGCCCCCGTGAAATTCCTTGACGGCCATGCCACAGCGTTTGAGATAGTGAGACACAATGTCCATGGTGGTTGTCTTGCCACTCTTCGGCATTCCCGCGAACTCAATAACTACCACTCGCAGGCCCCCAGTCTTATACTCTGACACTATTTAGATCCGTTGGCAATTTGCTCACACTGATTCAAGAGGCTCGCTTCCACCGAGCGCTGTTCCGCAATTAGTGAGGCATACTCACGAACTAGATTCAGCTCAAAGCAGGCCAGGCTAGGGTGTAACTGACCACCGCTGTCTACGACACTGGGGCCTAAGAGAAATGCCATGTGTCCGACAACCGCTAAGGCAGTCCTCGGCTCAGTCGCCTGCTTAACGATATCACGGGCGATTTCTACGCCATCGTCTAAGGAAACCACAACTGAATGAGCCCACCTTAGCGCATTTGCCCATATTGGCTTTATTCTATGTGAACGCTCTAAGAGATCCAGATTGGAACATGCTTCTACTAGAATCAGAGCCGCAGTATCGCGATGCCCCAGGCGCTCCTCAAGAAGGGCACGGAAGTACTGAGCGATGGGGTCGCTTGGATTAAGGCGACAGGATTCCTCAACCGCTACTAGAGATTCTTGATAGTCATCGAGGTCCCTTAGGAGCAGTCCGAAATAGCTCCAGCTCTCGGGGTCGGATGGATCTGAATCTATCGCACGCTGGATTAGATCCAAGGCCTTGGGGGGATCAACGTAGCGGGCATTAGCCGCAAGGGCGCGCAGAATGGCGGGGTCCTCCGGATTCGCCCTAAGAGCGCGGGTCAAGTAATGCTCGGCGCGGCTGAGGTTGCCAAGGCTCGTATAGCATCGTCCAAGCCGAGCCAGAATTCGGTGATTGTCGGGCTGATATTCGAGAGCGTCATTGAAGTAGCCAATTGCTTTTGGAAAGTTGCCTTCACCGTATGCCTGCTGCCCCTCGTGAAACAGGTGGGCGACTTGAACCAGTGTTTCGAAATCTCTGGTTAGCGAGGAAAGGTCGTTTTCCAGCTTATCTCTTAGGGACTTCGTCTCCTCAATGACACCAGCCATCTCCTCCCGGGTAGCGCGAATGTTCCTGGCTTCTCTCACGCCAAGGAATCCCGCAATAATTGTTAGTAGGGTCACGGTGGCCAGGATTGCCATCGCCACCTGAATGGTCAGGTTAGCCGAATCGACGGCAGAAGCGGGATCATCCGGCGAAGAGCTCAGTTGTTGTGGTGCGGTGGTCGTTGGGGTTAGTTGTGTGTTAGCGGAGTCACCGGCGAGCAGCTCGCTGATGCCTGTGGATGCGTGGGCACTCGGTGATAGATGAATGCAAACGTCAAAACCGAATACGGCGACAAAGACAAGGAGTAGGAGGCTAAGCCTAAGTCGCGTATACATGTAACGGAGCACCGGTGCTAGCTATTGCATCTTGCTGGCGTGGCGACTGAGCAGCATTCGCAATGTTCTGTCAAGGCCCTCTCGTAAAGCGGATTCGGTAGAATCACTTTCAGGTATCAGCCGCCCTTGCGCCTTAGTTCTTAGGACCTGCACATAGGACGCATCATCCATAGCATCTTCGACGGCGCGCACTTTCGCCATCAAATCAACGACCGTCTGTTCCATACTTGGGCTCGGGGGGCTACTGAAGTTGGCACATGCTTCGCTGGCGTTGGAGCCGAAAGCGACGCTCAGAGTTGCACCACCATCGCCTTCGGTGATCCAGACCAGGTCACCAGTCTCCCGGTCCCGATGTGAGTGGATTTTGTCAAAGGCAATTGCGCGAGCAAATCGGGTCAGCGCGTCACCGTCTTCCAACAGGCCAACGAGCTCAACCGGAATAGTCACCTGTTCATCGAGAAGGTTCAGACTCTGTTGCTCAAGCTCTGCAGCGAGCTGCTCACCCGGGAATAGGTGAAGGGGTACACGGCCTTCGGTGCCTTCTACTGTCGCTATACCAGTCAGCAAGCGCTGGTAGGGATCGCGAAGTTGAGGCACGCAACTCAGAGAACCGAGCTTTATCAAGTGACGCAGAGTGACGCCCAAGATCCTGTGCGGGTCGTCCCAGGGCACAGCGGCGTTGCCCAGACTGGCTCTCAGGTCCGATGACAATCGCCGGGGCGATCCGGCCATGTCATCAGATTGGGCTTCTAGCCAGTTGGCAACGACAAACTCTTGATCGATTGTATGAATGGCAGGGCTACGTTGCTGCTGCTGATCATCTACAGCAGTAATGGGGGCGCTGCGGAGACCAACCTCATTTCGAAAAGTGGCCGCATCGGTACCCGTTGCGATGAGGGCGTCCCAGATAGTCAACCGCCGAATCGGTTCAAATGTGGGCATGGCAGCTAGTTGGACGATGGCCGCCCCATCGCGGGCCCAATCCTCCCGCTTCCACGGCGTGACCGGCCGGCCTGGCACCTCGGGCAGACCCAGAAGTAGGGAAGTCGGGTCCGCTGGGTCGTCCCACGTCCAGCCCATCTGAGAGAGCAAGCCGTCGACCGCTGTACTGTCGGCGAGATGGCTGGCGCTCGATGCGCCCGCGTGCTCGGCCAGCAATGCGGTTTCGAAGGCATCTTCAGGCTCAGATATGTACTGGCGGACCTGCACGCGGGCGGCCTCGCGGCGGCGGTCGCGAATCTTGCCAACCGTCGTTTCGAGCTGAGTCACATCGTCGCGCAGGCTGGCTGCCCACACGTTGACGGACTGCGCGTAGTCACCAGTAATAGCGATAAGATCATCAATGATGGAAACGAGAACCGAAGCAACCAGATCTTGGACTGTTAGGTCATACCACACTTGCTTGCGCTGTAAGTATGCAACTTGTTCACCATGGTTGTTCGCAATGTCGCGCAAGCGACCTTGATCGCGCAACATATCGGCTTCGGCGAGGCTGGCCTCGCGACTCGCGCGATCCAGCTTCGTCTCGCCACGTCCAGGAATGACCTGTTGTTCCCGGTAGATGCCGTCGAAGCCGGTCTTGAATTCGCTCAGATAGTCTTGGATGGAAGTCAGGACGGCGCCAGCCAGCTGCAGTCCGCCGCGCCGAGGACGAGCTGCCCTGCCCTCAGCGGTTTCATTAAGTGCTTCCAGGACCATCGAGGCCAAGTAGGTCCGGAAGGCCTCCTGATGGTTTGCACGAAACGTGCTTAGCACCGCCCACATTGTGGGCCGGCGACCACCGCTGATGTCATCGCCCGGCGTCCCGATGGTGCTTGCGACCTTCTCTTCCGCCAGCGACTTCACCGTCGGCGGTTCACCGATCTGGCCGATACCGGCTACCTCGACTTCATCTTCGAGCTTGAGCACCGGCAGCGGAAGGTCGCGTTCGCGATCGTTGAATCTTAGAGTACTCATCAACACGGGAGTGGACAGTTGCGGTTTCTTGGCGGTGTTGAGGAAATTGCAGATCCAACGATTGAGGGGGCTGTTCGTCGAAGCGGCGGATTCAAAGAAATCGGTGCGCCATCCTATGGCCTCAGCGGACGCCCGAGCCGCAACAGCCTCGATGTCGCTCGCTGTGTGAAGGGCCGATCCCCAGCGGAGGGCTTCTAATGCGGCCCGGGTCAGTTCATGCCCGAATTCCCAAATCATTTCTTCGGCGGGCATAACGTAGAGGACGCTTCCCATTACTGAATAGGCGCCCTCGGGATGCTGCATCTGCGAGGTCTTAATTTGCATGTAATCGACCTTGGTCGACAGGTGCAATAAGACGGCATCAGCCACGCAGGGGTCGGTGCCCAGTTGAGGGGCGACTGCTTGCAGGTCATAGCCGCCGTGACGAGTCCCTTCCACCAAGTAGACAAGGGAGAAGAGCGGATTATCCACCTTGACGGTAAGGTTATTCGTGAAACTGATTTGGTAGCCGCCGGGAGCGGTGGTGAAACGCATTAACTCGCGCGTAGCCGCATAGCTGTTAGCCCGCATGCGGACCATCTCGTCGCTGCCGGCCTTCGTAATGGTGCTGAACGTTGTGGGCAGCACAACGAAGCCGATGACATCGAAGTTGTCGCCAAAGATCTGAGGTGCGTAGTAGTGCACCAGAGCCGCCAGGTCGATCAGTGTGCCCGAGCCGGTACCGCCGGCGACGGAACCGGTAATAAAGATCGTCACCCGATCAGTATGATTCCATGCCTTTGCGACGTCCTGCAACGCCTGTTGGATGCGGTTGGGCACATCTAGATCTGCCTGCATGGACAGAAACAGGCTCAGGCGAGCAAGCTGGCGAAGTTGACCAGCACCACCATGGGTCGAGGCGGTTAACTTATCAAGCTTATAGCATCGGGCATCGTCGCGCCGCAGCCATCGCGCAACCTGCGGGTAATCGGACTCGCCGGTACCATTCTGAATCGATTCGACGACCTGACGGTAGCCCTGGGCGATGTTTTCGAAGTTGGGGCTGGTGTCGCTGTAGTCTAACGCGAATTGTTCGACGAAGGCGTCGTTGATTTCAACCGGCACCTTCTCACTATCAGCAACGTCGACGACGAAGAGATCTAAGGTTTCGGGCAGCTCCCCCCAGTCAGGCCGTTGTCGAGCAGCTTCACCATAATCACGCAGCAGCTTCCGCTGATGTAGATCGAGGGCCATGCGCGCTACGTAAGTAGCCACCCACTTACCTGTACCACCAGCGCCAATCACAACACCTGGCTTCACTTTTGGCCTCCTGATTGCTTAATTCTCATAAGTAAGGTCGAATTTGCCCACGGTCACTGAATCGCCGGCGAAGAGATCGGCTTTCCGCTTGTCACCGTCGGCCGCTGCCGTGAGACGAATTCCTCGTTCGGTGCCCCCGCCATAGGGGTCTGGTCGGCGGATCGCCTTGACGCTGCCGGACATCTGACCAGCGCTCGGTTTGAGGTTGCCTCGGCCGAGCTTCTTGCGACGACCTCGCAAGGAGCGCTGGTCGATGACGAGCTCACCCTCTCGGTAGGCTGTCAGACTGCCGTGCATCTTTGGCAAACGACTGCGCCCTACGACCATGACGACCAGCACCAGAACGAGCAGACCCGCTGCCAGCAGAAGGAGGCTCAGCCAGCTCCAGCCGACCAAGCCGCTGGCCTGGACCGGGACCGTGGACTGGGCCACCGGAGTCACTCGGCTCAGCTTCAGATCTTGGGTGATCACCGGATCCCAGGCACTGGTGATGTCGGCTTGGAATTGGAGTTCACCGTTTCGCGTTTCGGTGTGCTGGCCGAAATCGAAGCCGCGCACCGGTTTCCAAGTCAGATCGACATCAAAAGTCTTCGCCTCGCCTGGTGCGAGCGCGATGGTCTCAGGCAAACCCTCAACCGTGATGGGCTGATCTTCCGACGAGCGGATGATCGCACTGCCGAGTTCAAGTGGAAGGTGCTGGGTCTTTGAGACCACCGTCACAGGCAGGGAGGTGCTCTCGGTAGACAGGTCCAGATGGGCCAGCTGTTCAGTGGGCCAGACGATCTCGACCGGAGCCGATAGGTCGGCGGTTAGGACGGAGGCGGCCTTCTTGATTCGGGTCTCATCCTTGAGCCGATCGAGGTAGGGGCCGATCTGATCGGGCGGGAGGCCGAGAATCTGAGCCTGCGGGAAGAGCCTCTTGAGAACCGCCGCATCGGTGTCGCCTTGGCCGACGCCAATACCGAAAGCGGTTAGCTGCCGGCCCTGCAGGGCTTGCGCTCGAGCCTGCAACTGCTCCCAGGCCGGTCCATCGAGCGAGGCGGGGTAGGGACTGCCGGGCGGTGGATCCTGCTTGCCGTCGGTCAGCAGCAGGATCGAACTGACCCGGCTGGCATCAAGCCGTTCGAGTTCGGTCAGACCTGTCTCCAGGGCTGCACCGATATCCGTGTGCTGGCCGGTCGGCGTTGGTGGTAGCTGACCGAGCGCTCGGTCACCGGGCTGGCCGACGTCGCCCGAGTAGCGTGTCCCCGGCGCCGTATCGAAGCTGACGAGGGACAGATAATCGGACGGCGCTAGCGACAGCAGGAAGGGGCGTAGCACGCCCAGCGTCAGGTCGTACTTGTTTCCGTCCTGCATCGAGGCGGAGGTGTCGAGGATGACGACGTAGTCGGCCGCCACCTGATCGGCACCGAGTGCCCGCAGCACCTCTTCACGGCTGGCCGGCGCTGCCTGGCCGCGAGCCATCGTCGCGCCGCCGAGTGCTCCCGCAATTCCCAGTCCGACTGCGAGCAGTGCCCGCCCCAGCTTGCCCAACGCCGCACCTTGCTCCAGTCAGGCCCTCGACTACGCCAGACATGGATACGGTACCGGCCCCCTGCCTGAGCGCACCCAACTTAGCCGCCAAATTGGGGAAGCGTCGAGCGATCCTCGGCTGCTAGGCAGAATCTTCCACCACGTCGCCAGCATCAGGTCCCGGGTCCGCACCCACGTCATCGCCGTGAGCTGGGAGGGATGTGGCGGGCTCGTCCTGCTGACGCTGGTCCAAGTTGCGGAGAAAGCCAATGATGTCGTCCGCCTCGTCGAGATCGGACGTGTCACCCTCGGGCCTGAGCAGATGTTGCAGTAGTGATCGCCGATCACCTGGCAGGGGCGCCAGCGGCGGCCGCGTCGTCAATGTGTACGGACGAAGGCTCATGCCGTCTGCCAGCATCGAACAACAAGCAGCGTACTTGGGCAAGTAGAGGAGGTCTTGGGCATCGAACTCGGGACGAACGTGCTCTTCGAGGAGGGCGGCGTCGCGCGCACCAACCCGAAAAATCATCTTGGTGCCGACATTGCCGAAGATCGCCTCACGTATCGGAGCGCGGAGCTGACTGAAGAATTGGTTCGCTAAGACCAGTTCAAGGCCGAACTTGCGACCTTCTGAGACCATGGTATCTAAGGCGGACGTGGTGAAAGATTGGAACTCATCTAGGTAAAGCGTGAATGGCACCCGCTGGGTCTGCGGTTCGTCAATCCGGCCCAGCGCAGCCGACCAGATGCGAATTGACCTCGCCGATAGCACCTTTGGCGAGATTGACCAGAAGAATCCCTGAGCCATCCATCAGCGAGCGAAAGTTGATGTCGTTCCGGCCCCAGCCAAGTATGTTGCGCATGATTGGGCTGAGTTTGAAGGAGTCAAACTGGCGCTTCGGATTTCAGCGGGGCGTGACGGCGGGGAGCAGGTCCCAGTTGGGCTTGCCGGCGTAGAGCAGCACGCGGACGCGGTAGTGGCGGAAGCAGCGGAGCCCGAAGCCGATGCGCTTGATCCGCTTGATCAGGTTGTTGATCGCCTCGGTCGGCCCGTTGCTGACCCGCGCCTTGTGCCACGCGACGATCTGGTTTCGCCAGCGCTTCAAGGTGCGGCCCAGGGAGCGGACCTCGGTCGGCATCGTCGGGTCGACCATGTCGCCGATGATCTCGTCGATGTACGCCGCGGCGAGTTCGGGGTCGTCGATGTCGTAGAAGCTGCGAACGGTCTCCTTCGCATGCCAGGTCATGCGCACCTCGCCGCGGGGATCGCCGGCCTCGAGCAGTGACATCAGCTTGGCCTCCCCGGCGGGGTCGAGACGTTCGTGTCCCTTGGTGAGGAGCCGACGGCTCCGGTAGAGGGGATCGTCCTTGCGGCCCCGGTGGCCGAGCGTCTCGTTCTGGACCCGCCGGCGGCACTCATCGAGCTTGGAGTTCGCGTGGTGGGATCGGACCGGGGCGCCGTGCCGTCATCTCTGGCGGTCGGTCTCCCCGGCCCGTCCCCCGAACCGGACGTGCGACTTCCACCGCATCCGGCTCTCCACGAGCCCCTTTGGTCAAGCGGTTTGGGTGACCGTTGGCCCGTTCCATGGCGTTGGGATCTTCGCTCCGCGGTAGCGGTAGCGGGTCACCGGGACTGCTCGACAGTCGAACAGAGCCATGCCTTCATGCTCGGGCCACCACCTGTTGGCCAGGTAGCGCCTTCGCAGGAACTTCCAGTTCGCGCGGCGATGCTTGCGGCGAAGCCAGCCGACTACCCGTTCCCAGGTGAACTGGTGGAGGTAGGCGAAGGTCGCCTTCGACACGCCGTGCTGGAAGTAGCTGGTCCAGCCTCTCAGGACGCCGTTGAGCTGGCGCAAGAGGTCGGAGAGCGGGTTGTTCGTGCCCTGCTTGGTGATCGCTTTCACCTTCGCCTTGATCGAAGCCAACGACTTCTTCGAGGGGAACGTGTAGACGAACGCCCGGTTCGAGCCCCGCTTGGTCTGCCGCTGGATGCGGAAGCCGAGGAAGTCGAACCCCTCATCGATGTGGACGATCCTCGTCTTCTCCTCCGACAGGCGCAGGCCCATCGGCGAGATCACCGCTGCCACCTCGTCCCGGAGCCGTTCAGCATCGCTGCGGGCGCCGTGCACCATGACCACGAAATCGTCCGCGTAGCGGACGAGGCGGTAGGTGGGGAGGCCCTTGCTACGCCGGTAGCTCCGAGCTTGGGGGTTATGGCCGAACGTCTCCCAGGCCTCGGCGAAGTGGTCGTCGAGGACCGAGAGAGCGATGTTGGCCAGCAGCGGCGAGAGGATGCCGCCTTGGGGTGTGCCCATCTTCGTGTCCCGCCGCACCCCGTCCTCGGAGAGGACACCGGCGCAGAGGAACGCCTTGACCAGCCGCACGACCCGACGGTCCCCGATCCGTTCCCGCACCCGAGCCAACAAGGCCGGGTGCGAGATCTCGTCGAAGCACGCGGTGATGTCACATTCGAGCACCCAGGTGTAGCCCTGGGTGGCCATCATGTGGATCTCCGCGATCGCGTCGTGTGGCCGACGTCGGGGCCGGAACCCGTACGAACACGGGCGGAACCCGGCCTCGAAGATCGGCTCGAGAACCAGCTTCAAGCTTGTCGGCGGCCATGAGATCGTGCCCGGAGGCGGCCATGTAGCTGCCCGGGCGTGGCCAATAGAACTGCCCGCTGGCGGCCAGTGGTTCTGCCCTTGTTGATGTCCGTCCTGCTGGGGTCCGCCCGGTGGGTGCTCCTCCTGGATCGACTGGTCGGTGTGAACCGGGACCGGCCGTCCAGGAGGAGCACGTGAAGTCTGACGAGGAAGTCATGGAGATTCTTGAAGCATTCGATCTGACGCGTTCGTTCCGAGATGCCGGCGAGCTGGCGGGGTGCTCGCATCACACGGTCGAGGACTGGGTCGCCAAGCGCGACCGGGGCGAGCTGCCCGTGCCCGGCGAGATCACCGAACGCCCGAAGCTGATCGATCCGTTCCTGCCCAAGGTCGAGGAGTGGGTCGAGCGGTCGAAGGGCAAGATCCGCGCCGATGTGGTGTTCGACCGGCTGGTCGTGGTCGGCTTCGACGGCTCGGCGCGCACCGTGCGGCGGGGGTCGCGCGGGTCAAGGCCAACCACAAGCGTGGCCGACGGCGTGTGTATCGGCCGTGGATCCCTGAGCCGGGCATGTGGGCGCAGTGGGACTGGGGCAAGGGCCCGACCATCGCTGGGCGGGCCACGAACCTGTTCTGCGCGTGGTTCGGTTGGTCGCGGTTCCGGGTCGTGATCCCGACATGGGACCGCACCATGGCGACGGTGATCGGCTGTCTCGACCGGGCGATGCGCGCGGGTGGCGCGCCGACGTACTGGTTGACCGACAACGAGAAGACCGTGACGGTCGATCACGTGGCCGGCATCGCCGTGCGGAACCCAGCGATCGTCGCGGCCGGTCGTCATACGGGGTGACGATCACGACGTGTGTGCCGTTCGACCCCGAGTCCAAGGGCGGTGTCGAGGCCACCGTCAAGATCGCGAAGGCCGACCTGGTCCCCACCGATGCCAACCTGCGCGATGACTACGAGAGCTGGGCCGAACTCGTCGACGCGTGTGACGCGTTCATGGTCGAGGTCAACGCCCGTCCGCACCGCGCGACCGGCCGGGCGCCGGTCGAGATGTTGGCCGAGGAACAACACCATCTGCACCGCTTGGCTGATGTCGGCTACACCGCGGCTTCGGCCAGACGAGGCGGGTGTCGTGGTCGGCCACGATCAGCTTCGGTGGGGTGACCTACTCGGTCCCCCACACCCTCGCGGATGAGACGGTGTGGGTCCGTGTCGAGGGCGACGAGCTCGTCGCGACCCACCTCGCCGGGCGTGGCGCGATCGACGTCGCCCGTCACCGGTTGTCGACGCCTGGGCATCCGATGATCGACGACGCCCACTACCCACCCCGCCCTGTGGGGCCCCTCGGTCGTGAGCCCAAGGCCACCAACCCGGCCGAGGCCGCGTTCTTGGGACTCGGCGACGGCGCCCGGACCTGGCTCATCGAGGCCGGCGCCTCCGGCGCGTCGAGGGTCAAGGCCAAGATGGCCGATGCCGTCGAGCTCGCTGCGCTCCACGGCCCCGAACGGGTCGATTGGGCCCTCGGCCACGCCGCGACCTTCGGGCGTTTCGACGACGGCGACACCGCCTCGATCCTGAGCGCGCACCCCGCCGGCGACACACGTCGCGCCGGCGAGGACCACTCCCTCCAAGACGGCACCAGCGCCTGGGAAGGGTTCGGCCGATGACCGCCACCCCGAACACCCAACCCACGATCGATCCGGCGGACCTGGTCGAGCTGGGGGAGTTCTGCGGGTTCCTCCACGACTGGATCGCCACCGATCCCGACACGCTCAAGCCATCGCTGCGGCGCTTCAGTCTCGGGCTGTTCAGCCTCGAAGAGCTCGCCGGTGACCTCGCCCGCTTCGCTTGGCTGCTCGACCCCAACGACCCCGGCGAAGGACCGACCCTGGCCGAGGAGGACAGTCGATGACCACCCCGACCGCCCCGGTTGTCGACGAGGTCGTGGACCTGTTGCGCCAGCTGCGGCTCCCACACATGCGCCGCCACGCCCCTGATGTCCTCACCACCGCGAAGGCCCAACGCTGGGAACCAGCCGAAGCAATCCGGGCGCTGCTCACGGAGGAGCTCGCCGGTCGACAAGCCTCATCGGTCGGGACGCGGCGCAAGGCCGCCGGGTTCCCGACCGGCAAGACCTTCGAGAGCTGGGACGAGGCCACCTCATCGATCCCGCCACCGACGCAGCGGTCGCTCAGCACGCTCGAGTGGATCGGCGAGCACGAGAACCTCGTCGTGTGCGGCCCCTCCGGCACCGGCAAGTCCCACCTCCTCGAAGCACTCGGCCACGCCGCGGTCGACGCCGGCGCCCACGTGTCGTGGTTCTCCCTCGAGTCCCTCGGCGCGCTGTTCCGTCGCCACCACGCCGATGACACCACCAGCCGAGCCATCCGCAAGATCATGCGCGCCGACCTGATCTGCATCGATGACATCGGACTGCTGCCGGTCACGACCGAGACCGCCGAAGCGCTCTACCGCGTCGTCGACGCCGCTTACGAACGACGCGCGATCGCCCTGTCATCGAACCTGCACCCCGCCGGCTTTGACGAGCTCATGCCCAAGACCATCGCCAACGCCACAGTCGACCGGCTCCTACACCACGCACACATCGTGATGACCACCGGCGACTCGATCCGCCTCACCCAAGCCACCACCGGCAAGGGGGTGAAGCCCCTCACCCGATAACCCCGGGCAGATCTACTGGCCACCACTGGGCAACTCTGTTGGCCACCACCGGGCAGAACCACTGTCCACCCCCGGGCAGATCCAACTGGCCATTGACAAAGCTGGCCTGGACGACCCGGTCCCCTGCGGTGGGGATCCCCAGCGACCGCAACTTGCCGTTCGCTTTGGGGATCATCCGTTGCCGCACCGGCAAGGGACGGAACCGGCCCGAGCGGAGATCGTCTCTCAGCTCGGTGAGGAACCGCAGCTCCGCTGCGGCGTCGATCGAGCGGGGAGCCACCCCATCGACACCAGCGGACCGTCCGCCTCGATTGCCCCGTACACGATTCCAGCCGACCACGAGGAAGGCCGGGTCGCAGACGAGGTTGTGCAGGTCATCGAAACGGCGGTCACCGTCGTCGATGGCCCATTGGTGCAACTTGGTCTGGATCTTCAGTACCCGCGACTCGGCCTCGGCGAGGTCCGGCCACGGCGCGCTGGTATTCACCGGCGACCTCCTGGCATTCCAGCAACCGCATTGCTGACTCGCTGGGTCCCTTCGCCATGTGGTCGGCTTTCCCGACCTCGGACTACTACGGACCCTCCGCCCCGTCCCGGAGCCATCAGCCGACAGCGAGCATGCCCGCCGACCGCCTGGCTGGCGGCCGGGGAGGGCGACTCCGGGACGGTTCCCACGTTCACCATGTGCCGGTCGATGGGATGGGCGCCCAGCTCTGCCCCTGCAGCCTCGCCACGGGTACGCCGCAGCCGTTCCCCGTGACCTCCCCACCGACATCAATGGCCGGCTTCGGAGTCGTCTCGCCATCACTGAGCTCGACGCGCACTGCTGCCCGACCCACATCCACCAGATTCGAGTCGGTTCCACGCTTGAGGGGGTTCGATCGCTGGTTCACTCGTTACGCCTCTCCATCTCGCTAGCCGGACCCACACCATCTGGCAGTACTGGCGTGTCCCGTCGTTGTCAGGGCTGCTTCCCGCCCTCCCCAGCGCTCCCTGGGTCAGGCTGCCCTCAGCTTCACCGGACTGCTGCGACAGCCCAGAGGGGCGGGTCTCTCACCCGCCCCCGCACACATGGCGCCTCGTGGCGCACCTTCGTGACGTGGAACGGATCGGCGACCTGGGTCACGTGACCGAGGCTGTCGGTGAAGACCTTGCGGTAGGGGCCGGACATGTCCAACACCCCGAACCGAATCGCTTCCTTCCAGGCCTGGGGTTGTTCGTCGAGCCAGGCACTCACCGCTCTTGCGGTGCGGCCCTCCACGACCTCGATCAGCGTCGCGTCGTAGTCGTTGATGCCGACATCGACGACGGAGGTGCACCACTGCTTGTGGTGCCGAGGCCCCTGGCGTAAGAACAGGGTCTCGTCGAGACCTACCGCGTCGACTTGGCCGACACGCTCGGTGTCTGCTTCCAGGAGTGCTTCGCCGTAGGCGACGACGGCGTCGTTGACGGTGTGCCAGTCACAGCCGAGTTCCTTGGCGACCTCGTTCACCGATCGGCCCAGCTTGCCGACCTGTTTCGTCACCCACCGGCCAGCACGGTCGGTCAGGCCCGCCCGTCTCGCGGCGATGCGGTCATCGGTGACTGTCCATGAGCCTGCCGCGCACTCGTGTTGGCGGCACTGCCAACGGTGCTTGTGCCACACCAGCCGCACCGGACGGCCGAAACACGGCAGGTCCACCAGCGCCACGCGTGTGCGGTCCTTCACGCCAGCGCGCACACCGCAGTCGCGGCACCAGCCCTGATCCTGACGTGACTCGACATGGACCCGGATCGGCGCTCCTGCCACGTCGTCGACACCGGTCACGGCCACGTCGGCCAAGCCGACGAGCAGCTCGCACATGCGCGCAGGGTCACACTCCACAGGGGCTCCGCAGGATCGACGGCTTTAGCACCACCGATTCTGTTGAGCCCCTGTACCGCGTCCGCGGACCCCTAGCCGCCTAGCGCGCCCCGCTTAGATCCGAAGAGCCGTCAAACTTCGAGGAGAACCAGCCCAACATCTCCGAGCGATGGTAATCGCTGGTCTTGCCCATCTCATTGATCCAGAACTGCTGAACTTGGTCATTACTGACAAAGCGAAAAGCGCTGCTTGAGGAATTCATCATCGGAGAACAGTCTGGGGATGTCTTCAAGCAGGGCTGGCCCGGCCCCGGTAGAGTCAATCAGGGTCAGGGCCGCCATCCGCAGCCAGCTTTCAAAGCGGGGCCCGACGATGCCAGATCGCTCCGGGTCGTAGAGAGCGTAAAACATCTCGCCAAGATCTTGGACAATGAAGTCGCGCTGGGCATCCGTCTCGGCGGTAAGAGGTGAGAGACCCAGGCAGTAGTCAGCGTCCCCTGGGTCAAAGAGGACGACATCGCCTAATCGAGCCTCCGGTAGCCGTTCAAGCAAGCGTTCGATCAAGTCGCCGTGCGGGTCTAGGACAGCGACCCCTCGGCCGGCCTCGGCGTCCTGGAGGATCATCTGCTCCAAAAGAGTGCTCTTACCGGTACCAGTCTGGCCGACAACGTAGAGATGGCGGCCACGATCCCCTCTCGGCCAAGAGATATCTATGGGCTGACCCTGCGCTCGCCCGGTACCGATGACTGCCCCTTCGTGGGCTAGGGCTTGAATCGGAGCTTCGACGGTGCGGGAGGCTTGCACCGATAGCCCTGGAAACTGCGGACCGGTTGCAATGGGGAAGCGTAGAAAGCAGGCCAACTGGCTAGGGCCAACTATCCGATGGAGCCTGGCGAGCGCGTTCTCAGCCGACGTCGGCACGAGCGCAGTCGGCCGAATTGAATCGAAGGCGATCTGTGCCTCTTCTGGCACTTCGGCAAGGGCAACCACTTCAGGCTGCCCAGCAAGCAGGGCGCCGCCGCTACGACCGCCTTGACTGATCGGGGTTGCGATCGTTGTCAACAGAGTCTCGCTGAGCGGCTCAGGACTGCCGATCAATACCTGGATATCAAAGGTGGGATAGAGATTGGCGAACGCCTGCAGCCGATCAAGACCACCATCGAGCCGACGAATGAAGCGGGCCAGCGTACTGTCGCCTTCGGCACGCAAGGGCGCCCAGACGCCGTCTCGCTCTTGAGGTGTCAACTCGGTCGGGACAATCGACACTCGTATGACCACTGGCGCCTCCTGATAGAGAAGGCGCTCACACAGTGACTTCAGGTCGTCCGGAGAAGGCTGCACCATGGTCACTAGGAAGTAGCGATCACCACTATGGCTGTCCGTATCCCCGGGTTGCAGATCGTCCCCAGTGAGACGCATGTCGCGTTGACGCACTTCGGCGAAGTGATGCACGGCAAAAGGATTCAGAATGCACTGCAACTGGTTGGCGCTCTGGACTACTCGGAATGTTGCGAGATGGTCCAGGGAGACGAGTAGGTCCGCCAAGTCGTCACAGAACTCGCGGGCATCGGCTTCCGAGCCGGCCCAGCCGACGAGATTCAGCTCGATCCGACCGAGCGCTGGGTGCTGGGGGTCAGGGCGAACGAGGACCTGATAGGCCAAGCGCCGGGCTCGCCTGGTGCCCAGGGATGCGCAGACTTCAGCCTGCTCGACGAAGGCGTCCTCGACGACGCCCGGCGCTCTAACCCACAGGAGCTCGATCACCTCGATGGCGAAGGCCCAGCCGTCGGCGTGAGGGATGACAGGCGCGGGACCGCACGTCGAGTTGGCGCCGGCCTCAGCCATCAAGAAACTCTCCCAGTTCCAGCACGGCCACTGATAATGTCGGAGCGACGGGCACTTGTCGAGCGAGTACCCATTCCAGGGAAGTGGGTCCCCTGGGGCGTGTCGTGGGCTGGGCCTGAAGGTGAGGATTACATCAATGGACTATTGCGCTGTCTGCGGCATGACGGCTGCGGGAAGGTGTTGCGACTGTGGGGTCACCCTGTGCAGGACCCATGCCGGCGTGACCCGGGTGAGCCACGAATGGCAGTGGGGCACTCCCGCATCCACACCCGCGGCGTACCTCAAGCTGGGCCCACGTGCGGACAGCCAGTACAGAGCGGTCGCCAATGCTAGAGCCGTACTCTGCATATCTTGTCGGGCCCGACGCGGTGTGGCCGCTATGCAGACTCTCCCAGAGCCAGTCGTCACAGCCGACCCGGTGCGAGATCTTTTCGTCAATGTCACAAAGGGTCTGGTGGCATTTCCGCCGAAAGACATCGCTGCCCGAGACATAGTCACTTGGTTCTTTCATGAAGCAGCGGTGCGAGGTCTCGCAACGCCCGTAGTGCCTATCACATTTCAGCGGAGAAGTATCTCAACGCCCGACGGCCATTCATCGAGCGAGATCGTCGCAGTCGGAAAATCAGCGCGGCTATGGGACGTGTGTAATGCGGTCGGTGTCGGCACGATATATCTGGACCCTGCTGCGCAAGCCCTGGCTATCCTCCAGCAGCGCAACTTCCCGCAATCCATAGGGCCCGATCTTGAGGTGGTCACGAAGGAGGTGGTACCAATACGCGCGCCAACGCACTGGCCCATCTCCGTCGTGCGGCGCATTGCCGGCCTCTTAGGGATTGGACCTAAGTACAGTTGCTCTTCCGAACGCCTTGACTTCGGGTAGGTGCGTCGCCTTGCTTGACATCGATCCGCTGGACCGCGGCAGAGATCGTGACCAACCGAACCCTTGACCTATTTAAGCGGTACTGAGTTCGTGGCAAATACGCGGCGGCCGTCTCCTAGGTCGACCCAGGGACGCATTTGGCCAAATGGGATCCCCTCATCGTCATGCAGTTGGCGTAGTCCGTCAACGGACATCGTGAAGAGCGCCGGGGGGCCACCTGGTTCAACCATGGCCGGCAGGGGGGTCGAGAGGACATGCTTGTTGACTTCAAATGCGTTCCGCTCTTGGCGCCGGGAACCGAGTCTTACGCCATAGTTGATTACGGCTACCGCGGAGCCTCCTCGATTGAATACCTGAATACCAATTAGGTCATCGCCGTGGCATTCATTTCTATTCTGGCCATACACGGGCAACAGGTAGGTTGCTTTCACCGATACAAGTCGGCCTGCCTTGCGATGCGCAATGATCTGCCAAGCTAAAGAAGCGATACCTGTCAGAGCGCCCACGATGCCTGTTATGACACCAATGATTGCTAATAGCTCGGTCGTTCCCTGCTGGCTGCCCACGTCCATGCCAGTACCCCAAAGAGCGCAGCTCGCGGGCCGCCGGCTCGTTGACCTCGTCGCGCCCCTAGGCTGGCCGAGGACTACCCCGTGTAAGAGGATCTAGGAGACCGCATAGCCAGTAGGCGCCCGGCCACGCCCAGAGTGATTCGCGATCGGACCCCGATCGGTTACGGCGCCTTCGCTGACCAGCTGTTTGACAACCTTGCTTACCGTCGCCGTGCTGCCACCGACTCCCTCTCGGACGTCTTGAACAGTGAACGGTTCCTTGCGACTCAGCACATACTCCCGGATCGTCTCGGTCGGCACGGATGGAGCGCGCTTGCGCTTGGCTTCGCCGGACGATCCATGGGCAAGGCTACGAGCCTGACCTCGAGCGACCGCGAACCCAGCGTCCGTAAGCACATCGGTCGGGACACCCATCTGTATGAATGCATTTGCAGACACATCGTTCTCTGTAGCCCACTTCTTAGCATGGTCGACGAACTCCCTCAGGAACGGCTCTGGATCGACCGCCTCAGCGCGCTCCAGGCTGGCGAGGGCCTTGAGCTTGTCGATTGGGTCGGCCGCCTCTGCAACCGAGGTCCTCAGATTCGTGATTGCACTCTCATCGCGCAACTTCGCTGGATCCTGCAGATACATCAAGTAAAGTCTGACCGCCCCCTCGGGGCTCTGCGCCTCGGCCTTACCATCAGTTGCCATGTGAACTCCTCCATCTGACGAACGCTGTCGAATATATCATGGTCGGGCCAACCAGGCACGCCTCACGTGCAGAAATGGACAATTTCGAGCATCGCACCGGCTTGCTGCGCCACAGCCTCGAGACACGGGGCGAGCTCGGCTATGGTAAAATGGCTCTAGCGCTTCCAATTGCGAAGCGATCCTTTAGCTGACCTAATGGGAGATTTGTATGTATGAGTCAGTCCCACTTCCGTCTGGAGCCCCGCAGGACGCCGAGAGCCTTCGTCAAAGCCTCCGGTCATGGCTCTGTTCAAGCCCGATAATCGATTTGGTGAACAGCTTCGGTGGGACATTCCCAAATGGTGATGGCCTCGCTGTATGTGATTACCTTGAACACTTCACTGCCGAGCACTGGGACTTTCGCGCTGGGCGCGAGAGGAATCAGGCAACGGAAGCTGAGCTCACGAGCGATCAAGAGCAACTCGTAATACAAGCGGCACATGCACTCGGCATGGTCGAGCCACAGCCACCGCAATACGAATCATTCGATACAATCCTTGTTCTGGGTGGCCTGGTTCGGGCGTGCATCTTAAGACCGGCCATGGCGGCCCGCCTATTGCACCAAGGCACGCGCGCGCGTGAAGTGATCGCACTCGGCGGGATGCGCGCTTTGGTCGGTGATGAGGAATCGATTCTTACCAGTCTCGGTTGGCAGAATCTGGACACTGAGTTCGATGTCATGGATCGGGGAATACGCGAAGCGTTTCACGTCAAGGACTACAGCACCCGGGAAGGCAGCGTTGACCAATCTGACTTGAATCGGTCCTGGGCCATCACGACTTACGAATCCGATTCACTTAGCCTTCGGGTTGTTGCGGCGCCGTCCACCGATCCTCAGTCGAGACGAGCCAACACGGCGGATACCTACGCCTTTTGGGCTACTGAGCTGCGTTCTGGCGCACAATCGGCTCGAGCCCTCTTGATTACAACGTCAATCTATGTGCCGTTTCAGCACTGTGATGCTATCCGAATGCTGACCATGCCGTTTGGTATCGAAGTTGAAACCGTTGGTCTCAATACGGCTTCAGCAGACATTCCGCCCGCGTTACGGCAAGACTTCTTACCTCAACACTACCTGCAAGAACTACGCTCGACCATCCGATCGATTCACAGCCTGCTTGGTGTCATCGCTGAGTCCTGAGGCAGGTTTCTCATCATACTGGCAATCGACCCCTCGACGCTGTCCTTAATCATCGACGGTATAGGTATCTTGCTCACGACCGTTATCCTTGCCCTGCAACTGTTGCTTCTGCGCCGACAAGATGACTCCATTCGCGAGCAGACAGAGATCATTCATAGCCAACAGGAAATCAGCGTCCGGGAAATGCACCTTACGATACTCGAACGTGCATTGACTCTGTGGGAGAAGATGGGGCAAGGCGCTGATCTGGAGCTTCTGTTCAATGCGTTTCCACGTTCTTTCCCTTGTCGACCCCTGCTTGATTCCTCCCAGAACGAAGAAGCGCTCTTCATTGCTCAGCGGGTTGCCCTCCTGAAGCGAGCCTTCCAATACCCCCCCGAGGGTGTCCAGCCCGAGATTCTCCTCGATAGTGCTCGCCGCCTCACTGGCTATCTCAGTGACCTCGCCGAACTCATTGAATGGGATCTGATCGAACTCACACCAGTGTTGCAGAAATGGCACGTGGCTATCATTCAGCGTACCTGGATCTTAGAGCCATACATCTACATGAGGAACACTGGCACGCAACATCGGTTCGGCATGCGTGCCATGCGCCTCGGCCTACTGGCTCGTCTCTATAATGATATCAATCCTGCTCATCGCACCAATGTGATCCGGATTTCAGCTCCGGCTTCGATGACAGGCTGGCCAAAGCAATTTCAGTACAGTGGAGTAGTATACAATTCGGCTCTTTCGCCCTTCGGCCGGCCTGCTCCAACTGGGCGAACCGCATTGGGACAAGTCGAACTGCCCCCAGGCTTCACTTCGCTTGATGTCAAGGTGCAGCAGAACTTGTTCATTGACAACATGGCTGAAATCGTGGGAAAGCTCCTGCAGTTCGATGACGACGAACTCATGAAGAGCTGCGAAGCTTGAGCAGCGAATGCAGCCGTGTCCCGGCTAGCTTTGGGTCACTGGTCGCAACCTAGGAACGCAGGACATGGTTTCTCTGCGGTTGGGACGGCGTCCCTCTCAGTAACACAGTCCCGCTGGCCTACGGCGTAACGCATCCGAGCTGAGTCTGGTTATGTGGTGAGGTCCAGCGCGTTCTTCGCTTGTTGCACCCGATCGACTTGCGCGAGGAAGTGATGATCCGTCAGACTCGCAACATCGACGCCTACCCAGGCAGTGATCTCCTATGGCTTATAGCGCATTAGTTCGCCAGATCCTGATCGCAGCGCCCTCCGATGTAGCCAAGGAGGATCTTGACACAATCGAACGAACCATGCTCTGGTGGAACGGCACTTATGGTGAATCACTGTCTGCAGTCGCTTCGCCCCTCCACTGGACGATCAATGCTGCAGCCGAACACGGTGTACGACCGCAATCATCAATCAACCGCCAGCTTGTGGATAGAGCGGATGGCCTGATAGCTGTATTTTGGCATAGACTGGGCTCGGCAACCGGAACGGACGACTCCGGTACTGCCGAGGAGATTCGACACGCGGCAGAAGCCGGCAAGTACGTCGCTGTCTTACGCTGTGAAAGGGCTTACCCTGCAAATGATGTGAGTTCTGAGCAGTTGGCGGCGCTGGATCAGTTCTTTGAGTCCGTGCGAAACGACTCGCTCTATGTCACCTACGCGACCCCAGCGGAATTGGGTCGTCACGTCCAGGCGATTCTGATGCAGCTCATTACGCGCGATAAGGAAAGCACACAAAACGCCCTCGGCGCCGAGCTCACGATACTACCAGCTGCAGAAGTGTCAGCGCGTGTTGACAGAGAAGAGAGCACCAGAACCGATAGCAAGGGCCGGGTCCACAGAAACAAGAACTGGTACATAGTCCTTACCAACAACGGTAAGGATACGGCCCGGGATGTCAGCTTCGAGCTACAACTTGAAGACGACGATGATAAGGAACTGCCGCGCGTCATTGGCGAGGATCGACCGATTGAGTACTTAGTACCTGACAACGATATGCGTTACCCCGTCGCAGTGTTCATGGGCGTCGCCGACCAGGTGCGATGCATAATCCGCTGGACCGATGATCGGGGACCGCGCGAGGAGCTCTCCACGTTGCGCTTTTTCTAGTGGCGTACCGCGTTCGATGCGCCCCCGCCGAAACGACTTGGGTGTACTTCGCCGCTAACCGTGAGGGGGTGCCACACGGTGGACCGCAGACTCCCGCAGTGACGGAGTTAGGTCGTGCGTGTGCGAAACTTCGCCGGGCCCTTAAGTAGCCTCCCGGAACGCCTCGTAGGCGGACGCGGCCACTGGAGGACGTGATGCTGACCGGTGAGGTGAAGGCGAAGATCGACCGGATCTGGGACGCGTTCTGGTCCGGGGGATCTCCAACCCGCTGGAGGTCATGGAACAGATCACTTACTTGCTCTTCCTCAAGCGCCTCGACGACATCCAGACGCTCAAGGAGAACAAGGCCAACCGCCTCGGCGAACCGATTGAGACGCCGGTGTTCCCCGCAGGCGCCGACTCCAAGGGGCGCGTCTTCGCCGACTACCGCTGGTCGAACCTCAAGAACCTCGCTCCGGCCGACATGTACGCGGTCGTGGGCGAGCACGTGTTCCCGTTCCTGCGGACCCTCGGCGGCGACGGCTCCACATACGCGGGGCATATGCGCGACGCCCGTTTCACGATCCCGACCCCCGCGCTCCTCGCCAAGGCGGTCGACCTCATCGACGAGATCTCGATGGAGGACCGCGACACCAAGGGCGACGTCTACGAGTACCTCCTCGCCCAGATCGCGACGGCCGGCAAGAACGGCCAGTTCCGCACGCCGCGCCACGTCATCCAATTTGATGGTCGAGATGACGGCGCCTACTCCCGGCGACGTGATCTGCGACCCGGCTGCGGGCACGTGCGGCTTCCTGATCGCTTCAGGCGAGTACATCCATGCGAACCACGCCGACGCGCTGCTCGACCCCGCGGTCAGCAGCCGAGCCGCCAGTCTCAGCTCGAGCGCCACCAGCACCAGCACGCCGGAAGGCTTGAGCAAGTAGTTCACGAGTCCGGGTTGTCCGAGTGCTCGCGGGCAGCACTGATCAGGTCATGCTCGGCCTGCCAAGCCGCCCGCTGGATGCGCTGGGCCGCTCGCAAGTCCGACAGCTTCCGGTCAAGAGCCTGCTCCCGATCTTGCGACCGAACGTCCAGGTCCCAGCGCAAGAGCAGCAGCAACAGGCCACAGATCGCCAGGGCGGCCAGGAGCAGCAGCACCAAGAAGACGATGACGAACGCCATGGCTCCTCCTAGCGCCCGAGCCGCATGACTTCGGCCACCGCCACACCGGCGAAGCTGTCGACGATCGCCTGGTAGCGGGCTTCGCCCAGCGGACAGAGCTTGACCAACTGCGCCTCGATGTTGCTCAAGATCGCAGTCTCGGTTAGGGCGGTGTGGGTGGCATAGGCCGCCGCCCGGATGCGAGCGGCTGCGACCACCCCGTCAGCCTCGGCGTTATCGACCCGGCGGGCGAGCTCCCGCTGAGCCCGAGGCCGCAGCACCCCACCCCGGGCCGCTGGCACAGAGCCGCTTCGTTGCACGATCTCGGCCATCTCTAGGACCTCCTCGCCGGCACACCGGCATCGGGGACCGGTCCCTGAGAGCGTGCGCCAGCAGGGGACGCGTTCTCCAGTGGGTCTAGACTGGTTCCTATTCAGGCATGAACTGGCTATGCTTATGTCGCTCGAACACCCCAACCTGGACAGCCTGGCTGCCGAGCTGACCCAGCTGATGGTCGATGGCGGGGTGCGGTTGTCGTTGCTCGAGCACTGCCCCGAACTGCTGGGCTTGGCCTGCGTCCACGAACTGGCCACCGGCGAGGGCGCTCCTGAACTGGCCATCGCCGCGGAGCAGATCGTCAAACAGGCCCTGCAGCTGCTCGGCCCGGGACCAAGAGCCGACGTCGCCCAAACGCTCTTCGCCGTGAAGGCCGGCACCAAGGGCCTGATAACAGCTGCCCGTAGGCGCCAAGCCGCCGAACAGTGGGGCGGCGACGATCACCCCGGCGTCTCGGTGGCCCACTTCCGCAAGCACCTCGAAGCGCCTCTCATCCGAGACCTGGCCTACGAGATCCTTAAGCTCGACCAACTCAGCCGAGAGCGGGCATACCAGCTCAAGTCCAAACGCGGAGCTCGTCGGCAGGGGGCGATGCCGGAGTGGCGGCACCAGATGATGGTCGAGCGGCTACCGACCTACTACCGCCTCTGGCGCCACATCAGTGACCTCAACTGCTTCCTCGACTTGTGGCGGGAGGCCGAAGACAACCGGATCGAGGAGCCTGACGCAGAGGACGAGACCGGTGATTTCGCACTCGCGGCACTGCATGCCTACGTCCGCTTCCTCCTCGAAGTCGAGGACTTCAACGAGCGATGGGGTGGTATCTGGGTGCTCGAAGACGCCGACGAGGAACTGCGAGCCGCTCAAGCCATCCAGGATGTCCGGGCCACCTCGCCCTTCACCCCGATAGAGGAGTCCCACCTGCGGGTCACCCTGGCCGTTTTGGTCAACCAGGAGGTGGCGTCGTTTATCGCGTTCCTAGAGGGCGACGACATTGGGGTCGGCCTCATTCGCAGGTGGCTCCACCACCTGTCTTCGATTTGATGACGTGCTCAGGGGATCGGATATTGGCACTGGGTCGACTGACCTTCGTCCGGTCCATGAAGGCTCGGCTCCGATGTAGCGGACACCGCGATACCTGTGCCGCTGTCTAATGAAGGGGAGGGACCAAGATGGCTCCCGACCACTCGTTGATCGATCACTCTTGACTCCAGGGCGACTCGACTACATCCTCTGCAGTGAAATAGTCGGCTGCCTCCTTCACGTCACCCATTGTCATCGGATTGCGATTCCACGTTCCCTGTCGATCGGCGAAGTTGAGGACTTCGTCGATAATGTCTAGTATCTGTACGAGGGCACCAACGCTATTGCCTAGAATCAATAGCCGTCCGAGAGAGTTCACGATGGAATTACGCTCATTTGCACGAGCTTGAGAAATCCATTGCTGATAGGCCAGCAAGACATTCTTGCAGCCGATCTGCAGACGCTTTTCCTCCTTCGGACTATCGGGGGAAACCGCGATTGATGCCATTCCAACAAATAGGCGAGCGATACTCGACGCCTCAGTGAGAGCGATACCTGTAGCGTCGCTGACCTGATGGCTTCCAAGTTCGATAACTCGTCTGTAATTACGATGACGATACTGCATCTGCACCAGTGCATTAGCAGTACGTACGTTGTGCGGGTCCAGGACTAGAGCGGTTTCCCCGAGCGCCCGTGCTACCGCACCATGTCCGGCTCTGTCTCCAAGACTCGCCGTGTGACCCAGTCGCTGGGCAAACTCCGGCAATCCTGCTAGTTCATTGTTCGATAAGGACTCCGTGATTGAGGAAGCAAGTTGTCTGGAGGCCAGCTTAATACGGTCTTCTTTTGCCTTTGACTTAGCCACTACTGACTCATTAGTTATAGCTGTCAATCACATGAGATTGACAGCACCCATTGATTGTGTCTACTATGTGTATAGAGGTATACATCGAATAGGGTGTCTGGTCCGCAGGATCTGCCGCATGCAGACCCTGCGGACCGCAGCTATCTCAGGTGCCCGGGGTTAAGTTCCGGACAACCATCCGGAGCTCCCTTACCAGTGCTTGTGTCCTTGCGATGGCACTTTCCACTGGTACATCCCGGTCGAGCTGATTGACTTCGCTCATCAAGGAAACGACTTCCTCGAGGAGACCGTCAACCAAGCTCAATAGGGCAGCTACGACTCGGGCCCGTTCTGGGTCACTGAGCCAGACTGCTTTTCGCCCTTTCAATGAATACCCCCGTTATGTCGGTTGAAAAGGGCCCGGCCTCTTTCGGCCGGCAAGAGGCCCTGGAACATCTCACTTGTTCCAGGGCCTCAATACGTCACACCACCCCCTCCCACTGATGTGGGGAGCTGAACCTCTCCAGTCTTCTGAGGAGAGGCAGCTGGCCCCAGACTGCGATCGCAACGATTAAAACCCAGATGAGCTGCAACACCGAGAACGTGGAGCCGGAGCTAGACGCGCTCAACGGCACACTACCAAGTTGATTTGATGCCAAATCGCCTAGGACACACCCGGCGCAACGGTGCAGAAGCGAAGGCATCGGCGAGAGACGGCTGGTCGCCATGAGGGGAGGTCACCCCACTCAATAGTTAAATGGACTAGATGTTTACCGTGCAGTGGTACTGCTTATAGACGCAAGTCTGGCACAGAGCCGCTGTCGAGGCAACCCTTCCTTGGTCGGGCCCAGGCGCAGGCCCCGTCGCAGGGCTCGACCTTGGGGTCAATGCGAGTGCTGGAGGGGCGGGACCCGCCGCTACATGTCCTAGTGTCGTTGGGTAATGGCTGATGAGCTAGACGGTCTCCTTGGACGGGTAGAGGACCCGGCGCTCCGAGCAGATCTGCGCGCGCACATAGATCATCTCCGGGCCAAGCGCACCTTCGGCCTGGTGTTCGAGTCTCACCTCCCCGAGCGCGTCCGGCTTCCCGAGCACCCCCTCCGTCCCGGCTCGAAGGCTGCATTCCGTGACGAGCCGATCAGTCCGACGTATCAGGTGGTCCGGGTCCGGGATGGCAAGGCGACCACACGCATAATCCGGCACGCCGACGGGTCGAAGCTGTCGGCCGAAGAGAACGCAGCGGCAGTCGATGAGGAGCATCCCGTCGACGCCCTGGTGGTGATCGCCGACTTCGGTGAGCCGATCTACCCGGGTCTGCGGCGCCTGGGGTCGATTGACCGCGGTGGGGACAGGCCGGCACACTGTGGTGATCAAGGGTGAGAACCACCACGTCCTCGAGATGCTCCAGTTCTCCCACGCCGGCAAGGTCGACTGCATCTACATCGACCCACCGTATAACACTGGTGCTCGCGACTGGAAGTACGACAACAACTACGTCGACGACAGCGATGCCTATCGCCACAGCAAGTGGCTCGCCTTCATGCAACGTCGCCTTCTCCTTGCCAAGGAGCTCCTGAACCCCGAATGCTCCGTACTCATCGTCACGATCGATGAGCGCGAGTACTTGCGCCTGGGCCTTCTCCTCGAGCAGGTCTTCTCGGGAGAGCGAATCACGATGGTCACCACGTCGATTAGCGCTGGTGGTATCTCCCGGACGGGCACCTTCGGGCGCTCGGCCGAGTACATCTTTTTCGTTCAACTGGGTACAAGCCGCCCCCAACCGCTTGCACTCAATGCTGAGTGGAACGCCGTGAAAACAGCCAACAAGGAGGACATCTACTGGAGCCGCCTCCTGCGAGCCGGCACCAGCGCACTGCGGAGTGACCGACCCAACCAGTTTTACCCAGTGTTCATCCGGAACATGGTTGCTGGTCCGGTCTTCCATGCCGTCGGTGAGCCCCTCCCGCTCGGCGCCCCCAACGACACGACTGTGCCAGACGGGTGCGTGGCCGTCTGGCCGTGGCGCCGCGATGGCGAGGACGGCCGTTGGCAAACCAGTTCGGAGGGCCTTCGTGAGCTGATCGCCTCCGGTCACGCGCGACTCGGGCAGTGGAAGGGCGATCGCACCACGATCTACTACCTCAAGCGTGGCGAGAGGGCCAAAGTCGACCGCGGGGCTTACAAAGTCACCGGCCACCGCGCTGACGGATCTGTGATCACTGACACCACCGAGTACTCAACGACTTTCCTTCCTACCGACGTATGGCGACTTACAAGTCACGATGCTGGCAACAGTGGCAGTCGACTGCTCGCACGACTGCTTCCCGGGCGCACGTTTCCCTTCCCCAAGTCGCTTTACGCCATCGAGGACGGCCTGCGCTTCTTCCTGATCGACAAGCCGGCGGGGGTCGTCCTTGACTTCTTCGGCGGGTCAGGCACGACCGCCCACGCGGTAGCTCGGCTCAACCGGCAGGACGGTGGACGTCGGCAGTCCATCATCGTGACGAACAATGAGGTCTCGGCCACGGAAGCCGACGCCCTTCGCGCTCAGGACTACCGGCCGGGCGACCCGGAGTGGGAGGCGCTCGGGATCTTCGAGCACATCACCCGGCCCCGGATCACGGCAGCGGTAACCGGCCTTACACCCGACGCTGAGCCGGTGAAGGGCGACTACAAGTTCACCGACGAGTTCCCGATGGCAGAGGGATTCGAGGAGAACGTCGAGTTCGTCGAGCTGACCTATCAGGACCCCGACGACATCGAACTCGACCTTGCGTTCGAAGCAATCGCCCCGCTGCTGTGGTTACGGGCCGGTGCGGTCGGACCCATGATCGACCAACGCCTCGACTCGGCGGGACGGCGCAAGCCCTACGCCTGGACCGAGCGGTACGGGGTTCTGTTCAGCGTTGACCGATGGCGGAGCTTCATCGAAAAGCGCCCGGCGACGGCGACGACAGTCTTCGTGGTGACGGATTCGCAGGCGACGTTCGCCGGTATCGCCGCCGAGTTGCCGGACCATCTCGACGTCGTTCGCCTTTACGAGAACTACCTAACGACGTTCCGGATCAACGAGGGGCTCGTCTGATGCGCTACGAGCTGATGGACTACCAGCGCTCGGCCGCCCTCGATGTGCTGGACCGCCTGGATCGGGCCCGGACCGACTGGGCGAACGGGTACCGCTCTTCCTTCGCCCTGTCGGCTATCACCGGTTCGGGTAAGACCGTCATCGCCACCGCCGTTATCGAGGCGAAGCTGTACGGCTCGGCCGATCTGGGCGTCGACCCCGACCCGCAGGCGACCTTCCTCTGGATCACCGACGATCCCGCCCTGAATCGCCAGACCCGCAATCGGATGCTCGCGGCATCTGATCTACTGGCCTCTCGAGTGCTTGTGGAAGTCGATGACGGCTATCTGAACCAGGTACTCGAACCCAACCATGTCTACTTCCTGAACATCCAGAAGCTGTCGAAGAAGAGCCGACTGGTGCAGTCAGGCACCAACCTGCGCCAGACATCGTTCTGGCAGGTGCTCGCCAACACGATCGAGGGTGGCAAGGCCACGCTGTACCTAATCCTCGACGAGGCGCACCGGGGCATGAAGCCGGCCACCGACCGCAAGACGATCGTGCAGCGTCTGATCCACGGTGAGCCCGGTTCAAACCCGCCGGTACCCGCCGTGTGGGGCATCTCGGCAACGATCGACCGCTTCACGAAAGCTATGGGTGAGACCCCCGACCGCACCGGCTACCCCCACGTCATGGTTGACATCGACCGCGTCCGAGACTCGGGACTGGTCAAGGACGAGATCGGGCTCGAGCAACCCGACGAGAAGGGCACGTTCTCCATCACACTGCTGCGCGACGCCGTGCAGAGCACCCTTGTCTTCGAGAAACGATGGGCCGCCTATTCGGCCGCCGAGGGCGAGCCAGAGGTCTTGCCCGTGCTGGTAGTGCAGGTGCCCGACAAGGCCAACGAAGCGAAGCTCACTGAGATGGTGTCCGGCATCGTGTCCGAGTGGCCCGATCTGAAGCCTGACGCCATCGCTCACGTGTTCGGCGAGCACGAGCCCATCGTGCTCGGATCGCGAACCATCAACTGGATGCCGGCCGAGTCGATCCAGAGCGACAGCGATGTCCGAGTTGTGCTCGCCAAGGAAGCGATCTCCACGGGATGGGACTGCCCCCGTGCTGAGGTTCTCTACTCGGAGCGACCTGCCAAGGACGCCACCCATATCGCGCAGGTGATCGGGCGCATGGTCCGCCAGCCGCTGGCGCACCGCATCGCCACCGACGACGTCCTGAATTCGGTGTCGTGCTACCTGCCGCTGTTTGACTCCAAGAAGCTCGCCGCCATCAAGAACGAGCTGGAGGGCAAGGGCGGCGACGCCCAGCACGAAGTCGGACCTCAAGTTGTGCGGGCGCCGAAGGTGTTCGAGAGGAACCTCACGCTCGACCCGGCGGTGTTCGACTTCGTCGAGACGTTGCCCAGCATTCCCACGCCCGACGCCTCGGCCAGTCCGCTTCGCCGAGCGAAGAACCTCGTTCGGTTGCTGGCCGACGATGGTGCGGGACCCGCCTTGGTCCCCGATGCCGACGCCTCGCTTACCAAGCGGCTCAACGCCCGCCTTGATGGCCTCGCCGCCGAGCACGCCGAGGCGGTGGCACTTCAGGTCGAAGATCTCCGCACCGCCATCGTGCGCCGGGAAGGCGTCGATCCCTCGGGCCGGGCGGCGGAGGTGACGTCCCGGTTGCTGGAGACTCACGTCAAAGACCTCGACCGGGACACTCGCAAGATCATCAACTCAGTTCGGGAAGGTGTCGGCAAGGGCTACTACGCCCACCGGGTGGCCAATGTCGACCCAGGCGACAGCCGGCTCGATGTCCGGGTCGAGGTCGCCGCACTGCTGCGCGTCGACGGTGTTGTCGCTGGGGTTGAGTCAGCGGCGACCGAGTTCGTGCAGGAGCACTTGGGCAAGTTCGCAGTTGCCATCAAGAACACGACCGGTGCCACTCGTGACGCGTACCGCAAGGTGCAGGAGCAGACCTCTGCCCCTGAAGTCGTCACGATTGAGTTACGCGCCAATGAGAAGGCGGCCACCAAGAACAGCAAGGGCGACGACCTGCCGACCTTCGAGGGCCACCTCTACGCTGCCGTGGACGGCCGGTACCCAGCCGATCTGAACGACTGGGAGACAAAGGTTGTCAACACCGAGATCGGCCGACCATCGTTCGCCGCCTGGTATCGCAACCCTTCACGGGCCACCCCCAATGCACTCCGCATCGCTTACCTCGACGACGCCGGCCGCTGGGCCAGCCTTCAAGTTGACTTCCTGATCGTGTCGCGCCGAGACGACGGATCGCTCGCCGCGTCGATCGTAGATCCTCACGGCGACCACCTCGCCGACGCCAAGGGCAAGCTTCGAGCCCTTGCCGACTTCGCGGAGGCCTACGGCGACCGGTTCATTCGCATCGTGTCGATCGCCAAGGGCAGCGACGGCAGCCTCCGCGTCCTAGACCTGCTTGAGCCTCACGTGCGGAATGCCGTGGGCGATTTCAGCGGGGCGAAGGTTTCCGCCCTATACGATTCCGCAGTCGCGGCACCATATCTCTGATCCGGGAGCGCTGGCAGAGGATGGCTAGTAGCTCCTCGGCAGGAGGCAACATCGCTGATGCTGCTCTTACACGTATCTACAACTGAGGTTGCCTACGATGGCAGGGCGTCCGCCCAACGCGCGCCAGGGCACTGAGGCCAGCCTGGCTGGGCGGCGAATTGGTGCTGGACTCGCACCGTTCCGTCGCGAGATCTCTCCTCGTGCCTCCACTGCTGAGCTCTGGGCGACGATAGAAACCGCGATCTCTGAGCCGTATGGCTTTGAGCGGCTTGAGAAGCTACACAGAGCGAAGCTGGATAAGTGGGCGCGACTACGTGCCCGAGCCTACTTGAACCAGGCGCGGCAATACCACAACGCACTGGAAGGATTGGCTCCAGTCGCAAAGCCGTTGCTTGGCTACTACTTCGCGCTCAATCTCACGAAGGTGTTCCTGACAGTTGTTCAGCCGGACCTCACCAAGTCATCAATCATGTTGCACGGTCTGGGCCAAGCCTATGAGCGAGGATCTCGCTATTCATTCAAGCGGGAGCGGTTCAAGATCGCATCCAAGGGCGCTTTTCCTTTACTAGCTAAGCACACTGGCATGAAGTACTGCTGGCCCAAGGACTATACAATCGGACTCAGCGAGCTATTGCCATATCTCCCCGACGCCCACGACCTCTTCGCAGACAGCAATGATGAAGCACCAAGGCTTCTGCCGGTTGTTGCAACGAGAGCTCTGTTCGGGAAGCAACGCGAGGCGTGGCTACGAGTTGAGGTCGAGGAGCACGTCCTTCGCCAACGCAACCTAAGACCTGAGCGCCTGCTCAACGTCGCGCGCATCTTCGGCGATCGTTTCCGGCTGGTCACGACGGCTGAGCGGACGTACTCCTTTGAGTCCAAGGACTCCTTCAAGTACGGCAAAATGCGGAGTGAGGTCATCCCTGCCCTCTGCAACTTGTACGACGACACGCTGATTGCCTCGGACCGCAGTTTCGCCGGTCCTCGTCAGTTCATCGCGTTGTCTGACCGACCTCAGCTCTTGTCTCACGAGGCCATCGCTTTCGCCGTGCTGCATCACCTATCGAACATCGTGCGATATCGACCGGCTGACGCGGAGCGTATTCTGACCACTCGCAATGCTTGGCTCCTGACGACTTGGGTTGATCGCGGATGTGAGAACTTGCTGCTCAATCTCTCGACAAGGATCACCGGGCAGGATCATGTAGTGGTATAGATCCCCGTTGGTCGCCGGCCATGCTCTGTGCCTGAACGGCGCCGTGCGCTATGCGCTTCGCACCACGGGGCGCTGGAGTCCCTGGATCCGAACAGGTGTTCGGGCTAGGATGGTGTTCTCAACGAGCGCACGACTAGGAGAGCGGCGACGGCGGACATGAAGCGCAAGATCGTCAGGGATGCGAGGTCCGGCAAGTTCGTTCCGAAGCGGGAGGCAGCTCGTCGACCCTCCACGACTGTGACAGAGACCATCAAGACGCCAAGACGGCGCAAGAAGGCCTAGTTGGAGGCGGAGGAAAAGCCTCTCGGCCCGATTCCGGCTGAACAAGGTCAGCTACTCTACAACGAAGCAGTCCGTCGACTCGCCGCTCAAGATGTCGACTTAACGAACATACGCACACGAGCTGGTTCCTTGGTCGGAATTGTTGGCGTGGTGACCACCTTCTTTGCCACTTTGGCAATTGCGCAGTCGACTTCCTCGCATCAAACGCTGGACTGGAAGGTGCTAGTGCCGACTGCGCCTTTCGTGGTGGCGCTGGGCATAGCGCTTTGGGTCCTGACCGCGACGGTCGAGCTGAAAGCGGGCTTCAATAGCAGCAAGATCAAGATATACATCGAAGAGCATCAACCCAGTATCGGTTATCTGGCAGCCCACATGGCAATTCAGATGGACGATGCAATCGAATGCAACCGGCCGACTCTACGGCGTCAACGATGCCGTATGCGCGCCTTTGCTGCGGCCTTTGGAGTGGAGGTAGTAGCTTGGCTCATATTCCTATTCATCTGGAGGTAGCCGGTCATGTCCGATAGTGATGGAGATCAACCACCACCACCGCCGAAGCAGCCTCCCCCTCCTCCGCCTGCCATAGTCACGGAGGAGAAGGGTGACCCAATACCAAACCGTGAGCAACGATAGGACACCCTGCTTCACCAGTTGCGGGGCCGTGTCCGCACACCGGCGTCGAGCAGGGCCTTGCGGATCGTCCCGGCACTGAAGTCGAGGTGATCGCCGACTCGCTTGAGAGACCACCCCTTGTCGACGTACAGGCGCGCGGCCTCGTCGACCTGTTCGGGTATCAGCCCGCGCACCCGGAGTACGCCTGCCCGCGTGAGCAGAGTCGAAATAGTCCTCGGGTGAATCCGGAAGCGCGACGCAAGCTCCGCTCTAGAGGACCCCGAGACGAACAAGTCCACCACCGAATCGGCCTCGGCCGGCGAGAGACGACGTTGGCGCTGCCTGGTGCGAGGGGCCGCCTCGTGGGATTGAACATTTGGGGCGTTTTGCGTATACTGGGCTAGTTCAATCCATTTCTTGAACTTATGGGAGTTGCCCAACACCGCGGCCACTTCCACCACGGGCCCCTATCCGTCACCGTCTCGTGACCGGAGCAGCGCAAGTAGGCCGAGCGCGGCGAGCATGCAGGCGGCGGCGTAGCCGAAGGCTGCCGTCGGGGAGACGAGGGTCCAGAGGATGCCGGCGACGCTGCTGGCGACGAGGTTCCCGAAGCTCTGCACCGCCGCGAGCAGTCCGAAGGCCGAACCTCGCAGTCCCTCGGGAGCGAGGCTCGCGACGACGGCATGCTCGGCGGTCTCGACGCAGCCGATGCCGATGCCGGCCGCCACGAACAACACGGCGAGAAGAACGATGCTCGTGGTCGCCACCGCGAAGCCGCCGTAGGCGAGCGCGAACAGCGCGATGCCGCCACCCAGGACCGGGATCATCCCGATCCGGTCGCCGGTGTGGCCGGCCGCGATGCTCGTGAGCGTGGCGGCGAGGTTGTACCCGGCGTAGAGCAGGAGGCCGATCGTGGTGGCCCGCTCGGCTCCGTGGGTGACGCCGATCTGCTCGGTTGTGCGCAGGATCAACAGTGTCGCCGCGACGTTGCCCAACTCGAATGCCCCGATGCCGCCCATGGCGCGCCCGAGACGGCCCCGCAGCACCGGCCGCACGCGGAGACGGATCGGCTGGCGCGCGCGCTTCCGCGGAAGCGCGATGTGACGCACCGCGTAGACGATCGCCAGGGCGGCCAGGAGTCCCGGGATCACCGAGACCAGGATCGCGCTGCGGACGCCGACGGCTGCGACGAGCCCGATCGCGAGGAGCGGCCCTCCGATCGCGCCGAGGTTGTCCATGGCGCGTTCGAAACCGTAGGCCCGCCCGTACGCCTCGGGCGCGACCGAGTCGGCCAGCAGCGCGTTGCGTGCGGGCACGCGCAGGCCCCGTGCGGTCCAGGCCCCCGCACGCAGGACCGCCACTTGCCACACGCCTGTTGCTAGCCCGATCCCGGCTGTCATCACCGCCGTAGCCGTGTACCCGCCCACCGCCACGTTGCGCCGCCGGTGCGGGTCGTCGGCGAGTGCGCCTCCGCCCAGGCGCGCCAGGCCCGCGAGCCCGTCGGAGATCCCTTCGATGATCCCGAGGGCAGCTACGGGAGCTCCGAGCGTGCTCGTGAGGAACGCGGGCAGCAGCGACGTGGGGACCTCGTGGCCGAGATCGGACAGGAGGCTCGCCGCCCCGATCCCACGCACGCCTGGGGTGAGCCAGCGGTCCGGCTGGGGGACTTCTTCGCTGGTTCCGGGATATGCCACGGTCGGATTCTGCCGGGTCGCGGGTCCGCCACGAGGGTCCCTACCCGAACGGGTTGCGGACCTCGACACCCGCGAGCACCTGACCGTCGTTCAGGTCCTCGGTCCAGAGGATGTCGCAGCCGAGCACCGCTGCGCTCCGCACGATCATCGCGTCCCAGAAGGAGATCCGGTGTTCCTCGGCGAGCGTGGACGCCGCTATGACGTCTGTGGGCAGGGGCGAGTGCACGGCCCAGCGTCCGAGGACGCGCAAGCGCTGACGCGCCTGTTCGGGGCTCAGGCGGGTCGCGATCTTGGCGACCGCGTTCACGTAGAACTCCTGCAACACCTGGACGCTGATGCCCCCGAGCCGTTGGCGCCCCAGCCGGCCGACGAGATCCCTCGCGGCGGCATGGCGATCCCCCGCTGACGCGTCGTACGCGTAGAGGATGACGTTGGTGTCCACGAACTGCATTCCCGGCTACCGCTCGTGGAGATCCGAGCGCGACCAGGTCACCTCGCCGACACGGAGCGCGCCCCTGGTCATGACCGCTTCCTCCGAGGCCCAGAGGTCGTCGTAGCCAGAGGCGTCGTCGACCAGATGCTCGAGCAGCGACCCAACGAGAGCAGACACCGAGGTGTCGCGCTGGGCCGCGAGGACCTTGGCCTTGCGCACGAGCTCGTCCGGCAGGGAGAGGGTGAGATTCCGCGACACCGTGACCCAGTGTAACACGGCATCACAGGCCCTCGTGTGTCCACTCCGACGTCGCCGTTGCGGACTCGTGACGCATCGGTAGCATTCGGTCCACGAACCACGCGATCCGGGGGGTGACAGTGGATCTCGCCGAAGCCCAGCTCGCCACGCGAGTCGTGTTCGACAACGGCCACAGCGCCGATGCCGGGTATCCGCTCGCGCTCGTCAACGTCACGAACCGCTGCAACCTCTCCTGCGCCCACTGCTTCGTGTACCGCGACGACAACCCGAACCTGTCGGTGGGACCGCGGCGCGAGCCGAGCGACGACGAGATCTGCGCGACCCTCACGGCGCTGCGGGACCGCCACGGCATCGGCTTCATGCTCTGGATGGGCGGCGAGCCGCTCCTCAGGCCCGACCTGCTCCGGCGCGGCGTCGAGCTGTTCGCGAACAACCACGTCGTCACCAACGGCACACGACCGCTGGTCGACCTCGGCCCCGACGCCCTTTACATCGTCTCCCTCGACGGCCCCGAGGACGTCAACGACGCCGTCCGCGGCGCCGGCACCTACCGGCGCGTCATGCGCACGCTGACCGCGATCCCCGAGTCCTTCTCCACCCCGGTCCAGGTCCAGTGCACGGTGACACGGCGCAACCAGGACCGCCTCGAGGAGCTCGTCGAAGCCGTCGCCGCGACACGGGCCGGGTGGATGACCTTCAGCTTCTACGTCCCGCCGCAACCGTGCGCGGACCTCGGCGCCGGCGGCGTGGACGACCTCGGTTGGGCGACCCTCGGGGAGCGCATGGCCGCCGTCGAGGAGGTCATGCGACTCAAGGACGCGTACCCGGATTTCGTGCGCAACAGACGCCGCGCGCTCGAGCTCATGTCACCCGAGCTCGCCCCGACCGTCACCGCCGCGTGCCTGCCGCGCAAGCTGCTCCTGCCGCTCTACCTCGACCGCGACCACTTCACCACGCCGTTCTGCTGCTACGGCAACGACGTCGACTGCAGCCGCTGCGGCGCGTGGGTCGTCTTCGAGATGGCCGCGCTGGCCGAGGCTCAACGCGCCGAGGTCCCGTCGTAGACGACGTGGCCGCGGAGGCGGCGTGCGCCGTCGGTGACGGGGTGCGGGACGAGACGGCCGTCGTGGAAGAGGTGCTGCACCGCTCGGCCCTCGACCAGGACCAGGTGGTCGGCGAGTAGACGGCGGTGACAGCGCCACCAGACCGACTCCGAGCACATCACGGCGGTCGCCGACGACGACGCCAGGTCGGCGAGCTCGGCGACGCCGCGGGCGAACTCGACCGAGGCCATGTGGTCCGCGTAGGCGCGGAACTGCGGATTGCGCAACGCCACGTTCACCGAGTCGGGACTGCCGTGTCGGCGCCCGCCGAGACCGGAGATCCAGGCGTAGCCGATTCCGTGCTCGGCGAGCCACGCCTCCATCGCCTCACTGCCGAACTGGGGGTTGTGGCGGCTGCCGGGGAAGCGGCGCACGTCCGCGACGGTCTCGATGCCGCACCCGCGGAGGAGCTCCGCGAAGGCCGACTCCGAGAGCGTGCCGTGGCCGACGGTGCGGATCATGTGCCCCGGGCTCCACCGGCCAGCGGGAAGGTCGCGGTGACCAGCGAGCACGGCGGCAGAAGGAGCTCGGCGCTGGTCGGGCCCGCGGTCGCCCTGTCGAAGGGGCGGGCCGTGACGACCTCGGGTTGCGCGAACGTGTTGCGCGCCCGCGGGTGGGGGCCGCCGAGCACCTCGGCGTCGACCGCACCGCCGAGGCAGGCGCCCGCGAGGTCGATCTGGAGCGGCGCGGCCGCGTCGAGGCTGCGGTTCACGGCGAAGACGTGCAGGGCGTCACGGCCCAGCACCGCGCTCGTGTCGAGGCAGGCCACCGCGCCGAATCGGCGTGTCGTGTAGCTCGGCCCGGTGGCGGCCACCGCCAAGGCGTCGCCGCCGGCGGCCCGGGAGCTGAACATGCGGAACGCGTGGAAGCTCGACTGCACGAGCACGCGGTCGCCCTTGGTGACGAGCGGGGCGATCACGTTGACCACCTGCGCGATGTTCGCGACCCGCACGACGTCGGCGTGGCGCACGAAGCTGTTGAGGAACCCGGCGCACACGAGGGCGTCCTCGAGGCTGAAGACCTCCTCGATCAGCCGCGGCGCGCGGCCGCCGAGGCGCGACGGGACGAACCACCGCGTTGGGGTCTGGGCCATCGTCCGGTACCACACGTTCCACTCGTCGAAGCTGATACGGGCGGGGCGGTCGTGGCCGTGGCGGCGCTGCGCGTCCCGGCAGAGAGCGGCGGCCTCCTCGATCTGGCGATCGACGGCTGTGCCGAAGCCGAGGAAGTCGGCGCTGCGCCGGAACGGGTTGCGGGCGTAGCGGTGGAGGCTGACGTAGTCGAGGCCGGCGCCGAACTCGTCGAGCACGGTGGTCATGAAGCGCGGGTGGCTCGCGAGGGCGGGGTCCGAGGAGGCGCACGCCACGACCTCGATGCCGGGGTCGACCTCGCGCATGAGCCGGGCGGCGTCACGCGCCCTGCGCGTGTACTCCGACGCCGGCACCCGCCCGATCTGCCAGGGCCCGTCCATCTCGTTGCCGAGACACCAGAGGCCGACGCCGTAGGGATCGGCGTGGCCGTTGACGCCACGGCGGTCCCCGAGCAGCGTGCCGGCCGACGCGTTCGTGTACGCGATCAGGTCCTGGGCGTCGTAGGGCGAGCCGGTGCCGAGGTTGACCGCGAGCATCGGTGTCCAGCCCATCCGCCCGCACAGGCCGAGGAATTCGTCGGTGCCGAACGTGTTCGGCTCGACACAGCGCCACGCCCGGTCGGTGCGCACCGGGCGGTGCTCGACGGGGCCGATCCCGTCGCGCCAGTTGTAGCCGGATACGAAGTTGCCGCCCGGGTAGCGCACCGCGGTGAGGTCCAACTCGCCCAACCGCTCCAGGACGTCCGTGCGGCACCCGTGCGCGTCGGCGTGGCTCGACCCGGGCTCGAAGATGCCGCCGTAGACGCAGCGGCCCATGTGCTCGACGAGGCCGCCGAAGATGCGCGGGTCGACATCGGCGACGACGTCGCCGGCGTCGAGACGCAGCGTCGTCGGGGCAACATGTCCGGGTCCGCTCACCCGGACTTGCTAGCCGAAGCCCTCCGTCTCAGGCGGGCACGCCCGGCGGCGTGGGCACCACACCGGCCTGGATCATGGATCGGAGGTCGTCGCGGACCGCCCAGTGCTCGACGATCCTCGCGTCGTGGATGCGGAACCGGTGGGCCTGCGCGAAGTCGACAGGCGCGCCCGTCGGCGGGATCGGACCACCGGCACCCGTCGGCGTACCCGTCGCTCGCACCCACGCGACCACCTCGTCGCCCTCGGCCACCAGGGACTCGATCTCGACGTGGATGTCGGGCTGGTTCGCACGGATCCACTCGACGGTGCCGCGGAACTCGGACGGCCCGAACGGGCGGCCCTCCTGCGGCCACGGCTCCACGTCGAAGGGACCGGGCGCGTGGTTGCGGCACCCCGGGGCGTGGATCGACTCGAGCGCCGCGAAGTCCCCCGTGTTCACGACCACGAGTGGACCGGCACGGCCCAACCCCCGTTCTGGGCGCGCCCACCCCATCCGCGTGGGGTGGGCGCGCCCAAGTCGGGATTTCGTCGGGCGGGCGCGCCCAAGTCCGGGATTCGTGGACCGGATAGTGTTGACGAACACACGTTCGGCCGTTACGGTGGGGCGACCCCGGCAGGCGGACCGGGATCGAGACGGGAGGCACCCATGGGCGTGATGCGGATCCTCGGACCCGAAGGCGACACGGCAGTCGCGTGGGACGAAGCAGAGGCGGCGAGCATCGACGAGACAACGGCGCTGTTCCGCCAACTCCTGGAGGTCGACGGCTTCGTGCCGTTCGCGCGGGACGAGGGCGCACCCGCCGCCGAGGCCAGGCAGATCGACGCCTTCGACCCCGCGGCCGAGGAGATCATCTGGATCCGCCCGATCACAGGCGGCTGAGCCCCCTCCACCCGGCCCCCTCCACCCGGCACCCACCACCCGGCACCCACCACCTGGCACCGCAGATGACGCGCGACCGCACCGGCACCCCCCTCGTCGTCGACGCGCTATCCGCCGCGGGCCTGCACCTCGACCGGTTCGACAGGGGTGCCCACTGGGGTGAGATGTGCTGCCGGCCCGGGCCGACGCCGACAGGAGCGGCCGGCATCCCCGCCGAACTCGAGGTACCCGACTACTCGCCGCGGCGTCCCAACGCCGCCGCCGAAACGAACGCCACGGCGCTGTTGGAGTCGCTTCTCGACGACGAACAGCTCGCGAGCTACCGCAGCCATGGCATCTTCTGGGTCGAGACCCCCCGCGGGCGTGTGCGCCTCGGACGCGCCTACGACCTGCAGCACGTGTCCCACCTGGGCGTGACGAGGTCGCTGTGCGTGGTGCCCGCCACCCTCGAAGCGCTGCCCGCCGGCGACGTCTGGGCGATGCTGCTCCTGTGGCTCCAGCACGACCCGGACCGCTTCTTCCGCGTGGCGGTACAGAATCCGGGCCCGCCCACACGCGACCCACCACCGCCGCCACGTCCGGCTGAGGCCACCGACCTGCTCGGGCTGCTGTCAGCGGAACTCGACCGCATGGAGCGCGTGTGCGCGGTGGGCGCCCCCGACTACGGAGCGGCCCGCACCGGCCTCCCCGAGATCGACGCGGCGCTCGCCGGCCTCGGGGCGGGCCACGTGGTGCTCGTCGTGGGAGCGCCGGGCAGCGGCAAGAGCGCGTTCGCGCTCGGCAGCGCATTGACGACCGCCATCCGCGCGGGGGGGACCTCCGACCTCGGAGACCCCCTCTGCGAACACGTCGTGCTCGCAGTGGCCCGGACCCACGCCGATCCGCAGACGATCGCGCGGTCGTTCCTGGCCCACGACGCCATGGTGCGCCGCGAGGACATCCGCGACACGGTGCTCTGCGATGCCGAGTGGACACGCATCGCCGCCGCAGTAGGACGTCTGAGCATCGCAGCACTGCACATCGACACCGCCGCGTCGCCCACCGGCGCGGTTCCCACCACCCTCGGTGCCGGCACCACACTCGTCGTCGTCGACGCACCCACCTCCAGCGGCGGCATCGAGAACCTCGTCCGCGACGCACGCGACATGGCCTGCGCGCACGCGAGCACCGTGATGGTCACGATGACGGTGGCGGGCCGCGACGGCGGCGCGCCGCGCCTCGCCGACCTGCCCGTCGACGTCGCCGACCACGTCGACGCTGTCGTCGGCATCGGAGCCCCACGGGCGCCGCAGCAGCGGCCCGGCGGCGAGATCGCGCCCAACACCGTCGCGGTGCTCAAGAACCGCATCGGGCCGCTGGCGGAGTGCGCGACCGTGCTCGTCAACGGTTGGGGCCGGTTCCTTCCCGTCGTCGAGGACCTGTGACCGGCTCCACCAGGGCGATGCCGCGGGGCAGCTCGAGGCCGTGCGCCGCCAGGAGGTCCGCGTCGGCGAGCAGCTCCACCGTGGGGCCGTCCGCCACGATCCTGCCGGCGTCGAGGATCACGGCACGCTCGCAGAGCTCGGCGGCGTAGAGCAGGTCGTGGGTGACCACGACGGTCGTGCGGCCGAGTGCCTCCACGAGGTCCGCGAACTGGCGCCGGGCCGCCGGATCGAGGTTCGCAGAAGGCTCGTCGAGCACGAGCACGCTCGGGTCCATCGACAGGACAGTGGCCAGCGCGGCCCGGCGGCGCTCGCCGAGGCTGAGGCGGTGGGGGGCCCGGTCGGCGTGCGCGGCCATGCCGACGGCCGCGAGGGCAGCGTCCACGCGCGCGTCGAGCTCGCCGCCTTCGAGACCGAGGTTGGCGGGACCGAACGCGACGTCGCGGCGGACCGTGGGCATGAAGAGCTGGTCGTCGGGATCCTGGAACACGATCCCGACACGCCGGCGGACCTCGGCGAGGGTCTCACGATCGCCACCGACGCGCAGCCCCCCGATCTCGACGGTGCCCGCCGACGCTGCGAGGATGCCGTTGAGGTGCAGGACGAGTGTCGTCTTGCCGGATCCGTTGGGGCCGAGGACGGCGACACGCTCGCCCGCGGCTACGACGAGGTCGACCCCGTCGAGCGCACTGGTCCCGTCGGGGTAGGCGAACACCACACCCGTGAGGCGCACCGCGGGCGCAGGTGGCGAGGTCACAGGCGCCTCATCGCAGCACCAGCGCCGTCGCCGCCACGACCCAGGCGGCCAGCGGCAACAGGCCCGCGGGGAACCACCGGAGCGGCTCCGCAGCCGCGTCTGCCGCGGGGAAGGTACCCGTGAAGCCACGAGCGACCATCGCGTGGTTCACCCGCTCGGCCCGCTCGAACGCGCGTGCCACCAACGAACCCGCGGTCGCGGCGACCGCCCGTCCCTGCCAGAACCAGCGCGGATCGTCACAGCGCGACACGCGCGCGACCTGAAGGCGCCCCAACTCCGCTGTCACGACGTCGAGGTAACGGACCGCGAAGACGGCGATGGAGGTGAGAGGACGTGGGACGTGCAGGCGCTCGAGGCCGGCGCAGATCTCCGCGGCCGAGCTCGTCGATGCGAGCACGGCGGTGGCGGCGGTGCCGAGCGTGGCCTTCGCGAGGATCGCCCACGCACCCCAGAGGCCCGCGACCGAGACCGACACGCCCAACACCTCGACGCGCGGGTCGGTGCCTGCGAAGGGCAGCGCCAACGCGAACACCACGAACGGGACCTCGACCGCCAGCGCCCGCGACGCGACCCGCAACGGCAGGCGCGCCACACACCCCGCCCCCGCGACCAGGACCGCGTACACCGCGAAGGCCCACACGCTCGTGGCAGGCGTCACGACGACCGCGAAGAGCAACGCCACGAGGCACACGATCTTCACCGCGGCCGCCGTCTCGTGGACAGCGGTCTCGGCCACCGCGCCCGACGGTCCGATGCGGCCGTGGGCGCCGCTCATGACGACGCCGACTCCGAGCCCTTGCGGCGTGCGACGAGCCACACGAGCCCGCCTGCGACCACGAACGTCGCGGCCACGCCGACGAGGCCTGCGACACCGGTCCCGAGGCCGCCGTCGGCCACCCCCCGTGTCGAGTACCCCGCGAACGGGCCGCCGTCCAGCGGGTGGGGCTGCTCGCCGGAGTCGAGGGACTCGTCGGCGGCGACCTTGGCGAGGCCGTCGGGTTCGGGGCTCGCCCAGCGGCTCACGGCGAACGCCAGCGTCGCCGCGACCACCAGGCCCACCACCGTGAACCACAGCGTGCGCCGCGTCACGCCGGCGCCCCGAGCGCGTCGAGGTGCCTGGCGGCGTACACGAGGTCGGGCCGCGTTCCCAGCACCGCTGCGACCGTCAGCGTCGTGATGATGGCCTCGCCGACGCCGATGAGCACGTGCACTCCCACCATCGCCGCCGTGACCGTCCCGATCGGCACCACGGTGTTGCCGCCCACCCGGTACTCGAGCGAGAAGGCGACCGCGGCGAGTACCACCGACGCGAACGCCGCGATCGCCGTCGCGGCGAGGACGCCACCGCGGCTGCGCGGCACACCCCGGCACGCGAGCCGGAAGATGCCGTACCCGAGGAACGCCGGCACGAGAGCCATGTTCACGATGTTGAGGCCGAGAGCGCTGAGTCCGCCGTCGGCGAAGAGGAGGCTCTGCACGACGAGGACGACGGTCAGTGCGAGGGCGCCCAACCACGGCCCGACGAGAACCGTCGCGAGCAGGCCACCGATCAAGTGGCCCGACGTCCCCCCGGCGACGGGGAAGTTCAGCATCTGCGCCGCGAACACGAACGCCGCGACGAGCCCCGTCATCGGCGCACGTGCCTCGAGGCCGTCACGGCCCGCCCGCTTCAGCGAGTACCCGATCCCACCGGCGGCCACCACGCCTGCAGCGAGCGAGGTGGGCGCGTCGAAGAACCCGTCGGGGATGTGCATACAGGGACCATCCTGTACAGGGCCCACACCGGCAGGGCCCACACCGGGCCAAGCCGCACGCACGGGGAGTCTGGCACATTCCGATCACGGCCGCCGCTGCGGCGCTGTCGCCGGCGGTAGGCGAGGTGTAACGTCGCAGAGGTGAGGTCCACGCGTCCCCGTGCCGTCCGCTGGGTGGTCCCGGCAGCCTGTCTCGCAGCGATAGTCGCGCTCGCGGTCGTGCCGGGCACGATCTCGGGCTGGGCGGCATCGGCTCCCGACCTGCCCGAGCTGACACCGCTCGAGCTGCTCACGAAGGTCCAGTCGAGCCGAGTCGACACGCTCTCGGGGACGGTGCAGCTCCGCAACGACCTCGGTCTCCCCGACCTCGGCGGTCTCGGCGGCGGCGGCGGCGCCGACGCGGTGACGGCGCTCCTCGCGGGCACCCACGAGGCCCGTATCGCGATCTCCGGCGCCGACCACGTGCGCATCGCCCTCCCCGACGCCCTCGCGGAGACGAACTGGATCCTCGCGGGCGACGACGTGTGGAGCTGGGACAGCGAGTCCCAGCGTGTGGTCCACGTCTCCCTGGCCGGGGCCGCCGACGACCACCCCCGCCGCCCGGACCGCCCCGACGCCAACCCCGCCGACCTCGCCCAGCGGCTCCTCGACGCGGTCACGCCGAGCACCGACGTGTCTGTGCGCGCGCCCCGCTACGTCGCCGGTCGTGCGGTCTACGAGCTCGCCCTCGTGCCGAGGTCGGGTGCGTCGACGGTGGGCGAGGTGGCCGTCGCGGTTGACGCCGAGACGGGTCTGGCCCTCGACGTGAGGATCACCGCGTCCGGCGCCGCGTCCCCCGCGTTCGAGCTCGGCTTCACGTCGGTGTCGTTCGAGGCGCCACCCGCGTCGACGTTCGAGTTCACCCCTCCGGCGGGCGCCACCGTGGTCGAGGCCCCCGACGCGTCGGCGCTGGCGAGCCCCGGCACCGAGAGCTACCACCGGCGCCACCACACGGACGCCACCGCGGCGGCGGACGCGGCGCCGGAACCGGAACCGACCGTCGACGTCGTCGGCGCGGCCTGGGACTGCGTCGCGGTCGTGAGCGGCGCGAGCCTGCCACCGGAGATCGCCAAGCTCTTCGGCACCGCCCCCCGGGTCGAAGCAGGCAACATCGGCGGTCGGCTGGTCTCCACCAAGCTCGTCAACGCGGTCCTGCTCGACGACGGCCGGATCGTCATCGGAGCCGTCGGCCCCGATGCGCTGCTCGCCGCGGTCACCCCTGCCGCCTGAGGTGGGCGACACGATCGCGGCGATCCGCACCGAGGGCCTGACCAAGACCTTCGGCAGGGCCACCGTCGTCGACGACCTCGCGCTCGAAGTGCCGGCCGGGTCGGTGTTCGGCTTCCTGGGCCCCAACGGGTCGGGCAAGACCACCACGATCCGCATGCTGCTCGGCCTGATCGGATCCGACGCAGGCCAGGTGTCCCTGCTCGGCCACGCGATGCCGTCCGCCGCGGCCGCGGTGCTGCCCGCGGTAGGCGCCCTCGTCGACGGGCCGGCGTTCTACCCGTGGCTGAGCGGGGCCCAGAACCTGGCCCGCATCGACGCGGCCGGCCCCGACCCCGATCGCGGCGGCCGTGACGCCCGGATAGCGGCGGCGCTCGATCGCGTCGGCCTCGGCGCCGCAGCCGCCAAGAAGTACAAGGCGTACAGCCAGGGCATGCGCCAGCGTCTCGGCCTCGCCAACGCGCTCATGCGCCCGCGTGATCTGCTCGTGCTCGACGAGCCCACCAACGGCATGGATCCCCAGGGCACGCGAGAGATCCGCCACCTCGTGGGCGAGCTCGCTGCCGAAGGGACAACGGTGTTCATCTCGAGCCACCTCCTCGCCGAGGTCGAGCAGGTCTGCACCCACGTCGCGGTCATCCGCGTGGGCCGCCTCGTCGCGCAGGGCACCCTGGCAAGCGTGCTCGCCGGGGCCCACGGGCTCTCGCGCCTGCGCGTGGAGACCGTGGACACCGCCCGCGCGGCCGAGGTCCTCGCCGCGTGCGGGCTCGCTCCCGTCGCCGATGGCAGGTCGGTGCGCGCCGGCCTCGACGCCGCGGTGCCCCACGAGGTCTGCGCCGCTCTCGTCGCGGCGGGTGTGCGTGTCGACGGGTTCGTGGTCGAGCGGCCCAACCTCGAGGACACCTTCGTGGAGCTGACCGGCGAGGGCTTCGATGTTGCTCGCTGAGCTGGGCTTCACGTTCCGGCGCCGCCGCGTGCAGGTCCTCCTCGCCGCGCTCGCGTCCGTGCCGGTCCTGATCACGGTCTCGTTGAAACTCTTCGGCGGGGTGGAGGGCGGCGACGGCCCCACGTTCCTGTCCCAGGTGACCGGCAACGGCGTGTTCGCGGCACTCGCCGCGTTGACCGTGACCGTGCCGGTGTTCCTCCCGATGGCCGCCACGATCGTCGCCGCCGACACGATCTCGGGCGAGGCCGGACTCGGCACGCTGCGCTACCTCCTCGTCAGGCCCGCGGGGCGCACGCGCCTGCTCGCCGCAAAGGCCACGGCGGTGGCGGCGTTCTGTCTCGCCGCCGCGTTCGCCGTTGCCGTCGCGGGGCTCGTCGTGGGCGCGATCCTGTTCCCCGTCGGGCGTATCACGACCCTGTCGGGCGACACACTCCCGATCGTGGCGGGCATGGTCCGCATCCTCGCGGCCGCGGGGGTGGTGGGGCTGTCGCTGTTCGGCCTCGCCGCGCTCGGGCTCTTCGTCGGTACGCTCACCGACTTCTCCGTCGGCGCGATCGCGGCGACGCTCGGGCTCCTCGTGCTCGCAGGTGTGCTCGGTTCGATCCCCCAGCTCCACGCGCTGCACCCGTGGCTGTTCACCAACGGCTGGTTCGCGTTCGGCGACCTGCTCCGCACCGACGTGACATGGGACGCCATCGGCCGGGACCTGCTGCTCCAAGGCGGCTACGTCGTCGTCTTCGGCACCGCCGCGTGGGCGCGCTTGACGACCAAGGACATCCTCGCTTGAGCACGTCGGCCCCGAGGGCCCGCCGAAGCCGATCGTCTCAGACGCGCGACGAGCCGCCCGCCGCCGTGGTCGCACCGGACTCGTTGGTGAACAGAAGCGTCGTGGTGTCACCCGACTGGTCCACCTTCCACAGGTGCTCGGGGTCGACGCCGCGGAACCCGTTCGCGGCGGGCTGGGCGCCGGACTCGTCGAGGACCTTGCCGACGCGAGCGACGAACCGGGCGGCGGTCGCCTCGTCGGTCCACTTCGTGTGGATGGCGCCGAAGCGGCCCGTGTCCTTCATCCAGAAACCGAGGCAGTCGCCGAGCCATCCCTGCACGTAGGGGAGCTCGTCGCTCGCCCCCCCGGTGACGCTGCTCGCGGGGATGCCGCTCAGGATGTTCGCAGTACTGAACTCTCCCCACGTACCGGCGATCTTCTTCTCCCAACCCGATCCGAGGCGCGCACCGTAGTCGTCGAGGCCGATCTCGGTGCGTTCGAAACCCTGGGCGTACAGCTCGGGGTGCAGGATCTCCGTCGTCGTGCGCGGCATGTCGGCGAACACCTTCGCGAGTGGCGGGGTTCCGCTGCTCGCGATGACGTCGGAGATGAAGGCGGGCCCGTACACGTACGGCATGTAGAGGTCGTCGACGAGGGGGCCGAGCTCGACCTGCCCGGGCGCGACCGAGGCCTCCTCGCGCTGGCGGGCACGGCGCTGCTCGGGCGTCTGATACGCCTGGGACCATTCCTCCTCGGTGTGGGAGGCGTCGCCCTCCTCGACCGCCGTGACCGCCGAGCTCCAGTCGAAGTCGTACTTGGGCACCGTCGCGTCGATCGCGGCGAGGTCGTAGTTCGCGTCCTGAAGGGCGTGGGTCCACTCGTGCGCGACCGTCGCCTGTTGCAGCGGGGAGAGTTGATCGCCGCGCTGGACCACCCAGAGCTTCTTCGCCTCGGGTACGTAGAAGCCCAGCACGAGCCCCGCCTGCAAGGCCTTCGACTCCGCCTCGAGGCTCGAGCTCTCCGGCACCCACCCGAGCTGCTTCGCGAGCGGATCGAGCCCGGCGGCGTTGCTCGTGTCACGCTCGGTGCGGAACCGGTCGAGCGTCGCGGTCACCTGATCCGCGCCGAGCATCTCGACGGGGACGTCGGCGCCGTCGAGGCCACGCACCTGCTGGACCTGCTGCGTGATCGTGGAGACGATCTGCGCCTCAGCGGGCGACGGTGCCGTGCCGGGGGTGTCGGTGGGCGGGGTCTTGTCCTCGGGCGGCAGCGGCGGGGTGACCTCGCACTTGTCACCCGCGAAGGCTGCGGTGGTGGGCGGCGGGTCGTCGGACTGCTCCAGGACCCGAGGCGTCGTGTCGGCGGCGATCAACGGCGCCGCGCAGGATGTGAGGGTGAGTGCGAAGAGGGCGCAGAGCGCCAGCATCGTCTTCTTGGTGGGCGACAACGAGACTCCGGTCGAGGGACATACCGAGGCTACGCGGGTTCGCCGAACAAACGGGTCCGCAGTCTCCGAGGTTCCCTTTCGGCCACCTGGCGACCCGCCCACGGCGGCACGGAAGGCAGACCGCGGTGCTTCCTCACTCGACGTCCACGAATCAGGGTGCGTCGTCCACCGGTCCGTAGGAGGAAGCGCCGAGCGTCTTTTCGGAATATCCGGCAAGGGCGCGCTCGAGGCGGTCCTGGACGGTCGCGATCGTGAGGTCGGCGCGGGTCCGCTCGAGCACGCCCCGTGCCGCGTCGGTGGCGCGCCGCAAGCCCGCGGTCATCGCGTCCGGGAAGTCGATGCGGACGAGGACGGCGTAGTAGTCGTCCATCGTCACCAGGAGGGCTTGGGCACCCGCGAGGTCGCCGCCGCGCAGGCGGTCGAGAGACTCGCGGCGCAGCTCCCCGACCGACTCCGCGAGCCCGTGGAGCCATGCAACGTCGGTGACTCCCACTTCCGCGGCGGAGGGAGCCGGAGCACCGGTGACCGCCGAGGCAGTGAGCGCCGCTTCCGCGTACTCCTTCTGCGCGTCGTGTACGAAGCCGGCCCAGCGGATCTGGGGGTAGTCCCCGAGAGCGGCCACCGCATCGTCGAGGAGGCCGCGCGCCGTGGCCATCAACTCGGCGGCATCGTCGCGGTCGCCACGATGAAGGGCGCGGATGGCGTTGGCCGACGCCCGCGTTGCACGCCGCGAGCACGCGAGCGCCGTCTCACGCGCGGCCGACGTCGCCGTGAGCGCGTCGAGAGCAGCTTCGCAGGCTGTGTCGAGGCCTGCGTCCAACCGGACGCTCAGAAGTCGATCGGGCGGCGGGACGGGCGCCGCGCCGTCGGCGCCGACCCTCGCGGGGGGCCGCCGCGGCCGGAACGGTCACGATTGCGGGTCGCGGGGCCTCCGGCGCTGTGACGGCCGGACAAGGCGTCGGCGGAGCGATGCACACGCGGCTCGGATTCGCTCAGGTCGATCGTGTACCCACGCTGGACCTGCTGAACCGGCTCCGGCACAGCCGGCTGTTGTGCGCGTCGTGCAGCATGCGCGATCTGGCGACGTCGCTCGCGCTCGCCTTCGCGCCTGTGAGCCTCGTGGAGGAGACCGAGGTAACCGAGGAAGGCCACGAGGAATACGAACGCGCCGATCCAGAGCATGTGGCTGAAGAATCCGGCCACGAGGAAGAAAGCCGTCGCCGAGCCGAGCACGACTTGGACCGACTGGCGCCTGTGCAGCGCCGATGGCGGGTTCAAGAGGGTGTCGACGGTGGGAGGCGCCGACGCGCCCGGCGCCGTGGTCTCGGAGCCGTCGGGCTGAGCTTGCGGGGTCGAGGCAAGAGGCTTGGCCGGGATCAGGACGTGACGCCCCGACGCCCTGTACACGGGCTCACCGGCCCAGTTCGAGTCGTGCCCGCTCTGGTTCCCGAGCGCGTTCATGCGCCGCCGGAACGCTCCGACGCTGTTGACGGGAGACGCCGAGAGCACGCGGTCGCGCACCGAAGGGTGCAGTACGTACCCGAGAACGAGGACCGCTACCGCGGCCAAGAGGAGGAAACTCAACTCCGCTCCGTCTGTTGCCTTCACGTGGGGCGATCATCGGATCGCCTGAGGGCCCGCCGCCGATGTGCTCGGCAAGGACCTGCAACAACACCCGGGACCGGCGGGTCGACTTCCGGGGCGACCCTGCGGTTCCGTCACTCGGGGGAACCGGTCCCTGTCAACGGGTGTGAACTCTTGTGCATCGCCCATGAACCTGTCAAGGTTCTCGGGCAACTTCGTGAAGAATATCACAATCGCTCGCGAGATGCTAGCTCTAGTTAGCAGTCGGGGGGGCCGCGTGCGGATGGCCGCTGGTCCCCCCGGCGGCGAGCTCACAGGCATGCACGAGGCCGGGAGCGAGGGCGTCGATCCCGTCGCGGACGCCACCGGTCGATCCGGGGAGGTTGACGACGACGGTGCGTCCCGCGATGCCGGCCACCCCACGGGTCAGCATCCCGAACGGGACCGGCGACGCCGCCCGGACCGCCTCGGCAAGACCGGGCGCCTCACGCTCGACGACCGCGAGTGTCGCCTCGGGCGTGACGTCACGGCGGCCGAAACCGGTCCCGCCACTCGTGACGACGAGGTTCGTCCCGACCGCGACCAGCCGCCCGAGCTCGGCCTCGATGGCGTCGCGCTCGTCGGCCACGACCGTCACCGCACCGACGTCGAAGCCGATCTCGAGCAAGCGCTCGCGCGCAACAGCACCGGAGCGGTCCACGCGCTCGCCTGCCGAAACACCGTCGGAGCAGACGACCACCGCCGCGCTGAGCGCGGCGCCGGTCCGTGCCGGGCTCAACCGGGCTCCACGCCGGCCGCGTCGGGATGGCGCCAGAGCCCGCTCTTGCCGCCCTCCTTCTCGACGAGATGCGCGGCGGCGATCACCATGGCGGGGTCGACCATCTTGGCCATGTCGTAGATGGTCAGCGCGGCCACGGTCACCGCGGTGAGCGCCTCCATCTCGACGCCGGTGCGTGCGGTGGTCTCGACGGTCGCCTCGATGACGACCTCGCCGTGGCCGGAGTCGACGGCGAAGGTCGCCTCCGCGAACGTCAGCGGCAACGGATGGCACAGGGGCACCAGGTCGGGGGTCCTCTTGGCCGCCATCACGGCCGCGACGCGTGCCGTCGCGATCGCGTCGCCTTTGGGCAGCGACGCGTCCGCGATCATCGCGGCGGTCTCGGGACGGCAGCGCAGGGTCGCACGTGCCACCGCGCGGCGGCGGGTCTCGGCCTTGTCGCCGACGTCCACCATGCGCGCCTCGCTCATCGCGCACCTACGAGCGGGATGAGGTCGACGCGCTCGCCGGCGGCGATCTCGAGGCGGTTCGGCGGGATCACCGCGAGCGAGTCGGCGGCCGCGAGGGCCGACATCACGTTGCTCGACTGCGAGCCGGTGGAGCGCACGCGCCCGTCCGCGCCGGCGGCGACACGGACGAAGTGGACCTTCGCGTCGTCGCGGCGACGCAAGACCTCACCTGCGACGCCGGTCCGTAGCGGTGGCACGGCGGGCTCGATCCCGAGCATCTGCCGCAGGGCGGGACGCACGAACAACTCGAACGCGACCGCGCTCGACACGGGGTTGCCGGGCAGACCGAAGACCGTCGCCGCGCCGACACGCCCGAACGCGAGTGGCTTGGCCGGCTTGATCGCCACCTGCCAGAAGTCGACCCCCGAGTCCGCGAGCACGACCTTGACCACGTCGTACTCGCCGCCCATCGACACGCCCCCGGAAGAGATCACGACGTCGTGGCGGGTGAAGAGGTCGCCGAGGACGTCGCGCACTGTCGCGGGATCGTCTCCGAGTGCGACCGTCTCGGCGACGATGCCGAAGCCCTCCGCGAGCAGGCCCGCGAGCACGAAGCGGTTCGACTCGTAGATCTGACCCGGTCCGAGTGGGCCGCTGCCGGGAGTGACGAGCTCGTCGCCGGTCGACACGACCGCGACGCTGGGTCGGCGCCGAACCGGCAGGCTCGCCCTACCCACCGTTGCCGCGACCCCGATCGAGGCGGGACCGAGCCGCGTGCCCGCGTCGAGGACCACCGCGCCGGCCGCGAGATCCCCACCCGCGCGGCGCACGTGATCGCCGGGCGCGCCGCAACGCCGCACCTCCACGATCTTGTCGCCACCGTCGGTGTGCTCGACCGGCACCACGGTGTCGGCACCGTCCACCATGACGGCACCGGTCAGGATTCGGGCGGCTTCCCCGACGCCGACGGCACGGTCGGCGGGATGGCCGGCCGACGAGGTTGTCACCACCGCCAGGGAGGCGGGCAGCGCCGCGCAGTCGGCGGCGCGGACTGCGTAGCCGTCCATGGCGGCATTGTCGAAGCCGGGCACGGCGACCGTCGCCGTCACGTCCTCGGCGAGGACGAGGCCGACGGCGCCGAGGAGGTCCACGTCGACGACCTCGGTCGGCTCGACCGCGGCGAGGATCGTCGCCCGGGCTTCGTCGAGGCCGATCACGTCAGAGGATGCCGGTCTTGCGGCAGTACTCGGCGAGGAACTCGCGGAACTGCGGGCCGAAGTCGGGCCGCCCAGACGCCATCTCGACGGTCGACTTGAGGTAGTTGAGCTTGTCGCCGATGTCGTAGCGCGGGCCGGTGTTGCGGTAGGCGTAGACGGTCTGGAACTGCGCCAGCTTCGCGATCGCGTCGGTGAGCTGGATCTCGCCCGAACCGCCGGGCTGTGTGCCCTCGAGCGCGTCGAAGATTTCCGGCGTGAACACGTAACGGCCGATGACGGCGAGGTTCGAGGGGGCGTCGGCGGGCGCGGGCTTCTCGACGATGTCGACGATACGGACGAGCTCGTCGTCGACGCTCTCGGGCCGCACGCAGCCGTAGCGGCTGATCTCGTCGGGGGCGACCTCGGTGACCGCCACGACCGAACGGCCGTAGCGCTCGAACGCCTCGATCATGCCCGCCAGCAGGTCGGAGTCCTCGCCGGAGATGTCGTCGCCGAGGAGGACGACGAAGGGCTCGCGACCGACGTGCTTCGCGGCGACGTGGATCGCGTGGCCGAGGCCCTTGAGCTCCTTCTGGCGGATGTAGTGGATGTCGGCGAGGGACGAGATGTGGCGCACCTGGTCCAGGAGCTCGGCCTTGTCGGCCCCCGCGAGCGCCGCCTCGAGCTCGGCGGAGCGGTCGAAGTGGTCCTCGATCGAACGCTTCGAGTGGCTCGTGACGATGAGGATGTCGTCGAGGCCGCAGCGGACCGCCTCCTCGACGACGTACTGGATCGCGGGCTTGTCGACGAGCGGCAGCATCTCCTTCGGTTGTGACTTGGTGGCGGGTAGGAATCTGGTGCCCAGCCCCGCCGCCGGGATCACGGCTTTGCGTACTCGCACGACGGTGGTCCCCTCGCATCGGCGCCGCGTTCGAGACGGCGCCAGCTTAGCTCCGCGGCGCGACGCGCCCGTCGGGTGCATTGGCGGCCGCGTTGGGTGGGGTGGCGGCGGCGGCGCGTAGACTCCGCTCACCGCAGCCCGATCCGGGAAGACGATGCCTACATACGAGTACGCCTGCGACGCGTGCGGCACCCACATCGACGTGGTCCACGGCTTCAACGAACGTGGGCCGCGCAAGTGCCGGGAGTGCGGCAGCTCCAAGATGCGCAAGGTCTTCCACCCCGCCGGCATCGTCCTCAAGGGGTCGGGCTTCTACAAGACCGACAGCCGCACCGAGTCGACGCGAGCTTCATCGTCGTCACGCTCCGGCAACGGCGAGTCGTCGTCCGCGAAGCCCAAGTCGGAGTCGTCGTCCGCGGGTTCGGACTCGAAGTCGGCCAAGTCCGAGTCACCCGCCAAGACCGACTGAAGGGCCGGCGCTCCCCGATCCCCGTTCTGGGCGCGCCCACCCCAGCCGGATGGGGTGAGCGCGCCCAGGTCGGTATTTCGACGGGGTGGCGCGCCCAGGGTTCGGCCCCTGTCGGTACCCTCGCCGCCATGTTCGACTTCGACGTGCACCCCGCGGTGGCTGCCGACCCGCCCGAGTTCGGCGTCTTCGGCGGCTCCGGTTTCGAGGAGCTCCTCGAGGACGCCGCCCACGTCGACGTCGAGACCCCCTGGGGGCCGCCGGCCGCAGCGATCGCGGTCGGGTCGCTGGGCGGGCGGCGCGTGGCGTTCCTGCCCCGCCACGGGATGGCGCACGAGTTCCCACCGCACATGGTCCCGTACCGGGCGAACGTGTGGGCGATGCGCCGCCTCGGCGTGCGCCGACTCGTCGGCCCGTGCGCGGCCGGGAGCCTGCAGCGCAGCGTCGAGCCGGGCCACTTCGTCGTCGCCGACCAGCTCGTCGACCGCACCAAGTCGCGGGGCGACACGTTCTTCGACGGGGCGCCCGAGCCCACCACCCACATCAGCTTCTCCGACCCCTACTGCGCCGACCTGCGCGCCGCCGCCGTCAGCGCCTGCCGCGACAGCGGCGTCGTGGTGCACGACCGCGGCACCGTGGTGGTCGTCGAGGGACCACGCTTTTCCACCCGCGCCGAATCGCACGCGATGACCCAGGCAGGCTGGGAGGTCGTCAACATGACCCAGCACCCCGAGGCCGCGCTCGCGCGAGAAGCGCGGATCTGCTACGCCAACATCTCCCTGATCACCGACTACGACGCCGGCTTCAGCCTCGACTCGGGCATCCCCGCCGTGACCGTCGACGAGGTCGTCGCGGTGTTCCGCCGCAACAACGAGCACCTGCGCAACGTACTCGAGGCGCTCCTGCGCGACGCCGTCCCCCAGGCCCGCTCCACCTGCGCCTGCGCCGCGGCGCTCGACGGCGCCCAGCTCTGAGGACGCCGGGTATCGCCGTCAGCCCGTCGGGATCGTCGCCGGGCGTGCTCCGGTCACGATCAGGACGACGATGAGGACGCTCAGGCCGATCCGGTACACGACGAAGGGGACGAGCGTCCCGGTGCGCAGGTAGCGCAACAGCCACGCGACCGCGGCGTAGCCGACCAGGAAGGACGTGACGAGTCCGACGAAGAGCTCGACGTATCCGATCGTGGTCCCGGCTGCCCCGGACTCGTAGAGCTTGTAGAGCGAGTAGAGCGCAGCGCCGCCGGTGATCGGGATCGACATCAGGAAGCTGAACCGGATCGCCTCCTCACGCGTGAACCCGCGCAGCATCCCCGCGGTCAGGGTGACACCCGATCGCGACGTGCCCGGGATCAGCGCGATGGTCTGGGCGAGGCCGACGATGATCGAGTCCCCGGCGCGCATCGACCCGAGGTCGCGTGTGAGACGGGCCACACGGTCGACCATCAGCATCGCGAGGCCGAACACCGTCAGCGTGATCGCCATGATCCACGGCTCGGTCAGCTTCTCGGAGATCACGCCCTCGCCCACGAACCCGATCAGAGCGGCCGGCACGCTCGCGAGGAGCACGTACCAGACGAGGCGGTCCTCGAGCGTCTCGGCGGCCCGGTTCCTCAGAGTCCGCACGAAACTGCGGCACATCTTCCACACGGTGGCGCGGAAGTAGACGGTGACGGCGAGGAACGTGCCCAGGTGCAGGGCCGCGTCGAAGGACTTCTCGACCTCGGGGCTCGCCTGGAGCGCGACCCATCCGAACAGCCACGGGACCAGGGCGAGATGAGCGGACGACGAGATCGGCAGGAACTCCGTGAGGCCCTGGACGATGCCGAGGATGAAGGACTGGATGACCGTCACGTGCAGCTCCGGAGGCGGGGAGTCGGCTCGCTTGCGCCGGGCAGGACTGGACTGTTGCTCGTCAGCTCGCCGCGCTGGTGGCCACGGGCAGCCCGTGGGCTTCGCGCACGATGTCGGTGATGCCCGCGAGGAGGGCGCCGACCTCGAAGTCCTTGGGAGTGTAGACAGCGGCGACACCCGTCCTGCGCAGACGCTCGGCGTCTTCCGCGGGGATGATTCCGCCGACGACGACGGGAACGCCTTCGATGCCGGCCGCGCGCATCTGCCGCACGACCTCGGCGACGAGCTCGTTGTGGCTCCCCGACAGGATCGAGAGCCCGACGACGTGCACACCCTCCTCGAGCGCGGAGTTCACGATCTGCTCCGGCGTGAGGCGGATCCCCTCGTACACGACCTCGAAACCCGCGTCGCGGGCGCGCATCGCGATCTGCTCGGCGCCGTTGCTGTGGCCGTCGAGACCGGGCTTGCCGACGAGCATCTTGAGTGGGCGGCCGAGCTCGTCGCCGGTGCGGCGCACGAGGGTCCGCAACGCCGCCGTGGCGCCGGATTCGACACGGGGCGTCCGCGCCCCCGCGAGTCCGGTGGGGGCGCGGTACTCGCCGAACACCTCGCGCAGCACCCCGGCCCACTCCCCCGTCGTCACGCCGGCGTGGGCGCAGCGGATCGAGACGTCCATCACGTTGGCGCCTGACGCGGCCACGTCACGCAGCGCGCAGAGCGCGTCGGCCACCACCGAGCCGTCGCGCGCGTCGCGGTGCGCCCTCACCCTCGCGACCTGCTCGGCCTCGGCCTCGGGATCGACCCTGAGGATCCCGCCTTCGACGCCGACCAGTGGCGACGCCTCCGTCTCGGTGTACGCGTTGACACCGACGACGACGCGCTCACCGCTCTCGATCGCGGCGACGCGGCGGGCGTTGGCCTCGACGATGCGCGACTTGACGTAGCCGTCCTCGATGGCGGCGACCATCCCTCCGTGCGCGGCCACCTCGGCCATCTCGGCGTGGGCGGCCGCGACGAGCTGCGACGTCTTCGCCTCGACGACGTGGCTGCCCTCGAAGATGTCGTCGTACTCGAGGAGGTCGGTCTCGTAGGCGAGCACCTGTTGCATGCGCAGCGACCACTGCTGGTCCCAGGGCCGCGGCAACCCGAGCGCCTCGTTCCAGCACGGGAGCTGCAACGCCCGGGCGCGGGCGTCACGCGACAGGGTCACGCCGAGCATCTCGAGCACGATCCGCTGCACGTTGTTCTCGGGCTGCTGTTCGGTGAGGCCGAGCGAGTTGACCTGCACGCCGTAGCGGAAGCGGCGCTGCTTGGGGTCGGAGACGCCGTAGCGCTCCGCGAGGAGCTCGTCCCAGAGACGTGTGAAGGCCCGCACCTTGCAGACCTCTTCGACGAAACGCGTCGACGAGTCCAAGAAGAACGAGATCGAGCTGCACACACGGCCCATCGACGCGGCGTCCACCTGGCCCGAGTCGCGCACGTCGTCGAGGAGCTCGGTCGCGATGCCGAGGCCGTAGGCGAGCTCCTGCACGGTCGTCGCGCCCGCCTCCTGGAGGTGGTACGGACACACGTTCACGGGATTCCACTTCGGCATGCGGGACGCGCAGAAGGCGATCGTGTCGACCGTGAGACGCATCGAGTCGCGGGGCGGGAACACGAACGTCCCCCGCGACAGGTACTCCTTGAGGATGTCGTTCTGGGTCGTGCCGCGCAGGGACGCGACGTCGGCGCCCTGCTCCTCGGCGACCGCGACGTAGAGGGCGAGCAGCCACGCGGCCGTGGCGTTGATCGTCATCGACGTGTTCATCTCCTGCAACGGGATGCCGTCGAAGAGCACGCGCATGTCGTCGATCGACGAGACCGGCACTCCGACCTTGCCGACCTCTCCGAACGCCTCGGGCGAGTCGGGGTCGTAGCCGGTCTGGGTGGGCAGGTCGAAGGCCACCGAGAGGCCGGTCTGACCCTTGGAGAGGTTGGTCTTGTACAGGCTGTTGCTCGCCGCCGCGGACGAGTGGCCCGAGTAGGTGCGGAAGACCCAGGGCCGGTCGCGGGGGCGTTCGGGGGCGGTCATGTGGGGTGGGCTCCGTGGGGGCGAAACAGGGCGGCGGTGCGGGGATCGCGGCAATGTTCCACCACGGGGCGACGCGGCGGCAAGGTGGTCACGGCAGATTACGCTTCAGGGCACGTACTCGGAATCGTTGCCAGGGGAGTCAGCGGTGCACACGTTCGTGGTGGTCGGCCACGACGGCTCACTCGCCAGCCGCACCGCTGTTCGGCGTGCGTGCCAGGTCGGCGAGCGCGTCATGGTCGTGTCCTCGACTTCGGCCGCGGAGCTGTTCGACCTCCTCGACGGGCCCACGGGGGGCGTCGAACTGCGCCTCGTACCGCGTCTGCACCTCCACGACCTCTTCGAAGCCGCCGCCGAGCACTCGGGCGCGTACGTCGTGATGCCGCTGCACGTGGGCACCGCCGACAAGCTCCTACGCCTCGGCATGCAGGAGGCCGCCGCGCTAGCGCGCCACGGTTCCGATCTCGCTGCTCTGCACCTCGTGCGCGACATCGACGGCACCGCCCGCCCCTACCGGCGCATCCTCGTGGCGGCCGACGGCAGTGTCGGCTCGCCCACCGCGGTCGAGGCGGCCCTCGCCGCCGCCGGCCACGGCGCTCTCGTCCGTGTGGTGCACGGCAACCAGCGCGCCTTCGGCTCCGCCGCCGCCGTCCGTGATCTCGCAGACCGCGCCGACGTCGACGTGACCACCAACGTCGTCAACGGCGACCCCGCCCGCGTCCTGCTCGACGCCGTCTCGACCGGCGGCTACGGCCTCATCGTGTCGGCCCTCAACCCCATGCGCGCCCCGGGCGCCCGCAGCATCCTCCCCACGAGCGTGAGCCGCACCCTCGTCTCCCGCGCCCGCGTCGACCACCTCCTGGTCTTCGCCGCAGAGTCCTTCGACTACGTGCCGCGGACCCGCACCGCGCGTTGACAGGCCGCTCAGGATCGGGTCAGGCCCGACTTCGGCGGGTGAGGCGAACTTCCCTCAGGTCGGGGCTCGTCGGGGTCGGTCAACACACGGTGCCGCCAGGTATTGGTGACCGCTTCAGCGGCTGACGCGTTCTCGTATGTCGGGGGGTAAGGGTGGTCGGGTGGTGCCGAGGATGGTGCCGTCGGGGCGGATGAAGGTGAGGAGGTCGTCGGGGTTGCCTCGGATCTGCCATCCCGGTTTGTGTCTGAGGCGGTGGTGGTAGCTGCAGAGGCAGAAGCCGCCGTTGGAGTTGGTCTTGCCGCCCTTCCCGAACGGTTTGTCGTGGTGGATCTGTAGGCCGATGGTGCTGTTGCATCCGGGCCAGCGGCATGTCTTGTCGCGGTGGAGGATCTTGCGGGCGAGCCAGGGCGGCCAGATCGGCGACGCGCGGCCGATGCCGATCGTGGCGCCGAGGGGGTTGTCTACCCAGATGTCCAACTTGCCGTCACATGCCATGGCGCGGGCTGTTTCGGCGGCGAGGCCGGCGGCGAAGGGCAGGTCGACATAGGAGCCGGTGTCGGTGAGGCCCGCGAGAGTTTGCCAGTCGATGTGCACGACGGCGGTGGCGCGGTCGCCGCGGTCTGAGGGTTCGGCGGCGGTGGCGAGGTCGACGAGGGCACGAGCGCGGCGCTGCGCGAGGGGTGCCCACTGTTTGGTGTCGGGGTCCTTGCCGTAGCGCTCGGCTTGGCGGTCGAGTGCTGCGAGCAGGTGTGCTGCGTCGGCGGGTGTGAGGTCGGCTGTGATGCGTTCGCGCCCGTCGCGGCGGTGTGTGACGTGCAGTTCGCTCACCGGCTCCGGATCGGGCTCTCCGTCGCCGTTGTCTCCGCTCTTGTCCGCGTCTTGTCGCTTCTCTTCGCGGTTGTGGCGTCGGGCTTCGTGGCGGAGCTGGCCGGGCGACATGGCGGGTGCGCGTTCGGCCCATTCGGCGTCGGTCTTGGCGTCGGCGAACTTGGTGAGCTCGGCGACCTGGTCGAAGGAGAGCTGGCCGTCGGCGTAGACAGCGGCGATCGCCGGCAAGTCGACCAGGGCTGTGGCGACGCGGGCTTGGGTGTTGGCGTGGCCGCGGTTGTGCCGTCCCTCGAGCTCGAGCCACTGGGCGAGGTGGGCGGCGCCGTCCTCGTCGGTGGCTTCGCGGGCGGCCATCTCGGCGGCTGCGGCCAACTTGTTCACCTGCGCGAACGACTCGACGGCTTGCATGATGCAGAAGAAGTCGCGCACGGCGTCGTTGCTCGACGTCGAGAAGTCGGGTGTGGTGTAGGTGCCCGTCTCAACAGACTCGAACATGTGTTCGAGTGTAATCGGTGCCTAGCGAGATGTCCAGGAGTTCCTCGAAAAAGCGGCACGCGCTGGACCCGGAGTCACTTGCAAACTCGCCCTGAGTTACGTCATGGTCTCGTCCGGGTCGGCTGCCACCGACGACGGGATGATCCGCGGCCGCCAGGCGCCGCCGGTGTGGCGGCGGCCGTGGACCTCGCCGCGCCCCATGGCGTCGAGGAGCTCGGCGGGGCCGTCGAAGTCGGGGAGCTGGAGCCAGGCGGTGCCGATCTCCTCGGGGTAGTGGGCGTCGCTGCCGGCGCCGCCGGGGAGGGCGTGCTCGGTGGCGAACGCCGCCGCGGCGTCGTTGGCGGCGTCGAAGCCGTTGCGGGCGTTGAAGACCTCGACCGCGTCGAGGAGGCCCGCGTCGACGAGGCCCTCCATCGCCGCCCGGCCCATCGCATGGTTGCGCGGCCCGATCGGATGCGGCACGTAGGTGAGGGCGCCCTGGTCCCTGATGCGCCGTGCGCACTCGGACTCGTGGAGGCCGTAGGGGACCTTCTCGGTCAGGAAGAGCCCGATCAACTCGCCGGCGTGGGTCTTGACCTCCTCGCCGACGACCACACGCACGTCCGGCAGCGCCGCCTCGATCTCCCACGCCACCCGCACGGCGTGGTGGTCGGTGACGCAGACGACGTCGAGGCGCGAGCGCTCGACGGCCTCGCAGAACTCGTCCACCTGGGTGACCGCGTCACCGGACGCGAACGTGTGCATGTGGAAGTCCATGCGCACCCAGCCCGGCGGCGCAGCGCCCGACACGTCGGGGTCGCGCGCCACGAAGCGCGGGTCGATCACCGTCCGGCCAGGGTCATCTCGCCGAGCAGCACGGGGACGGCCGGCCCCGACGTGAGGCGGCGCACATCGGACCCGACCGCGACGACGTCGAGGAGCATGCGCTGCAGCGTCGACGCGATCGTGGCCTCGCGGATCGGCTCGGCGAAGGCGCCGTCGCGGATCCAGAGGCCGTCGACACCGACGCTGAAGTCCCCCGAGACCGGGTTCACGCCCGAGTGCAGGCCGTGCAGGGTCTGCACGAAGACGCCGCCCTCGGCGCGGCGCATGAGCTCCGCCGTCGCGTCCGCCCCCGGCGCGAACCCGAAGTTCGACATCCCCACGCCCGGAGTCGACTTGTACGAGGCGCGTGCGGCGGAGCCGGTCGTCGCGGTGCCGATGCGGGCTGCCGTCCAGCAGTTGTGCACGAACCCGTTCAGGGTCCCGGCCGACACGAGATCGTTGCGCCGCGTGGCGACGCCCTCGGCGTCGAAGCGCGACGCGCCGAACGCGTCGACGTCGGTGGGGTCGTCGACGAGGGTCACCACCGGCGCCGCGATCGCGTCGCCGACGCGGTCGCCGAAGATCGAACGTCCCTTGAGGACGGTCTCGCCGTTCAAGGTCCCGGCGATCACCCCGAGGAGGGACTGCGCCACGAAGCAATCCAGGAGGACCGGCACGCGCTGGGACTCGGGCTGGGTGGCGCCGAGCATCCGAGTGGCGCGCTCGGCCGCCTCGGCGGCGACAGGGCCGAGGTCGAGCGCCGCGGGGTCACGGGCGATGTCGTAGCCGAAGCCGGTCTGCGGGCCGGAGTCGTCCTCGGCGATCGCGACCGACGACACCGACGCGACCGTGCGGTGCTGGGACGCCTCGACGCCGAGGCTGTTCGCGATCGCCACGGCCACGTCGGCGTCGCCGTACGCCGACGACTCGACCGTGCGCACCCGCGGGTCGGCTGCGAGCGTGGCGGCCTCGAGCTCGAGCGCCAGCGCCACCTTCGCCGCGGTGTCGAGGGCCCCGAACCCGGGGTCGGCGAGGTCGAGGTCGACGGGGACGCCGACGTCGCCGGGACCGGGCAGCCCGAGCGCGTCGTCGGGCGTGCCATAGGTCGCGTTGTCACGGGCGTCCGCGAGGACCGCGGCCGCGGTCGCCTCGTCGACGAAGCCCGCGTACGCGAAGCCCTGGCGGCTGTCGCGCACGACACGGACGCCGACGCCCGCGACCTCGGCCGCGGACAGCGACTCGACGCTGCGGTCGAACACCTCGACGTCGACGTCGCTGCGGTGCACCGCGTACGCCTCTACCTGCTCGCCCGGGCCCGCCTGCTCCGCGAGCCGCCGCACGAGCGACCCGAGCTCCTCCAGCCGAGCGCGCTGCTGTCCGTTGCTCAACTGGCCGTCCCCCCCACCGTCACGCCGTTCACCCTGAGGGTCGGCTGGCCCGCCGTGACCGGGACGCCCTGGCCGTCCTTGCCGCACGTGCCCGGCCACGTGTCGAAGTCGCTGCCGATCGCGTCGATGTTCGAGAGCACCTCGGGGCCGTTGCCGATGAGGTTGGCGCTGCGGATCGGCCGCGTGATGCGGCCGCCCTCGATCAGGTACGCCTCGCTCATGCCGAACACGAAGTCGCCCGTGGCGGTGTTGACCTGGCCGCCCGAAAGGCTCGCCACGTAGATGCCCTTGTCGGTCTGGGCCACGATCTCGTCGGGGTCCTCGGCGCCGGGGAGCAGGAGCGTGTTGGTCATCCGCACCATGGGGAGGTCGCGGTAGGTCTCACGCCTCCCGTTGCCCGAGACCGCGCGCCCGGCCTTGCGCGCCCGCTTGGAGTCCCACATGTAGTCGACGAGGTAGCCGTCCTCGACGAGGACGTTGCGTCGCATCGGGGTTCCCTCGTCGTCGACACCGGCGGTTCCCCAGCCCGACACGAACGCGCCGTCGTCGACGAGGGTCACTCCGGGGGAGGCCACCCGTGTGCCCACGCGGTCCTTGAACACCGACGCGTCGCGGTTGACGAGGTCGGCTTCGAGGCCGTGACCGCAGGCCTCGTGGAAGAGGACCCCGCCCGCGCCCTTGGCGAGCACGACCGTCCACTTGCCCGCGGGCGCGGGCTCGGCGTCGAGGAGGACGAGAGCCTTGCGGGCTGCCTCGCGGGCGACCGCGGCGGGATCGACGCGGTCGAAGTACTCCCACCCCATCGTGTAGGCGGGGGCCTCGTAGCCGGTCTGCATCCCCGTGTCGCCGGCCGCGGTCACGTTGACGAACATGCGCACCCGGCTCGTGGCGTCCTCGGCGAGCACGCCCTCGGTGTTCGCGACGAGGATGCGGCGTGTCCCGTCGGCGTACCAGGCGCTCACCTGCTTGACCGCGTCCCCGGCGGCACGCGCGGCGTCGTCGGCCGCGAGGAGCTTGGCGACCTTGTCGGCCTTGGGCACCGACGCCACCGGCACCTCGATCGTGTGCGCCACCGGCGCGACCGCTTGAAGGGGCACCACCCGGGCGCCGTCACCGCCGCCGCGCGCCGCCGCGGCCGCGCTGCGAGCGGCCTCGACGAGTGCGGGCTCGCTCAGGTCGGCGGTGTGCGCGAATCCCGTGGTGTCGCCGACTTGGACCCTGACGCCCGCGCCGCGCTCGCGTCCGGTGACGAACTCCTCGATGCGCCCGTCGTCGAGGGTCGTGGTGTTGGAGCGGCGGTCCTCGGCGAACACCTCGGCGAAGTCCGCCCCGAGACGGGTGGCTTCGGCCAGGACCCGGCCCGCCACGTCGTGCTCGATCATCGATCCTCCATGCGGCGGCCCCCGGGGCGTCCACGGGCGTGCGGCGCGTCCGACCCTACCCCTGGCAGTAGGCGCGGTCGGCAGATCGGTTTCGGCCCCGACGTGGCGTTGGAGTAGGAACGACCCATGACAGCTCGTCCCGGACTCTCGGGTCGCCGCTCGCTCACCGTGACCGAGGCCGACACCGCCTCGGCGCTCGGTTCGGGCGACGTGCCCGTCCTCGCAACACCCCGAATCGTCGCGATCTGCGAAGGCGCCGCCTGCGCAGCCGTCGAGGGCCAGCTCGAGGAGGGCACGACGACGGTCGGCCTCGCGGTGGACGTCAAGCACCTCGCCCCGACCGCGGTCGGGTGCAGCGTCGACGCCGAAGCTCGCCTCGAGGCCGTCGACGGGCGCCGCCTCACGTTCTCGGTCAAGGTGATGATGGGCGACGCGGAGGTCGCCCGTGGACGCCACGTGCGCGTCGTCGTCAACCGCGAGCAGTTCCTCGAGCGGGCGTGCTGCGCGCCGTAGCGCTCAGGTGGCGCTGCGACGCTGACGATGCAACGTCGGTGCGCACCCGAGCGGTCCACCAGCGGTGGCTGCCACTCGACGAAGTGGCCCCGATCCCGGCAATGGTCGTGCGCGCTCGTACACCCGGTCACTTCGGCACGGCGGCGGCCGAGGTGGCCGCGACGATCGCGGTCCCCGTCGCCCAGCCTCTCGTCTCGCGGCGCGACCCGGCGGAACGGAAGAGGCGAAGGTCCGCGGCGACGTGGCGCGGGAGGACCGTGGCCCTACTCGCCCTCGCGATGGTCGCTGCCGCCGCCGCGGGGCTCGTCGAGCTGCGTGCCCACACCAGGTCGGGCCAGGGTGTCGAGGTCGGCGTGTCCGTGCCGGGCACGGGCCTCGTCGTCGACAAGCCCGAAGGTTGGACCGAGGGGCCGATGGAGGCTGCGCCTGCGATCCTCACCGACCTCGTCGACGCCTCCGAAGGCGGTCGGCGCGGCCTGTTCTTCACCACAGGCGGCGGCCGCGCGTTGTTCGTGATCGACGCCCCGAACTCGGCGGGTCTCGACGCGGTCCCACCCGTGCCCGAGCGCATCGGCAGCGCCGTCGTGACGGCGCAGGCGCCCTTCGCCCACGACCTCGGGCCCGCACGTCAGGTGTCGGCCCGCGGCGAGCCTCCCGGAGCCCGCTTCGGCCTCGACGCCGACTACGTGCTCACCGAGGGCCGCATCGTGGTCGTGGGCGCCTTCGCCGAGGGGACCCTCGACGCCGATACCGCCGCAGCCGCGCAGGCCCTGCTCGCCTCCCTCCGCTCCCGGTAGCGCCAGCGCCGGCAATCTGAGCGCGGCCACCCGGCCGATCCCCGTTCTGGGCGCGCACACCCCATCCGGCTGGGGTGTGCGCGCCCAAGTCGGGATTCCATCCGGTAGTAGCCTCCCGGCCGTGGCACGCACCCCCGGCCGATTCGCATCGATGCCCCGCGCCGACGTCGTGGCGCTCGCCCTCGTCGCCGCCGTCGTGGTCGGCCTGCTCGTCCTGATCGGGTTCTTCGGGCGCGACACCACCACCGCCGCCGAGGAGAACGCTCCGGAGGTGTCCGAGAGTGCGTCGCCGCCGACGGTTCCCGTCGCGGATTCCGGCAGCGGCAATCCGTTCAGCCTCGTGTGGGTCGGCGACATGATGCTCGGCTCGACGACACCCGAGGCGCGGCTCCCGGCGGACCCGAAGGCATCGTTCACGGGCGTGCGCGAGCTCCTCTCCGCCGACGTGGTCACGGGCAACCTCGAGGGCCCGATCACCGACACGGGCCCGCGCTCGAAGTGCGACGCACGCAGCGAGTGCTACATGTTCAGCCAGCCGCCCGAGTACGCCTCGATCTACGCGGACGCGGGCTTCAACGTCGTCAACCTCGCCAACAACCACAGCAACGACAGGGGCGACGCCGGGCGCGAATCGACCATGGCCCGCCTCGACGCCGCCGGCATCGCCTACACGGGCCTGCCCGGGCAGGTGCACGAGAGGACCGTGAACGGCACCAAGGTCGCCTTCCTCGGATTCAGCCACTACACGGCCACCAACTCGCTGACCGACCTTGCCGAGGTGAGCCGCCAGATCGGCGAAGCCGGCGGCCGCAACGACGTCGTGGTCGTGTTCTTCCACGGCGGCCTCGAGGGCGACAAGGGCACCCGCATCAGCCACACCGGCGACCCCGGCGCCGACTTCGTCAAGTTCGCCCACACCGCGGTCGATGCCGGCGCAGATCTCGTCGTCGGCTCGGGCCCGCACGTGCTGAGGGCGATGGAGGTCTACCAGGGCCGCCTGATCGCCTACAGCCTCGGCAACTTCGCCACCTACGGCTGGTTCTCGCTCACCCCCACGACGTCGACGAGCGCCGTGCTCCGCGTCGAGCTCGGTCCCGACGGCGCCTTCCGCGGCGGGCAGCTCGCGCCGACGAAGCTGACCGGCAAGGGGACCGCGGCCAAGGGCGGCGACGCGGTCGCCCGGGTCAAGGGTCTGACCAAGTCCGACTTCCCCGACACGGGCGTGACGATCTCCGACGACGGCGCGATCTCGTCGCCCTGAGCCCCGCGGGCCCGCGCTGGGCCGCTAGCGTCGCGGGATGTCCATCGACGTCACCGACGCCACGTTCGCGACCGAAGTCATCGACCGCAGCCACTCGACCCCGGTGGTCGTGGACTTCTGGGCGGCGTGGTGCGGGCCGTGCCGCCAGCTCACCCCCGTGCTCGAGCGGGTCGTCGATGCGACCGGCGGAGAGGTGATCCTCGCCAAGGTCGACGTCGACGCCAACCCGGGGGTGTCGCGCCAGTTCGGGATCCAGGGGATCCCCGCGGTCAAGGCGTTCGCGGGCGGCAAGCTCGTCTCGGAGTTCACCGGGGCGCTGCCCGAGGCCCAGGTGCGTACGTTCGTGGACGCCCTCGCGCCGAGCGCTGCCGACCGTCTCGCCGCCGAGGGGACCGAGGCGGGCTACCGCGCCGCGCTCGAGGAGCAGCACGACCACCCCGGCGCAGTTCTCGGGCTCGCCCGCATCCTCGCCGAGAGGGGCGAGAACGAGGAGGCGGCGGCGCTGCTCCGGCGCGTACCCGAGACCGCCGACACCGCCCGGCTCCTCGCCGAGATCGAGCTCGCCGAGTTGGGCGAGGGAGCCGCCGACGGGTCCGACCCCGCCGCCGCGGCCCTCGCCCGTGGCGACTACGCCACCGCGCTGGAGCAGTACCTGACACGGGTGACCGAGAGCCGCGACGAAGACGCGCGCGAAGCGATGGTGCGGATCTTCACCCTGCTCGGCGACGACGACGAGTTGACGCGCGACTACCGTCCCCAGCTCGCCAAGGCGCTGTTCTGAAGCACAGATAACCATCCGAGTTTCAGCCGCACAAAGCACACCACAACGGTAACTCGGAGCGTTCCGCACGGGTCCCAATCTTGCCGCGACAAAGCGGATACGCCGACCACAGGTAGGTGACCCATGTACGTGCTACTGATGATCTTGCTAATGGGTTTGGTGATCAAGAAGCTCGTCGACTTCGGCGGGCTCTTCGACATGCCGAAGGCCGCCCGACTCCTGTCGGCCATGATCCTCGGCATCGTTGCGGCGTACCTGTTCAACCTCGACATGTTCAGAGCCCTCGGCCTCGAGATCCGCTCGGGCATGGGCCTCGTCGCCACGGGGCTCGTGTTCGGTGCCACGGCCGGTGTCTGGCACGACCTGTTGAGCTGGCTCGAGTCCCACAACCGCAAGGTGGTCGACGAGGCGATTCAGCTCGAGACGGCCCGCCCCAAGGCCGCCTGACCCCGGCCGGCGCAGGTGCCGCCGCCATCGGCAACGTGGCCGGGCGGCGGCACCGTCGCGTCTGCCTCGAACCCGATGTCGCGATCGGTCACTTCGGACCAATCCTGGCCGGTTGAAGCACCGTCGGCTCCGCGGAGCCGGGGGGACCGACTCAGGAGAATACCGCGAGCCACTGCTCCTCGGTCTTCGGTTTGAAGACGTAGTTGTGTTCCCGGGTGGCGCCCATCGTGGCGACACCGGAGGTGGAGTACAGGTGGCCGGGAAAGACCAGCGTCCTGTCGGGGACCTTGGCGAGGCGGTCGGTGAGGCTGCGGTACATCTCGCGGGGATCGCCGCCGGGCAGGTCGGTGCGCCCGCAGCCGTCGAGGAAGAGCGTGTCGCCCGACACGAGGCGCTCCGCGACGAGGAAGCACTGGCTGCCGGGGGTATGGCCCGGCGTGTGCACGAGGGTCACGTCGACCGCCCCGATCGACACGACGTCACCGCTGCCGTGGGCGGCGAGCTCGGCGTCGCCGAGCCCGGTGACCTTCTTGACGAACTCGACCTCGTCCTGTTGCACGTGGACCGGGATGCCGCTGCGGCGCTCGAGCAGGTCGCGCACGCCCACGATCGAGATGCCCATCATCTCGCCGCCGACGTGGTCGGGGTGGTAGTGGGTCGCGAGGACGCCCTCGACCGACATGTCGTCGGCCGCGACGAGGTCGAGGAGGTCGTCGACGTCGTAGGCGGGGTCGACGAGGACGCAGCTCCCGGTCTCGCGGTCGCCGATCGCGTAGACGAAGTTCACCATCTGGCGTGCCAGCGGGTCGTCGCGGGCGAAGTCGCGGCCGGCAAGCCACTGGCGGAAGTACAGGCGATCGTCCATGATCCGCAACGCTACTTGCACACGAGTCGGATCAAGGGGTCGGAGACATGCGGTTGCCCGAGCACGGCGTTGCACGCGACGAGTTGTTCGAGACCATCCGCGAGCGCAAGTCCGCCGACGCGGACTGGGAGCACAAGCGCACGTTCAGCCTGATCTACCCGGCCTCGGCCGAGGTCGACTCGGTCCTGTACGAGGCGAACAACCTCTACCTCTACGAGAACGCCCTCAACCCGATGCGGTTCCCGAGCCTCGCGACGATGGAGACCGAGGTCGTGTCGATGACGGCGGGCCTCCTCCACGGGCCGGGCGGCAGCGGTGGGACGATGACCTCGGGTGGGACCGAGTCGATCATCATGGCGACCAAGGTGGCGCGCGAGCGCTCCCGCGAGGAACGCGGGATCAGCGGTGGGCACGTACTCGTCCCGCGCTCCGCGCACCCGGCGTTCGCGAAGGCGGCGCACTACCTCGGCCTCGGAATCCGCCACGTCCCCATCGGCGCCGACTTCCGTGCGGACGCGGATGCCGCCGCCGACCTCGTCGCCGACGACACGGTGATGATGGCGGGCTCCGCTCCCGGCTACCCCCACGGCGTCGTCGACCCGATCCCCGAGCTCGCCGCGATCGCGGCCGCGCGTGGGATCCCGTTCCACACCGACGCCTGCGTGGGCGGCTTCATGCTCCCGTTCCTCGAGCGTCGCGGCGGCGTGGACGTGGCGCCGTTCGACTTCCGCGTCCCCGGCGTCACGTCGATGTCGGCGGACGTGCACAAGTACGGCTACTGCACTAAGGGCGCGTCGGTGGTGCTGCACCGCGACCACGAGATGCTGCGCCACCAGGTCTTCCTGTACTCGGACTGGCCCGGCGGCCTGTACGGGTCGCCCGCGATCGCCGGTGCCCGGCCGGCGTCGCCGATCTGCGCCGCGTGGGCGGTGATGAACTACCTCGGCGAGGACGGCTACGTGCGCCTCGCGGGACAGGCGTACGACACCGCCCGGCGCATCGTCGACCACGTGAACGCCCATCCTGACCTCCACGTCTGGGGTGAGCCCGCCGCGACCGTGTTCGCGTTCGGGTCCGAGACCGTCGACGTGATGGCGGTCAACGACGTCCTCGACGACCGCGGCTGGAACTTCGACCGCCAGCTCGACCCCGCGGCGCTGCACGCGATGATCTCGCCCGGCCACGCCGAGATCGTCGACGAGCTCCTCGCCGACCTCGACCTGGCCGTCGCGAACCACGGCGAGTCCCGCGGCGTCGAGGCCCGCTACTCCTGAACCGGCACCCCCGGGATCGGCACGAACATATGTTCGGCTAGCCTGTGGCGCCATGGCGACGACCTCAGGCTCGGATCCCCTGGCGGGACTCAATCCCCGACAGCAACTCGCGGCCGGGCACGGCGACGGCCCGCTGCTCGTGATCGCCGGTGCGGGAACCGGCAAGACCCGCACCCTCGCCGCCCGCGTCGGGGTGTTGCTCCGGCGCGGCGTCCCGCCCGAACGGATCCTCCTGCTGACCTTCACACGCCGTGCCGCCCACGAGATGCTGCGCCGCGCGGCGTGCCACGCGGACCCGGCCGAGGCGCGCCGCGTCTGGGGCGGGACCTTCCACGCCGTGGCGCACCGTCTGCTGCGCATCAACACGCAGGCGCTGGGCCTGCCGCCGGACTTCACCGTCCTCGACGCGGCCGACAGCGCCGACGTCATGAACGTGGTCACCCGCGACTGCATCCCGGCCGAGCAGCGGCGCCGCTTCCCGCGCAAGGAGACCATCGCCGCGATCTACACCCGCGTCGCCGCGACCCGCACCGGGCTCGGCGAGGTGCTCGCCGACTCGTTCCCGTGGTGTCGCGACCACGCCGCCGCGCTGGCGGCGATCTTCGACGCGTACTCGGCGCGCAAGCGCGAGCAGCACCTGCTCGATTTCGACGACCTGCTGCTGTTCTGGCATGCCGCCGTGAGCGCTCCCGGCATCGGCGAACGCATCGCGTCGAGCTTCGACCACGTGCTCGTCGACGAGTACCAGGACACCAACGTGGTGCAGTCCGACATCCTCAGGGCGATGCGCGCCACGAACCCCAACATCACCGCCGTGGGCGACGACGCCCAGGCGATCTACTCGTTCCGTGCGGCGACCGTGGCGAACATCCTGGACTTCCCGCGCCACTTCCCCGGTTCCACCGTCGTGACGCTCGAGCTGAACTACCGCTCGGCTGCGCCGATCCTCGCTGTCTCGAACGCGGTGGCCGCGGCCGCGCAGCAGCGGTACCCGAAGACGCTGCGACCGGCACGCGACGGGGGGACCGAGCCCGTGCTCGTGACGTGCGAGGACGAGGCGGTCCAGGCCGACGCGGTCTGCGACGCGATCCTCGCACACCACGACGCGGGCGTCCCGCTGGCACAACAGGCGGTCCTGTTCCGTGCCGGCCATCACAGCGCGGTGCTCGAGATCGAGCTCGCCCGGCGCAACGTCCCCTTCGTCAAGTACGGCGGCCTGCGCTTCGTCGAGGCGGCACACGTCAAGGACCTCCTGGCCGTGCTGCGCCTCCTGGACAACCCCTACGACGAAGCCGCGTGGTTCCGTGTGCTCCAGCTCTTCGAGGGAATCGGCCCGGCGCGGGCACACCGCCTGCTCGCCGAGCTCGGAGTGCGGCCCCGCGGCGCCGGGACCACTCCGCACGCCCGCCTCGCGGTCCTCGACGCGCCCGCCGGCTCCGCCGAGACGCTGCGGCCCTTCGCCGCCGCGCTGGGGGCATGCACGCAAACCGAGCTGGCGGTGGGGGTGCAGATCGAGACGATCGCTGACGCACTGGCTCCCGTCTTCGAGCAGCGCTACGACTCGGCCCGGGCGCGTGTCGAGGACCTCCACAGCCTCGCCCGCCTCGCCGGCGACGCGGACTCGCGGTCGCAGTTCGCGACCGAGATCGCGCTGGATCCGCCGTCGGTGACGGGCGACCTCGCAGGGCCGCCGCGCCTGGACGAGGACTGGCTGACGCTCTCGACGGTGCACTCGGCCAAGGGCTGCGAGTGGGAGGCGGTCCACGTCATCCATGCCGCCGACGGGATGTTCCCCTCCGACATGGCCACGGGCTCGCCCGAAGGCGTCGAGGAGGAGCGCCGCCTGTTCTACGTCGCCGTGACGCGGCCACGGCGCTCCCTGCACGTGTACTTCCCGCTGCGCTACCACCACCAGCGACGCAGCCGGCGGCCCGAGCACAACTACGCGCAGGTCACACGGTTCATCCCCTCCGGCATCCACCACCTCTTCGAGCACGTCCGCGCGGGCACGCCCGAACCGGTCCCCGTGCTCGCCACTCCCGTCGACGCCGCGCTCGGGGCCCTGTGGCGGGCGTGATCCCCGCTCCGGCTCAGGGCGCGTCCGGGAAGTACCTGCGGTAGATGCGGTCGCGCTCCCCGTCGGCTCCGAGTCGGGCGATACCTGCGTTCAGGGCGTCGAGGAGGGCCGGATCGGAATCCTTCTTGACGGCGAACCCCAGGACTGCGCCGGTCGGGTATGTCGCGACGACAGCGATCGCGTCGTCCTCGCTCGTGTGGTTCGCGCTCTGGGCGAGATCGGCCATGACCGCTTGGACCTCGCCCTCACCGAGCGCTGCGAAGAGCTCGTTGTCGCCGGAGAAGCGCACGATCGTCGCGCCGGGGTCGTGGGCCGCTACGTAGCGTTCGGCTTCGGTGTCCGATTGCACCCCGATCCGCTTGCCGGCAAGTGCGGCCAGGTCGACCAGCGCGCCCTCGTCGACGGTGCGCACGACGAGGGCAACGGCGACATCGAAGTAGCCCGTCGTGAAGTCGACCTGATCGCGCCGTGCGTCCGTGACCTCGACCGCCGACGCGATCACGTCGCAGCCACCCGCGTCGAGGGTGGCAAAGATCGAGTCCGTGGGAGTCACGACCCAGGTCGTCTGCCAGTGGTTGGCGGCGGCGATCGCCTCGATCGTGTCGACGTCGTATCCCTGGAACCTCTCGGAGTCCGCCTCGTCGGGGTACTCGAACGGCTTGTAGGGGATGTCGGAGCAAATCGTGAGAGTGCCCGCTTGGACGAGCGGCACGGATGCGGACCCGTCTCCGGAGGCTGGGGATTCACCTTCGCCCGAACAGCCGGCCACGCCGAGGCCGAGCACGGCGACGGCGACGCATCCGGCGAGGACACGCAGGTGGTTCGCGAACAACGGTCCTTCTCCTCCTCTCTCGTGCGCTGCTGCAGCCAAGCCAGGACGAAGCTACCGAGGCGTGACCGTGCTCAGTGGTGTCGCCGCCTCACTTGCGTTCCGTCGCCTTCCACGTCGACGAGCGCCGTGCGCAGCCGCCACGGGCCGACGCCGTCGGGCAGGTGAGGCGCGACCGCGATCCCTTCGGGACCGGCCTCGACGCCGAGGACCTTGAGGAGCGCGAGCAGCGGCCCGGCGTGGGCGTTGGAGTTCATGACGGGGAACTCGGTCATCGGCGTCGCCGGTTGCACGAACGTCTCGCCCTCGCGGTCGCCCATCGCCGAGTTGTAGGCGTCGGGGCCGCTCCAGATCCCGTACCAGATGTCGGGGTAGGCGGCGGCGTGCGCGGCGAGGGACTGCTTGTGGAGGAGCCGCCACGCCCGGGCGCGGTCGATGCCTGCGTAACCCCAGGCGAGGACCGCGTTGATCGCGGCCCAGACGCCGCCGTTGGTGTCCCAGCCGTCGGCGAGGATGCCGCCCCGCACGGGATGGGGCCGGTCCATGATCGTCGCGCCGATCGGCGACGGGTCGTCGCAACGGGTGCCGATGGAGTCGACCAGCGTGCGGCGCCGCTCGGGGCCGCCGATCCCGGCGACGAGGCACCACGCGTTCGCGTCGACGAAGAGATGCCCGTCGCCGATCGGACCGCCGCGGCCGTCGTAGCCGCGCAGGTACCACTCGCCGGTCCAGCAGGCGTCGACGGCGAGGGCGAGCGCGCCGGCCCACTCGCGCATCACGACGGCGTCCGCCGGGGAGTGCGCGTCGAGCAGGTCGGCGGCGCGGGGCAGCACGGCGGCGGCAAGCGCGCTGTTGTAGGTGGACTCGCCCTCGCGGTGGAACGCGCGCCGGTCCCCGACATACGCGGAGATCGGGTCATTCCAGTCGCCGCTACCGGCGCGCACGAGGCCGTGGACGCCACGCCCGACGTCGTCGCGCAGGTACCGCCACGCGGCCAGCCCGGCGGCGGCCCCGCCGCAGCCGTGCTCGCCCTCGTCGAGGAAGCCGAAGTCACGCGTCGCCCACACGTACTCCCACAGCGCCCACAGCAGCATCAGGGGCAGGTCCGTCGGTGCCGGGTGGATGACGGCACCGGTCACGTAGCCGCAGCCGGTGTGGGCGTACTCGAGGGCGCCGTCGGGGCGCTGCATCGCGAGCATCAGGCGCAGCAGCTCCCTGGCGCCGGCGGGGTCGACGTGCACGAGGGCCGCGAGGCTGAACGCGTAGTCGCGTGGCGCTCCCTGGAGGCCGTGCACGAACGAGTACGCGGACCCCTGCGGCACGTAGCGGCACCCGAGGACGGTGTCGCGCACCTGCGCCGAGCGGAGCTGGGACGCGTTCCAGGCGGCTTCGGGCAGCGGCGTGAACGACCACACCGAGCGCCAGCCGGCGGCGCTGTCGCCCGGGTCGGCGTCCGCGAGGGCCGCGACCGCGGCGTCGACCTCGCCCGCGCGCGCTACGCCGACGGCGAGCGACATCGACGCGGCACCGGACGCGGTGGCGTTCACCGTGGTGGCCACACCCGCCTCGGTGCAACTGAGGTGGACGCCGGCATCGAGCGCGGCGACGAAGACGTGGCCGGGGATGCGTGCCAGCGGAGACGGGCGCACGGGCGGCTCCGACGCCCTGCCCGCGGCCGCGAGGGCCACGACCCCGGGCCGCCGTTGGCCGACCGGGCGCAGCGCGAGGCGGGCGCCGAGCAGGCGGCGGACGGCGTCGGTGACCGCCCGGCTCGCCGTCGTGAACGCGAACACCGCCTCCCACTCGAGCTTCTCGACGGCGGTGTGCGTCGACGGTGGCGGCACGCGGCGCGACATCAAGCCGCCGAGGACGATCGGCAGCGGCGCGAAGCGCCACGTCTCGGTCCAGTCCAAGGCCGTCGCCTCGGTCGGCCACACGTCGACGCGCCATCCGGGGAGGTCACCGAAGGGCGCCCACACGCGCCGGGTGCAGTGGTCGTGGGTCCACTCGGCGTAGCCCTGACCCCAGCGCGCCGCCACGGCCGGGACCGCTGCCGGACCCGTGCCCGTGCCCGTGCCGGTGCCGAGGCGCACGAGGCCCGCCTCGGACCAGTACGGCACGACCGTCCCGTCGGCGGCGGCCGTCGCTGTCACTCGGTCGTTGCCGACCTGGTGCCACACGCTGCCGATGCCGCCGCGGGGCAGGACCAGGCCGGCGCCGCCTTCGCCCTCCGGCGCGCGCAGGTCGAGGTCGAAGACCCGCAGCCCCTCGGCGTCGCTGCCCCAGCGGCCGAAGCTTCCCCCAGCGATGACATCGTCGCGGTCGTTCATCGCCCATGTGTACTCACGAGCGGCGCTTGTGACATCCTCGCCCCACGCGATCGGAGGTGGGCGTGACAGACCGGACGGCCCGACAGGTGAGCCGCTGGGCGATGGCGCGGCGCAGCATCCGTGCCGGCTGGATGTTCGTCGGGATCCTGGCGGCGTACCTCGTCTACCTCGGCTGGCGCCGCGTGGTGGGGCGCGAGGCCGCGAAGTCGTTGTCGGAGAGGACGCACCGGCGCGGAGCCCGGCGCCTGCACCGCGGGATCCTGCGCCTCGAGGGCGTGTACATCAAGATCGGCCAGGTCCTGTCGATGATGACGAGCTTCCTGCCCGACGCCTACCTCGAGGAGCTCGAGGGCCTCCAGGACTCGGTGCCGCCGCGCCCGTTCGACGCGATCGCGGCACGGGTGGAGGCCGAGCTCGGGGCGCCGATCACGACGTCGTTCCCCCGCTTCGAGCAGAGGCCGGTCGCGTCGGCGTCGCTCGGGCAGGTCCACTTCGCCGCCATCGCGGACGGGACCCCCGTCGCCGTCAAGGTGCAGTACCCCGGCGTCGAGCGGATCGTGGCGACGGACCTCGCGATGATCCGTCTCGTCGTGAAGGTGATCGGCTGGTTCCTCGAGGGCCTGCGCTCGGACCGCATCTACGACGACCTGAGCTCGACCATCCGCGCCGAGCTCGTGTACACCAACGAGGGCGCCAACGCCGAGGCCATCGCGGCGAACTTCAGCGACGACGACCACGTGCGCTTCCCCGCGATCGTGTGGGATCACACGACCGACAGGGTCCTGACGATGGAGCGCATGGAGGGGCGCAAGATCACCGACGTCGCGGGGTTGCGTGACGACGGCATCGAGCCCCGCGACGTGATCGAGAAGCTCGTGCAGTCCTACTTCAAGCAGCTCCTCGTCGACCGGCTCTACCACGCCGACCCGCACCCGGGGAACTTCTTCGTCACCCGCCATGTCGACGCGAAGCCCGTCATCACGTTCCTCGACTTCGGCGCCGTCGCCGAGTTCCCCGACGAGTTCGCCGAGGGGATGCGCACGGTCGTGTTCGGCTACATGACCCGTGACGACGCCAAGGTGATCGAGGGCATCAAGGCGATGGGCTTCGCGTCGATCGGCGGCGACGAGGCGGTCTTCGAGACCGCGGTGCGCCATTACCTCGACAAGCTCCTGAACCTGCGGATCGAGGACTTCTCCGACATCGACCTGCGTGAGTTCGACGTGTGGCGCAACCTCGACGAGATGGAGCTCTCCTTCCGCGACCTGACCCGCTCGTTCGAGGTCCCGCGGCACTGGTTCTACGTCGAGCGCACGTTGGCGCTCCTTCTCGGCCTGTGCGCCCGCCTCGACCCCAAGGTCGACGCCTTCGTCTACGGCTTCCCCTACGCCGTCGAGTTCGTCTTCGGCTCCGACTCCAAGCTCGCCGCCCTCTGGGGCACAACGAGCGCGCCACGCGACCTCACCGCATCCGACGAGGCCTGACGTCCCGGCCGAAGTGGGTTGTCGCGCCCCGGCAGGCCAAAGTGCTTGCGTTGTTCTGCTGAGGCAGCGTAGGACCCGTGGCCGCTTGCGGGCGTTGCGGCCCGTTCGTGGTGTTGCGGCGTTCTGGCTGGTTCCGGGAGGGTGGCTCGGCCAACACCAACGCCCCACCGAACAGGCCACCACCCAACCCACCATCGAGATGGGCGCCCGCCCCTATGAGCCCGGCCTCGGACGCTTCCCCGCCGTTCAACTCACCAGATTCAATGGACGATCCACGGGACTCGCGCGACCCTATCCCTTGGATACGTTGGACCGGTCTACTCAGCCTCGTGCTATGTATTGGCTTGTTGCTCATGGGGGCACGATTCTGGCTATCCCTCATCGCTTCTTGCTGGACGTTTACGACGGGCTATTTCGCATGGGTGGCCCGTGCCAGGAAGCGCTACCTGGTGTTCGTATCCTTGGGACTGGCGATTTCCCTTGTCTGGGTTGTAAAGGCATTGGAGGGTGGGCACATTGTGCAGCGCGATTCCACACCCGTGGCAGTGGTGACACTGGCTATCTGGCTGAGTGCAAGCTCAACTGCGGCGGTCTGCTATTGGCAATACTGGCGCCATGGCGAGGGATAAGCCGAGTGCTGCCAGGAGCGGCGGCAGGCGGTGCGGGGCTTACAGGTCTCGCGCGCATTGCGGTGAATGCCCACTCCGAGGCTCCAGGAATCCTTTGTAGCCTGTTCCGTTCATGCGGAAGCCCTTGATCCCAGATGCACAACAGGAGACATCGTGGGATGTTGAAGCTTGTTGTCCAGCCAGTTGGACAGCGCCTCCCAGCTATAGGTCTACTTGGTCTCGCAGCAGTTGAGATTTGTCTTCTGGTCGAGGACGCGACTAAATACGGTCCCTTCGTTGCAATTCGCCAGGGGGACTGGGCCCTGGGAAAGAGACTGTTCGTCATAACGGAGACCGGACGCTTCAAGGTCCCGTTCTCTTCAACATCTGGGATGAACCCGCAATTCGTCGAGCGACGGATGGCAAAGTGGGCTGCGGAGCGAACCGATGACATCCAGCAGATAAGAGACGGACATTCCGCCCCATGACAACCACGGCAGGTCCGCTACTGCACCGTCGCAGGTGAGCTCGACCTCCTACAGCCGCCCCGAGGCCGGCCAAGTCGGAGCTACCACGGTCGACCCGGCCGGCATCGCCCTCACGAACGCGCACACCTACGAGACGTCCGGCGCAGGTTTCGCACGCGAGACCGACACCGCGCTGGCGGGCGCCAACATCGCCGCGGCAGCGGAGCGGACCCACACCGACTACTGGGGGTCGACGGAGACCCCGACTGCGGTAGCGAACCCGTGCGGCAGCAGCGGGATCGTCCAGGGCGGGCGGGCCCGCAAGACCACCGACGTCGACCCCGACCCCACCGGCACAGGTGCGGGCCGCGACCCGCGCACCCACGAGAGCGTCTACGACAAGGCCGGCAAGCCCCTCGGTTCTCGCTGGAACGGCGACGCCTGGACCTGCACCACCTACGACGGCCGCGAACGGCCCACCCAGACCGTCACACCCACCATCGCGTCCCGCCCCGGCCCGCACCACCACCTACAACTACGCGGTCGGTGGCGACCCCCTCGTCACCTCGACGACCGATCCTGCGGGCACGATCACGGTGACTGTCGACCTCCTGGGCCGGCCTCGTAGCTACGTCGTCGTGTGGGGGGTCACGACGACGACCGGCTACGACCAGGCGGGCCGCAGCACCGACCGCGTGGCCGCGGCGCCGGGCGTGAACCAGACGGCCACCGAGGCATACGTCTACGTCGCCGCCACCGACGTATGCGGCCGAGGTCGCCGCGGACGCCCCGGCAGGGTGGTGGCGACTCGGCGAGACGACCGGCACGACCGCCGCGGATGCGTCGGGCCATGGGAAGACCGGCGCCTACACCGGCAGTCCGACCCTCGGCACCGCTGGCGCGCTCGGACCCCGCGACCCAGACACCGCGATCGGGCTGAACGGCACGAGCCGCTACGTCGCGTCGGCGAACATGGGACTGGCGGCCACGTCGACGTGGTCGGCGGAATCGTGGTTCAAGACGACCACGAACGACGCCACCTCGCGGTGGATCACAGGCGAGGCGTCATCGACGAACGCGACACCGCTGTGGTCGATCACCGTCGCGAACGCCAAGGTCAACTTCCAGGTCAAAGACGCAGCCGCGAAGACCGTCACGATCACATCCACCTCGACCGTCACCGACGGCGGGTGGCACCATGTCGCGGTGGCACGAAACGGTTCCGCTTTCAAGCTCTACCTCGACGGCAACATCGCCGGCACGGCGACGAACACCCAGATCGCCGCCTCGATCGCGCTGGACCGCACCGCGATCGGCGCCAAACGAGCCGCCGCCACGAGCGGGTTCTTCAACGGCAGCGTCGACGACGTCGCCTACTACCCGACCGAACTGTCCGCGGCCAGGGTGTCGGCGCACCGCAACGCGGCCGTCTACACCTACGCGCCGCTGACGGGCGGGAACGGCACTCGCCTCGACACCATCGGCCGCGACAATGCAGGTGCGGTCACCGACCTGGGCTGGAAGATCCGCCCCCTCACACCCAACACCGTCCCTGCAGGCCAACCCGCGGTCGCGGTCACCGACCATGTCGACCGGTCCCAGTCGGGCCGCATCGTCGGCGAAGCCGTCGACGGCGGAGCTCCAGGCCAGGCGGCGGGCAGTCGTACGCGTACGGCTACGACGCGGCCGGTCGCGACGTCCGATGTCCATGATGGAGCACGAAGGTCGGCCAGACCCGCGAAGCGCACCTGTCGGGGTTCCACAATCCGATCGCAGGGTGACGCCCGGGCGTCCACATGCCAACTCCGCGGAAGCGCCTCGACCCGGATCGGGCCGGCCGAGTCGGCTCACGCGGTCACGAGATGCACATCGCCGCCGTGAAGCGCGGCCAAGCCCTTGTCGAGGGTCGCGAGGCGTCTCTCGTTGTGACGCGCTAGCGCCACGAGATAGGCATCGGTTACCTGCCGGTGCCCGATCACCCCGGCCAGGCACCCGGCGTCGTACGGGATCTCGTCGGGCAGGAACGAGTGCCAACTCCGACCTCGCAGGGCATCGAGTACCGCGACGGCCTCGGCGGCACTCGTCCCCGCTCGCATCAGGAATCGCAGGAGCGCCCCCTCCGTGATCGGACACGTGGAGATCTCGGCCTCGGTGCGCTCGAACCAGCCCAGCGCCACTTCGTGGTGGACGTGGTCCACCACGGTCATTGCGATGAGCAGGTTGGCATCCGCGAGGAACGCAGTCACTCCTCGTCGTCCAGCGTTCGGACGTCGTTGGCGGTCACCGGTCGGCCGATCGAGACCAGCGGCATGCCGCGGCGACTCGTCGACACCTCCGACGGACTCCCACGGAGTCCCAGCCTTATGAGGTCGGCGACGACGTCACTCAGCGACCGGTTGGAGTCGTGGGCGAGCTGGCGCGCCAAATCGTGGAGGTCGTCCGGAAGATCGATCGTTGTCCGCACGGGTGCATCATATCATCAGTGCATTGAGGCGCCACGGCTCGTGGTGTCGTGTCCCTGCTCGCCGGGCTGTCGATGCGGGGACGATTCAATGGAAGTCGCTACGTGCGGCAGGACCTTCGGCAGGGGATGATGCTATGATGCGCCGATGCGAACCACCGTGACGCTCGACGAGGATGTAGCGCAGCAGATCCGCGTGAGGATGCGCGAGCGTGGGGCGGGTTTCAAGGAGACTCTCAACGAGCTGGTCCGGCGCGGGCTCCGGTCGGTCGATCCCGTCGAGCCCTATCAGACGCCGACGTTCCCCATGGGCGTACGCCCCGGCATCGACCTGGACAAGGCTTTGTCGCTTGCCGCATCCCTCGAGGACGAGGAGACCATCCGCAAGCTCGAGTTGCGGAAGTGAAGGTCGTCGACCTCAACGTCCTGATCTACGCGACGGACAGCACGTCCGCGAACCACGCGGTCGCCCGGACGTGGCTCGACCACGCGATGTCCTCGACCGAGACCATCGGCATCCCGACCCACGTCGCGGTCGGCTTCCTCAGGCTGACCACGAGCGCCCGCGTCATGGCCGATCCGCTCGACGTCACCACCAGCGTGTCGATCTTGAACGGCTGGCTGAGGCGACCGAACGTGACGACACCGGCTCCGACCGCACGTCACTACGACCTGATCGGAGACCTGCTCGAACCGCTGGGCACCGCGGGCAACCTCGTCACCGACGCGCACCTCGCAGCCCTGTCGATCGAGCACGGAGCGGAGCTGTGCTCCTTCGATCACGACTTCGGGCGCTTCAGCGGTGTGCTGTGGGAGAAGCCGGGGACCTGACGCTCCCGGCTCGCGCTACCTGCCGCGGGTCCACGTCGGTGAGGTATCGGGGCGCTTCGTGAGCCTGTCGGTCTGCACCGTGCCGACCGGCTGACCGCGCGCCCGCCTCGGTTAGGGCTCTACCGCGACGCGGCCTCGCCGGCTTCGACCGGATTCCGATCCAGCCAACGGGGCGCGTCCCAGACGGCGACGGGTTCGGTGCGGCCCACGAAGCGGCGCATCGAGCGCAGCAGGGAACGGCCGAGCAGGAGGATGAGAAGCGCGTTCACGAAGGCGCGGGCGGCGTCCCACGGGAAAGACGTGACGACGTAGAAGCGCCAGTAGTGCGCGAGCGTCTCGGCGAGGCCGTAGTCGGGGCTCCACGAGAGCGGGCCGCCGTCGACGGTGAAGGGCCAGAACCACAGGTTCATGACCGCCCCGAAGAGGAAGCCCCACACCCAGCCGTAGAGCGCCAGGACGACGACCTCCGCCCAGGGCGACAGGGTGCGTGTGAAGCGGCCGAGCAGTCCGGCACCGGCGCCGAGCCATGCGAGCGTGAGCATCTGGAACGGCAGCCACGGCCCGAACCCGCCCGTCAGGACCGCCGAGACCGCCATCGCGCACAGACCGAGCAGCAACCCGAAGCGCGGCCCGAACGCCGCGCCCGCGAGGACCACGAGGAAGAAGATCGCGTTCCCGCCCGCGGGGAGGCCGACGATGCGCAGGATCGCGCAGGCGGCGCTCAGGACCGCGAGGAGCGAGATCGTCGCGCCGTTCATGGTGCCGCGGCGCACCTCGAGGGTGATGGCGCCGACGACGAGGGCGGCGACCACGGCGGCGAGGATCGGGGCGTCGAGGCGGTGTGCGCTGTCGGGGGCGCTCTCCGACGGCAGCCAGAACGGGTAGAGGAACGCGGCGACACCGACGACGGTCATCAGCACGTAGACGGCGACGGGGCGGGCGCGAGCGGCGATCGGGGTCACGGCGCGCCGTCCCGGTCCCCGTCCGAGATGCCCAGTGCGGCCCCGACCTCGTCGACGGTGAGGAACGGCGGCAGGACACGGAGGGTCTGCGGCGCGAACAGCGACCCGGAGAGCACGTCGCGGGCGCGGCCCTGCGCGACGACGTCGCCTCCGCCGATCACGACGGCGGTGTGCGCCACACGTGCGGCGAGCTCGACGTCGTGTGTTGCGAGCACGACGGCGCCGCCCCCGGCGGCGTGGTCGCGGATGCACGCGGCGAGGGCCTCCCGCGAGGGGGCGTCCATGCCGCGGGTCGGCTCGTCGAGGAGCAGCGCGGGCGCGCCGCCGACGGCGACCGCCGCGACCGCGGCCCGCTGCCGTTGCCCGCCCGAAAGGCTGCGCGGGTGGCGTCCGGACAGGTTCGCGAGACCGAGTCGGGCCAGCCAGGCGTCCACTGCCGCGGGATCGTGTCGCCCGAGGAGACGCTGGGTCGCCTCGAGCTCGGCGCGCACCGTCGGGGCGCTGAAGAGGAGGTCGGGATCCTGGGGCACGTACGCCGTCCGTCCGATCCGCTCGACCTTGCCCGCGGCCGGGTCACGCAAACCCGCCAGCGTGCGCAGCAGCGTCGTCTTGCCCGACCCGTTGCGGCCCAAGAGAGCCACGACCTCGCCCGCGCCGACGTCGAGGTCGACGCCGTCGAGCACCACCACCGGTCCTGGCTTGACCGCGACACCACGTGCACGCAACAAGGCGTCGCCCGGTGTCGGCACCGCGGTGTCCGGGGAAGCCAGGTCCGGAACCTCTCCGGCGGCGACGCGCCGGCGCGCGTCCTTGACCGTGAGCGGCGGCGGCAGCCAGCCCACGAGGCGCCCGAGACGGGTAACGGCCGGGGCACCCGGGTACTCGGCGAGGACCACGGCCGGGGCTCCGTCGTCCACGACGGCACCGGCATCGACGAGCAGCGCCCGGTCCGCGAGCGGCGCGGCGCGGTCGAGGCGGTGCTCGGCCACGAGCACCGTGGTGCCGAGGTCGTGGTTGAGCCGGGCCAGCGCCGCGAGGACGTCCTCGGCACCCTGGGGGTCGAGCTGGCTCGTGGGCTCGTCGAGCACGAGGAGGCCGGGCGCGGCGGCGAGGGCGGCCGCGATCGCGCAGCGCTGGCGTTCGCCGCCCGAGAGCGACGACGGCGCCCGGTGGCGCAGAGCGGCGATGTCGAGCGCGTCGAGGACCTCCTCGACGCGGCGTCGCATGTCGGCTGCGTCGAGGCCGAGGTTCTCGAGCACGAACGCGATGTCGTGCTCCACGCGGTCGACCACGAACGCGGCTTCGGGGTCCTGGTGCACGAAGCCGACGACGCCGGCGAGGTCGCGTGGCATCGCGTCCCGCGTGGAGCGCCCGCCGACGCGGACGTCGCCGCCGAAGCTGCCACCGCTCGCGTGGGGCACGAGGCCACAGGCTGCGCGCAGGAGCGTGCTCTTGCCGGTGCCCGAGCCCCCGACGACCAGCGCGAAGTCACCCGGGGCGATCTCGGTGTCGATGCCGTCGAGCGCAACCGCGGCGGCGTCCGGGTAGGCGAAGCGCACACCGTCGAAGACGACGCCCGTCACCGCGCGCCCCTGTCGGCGGCATCGGGTTCCCGCTCCCTACCCGGCACCGGCACGGCCGGAAGCGCCCATTCGGATTCGGCGGCCGGTACGAGCGCCGGTGCGACGAGCAGGGCGAACGCCACACCGGCGAGGGGGGCGAAGCCGGGTGGCCGCAACGGCGTGGCCGGGTCCCACACGAGCGGGGCTGCGGTCGCGGCACGCAGGTAGGCGAGCAGGACGGGCGCCGCGACGCATGCCGCCATCACGAGCCAGTCCGCCCGGCGGGGTCGCCGCGGACGGTAGCGGGTCCGCGTCGATGCCCTCGATGCGGCCGCGACGGCTGCGACGAGTAGCGCCAGTGCGAGGCCTCCGAGCGCGAGACCGACGTCGCGGGCCTCGCTCACGAGTGCGAGGAACGCGGCCGCCAGCGCGCCGAGTGCCGCGAACCCGCACCAGGCCGCCACCCGTTCGGGCACCGCTGCGGCAGCACGGCCGAACCCGCGGGCGTCCATCGACTCGGCGAGCGCGAGCGCCTTCTCCATCCCACGTTCGAGGACCGGCACGGCGAGGCGGACGATGCGCCCGCGCCGCACCACGACGCCGCCGGTGCGAGCGCGGTCGGCCTCGCGCACGGCGAGGGCGGACGAGACCACCGATGGCACGAACGCGAGCGCGACGACGACGACGAGGCCGGGCTCGTGGAACGCACGCGGGGCCATCTGCACGAGTTCGTAGTGGGACACGACCGCGTTGAAGGCCCCGAAGGCCGCAACGACACCGACCACGACGAAGCCTTCGACGGCGGCGCGCAGGACCACCGCCGTCTCGACCGTGCCGCCCACGGGGTAGCCGCCGAGCCAGGCGGGGACTGTGAGCGACGGCAGCGTGAGCAGGCCGGGACCGCCCGCGTGGACCGTGAGGCCGTTGATGGTCACCTTGACGACCACGAACACCAGCGAGAGCACGACGAGCGCCGGGAAGGCGCGGGCGAGTGGGGAGCGCCCGCCGTGGACCTCGACCATCAGGAACGACAGTGCCACGACGACGACCACGTACAGCGGATTCGGCGCGATCTGGAGGCAGACGAGCGCGGACACAGCCCACGTCGCCCAGGTGAGGGCGTGGAGTCGCTCACGTCGCACCCGGCCATGGTGCCCGAAGCTCGCGTTCCGAGCCGAACCCCGGCCTCCCGTTCTGGTCCGTGGGATCGGGCCACGGCGTCGGGAATAGCACGCGGTTGACAGAGTTAGTTAAAAGTGAAACTATCTGGCCAGGAGGTGCCGTCATGTCCGTTCGTTCCGTCTCTGCCAAGGTCCCTGCCCACGCCCAGCTCGAAGGCGCCGGGATGGTCGTGCACCGCACCTTCCCCGGCACGAGCCTCGACATGGTCGACCCGTTCCTGCTCCTCGACGAGCTCGGTCCCGCCGAGTTCGGACCGGGTGAGGCGCCCGGGTTCCCCGACCACCCACACCGCGGCTTCGAGACCGTGACGTACATGCTCGACGGGGTCATGGAGCACCGCGACTCGGCGGGCCACCGTGGCACCATCGGCCCCGGTGACGTGCAGTGGATGACCGCCGGCGCCGGCATCGTCCACTCCGAGATGCCCGACGCCCGCGGCGGCCGCCTCCACGGGTTCCAGCTCTGGGTGAACCTGCCCGCTGCGGACAAGATGTCGAAGCCGCGCTACCAGGAGCTCGCAGCCGGCGAGATCCCGTCGTGGACCGAGGGCGGCGTCACCGTGAAGGTCCTCGCAGGCAGGTCCGGCGGCGTCGACGGCAGGATCGAGACGCACTTGCCGATCACGTACCTGCACGCCCGCCTCGACCCCGGGGCGTCGCTCATCCAGGACGTAGCTGCCCAACTCAACGCGTTCGTGTACCTCAGCGCGGGCAGCGTCACGATCGCGGATCAGCGTGTCGACGCGAAGGCGACGGTGGTGCTCTCGGGCGACGGCGACACGATCGAAGTCGAAACCGGCGACGACGGAGCCGAACTCCTCCTCATCGCCGGGACGCCACTCGACGAGCCCGTAGCGCGCTACGGACCGTTCGTCATGAACACCCGTGCAGAGATCGCCGAAGCGGTCGACGACTACCGGGCGGGGCGCATGGGCGTCATCTGACCCCGACCCGAGACCCCAAACGCGGGCAACCCGTAGCGCATACGGGCCAAACCACCCGCGTTCGGGGACGGCCCCCGTCCAAACGCGGGCAACCTGTCGCGCACACGGGCCAAACCACCCGCGTTCGGGGACGGCCCCCGGCCAGAACCCAAACGCGGGCAACCCGTAGCGCACACGGGCCAAACCACCCGCGTTCGGGGACGGCCCCCGTCCAAACGCGGGCAACCCGTAGCGCACACGGGCCAAACCACCCGGTTCGGGGACGGCCCCCGTCCAAGCGCGGGCAACCCGTAGCGCACACGGGCCAAACCACCGCGTTCGGGGGGTCGGGGGGTCGGGGGGACGGGGGGACGGGGGGTCGGGGGTCGGGGGTCGGGGGGTCGGGGGACGGGGGTCGGGGGGCGGGGGCGGCGTGGCACCGGAGAGGGGCGCACCCGTAGAGTCCACCGTGCCGGGCGGAGGAAGTCGGTGCGAATCCGACGCTGACCCGCAACTGTGAGGGCGCTGCGGCGCCCGAGCCAGGAACTCCGCCGGGCCGCGGCAGCGGTTGGAGCACGGGGCGGCCACATGTGGCCGCCGTGTGCTCCAAGCGGGAGCTGCGTGGTCCGTACAAGGCGTCTGCGTCGTATCACGACGGGGACCGGACGGCCCTCGCGGAGAGGGGCCGACGGAGGTGAGACCGTGTCCCGACGACACCCCCAGCGGGTCGCAATCGCAGTGCGGCTCGCAGCATTGGGGTGCGCTGGGGTCTGGCTCGGCGTGCTCGCCCTTCTCGTGACGACCTCGGCGACGCCGCGTGCGGCCAAGGCTGCCGGCCAGAACGCGGCGGCCGTTGTCGTCGACGACGGCGGCGGCCCCAGGACCTTCTGCGTGCTCTTCGGCGCCGACTCGATCAGCGGCGTCGAGGCCCTGCAGGCCACGAGACTGGCCGTGACCACGCGGGCGTTCGGAGCGAACGGAGCGGCCGTCTGCGCTGTCGGCGGAACCGGCTGCGGAGCCGGGACCGACTGCCTCACCTGCAAGGCACCCCAGTACTGGGGCTACTCGCGTGCGGCGGTCGGTGCGACAGGATTCACCTACTCGATGGCGGGCGCCTCCTCGACGCGGGTCACGAACGGCTCGGTCGAAGGCTGGCTCTGGGGCACGGGCGGCTCCCCCGCCTTCGCGAGCTTCGCCCAGATCTGTCCGAACGTCACGGGCGGAGGCGGTGGCGGAGGAGGAAGCGGTGGCGGAGGCACGGCCACCGCACCCCCGCCCGCAGCCGGTGGCACCGGCGGCATCAACGACGCCCCTGGCCCCGGCGGGACCAGCGGGACGACAGCGGGAGGCGGCAGCGCGTCCGGCTCCCAGGGGGGCGGTTCCGGCGACGGTTCCACCGCCGTCCCGGTCACCTCGATCGATCCGGTCACCGGCGCGGTCGTCACCGTGGACCCCGCCCCCGGCACCGGCGGCGGCTCGGCAGAGGATCCCAACGCCGTGCCGTCCCAGGGCCCGACGGCGATGCGGGGCACGGTGGTGAACGCCGACGCCACCTCACCGGACGCCGACACGGCCGGCCCCACCGCAGGCAGCAGCACCGCGACGATCCTCGGCTGGATCGTGTTCGCGGTGATCGTGGTCGCCGTCGTGGTCGCGGTCGCCGTGTTGCGTGTCCGCGGAGGTCGCGTTTAGCCTGCCCAGGGTCCGAGGATTCCGGGACCGAGTGCCCGGATGGCCCGCAGCAGGGCCGGGGGAAGCCGGTGCGATTCCGGCGCTGACCCGCAACTGTGATCGGTCGCCACGACCGTGAGCCAGAGCACCCACCTCGGATGACGCCGCCGACCGGTGGCGTCTCCGACGACCGGCCCCGAGGAGTGGGCCGTACGGAGGTGCAACGTGCGACGCACGCTGGTGCCGGCCCTCGCCGGTGTTCTCGTCCTCGCCCTGATGGGCATCCCCCGCGCCGACGCCCTGGCGTCGTACTCCGCACGCACCGCAGCGGCACGCGCCGTCGCGTGGCTCGCCGCACAACAGCAGACCGACGGCGGCTTCGAACTGGCCGGCTTCCCCGGCTTCGAGACCCCCGACGCCGCACTCGCGATCGCCGAGAACGCCCAGGTGAGCGACACCTGGGACGCGACCCGCGCACGCAACGCCGTCACCGGCCTCGTCCGCAACGGCCACAACCCGCTGCACAACCTCGACGACCTCGTCGACGCCGGCACCAGCGGCGGCCAGGCCGCGAAGCTGATCGTCCTCGCCGTCACGCCGCTCGGGCTCAACCCGCGTGACTTCGATCCCGACAACGACAGCGCCGCCCCGGTCGACCTCGTCGCCCTGATGGACGCCGCGAAGCTGCCCGACGGCTCCTACGGCACGGGGACCTTCAACGCGACGCTGTTCGCCGCGATCGCGGCCAAGGCGATCGGGCGCTCGGTACCTGCGGACACACTCGCCTACATCGGCGCGGCCCAACAGGCCAACGGGAGCTGGAACTACACCGGCACGCCGAGCGGCGCCGGCGTCGACGTCGACACGACCGCGCTGGCGATGACCGCGCTCGCCGCAGGCGGCAGGACCGGCAACGACGCCGCGATGAAGAAGGCCCTCGCCCTACTGGGCACGTCGCAGTTCACGACGGGTGGCTGGGGCGACGACTACGGCAGCGGACCCGAGGTCAACACGAACTCCACCGCGCTGGCGGCGATCGGCATCAAGGCCGCCGGCGCCAACCCTGGCACCCGCGCCTGGCGCGACGCCGCCACACCCAGCCGCGCCGGGCAGGCATACGTGTCCCCGGAGACCACGCTCCTCTCCAAGCAGCAGCCCGACGGTCACATGACGAGCCCGTTCGACTCCTACGGGCTCAACACGTCCGCCACGACCCAGTCGGTGCAAGGGCTCCTGCTCAACTGGCTGCCGATCGTCGTTGCTCCGCCGAGCACGAGCGGCGACGAGGTCTCGGTCACGCTCTCCGGCGGCATCAACGCCACGGTGTCGGGCTCGCTCACGAGCGGCAACCTCGCCGTCGCCCACGACAACTACGGGCTCGTGTCGCTGACCGGCAGCGGCTCACTCGGCGCAGGCAGCATCGGGTTCAACCTGACCCGGTTCTGGATCCTCAAGCTCTACACGGGAACGATCAGCGTCGACAACGGCGCGGGCGTGCACGCCACCGTCGTGTCCTTCTTCGGAGCGGGCGCGTACGACGCGTCGGCTCGTACCGCCTCGGGTTCGGCATCCTGGTTCCAGATCGCGTCGCTGCCATGGAGCAGCGGCCGGGTGAGCTGGTCGGTCACCGACGCAGTCTGACCGCACCCGGGCTCACCGCCCCGGTGGCGTGCGCACGACCATGAGGCGGATCTCGGTCATGTCCTCGATCGCGAAGCGGATGCCCTCGCGGCCGAGACCGGAGTCCTTCACACCCCCGTAAGGCATGTGGTCGACGCGCCAGCTCGGCACGTCGCCGATCACGACGCCGCCGACGTCGAGGGTGTCCCATGCCTGCTGGGCGCGGTAGAGGTCACGGGTGAACACGCCTGCTTGGAGACCGAACGCCGAGTCGTTCACCTCCGCGAGCGCGGCGTCGTAGGACGAGAACCGCGACAGGAGCGCGACGGGCCCGAAGGCCTCGTTGCAGTACACCTCGGCCGTGTGGGGGACGCCTTCGAGCAGGGTCGCCTCGAGCATGGCTCCGTCGCGAGCGCCGCCGCAGAGCAGCGTCGCCCCTGCCGCGACCGCGTCGCGGATCCAGGCGTCGAGACGCGCGGCCTCGGAGACGCTGATCATCGGACCGACGAAGGTCGCCTCGTCCCTGGGGTCGCCGGCGACAAGGCCTGAGGTGGCCTCCACGAGGCGGTCGCGGAAGTCGGCGTACACCGCCTCGTGCACGAGGATGCGCTGCACGCCGATGCAGCTCTGACCCGACTGGTAGAAGGCGCCGAAGACGACGCGGTCGACGGCGTCGGCGAGACCCGCCGCGTCGATGGTCTCGTCGAGGACGACGGCGGCGTTCCCACCGAGTTCCAGTACGACCTTCTTGCGGCCCGCACGCGCCTTGAGGTCCCAGCCGACCGCGGGCGACCCGGTGAAGCTCAGCAGCTTCAACCGGTCGTCCTCGCTGAACAAGCGCGCCCCGTCACGGCGGCACGGCAGCACGCTGAACGCCCCGGCGGGCAGATCGGTCTCGGCGAGGACCTCGCCGATGATCAGCGCGCCGACAGGAGTCAGGCTCGCCGGCTTGAGCACGAACGGGCAGCCGACGGCGATCGCAGGGGCGACCTTGTGCGCCGCGAGGTTGAGGGGGAAGTTGAACGGCGAGATGAACGAGCACGGCCCGATCGGCACACGCTTCCAGAACCCGCGGTAGCCGCGGGCCCTGGCACTGATGTCCAGCGGCAGGACCTCGCCGACGATGCGCACGGACTCCTCCGCCGCCACCCGGAACGTGTCGATCAGGCGGGCGACCTCGCCGCGGCTGTCACGGATCGGCTTACCGGCCTCGACGCAGAGCGCCATCGCGAGCTCCTCGGCCCGCTCGCCGAAGCGCGCGACGCAGTGGTCGAGCACCGCCTTGCGCTCGTACGCCGCCATCGCCGCCATCGCGTCGACGGCGCCGACCGCGGCGGAGATCCCCGCGTCGATCGCCGCCTCGTCGGCAAGCGCCACACGGGTCGCGACCTCACCGCTGTACTTGTCGGTCACCTCGAGGTCGGTGTTGGGCTGTCGCGCCTCGTTGGCGAGCCAGTACGGGTACGTGTCGCGCAGCACGATGTGCTCCTCTCCGCCGATCGCGTCCGAGCCGATCGCCTGTCATCGCGTCGCCTCGAGGGCGGCCGCGAACGCCGCTACTGCCCGGTCGACGTCGTCGGGGGTAGCCACCAGCGGCGGCATCCAACGGATCACGTTGGCGAAGCTCCCACACGTCATGAACAGCACCCGCGACTCGTCGCGGCAATGCTCGACGACGGCTGCGGCGCGCCCCGCGTCCGGAGCCGCAGCGTCGGACGTGCGGAACTCGCAGCCCACCATCAGTCCGTAGCCGCGCACGTCCGCGAGGCCGGGGTGGTCGGCGCGCAGCTTGTGCAGCGCGGTCATGAGCTGCACCCCCCTCTGGGCGCTGTTCTGGACGAGGCCCTCGTCCGCGATCACGTCGAGCGTCGCGATCACCGCCGCCGCACCGAGGGGGTTGCCGCCGTAAGTGCCGCCGTGGGAGCCGACCGGCCAGCGCTCCATGAGGTCGGCCGCGGCGCCGATCGCCGAGATCGGGAACCCCGACCCCATCCCCTTGGCCATCACCACGACATCGGGACCGACACCCGCGTGGTCGAGCGCCCAGAACTTGCCGGTGCGGCCGAATCCGCTCTGGACCTCGTCGGCCACGAGGAGCACACCGTGCGTGCGGCACAACTCCTCGAGGCCCCTGAGGAACTCCGTCGGCGCGGGGAGGTAGCCGCCCTCGCCGAGCACCGGCTCGATCACGACCGCGGCGGTCTCCTCCGGCGCCGTCTCGCGCACGAAGACGTTCTGGAGGGCGAGCAGCGCCCGTTGTGTCGCCTCGTGCTCGTCGCAGCCCCACTCGAACGGACGCGGGTACGGCGTCACGAACACCCCGGCAGGCAGAGGCTGGTAACCCGCCCGGTACGCCGTCTTCGACGTCGTCATCGCCATCGCCATGTGCGTGCGTCCGTGGAAACTGCCTTCGAAGACCACCACGTTGGGCCGACCCGTCGCCTGCTTCGCGAGCTTCACGGCCGCCTCGGTCGCCTCGGCGCCGGAGTTCGAGAAGAAGAACCTGTCGATGCCCTCGGGACACACCTCGGCGAGCCGCTCGGCAAGGGTGTCGAGGATCGGGTTGCGGTAGCAGTTCACCTGCGAGTGGATGATCCGGGTCGCCTGCTCACGGATCGCCTCGACGACGCGGGGGTGGCAGTGGCCGGTGTTGGCGACCGCGATCCCCGCGGTGAAGTCCAGGTAGTCGGTACCGTCGGCGGTCGTCACCGTGCAGGCCTGCCCCGACACCACCTCGAGGGCGGTGAGCCTGAACCAGACGTCGGACAGATGGTTGCTCAAGCGCTCTCCCGATGACGGCGGCGAGGTGCGGGACCGGTGCTGGGATGTGGCCAGACGCAGCGTAGCGCCACCATCGACCCTGCGGTCCGGGCTTCCCTATCCTCGTCGGGGTGAGCATCGCATCGTGGACCAGGGACCTCGCACGCGACTCGGCCCGCTACGTGACAGCGACGCCGCGGCGTGCAGCCCGCGTTGCAGGCCGGCGCGACCACCCGGTCGTCCTGATGCACGGCTTTCTGGGCTTCAACCGCATCGGGCCGCTGCAGTACTTCCAGAACGTCAGGGAGTGGCTGTGGATGCACGGCTTCCCCGCCTACGCGCCCACGACCGATCCCCTCAACACCTTCGAGTACCGCGCCTACGAGTGGTTCTACGGCCGCGCGCCCGAGCACGAGCCGGCGTCGACGGACGCGAGCCTCTACCGGCGCCGCCGGCTCCTGTCCCTAGCCGAGCTCGACCCCTTCGTCCTGCGCCGTCTGCGCGTCAGCGGGATCGCCGAGGTGTTCCTGCGCCACCGACGCCCGGTCCACGTCCTCGCCCACAGCCAGGCCTGCATCGACGTGCGCTACCTCACCGCCCCCGAGGGCATGGGGGCCTGGAAGCCCTTCGCCGACGGCAGCTTCGGCGACGACCTCGTCGACGTGACCGTCGCCGACACGATCGCGTCGGTGACAACGGTCGCCGGGCCCCACAACGGCGTGATGATCGCCGACGACACCGCCCTGGTGACCGAGTTCCTGACGCGCTACGTGATCCCGACGTTCGACAAGGTCGTCTCGCTGCTCAGCCACGACCAGAGCGACCTGTGGGACGCCGCGCAGGAGTTCGGCTGCGACTACATGGTCGGCACGTTCAACCCCGCCTACTCCGAGCATCCCGCCATCGCGTACCGCTCGGTCGCCGGCATCACCAACGCGTACCAGGTGAACCTGATCCTCAAGTGGTTCCACATTCAGACGCTCACGAACCCCAGGTACGAGCAGAGCGACAACGACGGCTTCGTCCCGCTCGGGAGCGCCAAGTGGCCCGTGACCGGCGCGGTGCCCCGCGACGTCGTCGTCGACGCCCTGTTGCACACCCCCGGGACCGTCGACCACAGAGAACGCAACGGCAACTGGGACTTCCTCGGGACCATCTACGCCGACCACGTGAACCAGATCGGAATCCCGGTGAGCCACCCACGCAACACGGTCTTCCACCACCTGCCGTTCTACCTCGGCCTCGCACGGCTCGCGGCGGGCGAGTTCCACGACGACGTGCGCCTGCAACCGAACGGGCGCTGGCGACGGCCCAAGGACGAGGGGATGCTGCCGCGTATGGAGATCCCCGCCGAGGTCGGCGCACCGGCACCGGCCGGGTCCTGAGCCGCGGTGAGCGCGCCGGACGGCAGCGGACGCGGCTGCGTCTACGTCGACGGCACCTGGTCCGCTCAGGGCGAGGCCGTCGTACCGATCACCGACCGCGGCTTCCTCTACGGCGACGGCGTCTTCGAGTCGCTGCGCACGCGCAACGGCGTCCCCGTGCGGCTCGCGGCGCATCTCGACAGGCTCTCGGCCGGTGCCGCGGCCGTCGGCTTCGACGGCGTCCCCGCCGCCGAGGAGGTCGGCGCCGTCGTCGCCGAAGCGCTCGAACGGGGGGGCATCGCCGACGCGTACGTGCGCGTAACGCTCACGCGCGGCTCGACGGGCGGCTTCGACCCGGTCGGTGCCGGGCCGGCGCGGCTCGTGGTCTCGGTCGCCGACCTGCCCCGGGCGCCATCGGCCGCCGGGATCTCGCTCGCCCTGCTGGCGCCAAGCCCGCTGCCGGAGCACCCGCCGCCACAGGTGAAGGCGACGGCGGGCTTCATGCGCCACACACTCGGCCGCGCGCGGGCGCGCCGGGCGGGCTGCGACGACGCCCTGTGGCGCGACCCGGCCGGCCACGTGACCGAGGCGACGGCGGCGAACGTGTTCGCCGTAAGCGCCCGCCTCGTCCACACACCACCGACGTCGGTGTGCCTGCCCGGCATCACCCGCGCGGACGTCCTCGACGCCGCCCGCGACGCAGGCCTCGCTACTTCGGTGGCGCCGCTGTCGACCGAGGCGCTGCTCGGCGCCGACGAGGTGTTCCTCACGAGCTCGGTTGCCGGCGTCGTTGCCGTACGCGCCGTCGCGGGCACCGCCTTGTCCCCGGGCCCCGTGACCCGGGCCTTGGCAGACGCGATCGCGGAGGTCGTCTGATGCTCGAGGTCCGCGAGCTCCCAGCAGCGGTCGACCTGCGCTCGACCCTCGACGCCCTCGGCGACGCGACGCACGTGATCCTCGCCGAGAACACCGCCGTGCCGTCAGGGCGCGACCGGTGGGCGTTCCTCGCGACGGGCCCCGTCTGCGTGTTCCGGTCCGTGCGCGAGCGTTGCTGGGCGGGGCCCCCCGGACGCGAACGCCGCCTCGCCGATCCCCCGCTCGACGCGCTCGCCGCGCTGCTGCGGCGCAGGCACTTGCGTCGCAACGGCCTCGCGCCGCCCTGGTGCAGTGGAGCAGGCGGCTACCTCGGCTACGGGCTCCTGCACGAGATCGAGCACGTGGCGGACCGCCACGCCGACGTGGACGGCCCCGACGACTGCCACCTCGCGTTCTTCGACGCCGTCGCCGCGACGGACTTCGTCTCGAGGCGTTCCTGGGTCGCAGGACGCGACCCGACGGCCGTCGACCGCCTCGCGGCGCTGATGGAGATGGCCCGACCCCTCGTGGCAACACACGCCGAGAAGGAGCGGCCTCGGACCGTGAACCCCGAGGCATTCACCCACCTGGGGGTGACACCCTGCATGCCCCGCGACGCGTACCTCGACGCGATCGCGTCGATCGACGCGCACCTGCTCGCAGGAGACTGCTACGAGGTCTGTCTCACCCAGCGCTTCGACTCCACCTACCGGGGCAGCGGCGTCGGGCTCTACGACGCCCTCTGCCGCACGAGCCCAGCGCCGCACGCCGCCTACGTGCGAGCGCCCGGCGTGGAGATCGCGTGCGCCTCGCCCGAGCTGTTCCTGCGCGCCGGGGGCGACGGGCGGGTCGAGACACGCCCGATCAAGGGCACCCGGCCGCGCGGACGCGACGCTGCCGAGGACGCCGCTCTGGCTGCCGACCTCGCGCATGCGCCCAAGGACGCGGCGGAGAACCTCATGATCGTCGACCTCGCGCGCAACGACCTCGGCCGCGTGTGCGAGTACGGCAGCGTTACCGTGCCGGAGCTGCGCGTGGTCGAGACCCACGCCCACACCCACCAGCTGGTGTCGACGGTCACCGGCCGGCTCCGAGCCGATGTCGACGCCGTCGACCTGCTCAGGGCCGCCTTCCCCGGCGGATCGATGACCGGCGCGCCCAAGGTCGCGGCGATGTCGATCATCGACGCGCTCGAGCCGGTACCGCGGGGCCCCTACGCCGGCGCGATCGGATGGTTCGACGACTCCGGCACTCTCGAGCTCGACATGGTGATCCGCTCCCTGGTCAAGACCGGAGACCGTGTGTCGTTCCACACCGGTGGCGCGATCGTGGCCGACAGCGACCCCCAGGCCGAGTACCAGGAGAGCCTCGACAAGGCGGCCGGGATGCTGGCGGCGCTCGCACACGCTCGTCCCGACGTTCAGCCGGTGTCCGCGGACACGAGCGCGGCCGCCGACCCCGGCATGCCGGGACGGCCGAAGGTGGCCAGGTAGACCCAGAACATCACGCCGAGCAACGTGCTGATCAGCACGTTGACCACGACCGGTAGGCCCGCTGGGGTCACGAAGCCCTCGACCGTTCCCGCCACCAGGAAGAAGGGCACGGTCCCCACCAGCATCCGTACCGCCTCAGCGCCTGAATCACGGACGGCAGCACTGCGGCGCAGGCGGCCCGGCGCCACGAGCGCCCAACCGATCCGCATCCCGGCCGCTCCCGCGATGACGATGATCGTGAGCTCGATCGTGCCGTGCGGCGCGACGAGGGCCACGAAGTCCGTCCCCTTCGCACAGCCGAACGCGAACCCGCCGAGGGCGCCGAGGAGGAGCCCGTTCAACACGAGCAGGTAGACGGCACCGACACAGGCGAGGGCGCCGAGCGCGAAGGCGAGCATCGCAACCCAGATGTTGTGCAGGCTGATCGAGACGGCAGACACGATCTGCGTCGACAGGGGGCCGAGCGCGTGCCCGGCGGTGTTGAGCCCCGAGCAGGTCGCCTCGGCGTAGAGGGCGTTCTGTGCCGCGGCGGGGTCGAGACGCTGCCACAGGAGCCCTCCGGCGGCGCCGACGAGAGTGGCCGCGACACCGATCCAGACGAACCGCGACTGGCGCCGCACCACACGCGGAAAGCCGCCCGCAACGAAGGCGACACCACGCTTGAAGTAGTCGCGCCGCTCGGTGTAGAGGACGCCGTGGGCGCGGTTGACGAGCGCGTTGAGGCGTCCGACCACCGGATTGTGTCGATAGCGCAGTCGCGCGTAGGCGAGGTCCGCCGTCGTCGCCCGGTAGAGATTCGCGAAGCGGCCCAGGTGCTCGGCGCCGATCTTCGCGAGCGGCCGCCGCCCGAGCTTGGACAGCATCGCGTCGAGCTCGCGCCAGTCGCCGCCGCGCGTTGCGATGAAGTACTCGACCGAACCGCCGGGGACTTCCCCGGGCAGGGTCCGTGGCGCCGGGATCACGGGGCCACGCCGAGGGCTACGCTCGCCGGCGTGCGCACACGTGACCGGCTCACAGTGACCACACCGGAGGACGTCGACGTGACGATGCCGCTCGCGGGCATCGGGTCGCGCGCGATGGCGGCGATCCTCGACCTGTTCGTGCAGGTGGTGATCATGTACGTGCTCGTGACCGTCCTCGCATTCGTCGCCGGTGCGGTAGGGGCCGGAGTCGCGGGTGCGGTCCTCGCGGGCCTCATGATCGCGGTCGTGTTCGCAGTGCTGTTCGGGTACAACTTCGTCACCGAGCTGTGGTTCCGGGGCAGGTCACCGGGCAAGCGCGCGCTGGGCATCTCGGTCGAGCGCGAGGACGGGCTGCCGATCGACATCTCGGCCAGCGCCCGCCGGAACATCCTGCGCATCGTCGACTTCCTGCCCCTCTTCTACTGCGTCGGGCTCGTCAGCATCGTCCTCACAGGCCGGCGCAAGCGCCTCGGCGACCTCGTCGCGGGCACGGTCGTACTCCAGGACGAGCGTCCGGCGCCGGGGACCGGCTTCCTTCTCCTCACGCCGCGGCCCGTCCCGGACTGGGCGACCTGGGACGTGTCGGGCATATCCGAGGACGACCTGCTGCTGATACGACGCTACCTGCAGCGACGACCCCTCCTGACCGCGGCCGCCCGTCACGCCCTGCGCGAACGCCTCGCCGCCCGGGCGCGGCCGCGCACGATGGGTGTCCCGCCCCAGGATCCCGACCTCATGCTCGAGGGCATCGTGCTCGCCAAGGCCCAACAAGCCTTCGTGCGCCACGCCCAGTTGACCGGTCGGCCTCTCTGGGCGCCGGGTCCTGCTCCGGGCATGGCACCCGGCATCGCGGCCCGACCGCTGCCCGTGCGCTAACTGGTGCGACTACATCAACAGCGGGCGTCGGAGGCCCCCTCGACGGCGACGGTGTCGGTCAGGTCGGCCTCGTTGCGGAAGCCGAAGTGGTCCTCGGCCACCAGCACCGCCGCGATCGTATGCGGCCCCGACGGCACGCACACCGTGAACGTAGTGCTCTCCGTCTGCGGCTGGAGCTGGCCGTCGACGGTGACGTGGAGGTGACCGAAGCCCGCTCGGGGCTGACCGAGCGCGCCCAGGGGGGCGAGCTCGAAATCCGTGAGCCGCACGCTCACGTCCGCCTGGGACGACTCGAGCTTGGTTCCCGACGTCGGTGTCTCGATCGTCACCTTCCCCGGCGAGGTCGGGCGCGTGTTCGGGTCGGGCGCCTCGGGATGCAGGGTGCCCGCGACCGCAGCCACGACGACGCCTGCGACGATCAACGCACCCGCCGCCTTCTCCGGCATCCACCTGAGCATCCCGGCGAGGCGCGCGGCACCGAAGGCGCAGAGGCCGATGCCGACGTAGACGACCCAGGCCCAGGGTCCCGACGTGGAGAAGGCATGCGCGAGCAGCATCGTCGGGCGTCTAGGCGCCGGCCGACGCGGCCCCTTCGCCGCCGGTGCCGACGACGATGCGGATGCGTCCGTCCTTGTGGGCGGTGCAGACCCCCTCGAGCGTGGCGTCCTCGGTGAACTTCTGCACCACGGTCTGGCCGGCCGGCACGTAGTAGGGGCCGACGGTCTGGCCGACGACGTCGTCGTTGCGGATCTTGATCGTGTCGCCCACGGCGACGTGCAGCTCCGCGGGGAACACCTCGAGGTCCTCGCCGTCCGCGACCCGCTGGAAGGCGCCACGGGGGATCGTGAACTCCTGCACCTTGCCCTGGGTGGACGTGGGCGAGTCGCGGTTGGCGATGAGCATGCCACCCACCATCGCCGCCGCGACGATCAGGACGATCACCGCCACGACGAGCAGGCGCGGAGGTCCCTTGCGGAGCTCACGCGGCAGCGTCGAGGGGGAAGACGGGGCCTCCGGGGGGGACATGTCAGCTCTCACGGACCTCGACGTCGACCGTCTGCGCGGGCGCCTTCTCGAACTGCAGCGTCACCTGGATGCGCTCGCCGGCGACGAGTGTCCTGGCGAGCCCGACCAGCATGATGTGGTTGCCACCGGGCGCGAGTGTAAGCGTCGCGCCCGGCGGGATCTCGAGCTTCGGCACCTGCTGCATGCCGGTCGCCGACCCCGACCCGGTCGGCATGTCGTGCCCGGACGAGCCGCCCATGTCCATGTGCGACCCCGTCGTCGACGTGGTCGCCCCCCCTTCTCCGTCACCGGGCGCAGTGGTCGTGGCGACGTGGATCTGCGCCTCGGCCGCGACGTCCGCCGGGACCGTCGCGCCCACCAGCGCGTCGGCCTCGCCTCTGCTGGTGATCTCGCCGTACACGGCACCGACCTGGGCACCGGGTGCAGTCGCACGCGCCCACTGGCCGCTCACGACGATCCCCTCCCCGGCCTGCGTGGTCGCGGGCGACTCCGATGTCGATGCCGTGCCCGAGTTGCCGCAGGCGCCGAGGCCGAGCGTGAGGGCGGCTCCTGCGCTCACTACGGCAAGCACACGTTTGCTCACGCTCTTCTCGTCACGGGTCACACCGAAGGTCATGGTCTCTCCTGGTCCAGGATCTGTCGTACGTCCGACCCGATCGCCTGCGCGCTGGTGCCGAAGGGCCACTCGACGACCACCTTGCCGTCGGCGTCGACACCGAAGAGCGTGGCGGTGTGGTCCACCGTGTAGTACGCGGGATCCGTCGTCGGGCGCGTCGTCACGGTGAGACCCACGTTCGAGATCACCGAGTCGAGCCGGGCGGGATCGTCGGTGCGCAATGCGTGCGCATCGTCGAAGAAGTGGCCCAGGTAGCTGCTCAGGACCGCAGCGGTGTCACGCGCCGGGTCGACGGTGACCATCGCCACCTCCACCCGCGAGCCGTCGTCACCGAGGTCCCGGCGCACGCGCTTGACCTCGCTCATCGTCGTCGGGCACACGTCGGGACAGTTGGTGTACCCGAAGAAGACGAGTAGCAGACCATTCGGCTGGGCCTTCAACGTGAACGGCGCCCCTTGTGCCGATGCGTCGGGCAACGTGATCGCACCCATGTCGAGGGGCGGATCGCGCACGACGCCGGAGAGCTCGGTGGCGGCCACGCTTCTCGGCGCGGCGTCCGACTCGTCACCACGGCCACACGAACCCAGGACGAGGCCTACGGCCAGACATGCCGCGACGGCCATCGCGGTTCGGCGCAGGTGCCGGTGATCGACCATCTCGGCGATCCTATGAGGCCAGTCCGGCGGAGCACGCAGCGAGATCGGCCTTGCGGCGCGTCACACGGTCCTGGCAGCCGGCCGCGTCGATGCGTCCCCCGGCAACCTCCGGGAGCTCGTCCCAGCGCAGGAACGCGACGTCGTCCGCGACTTCGAGTGCACGCGTGTCGGACCAGCGCCGCCCGAGCTCGTCCACGGTCGCCTTCAACTCCGCGGCGGCGAGCACGCACGCGCTTGCCGCCGGACCCCGACGGTCGCCCTCGTTCCGTGCCGGCTGCGGCTTGTCCACATGCCACAGCGGCAAGGGACGGCCTACGTCCAGGCAGCGGGCGACGTCCTCGCCCGTCGCGACCGCACCGCGGGACACGCCCGCGGCGAGTGTCGCCCCGGTGTGGTCGGCAAGGGCGCGGAACACGACCTCGAGCAACCGTGACGACGTGAGCAGGAGGTCGTCGACTGTGCGCTCCGACATCACCTGACCCATGCGGCCGTCACGCATGGCGCTCACGTAGGCGAGATCGGCCTCGCCGCGGCGCTCGGGGTTCCTGCGCGCGCGGGCGGCTCGCAGCGACATGCGCCGCGGATGCTCGATCACGTGGCGCGCTGCCTGCGCGAGGACCTCGTCGTCGACGACGGCGATCGCGTCCACGAGCCCGGACATGACCCACTCGCGGCTCGGACGCGGCCAGGGCAGCAACGGCAGGGTCGAGCAGCACGCGATGCGCAGCGCGTACTCGACCGCTGCTCCCGCGCTCGTCCACGTGAGAGGTGCGACGACCCCGGGCACGAGGGCGGAGACACCGGTCGTCGTCGGACGCAGAGGCGGAGGAACCGTGTCGAGCTCGTAGCGTTGTGGGTGCATCGGCACGTCCGTCGGAGCCTGTCTGCTCGCGATCGCGAGCAATGGCCGAACCCTACCCGCGGGGCCACGCGTTCCACGGGGTGGACGAGAGGCGCGAGGGTGGGCGTCGCGACGGAACAGGCCGATCCCAGCCGAACGTGCTTCCCCAAGCACACACACAAGAACTGCGTGCACATGAGATTCGCCTGCCGGGCTGCGACCTCCTCCAACGAATGCGGATAGCACGGCGGTGGGGGTGTCTCTGTAGGCTCGCGCCGGTCCCCGCCTGGACCCCCCGATGAGATCCGACGAAGCGTCCTCCCCAACACCACCTGCCGGCACCGGCGCGGCGCGGGAGCCACTCGTGCTCACGGGCGAGCGCACCCTGCCGGGCATCACCGAAGAGACGTACTGGTTCTGCCGTCACCTGGCCGGATACCGGTGGGCGCTCGAAACCGTCGAAGCCGCCACGGTCGGAACCACCTCGATCCTGGACTCGGGTTGCGGCGAGGGATACGGGACGGCGGAGCTCGCACGCGGCTCGCGCCCGGGCACGGTCGTCGTCGGGGTCGACGCCTTCGCCGACGCGGCACGCCATGCGGCGACCACCTATGACGAGGCGGCCTTCGTGTGCGCCGACGCCGCACGTCTGCCCTTCGCCGACGGATCCTTCGACGTGGTGGTCAGCCTGCAGGTGATCGAACACCTACCCGATCCCTCGCGGTACGTGGCCGAGTGCGCACGCGTGCTCCGTGGCGGCGGCGTCCTGGCGTGCGCGACGCCGAACAGGCTCACGTTCACACCGCCGGGACGCCCCAAGAACCCGTTCCACGTCGTCGAGTTCTCGGGGAGCGAGCTCGCCGACCTCCTCGGAACACACATGCGCGAGGTCGAGGTGTCCGCGCTCGGCGACAGCCACCCGGGTCTCGCCGACGCGCTCATAGACGCCGCGTTCGCGGGGATCGCGCCTCCCGCGCGGGCCGCCGCGACCGTCCCGACGGTCACTCCGGCCGACTTCAGCGTCCACGACGACGTCGACGCCGGTCTCGACCTGCTCGCCCGGTGCCTCCGATGAGTACGGCCCGCGGCAGTTTCATGCTCGTCCTTCACACTCACATGCCCTTCCTCAAGAAGGCGGGACGCTGGCCGGTCGGCGAGGAGTGGCTCTTCCAGGCGTGGGGCGAGGCCTACCTGCCCGTTCTCGACGTGCTCGACCGGCAGGCCGGGAGCGGCCGCCGCGGCGTCGCGACACTCGGGCTCACTCCGCTCGTCGTGCGCCAGATGGAGGACCCGGGCCTGCTGGAACGCTTCCACGCGTGGTTGGGCCACTCCATGCTGCGCGCCGAGATGCTGGCGGCGAACGCAGGCGAGACGGGCGATCGCGAACGCCGCCGCGAGGCCGCGTCCACGTGGTGGAGCCACCACCGCGCGGTCCTCGAGGGCTTCGAGAGGCGTGGTTGCGAGCTCGTCCCGTCCCTGCGACGCCTCGTCGAGACCGGCACGATCGAGGTGCTCGGCGGTCCCGCCACACACCCCTACCTCCCATTGCACGACGCGACGACCGTCCACGCCCAGGTCTGTCTGGGTCTGGACGAGGCGGAACGGACCTTCGGCGTGCGCCCGGGCGGGATCTGGCTGCCCGAGTGCGCGTACCGGCCCGGTCTCGAGGACGTCCTCGAGACCTGCGGTGTCACCCATCTCCTCCTCGACGGGCCCACGATCCTCCAAGCAGGCGGGTTCCCCGCGATTCGCCGGGCCTGGACCCTGGGCGGCTCCCGCGTGTGCGCGCTCGGCCGCGACCTCGAGGTGTCGTATCGAGTGTGGTCGCCCACGGGCGGCTACCCCGGTGACGGCGCCTACCGCGAGTACCACCGGTGGGAGTGGGAGACGGGCATGAAGCTCTGGCGCGTCACCGACAAGGCAGTCCCGCAGGCAGACAAGGAGTGGTACGACCCGGCGCTCGTCGTGGCCGCCACCGAGTCCCAGGTCGACGACTTCACGCGGCTGCTGCGCCAGTCGGTCCACGCCGACGGCGACGCCGTTGTGGCCTGCTACGACACCGAGCTCTTCGGGCACTGGTGGCTCGAGGGGCCACGCTGGCTCGAACTCCTGCTCGACAGGGTCCACGCCGACGACGTCCTCGATGCCACCACACCCGCCGCCTACCTCGAACGTGTGGGCCCCGAGGGCGCGTTGAGCCCGCCGGCGGGGAGCTGGGGGCTGCGCAAGGACTTCTCGATCTGGGACAACGACGCCACTGCGCACATCTGGAAGGAGCTCACCGAGCTCGACGGCCGCTTCCGCGACGCGCTCCGTGATCGGGGTCGCGCCGTGGCCACGTCGGTGCCGGGCCGGCTCCTGGCGCAGGCATGCCGCGAGCTCTATCTCGCCCAGTGCAGCGACTGGCCGTTCATGATCGGCCACGACAAGTCGGTCGACTACGCGCGGGAGCGCTTCGGCGTCCACGCCGAGGCCTGTGCCCGCTGCCTCGACGCGCTCGCCGGTTCCGGCACGGAGCCTGCGGCCGAGCCCGGCTGGCTCGCCGGTCTCGAAGCCGACCACGACGTGCTGCCGTGCCTCACCCCGTCGGAGCTCGTGGACCTGTACGCGGGATAGCGGCGCGCCGACGGTCCGCGGCGACCGCGATGGGCGTCGGTAACCTCCCTGCGGGTGGGCACCACTTTCCGCGTCAACCCCTTCAAGATGGACGGCGATCCCGTGATCGTCGCCGCGGAGCGGGCCGCGCGCCCGCACGCAGCCCGCAGCCACACAACGACCGAGGCGCCGCTCAAGACCGATGCCGGCGTCGACTTCGATCCTTCGTGCCCGTTCTGTCCCGGCAACGAGGACGCGACACCGCCCGAGGTCGCCGCGTTCCGCCCCGACGAGTCCGCGCCCGACACGAAGGGCTGGACGGTGCGCGTCGTCCCCAACAAGTACCCCGCGCTCACACGCCCCGAGGATGGAGAGGCCCCCGACGACGAGATCGTCTTCTCACCCGACGACGTCTACGACTACGCCGATGCGTGGGGACTGCACGAGGTCGCCGTCCACTCACCCGACCACGGTGGCCGCCTCGCGCGCCTGCCCGCCGGTGACCTCGCGCGCACGATGCGGATGTGGCAGGACCGCCTCGAGGCCCACCGCGACGCCGGCTGGCCCGTCACGACGCTGGTGGTCAACGAGGGCCGCGAAGCAGGCGCGTCCCTCGAACACCCGCATGCCCAGCTCTTCGCGACGGCACTGGTGCCGCCTGCGCTCGAACGCGAGCTGTGGGTGCAGGAGCGCTATCACGCCCGCCTGGGCCGCCGCCTGCTCGACGACGTCGTGACTGCCGAGGCGGGCTCGGACCGCCACGTGGCCACCAGCGGTCCACTGCTGGCATGGGTGCCGTACTGGGCCGAGGTCCCCTTCGAGGTCTGGATCGCGAGCCGCGAGCCCGACTCGGTCACCGGGAGCTTCGCCGACTCCCCCCTAGCCGACGACCTCGCCGCCCTCGTGGGCCGCGTCACGCGTGCGATCGCCTCCGCGACAGCCGATCCGGCCCTCAACGTCGTCGTCCGCGACGTCCCCCACGCCGGCTCCCACACCGCCCGCTGGCACGTGCGCATCGTGCCGCGCACCTCGATCGCGGCCGGTTTCGAGATCGCCACCGGTATGCGCATCCTCACCCTCGCGCCCGAGGACGCCGCCGCCGGACTCCGCGAGACCGCCTAGTGGTGCCTCGGCCGAACGCCGTTCGGAGTACGGAGAGGCCGATCCCTAGACTGCGCCTCCGTGCGCGTGCTCATGCTCTCGTGGGAGTTCCCACCCCGGATCATCGGTGGTCTGGGCCGACATGTGGATCGTCTGACCGAGGCGCTGACCGCCGAAGGCCACGACGTCTTCGTCCTCACCCGTGACGCGCCGGGGACCCCGCCCGAAGAGGTGCACAACCAGATCCGCGTGCACCGCGTCCCCGAGTACCCGCCGCAGGTTCCCTTCGAGGACCTCGTGTCGTGGGTGCTGCAGTTCAACCTCGGTCTCGTCGAGGTCGGGGTCCCCCTGCTGCACCAGAAGCAGGTCGACGTCATCCACGCCCACGACTGGCTCGTGGCGTACGCGGCATGCACGCTGCACAACATCTTCAAGGTGCCCCTGGTCTCGACGATCCACGCGACCGAGTACGGCCGCCACCAGGGCTGGCTTCCCGGCGACATGAACCGCCTCATCCACCAGGTCGAGTGGTGGCTCACCTACATGTCCCGCCGTGTGATCACCTGTTCGACCTACATGCGTGACCAGGTCGAGCGCATCTTCGAGCTGCCCCACCAGAAGATGGACGTCGTTCCCAACGGCGTGGCACTGCGCATGGGCGAGGACGACGCCGGACGTTCGTCGGCAGAACCCGTCGTCCTGTTCGCGGGGCGGCTCGAGTACGAGAAGGGCGTCCAGACCCTGATCGCGGCGGCACCCTCGATAGTGGCCCGCCACCCGGGCGCGCGCTTCGAGATCGCGGGCGACGGGACCTACGGCGCCGAGCTGCGCCGTCTCGTGGCCGCGTCCGAGCACGCCGGGAGGTTCACGTTCCACGGCTTCGTCGACGATGCCGAGATGCCAGCCCTGTACCGGCGCGCTTCGGTCGTCGTGGCGCCGAGCATCTACGAGCCGTTCGGGATCGTGGCCCTCGAGGCGATGGCCGCCAAGGTGCCCGTCATCGTCGGTGACACGGGTGGCCTCCGCGAGCTCGTCGACGACGGCCACAACGGCCTGTGCGTGCGGCCCGAGGACGCAGACCACCTCGCCGACCTCGTCGACTCCGTCCTCGCCGACCCCGGTCTCGCCGATCGCCTCGTGGCAGGCGGCTCACGCGACTCGGTGAGCCGCTCGTGGCGTTCGATCGCGCGGCGCACCGCCGCCATCTACGACAAGTCGATCGGCGAGGAGCGCGTGCTGCGCCGCGACAGCGGGATCGTCGAGCGCACGCCGCTGCGCCTCGTCTGGGGCGACTCGACCGCGTACCGCCGTGCGATCGAACCCGAGCTGTTCGAGGCGTCCTCGGGCGATTGACCCGAGGGTGGCCGGGTCCCCCCTGCACGAATGCGACGAACGGCTTAGGGTGGGGCTCGCGAGAGCGCGCTCTCGCCCGGGTCACCAGCGAGGAGGGAGATGCGAACGGTCGCGGCGTCGGCTGCCGGCGTGATGCCGCCTGCCTTCCGGGCCCGCACGAGACCACCGCTCGTCCCATGAACGCGGACATACCCCAGCTCCCCCCGCTCCCACCGCACATGGATCCCGACGAAGTGCGCGCGGCCGTGCGTGCCGCGGTGGACGAGGTCGTGTCGAACCTCCCCACCGACTGGAGCGACGAGTTCTGGCTCGGGCGCTGGCATCCGCAGGCGCTGGCGCAGCACGCCCAACTGATGCCTCAGGTAGTGCTCGTGGCGTTCCCGCCGGGGGGGGCGGAGGTCGATCTCGACTCCGGCGTCACCGCGATGCGCGAGCTCGGCGCCCAACGCGCCCGCGAGGGCGTGGCACGCGACCACGTGATCCGCCTCGCGCTGCAGACCTCAGGCGAGTCGACCCGCCTCTACTGCGACACGCTCTCCGGCCTGCTCGAACCCGACGTGCTCGACGTGGTGCGCGACCGCCTCCTCCGCCTCAACGACATCTACGTCTCCGAGTACCTGGTGGCCTACACCGACGAGCGCGCCAACATCGCGGGCCAGTCCGAGTCGCTGAGCAGCCAGGTGCTGAGCACCGCGCAAGCAGGCATCGCGCTCGGCGATCCCGGCGGCACGATCGTGCTCGCGAACGACGCCTTCTGCCGCTTCTTCGGCCGCGACGGCAACCCGATCGGACGAGCTTGGCGGGACGTGATCCCGGTTGCCGACGCCGAGGAGTTCCTCGCCGCGGCGGCGTCCGGGGCAGCGTCGCGTGACGTGAACGTGCGCGACCAGATGGGTCGTGACCACGTCGTGCGTGTGTCGCTGCACGACCTGAACGGCCGTATCCAGGCGGCGGCGCTCGACGTGACCGCCGAGTCGGAGTTCACGACCCTGCGCCGCGAGCTCGTCGGCGGGCTCGTACACGACCTGCGCTCCCCCCTCGCCGTGATCTCCGGCTGGGCGCACACCCTCGACGAGCAGGCTGACCGCCTCGACGCGCCGATGCGGCGCGAAGCGCTGGACACGATCAAGCGCGCCGCGCGGCAGTTGACGCACATGTCGGAGAACCTGCTCCAGCTCGAGATGCTCGAGGCGGGCCACTACCCGTTCGAGCCGGAACTGATCGACGTCGCGGCTCGCCTGCGCTCGATCTGCAAGCCGCGGAGCACCGACGTGGAAGCGCCCAGCGAGCTCGGTCTGCACACCGACGCCGACGCCTTCGAGCGCATGGTCACGAACCTGCTCGACAACGCGAGTGCGTACGGCGTACCGCCGGTGCGGGCGCGCGCCGTGACCGAGGCGGACCACGTGCGCATCGACGTCAGCGACGGGGGCAGCGTCGACCCCGCCGTCCTCGAGACCGCAGAGCATGGCCGGGTGCTCCAGGCCCGCGGCTTCGGGCTCGGGTTGCGCACGACGATCCTCATGGCGCGAGCTCAGGGTGGCGACCTCGAGATCACGAGCGCGGAGCCGACGACGTTCACGCTGCGCCTCCCCGACGGCAAGGTCGCGGCCGGGAGTTGAGCACGGTCGAAGCGGGGCGACGCGTGCGGAGGCCGTGCCTCACCAGCCGGCAGTGCCGTGGCGTTGGGAGACGGGCCCGTCCTCCCAGCCGGGCCTGAACTTCAGGACCCGGGCCGGCACCCCGCCCACGATCGCCCCGGGCGGGACGTCCTTGTTGACCAACGCGTGGCTGGCGACGATCGCGCCGTCGCCGATCGTGACGCCCCGCAGGATCGACGCCTTCTCGCCCACCCACACGCCGTCGCCGATGCGGATCGGCGACACGTCGATGCCCTGGCTGCGGATCGGCACGTCGGCCACGGCGAAGGAGTGGTCGAAGTCGGTCACGTAGATCCAGTCGGCGAAGATGCACTCGCGCCCGATCTCGATGTCGAGGTAGCAGTTCACGACGTTGTTGGACCCGAACACGGTCTTCTCGCCCACGCGTAGGTGGCCCTGGTGGCAGCGCAGAGCACACCCGTTGCCGATCCACACGAACCGCTCGAAGTGGATGTGGCCGAAGCCGGCGCGGGCGCTCACGTCGACGCCGCGGCCCATGTAGACCGGCCCGTCGGACGCCACGTGCGGCTTGAGCGCCTTCAGCCACGCGTACCGGGCGAGGAGGACCGCGTGGTTGGACGTGAAGAAGCGCTTGTCGCGCACCCAGCGGGCGTTGCGCGCGAGGAAGGCCGGCCACGTCTCACCGCGGGGCTTGCCGAGCCAGTCGGGCATGTCCCCCCCGGCCCACGTGGAGCTCATCGGGCCGGGAGCCGTCGTCGGCACGATGGTCACGCGAGGGGCTTCTCGCCCGCCATCACGATGTTGTAGAACCACCGCTTCGGCAGGACCCGGTACAGCACCCGCTCGTCGAAAGCGCTGAGGCGCAGGTAGTTGTTGTAGCCGAACCAGGCCCAACGAGCGCCGAAGAGGTCACCCGCGAGGATCCCCTCGATCGTCTTGAGGGTCCAGCCGAACACCGACGACGACAGCTCCTCGCATTCGTAGCGGACATCGACGAGGCCGGCGCCCTCGAACACCCCGCTCAGGTGGGCCGGGTCGAACTCCCACAGGTCGACGTGGGGTTCGAGCTGTGCGAGCTCGTCCTCCTCCGCTGAGCGCTTCGGCTTGCCGAAGCGACCTGTCCCGGGCAGGCGCAGCGCGGCCTTGAGCGGGGTTCGCGCCGCCCACTTGGCGGCCTGCGCGATGCGGTGGCCGTCGCGGGTCGGCTCGCCCGCGACGAGGACGGTCGCGCCGGGCTTGGCGACGCGTACCATCTCGCGCACGCACCGGCCCACATCGGGGATGTGGTGCAAGAACGCGTGCCCGCAGACGAGGTCGAAGCTGTCGTCGGGGAAAGGCAGCTTCTCGGCGTCGGCGACGTGGGTCTCGACACTCCAGCCGATCTCGTCGGCGTTGCGGGCGCACACCTCGAGGATCTTGGGCGAGATGTCGGTGGCGGCGCCCTCGCTCACCCACCCGCCCTTGTACAGGTGCAGGAGGAAGAAGCCGGTGCCGCTGCCGAGCTCGAGGGCGCGACCGAAACGGCGCTTCTCCGGCAGCACGCGCGCGAGGCGGCCCTCCACGTAGTCGAGCGTGTGCTCGTCGAACTGGATCGACCACTTCGCGTCGTAGCCGTCGGCGGCCTTGTCGTGGTACAGGATGTTGGCGGTCTTGGGGTCGAGCGCGGCCGGATCCTGCACGTGCATGTGCGGCTTCATGTGTCAGTTCCCCTCGAAGGTCGCCTTGCCGGGACCGCTCTCGACGAAGGAGTCGATCCCGCGGCGGGCGTCGGCGGTCTCGAAGGCGGCGGCGAAGCAGTCGGCCTCGAGGTCGAGGCCGGCCGCCAAGGGTAGGCCGAGGCCGCCGTCGATGGCCTCCTTGGCGAGGCCCATCGCGACGACCGCACCGCTCGCGAGGGACCGTGCCCACGCGACGGCATCGGTGTAGGCCTCGTCGGGGTGGCTGCTGCGGTCGACGAGGCCGATCTCGAGCGCCTCGGGGGTGCGGATGTAGCGGCCGCTGAAGATCAGGTCCTTGGCCTTGGCGGGACCGAGGAGTCGCGCGGCCCGTTGCGTGCCACCCCCGCCGGGGATGATGCCGAGGCTGATCTCGGCGAAGCCCATCCGGCAGTTGTCGCCGGCGACGCGGAAGTCGCAGGCGAGCGCGAGTTCGAGGCCGCCGCCGATCGCGTAGCCGTACATCGACGCGATCGTGGGCCGCGGGAACGTCGCGAGGGCGTCTCCCGCGGAGCGGAACGCCGCCGCGATCCCGCGCGCGGTGTCCGCGTCGACCGGACGGAACTTCTCGACGTCCGCGCCCGCGGCGAAGACGGAGTCCCCGCCCCACAGGACGACGGCCTTGACGGCGGCGTCGGCGCGCAGGCCGTCGAGGACGGTCGTCAGCTCGCCGAGCAGCTCGTTGCTGAGCGCGTTGACCGGCGGGCGGTCGAGGCGCACCACGTGTACGCCGTCACCGGTGTCGTCCACCCGTACGAACTCCATCAGGTCCTTCCTTTCCCGGTGGGCACACTCGCGCCGGCATTCTCGGGGGCGAGCCGGTCGTCCGGCGCGAGCAACCGGGCTGCCGAGTAGGGGTCGCGGCGGCCCGCGACGACTTCGTCGACGATCGTCTCGAACTCGGGGCCGTCGAGGCGCGAGCGCACCCTGGCTTCGATGGCGGCGACCACGATCGCGCGCAGCTCGTCGCGGACGTGGCTGCGGCGCCGCTGATCGAGCCTTGCGTCCTCGGCGAGGTGGGCCTTATGGGACTCGATCGCGTCCCAGAGCCCGGAGACGCCCTCGCCGGTCGCGGCGACCGTGCGAACCACCGGTGGGCGCCACGGACCCGGCGGCGCGAGATCGAGCATCTGCTCGAGGTCGCGGACGGCGTCGTCGGCTCCGGGTCGGTCGGCCTTGTTCACGCAGAACACGTCGGCGATCTCGAGGAGACCTGCCTTGGCCGCCTGCACGGCGTCGCCCCAACCGGGGTTGACGACGACGACGACGGTGTCCGCGGTCTCGACGACCTCGATCTCGACCTGTCCGACGCCCACCGTCTCGAGCAGCACCCACGGCATCCCCGCCGCCTCGAAGACGCGGATCGCATTCGGCGTGGCTGCGGCGAGCCCGCCCAGCGCGCCCCGCGACGCCATGGAGCGGATGAACACGCCCGGGTCGGTGGCGTGGTCCTGCATCCTGACCCGGTCGCCGAGGATCGCACCACCGGAGAACGGCGACGAGGGGTCGATCGCGAGGACCGCCACGGTCGCGTCGCCTCGACGGAGATGCCTGATCGAGGCGTCGACGAGTGTCGACTTGCCCGCCCCCGGGGCGCCCGTGAAGCCGACCACGTGAGCGCAACCGGTGTAGGGGTGCACGGCGGCCGCGACCGCGTCGGGCACGCGGCTCTCGGCGAGGCTCAGGAGCTTCGAGAGCGCCGCCCGGTTGCCGTCGCGTGCCGCGGCGACGAGCGCTACGGGATCGGTGGGCACTGGCACCGGGCGAGTCTACGGTTCTGATTTGGCGCTCGGCGCTTCCTCCTACGGACCGCTCGCACGCACCCGACGTCCCGTCGACGTCAAGGGAGGAAGCACCTCGGCCACTCCACTCAGGACTCGATCGCCACGACTTCGCGCACTTCGGGCACACGGTCCATGAGGATCCGTTCGACACCGGCCTTGAGGGTGGCGACCGACGCCGGGCATCCGACGCAGGATCCGTGCAGCGACACGCTCACGACGTTGTCGTCGTCCACGTCGACGAGGGAGATGTCGCCACCGTCCATCTGCAACGCCGGCCGGATCAGCTCGAGCGTCTCCGACACACGCGCGGCCACCGTCGCTGAAGCCGCGTCGGTCTGCTGCTCGTCGTCTGCCTCGCCGGCCACGCCGTGGCGGGCATCGACTTCGTCGATCGTGTCGGTGTCGTCGGCCACGGTGGCTCCATCGTCGGTGCAGGCCCGCAATCTGAGCGTACCCAAACGCGGGCAGAATCACCCGCCCACGACACAACCCGCCCGCGATTGCGGGAGGTGCCCCACCCAAACGCGGGCAGAATCACCCGCCCACGACACAACCCGCCCGCGATTGCGGGAGGATTGCGGGAGGTGCCCCACCCAAACGCGGGCAGAGGCGCGGGAGGGGCGCCCCGTTCAGGCTGGGTCGGGCGCCGCTCGGTCGGTCCGGCGGCGCCGCCGCCGCGCCGAGACAGCCCCGGCGAGGAGCCCGCCCAGCAGCAGCACCAAGCCGACGGCGCCGAACATCGAGGGGCCACGCCGCAGCGGTGTCACGTCGACGGTCATCGGGCTGGCCGTGACCGTCACATCGCCGGCGACTGCCTCGACCGAGACGTTGTAGGCGCCGGGGCCGAGATCTTCCAGACTGGCCTGCTGCGAGTCGCCGGCAGGCATGATCCCGAGGTCGCGCCGCTCGGTCCGCGACTGGGCCCCCAGAGGTCCCTCGACGACGACGGTCACCTCCGCCGGGCGGCTCAGCGAGAACTCGACCGGCAGATGGCGGTTGGCGACCATGCGCAACGGGACCGTGAACCCGTTGATCGCGAGGGCAGCATCGGCACCGTCGGGACCACCGAGTGTGATCGAGCGGCCCGGCCCGGGTGACACCGTCCAGTCGCCGAAGGCAGCGGACGCCACCGAATCGGAGCCGGCGCCGTCGATGCGGAAGAAGCCTCCCTCGACGCCCAGATGCACCTCGCCGGCACCTTTCACGATGCCCACGCGGACCTCGCCCGCCATCTCGTCGCGCTCTGTCGTCCGTCCCGGGAACGCCGCCGCGAGGATCTCGTCGCGGCCGGTGCCTGCGTCAGCGGACTGGCGGGCAGCCGTCTTGGACATCCCGAGACCACTACCCCAACCCGTGCCGGAGAATGTGAAGGAGTCACCCTCGGACGAGACCGCGAAGGTGGGCGACGGCAACGTCAGCGGCAGGCGAGCAGGGTCCGCTTCGGCCCGCACCGGCAACGGCCACGGACCACCCCAGCCGTCACCGCCGGTGAGGCCGTCCTCGACGTGCTCGTCGGACACCGACGGGTAGCGATCCGGGTTGGTTCTGGGCGCGCCGGTGTTGACCGCTCGCGCGAAGGCCTCCGTCGACATCCGGGTACTCCCTGCGGCGCTCGTGACGACGACGTCGCCTGCCTCCAATCGCAGGCCGACCGGTCGGGTGCCGCCGGGCAGGATCACCCCACCTGCCCCGAGCGCGTCGCTCACGTCCTGGCCAGGCATCTGGACCGACCAGGCCGCGAGAGGGAACCCCGCGCCGGTGACGCCGGGCGAGGTCGCGTGGCTGTGCACCTCGGCGATCCGCCCGCCCGTCCGCATCACCAGCGCATCGGTTGCCTGGAGGGCTGCGTCCCACTCCGGGGACTCGACTCCTGCTCCCCTGTAGGGCGGAGCCCCGGTCGCGTCGGCCTGAAGGTCCGCTTGGCCAGCGGCCTCGCCGCGGCCCGACGCGAGCGCATGCGCGAGCTGGGTTCGATCGACTATCGCCTGTGCCTCGAGCCCAGCGCGAGGCCAGACCGGCGGCACCTCGGCGACACCACGCAGGTAGTCGTCCACGTCGACCACGTTGACGACGTCGATGCCATCACCACTGGCTGACCTCACGACCTCGAGCGACCCGCGATAGGGGGCACCGTCGACGGTGAGCACGGCGTCCCCCTGAGGGACGAACCGGACGGGGGCGTCGACGTCACGCTGGCCGGCACGTGCCGGGGTCGAGCACAGGAACAGGGCCGCTGCCGCACACGCCGCGATCCGGGTAGCACGCGTCGGGGCCATCAGCCCCGCGCCTCGCGGGCTGCCACCGCATAGAGACTGCGGAGCGCAGTGCAAGCAGTCCCGACGGCCTCCGCCAGCACCGTCGTACCGGTGACGGCGTCAGCTGCGAGCGCTGACCGGACCCTCAGCAGAGGAGCCTCCACCTCGCGGCGGAGCCCCGCGGCCAGGCGGTGTGCGACCAGAGCGGCGAGCTCGCGCGAACCCGCAGAATCCCCCTCGACGGCGTTCACGAGGTCGTCGAGGATGCCGACCAGACGCTCGCGCTCGCCGGGCAGGGCAGCACTGTCGTCGACGACGACCACCACACCGTCCTCGAGCGGGTCCGTCTCGGAGAGGAACACCGAAACCTGCAACGGCAAGGGGGACCCCTCCGAGCCCACGTCGACGGCGCTCGTCCACGAGCCGGTGGAAGCAACCCCTTGGTCCACCGGCAGGCGCGCCAGGAGTCGTGGTGGCAGCGGCGCGCCGATCGTCGCGTCTGCATCGATGCCGAGGGTTTCCACGAACGCACGGTTACAGGCGCGGACACGGTCGTCGGGACCGACGACCGCGACGCCTTCGCTCAGTCGGTCGACGCTCTCGCGCACCCTGTCGGTGTCGGTCCTGACCGCGTCCAGTAGACCGGCACGGTCGAGCGCGAGCGCGAGTTGGTCGGCGACTCCGGCGATCGACCCCTCCAGTTCCGACTGCACGTCCGCGTCCGGGGCGGCCTCTGCGGGAACGGCGACTACGTACCCGAGACGGTCACCTACCGCGCCGATGACCGCCGCAACCAGCGCCGCACCGGGAGCACCGGACCCGAACCAGGGCCCGGCCACACGCACGCATTGCGACGATGTCAGGCGGAGCTGGCCCAGCATCGAGTACATGGTCGCGGGGTCGTCGACTCCCCGGGTCGCGGCGGCGACCCCGCCGTCTTCGAGGCGGCCGAACACCGCGACCGATGCTTCCTCCTCCAGAGCTCCCACGGCCGTCGCGACCGTGTCGCACATGGCACGCGGATCGTCGTCGCGGGCGAGGGAGAGGGCGAGGTCAAGGATCACGTTCGTCCGTCTCGCCTCCGCTGCGGCGAGGTCTCGCAGGCGGTGCTGACGCACGCGCGCACGACGTTGCTCGTCGATGAGCACGAGCTGACGCACCACGAGCACCTCGACTACGAGCAGGAGGCCGATGACACCGGCAAGCTTCTGCTCCTGCTGGGTCGACAGGAGCGAACCGATCGCTATCGGAGGGGTGAGTGCCAACAGGAAGTACGGCCAGAACGGTCGCACGCGGGTCACGGGCTCGACGGCGTCTTGACGCTCGCCGTCCTCGGCGTAGGGGGCCAGGAGCGCGACGCTGAACACGAGCACCCAGGGGAACGCAATGAGCCATGCGGGCACCTCGTCGATAGGGCGTCCGGTGACGGACTCCCACCCGAGGATGACCGCCACTGCGAGGACGCTCACCAGCATCACGGTCGCCAGCACGACCTCGACCCCGATCCCGAGACCGGGACCACGGCGGCGCCTCGTCACGAGTACGAGCGCCATGAGGGAGACGACCACGCTCGACACCAGGATGAACACGCCGATGTCGAGGCCCTGTCCGGCACCGACGAAGACATTCGAGGTGAGGAGGAACGCGACGTAGGCGAGGCCGACGGTGACGACGAGCACCACGTCGAAGAAGCCGAGTGTGCTCGGACGCCTCGACGACACTTGCAGACGGATCCACATCCCGTAGGTGAGGAAGAAGATCGCACTCGGCACGAGCAGGCCGAGAATCACGAACAGGACGTCGGAGGAGATGAGGGCGCGCAGCCCGATCGTCACGAACGTGAGTGAGACCAGCGCGGTGCCGATGGTGAGCACGCGCCAGAAGCGCCCGAGACTGCCTTCCAGTCCCCGCGCGAGGCGGTTCGAGAGGAAGCACATGTATGCGACGGGCAGCACCGTCACGAGCGCTCCGTAGCGGCTGCCCGCCCACATCGACGTAACGGCCACGACGACGGCCGTCAAGGCCCAGGTTCCCACGACCACCCGGATCATGATGCGCGGGTCGGGGAGCTCCCGACGCACCTTCGGATCGGCGTGGAGGGCGACCCTCATGTGCGCGCCTCCAAAGCATCCGCCAGCACCTGGACCGTGCGTACGGACTCGTCGACGGCGGCACGAGCCGTCTCGACACGGTCGTGCGCCGCCGGCTCACGCGCGTGCGCCAGCTCGGTCATCGCGACATCGGTGTCCTCGAGGCTCGACAGCGCGTCGACGGCGAGGGCGCTCGTCGTCGACGCGTGACGCTCGGCGGCTCCGCTGCTTCGTGACTCGACATCGGCAGCGGCGCGGTCCACCCGGCGGCGCAACCTCACGAGCTCGGTGTCGTCGTGGACGAGGAGGACGGCGTCACGTCCGCCGTCGCGTTCGGGACCCACGCTGGCGGCGTCGACGACGAGCATCCGCTCCAAGCCGTCGAGGGTGACGACGCGGGCGCGACAGCGCACCGTCCCGTTGCGCTCGAAACGAGCCAGCGTGTCGGAAGGCTCCAAGTCCATCTGTGCGAACAGTTCGAACATGCTCGCGCCCGTGATCCTGCGGCTGTTCAAACCCGTGATGCGTGCGAAGGCCTGGTTCGACCTGACCACGATCCCACTCGAGTCGACCTCGACGACGCCGACCGGGACTGCGTCGATGATGCGCCTGTAGAGGCGCTCGGACTGGGCAAGCCTGCCCACGAGCGACGAACGCTCGAGTGCCACGCCCAGCTGGTGAGCAAGGCCCGAGATCAGATCGACTTCGTTCGGCGCCGGCGTCCACCCCTTGCCCTCCGCGCACAGAACTGCTCCGAGGTCGCCGCTCGTCGTGAGCGCAGCCACGAACACACCTTCGACGCCGGCAGCGGGGTCGTGGAAATGCCGGGGTGCCCCCGGAGCCATCTCGCCGCGGGCATCCCTGACGAGCGCGATGACCGCCTCGGGTCCCAACGAGACGGACCCGCCGAGATCCCCGGTGACCGTCTCGTCCGGTTCGACGATGCGCACCACCGGTGCCGTCGTCGCGACTGCAAGCGCGTTCAGCACCGCTCTCTCCGCGTCGATGCGGTCGGGCGACACCGACAGCCGACGGGCAACTTCGAGAAGTGAGCGGGCTATGGCCGCATCCTGATTGCGCTCTTCGGTGTGCTCCTTGGCGAGGTCGAGGAGCCTCCTCTGGGTGCGCAGGACCTGGATCTGACGCAGGACCGCCACGACGAGACCGGCGAGGAGACCGCCGACGGCGACGGCTTGGACCGTGGCGTCGTCTCGCAGGACCGCGGCAAGGGCTGCGAGGGGCAGGATCGACAGAGTCACGTACGGCCACGCGACGCTGTCGTAGTCGTCACGTCCTGTCGACGGCGGCCGCGCCGCGGGGTTCTCGAGGAACGGTGCCAGCGCGCCGACGCTGAAGGCCGCGGCCAGGGTTACCCCGACCGACGGCAGGAACCTGCTCCCCGAAAGGACGATGCCGTAGAGCTCCATCCACGACTGCGCCAGGGCGAGCGCGGTGGTCGAGGCGAGGACGAGCTCGACACGCTTGCTGGCCCACGGCTCGGGTGTGAAGAGCAGGCTGAGGGCACCAGCAGCAATCGTCGCGATCACGAGGGGCTGGGCGGCGTTCGCCTTGGCATCGGCGGCCGCCTCGGCAAGCTGGCTCGCCACGGGCATGGCCGCCAGCGTGGTGACCACCACGGCGAGACCGATGGCGTCGAGGAACTGCACGACCCACGTGGCCGGTGAGATCATGCGCATGCGAACGACGAGACCCGCGGCGAAGAGGACGACGGCGGCGCTCGTGAGAAGCGAGTACACGATGTCGACGAACTCGACGGGCAGGCCTGCGAGGACAGCGCCGGCACGCCACACGAGCGCCACCGACTCCAAGGCCATCCCGGCCGCCATGACGTGCCAGAAACGACGGCGCTGACCCTCGCAACGACCACTCAAGATCACGCAGGCCAGAGCGAACGCCGCGGCCGGCACGAGAACCATGACGGCCCACGCGACCTGGCCGGCCTTCTGGCCGTGCTCCAACCCGACGAGGACCACGGCCGTGAGCGCCGGCCACACCGCCGCAGCCGTGCCCGCGTAGGGCAACCAAGCATGCAAGCGACCGTGGTCTACAGCGGCGGCCTCGCCCGCGACATCCGTGGAAGCAGGTTCCCTGGTGGCTGAAGCAGAGTTACCGTCCGGCACGGTTCCATAGTAAAGGCGCTCGGCGCCTCCTCCTACGGACCCCGAGAACCACGCACCAGGCCGCGTGGACGTCCACAGAGGAAGCACCTCGGCCTGCCACGTAAAGGCGCTCGGCGCCTCCTCCTACGGACCGGCGGTGTCGAGGTCGGCCAGGAAACCGGCTGCCGTGGACGCGATCTCGGCGATCACGTCGGCGCGGGTGCGCCCACTGTGCTTGGGGACCTTGAAGTCGTGGTCGGCGCCCTCGATCTCGTACAGGCGCGCGCGTGGCAGCGAGGTGACCACGTCACGCATCGGCTCGATCCGTGCGAGGCTGTCACGCGTGCCCGAGACGAAGAGCGACCGCACGTGCACGTCGCCGAGGTGCTCGGCACGCATGCGGTCCGGCTTCCCGGGAGGGTGCAGCGGGTATCCGAACAGGACCGCGGCCCCCACCGACTGCGGCGGGTCGCCGCCGGCGCCGGCGCCGGCGCCGGCGCCGGCGCCGGCGAGCAGGAGCGTCGCGTAGCGGCCACCCATCGACTTGCCGCCGACCGCCACATGTTCCGGCCGTAGTCGTCGCCCCACGTAGCCGAGCACGGCAGTCCACGTCGCGAGCAGCACCGGTGGGCGATCGGGTGGCTTGCGCCGGGCCTCGTCGCGGGCCCGCACCTGGTACGGGAAGTCGAAGCGCAGCACACGCACTCCCGCCGCCGCAACACCCGCGGCCACCGACGTCATGAAGTCCGAGTCCGCCGGCGCCCCCGCACCCGGTGCGAGCACGAGCAGCCACTGCGCCCCCGCGCCGCCGTCGAGCCATCCGGGCACCGCGGCCACACCACCGCTGGTGGGCACCGGGATCTGGACTCGTCTACTCATTGCCACGTCCGGCAAGTAGCTAGCGTGGGCGTCATGGACTACGCAGGCGCCGACCGGCGTCACCTGTGGCACCCGTTCACGCAGCAGCGTACGTGGACCGCATCCGAACCGCTGGTCGTGGAGTCCGCCGAGGGGAACTGGCTCGTCGACACCGAGGGCCGGCGCTACCTCGACGGCGTCGCATCCCTGTGGTGCAACGTGCACGGACATCGCCACCCCCACATCGACGCCGCGATCCGTGCCCAACTCGACCGCGTAGCCCACTCGACGCTGCTGGGACTCGCCAACACCACCGCGGTCGCGGCAGCAACAGCTCTCGTCGACGTCGTCCCGGACGGCCTCACGCGGGTGTTCTTCAGCGAGAACGGGGCCGCCGCCGTCGAGGTCGCCCTCAAGATGGCGTTCCGCTACTGGCACAACAGGGGCGACACCAACAGGCGGACGTTCCTCGCCCTCGACGAGGCGTACCACGGCGACACGCTCGGCGCCGTGAGCGCCGGTGGCATCGACCTGTTCCACGCCGCGTTCGCCCCGCTGCTGTTCGAGTGCTTCCGTGCACCCACCAACTCGCCCCGCAGGAGCCTCGACGAGCTCCTCGACCCGATGGACGCGACACTCGCCGAGCACGCGCACGAGATCTGCGCGGTCGTCATCGAACCGCGTTGCCAGGGCGCCGCTGGCATGATCACGTTCCCCGCGGGCTACGTGCGCGGAGTACGTGACCTCTGCGACCGCCACGGCGTCCTGATGATCTGCGACGAGGTCGCGACCGGCTTCGGCCGCACCGGCACGATGTTCGCTTGCGAGGCCGAGGGCGTGACACCCGACCTCATGGCCGTCGGCAAGGGCATCACGGGCGGCTACCTGCCGATGTCGGCGACCCTCACGACCGAGGCCGTGTACGAGTCGTTCCTCGGAGAACCCGAGGAAGGCCGCCAGCTCTTCCACGGACACACCTACAGCGGCAACGCCCTGGCCGCCGCTGCGTGCATCGCGAACCTAGAGGTGTTCCGCGAGGAGGACACCCTCGCCAACGCTGCAAGGGCGGCAGACCGGATGGCGGCGCGTCTCGAGGAGATCGCGCAGCTCGAGCGTGTCGCAGACGTGCGCCGGGCGGGGACGATGGTCGGTATCGAGCTCGACGACCGCGCCGGCAACGCCGGCGCGGTCGCGGTGTGCGCGCGGGTGCGCGATCTCGGTGTCGTCCTGCGTCCCCTCGGTCCCGTCGTGGTGTGGATGCCGCCGCTGTCGATCGAATCCGGCGAGGTCGAGCTGCTCGCCGACGCGACCGCCACCGCGATCGCGGAGCTCGTGTGAGCCTCGCCGGCGACCACGCGGTCAGCGCCCGTGCTTGGCACGGCGACCCCGTGGTGCGCGTCGGTTCGCGACCCGCGGCGAGGGTGACCGTCGACGGTGACGAGCTACTCCTCATGTGCTCGAACGACTACCTGGGCCTCGCGGGCGACCCGCGCCTCGCCGATGCCGCAGCGGACGCGGCCCGCCGCTGGGGCACCGGCGCGGGTGCGTCGTCGCGTGTCTCGGGAGCCACGGAGCTGCACGCCGCGCTGGAGGCGCGCCTCGCTCGGTTGAAGGCGTCTGAGGACGCGGTCCTGTTCAGCTCCGGCTACCTCGCGAACTTGGGCACGATTACGGCGCTCACGGGCGCGGCCGACGTCGTCGTGAGCGACGAGCTCAACCACGCTTCGATCGTCGACGGCTGCCGGCTCTCGGGTGCGGCGGTCGCGGTCTTCCCCCACGGCGACGCCGCGGCATGTGCGCGTCACGTGGCCGCGGCACGACGCCGTGGCGCCGGCGTGCTCATCGTCACCGACTCGGTCTTCTCGATGGACGGCGACCTCGCGCCCCTCGCCGACCTGGTCGCGATCGCTGCCGAGAACGACGCCACGCTCATGGTCGACGAAGCCCACGCGACCGGCGTCCTCGGCGGAGGGCGCGGCGCGCTCGCGGCCGCGGGACTCGAAGGACGCGCCGAGGTCGTGATGGGAACGTGCTCGAAGGCGCTCGGTGCCGCGGGCGGCTTCGTCGCCGGCAGTGCCGACCTGTGCCGCTTCCTCAGGCTGCGTGCCCGGCCGTACGTGTTCGACACCGCCCAGCCGGCTCCGGTCAGCGCCGCCGTGCTCGCCGCCCTCGACGTCGTCGCGGGCGAACCCTGGCGCGGTGAGCGTGCGTGCGCGAACGCGCGCCGCCTCGCCGCCGGGCTCGCACGTGCCGGCTGGGCCACGACGGAACCCGCAGCCGCGATCGTCCCCGTCGTCATGGGTGACGCCGCCAGTGCCGTCGACGTGTCGGCGCGGGCGAGGCGCCGCGGAGTGCTGGCGCCGCCGATCCTGCCGCCCGCGGTCCCGGACGGGACAGCGCGGATTCGCCTGTGCCCGACCGCATCGCACTCGGACTCCGACGTGGACGTCACGATCGCAGCCTTCGGCCGCGCGCCAGGGCAGGCGTCTTGATGGACCTGTTCGTCTGCGGCACCGACACCGCTTGCGGCAAGACCGTCGTGACGGCCGCGCTCGCCTCGGTGCTGGGCCCGGCGGACGTCACAGTGGTCAAGCCCGTGCAGACAGGTTGGCCGCCCGACGACGACGCCGCTTGGGTCGCGTCGGTAACGGGGTGCCGCACGGAGGTGTGGGAGCGCTACCGCGATCCACTCGCACCAGCGGTCTGCGCCGAGCGCGAAGGCCGGCCCCTCGATGTCGACGGGCTCGTGCGACGCACGCACGCGGTCGCGTCCCGGCACCGCATCGCCGAGGCAGCGGGCGGCCTGCTCGCGCCGCTGACACGCGCGGAGACGATGGCGGACCTCGCCCGGAAGCTGGAGTGGCCCGTCGTCGTGGCCGTCCGCCCCGGGCTCGGCACCCTGAACCACACAGCCCTCACGGTCGAAGCGTGCGCGAGGCGCGGGATCGGCGTGGCCGGCATCGTCGTCAGCGGCTACCGCGGCGGCTTGGTCGAGGAGACCAACCTCGAGGAGCTCGCACGCATCGGCCCGCCCGTGGGCGTAGTCGACTGGTGCGACGACTGGTCCGAGCTGTCCGCCCGCACCCACCTAGCGCTCCCGGGGGTGTGATCGTCAGACGACCGGCGTCTCGGTGTAGCGGCCGAAGACATCGGCGAGGGCGGTCATGATCTCGCCGACGGTCGCGTGGGCGCGGACCGCGTCGAGCAGAGGGTCCATGAGGTTGACCGCCGCGTCGGCGGCGGCCGCCCTGACCGCGGCGAGAGCCTCGTCGACCACGGCGGCGGATCGTGTCGCCTTGACCTCCGCGAGACGCTTGGTCTGGCGCACCTCCGATTCGGGCCCGATCTGGAGCACCTCGAGGGGGGCTTCGTCACCGCCGTCGGTGTAGATCGTCACACCGACCTGGTGCCGCGCGCCCGACGCGAACTCGCTCTGGAGCCGCCACGCGGCATCGGCGATCTCCTTCTGCACGAAACCCGACTCGATCGCCGCGTACATCCCCTCCAGGATCGAACCCGACCCCATCTCGTCGAGAACCGCGAAGTAGGACTCGGCTCGCTCCTCCAGGCGATCGGTGAGGGACTCGACGAAGTAGCTCCCGGCGAGCGGATCGATCACGTTTGTGACGCCGGTCTCGAGCGCGATCACCTGCTGAGTGCGCAGCGCGATCTTGGCCGCACGCTCGGTCGGGAGTGCGAGCACCTCGTCGAGTGAGTTCGTGTGCAGCGACTGCGTGCCCCCCATCACGGCGGCGAGCGCCTCGATCGCGGTCCGGACCACGTTGTTGTCCGGCTGTTGCGCGGTGAGCGAGACACCGGCCGTCTGGGTGTGGAAGCGCATCCTCCAGCTGCGCTCGTCTGTGGCTCCGTAGCGATCCCGCATCCAGCGGGCCCAGATACGTCGCGCCGCCCTGTACTTGGCGACCTCCTCGAAGAAGTCGATGTGGGCGTTGAAGAAGAACGACAGCCGCGGTGCGAACGCGTCGACGTCGAGGCCGGCCGCGAGACCGAGCTCGACGTACGCGAACCCGTCCGCCAGCGTGAACGCGAGCTCCTGCGCGGCGGTCGAACCTGCCTCGCGGATGTGGTATCCGCTCACCGACACCGGGTGCCAGCGCGGCATCTCGGCGGTGCAGAACCGGATCATGTCCGACACGATGCGCATCGACTGGCGGGGCGGGAAGTAGTACTCCTTCTGCGCGTGGTACTCCTTCAACATGTCGTTCTGGATCGTGCCACCCAGGGTGCCGCGCGGAGTTGCCTGACCCTCGGCTGTGGCGACGTACATGGCGAGCAGCACGGCTGCGGGCGAGTTGATCGTGAGCGACGTGGTGATGTCGCGCAGCGGGATCGCGTCGAAGAGGAGCTCGAAGTCGGCCAGGGTGTCGATCGCCACGCCGCAACGGCCGACCTCGCCGAGAGCACGTGGGTCGTCGGAGTCGACGCCCATGAGGGTCGGTAGGTCGACGGCGACCGAGAGCCCGTCCTGGCCCGCTGCCAACAACGCCCGGTAGCGGGCGTTTGTCTCCTCGGCGGTGCCGAACCCGCTGAACAGGCGCGCGGTCCAAGCCTTGGTGCGGTACATCGACGCGTAGGGCCCCCGCGTGTAGGGGAAGCTCCCGGGCACACCGAGTGACTCGGCCTCGGAGGTCGCGGCCCGGTCGGCGGCGGTGTACAGCGCCTCGAGTGGCTCGCCGGAGTAGGTCGACGCGGCAGCGACGCCGGTGCCGGCGATCTCGGCTCGCCAGCGCGCCAGCAGGTCGTCCATCGTCGGCTCGTCACCCATGGCCGTCACCTCCGTCCGGACCCGCCCGGGTGGGGCTCGATCGCCGGTCCCGAGCGGTTACCGGATGCCTCTGCTCCGATACAGTGATGGCACCATTCGAGCCAGACGGGCCCGATTGGGTGCTGATGTCCTCATCGGCATCTCAGCGTCATCAGCCACCCTCGGGGGCCGATGGGTACTGGGAGCCAATATGCAACACACCAAGCAGTCGACGACCCGAGAGAACCGCGCCTGCGGGCTCCTTCGCGAGCAGACCTCTCGTTGCACGGGGCCGACGCTGTGAGCGAACCTTACCGTCCCCCGACGAGACGGTCGAAGTGGCCGCCCTCGATGTTGCCGCCCGGGTCCGAGCAGGACGCGGACTCGCCGGCGCCTGCGCCAGAGGCGAGGCGCATCCCGTGGCGGCGTCGAGAAACCGGATCTGCGGCGGATAGCGGCCCGCGCGAGCTGCCACCCGCGCCGTCGGACCCGATGTGGAGCCCCGTACGCGCGACTACGCCGTACGCACCGACGACGGGCGTCGTGGTGCCCCCCGGTGTCAACCCCGCACCTCCGCGCGATCCCTACGGGCTCGGTTCGCGTGGTGTGCCTGCGATGTCATGGCCGTCGACTCCTCAGCCGCTCCCGGCGCGCGCTCCGTCGTATGGGAACGACGACGCGTACGTGCCTCCGGGAGCGGGGACGCCTGCGTCGGTCTTCCGGCCCCCGTGGCCCTCCCGAGCGGCGCCCGACCCGTCGCCGCCGTCCCCGCCGGCATCGATGATGCCACCTGGCCCACTCGCGCCCTCTCCGCAGGCGCCCGTCGCAGCGCAGTCCGATCCGTTCGCGACCGCACCGCCGGCTTCGTGGCCGTACGAGGCGGCCGGTAGTCAGGTCGGTGCGACCGAGCCGTGGGCGAGCCTGACCGGATCGATCGCGCCCCTGCCGGACACGGCCCACCTCGCCCCGTCGCAGACGGCGATCCCGGTACCGCAGTTCGAAGCGGCCCCGCCGCAGACACACGCGCAGCCTGCGCAGTACACCCCGGCCCACGGTGTGTCGCACACACCGTGGCACGGCCGTACCAGCGCGTACCCGGCGCCGGACCGGCGCAGCGAGACGATGCACCCGGGCACGCGCCGCCCCGCGCGCCGGCGCACCTGGCTGATCGCGGTCTTCGCGACGTTGATACTGGTCGCCGGCGCGGCGGCGGCGTACTACGTGCTCACGCGCAGCGACTCGGCGCCGTCGTCGACCCAGGCCGCGCCCACCGACCCGGGGCCGACCGGAACGGTGAGCCGGTTCCTGACTGCCGTGCAGAAGCGGGACTACGACGCCGCCGCAGCCGAGGTCTGTGCCCAGACCGGAATCACCCCGGCCCAGCTCGGTGCGGTCTTCGACCAGCAGTTCTCCGGCGGGATCGACGGCTTCGTGGTGGAGCCCACCCCGGCTACGGCAAATGCGACCACGCCGACGCTCGTGAAGTACACGCTCACGGTCAATGGCCAGAGCTCCTCCTACCAGGCGTCGGTGGCCTCGAGCGACGCCAAGGCGTGCATCACCGAGAACCGCCACCTCGGCTGAAGCCCCCCGACCCCCCGACCCCCCGCCCCCCCCCCCACCCCACCCCCACCCCCCCCCCCCCCCCCCCCCCCCCCACCCCAAACGCGGGCCGGATGGCCCGCCAACGCCACAAACCACCCGCGTTTGGGAGACGACCCCACCCCAAACGCGGGCCGAATGGCCCGCCAACGCCACAAACCACCCGCGTTTGGGAGGAGGGGTCGGGGCTTCGGGAGGGACCCGGGGGGCCCGGCTAGAGCCAGGGGGCCTTGGGGGCGAGGACGCGGACGCCGTTGTGGATCAGGAAGCTGCGCACGACGTTGGCGCGCCGGGTCGCAGTCCGTGGGTCGCCGTCGGCGGCGAACTCGTCGATGAGGGATTCCACCTTCTTGCGTTCCCCGGCGACGATGCGGCCGCGATCACGGTCGACGCACGCCTCGACGACGCCGTCGGGATCGAGCTCGGCGAGCTCGCAGAACTCGCCCAGGATCCGGATGCGCTCGGCGACCTCGGCGTCGCCGAGGCCCGAGTCCTGCAGCGCCTTGCGCCAGGGTTCCACCGAGTCCATGTCCGTCTCCTCCGGATCGGGCAGCGTCAGCGCTTCAGCTCGAATCCCGCTTCCTCGCGGTCCCAGGTGTCCTCGGTGACGCCGGCTTCCCGCAGGGACGCCTTCTGGACCCGGTGCGTCTCGGTCTTGGGCAGTAAATCGACCACACGCAGGTACCGGGGGATCTGGAAGTAGGCGAGATGGTCCTCGCAGTGGCGCAGGACCGATTCGGGGTCGAGGGTCGCACCGTCGGCGAGCGTGAGTGCGGCCATCACGTCGTCCTCGCCGACATCGGACGGGACCGCGTACACGGCGCTCTCGACGACGTCGGGGTGACGGTTCAGGACGCGCTCGACCTCGTAGGAGGAGATGTTCTCGCCACGGCGGCGCATGCTGTCGGTCTTGCGGTCGACGAACCAGAACCACCCGTCCTCGTCGACGTAGGCGAGGTCGCCCGAGCGCAGCCAGCCTCCCCTGGTCTTGTCCGCGCTTGCCTCCTCGTTCTTGTAGTAGCTCACCGACGCGGTGCCGCCGACGGGACGCGAGATCAGCTCGCCGATCTCGCCCGCGGCGCAGTCGCCGTCGTCGTCGGCGACGACCTTCATCTCGTTGATCGGCAGCGGCTTGCCGATCGAACCAGGCGGGGCGTCGGGACCGGCCATCGTGAGGCCGCCCTCGACGGTCCCGTAGAACTCGACGATGTCGACGCCGAAGCGGGTCTCGAAGCCCTCCCAGATCTCGCGCGGGCACGCGGCGGAGAGGACGGTACGCACCGGGTTGTCGGCGTCGTCGGGCCGTGGCTTCTGCTTGTACAGGATCGGCAGCATGGCCCCGAGCGCGTTGAACTGCGTGGCCCCGACCGAGCGCACCTCGTCCCAGAAGCGCGACGCGGAGAAGCGGCGTCCGAGCGCGATGCGTGTCCCGAGCCCGAAAGCACCCCAGATCGAGATGATCGCCGCGTTTGCGTGGAACAACGGCAGGCACGTGTAGAAGACGTCGTCGCCGCCGAGGCCGGCGAACATGGCGAGCAGCGAGCCGCCCAGGGTCTGCATCTGGGGGATCGTGACGCCCTTGGGCAGCCCCGTCGTTCCCGAGGTGTACATGACCATCATCAGATCGGTCGGCGCGACGTCGGCGTCGGGGTCGCCGCCGTCGGCCCGTGCGACCTCGTCCCACGCGACGCTGCCCGCGACCGTCCCCGGATCGTCGCCGACCACGACGATCCGGGAGACCTTGGGCAGGCGCTCCCGCACACGCGCGACCTGTTCGAGGTAGTCGGCGTGTACGACCATGGTGGTGGCGTCGGAATGGTCGACGATGTGGACGAGGCTGTCGCCCTTGAGCGCCACGTTGACCGGCACGACCGGCGCGCCGACACGGGCCGCGCCGAACCACGCGAAGAGGAACTCGGCGCTGTTGGGCAGCAACAGCGCGACGTTGTCGTGCTGGGCGACGCCGACTTCGCGCAGGCCGTTCGCGACGCGGGCGGAGCGCTCCTCCATGTCGGCGTAGGTGTAGACGTCGTCCTCGAAGAGCAGGAACGGGCGGTCGCCGCGCTCGCTGCTCGCCTCGAGCAGGTTGCCCCCGACGGTTCCCTTGGGCGGGTTCATGATGGCGTCCCCCTGACGAGAACTACGCGGTCAGGATGTGCACGGCCTGCGCGGCGGCGTCGTTGCCGAGGAAGCCGCCGCCGTTCTGGGTGAGGCCGATGCGGGCGCCTTCGACCTGGCGCGGGCCGCCCTCGCCGCGCAGCTGCCAGGTGATCTCGCAGAGCTGGGCGACACCACTGGCCCCGATCGGGTGTCCCTTGGAGGAGAGACCGCCCGACGTGTTCACGGGGATGCGGCCGCCGATGGCGGTGGCGCCCTCGTCGGCGAGACGGCCGCCCTCGCCGCGGGGACAGAAACCGAGGTCCTCGTATGCGAGGATCTCCGCCGCGGACGTGGCGTCGTGGACCTCGGCGACGTCGACGTCGTCGGGACCGAGCCCGGCCATCTCGTACGCGGCGTTGGCCGCACGTACCTCGGCCATCTCCGTGCCCGCCGAGGGGAGGCTGCCCGAGCGCACGATCGAGGCGGCGATCCTGGGACCGCTGATCCCCTTGGACTTCGCATAGGAGTCGGACACGAGCAAGGCGGCGGCGGCGCCGTCGCCGATCGGGGCGCACATCGGCAGCGTGAGCGGGTACGCGATCTCGCGGGCGCCGAGGACCTCGTCGAGGGTGAACTCCTCGCGGTACTGGGCGCGCGGGTTGAGCGCACCGTTGTGGTGGCTCTTGACGCACACCTTGGCGATCTGTTCCTGGGTCGTGCCGTACTGGTTCATGTGGATGCGGATCGCGGCGGCGTAGATGTCCATGAACATGCTCTTGCCGCCACCGCCGCCCTTGGGCTTGGCCTCGCCGTCGCCGTCGCCGTTGGCCGACTTGTCGGGCTTGGAGCCCATCTTCTGCATCATCTCCTGCAGGGCGACGGCGAGCTCGACGTCGACGGCGGAGCTGAACGCCGACAGCGAGGTCTTCTTGTCGGCGTGGGTGAGCTTCTCGAAGCCGACCACGAGCGCGGTGTCGTACGCGCCGGCGGCGACCATCTGCCAGGCGAGGTGGAACGCCGACGAACTCGACGCGCACGCGTTCTCCACGTTGAAGATCGGGATCCCCCCGATCGAGGACTCGCGCAGCACGACCTGGCCGCGGATGCACTCCTGGCCCGTGATCAGCCCGGCGACCGAGTTGCCGGCGAACGCCACCTGGATGTCCTCGGGCGCCAGACCGGCGTCCGCAAGCGCTGCGTCGACGGCCTCGGTCGAGAGGCTCTTGAGCCCCCGGTCGAGGAACTTGCCGAACGCCGTCATCCCGACGCCCGCCACTGCGACCTTGGCTTCGTCACCCATGTGAGACCCTCGCCCTCGCTATATCGACTGCCTATGATAACGAGCATTATGCAGCGTCGTCGTGCGCGAGTCGCACGCCAACGGGGGAAGAGCATGGACGTCTTCGAGACGATCGGGACCAGGCGTTCGATCCGCTACTACGAGACGTGGCACCCCGTCGAGCGCTGGAAGATCCAGTCGATGCTCGAGGCCGCACGCATCGCGAGCCACGCCGCCAACGTGAACGCCCTGCGCGCGATCGTGATCGAGCGCGACGACATGAGCGAGGAGATGCAGAACGCGACACTGCCGGTCAACCTGCAGCTCCGCCTCGCCCCGGCGCTGATCCTGTGGTTCGGCGACCTCGCGGCCTGGGACGACCAGTCCGAGACGCTGCACCAGCTCGTCGACGTCGGCGCCCTCTCCGCCGGCTTCGGCTGGTCGAACGCGTTCATCGACGACTTCATGGTCCCGATGACCAAGGCCGCCGCCGGGTCGGGCGACTCCAACGCCGTGATGACCGCACTCGACGCCGGCCTCGGGATCGCGAACGCCCAGCTCGTCGCGACGACGCTCGGCCTCGGCACGTGCTTGAACCCGTTCTTCGGCGACGCGCACGCGATCTTCGGCCTGCCAGAGACCTGTCGGCCCTGGTGGATCATGACGGTGGGCTACCCGGCGGAGTCGCCCGACGGGGGCGGACAGCGCCCGCGTGCTCCCTTCGAGGACCTCTTCCACCTCGGCAGCTACGGCACGCCGTTCCCCCGCGACGAGGAGGTCGTCGAGGACCTGCGGGAGCGCCGCATGTTCCAAGAGCCCGGGCCGCACCCGTGGCGCAAGGCCGAGCTGCGCGCCCTGTCGGCCATGTTCGGCCTTCCCGAGTAGCGGAGCCCGGGGTGTCGTGAGCTTCTGGATCAGCCCGGCATGCCACGGATGTGGCATCTGCGTGCCGAGCTGTCCCCGCGGCGCCATCCACCGCAGTGCTGCCGACCACCACCTCGCCGCGTTCCAGATCTCCTCGCTCGACTGCAACGACTGCGGCAAGTGCGCGATCGTCTGCCCGATCGCGGCGATCGGTCCCGACCCGGACTGGGCGGTCTGCCGAGGACACGGCTGCCCCCTCGCCTCCCGCAGGTACGAGGACTGGGCGTGCACCGAGGCCGGCAAGCGGTGCGACGAGTGCGGCGGCTCGCTCTGGAAGGCGCCGGGCACCAACCGCTGGTCGTGCACCTACTGCGATCCCGACGTGCGCGTCGCGTGCCCCAAGATCCGCAAGCACGACACGGCTGCACCGAAACCCTGACGCCGCTCGATCCCGGGCGCGAACCAGCGGCTCAGAGCCCCTGTGACGCGAACATGCTGACCCGGTCGAGGGTGCCGTCCATGATGCAGAGCGGCTTGGCGTCGCGGTAGCACTTCTCGACGGGGTACTCGCGCGAGATCCCGTAGCCGCCGAAGATCTGGACCATGTCGTTGGTGACCCGTGTCGCCATCTCCGACGCGACCGTGCGCGCCGCCATCGCGAGGCGCACGTCGGGACGGTTCTCGCTCACGCACCACGCCGACTTCCACAACAGCAGGCGCGCTGCCTCGATCGAGCGGAACGCGTCGAAGAGCTTCATGCGCACGAGCTGGTGGTCGAAGATCGCCGTGCCTGCCTGCCGGCGTTCCTTGGCGTGGGCGAGGGCCGCCTCGTACGCGGCACGGGCGACACCGACCGAGAGCAGGCCCACCGAGGTGTTGCCCGAGGTCACGATGAACTCGAGGATCGTGCGGTACATCGGACCGGCGGGCACGATCAGCATCTCGTCGGGAACCCAGACCGAGTCGAAGAAGATCTCGGACTGGTTCAGGGCACGCAGGCCGACCTTGTCGAGGGGACGGCCGCGGCTGATCCCGTCGAGGTCGCCGGGGATCAGGAACACCCCGGTGCCGGCCATGTCGGTGTCGGCCTCGACCGCCGCCATCAACAGGATGAAGTCCGCGAGGTAGCCGTTCGACACAAACGCCGACTTGGCTCCGTCGATGCGCCAGCCGCCGCCCTCGCGCACCGCTGTGGTCGGTGCCTGCTCGCCCTCGTCGTGAGCGGCCTTGGTGTGGAAGTGCACGTCGCCGGCGCCGAAGGTGAAGATGTCGGACCCGACCTGGGGCTCGGTGATCGCCCAGCAACTGCCGTGCTGGCCGCTGGTGTCGGAGACGAAGGCCTCGAGGTACTCCTTGTAGCGGGGGTGGCGGCCACCGAGCTGGAACATGTTGATCATGTAGGGGGCGATCGGGGCCACGAGCATGTGGCTCGCGAGGCCGGGCCCGCCGACTGCGAGCTCCTCGAGCACGACGCTGCCCGCGAAGCCGGGAAGGCCGAGGCCGCCGATCTCCTCGGGCAGGGTCAGCTTGTGGAACCCCATCTCGTACATGCGCGCGAGGACGTTCTTGATCTCGGGACTCGTGTAGGCGGCCTCGGGATCGGCGATGCGGTCGACGGCAGCCTCGGCTTCGTGCAACTCCTTGGTGACGAAGTCCCGTGCCAGTGCTTGGACGTCGGCGATGTCCTCGGGCAGGTCGAAGCCGATCACGTCAGGCTCCGAGGAGGCCGGCAACGTACGCGCGGTCGGCGCCCACGAACTCGGCGAGGACGCCGGCGGCCCAGCCGATGAACTCGCTCCCGCTGGCTTGCACCTCGGCGGCGAGCGCGGGAATCCAGAGCTCGACCTGGCGGTCGTGGAAGTCGAGTTGGGCCCGGCGGTAGGACTTGCCCAACCGCGGAGACGGTGCCGCTGCCTCCTTGAACGTGACGTACTGGAGGAAGTCGAGCTCGGTCACGAGGTGGTCGAGGGGCCGCTCAGCGCCCGACGCCTGCAACCCGAAGTACTCGTAGAAGCGCACGACCTCCTCGTTGTTCTGCACCGGGTCGTCGACCCAAGCCGCTGCGCAGAGAAACGGGGCACCGGCACGCTCGGTCCCGAGGACCCGCTCGAACTCGGCGGTGTAGGCGTCACGGGACACGTCGTCGGCGATCGTCACCTCACCGACCTCGAAGGGGAACGCGAGCAGCTCCCCGGCCGTGGCGACCTCCTTGGCCCACTGCCCGCTGCGCGCCATCTCGAAGTGCTCGTCGTCGGGAGTCGTGAACAGCCGGCTCAGCACCTGGTAGGTGGCGCTGCGCGCCGTGGTCTCGTTCTCCTCGATCTCGACGGGACCCTGGTCGCCGGAGTCCTTCAGCTCCAGACCCGAAAGCGAGTAGACAAACATGGCGGACCTCCTCGGGGATCCCTCAGGCGGACGGTTTGGTGCCGATCTCGACGGCGACGCTGCCCGGCGCGCGGTCGAGGCTCGCAGGGTCGGTGGTGTACTCGCCGAACAGGTCGTTCCAGTGGTACACGATCAGGGTGTCGAGGATCTCCGACGAGCCGCCCCCGCGGACGGTCTCGAGCTCGGTCTTGAGCCTGTCGAGGACGCCGTGCACCTTGGGGCCGAAGAGCGACTCGAGGTACTCGGGCGGGATGCGCGGGGTCTCGTAGTCGATCGAGAGGTCCTCGTGGAGGCGGTACGGCGCGAGCGGGGGCACGTAGAACATGTTGGGCCCGGTGCCGTACTCGGGGTGCAACGGCAGGGCGACGCCCCACTCGTTCACGAGCTTGTGGATCGGCCCGTCCTCGTCGTCGAGCATGCCGACGAAGACGAGGCGGCCGGGGCACTGGCGCGCGCACGCCGGCGCGACACCCTCCTCGAGGCGCGGGAAGCACATGATGCAGTGCTGGGCCACGTTGCGTGCGTAGTTGAAGTAGATCTTCTTGTACGGGCACGCCTCCATGCAGAAGCGCGACCCGAGGCAGGCGTCCTCGTTGCGCAGGACGATGCCGTCCTCGCGCCGCTTGTACATGGCGCCGGTCGGGCACGCCTCGGCGCAGACGGGCCGCGTGCAGTGGTTGCACAGGCGCGGGAGGTAGAAGTAGTACGAGTTCGGGTACTCGCCACCACCTTGGTCCTCGTCCCAGTTCATGCCCCAATTCGTGGTGCCGTCGCCGGTCTCGACGGGACGCAGGTAGGCCTTGTTGCCCTTGCCCCCGTAGAGGACCTCCTGGTAGTTGAAGTCCCAGCCGCCGCCGAAGTCCTCACGGCGGGGCTGGCGGCCCGCTACGGCCTTGCCGCCTTCGAGCCCGCCGCCCATGTCCTCCCAGTCCTTGGGCGTGCCGCGCCCGGGCTGGGTGTTGACGCTCATCCACCACTGGTGGTCCTCGCCCTCCTCGCGGGTCCACAGGACCTTGCAGGCGACCGAACACGTCTGGCAGCCCATGCACTTGTTCAGGTCGAAGACCATCGCGATCTGGTCTCTCGGCCCGGATTCGGGTTGCATCACCGACGTCATCTCAAACCCCCGATCGTCAGTTCTCGACCTCTAGCGGAATCCACTCGTGCGTCACGGCGCCGATGCCGGCACGCTCCTCGTTCGACCCGTCCCAGACTGCTACGCCGAGGCGCGTGACGGCGGCGTCGAGGCCGCTCGAGAGAACGACCGACCAGCGTCCGTCAGCGAGCGCGGCGCTCGCGTCGACGGCGGGCTCGGCTCTCTTCGCGAACACGCCGGGGCCGCGGGCGTCGAGGTCGCGGGCCGCGTCGAGGTTCGCCTGCCAGTACCACAGCCGCACCGGCGCGTCGGCGCCGCCGATCGTGGCGACCGGCGCGTCCGCGCCGTCGGCCGGGAACAGGACCCCTGCGGCGTCGTGGAACTCGGTGTTGGGCGTGTCGGAGTCGGCCCACTGCACGCGCACGTACAGGCGCTCGCCGTCGTGGGCCGCGGCGACATCGGCACTGGCCACCTTGCCGTAGGGCCGATCCGCCCACGCGACCCGGATGTACTCCGTGGGCTGGGCGTCCAACGGGATGGCGGAGAGCCCGACGGTCTCGGTGGCCACCGCGGCCCAGGCGTCCGCTGCCGGGTCGGCGAGGTCGCCGCTGATCCGCTTCACTTCCATGACATTCCCCTCCTGGGACCGCTCAGACGGCCTTCTCGAAGTCGCACGGCACTCCCCGGTCGGTCGGGACCGGCTGCCATTCGGTCTCGGTGTACTGGATGTGGCCGTAGCCGCCTGCGAACGCGATCCACTTGACCATCCCGGCCTCGAGCTCGTTGGCGCCCTTCCAGTCCCTGTACTGGTGGCCGTCCCAGCCGTTGTAGGAGATGATCTGGCCCGGCTGGACACCGGGGGACACCTTGGCGCGCACGGTCATGTCCGCGATGTCGTTCCAGACGCGGATCAGGTCGTCGTCGGCGACGCCACGGGCTGCCGCGTCCTCGACGGAGACCTCGACGAGCGGCTCGCCGCGGTGGGTCTGCAGGATCACCGGGTTGAGCTGGTTCATCGAGTGGATGCTCCAGCGGTTGTGGCCCGACGTCATGCGCAGCGGGTGGTCGCCGCCGGCCTTGGGGTTGTCCTTGTGGACCGGAACCTCCTCGCCGGCTTCGAGCCACCAGTCGTGGTCGATGTAGAACTGCGCCCGCCGTGCGTAGGTCGGGAACGGCGAGCCGCTCTCGACGTGGTCACGGAAGGGCACATGGGTGCGGTCCTTCTCGAACGGCGACGCCTGCGCGAGCGCCATCGGCATCATGCCCCAACCGGTGAAGCGCACGTAGCCCCGTTCCCGCATGGTGGCGAGGCTCGTGCCCTCGGGCAAGGTTTCGGCGTACACGCAGTCGCGCACGATCTCGTCGGCGAGGCGGTCCTCGTCGGCGAAGTAGCCGCTCAGCGTGAAGCGATCCCACATGTCCTGGGTGTTGATCGGCTGGCCCATCGGGGTCAGGTACTCCTTCAGACCCCTCTCCGCCGCCAGCACCTCGATCTTCTTGAGGATGAGCTGGTAGATCTCCCACTCCGGCTTCGCCTCGCCGGCCGGGGTCGCGGACCGGTCCGAGAACGTCAGGTTCATGACGTGGGGCGTCGGGATATGGAACGACACCTTCTCGTAGTGCTGGGCCGCCGGCAGCACGATGTCCGAATGCAGACCCGTGAAGTTGAGCCGGAAGTCGATCGAGACGATCATCTTCAGCTTCGGCCACAGCGTGTCCCACAGGGCGGTGTGGCCGCCACGGGTGCGGCGCAGCATGTTGCCGCCGCACTCGACGAGGACCTGCGGCGGAGCGTCGGGCCGCGGTGAGTCGCGGTTCTTCCACCAGCCCTTCTCGAGTGCCTCCTCGAAGTACTCGTCGAAGGTGCGCGGGAGGCTGTCGTCGCCCCAGCCGGGGGTGTTCCAGCGCTCCTTGAACCCCGCCTGCCAGTACCACCAGAACGCGAGCGGCGACATCGTCGCGCCGCCGGCGCCGCGGGTGCCGCTGCCGATCGCCTGTTCGGCCATGACCCGGTTCAGCTCGCGGATGGCGAGCTCGTCGGTGAGGGTCGGGTCCATGCCCCTCAGGGCCTGGAAGGCCATGTCGCGCACCGTGAGGAGCTGCTCGCTGCCCTCGACACCGGGGAGTTGCTTGGCGGTGGCGAGGCCCTGGCCGTCGAACATGCCTGCCGTCCACGACCGGATGCCGGTGCCGTGCTTGCCCCAGTTGCCCGTCACTCCGAGCAGCAGGCACATCGCCCGCTCGATCAGGTCGCCGTGGTAGTACTTGCACGAGTTCCACCCGAGCATGATGTTCGTGCGCTTCGAAGCCGCCTTGCGGGCGAGCGTGCGCACGAGTTCGGGGTCGACCGTCGTGATCGCCTGCTGCTTCTCGGGCGTGTACTCGGCGTCGAGCTTGCGGCGCAGGATCGCCATCGCCGGCTCGACCTCGACCTCGGTGCCGTCGTGGAGGGTCACCTTGTAGGTGCCCGCGAGCGCGACGTCGCGACCGTAGAGGAGCAGGTTGCCCCGGTCGGCCTTGACGAGGCCCGCGTCGGGGTCCCAGTGGTAGAGCTGGTCCTCGCGGATGCCGGGTCCCTCGCCCTCGACGTCGGGCTGGCGCAGGTACTTGCGCGTGTCCTTGCGCACGAGCAGCGGCAGGTCGGTCTGCTCGCGGATGAACGTGTAGTCCGCGATGCCCTCCTCGAGGATCACCTGCACCATCGCGAGGGCGAAGGGCACGTCGTTGCCCGACGGCATCGGCACGAAGTAGTCGGCGTGCATGTGCGACGCGTTCAGGTCGGGCGAGATCGAGACGACCTCGGCGCCGTGGTATCGCGCCTCCAACATGAAGTGATAGAAGGGGATCCGGGTGAACGCCGGGTTCATGTGCCAGATCAGCACGAGCTCGGAGTGGAACCAGTCGTCCGCCGACGAGACCGGGTTGAACTTTCCGAACGTCTCGTGCAGCCCGATCGAGAAGTCGTTGAACGACGCGTGCAGGTCGAGCAGGCGCCCGCCGATCGTGTTGAAGAACCGGTAGGTGGGCACCACCGTCGCGATCTCGGGCGTGCCCTCGTGCACGATCGCGGCGGGCCCTTCTTCCTCGATCGCGTCGAGCATCGCGTTGGCGACGTCGGTCGCGGCCTCGTCCCACGAGATCCGTTCCCACTTGCCCTCGCCGCGCTCGCCCGCACGGCGCATCGGGTAGTGGAGGCGATCGCCGTCGTAGAGCTGCTGGCTCCACGAGGCGCCCTTGTTGCAGCCCATCGGGTTGAAGTCGGGCACGCCCTCCTCGACGACGCCGAAAGTGGCGGCGGACTCCTCGCGGACGACCTTGCCGTCCTGGACGTACACGCGGTAGGGGCAGTTGCCCGGGTAGCAGTCGACGCAGTGGGTGCCCCAGGTCACCGAGTCCCACGTCCACCGGCCGCGGTAGCGGTTCTCTGCCGAGCGTGGGTCCGCGTCGGCGTGAGCTGCAAGTGAGCCCGACTCGACCATGTCTCCCCCTCTTCAGCGGTACGACGGACCTGTCCGGGCCGTTCGCACTCGATAACAGCCGTTATCCAGAATCGACCTTCGCAACACTAGAGACGATTGCGAGCTATGGCAACCACCCTCGCGAGATAGCGACACACGATGCCCTGGGTCAGTCGGGCATCAGGTAGACCATGCCGTTCGCGTCCGACGACGCGATCGTCGTGGTCGTCACGCGACCGTCGGCGACCGGGTCGGCGAGCCCGCTCGCGCCGTCGTAGCCGACCATCGCCGCGGGCGAGGCGACCGTGACACGCGCGAACTCGACGAGCTCCCAGAGCGTCTGGATCGGGACTCCCGAGCGCGGATCGACCGGGACGACGTGCGCGTTCGTGATCGGGATGCCGACGGACTCGTCGAGGTACCACGACGGGTGCGACGCGAACACCGGTCCGGTCTCGACCGAGCCGTGCAGTGTCAACGCCGGGCAGTCGAACGAACGGCCGACACGGCGTCGCTGGTCGGGGTCGAAGGCACCGGGGACCGTCAGCACCAGCATGGAGAGCATGGCCCTGACGTTCTTGACGTCACGCTTCGCGTCACGCGTCAACGCGACCGCCGAGTCGAGGTCGGTGCATGCGTATCCGGCGCCCTCGCGTGCGATCGCCTGCGGCAGCGGCTCGGAGCCCGCGAGCACGAGCGTCGAGCCGGAGAACAGCGCCGTCGCGACCGAGGCGAGGCCCGCCCACGTCGCCAACGGCAGGTCCGACACCCACGGCATCGCTGCGTCGACCCGGTAGAACGTCGAGATCGAGACCGCCATCGCGAGCAGCGAGCGGTGCGAGTGCCACGCGACCGCGCCACCGGGACCGCCTGTGAGTGCGACGGCGGCATCGTGGAGCCCGATCGGAGCGGGGCGCGGTCCGGGCGCCGCCGAGCTGCCCTCGAGCAGATCGCCGAGGCGCAGCGCGCCCGCCCCCACGCCCGCGGCGGCTTCGCCGTCCGCGAGGGTGAGCGTCGGGTCGTCCGCGTCGGCGCCGGGAGGTGCCGTGGCTGGCTCCGCCGGAGAACCCGGGGCGAGGAGCGACACGCGGGCGCCCGACCCGAGTGCGGCGAGAGCGAGGACGACACCCTCGACGCTGGTCCCGGCACGGACGGCGACGTGGGCGCCCGCGCCCGTGCGGGCCGCGACGGCCGCGCTCGCGCGCCGGACGACGTCGGCGAGCTCGGCGCCGCTGAGGCGTTCGTCACCGGAGACGAGGGCGGGCTGGTCCGGGCGGTGACGCGCGAAGCGCTCGACGAGCATCTCGTCGAGGGGGAACGGCGGGATACCGGCGACCCGTGTCGTGGCAGCGGGCCAGTACCAGGACGGTGTGATCGCGATCGTCTTCGGCATCAGCGTGATCCCTTCGGGAGAGGCCGCCTCAGACGAGGCCGCCGAAGCGCAGCGAGGTGCCGAGCACGACGGCGACGACGGCGACGCCCAGTTCCACGCGCAGGAGCAGGTCCATGCGCCGGATCGCGCCGCGCACGGACTCGCGTGCGATCGCGCGCTCTGCGGCCGTCATCTCCGCCGGTGTGCGGGCATGCAGCGCAGGATGGGCCACGACGGCCATTACCGCTACCAGGGTCACGAGCGCCGCCCAGCACAATGCCAGCGCGGCCAGCGTGCGCCCGTACGAGCCCGACAGTGACAACGAGGGGCGCGTGGTCGCCGGTCCCACGAGGACCAGCCCCACACCGGTCGCGGCGAGCAAGGCGAGCGCCGACAAGGCGAGCCAGCGGTAGCGCTGTCCCATGCGCTGGCACAGCACGTTGATCTGCGACGGCGGGATGTGCTCCTGCGCGGGACGCCACACCACCTCCATGTAGACCGCTCCGCCGAGGTACGCGGCCCAGCCGAGCGCGTGCAGGACCGCCAGCGCGGTGCGCAGCGCGGGCATCGGCGTCGTCCGCCATCAGAGGACCCCCTGCATCGAGCGCAGCGACGTTCCCAGGATCAGCACGACGATCATGATCCCGAGGTCGACCCGGGTCAGGATCGTGATCTGTCGGGCGGCCTTGGCCTTGAGCTGCTGGCTCTGCTGCGCCTGCGCCGCGGTCGTGCTGCCCGACATCTTGCCGGTCAACTTCGGGCGCAGCACGAAGGTGATGATCGCGCCGTTGACCACGAGCACCACCCACAGCATCGCCTTGACGAAGACCGTGCGGCCGTAGTCGGTGCCGAAGCCGAAGATCGTCGACAGGCCGGCGCCGCCCCACTGCAAGCGGATCAGCGCGCCGAGCAGGAGCAGCAGCAGGCTCGCCCACGCGATCCAGATGAAGCGGTCGGCGGTCTTCTCGCCGACCACCATCGCCTGTGCCGGCGGGATCGCCTTCTGCGCGGGAGCGAGCACGAACTCCATCGCGATCGAGCCGCCGATGTAGCCGGCGGCGCCGAGTACGTGCAGCGTCACACCCAGCCACTGGACCGCCTGCACGGGGGTCACTGCACGCCTCCGCTCGGATCGGCCTCACCGGGGTGCCACGTCGGGAAGTGGCCCGTGATCTGCGGGGTCATCGCGTACGGGTGGCCGTCGAGGGGGGCCTGGAAGCGGCGGTAGTACTCGATGTCGGTGTGGTGGACCTGCACCGAGTACTTCGCGCGGACCGGGCTCACGTAGGCCGGGCAGCAGCCGTACTTCGCGACGATGTACTCCACGGTCTGTATCGCGGCGGCCTCGACCCAGTCGGGTATGTGCGCCTTGGGGTGTTCGAGGATCTCCCGCATCGCCTCCGACGTGTACGGGCCGTGGGCGTCGTGCGCGAACTCGCCGTCGGTGCCGAGCGGACCGCCCCGCGCGTAGCGGGCCTCCTTGACGTAGCGGACGGCGTCGGCGGCGGTCGGGAACCGCGGCGACGGCACCACGACGGGCTCGAACACCCCCGGCAACCCGGTGCAGGTCGCGGTCTTGGCCGGGTTCGCGTCGGCGTCGCGTTCGAGGAACTCGAAGCCGAGCCCGCGCGCCACGTCGGGGTAGGCGCCGAGGAGCATGTCGTCGGCGTAGGAGCCCACGGGCCACGCCCCGAGACCCATCGCCTCGCACGCGAGGCGGACGTTCTGGACCGCGGCGGCGGCCTGGCTCGCGTGCATGAGCAGCGCGAGCTCGTCGAAGACGGGCACGGGGAAGCCGACCTCGAGGAAGCCGGGGCGGATCCACTCGTCGACCCCGCACGGCTTCGCGGTGTCGGGGTCCATCAGGTAGAAGCCCGACCACTCGTACGACGACAGCAACAGGTTGAACCACTCGCGGCCGACGTCGCCGACGGGGAGCAGCCACGTGCTGCCCGGCCGGTTGAGGTTGTACTGGCCCGGGCCCATCGCGTTGACGTTGTGGGTGCCCTCGGGCGCGGAGAACCAGCCGATGTCGGGGCGGCGGTCGGAGACCTGGATGCGGTCGTCGCGGTACCACCGCAGGATCTTGGCGTAGTCGTCGGGACCTGCGATCTCGAGCGGCGCTCCCCGCGTCGGCGCGGGCCGGTACAGCGACACGCCGCCGTCGTCGATCACGAAGAGGTCGACGGACTGGTCGTTGGACGACCCCGGGATCGTGCGGCCCGCCCACGACAGCAGGCCCGACAGGGCGCTCTGGACGCCGATGTCGGCGCAGACGACGCCGTTGGGCCCCATCGCCGCCCACGCGAGCAGCGCCGACTCCACCTCCGTGAGCGGGACCGGGGCTGCCGGCGACTCGTACGGCAACGCGCCTTCCGGTTGCGCGAGGGTGAGCCCGCTCGACCAGTCGAACGTCTCGGCCTCGCCGGTCTCGGAGCGGTAGCCGAGGCCCATGCGGCGCGTGCGTAACGTGGACAGCAGCGAGAACAGCGACGGTCCACTCTCGAAGGCGCGTGCGAGCGCGGCGCGCTCGACGTCGTCGAGGTGGACCGGAGTGCGGTCCGCGGGTGTTCGGGCGCTCAGGTCAGGCATCGTCGGCTCCATCGCATCGTGAGACATCGACCGAGACCGCCCGGTCGCTGGGCACCGGCTGCCACCCGAAGGGAAGGTATCGCAGGTGGCCGTAGCGCCCGACGAGGTGGAGCCACTTGACGAGGCCCGGCTCGACCTCGTTGGCGCCGCGCCAGCCCGCGAACATGTGCGGCTCGAAGCCGTTGTAGGTGATCACCTGCCCGGGGCGGACGCGCCCGCTCACGCGGGCAGCGGACCTGAACTCGCCGTGCTCGTTCCAGACCTTGACGTCGTCGCCGTCGCCGATCCCACGCGCGGCGGCGTCGTCGGGGTTGACGACCACCAGCGGGCGCCCTTGGTGGGTCTCGAGGAGCAGGTCGTTGCCCATCGCGATCGAGTGGATCGTCCAGCGCGAGTGCCCGCCGGTCAACGTGAAGGGCAGGTCGCCGCCCGCCGGCGGCGGCTCCTTGTGGCGCGGCAGCGCCTCGTCGGCCTCGAGGAACCAGGGGTGGTCCAGGTAGAACTGCGCCCTGCGCGTCAGCGTCGGGTAGGGGGTTCCGCGCTCGACGTGCCAGCCGTACGCGGTCAGGACCTTGTCGCTCTGCACGTCACCGGCGACCGAGAGTCCCGGCGCGAAGCCACCGAGGCCTGCGAAGCGGATGCTGCCAGCCTTGCGCAGGTGCTCGATCGACGTGCCGACCGGCAGCGTCCCCGCCTCCGCCGAGTCGCGCACCCACTCGTCGATCACGCTCGACTCGTCCTCGAACGCGCCCCCGAGGGTGAACGACGAGACGAGGTCGTCGAGACGGCGCGTGCGGCGCCGCCCGTCGAGGAACTCGGTGATGCCTTCCTCGGCGGCGACCTCCTCGACCTTGGCGGCGAGGAGCTTGAAGATCTCCCACTCGGTCTTGGACTCCCCGCGTGGCTCGACCGCCGCCTCCGAGTACGCGAGGCGGAACGTGTGCGTGAGCGCGTACTGGACGTTCTCGCGCTCGTACTGCATCGCCGCCGGCAGGACGATGTCGGCGTGCATCGCGGTCGTCGACATGCGGAAGTCGACGACGACGACCTTCTCGAGCTTGGGCCACAACGTGTCGAGCAGGTGCGCACGCCCGCCGCGGGAGCGTCGCAGCGGGTTCGTCCCCACGGAGAAGAAGACCTGGGGGTCGGTGCCCGAGCCCGGGCGCACGAGGCCACCCCACCACCCGCGCTGGACGGCCTCGGCCAGGTACTCGTCGAAGGAACGCGTCATCGTGGGGTCGACCCACGCCGGGTTGTTCCACGGCTCCTTGTAGCCGGCGTGGTGGTAGTTGAAGAACACCGGCGGCGTCGACGTCCCCGACACGACGGCCATCTGCAGCAATTGGTTGCCGATGATCTCGTCGGAGGCGTCGGGGTCGGTCTCGCGCATCGCTTCGGTGGCCGCGTCGATCCCGTCGAGGAGCCCGGCGGTCTCGTCGAGGCCTCGGTGGGTCTTCATCGGGAAGAGGAAGTAGCCGTCGAGGCCGGCGAGCGCGAGGCCCTGGATGCCGGTGCCGGGGCGACCCCAGTTGCCGGTCAGCGCCAGCAGCAGGCACATCGACCTCTCCATGAGGTCGCCGTGGAAGTACTTGCAGGCGTTGAAGCCTTCGAGGACCTTGGTCGGCCGCGATGCCGCGAGCCGGGCGAGCTCGCGGATCGTCCCGGGTGCGACCCCGCAGATCTCCGACGCGGCCTCGGGCGTGTAGTCGTCGAGGCGTCCACGCAGGAGGCCGAAGACCGTCGTCACCTCGACGGTGCTGCCGTCGAAGAGGGTGGCCTCCCAGGTGCCCTCCATCGCCGGCACGGTGTCGCCGAGCTCGAGCGTCGACCGTGACGCCGCGGTCAGCCCCGAGGCCTCGTCCCAGACGTAGAAGCGGTCCTCGAGGCCGCCCGCCTCGACATCGGCGCCGCGCAGGAAGCGGCCCGTCTCGGCGACGACGAGCAGCGGCAGGTCGGTCTGGGAGCGCACGAAGTCCCAGTCGGCGAGGTCCTCGTCGACGACGACACGGCACATCGCGAGCGCGAACGCCGCGTCGCTTCCCGGCACGATCGGCGCGTAGATGTCGGAGAGAGCCGCCGACGCGCTGTAGTCGGGGGCGACGGTCACCACGGTCGCGCCGCTGTAGCGGGCCTCGGCGATGTAGTGGAAGTACGGGATCGACGTGTACGCCGGGTTCGAGTGCCACACGAAGACGAGGCCCGAGTGGAACGTGTCGTCGACGGTGCTCGCGCACGAGAACTTGCCGAAGGTCATGTGGTGGCCGACGGGGAAGTCGTTCACGAGGCCCTGGGCGTCGAGGGTCACGGCGCCGAGCAGCCCCGCGAAGCGCGTCAGGGGCGCCTGGGTCAGCAGGCCGCCCTCGACGGTCTCCTCGAAGACGATCGACTCGGGCCCCTCGAGGTCGATCGCCTCGACGATCGCCTCGGCCACCTCGGTGAGCGCCTCGTCCCAGCTGATCTGCTCCCACTCGCCGCTGCCGCGCTCGCCGACGCGTCTCATCGGGTGCAGGACGCGGTCGTCGGAGCCGAGTTGATGGCTCCACGCGCTGCCCTTCTGGCAGGCCAGCGGGCTCATGTCGGGGACGCCCTCTTCGATCGTGCCGAAGCCGCCCGCCGGCTCCTCGAAGGACACCTCGCCGTCGCGGACGTAGACGCGGTACGGGCACGTGCCGAGGCAGTTGAGGCAGTGCGTGCCCCACGACACCGAGTCCCAGCGCCAGCGGTCGCGGTAACTCTCGAGTGTCCGTGCCTCCGCCGCCCCGTCACCGTCCTGCACGCTCTCCCCCGAGCCTTACGCGAGATTTATTCGACAACAATACATGTAGAGGTTGCCGGCAGCCGTCCTCGGGGAGGGCCGCGCGATGCGTTGACGTCACGAGGTGATGATAAGATGCCGCGGTGCGTACGACGATCACCATCGACGACGACCTCTACCGTCGTGCCAAGGAGCGCGCAGCTCGCACGGGCCGCACGGTCAGTGGCCTCATCGAGGACGCTGTCCGCGCAGCCTTGAAGCCGCGGCGACACGCCGACGTCGAGATGGAGCCCTTGCCCGTCTTCGGGGGAAGCGGCGTGATGCCCGGCGTCGACCTGTCGGACACGGCGGCTCTGAGCGACATCATGGACTCTGGCGAGCCCATCGATGCTCTGCGTTGACGTCAACGTCCTCGTATACGCACACAGGCCCGAATCGCCCGAGCATGCGCACTTCAAGGCTTGGCTGGAAGAGCATCGACGCGCACACGAGCCGATCGGGCTCCTCGATCAGGTCTGCAGCGGCTTCGTCCGCGTCGTGACCCACCCCAGGATCTTCAAGGAACCAACCCCTCTGGCGGAAGCCCTCGGGTTCGTCCGCGCGCTGCGCTCGTCGCCCGCCGTGACGACCGTGAAGCCGGGTGACCGGCACTGGTCCATCTTCGCGGAGCTCTGTACCGCGTCCGATGCGAGGGCCAACCTGGTGCCCGACGCCTTCCTGGCAGCGGCAGCGCTGGAGCAGGGTGCCACCTGGGTGACGGCGGACCGCGGCTTCGCCCGGTTCGGCGGCCTGCGCCTGCTGCACCCGCTCGACTGAGCCGACCCGGCCCCGCAGTCACTCCTCGGCGAGGTAGGTGTCGCGGTAGCGGGCGACGTGGGGTGGGGTGGTCCACCACTTGTCGACGTCGAGGTCCTCGGCGACGGTGTTCGCCGCGATGTAGCCGGGGCCGCCGATGATCAGGCCGCCCGGGTACGTCGACGCGCCGCAGAGGTAGAAGCCCTCGATCGGCGTGCGGCCCGCGACGCAGAGGTCGCTCGGGCGGAACGTGCCCATCTGCAGCGGGTTGTAGTCGCCGTGCTTGATCGAGCCACGCACCATGTTCGGCAGGCGCCGCTCGATGTCGACGGGCGACTCGCCGCTGCGGATCAGGATCTTGTCCGAGGTGATGTTCGGGGCGTAGCGCGCCCACGTCTCGACTGCCTCGTCGACGAGCTCCTCGTGGCGCTCCTTCCAGCCGCCCTCGAGGTCGTACGGAGCGTGCATCTGCAGGAACGCCACGTGGTGGGCGGCGCCGGGCTGCTGGGGCGGATCCTCGGCCCACGGGTGCGGCGAACCCTCGCGCATGCGGGCGAGGGTCGGGTCGTAGAGCGACTCGCACGTGGCGTGGCCCCCCAGACCCGGGCCGAGGCGGCCGTTGACCACGCCGTCCCAGTGCCCGAGGAGCTGCTCGGTGGAGTCGAAGCCGAGGATCGTCATCACGGCCTTGTCGACCCAGGGGTCGTCGCTGCGGTACCTGGGCGGCTCCGTGAGCGCGAGCGTCGTCGTGAAGAACGACCACTTGTCCCACTCCCAGTCCTCGGCGGTGCGGACCAGGTCGGCGTCGACCTGGCCGGTCTCGATGAGGTTCAGGAAGTTCGACTGCGGATCGAGGCTCGAGATCACGGCCTTGGCCCGGATCACACGGCCGTCGAAGATCTCGACGCCGCGGGCGGTGCCGCCCTCGACGATGATCCGGGTGACCTCGGCGTTGTCGACGATCAGCCCGCCGGCCGCGTGGATCTCCCGCGAGAGGGCGCCGGCGAGCTTGTGCGAGCCGCCGAAGCAGATGCCCTTGTTCATCGTCCGGTCGATGAGGAGCGGGACCATGAACCCGAGGCCGGTGTCGGTCGGGTCGAGGCCCCACATGCACGCCGCGTACAGCAGCGTCATCTTCACGCGGTCGTCGGTGAAGACCTCGTCGAGGATCTCGACCGGGCTCATCTCGGTCAGGCGCAGCGCCTCGCGGCCCGTCTCGGTGCGCTCGAACGCCTCGATCATGTCGAGCGGCGCGACCGCCGGCAGGTACGTCGCCGGCGCGACGACCTCGTCGACGATGCGGCGCCAGCTCCGCATCACCTTGCCGAAGCTGATCGCGTCCTTGCGGCTGAACTTGGCGATCGAGTCCTTGGTGTCCTCGACCTGGCGGCACAGCAGCAGGCTCTTGCCGTCAGCGAACACCGACGCCGTCTGGGCGTTGGGGACGACGAAGGTGAGGCCGTGCTTGGCGAAGTCGAAGTCGCGGTACAGCGGCATGTAGTCCGTCATCATGTGATAGACGGCGTGCACGTTGGAGTAGTAGCCGGGGAAGAGGACCTCCTCGGTGGCGAGGCCGCCGCCGATCTCGTGGCGACGCTCGACCACTACGGTGCGCAGCCCCGCCCGCGACAGGTAGGCGGCCGTCATGAGCCCGTTCGGGCCGCCGCCGACGACGACGACGTCGAACTCGGACTCGTCGGGGAACTCCTCGATCGGCAGCTCCCCGGGGGCGAGGTCGGGGGCGAAGGTCTCACGCATGTCAGGCCTCCACCATCCGCTCGTGGTTCTCGGTCACGTGCCACGGCGACGGGTACCACCACGAGCCGGGGCTGACGAGGTCGTCCTCGATCAGGATGTGCATGAGGTTGTACGGCACCGCCATCAGGCACAGGCCGCCGGGATAGGACGTGTGGTTGCACAGGTAGAGGTTCTCGATCGGCGTGCGGTACCGCGACAGCTCGGGCAGCGGGCGCTGGGAGAACCACTGGTCCTCGCTGTGGCGGGCGCCGTACCAGTTGCCGGCGACCATCCCGGCGTTGCGGAACTCCGAGTCGTAGGGCGTGTTGACCCACACGTCGACGATGTTGTCGCCGGTCATGTTCGGTGCGCCCTCGGCGAGCAGGTCGAGCACCGCCTTGGTGAGCTCGGTCTTGACCCTGTTGGCGCCTTCGGGACCGGCGACGTCGTAGTGCGTCGGCGGGATCTGTATGTAGATCGGCGAGATGAGCCGGTACCCGTCGGGGCAGCGCGTCTCGTCGTAGACGTCGTGGGTGCAGACCATCATCGAAAGATGGTCCTTGGTGAGCTCGGGCACGACCTTGCGCGAGTACACGTCCTCGGTCTGGGCGTAGAGGTTCTCGTAGGAGTCCGCCGGCCAGACCACGCACGACGGGTAGACCTCGTCGCGGAAGAACTCGGCGTTGCCGTGGTAGCGGGGCAGCTCCCGGCACGCCACGTGCGCGACGTAGAGGCTGCCGCCCTTGAAGCTGATGTCGGAGACCCGCTGGGCGAAGCCGCGGTCGAGATGGTGCCGGCCGACGAGCGACAGCATCGTCTGGGACACGTCGGCGCCCGAGATCACGGCCTTGTCGGCCCGGATCACCCGTCCCGGCGTCGCCGAGCGCTCGCCGAGGCGCACCCCGACCGCACGCCCGTTCTCGACGACGATCTCGGCGACCTCGGAGTTGGTGACGATGCGGGCGCCGTGGGCGAGGGCGCAGCGGATGATCGAGTGCGCGTAGGCGTGCATGCCGCCGCGGGGCGACCCCGACGTGTAGCCCATCAGCATCGAGCCGGCGAGGGACGGCAGAGCCTGGCCATCCCAGGTCGGGTGGGCGCCGCAGTACCAGGCCGCCATGCACTGCGCGACCTTGAGCGGCTCGTAGTCGATCACCTCGTCGAGCATCTCGACGAGACTCATCTCGAGCAGGCGCGGGGTGAAGAAGTCGCCGAAGACCTTCTTGAGGTACTGCGCCCAGGGCAGCTCCTCGGGCTCGATGTCCATGTCGGCGGGGAACGGCGGCGTCCAGAACATCGAGCGCAGGAAGTCGCGCAGGACCTCACCCTGGAGCACGTCGAAGAGCCCGGGCCGGGCGGCGTCGTCGCCGAGGACGGCACGCAGGGACTCCTGGCCGATCTGTTGGTCCCAGCGCCCGCCCATGTTCACGGCGGCGCCGTCGGAGGTGACGAAGCCGAAGATCGACCGGTACGGCACGAAGCGGAAGCCGTACTTGGCGAGCTCGAGCTGCTCGAAGCCCGGTGCGGCACCGCCGTACAGGTAGGTCGCATGGGGGTCGATGCGGAACCCGGGCGACGCCTCGGTGTTCTCCTGGCCGCCCGCGCACTCGGGTCGTGCCTCGACGACACACACCGACGCCCCGCTCTTGGCGAGGTACGCCGCCATCGTCGAGCCGTTGTGGCCGCCCCCCGCGATCACGAAGTCGAAACGTTCGTCCTCCACGTGGCCCCCCGGGGTCGTGGCGAGTGCCCCGACGGCACTCTTCGCATTGCTAGAGAACTTAGCGCGCGATCGGGCTGCGGTGGAGGGGGGCCACCGCTTCTCGGCTCACCAGCATTCCCTGTGGAAGGTGTCCACGAGCGCCACCCACTCCTCTGGTGACGTCGTGCCGGCGTCGTAGAGACTCACACCGATGACGCCCGACCGGCACGAGGTCGCCGCGAAGTCCGCCACGTCGGAGACGGGGACCTCGTTCGCGATGCCTCCGATCCCGTGCACCGGCAACTGGGTGGGTGCCATGTCCTGGTAGAGCTGGACGTAGGCCTGGCCGACGTAGCCGACGGCCCACTCCGGTCCGGTGCCCCTGTAGGACCAGTACAGCATCGGCAGGACTGCGTCGTAGTAGGCGCCGATCGAGGACCACGGGAAACCGGGCCAGTACTCGGGGTGGTTCACGAAGCCGAGTGGCGACGGGACGATCGCGCCGAGCGGCGTCCCGAGGGTCGAAGCCCTCAGCGTCGCCGAGTACGCACTGAGGCGGCGGCTCCGCTCTGCGGGGTCCGCCAGCTTGGAGCTCTCGATGTCGGGGGCGAAGCCGTCGAAGCGGTCCCCGCGCGGCGAGACGAAGTTGACCGCCGCCAGCGACCGCCGCAGATCCATGTCGGCGTCGACGAAGCTGGGCGCGTACCAGGCGACGACCTTCATCCCGCGGTCGTGGGCGCCTTCGAGGACCCGGCCGATGCGCTCGGGTTCCAGGACGTCGACAGCCTCGCTGCTGCGACCGGTCTGGAGATAAAGCGTCGCGGTGCCGTGAGAGGCCATGACGTCGAGGCCGGCGGCGTCCGAGGACGGGTAGTCGTATCGGTCGACCCAGGCACCGATCCCACCCCAGATCGCGACGGCGTTGTCGAAGACGTTGCGCCTGATGCCGCCGCCGTTACCGCCGCTGAAGACGTCGAGCGCACTGCCGCGCACCAGTGCGGAGATGCCGCGTCCGTTCGTCCCGCTCGGATCCACCGTCTCGGACTGCCACCCGCGCACGAGCCCGTACCAGACGTGGCGCACCCCGAGACCCGTCGACGCGCGGCTCACGACGTGGACCCCGCCCGCGAAGCCGACCGCGGCGACATCGGTCCCCGCGGACCCGCCCGGGCCCGTGTCGAGGTCGTCGGCGACCCACCTGCCGGCGTACACGAGCTGGCGCAACCCCGATGCCCCCTTGCGGCCGGTGAAGAGGTGAACCTCCCCGAACCAGGTCACGAGCGAGACGGTGCTCGAGGCGTCGGACCCGCCCGGGTCGATCGTCTCGCCGAACCAGCGCCGCTGCGAGGGCGCGTAGACGAGGTGGCGCACACCGCCCGCGTTGGCGGCCCCGTACACGTGCAGCTCGCCCCAGAGGACCACGAGCGTCCCCCGGTCGCCCGGAGTGTTCGCATCGAGGTCCTGGGCAGCCCACTGACCGCCGGCCGTGTACACGAGGTGACGCAACCCCGTGCCCGACGCCGACCGCCCGAACACGTGGAACTCGCCGTAGTAGCCGGCGAGCACCATCAGCCCCTGGCCGGCACTGCCGCCTGCGTCGATGGTCTGGGAGAGCCACTGTGTCCCGGTCCAGACCGCGTGCCGGACACCGGTTCCCGCGCTGGGCCTGCTGAAGACGTGGAGCTGGCCGTACCAGATCGCGACGGCCAGGGCCTGGCCCGAGCTGCCCGCGGGATCGATCGTGTGCGAGACCCACTGCGACCCTGCCGCGGAGTGACGGATACCGTGCCCGGTGATCTCGGGCGCGAAGACGTGCACCTCGCCTGCGAAGACGACCGAGGCGGTCGGGTAGCCCAGCGTGGAGCTGTCGGGGATCGTCGAGGCCGCCCAGTCGCCCGTGTCGCCACGGGCCGGTCCCGCGACCACCAGCCCAGCGGCCAAGGCGACCAGGGCCAGGGCCGCTACCAGTCGTCGCGATCTCGAGGTGAGCAGGATGGATCGGTCCACGTCGCCACAAGGATGGCACGGACGCGGAAGCGTGCGCGCGGACCCCCGGCGTCAGCCGACGGCTACGGGAACGGATTTGGTGAACCCGAACGCGACGACGGTGACCGCGTACGAACCCGGAGACGTGGCGGTGTAGGTGTAGTCGTAGCCGGACCTGGACTCGGTGAAGGCGTCCGGGGCCGCGATCATGACTCCCCCGGCCTCGCCCGATGCCCGCTCGAGGACGAGCTTGTCGCCCACGTTGAGCCGGGGTGAGTCGTTACCGTTGATCGTGATGCCCGACGGCGAGGCCGAGTAGACGAGCGTGACGGACTTCGCCGGTACCGGGGCCGGGCTCGGGCTCGGGCCCGGGCCCGAAGCCGCCCCGCCCACGGGCGTGGGAGTCGAGGTCGCCTGCTGGCCTGCCTGCGCCGGCGCCATGGTGGTGGTCGTGGCCTCGGGGTCCAGCGGGAGCTGTGCTGCGTCGGCAGGTGGCAGCACGCTGTCGTTCTCGGTCAGCGCAGGTACCGGGTCGTCGGCACGAGCGAACGGGTTGGGCCCGCTGGGACCGGCGGGCACGCGTGATGCACCCGGTTCGGCATCCCTCGAGAGCGAGACGGCAACCACCAAGGCTGCGAGCACGGCGAGCACCACGAACGCTCCCACGAGAAGGAGCTGGCGCCTGGCGTCCGCACCGCGCAGACGCCACGGCGAGACCCACGGGGATCGCCGCTTGGCCGCGACCGGCGCCGGACGCGGCAGCGACACCTGAGCCGCGGTGGACGTGACCGGCGTCACGGGCTGCCGTGGTGGCAGCGGAGGCCGGGGAGGGTCGGGTGCTCGCGGGGGTGCGAGTGGACCGGGTGACTCGGGCGGCGCCACCGTCGCAGCGGCAGACGACCCCCATGCGCCGTCGAGGTCACGTCGGGTACCACTGGCCGCGTAGGAGCCGGACCTCGTGGGGCCACCGGGAGTCTGCCAGTTCCTGTCCATCACTCACCCTCGGACGACCGCGCGTGGTCCTCGGACCACCAACGGACCACCCTGCTCGCCCGCCTGAAGGATTCTACGACCGACCTACCCTATTCCTCCTGCGAACTGCGGTGGAAGGAGCGGCGGCACCGCTCGCGATCGCCGCGGACGGTCCCGAGGGGCTCGCGGTGCCGGTAGCCTGGTGGGCGTGAACCTCGCGAGGACACTCCTGCGCATCGAACAGGTCGTCCATGCCCTGCGCGTGACGACCGAGGTCGTCCGTTCGCCCGGGATGCGTGACCGCCTCGACGCCTGGGTCGGCGAGAGCACGCGCAGGGTGGGCGGTTCTCGCCTGGACCAGGCAGCGAGGTTCGTCTCGAGGGCATCCGACGCTGCTCCCGCAGCGTGCGGTGTCCTGGCAGTCGGGACAGCGACGCGGTCGTCGAGCCCACGGCCGGTGGTCTTCGCGACGATCGCCGTCGGAATCCCGCTCGCAGCGCCCTACGTCCTCGAGCGCTTCGGTGGCCCCGCCATACCGGCGCCGCTGCGACGCAGCATCGTGGACGGCGCTTCCTACGGCGCCTTCTCACGCCTCGGTGCCTCGGGGACGGCGCCGGCAGTCGCAGGCGCGATCGCGACCGGCACCGCACGCGTGCATCTCGGCGGCGCTGCCACGACGGTCGCCGCGGGGACCGCGGCAGGATGGGTGTGGGCACGACTCACGGCGACCCTGTTCGGCGCAGTCGGCCGGCGCGCCCACATCCCGCCACCGGTGGAGATCGAGGACTACCGCGAGCGCCGCAGCGCGCAGTAGACGAGCACCTCTCGGGCCGGAGGCCTCGCCTGAGCGCTACGCGGATCCACCGCGGGCGACCGCGAGGCGCACCTCTGCCCGCTTCAGGGCTTCGGCCTGCGCCGCGTCTCCCTTGTCGGCGGCGATCGTGTCCACCGCGGCGAGGCCCGCCTCGGCGTCGGCGACGTCGATCGCACGCGAATCCTCGGCGTCGTCGGAGAGGACCGACACGACGTTGTCGCGCACCTCGAGGAACCCGCCGTAGACGGCGAAACGGTCGGTGACCGAATCCCCCTGGTACACGCGCATCTCGCCGTAGTCGAGGCCGACCAGCATGGGCTCGTGGTCGCGCAACACGCCCACCTCGCCTGCGAGGCCCCGCGCGATGACCATGTCGGCCTCGCCGGAGTAGAGGACGGCCTCGGGTGTGACGATCTCGACCTGCATGGGGCTCCCCGGCTCCGCAGCCGTCACGCGTCGACGAGCTCACGCGCCTTGCGGCGCGCGTCGTCGAGGTTGCCGACCATGTGGAACGCCTGCTCGGGCAGGTCGTCCGCATCACCGTCGCAAACGGCCTTGAAGGACTCGATCGTCTCCGCGAGCGGTACGTAGATGCCGGGCTGGCTCGTGAACTGCTCGGCCACGAAGAACGGCTGGCTCAGGAACTTCTGGAGGCGACGGGCCCGGTTGACGATGACCTTGTCCTCCTCCGACAGCTCGTCGACGCCGAGGATCGCGATGATGTCGGTGAGGTCCTTGTAGCGCTGGAGGATCTCCTGCACGCGCCGCGCCGTGTCGTAGTGCTCGTCGCCGACGTAGCGCGGATCGAGGATCCGGCTCGTCGAGTCGAGCGGGTCGACCGCGGGGTAGATGCCGAGCTCGGAGATCGCACGGCTGAGCACGGTCGTGGCGTCGAGGTGGCTGAACGTCGTCGCCGGGGCGGGGTCGGTGAGGTCGTCGGCGGGCACGTAGATCGCCTGCAGCGACGTGATCGAGCGGCCCCCGACCGAGGTGATGCGCTCCTGGAGCTCGCCCATCTCGTTCGACAGCGTCGGCTGGTAGCCGACCGCCGCCGGCATGCGCCCGAGCAGGGTCGACACCTCCGAGCCCGCCTGGGTGAAACGGAACACGTTGTCGACGAAGAGGAGCACGTCCTGCTTCTCTTCGTCGCGGAAGTACTCCGCCATCGTCAGCGCGCTCAGCGCCACGCGGAGGCGGACACCGGGAGGCTCGTCCATCTGACCGAACACCAGCGCGGTCTTCTCGATCACGCCCGACTCGGTCATCTCGAGGAAGAGGTCGTTGCCCTCGCGGGTGCGCTCACCGACCCCGGCGAACACCGAGACGCCGCCGTGCTCGGTCGCGGCGCGGTGGATCATCTCCTGGATGATGACGGTCTTGCCGACGCCGGCGCCGCCGAACATGCCGATCTTGCCGCCGGCCACGTAGGGCTCGAGCAGGTCGATGACCTTGATGCCGGTCTCGAACATCACCGTGCGCGGCTCGAGGTCGGCGAACTTGGGCGGGTCGCGGTGGATCGGCCAGCGCACGTCGCCGACGTCGGCACCGGGGTCGTCGAGGGGTTGGCCGATCACGTTGAAGATGTGGCCCAGCGTCTTGGGGCCGACCGGCACCGTGATCGGGGCACCCGTGTTGACGACCGGAGCACCGCGGCGCAGGCCGTCCGACGGGCGCAACGCGACCGCGCGCACACGCCCCTCGCCGATCTGCTGGGCGACCTCGGCGGTGATCATCTCGGTCTCACCCTGGTCGCCGACGACGCGCTCGACCTGGAGGGCGTAGTTGATCTCGGGAAGCGCGTCGGGTGGGAACTCGACGTCGACGACGGGGCCGTACACGCCGACGATGCGGCCGTCTTCGAGGGCGTCGTGGTTGGCAGTGGTGGTCGTGGCCATTTCGTGCCCGTCTCCTGTGATCTCGTCGTTGCCTGAAATCAATCCGCGAATCAGTCCGCCGCCAGCGCCTCGGCGCCACTGACGACCTCGAGGATCTCGGTGGTGATCGCCGCCTGGCGAGCCTTGTTGCCTTCGAGTTGGAGAGCCTTGATCAGATCACCGGCGTTGTCGGTCGCGGCCTTCATCGCGCGGCGCCGCGACGCGTGCTCCGACGCCGACGCTTCGAGCGCGGCCGAGTAGACCCGCGAGGTGAGCCCATTCGGCACGAGCGCCCCGAGGATCACCGACGGCTCGGGCTCGAAGATCGTGTCGGCCGGTACGGCCGGACCCGTGGCCTCCGCGCTGGTGGCCTCCGCGTCGGCGAGCGCGCCCGTGTCGATCGGCAACAGCGGCACCACCACGGGCTGCTGGCGAAAGGCCGACAGGTACCGGGTGTACACGAGGTCGATTCGGTCGAGCTCGCCGTCGAGGTACCGGCTCATCGCGTAGCGGGCGACTTCTTTGGCCTGCGCGTAGGTCGGCCGGTCGGTCATGTCCCACACCCGGGCGACGTCGTAGCCGCGATAGCGGAAGAAGCCCTCGGACTTCTTCCCGTACGAGAGCACCTCGTGGGCCGTGCCCGGCATCTCGTCGAGGTGGCCGAGCGCGAGCCGGAACACGTTGGTGTTGTAGGCGCCACAGAGGCCCCGGTCGGAGCAGAGCACGAGCACCGCTGCACGGCCCACCTCGTCGCGGGGCTCGAGGAGCGGGTGCTGCACGTTTCCGCCGGCCGCGGCGGCGAGGTGTCCCATCACCGCCGACATGCGCTCCGCGTACGGCCTCGAGGACTGCACGAGCTGCTCGGCCTTGACGATGCGGCTCGCGGCGATGAGTTCCATCGCGCGCGTGATCTTCATCGTCGACTGCACCGATCGGATGCGCCGACGAATCAGTCTCAGCTCACCTGCGGCCACGTTCGCCTACTCCAAACCGTCTCGGTACGACTCTCACGGGGTCAGCGCTCAGAAGTCCGTCACCGGGGCGTCCTCGCCCTCGGTGATGGGAACGCCGGGGTGCTTCGGCTCGTGCTCGTGGACCTGCTCCTCGGCGGCCTCGACGTCGGCCTCGACCTCTGCGAGCTCGGCCTCCAACGCCTCGACCTCGGGGCTCGTGTCCGGGGTCCACTCGACTCCCTCGGGCGCGCTCCAGTCGCGGCGGAACTCCTTGACGGCGCGGGTCATCGTCGCGACGGTCTCGTCGTCGAAACCGGCTCTGAGCTCGTCGTGGAGCTGGGGGTAGCGGCTCGACACGAACGCGAGCCAGTCACGCTCGAAGTCGCGCACGGCGGTCGTCGGCACGTCGTCGAGGTGGCCCTCGCCCGCCGCCCAGATCGACAGCACCTGGTCGGTGACCTCGAACGGCGAGAACTGCGGCTGCTTGAGCAGCTCGGTCATCTTCTCGCCGCGGTTGAGCTGACGTTGGGAAGTGGCGTCGAGGTCGGAGCCGAACTCGGCGAACGCCGCGAGCTCGCGGTACTGCGCGAGGTCGAGGCGCAGCGAACCGGCCACCTTCTTCATCGACTTGATCTGCGCCGACCCACCCACGCGCGACACCGAGATGCCGACGTTGATCGCGGGGCGCTGGCCCTGGTTGAACAGGTCGGACTCGAGGAAGATCTGCCCGTCGGTGATCGAGATCACGTTCGTCGGGATGTAGGCCGACACGTCGTTGGCCTGGGTCTCGATGATCGGCAGCGCCGTGAGCGAACCGGCGCCGAGTTCGTCGGAGAGCTTGGCGGCACGCTCGAGCAGGCGCGAGTGCGCGTAGAAGACGTCGCCGGGGTAGGCCTCACGGCCCGGGGGCCGGCGCAGCAACAGCGAGATCTGGCGGTACGCGACGGCCTGCTTGGAGAGGTCGTCGTAGACGATGAGCGCGGCGTCGCCGTTGTACATCCAGTGCTGGCCGATCGCGCAGCCCGCGTAGGGCGCGAGGTACTGGAACGGCGCCGGCGCCGACGCGGGCGCGGACACGACCACCGTGTAGTCGAGCGCACCGTTCTCGCGGAGCTGCTCCACGATCTCCGCGACCGTCGAGGCCTTCTGGCCGACCGCCACGTAGACGCACTTCACGTTCTCGCGCTTCTGGTTGATGATCGTGTCGATGCAGACCGCGGTCTTGCCGGTCTGGCGGTCGCCGATCACGAGCTCGCGCTGGCCGCGGCCGACGGGGGTCATGGCGTCGATCGCCTTCACCCCGGTCTGCATCGGCTCCTTCACCGGTTGGCGCTGCACGACCGTGGGCGCCTGCAGCTCGAGGAGGCGGGTGGCCTGGGTGTTGATCGGACCCTTGCCGTCGATGGGACGCCCGAGCGGGTCGACGACGCGACCGAGCATCTCGTCGCCCACGGGGACCGAGAGGATGCGCCCGGTCGAGCGCACGCTCATGCGCTCCTCGATCTCCTCGCTCGGACCGAGGACGACGACACCGACGTTGTCCTCCTCGAGGTTGAGCGCGAGGCCGCTGACGCCGTTCTCGAACTCGACGATCTCGTTCGACATGACGCCCGGCAGTCCGCTCACGCGGGCGATGCCGTCGCCGACCTCGATCACGGTCCCGACCTGTTCGACATCGATCTCGGCCTTGTAGCCCGAGACGTACTTCTTGAGCACGCTGGTGATGTCTTGGGGGTTGATCTGCAGGGTCTCGGCCACTTGTTCGTCTTCCTCTCACGCTGGCGTCACGACGCGCTGCGGAGGCCTTCCCGGAACCTGTTGAGCTGCGTGCGGACAGTGCCGTCGACGACCTGGTCGCCGACTCTCACGACTATGCCACCGATCACGGCCGGGTCCACCTGGACTCGCACCGTGACCTTCTTGCCGGTGGCCTTCTCGAGGGCGGCGGCGAGCTTGACCTTCTGGTCCTCGGACAGCTCGGCGGCAGCGCGGACCTCGGCGACGGCGCTCGACTTGCGCGCTGCCGCGAGGTCGAGGAACTCGGTGATGACGTCCTGGAGGACACGACCGCGGCCACCGCCGACCACGAAGCTGACGAGCTGGGTGGTCTGAGGGAGCGCGCGGCCGCCGAGCAGCTCCTCGACGAGCTGCTGGCGCCGGTCGGCGGGGATCCCGACATCGGAGATGCCCTGGACCAGGGCGGGGTTCTGCTCGAGCGTCCCGCGGAACGCGAAGAGCTCGTCCTCGACGTCGTCGAGGACTCCCTCGGCCTCGGCGACGTCGAGCATCGCCTGGGCGTATCCCCGAATCGCGCCGTCGGTCACGACTTCGCCCCCGTCGCGTCGAGGTCGGCGATGAAGCCGTCGATGAGGCCCTCGTGGCCGCTGCGGTCGAGTTGGGCGCCGACGAGGCGGCCGGCGAGTTCGATCGAGAGCTCGGCGACCTGCTGGCGCAGTTCGGCCTTGGCCGTGTCGACGGCACCGGCGACGTCGCGTGCAGCCGCCTCGCGGACGGCACGCGCATCCTCCTCTGCCTTGGCGAGCACGTCACGGCGCAACTCGTCGGCTTGCTTGCGCGACTCCTCGATGATGCGGGCCGCGTCTCCACGCGCGTTGGCGAGCTGGGTGCGGTAGTCGTCGAGTACCTCTTCGGCCTCGAGCTTTGCCTGCTCGGCCTTGGTCAGGTCGTCCTGGATCTGGTCGGAGCGCTTCTGAAGCATGCGCTTCATCGCCGGGAACGCGAACTTGGCGAGCAGCGCGAAGAGGACGACGAACGCGAGCGCGGCCGGGATCAGCTCCTGCCACTGGGGCAGGATGAGCTGGGCACCCGACTTCTCTTCCTTGACCTCGGTCCCGGCCTCACCGATGACCGCCTCGGTGTACCTGTCGAAACACTCGACGGTGATCTGGGTGATCTCGGCCTGATCCGGACGAGCGCCGCCGCCCTGGACCCGCTGGATGAGCTCCTGCTGCTTCTCCTGCATGCAGGCGTTGACGGCGTCGAAGCCCTGCTGCTTGGCCTCGGGGACCGAGGAAGCGGAGGTGGTTTCGGGTACCTGTTGTGTGGGCACCTGCTGAGGCGCCTCCTGGGTCGGCGCCTGCTGGGTCGGCGCCTGCTGGGTCGGCGCCTGCTGGGCCAGGATGCCCACTTCGGTGAGACTCATCGTCGCAAATCCCCTCTGGGGTGCCCGCGGCTAGCTGATGATGAAGCTGAGGACGAAGCCGAACAAGGCGAGCGCCTCGGTGAACGCGATACCGAGGAACATCGTGGTCCGGCTCTGGCCGGCGAGCTCCGGCTGTCGAGCGGACGCATCGATCGCCGAAGACGCGATCATGCCGATGCCGATGCCGGGCCCGATGGCCGCGAGACCATACACGAGGCCCTTGCCCACCGACGAGATGTTCCCGGTGATCTCAGCGAGGATCATTGTTGTGCTTCTCCTTGTATTACAACCTGTCGGACCTGTTGGTTCATGACGATCTCGGACTTCGATGTCTCACGGCTCAGTGGCCGTGCAGGGACTCCCCGACGTAGACGGCGGTGAGGATCGTGAAGATGAACGCCTGGATGAACGCGACGAAGACCTCGAAGCCCATCATCCCGACGGCGCCCGCGAACGCGAACGGGGAGATGATGATCAGCGGGCTCGGGTCCTTCCAGATCTGGCTGAACGTGTACGAGGTGAATATCAGGAACACCGCGAGGAGCGTGTTGCCCGCGACGAGGTTGGCGAAGAGTCGCACGGCGAGGGTGAGGGGCCTGACGATGAAGACCGACACGAGCTCGATCGGCGTGAGCAGGATGTAGATCGGCCAGGGCACGCCGGGGGGGAACAGGATTCCCTTGAAGTAGTGGCCGACGCCCTGGCTGATGATCCCCTGGATGTTGAACACGAACCAGACGAGGATCGCGAAGAAGGCGGGACCGGCCATGCGGGCGGTGGGCGGGAAGTTGATCCCGGGGATCACCTCGAAGATGTTGCAGATCAGGATGAACGTGAACAACGTCCCGAGGAAGGGGATGTAGCGGAGCGCGTCGGCGCGGTTGCCCATCACCTCGATGACGATCTGCTCGCGGATGAAGGTGTACAGCGGCTCCATGAGGTTCTGGATGCCCTTGGGCACCATGTCCTTCTTCCGGATCGCGAGGAGCCAGAGGAGCGCCGAGATGGCCGCTGCGACGATGTAGAGCAGCCCGACCTTGTTGAGGCCGATCCCGATCGTGGGCCAGGAGAAGAGCTCGTCGGTCGTCGGGATGTGCAGTCCGTTGCCTGCGGCGAGCAGCATCAGGAGCATTCCTTGTCGTCGGAGCGGTCGATAGGCGAGCCGGCGTAGCGTGGGGCGAGCCCGAGCGCCCTGTCGGTCCGTACCACGGTGATCGCCTCGAGGATGAGCAGGGCGAGGTAGGTGCAGAGCAGGACGACGCCGAGGACGGCGACGTCGACGAAGGCGAGCTTGGAGAGCGCGTAGACGATCCCGGTGAGCACCAGGAGCCGCACAGCGAAGCCGCCGAGTGAGGCCATCATCAGGGTCTCGGGGCCGCGGCGTGCCGCGCGTTCGAGGATCCACGCCGAGGCGTAGAGGTTGGCGACGGCGAGGACGCAGCCGATCAGGGCGGACACGAGGCCGTCCGTGCCGGACGCGAGCCAGCCGCCTACTGCTGCTACGGGGACCACGACGAGCGCCCACGGCAGCGCCTGGCGAACCAGGCCGGTCTCGATCCCGCGCGGACCGTAGGGGAAGTCCGGGCTCGCCGCCGTCACCGCGGTGCCTTCCCAGGTGAACCGGCTCTGCTCGCGGAAAGCTCCTCGGGCACCGGCTCGCCGAAGCGGCGCGGTCGCCAGTCGTCGTAGCCGACGATTCCGTCGCCGTCGGCACCGCCGAAGAGGCGGCCGGGCACGCGCTCGCGCTCGGCCGCGGCGGCCTCGGTGAGCACCTCGGGCACCTCGCGTTGGGGCGGGTCCGCGATGCCGAGCGTGCGGCGCCGCGCCTTGGCGTACTCGTCGGCGTAGAAGAGCCGCAGGAAACCCGACACGAAGCCGACGACCACGCACGTCACGAGGATCCAAGGCGCCGTGCCGAACCAGCGGTCGAGGAGCCAGCCGATGCCCATGAAGAACAGCACCGCTACGACGTACTCGACACCCATCGTGAGCCCAGAGGCATCACCACGCAGGGGCTGCTTGCCCCAGCGGGGCTTGCGCGCACGCTTGCGGCTTGCGGCGGTGGTGGCCATCGGTTCCCGGAACGACTAGCAGACCGCGTGGAGCGGCCGTCGAGCTTGTGAATCGGCTCACAAGGTAGCGCCGGCCGCCTCCCCGAGCCAAATCAACGCTTCGGCCTCCTCGTCAGGCCTCCTCGTCAGGCCTCCGCGTCAGGCCTCCGCGTCAGGCCTCCGCGTCAGGCCTCCTCGTCAGGCCTCCTCGTCAGGCCTCCGCGTCAGGCCTCCGCGTCAGGCCTCCGCGTCAGGCCTCCGCGTCAGGCCTCCGCGTCAGGCCTCCGCGTCAGGCCTCCGCGTCAGGCCTCCTCGTCGGCTCTCCTCGTCAGCTCTCCTGGGCCGTGACCGTCACGGTCTTGGCACCGGCCTTCTCGAACTCGAGCGTGAGCTCGAAGGTGTCGCCCACCGCCAGAGGCTTGGCCAGGTCGATCAGCATCACGTGGTACCCGCCCGGCGCGAGCTGCACGCTGCCCCCGGCCGGGATGGCGACCCTCTGCACCTCCTGCATTCCGGCCATCTGGCCACTACCCATCTGGCCACTGCCCATGGAGCCACCGCCCATGGACGAACCGCCGTGCTGCATCGACGTGGTCGTGTCACCGGTGCTCGCCACGGTCTCGTGGATCTGGACGACGCGCGCGACGGTCGCCGGGGCGGACGCGCCGACGAGGGCGTCGTCGTCGGCGCCGGTGTTGTCGAGCGTCATGAACACACCCGTCGACGTCGCCTCGCCGATGGTCGCCCGCGCCCACGGGTCCCCGACCTCGATCCCGGCCGCAGCTCTCGTGGTCGAGGCGTCGGCCTTGGTCGTTGTCGCTGCTTCGTCCTTGCTCTTCGCGCAGCCTCCGACGCCGAGGGCAACAGCGGCCGCGGCAACCGACGCGAGGATCTTGTGTCGCTTCACGAGCGTTCCTCCAACAGGGTGCTGACGTCGGCGGCGATCGCCGACGACGTCGTTCCGTACGGCCACTCCAGGACGACGTGGCCGGTCTCGTCCACGGCGAAGACCGTCGCCGTGTGATCGAACGTGAAGACCCCGGGGTCGCTCGTCGCGTTCCTGCGCGATTCGACGCCGAATGCCGCTTTCGCGGCAGCGAGCTGGGCCGGGTCGTCGGTGCGCAACGCGTGCGCGTCGTCGAAGAAGTGGGCGAGGTAGGACGTCAGCATCTCGGCCGTGTCCCGATCGGGATCGACGGTCACCATCGCCACCTGCATGCGGTCCCTGTCCTCCTCGGCGAGGCCGGCGCGGGCGCGCTTCAGGTCGCCGAGGGTCGTCGGACACACGTCGGGACATCCTGTGTAACCGAAATAGGCGAGAAGGACGTGTCCCGGGTCGGCGCGGAAGTTGAACGGCACACCCCCGGCAGCCGCGTCGGGGAGGGAGACCGAGGACACGTCGGGCTGGACGTCTCGCACGACACCGGCCCGCTCCGGGACCTCCGTGGCGCCGGGAGCGGACGCGCCCCCGCCGCGGCCGCAGGCGGTCAGCGTGATGCTGCCCACCACGGCCACGGCGGCGACCACGACTGGCGGGTACGTTCGTCTCGGGCGCATCGGATCAGCCATGTCCGACTCGGATTGGATCCACAGCACTCAAGACCGGTCAGGGTCACGGTTCGGTTCCATCACCCTCGAAGAAATCTCCGGAGGGACGCATCTCGAATCGCGGCTTGGTCCGCAAGGTGGCGACGACACATCCGATGACACCGACCGCGCCGACCAGGTGCACCAGCTCGAACGTCGGCCGCACGTTGCCGGCGGCGAGGTCGCCGGTGCTGCCGAGGAGCTGCACGACGAAGATCGCGACGGCGACGACGGTGAGCGGCCGCGACCACCGCGGCCGCATCGCCACGGCAACGAGGACGACGCCGAGCAGGCACGCCAGCGTGCCGTCGCGGACGAGGTGCGTGGTCTGTGCCGCCCAGGTTCCGGGCAGCGCTATCCCGAGCGCCAGGGGGATGCCGACGAGCAGTTGCATCCCGGCACACGTGAAGAGCAGGACCCGGATCCAGAGCGCGTGGCCGGGGAAGACAGGGACCGGGGAGCGCCTCGGAGTCCCACTTGTCGTCGAGTCCCGCCCGGAGCGGCGATCGGCGAGCTCATCGGTCACGAGGCCTCGGCGTCGGCAAGACGTTCCTGCAGGAAGGCTCGGGCCCGGTTCACCCGGGACCTGATCGTGCCGACCGGTACCTCGAGCACCTCGGCGGCCTCTTCGTAGGTGAGCTCGCCGATCTGGGTCAGGGCGAAGGCTTCACGCTGAACCTCGGGCAGCATGTCCACGAGAAGTTCCAAACCGACCGCCGAATCCGGGCCGGCGGGAACCGTGCCGTTGCGCGGCTCGGGGGGAACGAGCCCGTGCAACTCCATCGGCCTCGACGCATCGCGGGCGACCACGTCGAGCGCACAGCGCCGGCAGATGCGGAAGAGCCAACCTTCGAAACTGCCGCTGCCGTCGTAGCTGTCGAAGTAGCGCCAAGCCTTGGTGAGCGCATCCTGTGCGACGTCTTCGGCCTGCGACGGCCGCACGATCGCACGGGCATACCGCACGAGCCGCGGGAACGCCTCTCGTGCTGCCTCGACGAAGATCGCGTCCTCGTCAGGAGTCCGATCGGGGGTCCGGGAGCGACGGCTCCGCAACAGCGCCATCATCGCGATGCTAGGGCGGGCACCCCCGCGGGCCCCGGGGCCGATCGACCGGAAATCGCGGGGCACGATGGCCCGTCCACGTCGGGCTCCCCAACCCCGACCCCGACCCCGCACCGACGTGGGGACGCCAGACGGGCTGTGAACCCGTTTCACGTCCCCACGTCAAAGGCCAACCCCGACGTGGGGACGCCAGACGGGCCGTGAACCCGTTTCACGTCCCCACGTCAAAGGCCGACCCCGACGTGGGGACGCCAGACGGGCCGTGAACCCGTTTCACGTCCCCACGTCAAAGGCCAACCCCGACGTGGGGACGCCAGACGGGCCGTGAACCCGTTTCACGTCCCCACGTCAAGGGCCGACACCGACGTGGGGACGCCAGACGGGCTGTGAACCCGTTTCACGTCCCCACGTCAAAGTCACCGCTGGACCACCTCGAGATCGGCGAGGGCGGCGACGTGCTCGGCCAGCATCCTGGTCTTGAAGGGGTCCGTGAGTGCCCCGACCGGCCAGCCCGAGCAGGCCCACAACGCGACCCTGTGGCCGTCCTTGCACACGAGGCGGGCGACGAACGCCCCGTGCCTCCAGACGTAGCCCGCCTCGATCAGCTCGACGTCGTCGATGGCGACCCGGACCGTGCGGAACGGGTTCACGATCGTGAGGGCGTCGTCGTCGATGAAGATCCGCACCCGCAGACCGAGGGACGCCCCGGCAGCCGCGGCGAAGCCGAGCCCGACCGCGACCCACTCCCACCGCGACTCCACCGTGCGGGGCAGGGCCCAAACGGCGAGGGCGACGCCCAGCGTCACCCAGATCGCCACGCGCAACGTGATCCCGTCACGCCGGACCTCTACGGGTTCGCCGCCGCCGTCCGCGCTCACCGCGGCCCGGCCGGGATCGCGATCTCCTCGGTCGCCGTGTCCTCGGCCGCGACCGTCACACGGCGTACGGGGGGGCGCCCGCGCACGTGCTTGCCGGGCGAGCTCAGCACAGGCACCTGCGGTCGTTTCGGGTTGCCGGGGTGGAACACCGCGAAGATGAGCAGCGCCATCGCGGCGAGGGCGAGTGGCACGATCGCGTTCCCGCGTCCGGTGTAGGTGGGCACGAGGACCACGCACGACAGCAGGATCGTCCACGCGTAGATCATCAGGACCGTGCGGCGCGGGCCGTGACCGAGCTCGAGCAGGCGGTGGTGCAGGTGCTCGCGGTCGGCGCTCGCGAACGAGCGTCCGGTCGCGAGGCGCCTGACGAAGCTGAGGACCATGTCGGCGACGGGGATCCCGAGGATGATGATCGGGATCACGAGGGGGGCGAAGAAGAAGAACGTCTGCCCGCTGAAAGCGTCGTCGACCCGGCCACCGATGAGCATCGTCGCGGCCGCGAGGAGCAAGCCGAGCAACATGGCGCCGGCGTCACCCATGAACACCCGTGCCGGGTGGAAGTTCCATCGCAGGAACCCGAGGCCCATCCCTGCCACGGCGACGCACAGGACAGGCCCGAGCGAGTCGAGGCCGAGGAGGCCGATGTCCTGGAGCCGCACGGCGAAGAGGAACATGGCGAGGCCTGCGATCGCCGCCACCCCTGCAGCGAGCCCGTCGAGGCCGTCGATGAGGTTCATCGCGTTGCACATCACGACGACCCAGGCGGCTGTCACGAGAGGCGCGATGTCGGACGAGACCACGATCAAGCCGGCGAACGGGATCCGGAAGTAGGTCATGGTCACGCCGAGCAGCGAAAGGATCCCTGCGGCGAGCACCATCCCCGCGACCTTGGCCGGCGGCGAGATGTCGCGCAGGTCGTCGACGAGCATCACGACGAAGAGCACGGTCGCCGCGAGCGCCACCCCGATCCACTGCTTGCCTCCGAAGACCGGGCGCAGTGCGGGAATGAGCGCCGCGACCCCGAGCGCGGCCACGAACCCCGCGTACATGGCGGCCCCGCCCAGGTACGGCGTCGGGCGCACGTGCACGCTGCGCTCGTTGGGCTCGGCCAGCGCCCCCACGCGCTCGGCGTAGCGGATCGCGATCGGCGTCGTCAGCCAGGTGACCGCCAGCGCGGCCAGGAACACGACGACGTCGGCGAGGATGACGACCGTGAACGACACGGGCCACTCACACCTGTTGGGGCAGCGTGGTCTCCGGAGGGTAGGGCGGAAACTCGGCGCGCAGGGCGCGCACGTCGTCGCGCACCGCCGCGAGCTCGCCGGGGGACTCCGCTCCCCGCACCGCACGCGCCAGCAGGGTCGCGACCGTGGCCATCTGCTCGGGACCCATGCCCGTGGTCGTCTCGGCCGCGGTGCCCACCCTGATACCGCTCGTCACGAAGGGGGACTCGGGGTCGTCGGGGATCGCGTTCTTGTTGAGGGTGATGCCGGCGTCGTCGCACGCTTGTTGCACGACCTTGCCGGTGACCCCGAAGGGGCGCAGGTCGCCGAGGAGGAGGTGGTTGTCGCTGCCACCCGAGACCAGCCGGAACCCCTCCGAGGTCATCGCCTCGGCGAGCGCCCGCGAGTTCTCGACGACGGCGGCCGCGTACGCCTCGAACTCCGGTCGCATCGCCTCGCCGAAACAGACCGCCTTCGCGGCGATCGCGTGCTCCAGGGGGCCACCCTGGCTGCCGGGGAAGACGGCCTTGTCGATCGTCTTGGCGAGCTCCTCACGGCACAGGATCAGCGCGCCTCGGGGCCCCCGCAGGGTCTTGTGGGTCGTGGAGGTGACGACGTCGGCGTGAGGGACCGGGCTCGGGTGGGCACCCCCGGCGATGAGTCCCATGATGTGAGCGGCGTCGACCATCAACAACGCGCCTGCCTCGTCGGCGATCTCACGGAATGTGGCGAAGTCGATCACTCGTGGGTACGCGGTGGCGCCGGCGATGATGAGTTTGGGTCTCTCGGAGAGCGCGACGTCCCGCACCTGGTCGTAGTCGAGCTGTTCGGTGTCCGAGTCGAGCCCGTAGGCGACGAAGTCGTAGAGGATCCCCGACGCGTTCACCGGCGAACCGTGTGTCAGGTGACCGCCTTGGTCGAGGCGCATCCCCATCACCTTGTCGCCGGGTTCGAGCAGACCGAGGAACACCGCCATGTTCGCCGACGCGCCCGAATGGGGCTGCACGTTGGCGTGCTCGGCCCCGAAGAGGCTCTTGGCCCGGTCGATCGCGAGTTGCTCGACCTCGTCGACGACGTAGTTGCCGCCGTAGTAGCGGCGGCCCGGGTAGCCCTCCGAGTACTTGTTCGTTAGCACCGACCCGGTCGCGGCCATGACCGCAGGAGAGGTGTAGTTCTCCGAGGCGATGAGCTGCAGAGTGCTGCACTGGCGGTCGAGTTCGCGTTCGAGGATCGCCGCCACGTCGGGATCGACTCGGGACAAGAGGCTGTCGGCCATTGCTCTCCTCAGTGCTGGCGTGCTTCGTTCTGGTGTCCTGGGTTACTCGTATCGGATGCCGCTCGCAGTGGGGCACCCCACAGTGGAGTGACCATCCGTTCGACGAGGTCCTCGATCTCCTGGGCACAACGCGCGTAGACCTTCGCGGTGCCTCCGATCGGGTCGGCCACGTCGTAGCGACGCTCGGCCGGGGGTATGCGAGGCCGCGCTGCGTGCAGCATCGGAACAGCACCGACACCTTGTTGCCACGGCGCGCCGTCGTGTGCCTCGAGTATCGCGACGATCTCCTTCAACGTGAAGACCCTCGGAGTGCAGTCCGCGTCGAGCGCGGCGAGATAACGCGAGTGCGCCGCTTCCATCGTCAGGACCAGGTCAGATCGTGCGAGGCTCTCGACGTCGGCTTGGCGCGACGCATGCCGACCCGGGTCGACGCCACGGACCTTGAGCTCGCGCCACGACCCGTTGCTCATCGCGGCACCGCCGCCGAACGCGGACGTGCCCGTGGAGAAGACGTCGAAGTGATCACCGCGGCGCATTCCGCGCCGGTCCAGCGACCGCGCGAGCAGATGCTCGACGAGAGGCGAACGACACACGTTCCCCGTGCAAACGGTCTGGACGACGAACACGGCGCCATCGTACGCGTGTGCCCGCGTCGGTCCCCGAAACGGGTCCGTTCCAGTGACGTGGGGACGCGAGACGGGTTCACGACCCCGTTTGGGTCCCCACGTCCGATGCGGAGGGCGGGGTCGGAGAACCACCGAGGTCGACAGCGCCTCGGCGCAGGACCTCGACGACTTCGCCGCGACTGCCGCAGAGCACGACCGTCGACGCCAGGCCCGACCCCGGTGACGCGCGCCGCACGACCACGGCGAGGTCGTCGCCGAAGAGCGCGGCGATCGCGTCGGGCGTGGGCGGTTCGTCGCGACCGTGGAGGTTCGCACTCGAAGTCGCGAGGGGACCGGCGGCGGCCGCCACCGCACGGGTCACGTCGTCGTCGCTCACACGCAAGCCGACCGTCGTGGCGTCGTCACCGAGGTCGGCGCCGAAACCGCGCCGGCGCGGAACTGCAAGCGTGAGCGGTCCGGGCCAGTGCCGCCGCGCGAGGCGCAGCGCATCTCCCTCCAGCACGCCGACCGTCGCTGCCTGCTCGAGATCCGCGCACAGGACCGGCAGGGGCAGGGCGCGGTCGCGCCGCTTCAGGGCGAAGAGCCGCCTCGACGCCCCTTCGACCGTTGTCGACGTGGCCAGCGCGTAGAGCGTGTCGGTTGGTAGCGCCGCGACCCGGCCGGAAACGACCGCCTCGATCGCGGCAGCGAGCCCGGCGGCATCCGCCTCGACGATGCGAGGAGTGCTCACGGCCGCGGCTCCCTGCACACGAGCACGCGGTCGCGCCCGGCGAGGTCGGCCCCGACTTCCACCTTGCGCCAGTGTGCGCGTGCCAGCGCCGCGGCGGCAGCACCCTGGCCGGCGCCGATCTCGCACACGAAGGTCCCACCAGGGCGCAACCGCGCCGGCGTCTCGCGCACGAGCAGTGCGATGTCGGCGAGAGCGTCCCCGCCCGCGGGGACGAGCGCGACCTCGGGGTCGTGGTCGCGCACCTCGGGTTCGAGCCCTGCCAGCTCGGTCGTGTCCACGTAAGGCGGGTTCGACACGATCAGGTCGAAGTCGCCGTCGAGTCCCAGGAACCACTGCTCGTGCAGGACGACCCGCGGCGCGAGCATGCCGATGTTGCGTGCGGCCCACACGATCGCAGCCATCGAGCGCTCCGTCGCGTGGACCTCTGCCCCTTCGAGCTCGCGTGCCATCGCGATCGCGATGACGCCGCTACCGGTCCCTGCGTCGAGGAGCCGCCCGCCCGGGGTCGCGCACTCGAGCGCGACCGCGACCGTCGTCTCTGTCTCGGGCCGCGGGACGAACACGCCCGCGCCGACCGCGACTTGGAAGTCGCGGAACGCCGCGGTGCCCTCGATGTGCTGGAGCGGGACACGCTCGGCTCGGCGTCCCACGAGGATCGCGAAGCGCTCCGCGAACCGGGGCCACGGTGGCTCGTCGCGCCAGTACCGCACCAAGGCGGCCCTGTCGGAGCCGGTCACCACGAGTGCGAGCCTCTCGGCATCGACGCCGGGGGCCGCGATACCGGCCGCGGCGAGAGTCTCCGTCGCGGTGGCGACGAGGTCGCCGACCGAGCGCGTCACGTCGACGCCCACTCCACCTCGCTCAGCAGACGGGTCCGCTCGTCGGCGCGGAGGGCGTCGACGAACGCGTCGAGATCACCGTCGAGGACCGCGGCGAGGTTGTGCACCGACATCTGCAGGCGATGGTCCGTGACGCGGTTCTGCGGGAAGTTGTAGGTGCGGATCTTCTCGGACCGCTCTCCGGTGCCCACCTGGCTGCGACGGTCGGCAGCGACCCGTGCGGCCTGACGATCGCGCTCGGCCTGCAGTAGGCGCGAGCGCAGGATCCGCAGTGCCTTCTCCTTGTTCTGGAGCTGGCTCTTCTCGTCCTGACACGTGACCACGAGACCAGAGGGGCGGTGTGTGATCCGCACGGCCGAGTCGGTCGTGTTGACGGACTGACCCCCCGGCCCGGACGACCGGTACACGTCGACGTCGAGATCGGCGGCGTCGATGCGCACCTCGACCTCCTCGGCCTCGGGCAGCACCGCGACCGTGGCCGTCGACGTGTGGATGCGCCCCGACGCCTCGGTCTCGGGCACTCGCTGCACCCGGTGGGTGCCACCCTCGAACTTGAGGTGGGCGTACGCGCCCCTGCCGCGGACCTCGAGCGCGACGTCCTTGAAGCCGCCGACACCCGTGGGTGTGGACGACAGCACTCCGGTACGCCAACCGCGACGCTCGGCGTAGCGGGTGAGCATCCTGGCGAGGTCGGCTGCGAAGAGGGCCGCCTCGTCACCGCCGGCCGCAGCACGCACCTCGATGATCACGTCACGGTCGTCGTCGGGGTCGCGCGGGACCATGAGGTCGCGCAGCTCCGCTTCTCGGGTCGCGTAGTCCTCCCGCGCGGCGGCGGCCTCCGCCGCGAAGTACTCACGCTCCTCGGCGTCGGTGGTCGCAGCGGCGAGCTCGTCGGCCTCGTTGATCGCCACTCCCGCGGCCTCGTACGCGTCGAGTGCGCGCAGGATCGGCACCAACTCAGCGTGGCGGCGGCTCAGTTCGGCGAGCCTGTCCGGACGCGAGACGACCTCGGGGTCCGCGAGCTGTGCCTCGATGCGACCTGCGGTGTCACGCAGCTCGTTCAGGCGTTCGATCACCGCGTCGCCCGGTCACTCGGGCTCGGACGCCTCCGCACCGGAGGCAGCGGTGACGTCGGCTGCCTCGGCGGCAGGCGCGTCCGGCTCCGGTTCGGGCTCCGACGCGACGGCAACGACCTCGGCCTCGCGTCGCGCCTTGCGCTCGGCGGCTTCGGCCGCCTCGGCCTCGGCGCGTGCCTTGCGCTCGGCCTGCTTCTTGGCCTTGCGCTCCAGCGGAGAGTCGACCGTCGAGTAGCGCTTGTTGAACCGCTCGACGCGCCCGCCGGTGTCGACGAGCTTCTGCTTGCCCGTGAAGAACGGGTGGCACTCCGAGCAGAGCTCGACGCGCATCTCGGCAACGGTCGCCCGCGTCGTGAACGTGTTGCCGCAACTGCAGGTCACGGTGCAGTCCACGTAGTCGGGGTGGATGTCGGTCTTCATCTCGTCCTCTGAGTCCTCGTGTCCCCTGCCGGCCTCACACGCCGGCCGGCGTCTTGGCGATCTCGGCCAGGAACTCCTCGTTCGACTTCGTCGACTTGATCTTGTCAACCAGCAGTTCGAGTCCGGCACCGCCTTCGAGGGCGGCCATCACCCGGCGCAGGCGCCAGACCATCTGAAGCTCCTGGCGCTCGAAGAGCAACTGCTCCTGACGCGTCGACGAGGCGTCGATGTCGATCGCAGGATAGATGCGCTTCTCCGCCAATTTCCGGTCGAGGCGCAGCTCCATGTTGCCCGTGCCCTTGAACTCCTCGAAGATGACCTCGTCCATCTTCGAACCGGTCTCGACGAGCGCGGTCGCGAGGATCGTGAGCGAGCCACCCTCCTCGATGTTGCGGGCGGCACCGAAGAACTTCTTGGGTGGGTACAGGGCGCCCGAGTCGACGCCACCGGAGAGGATGCGCCCCGATGCGGGCGCGGCGAGGTTGTAGGCGCGCGCCAGCCTTGTGATTCCGTCGAGGACGATGACGACGTCCTGGCCGTACTCGACGAGGCGCTTGGCGCGCTCGATCGTCAGCTCCGCCACCTGGGTGTGCTCGTCGGCGGGACGGTCGAAGGTCGACGCCACCACCTCGCCCTGGATCGAGCGCTTCATGTCGGTGACTTCCTCGGGGCGCTCGTCGACGAGCAGCACCATCAGGTGCACCTCGGGGTTGTTCTCCTCGATCGAGTGCGCCATGAGCTTGAGGATCGTGGTCTTGCCCGCCTTCGGTGGCGACACGATCAGGCCGCGCTGGCCCTTGCCGATCGGCGAGATCAGGTCGATGATGCGCTGAGCGGTGTTGTTGGGTGCGCCCACGGTCTCGAGGCGCAGCTTCTGGTCCGGGAACAGCGGCGTGAGGTCCTCGAAGCGGGGTCGGTCCGAAGCGTGCTCGGGCGGGCGCCCGTTCACGTCGATCACGTGCAGGATCGCGGGGAACTTCTCGTCGGACTTGGGAGGGCGGATCGTGCCGGTCACCTGGTCGCCGCGGCGCAGCCCGAGGCGGCGGATCTGGCTCAGCGAGACGTAGACGTCCTGCTTGCCCGGCAGGTAGCCACTCGTGCGGATGAAGCCGTAGCCGTCGGGGAGCACGTCGAGGATGCCGCGTCGCTCGACGACCTCGTCGGTGTCGTCGTCGCGGTACTCGACGTCGGGGTGGCGTCCGCCGTGGGCGCCGCCACCGCCTTGGCCGCCGCCACCCTGGCCACCCTGGCCACCCTTGCGCTTGCGCTTGCGGTTGCGGTTGCGGTTGCGGTTGCGGTTGCCCTCACCCTGGCCACCGCCTTGGCCGCCGCCACCCACCACGCGGCGGACCGTGCGCTCGGTGGAGCCGTGGTCGTCGGCGGAGTGGGGGCTGTCGGAGGCGTGGGACCGGCCCTGCTCCGTAGCCGGGGGCTGCGGCGAGGCGGGAGCCGGAACGGAGGTCGCTGTCGCCGCGGGGGCGGACGGGGCGGGAGCCGGTCGATCCGGACGCGGCGACGTCGACGTGGCCGGTGCCCCACGCTCGGGACGGGCGCCGCTGCCGCTGCCGCTGCCGCTGCCGTTGCCGGAGTGGCTGCCGTTGTCGCGCCCGGGGTTCTCGCGTTGGGCCTTGTCGGGACCGGTGTTCTCGAGGATGCGGTCGATGATCTGCTCTTTTCGCAAAGACGACGTGCCCTTGATGCCGAGCGACTTGGCGATGTCGCCGAGGTCGGCCTTGGACTTGGTTGCAAGTCCGCTGCGGTCGAGCGTGGGTTCCATGAAGGGGCTCTCCAACCGAAGGGCTGTTCAGGGGCTGGTGGGGGTATTCCGTGTCGGCAGAACTCAGGAGAGGGGCGGGACCCCGAAGCCGCCGTCGTACCGAGGCGACTCCACGTCGGCCACGCGGGTAGGACCGTAGGGGTCGACGTACTGGGGCGGCGGGTTGTCCTCGTATCCGTACCCCAACGGCTGCGCCGTCTCGGGGTTCGGGATCGCCGCCGTGGGCCTGTAGCCCAAGGGTTCGAACGGCTGAGGCACCTGCGCCCTGTCTTCGGAGAAGCGTTCGGCGCTGAGATCGGTGAGCGGGTTGCTCACCATCTGCCGGAACACATCATAGGGGATGGCGGACACGTCCGCGCCAGCACGTGCGGCGGCGACGAGGTGATTGGGACTGCCGAGATCCATGGCGACGAGCTCGGTCGGGTACCCCTGGACGGCGTAGATCTGGGCGATCTCCTCGAGCAGGGCAATTCCGTCGGCGCCGAGGTCGTCGACGCGGCCGATCGAGGGCGAGCAGTAGGCAGCGCCGGCGTTGGCGGCGAGCACGGCCTGCGCCGCGCTGAACACGTGGATCATGCCGATGCGGACGCCGGCCTCGGAAAGGATGCGGCACGCTGCCAGGGTGTCGGCCCCGACCGCGAACTGCACGACGACGTTCTCGGAGATCGCCGCGAGCTCCTTGCCGTAGTGGACGAACTCGTCGCGCCCACGCGCCCCGATCGTCGCGGTCACGGGTCCCGCCACGAGCTGGCCGATCTCCTGCACCCGTGTAGCTATGTCGACACCTTCCGCGGCGCACGAGGTCGGGTTGGTGGTCACCCCCGAGAGCACCCCCCACGACGCGATGTCACGCACCTCACCCAGGTTGGCGGAGTCGAGGAAGAGCCTCACGGGGTCTCCGGTGGTGGAACGGACGAAACGGGTAGGCGACGAGGGCGGGCACGACGCGGCTCGATGCCGGCAGCGGCGCACCGAACGCGCGGGGTTCCAGGGATGTTACCCTTCCCGGCTTCGGCGGCCCGCACCCTCGTCTCCGACCGTCAAGAGCGCGCCGATTTCTGCCGAAGTCCGAGAGCAGACACCACGCCCGGGCCCAGCACCGGATTCGTGACAGAGCAAGTATGAAACGCCTCACCCGCTCCCGCCCGTTCCTCCTGGCCCTCGTCGTCGCACTGACGATGGTGCTCCTGCCGAACGGAGCCCAGGGCGCACCACCCACTCCTGCCTTCAGGTCCCCGGTCGACCCCTACCCCGTCTACGACGGTCAGGCCACTTGCAGCCCCGACCCCAAACCCGGCGTCGTGGACTTCAGCAAGATGGTCCTCGCCGCCTACCCGTACACGGGCTCCTACGGCATCTCGAGGGACTGCAACCTCGGTGGCCAGAGCGAGCACAAAGAGGGGCGCGCCTTCGACTGGATGGTCAGCGCTGGGAGCTCCAGGGACGTGGCTGCCGTCGACGACCTCGTCAACTGGCTGCTCGCGACCGACGCCAACGGCAACCGCCACGCGCTGGCCCGTCGCCTCGGGATCATGTACATCATCTGGAACGGGTACATGTGGCGGGCATACAGGCCTGACGACGGCTGGCAGCCGTACACGGGCCCGAACCCCCACACCGACCACGTCCACTTCAGCTTCACGTGGGCGGGGGCGCTGCAGCAGACATCGTGGTGGAACAAGACGCGGGACTACACCCAGTACACCAACATGTGGTCCGACCGCACGGGAACGAACGGCAACGGCGCCGACGCCGTGACCGTCGGGGGCGAGGTCCACGTGTTCGGCGCCGTGCCGTCGGGAACCGGGCTCAGCCACGCCGTGTACTCCGGCGACCGCTTCGACTGGCCCTCGCAGGTCCTCGATGCCGGGGGTCTCAGCACGGGCAGATCCATCAAGTCGATCTGGTACGCCGGCGAGCTGCACGTGTTCAACGAGCGAGCGGGTGGCGGCATACGCCATCTCGTCTACTCGGGTGGCAAGTGGCTGTCCCAGGACCTCGACGTGGGCCCGAGCAGCGGCCAGTCGATCGAGGTGATCAACAGCCTCGGCGAGTTGCACATCTACGACATCCGGACTGGTGGTGGAGGTATACGCCACATGGTCTGGAGCCGCGGCCAGTGGTGGTACCAGGACCTCGACATCGGCGGTAGCACGGGTGCGGGTGGGCTGACCGCGATCGAGGCATGGGGCCAACTCCACCTGTTCACCCAACGCGCCGGCGGTGACGGCCTGCGCCACATCGTCTACGACGCCCCCTCCGCCCGCTACTACTTCGAGGACTTGAGCGTGGGCACCACCGACGGCACGTTCGCGGACGCGGTCCTGTACGGCGGCGAGCTGCACACGGTGAGCCGGATCACGTCCAGCGGCGGTGTGCGCCACCTCAACTACAGCCCCGCCACCCGGACGTGGTACTCCCAGGACATCGACACCGCCGGCACCGCGGGCATGTTCCTGCAGCTGTCGTCCTTCGACGGCGACTTGCACATCTTCAGCACCCCGAAGAGCGGACTCGGTGTCCACGACGACTACTGGCGCGGAAGTGCCGGACGCTGGGAGGACATCACGTTCGACACCTACGACCCCACGGGCTGGTGGCTGACCTCGGTCAACGCCGGCTCCTCGATGTGGGTGGTCAGCTCTCACACGAGCGGGACCGGGTTCTGGGCACTGCGCTGGCAGTGATCGGCCCGACACCGGCTTTCGCGCACCCGATGCTCCATCGAGTACCACTGCGTGCATGAGCAGCGCTGACGAGATCGGGGTGGACACGCGGCCTGCTGTACGCGTGATCGTGATCAACTACAACGGCGGTGACCTCACGGCCGCCGCCCTCGAGAGCCTGCGGCGTCTCGGGTACCCCCGTGACCGCCTCGACATAGTGGTGGTCGACAACGGGTCCCACGACGGCAGCGAGGCCCGCCTGAGCGAGCTGGCACGGTCGGACCCGTTCTTCAGGCTCGTCCGCTCCGAGTCGAACCTCGGCTTCGCGGGCGGGAACAACCTGAGCATGCGCGATCTCGACGGCTTCGACTACGTGGCGCTGATGAACAACGACACCACCGTGGACCCGTCGTGGCTCGACGAGCTCGTGGACGCCCTCGAGGCACTACCGGACCACGGAGCGGCGTGCCCCAAGATGGTGCTGGCACCCAAGTTCGTGGAGATCCGCGTCGAGTCCCCTACGTCACGCCCGGGACGCGGCGACGACCGCGACCTCGGGGTCCGCCTGAGCGGGGTCGAGGTCGGCGGCGTCGACCGTCACCAACACACGTTCTTCGTGAGGGGGTCGTGGGGCCCCGAGCTCGGCCGCGGAGACGAGGCCCGGTTCGCGTGGACGGCGGGAGAAGCCGTCCTGCGGGTCCCGGTCCCGGTGGAGTCCACTGCTTCGACGCTGCCGGAGCTGCGCTTGCGGCTCGCGGCCGACACGCCCAAGAAGGTCTCGCTGACGTCGGGTGCGGTGAGGACCGTCGTCGAGGTCGGCACCGAGCCGCGATGGTTCGCGCTCGGTTCCGATGTCGAGCCCTTCGACGTGATCAACAACTGCGGATCGTGCCTCGTGGAGGGGGGCTTCGGCGCCGATCGTGGCTTCCGCCAACCCGACACGGGCCAGTTCGACGAAGCCGACGAGGTGTTCGCATGGTGCGGCGGCAGTGTCTTGCTGCGGCGCGGCTACATCGAGGCGGTCGGGCTCTTCGACGACGCCTTCTTCCTCTACTACGAGGACACCGACCTCTCGTGGAGGGGCCGCGCGCAGGGCTGGGCTTACCGCTACGTCCCGACCGCGCGAGTGCGCCACGTGCACTCGGCGACCAACGTGGAGGGCTCGGCGATCTTCGACCACTACACACAGCGCAACCGCTTGCTGATGCTGGCCAAGAACGCGCCGCTGAAGATGCTCGTCCGCGAGGTGTGGCGCTACGTGCTCGTGTCAGCTTCGTACGCGCGGCGCGACATCGTGGCTCCGGTGCTGAACCTGCACCGGCCGAACCCACGGCTCACGTATCGACGTGCGAGGTCGTTGGCGGGATTCCTGCGCTGGCTCCCGTACTGCACGAGGGAGCGGCGGCGGCTGCGGCGCCTGCAGGTGGTCGCGGACGCGGATCTGCTGGCCTGGGCCGTCCCCCAGCCCGAGCCGAGCTGAATCCGCCTTCTGTCCGGATCAGTTCGCGGTCCAGCCGAAGAGGGTGCTCTTGAGCCCCAGCGCCGATTGGAACGTTGCGGAGCGCACGACCTTGGTGCCCTCCGATCCCACGATCGTTATGTAGACGGGTCGCCCCGAGACCCCGAAGCCGCCTGTCATCTGGAGGTCGTACAGCGTCCCGACGGCGGTGCTGGAGTTTGCGGCGAGCGCCGCCTGGATCTGGGGCCACGTGAACGACACGGTCCACGTCGCGAACTTGTTCCCTTCGCCGTCGTAGGGGTCGGGCACGCCGACGAGGTAGGGGGCCGATGCGCCTCCCCACACGTTCTCGACGTTCTCGGTCCATCCACCCGAGGAGTCGGCGTAGTAGGCAGGAATCGCCGCTCCTGCGTAGTTGATGGTCTGCCCGGCGGTCGCGCGCACCGCCGCGACCCAGTAGGCGCCCCACCCGCCGTCCTCGGACTCCTTGTCGTAGCCGACGTAGGCCTGGTCGCTGGTGGTCGACGTCAGCCCGCAGTCGCATCCGCTGCGGTGCTGACCGAGGCGGCCGATCTTCTCCGCCGCGTAGCTCCGCCCCGCGAGTGCCTGTGCTTCCAACGCGGCTGCCGGCCAGCTCGACGGCATCTCGCCGAGTCCGTACAGGTAGACGTCCAGGGCGGAGTAAGGGCCCTCCGGGAAGACCACCATGACTGCCCGCGCGAACCCGCTGGGGCTCACCGAGAGCTCGAGCGTGCCGTGACGGTAGTGATGCCGGGCGTTGTCCATGTACACGTCGCCGCCCGGTGCGCCGTAGTTGACCCACACCGGGGTGGAGCACGACGTGGTTCCCCCACCGGCGCTGAAGACGCCGCTGCCACCCGACTGCTGGAACGTGAACGCTCCTTGGAACCACACCGTGGCGCCGCTTCCCGAGCACACGGCCGCCGTCGGCTGGGCGACGCTGCCCGTAACTCGGGCCTGGTCCTGGGCCAGCCCCACCCTCACCTGATCGAGCGCGGGCCCCGGCCCCAGCGCGGTGTTGCGGAAGTAGTGCAAGACGATGTCGCGGCTCGACGCGCCGCGCCGCGCCCACCCGGCGGCACCGTACTGGCTCATTCCGACGCCGTGGCCCCACCCGTGGCCGGTGATCGTGAGCCCAGCGGGCTGCGACGTGTAGTAGACGTGACGGACGCCGCCGCCGGCTGCCTTGTCGACCAGGTGGTACTGGGTGCCCACGACTGCCGCGGCCAGGGGTGATCCCGTACTCGCACCCGCGTCCAGCACCTGACCCAGCCACTGACGTGCGCTCGTCGAGTAGACGAGGTGGCCGAGCCCGGATGCAGCAGGCGCAGCGTCGAAGACGTGCAGCTCCCCGTACAGGAACACGGCGACGGGCCCGACGCCTGCAGCCGTGGCCGCTCCGAGACTCTGGCCCACCCAGGTGCCCGCTGCGGTGCTGTAGACCGCATGTCGCAGCCCCGAACCGCCCGCGCCGGGTGCGAAGACGTGCAACTCGCCGAGGCCGTACGCCACCGATACGTGGGCACCGGAGGACTGGCCCACCTCGAGGTCCTGGGTCAGCCACTGTCGCGCGCCGGGGGTGTAGACGACATGGCGGATCCCGTCGCCGCCGAGACGCGCTCCGAAGAGGTGGAGCTCGCTCCAGAGCACCTCGGCCACGACCCCTTGACCGGAGCTGCCCGCGGTGTCGAGGTCGCCGAAATACCACCGACCCGAGCCGGGATCCAGCACCGCTTGCCGCAGCCCCGGACCCGCGGCACGGGCTCCGAAGACCTGCACCTGCCCGTAGTACTGGACAGCGCTGAGCCCGGTGCCGGCACTCTGGGCCGCGTCGACGGTCTCCGTGTGCCATGCCCCCCCACCCCACCAGACATGGCGCAACCCCGACCCGGACGCCGGTTGCCCGAAAACGTGCAGCTCGGAGCCGACCACCACCGCAGCCACGCCGGAGGCGCCGGACGCACCGGGGTCGAGGTCCTGGGACGCCCACGACCCGTCGGGTGCGCGAACCATGTGTCCGAGGCCGCCCGCGGCGGATGCCCCGAACACGTGCAGCTCGCCCGCGTACTCGACCGCAGCGAGCGTCCCGCCGGTCAACGGCCCCGCCGGGGATGATGCATTCCACCCAACGATGGCACCGGCGGGACCCGGCCCCACGATTCCGGCCGCAGCCCAAGCAACCGCTGCCAATACGGCGAGCACCGCGCGAGTACGAACGCCTTCGGTCATCGCCTCGTCGTCTTCTCTCGGGCCATCTCGCGTCTCCCCCTGGGCGGTTCGGGCATGCGGGCGCTCGTAGACTGTCGACCCGATGACGGCGACCAACGTGACCGTAGACCAACTCGCGGACCTGCTCGGACAGCGTGGGGTGCGCGGCCCCCTGATCGACGTCGGGGCCTCCGCCCCCGACGTGGCCGCGGCTTTGACCGAACTCGGCCACGAGATCGTGCGCTGCGAACCGGACCCGGCGGCGATGCACCTCCTGCCCGAGGCGGTCCTGGGGCTGCGGCAGGTGCCGTCTGTGGGCGCCGTCGTGCTGCGCCGGGTGCTCGGCAGGGTGCCCGATCCCGCTGCGCTGGCAGCGGCTGCCCGCGCCGTGTGCAACGAGCACGCCTGCGAGGTGTTCGTAGTCGAATCGAACGTGGCACACCGGGACGTGGGTGCGAAGCTGGCGCTCGGCCACTGGGACGTCGCCGGAGACGGCATCCTCGGCGCCGACAAGCTGCATCGCTTCTCTGCCGGCTCCCTGGCGGCACTGCTGGCGGATGCAGGATTCGTCGAGGTCGCGAACGCAGACGTGAAGCGCCAGCTCTCGGACCAGCACTTCCCCGCCGACGCCCCCGAGATCGCCGCAGGATCCCTGCTGGCATCGCTGCTCGCGGGACTACGCGAGCCTGCCGGCGACGCCGACACGATCGAGTTCGTCCGTGCGTTCGCCTACACGTCGTCCCGCTCGGTCCCACGCCGTCACGAGCCGACCAGACCGGACCAGCCACCGTTCCTGTCGGTTGTCGTACGCACCCAAGGCCGGCGGATCGAGTCGCTCATGGAGGCGCTCACCTGCCTGGTGGGCCAGAGCTGCCCCGATTTCGAGACCCTGCTCGTGCTGCACGCCGAGGACGAAGACGCCGAGGCCACCATGGCGCGCCTCGTGGACGACTTCGTCCCGGGGTTCGCCGCGCGCACCCGGGTCATCCGCGCTGTCGGCGGCGGTCGTGCACGGCCCCTCAACACCGGCCTGGCCAATGCGAGGGGGCGCTACCTCGCATTCCTCGACGACGACGACCTCGTGATGGCGCACTGGGTCGAGACCATTCGCTCCGGCGCAGACGCAGCCCCCGGAGCGGTGATCCGCAGCCTCGCCGCGACGCGACCCGTGACCCGCCGCGGGCCCGACGCCCTGGCACCTCACGAACCGGTGGGAGGCCTCGAGGTCCGCTACGCCGAGTCCTTCGAGGTCCTGGGCCAGCTCACGGAGAACCACACGCCGATCCACACCTTCGCGGTGCCGATGGCGCTCGTGCGACGCCTCGACATGCGCTTCGACGAGGACCTGCCGGTCCTCGAGGACTGGGACTTCCTCATGCGCTGCGCCGCTGTCGTGGGAGTCCACGACACCGGGGAGGTCACCGCGATCTACAACTGGTGGGAAGCCCAGGAGAGCTCTCTGCACACGATCCCCCAGGCGGTGTGGGAGCAGGCGCGCACCCGTGTCGTCGAACGGCTCTCCGCACGACCCCTGCTGTTGCCTGCCGGTGCCGTGGAGCTCATCGACGCCCAGAATCGCGAGCTGCGCGACCTCCGTCACGAGTACGGCCGGGCACGCGCGGACCTCGACTCGATCCTGCAGTCGGAGTGGTGGCGGGCCACCGCGCCCATGCGCCGGATCGTCGGATCGCTCAGGGCCCGCCGCTCGTAGGGACGCGAAGCAAGCGCCCGCGCGGCGAAGGTTTCACTTCACTTTCCCGACGTTCAGGCCGAAGGCCGTAGCAGGGCGGATCGCGTGGGAGGCGACCAGTCGGAGCTGCGGAGCGATTCCGTCGATGTCACGTCAAACCAGGCGACCTGGGTCTTCCACAAGGCAAGTTGCGGCGAGTTGTGGTGTTGCGCTGGCAGTCGTAGCCGCGCTGTTCACCGTACCTGCCATCACGGCGAGAGCCCCCGACGGCGAAGTCGGCGCGCAGGCCGGTCCCCCCGGCCATGACGCACCGCCACCGCTCACGCGGCTGATCCAGGACGTCCAGGCGGGAGCCTCCCGCGCCGCGGTCGAGACGGTTCCGACGCGGCGGGTCCTCGTCCAAGTCGACGAGCACGCGACACCCGAGGCACGCCACAGCGCTCTGGCGCAAATGGGTGCGGTCGGCGAAGAGCCGCTCGGCAACGGGTGGACCAAGGTCGACGTCGCCGAGACGACGACCGCCGGCGCGATCCAAGAGGCATCGGATTCGGCCGTCGTGCGCGGTGTCGAGCCGGACCTGCCCTTGTGGAAGACCGACGAGTCCCCCAACGACCCCCTGTACACGAACGGGAGCATGTGGGGCCTGACGGGCGACTGGGGGATCCGTCCCCAGAGCGCATGGGACTCCACGACCGGTAGCAACGCCGTCGTCGTCGCCGTGCTCGACACCGGCGTCGACTACACCCATCCCGACCTGTCCAACCGTGTGTGGCGCAACTGGGGCGAGACCCCCGGCAACGGTGTCGACGACGACCACAACGGCTACGTCGACGACGTGTACGGCTGGGACTTCCTGAACAAGGACGCGACGGTCTACGACCCCGCCGACGGCGATGCCCACGGCACCCACGTCGCCGGCACGATCGCGGCCCAGGGGAACAACTCCACCGGGGTCGCCGGTGTGAACTGGAACGTCCAGTTCATGCCGCTGAAGTTCATCGGACCGTCCGGTGGCTACACGTCCGACGCGATCACGGCGCTGAACTACGCGGTCGCGAACGGGGCGTCGGTCGTCAACGCCTCGTGGGGCGGGACCACCTACTCGGGCGCGTTGAAGGCGGCAATCGACGCTGCCGGCAACGCGGGCGTGCTCTTCGTCACCGCCGCAGGCAACGAGGGTGTGAACACGGACGTGAACCCCCACTACCCGGCCTCGTACGACTCGTGGAACCTCATCTCGGTGATGTCGATCAACTCGACGGGCAACCGGTCGGGCTTCTCGAACTACGGCCGGTGGACCGTCGACATAGGCGCCCCCGGCGAGTCGATCCTCTCCACCGTGCCGGGCGACGTGTACCAGTACTACTCCGGCACGTCCATGGCAGCTCCGCACGTGAGCGGCGTCGCCGCACTCTTCAAGGCGTTGAACCCGACCGCCAAATGGCAGGCGATGCGCGATGCCGTCCTCTACCACGCCAGGTGGGATCCCGGTATCGGCAACCTGAACACGACCAGTGGGGTGGTGGACGCGTCGACGGCCGTGTACGGCATCCCGTCGTGGAAGAGCGGAACCCTCGACGCGGGCACGAGCAAGGGCGTGGGCACGTCCGCCATCGGCTACGGCGGCACCGTCTACGTCTTCGGCAAGGACACCACCGCCCACCTGCGGGTCGGCAGGCTCACCGACAGCGGCTGGGCGTTCTCCAACCCCGGGCCGAGCTCGTGTGTCGGCTACTCCACCGCGGCGGTGAACTACCTCGGCTGGCTGCACGTATTCAGCGACGCGGTCGTGGACGGCAAGCCCGCCCTGTGCCACCTGAGCACCAAGGACGGGGTCACCTGGTACCAGCAGACCCTCGACCAGGGCTTCAGCACCGGCAAGGGGATCTCGGTGGTCCAGTACGGCATGCAGCTCCACGTCTTCAACTACGGGACCGGTGCAGCCGCGAGCTCGTCGACCGACGGTGAGGTCACACCGTCGACCGCACCGACCACCTTGCGCCACGCCGTCTTCGACACCGTGGGCGGCTGGGCCGCCCACGACCTCGGCACGAGCTCGGTGCCCTCCGACGCGAAGACGGCGACCGCTGTCTTCGGCGGGGAGCTACACGTCTTCGACCCCCAGTCCGACGGCACGCTGCGACACTACGACTGGGTGCCCTCCCAAGGCAGGTGGCTCACCGAGACGATCGCGACGGACGCGGCGGCCGGGTCGGGGATGAACGTCTATCCGACCAGCCTCGGCGAACTGCACATCATGTACGGGGCGAGCCCGAACAAGCTGCAGCACCGCTACTACAACCCGTGGGCCCGTGCATGGGCGACCGAGACGCTCGCGACCGACCTCGTCGCCGGCGGCGACATCGCGACGACCAACTACGGAGGAGCGTTCCGGATCGCCTACGGCGCAGCCGGGACCAAGCTCGGCTTCAAGACCTACTACGGCGGGAACTGGTACCTCGAGTACCTCGACAGCGGTTCGAGCCTCGGCACCGACGGCGTGGCCACGGTGCTCTACGCCAACCAGTTGCGCATCTACGCCAACGGGGCTTCGTCGACTCTGCGCGAGACCTACTGGGGCTGACCACCGGCCTGGGCTGACCACCGGGAGCCCGCGCGGCGTGCAAGACTCCAGCGGATGGGAATCCGCGAGCGCCTCCAGTCGCGCCAGAGTCCACCACCCGAGCCCGAACCGCGCGACGCGGTCGCGGTCCCCCGCGTAGCGGGCCTGCACGTACCCGACGACGTGCTGGCCGCGATCGGCGCCGCGATCGACGCGGTCCCGATCGACTACGGCGGCGGTTCGAGCATCACGAAGGCGCTCGTCGTGGCCGACCTCGTCCTCGAACACGGCTTGGAGACCTACGTCGAGATCGGCGTCTACAAGGGCCGCTCGCTGCTGCCGATCGGAGCGCTCTTCGCCGCGCTCGGTCGGGGGACCGCGTTCGGGATCGACCCCTACTCGCTCGCGGAGGCGATGCAGGACGACCTCGACCACTTCCCCGAGGAGACCGCCAAGGCGGTCAACGACTTCGTGCGGTCCCAGGACTGGGACGCGATGCACGACGGCGTCGTGGACCTGATCGGCACGCTCGGCTGCGGTGACCATTGCGAGATCGTGCGCTCCACCTCCGCGGACGCTGTCGCACGCTTCGCCGACGCGTCGATCGGCGTGCTCCACATCGACGGCAACCACGACACCGACAGCGTCCGCGCCGACGTCGACGCCTACCGCCCCAAGTTGTCCGCAGGCGCGTTCGTCGTCCTCGACGACGCGTCGTGGCCGTCGGTGCGCCCCGTCCACGCCGACCTGTGCGAAGCGGGCGAGCGCGTCTTCGAGCTGCTCGACCTTCCCCGCATGAACGACTTCGCGGTGTTCCGCCTGCCCTGACCGAGTGGCGCCTAGGCGCCGGTGGTGGGTAGCGCCGCGTCCTTGGCGGCTGCCTTGAGCGGGCGCCACCAGTCCTCGTTGTCGCGGTACCAGGCGATCGTGCGCTCGAGGCCCGCGTCGAGCTCGACCGCGGGAGTCCAGCCGAGCGAGCGGATCTTCGTCCCGTCGATCGAGTAGCGACGGTCGTGGCCGGGGCGGTCGGGCACACGGCGGATCATGTCGTCGCCTGCACCGAAGGCGGCAAGGACCTTGTGGGTGATCTCGAGGTTGGTCACCTCTTGTTTGGGCGTGACGTTGTAGATCTCGCCCGCGGCCCCCTTGCGCAGGACGGTGTCGATCGCGGCGGCGTTGTCCTCGACGAAGAGCCAGTCGCGCACGTTGCCGCCGTCGCCGTAGAGCGGCACGGGGAGCCCGTCGATGAGGTTGGTGACGAACAGCGGCAGCACCTTCTCGGGGAACTGGTAGGGGCCGTAGTTGTTCGACGGCCGCACGACGAGCACGGGCAGCCCGTGGGTAACGTGGTAGCTGCGCACGAGCAGGTCGGCGCCGGCCTTGGAAGCCGAGTACGGGTTGTTGGGCGCCAGCGCGTCGGCCTCGGTGAAGCTGCCCTCTGTGCGGGACCCGTAGGTCTCGTCGGTCGAGATCTGGACGTAGCGGCCGATGCCGAGGTCCTTGACGGCGTCGAGGAGCGTCTGCACGCCGCTCACGTTCGTGCGGATGAACTCGCCAGCGCCGAGGATCGAGCGGTCGACATGGGTCTCGGCGGCGAAGTTGACGACGGCGTCGTGGCCCGCGAGCGCTGCGCGCACCGAATCGGCGTCGCAGATGTCGCCCTTGACGAAGCTGTAGCGGGAGTCGTCCTCGACGTCGGCGAGGTTCGCGGGGTTGCCCGCGTAGGTGAGGCCGTCGTAGTTGGTCACCGAGTCGTCGGGGTGGGTGGCCAGCAGGTGGCGCAAGAAGTTGGACCCGATGAACCCGCAGCCGCCGGTCACGAAGACACGCATGCGTCGACTCTCCTCGTTGCGTCTCAGACGATGTCGACGTCGGAGTGGTCCCCGAGCAGCAGCCGGTACGCCACCGGCTGGGCCTCGGAGCGGCCGACGTGGACGTTCCTGCCGATCAGGCTCGCGTCGATGCGGCGGATGCCCTCGATCGCCGATCCCTCGAGCACTATGGAGTTCTCGATCTCGCTGTCGGCGAGCTCGCAGTCGTTGCCGATCGAGGTGTACGGGCCCACGTAGCTGGCCCGCAGGCGGGCGCCGGCGCCGATGATCGCCGGGCCGCGGACCACGCTCGATTCGATGTTCGCACCGGCGGCGACGACGACGCGGCCGATGATCTCGGACCCCTCGTCGACGTCGCCGGCGACGTCGCCCTCGATGCTGTCGAGGACCACACGGTTTGCAGCGAGCATGTCGTCCTTCTTGCCCGTGTCGATCCACTCGCCCGTGGTCTCGTGCGCGCTCACCTTGTAGCCCTGGTCGAAGAGCCACTGGATCGCGTCGGTGATCTCGAGCTCTCCCCGCCACGACGGCTCGATGCGGCGCACGGCCTCGTGGATGGTCGCGTCGAAGACGTAGACGCCCACGAGCGCGAGGTCCGAGGGCGGGTCCTTGGGCTTCTCGACGAGGCCGACCACGTCGCCGCCGTCGCCGAGGATCGCGACGCCGAACTGCTGAGGGTCCGGCACGCGCCTCAACAGGATCTGCGCGTTCACGCCCTTGGCCTTGAACTCGCCGACGAAGTCGCCGATGCCGCCGACGAGGAAGTTGTCGCCGAGGTACATCACGAAGGGGTCGTCGCCGAGGAACTCGCCTGCGATCAGGACGCAGTGGGCGAGCCCGCGTGGCTCGTCCTGGCGTATGAAGGTGACCTCGAGGCCGAAGCGCTCACCGGCGCCGACTGCCTCCTCGACCTCATCGGCCGTGTCGCCGACGATGATGCCGACCTCGCGGATGCCCGCAGCCGCGATCGCCTCGAGCACGTAGAACAGGATCGGCTTGTTGGCGAGGGGCACGAGCTGCTTCGCGCTCGTGTGTGTGATCGGGCGCAGGCGTGTCCCGCTGCCACCCGCGAGGACCAGTGCTTTCATCGCGCCTCGGTTGCAGGAAGATCGGGGGTGACGCCACAGGCGACGGGCCGCGGTGCGGCCGACCCCGAACGGGTGAGCGCCGACGATAGCAAGCCGGGTGGCCGCTAGCCCTGGGCCACCCCGGCCGCGTCGAGGAGGCCCGTGACCGATTCCGGTGCGAAGCGCACGTCGGCGGCGCGCTCGACGCTCTGGTACACGATCGTGTCGGCGCCACGCATCAGCGCCTGCATCTCCGGCGCTGCGAGGCCGGGCCAGGTGACGTACCACTTGCCGTCGGCGGACCTGGCGGTGTCGGTCACCCCCGCCCGCATCCAGACGAACGTGACGTCCTCGAAGTACGGGGCGAGCTGGTCCATCTGGACGTTGCCGAAGCTGTCGTGCAGGATCACGGTCGTGCCCCCGATCAGGGGCGCTCCGGTGGTGGTGGACCGGTAGTGGCGCGTGGTCGTCGGGTCCGCCGTGGGAACCTCGGTGGTCGTGACCCCGTCACGTCGGATCTGCACGCTCGGGCTCGCCTCCTCCTCGGGCAGGCCCATGAGCTGGGTGAGGTCGGTCACGTGGGAGGTGTCGGGCCCGACGACGACCGCCGACGCGTCCCACAGTCCCGGCTGGATGGCGTCGACGACCGCTCCCGAGGCGAGTGCCGCGCCCTCGGGGTTCCAGTGGCTGTCGCGGCGCCAGTAGAGCGACTCGACGTCGTCGCGGTCGAGGACGGAGAACAGGTCGGGGACGCCCGCCGGGTCCTGTTCGCGGAGCCGGTCGCGGATCTGGCGCGACAGCTCGCGGGTGCAGGTGTCGCGCATCGCCGTGGGCAGCCGGTCGGGCACCATCGACGACTTGTCCGGGCCGATGTAGGCGACCGCCCTCCTGCCCGCCGCGTCGACCTGGGCGACGAAGCGGCCCATCTGGGACACGATCACGTCGCCCGGCGCCGTCGCCGAGCAGTCGCGCTGGAGGTCCTCGGTGAAGAAGAGCCAGCCGTCGCTGCCGAAGGTCACCTGCGGGTTGGGCGACTCCCCGATAACACGGCTGTCGACGGCGGCCTTGGCCTGGACCAGGTCGGCACGCAGGGGCAGGTGCTCCTGGAGGAAGGTGTCCAGGCCTTTGAAGAAGGTCCCGTCGCGCATCGCCTGGAGCGAGAGCGCCGGCCGTCCCGCCAAGGGCTTGTTCTCGATCGGTCGCGCCCGCTTGCCGACCAGCCACACCGCGGTGGGGACGACCAGTAGGAAGAGGAACCAGAAGACCACGATGCGGGATTGGCTGTGTCGCATCAGAACTGGAAGTAGAGGAAGGGGCTGAAGGTGCTGGTCGTCACGAGCACGAGGCTGAACGGCAGCAGCAGGGCGAGCTCGGTCACACGCGCCGCCGTCGCCGGCCGCGAGATCACGTTGGAGACCCACTGGCCTGCGTAGAACCAGCGGGGCAGGAAGAACACGACCGATGCGGCGACCATGACCGCGACGACCCGGGGGCTCAGCGCCGTCGCGACTTCGGGGAGGATACCACCGCCATGGGGGACGAACATCGCCTGGAGGTAGCCGAGGGCGTACTCCATCGACGGCGCCCTGAACGGCACCCAACCGACCACGAAGAGGAGCACCGTCGCCCAGCGCCACCACCGCAGGCGACCTTCGTTGGTGGCGTCGCGGATGCCGCTCACCTTCTCGAATATGAGCAATGCCCCGTGGTAGAGACCCCAGACGATGAACGTCCAGTTGGCGCCGTGCCACAGACCCGTCAGGAAGAAGACGATCAAGAGGTTGCGGTAGTTCTTGGCCGTCGAGACCCGGTTGCCGCCGAGGCTGATGTAGACGTAGTCACGGAACCAGTTCGACAGCGAGATGTGCCAGCGCCGCCAGAAGTCCGTGATCGAGATCGCCGAATACGGCCGCTTGAAGTTTTCGGGAATCCTGAACCCGAACATGAACCCGAGGCCGATCGCCATGTCGGAGTAGCCGGAGAAGTCGAAGTAGATCTGCAGGGTGTAGGCGAGGATCCCGATCCACGCAGTAACCGTCGTGAGCCGAGCCGTCGGTAAGCCGAAAGCCGCGTCGACGACGGTGCCGACCGCATCGGCGATGATCACTTTCTTGATGAGGCCGTGGCTGAAGCGGACCGCTCCGGCACCGAACTTCTCGAACGTGGTCTGGTGGTTCGGAAGCTGATCGGCGATCTGGTGGTACCGGATGATCGGCCCGGCGATCTGGTGGGGAAAGATCGTCACGAACAGGAAGAAGTCGATCGGATTGCGCAGAGGTATCACGCGTCCGCGGTACACGTCGATCGTGTAGCTCATGCGCTGGAAGGTGAAGAAGCTGATCCCGATCGGCAGGATCACGTGGCCGAACGCGACCCTGAACGTCCCCGACTGCCCGATCGTGTTGTTGAGCTGGTCGACGAGGAAGTTCGCGTACTTGAAGTAGGCGAGCAGGCCGACGTTGGCGACGATCGACGTGATGACCGCGACCTTCGCCCACGTCTCCTGCCCCCGGTTGCGGGCGACCTCCATCCCGATACCGAGGCCGAAGTCGAGTGCCGTCGTGAGGATCAGGATGACGACGAAGCCACCCGCGCCCCATGCGTAGAACACGAGGCTCGCGAGCATCAGGACGAGGTTGCGCAGCCTCTTGGGCGCGACGAAGAAGGCGCCCAACGTGAAGGGCAGGAAGTAGAAGAGGAAGCTGACCGAGGAGAAGACCATGTGGGGGGCACCACTTCACGATGCCGAGCCGGCGGGCCGCCAGAGGCTCGCACACCCGCGCAGGCGGTTACAAGCTTCCCCGGTGCCGGCCATTGCGCGCTGGCTCGTCGCCGCCCCTGTCCTCTTGGTATGCGCGTTGTTCGCCGTGTGGCTGATAGGTACCGGGTCCGGCACCTCGGAGGGCGGGCAAGCGTCAGGTTCGGTGGGACCACCTCGCCCGGCCGCGTCGACCTATCTGTCGATCACCGGCGGAATGATGGTCAGCTCAGCGGAACTCGAGAAGCTCCGCGGCGAGATGGTGGGCGACGAGCCGGCTCCCGGGGCCGAGACGGACATGGCTCGAGAGGATGCGCTCATGTCAGCCGTGCGGAGCCTGCAGACGCAGCGGGCAGCGGAGCTGGCTCGACTCGCCGAGCAGGCGGGGTTCGACACGGCCGTGCCCCGCCCGAATCCCGCGCCGTTGTTCGACTGCATCGATTCCGGGTGCGCCAGCCTGACGCCCTCCGGCGCCTACATGCTGGTCACGATCGGGGACCCCCTCGGCGATGCTCCCGATGTCGCCGACGCTGTCGTGGCCCAGTCGCCCGACCCCGGCTCGCCCAATCGCGTGCTCCCCAACGCCATGGTGTTCGAGTACGGACGCTTCCGCCGCTCCGTCCTGGACGACCCGGTGGCACAAGCGAAGCTGGAGGAGCTGCGCGCACTGATCACCCCGGAGGTCGCGGAGCGCCTGAGCATCTCCCCCGACGTCATCAGGCTCGAACTTGCGATCTTCCCCGAGGCCTGACCCGACCCGGCAGTGGCGGGCTTGGAGCACGTGGCGGCCATCGAAGGAAGGTTGGAGCACCACGCGGCCACCCGTGGCCGCGTGGTGCTCCAACCCCGGCGGTTTGGCCGGCTGGTGCTCCAACCCCGGCGGTTCTGCCGGGCCAACGCGAGCGGGTCCCGGATGACCGACGCCTGGCTCGCAGCCCTCGCCCGCCGACACGGGCGGGGTGGGCTCAGGGCGGATCCGGGATGTCCGCGAACGCCGAGCCGGGGCCGTCGAGGGCTTCACCCCACTTGGTCAGCAGGCTCTTGGGAAAGCCGGCCTCGACCAGATTGGCGACGAACAGATCTCCGACACCGCTCTTGGTGGCGTCGATCTGGTTCCAACGATCCCCCTTGGCGTGGAAGCCGACCAGGTAGGAGGTCCGGTTCGGGCCCTGCAGGACGTTCACGAGGGCCCAGGTGCCGTTGCAGCGGTCGTCGCTGACGATCAGTTCTGCGGTGGCACCGGTCGCCCGCCGCCAAGCCTCGCGGTACGCGTCCGGGTTGCAGGCAGCGCCGGCCGCCTTGGTTGTCGTGGTCGTCGCCGGCGCAGCCGTGGTCGGGGCGACGGTGGTCGTCGTGTTCGTCGTCGTCGTCGACGACGTGGTCGTCGCCGAGGTGTCCGCCGTCAGTTCTTCGCCGGCCTGCCGGCCGGCACCGCAGCCTCCGACGGCCAGAGTCAACGCAAGTGCTGCGAGTGCGAGGAGTCTCATCGAGATGTCCAACGGGTTGGGGGCCGTCCCGTTGCATCACCGCCCGGCGGACTGGTGTCGCCACAAGCGGGGCGAGCCCAGGTGCCGGGAGTTCGGAGCACGTGGCGGCCATCGAAGCGGGGTTGGAGCACGTGGCGGCCACGGGTGGCCGCCTGGTGCTCCAACCCCAGCGGTTTGGCCGCCACGTGCTCCAACGGGGCCGCTTGTAACCTCGCGCCATGGTCGACAGCGTTCTGATCACCGGCGGGGCAGGGTTCATCGGCTCTCGCCTCGCGAGACGGCTCCTCGACGCCGGGTCGGAAGTGTCCGTGATGGACGCCCTGCACCCCCAGGTGCACACCGGCTTCGGCCGGCCGGCCGACCTGCCCGACGGCGCCCGCCTGCTCACCGGCGACGTCACCCAGGCGAGCGCCTACGACGCCGTCCTCAAGCTGTGCCGCCCCGAAGTGGTCGTGCACCTCGCCGCGGAGACCGGCACGGGCCAGTCGCTGCGCGAAGCCACCCGCCACGGGGCGGTCAACGTCGTCGGGACGACCCAGCTCACCGACGCGCTGTTGCGTGCCGACGCCGTGCCCGCCCACGTGGTCCTGGCGTCGTCGCGTGCGGTCTACGGGGAGGGGGCGTGGCGGCCCGTCGGCGACGGGACCACCTTCTACCCACCGCCGCGCACGGCCGAGCAGATGCAGTCGAGCCGCTGGGACCCTGTAGCCCCCGACGGCAGCGCTGCCGAGCCCGTGCCCAGCGACGCCGCCTCCACCGAGGCACGCCCCACCAACGTGTACGCCGCCACCAAGCTCGCGCAGGAGCACATCCTCGGTGCGTGGTCCGCTGCGATGGGCAACTCGCTCTCGATCCTGAGGCTCCAGAACGTCTACGGGCCCGGCCAGGCGGTCACGAACCCCTACACCGGCGTCGTCACGTTCTTCGCACGCGCCGCCCTCGCCGGCGAGGTCCTCGACGTGTACGAGGACGGCCGCATCCACCGCGACTTCGTCTTCGTCGACGACGTCGTCGCCGCGCTCGGCGCCGCGATCGAGACCCCTCCTGCCTCGGGAGTGCGCCGCGTCGACGTCGGCTCGGGCACGCGGTCGACGATCCACGAGGTCGCCGACCTCGTCGCGTCGCTCACGGGCGCGCCCACGCCCGAGGTGACGGGCCACTACCGCGACGGCGACGTGCGTGCGGCCATGTGCGACATCGACGCCGCCCGCACCGACCTGGCCTGGTCACCCGCCGTGGGCCTCCGCGAAGGCCTCGCAGCCCTGATCGAGTGGATCGACGCCTCCGCGGGTGCGCGCTAGCGCTAGCGTCATGGCCTTGAGCAGCGAACATCTGCGCGTGCCGTTCATACGGCCCCAGTTCCCCGACCCCCACGACATCGCAGCCGACGTCGCAGCCATCGTCGAGCGCAACTGGTACACCAACATGGGACCGCTGGAGCACGAGCTCGCGGCGGCAATGGCCGACCAGATGGGCAACGGATCGGCGGTCTCGCTCGTCGCCAACGGGACCCTGGGCCTGCTGCTCGCCCTCGAGCACCTGAAGGTGCCCGGTCGCCGCGCCGTGCTGGTCCCGTCGTTCACGTTCACGGCCGCGCCCCAGTGCGCCCTCTGGTGCGGACTCGAGCCTGTCTTCGTCGACGTGTCCGATTCCGACTGGCAGCCCGACGCCGATCGGGCCGGGCAGTGGCTCGCCGATCACGCCCACGAGACCGCGGCGATCCTGTGCGCCAACTCCTTCGGGGTGGGCGGAGCCCACGTCGACGCGTGGGAGGAGCTCGCGTCGGCACACGGGCTTCCACTGATCGTCGACAGCGCCGCGGGGTTCGGTTCCCACTACCCCGACGGTGACGCGCTCGGCCACAGGGGCACCTGCGAGGTGTTCTCCCTTCACGCGACCAAGCCGTTCGCCGTCGGCGAGGGCGGCGCCGTCACAAGCACCGACCCTGGCCTGATCGCGGCGCTCGAGGTCGCCAAGAACTTCGGGTTCGGCGCGGACCACGACGTGGCCGCCCTCGGGCTCAACGCGAAGCTGCCCGAGCTCACCTGCGCGATCGGCCTCCGCCAGCTCCGGGACTTGAAGGTGCGCCTCGACCGGCGCCGCGGCGTGCTTGGCCGCTACCACGACCTCCTCGCCGGTTCCGGGGTCGGATTCCAACCGAACGACCTCGCATCGACGGTGCCGTTCCTCTCGGTGCTGATGCCCACCGAAGCAGCACGCGCCGGGGCGCGGTCCGCCCTCGACGCCCTCGGCGTCGAGCACCGCCACTACTACGAGCCCGTGCACCTCCAGACGCTGTTCCGCGGGTCCCGCTCGGCGGGGCCGCTCGCGGTCACCGAGGACCTCGGGCGGCGCATCATGTCCCTGCCCGTGCACGACGAGATGGACGACGCGGTGATCGAGGCGATCGCCGCCCGGCTGAGGGGTGCGGCGCATGTCGGGACGACGTGAGCAGTTGCGCAGGCGCGCCGTCGCAGCCCTCCAGCGCGTCGTCGCCACGGGCTTCGCGCTCCAACGCGAGGACCTCGTGGAGGAGCTGCGTGCGCAGGTGCGCCACTTGGGGGCACTCGTGAGCGCCACCGCACAGCGCAGCGTCGACGCCGAGGCCTCGCGCGTCGAGCAGATGCGCATCCGCCTCGATTCGATGGCCGACGAGCTCGAGGAGGTGCGCGACGTCGTCCGGGCGAGCCACGACCGGATCCCCTGGCACAGGCAGCGGCTCTGGACCCTGCGCGGTACCGAGGACTACGCCGCGGTCTGGGCGGATCCCGAGCCGCTCGTGTCGATCCGGATCGCGACCTACAACCGCGGCCCGCTGCTGCGCGAGCGGACGCTGCAGTCGGTGCTCGACCAGACCTACGCGCGCTTCGAGTGCATAGTCGTCGGCGACGGCTGCACCGACGCGACCGCCGAGGTCGTCGCCGGACTCCAAGACGCACGCTTCCGCTTCGTCAACCTCCCGCACCGCAGCGTCTACCCCGAGGACGACCAGAAGCGCTGGTACGTCGCCGGGTCAGTCCCGATGAACGTCGGTGCGCAGCTCGCGTCGGGGTCGTGGATCGCGCCCCTCGACGACGACGACACGTGGGCGCCTGACCACATCGAGACCCTGCTCACCACGGCCCTCTCGGGCCGGTACGAACTTGCCTACGGCCGCCTCTGCCAGCAGTGGACCGATCTCCCCAAGCGCAGGACGATCGGCACCTACCCGCCGACTGACGGACAGTTCAGCTTCCAGGGCTCGATCTACCTCAAGCTGCTCGACTTCTTCGAGTACGACACCTCGTCGTGGGTCATGCGCGAACCGGGCGACTGGAACCTGTGCAGGCGCATGCTCGAGGCGGGCGTGCGGATGGGCTTCACCGAGGAGGTCGTGGGCACCATGTACTTCCAGATGAAGTCGCACCACTTCGACCAGTACTCGCGTGCGCTCGAGGCCGAGTTCGGCACGGCGGCGCTCGAGGCAGCCCGCAAGCGCGCCGACGGCGACGGCGACGACTGACGGCCTTGAGCCACTACCCGGTCAAGCTCCGCGACCCGAACGACCCCGGCCACCCTCCGGCCCCTGTGGGGCTCGCGCGCTCCCTGGCCGCCACGCTGCGGGGCCGCGCCCACCGCCTCGCGAAGGGACCTCGCCTCGCGATCGTCGACACGCACCTGCCCTGGGCCATCTCGGGGTTCCGCTACCGCGAGTTCGCCGAGATGGCCCGGCAGCGCCCGGATCTGGTCGGCTTCTCCCTGTGGGGCATGGACGAGGACTTCGAAGCCCCCGTCCACCTGCTGTCGCTGTTCCCCCTGCTCGCTCCCGCCCTCGGGGTCACCGACGTCTACATGGTGTTCCTCAACTGGACGGCGTCGGTGCTCGGCCTGTCACGGTTCGCAGAAGCCGCCGGCGTGGGCGGCCTGCGCCACGACGTGTCGCTGTGGCCGTGGCTGCGCCGCCACCGCATACGCGTCCACACGTCGATCTACCCCGGAGGTGGTCTCGTCCCCGACGTCGCCCCGTCGCTGCTCCGCCTCGTCGCGTCGAGGTGCGACACGGTGTTCACCAACGTCGCCGAGGTCGAGGACGCCGTAGCCTCCGCACTGTTCACGCCGGTGAGCTGCGACGTCGACTTCTACTCCTTCGCCGAACGCAGTCTCACGGGGCCGGTGCAGCTCGTGTTCGCCGCCGCTGACAGGCCGCGCAAGGGCCTGCCGACGCTGATCGACGCGTACAACATCCTCCGAGACGACGACCGCTTCCACCTGCACATCGTCGGCCCGCACGAGGCGCACCTGCCCCGGCTCGAGAACCACCGCTTCACGGCCCACGGCTGGCTCGAGCCCGAGGAGCTACGCGCCGTGTACACGAGGTGCCACGCGTTCGTGTCGCCGGTCACACGCGACGAGGTCGACGCCGGCGAGGGTGCCGGCATGGTCGACGGCTTCCCGACGACGGCTGCCACCGATGCCATGGCCACCGGTGCGGCGCTGATCTCGTCGAACCCCCGCGGCGAGCACCGCGTGTTCTCGCCGGGACTGCACTACGAGGAGCTCCCCGAACGCGACCCCGCGGCGCTCGCGGCGGCCCTGGTGAGCTTCGCCGCCGACCGCGGCGCCCTCGCGGCGCTCGCGCGGCGTGGCGCCGACCGGGTGCGCGAGCGCATGTCCACGGAGAGGATCGTGTCCTACAAGCTCGCGACGTTGCGGGCCGGCGTCACCACCGGTGGCTGGCGTACTCGCCGCCGGTGAACTCGGCGACGGTCGACGCGTCCACGATCGGCTCCGGGACACGGCCCGCCGCGGCCAGCCTCCTGAACTCCGCCAGCGCCTTGCGGTGGTCGTCGCGCCCGTGGCGTTCGATCCACCGCGCGGTCTCGTCGCCGATGTCGGGCCTCCCGTAGCGGGTCGTGAGCATCATGCGGGCGAGAGCGCCCGAGTAGGTCTCCAGCGCCGTCGGGGCCATGACACCATCGCGGTCGACCCGCTTGTCGTGGAAGACCACCGCGCGGGGGACGTGCACGATGCGGAGCCCGGCGAGGCGGAGGCGCCAGGAGAAGTCGACGTCGTCGCAGTAGAGGGGGAAGTGCTTCGCGTCGAAGCCGCCCAACTCGACGAACGCCTTCCTGTCGACGAGCACGCACGCGGTCGACGCCCACGACGTGTCGCCCGTGAAGGGGTCGTAGGCCTTGGGGTGCTCGAGGGGGATCTGGCGGGCTTCGGCCATCCCGACCGACGGGTCCGACGCGGCCCTGACCAGCTCGACGAGGAGGCCGGGGGCGTCGACGGTGTCGGGGTTCTGCACGAGCAGGTAGTCGGTGGTGGCGCCGTCGGCGAGGCGGTTGTGGCCCGCGGCGGTGAACAGGTTCTCGGCGAAGAAGTCGTAGTCGAGCGCGTCGAGCCCGGCGATCCCCCGGATGCGGGCGAGGTCGTCCCCGGTGAGCGCCGGGGTCGGCGAGCAGTCGCCGATGCGGACCTCGACGCGGTCGACCAGCCCCTCGCGCCGACCGCAGCGCGCCGCTGCCGCGGTGGCGTCGACGAGACGTTCGACGTCGTCGGCGGTGTTGCGGAACAGGACGGTCTGGACCTGGATGCTGACGGGTTCGGGCATGGTCGGCTCTCGTCGCGCCCGAGCGTGGGGCTCGTGGGACGAACGGCAGGGGCGGGAGCCGGCAATCCTAGAGCCCCGCGGCGGCAGCACCCTGCCGGATCCGGTTGGAGCGGGCTCTCCTCAGGCCCCCGGGTTCCACCACGCGAAGTCGAGATCGGCGGCGTAGGAGTCCTCCTCGTACACGAACGCCGGCCCGGTCTCCCCGTCGACCGCGTCGGGATGCGCCGGTTGGTTCGGGCCTCCCGTGACGGGCACGGCGCCGAAGAACCAGTCGCTCCCGCCCCAGGTCGCCATGCGGATCCCGGAACCGTCCGCGTTGTAGAAGACGTAGGGGAGGCCGCCCGAGATCAGGGCGGATGATCCCCACACGTCTTCGTCGACACGGCCATTGGGGCCACCCTCGCCGTCGAGGGTCATGTAGAACCAGTCGCTGCCGCCCCAGGTCGCCATGCGGATCTGCTCGCCCGACGAACTGTCCGTGTAGAAGACGTAGGGCAGGCCGCCGTAGAGCACGGCACTCGGCTCGTCAACCGACCCGTCGACGCGGCCGTTCGGCCCGCCCGCACCGTCGAGGACTCCGAAGAACCAGTCGGTCCCACCCCAGGTGGCGAGCCGCACGTTACCGTTCCCACCGTCGTCGTAGAAGACGTAGGGCAGTCCCGCGTAGACCAGCGCAGAAGGATGGCCGCCCACGCTGGCGGACACTCGCCCGTTGGGCCCGCCTTCTCCGTCGAGGGTCGCGAAGTACCAGTCGTCACCACCCCAGGTGCCCATCCGCAGGGTGTGGCTTCCGTCACGGTTGTCCCAGTAGAAGACGTAGGGGAGCCCGCCGTAGACCAGCGCCGTCGGCTCCAAGCCGGTGCCGACGCCGCCCTCGTTGTCCACGCGGCCATTGGGGCCTCCCTCTCCGTCGAGGGTCGCGAAGTACCAGTCGTCACCGCCCCAGGTGCCCATCCGCAAGGTGCCGGCGTCGTCGTCACGGTAGAAGACGTAGGGCAATCCGTTGTAGACGATGGCGGTGGGGTCGCCACCGACCCACGAGTCGACCCGGCCGTGAGGGCCGCCGGCTCCGTCGAGGGTCTCGTAATGCCACACGTTCCCCGACTTGACCGCGTGCCTCAGGTTGCCCTGGGTGGCGTCGGTGTAGAAGGTGTGCAACTCCCCTGCGATCCAAACCGACGCCCGCGTGCCCCCGAGCATCTCCCCGACCAACTGCCCGCCCGAGCCCCCGTTGCCGTCGACGGTCTGGGACGACCATCCGGCTGCGCCGGCCGGCGACACCGCCCACCACAGCGCGGAGACGACGGCGAGCGCGACCACGAGTGAACGACGATTCCCAGTCCGCGACATTCCCGATCCTCCCAGAGGGGCCGACGGCACGCTAGGGCCCACCCCCCGGCATGTCAACCGATCCGGTCGGGGCTGGGTCTCCTAACCTGCGCCCGATGCGCATCGGGGTCTTCAACCGGTTCTGGTCGACGTTCGGCGGCGCCGAGATGGTGGCGGGCACCATCGCCGACGAGCTGTGCCGCGACCACGAGGTGTCACTCGTCGGCACCGAGGACGTGCCCGTCGAGAGGCTGGCCGAACGTCTCGGTCTCGGGCTCGAATCGGTCGGGACGCGTGTCGTCGAGGACCTCGCGGCGGCGGTCGAGGACGCGAGCCGCGGCTACGACCTGTGGGTCAACTGCTCGTACCTGTCCCACGAAGCCTCCCGCGCAACCCACGGTGTCTACGTCCTCTCGTTCCCGACACCGGCCACGTCGCACTTCAACGCGGCCCAGCGGGCGCTGAACGCGACCGCCGGGCTCGTCCTGCGCCGCGGCTGGCCGCCCGCGTGTCCGGGCCGCGGGTTCGGCCCCGTCGAGGGCGACCGCGGCGAGCGGAGGCGCCGCCTCGATCCCGAAGCCCACTTCACCGTGCAGGCACGGCCGGGCCGCGAGCGGGCCGTCACCGTCGTCTTCGCCGCCGGCGCGGAGGCCCACGTCGAGCTGAGCGGGGGCGGCCCCGAGGTCAGCGCCACGATCGGCGGGTCGCGCACCCCGGTCCCGGTGATCTGTCGTGCCGGCGCCGACGGCGTGGCACACGCACGGATCCGGACCGCTCAGGGCCACGCGGCCGTGTCCGGGATCGTGACGGGGACCGGCACGACTGCCCGCTTGGCCGCACGCGCCGGTGCCTTGGCTCCGTTCCTGCTCGTCGAGACGTCAGCGGCCTTCGCGGACTCCTACGACCTCGTGCTCGCCAACTCCGAGTACACGCGCCACTGGACCAAGCGGCTCTGGCACCGCGACAGCACGGTCCTGTACCCACCGGTCCGCCCGATCGCTCCCGGGGACAAGGAGCCGCTCATCCTTTCGGTCGGCCGCTTCTTCGACGCAGCGGCAGGCCACTCCAAGAAGCAGGTCGAGCTCGTCGAGACCTTCGGCCGGCTCGTCCGTGACGGTGCCCTCGACGGATGGAGCCTGCACCTCGTCGGAGGGTGCGGTCCCGACCAGCGGCCCTACCTCGATCGCGTGCGTGCCGCCGCGAAGGGCCTGCCCGTCGAGCTCCACGTGGACGCCGCGCGGCGCGAGGTCGAAGCTCTCTACGGCGCCGCCTCGATCTACTGGCACGCCGCGGGCCTCGGCGAGAACCCGCGCCGCCATCCTCACCGCTTCGAGCACTTCGGGATCACGCCCGTCGAGGCCATGTCCGCAGGCGCAGTCCCGGTCGTGTTCGACCATGCCGGCCCGGCCGAGGTCGTCGAGGCGGGAACCTCCGGGCTGGTCTTCGACGACCTCGACGGCCTCGCCGGCGCCACCCGCACGCTCGTGTCCGATCCGCCCCGGCGCGAGGCGCTCGCAGAAGGAGCAAGGAAGCGAGCCGCTTCGTTCTCGCCGGAAGCGTTCCGCCGGCGTTTGCGGGCGCTCCTCGCCCCTCTCGGCGTCTAGTGCCGTGACAGGAAACGCTTGCGGCGTTTCCCGGCTAGTGAGACCCGGCGAGCCCGTCGACGAGGGACCAGCCGCCGGGCAGGTAGTACTCGCCGCTGCCCTCGACCCCGCCGGGCAGGATCGTGAAGTTCCACGAGCGCTTGGTCCACTCGTAGATCGTCACTCGGCGCGAGTCGTGCAGGCCCACGGTGATGCAGTACTCCCCCGGCCACAGCGGCAGCACCGGTATGAAGTACTGGATCGTGCCGCCTCCCTTGGGGAGTGCGCCGATCTCGCCCTCGCCGGAGGTGACCGACGAGATGAGCTCGCCCTCGTCCTTGGTCCTGATCTCGATCGTGGCGCACAGGTCCTCGAGCGGGCGGTGCGCTCGGTACTCGAGGTTGACGTGCAACGGGCCGCCGGTGCAGTAGGTCCAGTGCTCCTCGTACTCGCCGTTCATCAGGCGCACCGACGTGATCTCGGCGTCGCCGTTGCCTTCGCGCTCGAGGCCGTCGATGTCGAGCCAGCCGCCCGTCTCGTGGTCCTCGGTGTGGGCTTCCTCGAAGTACTCGGCGATGACCTCCGCCGGTGTGCCGTCCGCGAGGATGACGCCCTTTTGCATCCAGATCACCCGTGTGCACAACGCCCGCACGGCGTCGAGGGCATGGCTCACGAACACGATCGTCGCCCCGGACTGGCGCAGTTCGAGGATCTTCTCGTAGCTGCGCACGGCGAACTTCTCGTCCCCGACCGAGAGGACCTCGTCGATGAGGAGCACCTCGGGCTCGACGTTGACGGCGAGCGCGAACGCGAGGCGGGCGTACATCCCGGAGCTGTAGTTCTTGACGGGCTGGTCGATGAACTCCGCCAGCTCGCTGAAGTCGACGATGTCGTCGAAGCGAGAGTCGATGTCGGCCTTGGACAGGCGCAGGAGCGAACCGCCGAGGTACAGGTTCTCGCGGCCCGTCAACTCGGGATGGAAGCCCGCCCCGAGCTCGAGCAGGGCCGAGACCTTGCCGCGCACGTCCACGGACCCGCTGTTGGGCACCAGGATGCGGGCGAGGCACTTGAGCATCGTCGACTTGCCCGAGCCGTTCGCGCCGACGAGGCCGAGCATCTCGCCCTGAGCCACCTCGAAGCTCACGCCGCGCAGCGCCCAGAACGTCTGGTACTTGGCGCGTCGCGCAACCATGAGCTCCTTGAGGCTCCGCACCTTCTGCTCGTAGAGCCGGAAGCTCTTCCACACGTCGTGGACCTCGATCGGGTTCGCCATCAGACCAGCTCCCCGAACTTCGGCTCCTGGCGGTTGAAGAAGAGGTAGCCGAGGAACACGATCAGGATCGTGCAGCCGAGCGAGTAGAGCGACCAGCCCCAGTCCGGCCACTGGTTGTCGAGCATCAGCGCACGGAACCCCACGACGATCGGTGCGACCGGGTTCACGAGCCACAGCGTCTCGTAGATGGATCCGCGGTCGGAGACGATCTTGAACGCGTAGATGATCGGCGTGTACCAGAACAGCGCCTGCAGCAACAGCGCCACGAAGTGCTGCATGTCGCGGAAGTGGACGTTGGCGGCGGCGACGAAGAGCGAGACGCCGTACGCGAGGGCGGCGAGCACGAGGACGTAGACCGGCGCGAGCAGCCAGGTCCAGTAGGGGTACACACCGACGATCACCAGCGCGAGCACCAGGACGAGGAACTCGAAGATGTAGGTGATCAGGCCGCTCAGGACGGTGGACAGGGGAAGGATGTCGCGGGGGAAGTACACCTTCAGGAGCAGGTACCCGTTGCCGGTCACCGACTCGACGTTGTTGCCCACCGCCATCGCGAACACGTTCCACAGGGATATGCCGGCGAAGAGGAAGACCGGCATGGGGACGGTGATACCGCTGTCGCTGCGCATCCCCGGGAAGACCACGCCGAACACGACCGTGAATATCGCGACGAGGAAGAGCGGGTTCAGTAGCGACCAGAGCATCCCCAGGAAGCTCGTCTTGTACTTGGTGGCGAACTCGCGCCGCACCATCGCCGCGAGGATGTCGCGGTTGTGGACCAGCTCGCGCGCGGAATCCCTGAGGCTGCGGACAGGCAGGGCCGCCTTTGCAGGTATCGGACGGTCGGCGTCGAGCGCGGTTTCGGTCATGGGAGGGAAAGGGTCCGCAGTGGCGGAGGCGCGGGCGGCGAAGGAAATGGCTCAGGTTCGCGGCGCTCCACGATGCCGTCTCCGTTCACGTGGGCGCAACTCCTGACGGCTGCCTTCCGATCGTCGTCGTCGCGCGGGGCGTCCGACGATAGCCGCTCTCCTTTAGGATGGCGCTTCGCCACGAGCCGCCGGAGGTGCGTGAACCGACCAACGCATGTCTCCGTCGCGGTGGATGCCACCCCGCTCCTCGGCGTGCGCACGGGGATCGGCGTGTTCGTGCACGAGTTGGTTCGCGCTCTCGCAGGCCTGCGCGAGGCCGGACCCCGGCCTCGACCTGCGCGCGGCTGCGGTCACGTGGCGCGGCCGTCGCGAGCTCACCGCCGCGGTGCCCGCGGGCGTGGGGCCGGCCACCTGCCGATGCCCGCGCGACCGCTGCGCGAGCTCTGGAAGCGCACCGACTTCCCGCTGGAGTGGTGGACCGGCGCCGTCGACGTCGTGCACGGCACGAACTTCGTCGTGCCGCCGACGCGACATGCAGCGCGCATGGTCACCGTCCACGACCTGACCGCGTGGCGCTTCCCGAGCTGGTCGCCCGCTTCACGTGACTTCCCCGCCCTGGTGGAGCGCGCGTGCGTACCGGCGCCGCGGTGCACGTTAACTCGCGCTCGGTCGGGGACGAGGTGGAGGCCGAGTTCGGCGTCGCGCCGAGCGCGCGCGTGGTCTATCCCGGTGTCCCCCGTCGTACGCGGAGACGCCGGGCGCGGCCGTGCCTGGCCGGCTCGACCGCTACGTGCTCGCCCTCGGGACCGTGGAGCCGCGCAAGGACCTACCCGGACTGGTGACCGCGCTCGACGCGGTGGCTGCCACCGTGACCGGCGTGCGCCTCGTCGTGGCCGGGCCCGACGGCTGGGGCACCCCGGCGTACGAGGCGGCCGTGGCAGCAGCCGCCCACCGCGACCGCGTGGTGCGCCTCGGCTACGTGGGCGACCGCGACCGCGCCGACCTCCTCGCGGGCGCGACGCTGTTCGCGTACCCGTCGATCTACGAGGGCTTCGGGTTCCCGCCGCTCGAGGCGATGACATGCGGCACCGCAGTCGTGGCGACACGCGCCGGTGCCGTCCCCGAGGTCTGCGGTGATGCCGCCGCGCTCGTCGACGTCGGCGACGTCGACGGCCTCGCTGAGGTGATGGGCTCACTGCTCGGCGACGACACCGCCCGCGCCGCGCTCGTCGCGGCGGGCCGCGAGCACGTGCTGCGCTTCTCCTGGGAGACGTGCGCACGCGAGATGGCGGCCGTCTACGGGGCGCTGTGCCCGAGGACCTCGCGGTAGACCGCGGCGGTGCGGTTCGGGCCAGGCCGCCACAGGCGCAAGCGTCGGCGCCTGTCCTCGGTGGAGCTCTCGTCGGGGACGAGCTCGACGATCGCGCGCGCCAAGGCCGCCGGCGATGCGGGCGGGACGAGCAGCCCTGCGCCGGGCTCCGCGCTCGCGAGGATCTCGGGGGGACCACCGTGGTCGGTCGCGACGACCGGCGTACCGCACAGGAGCGCCTCGACGATCACGAGTCCGTAGGGCTCGGGTTCGGTCGACGCCGACACGAACACGTCGAGATCGGCGTAGAGACCGGCCATGTCGTCCCAAGGGCCGATCCAACGCGCACCGAGGGCGCCGGCACGCGCCGCCAACTCGGCGGCGTAGCCCTCCTTGCCCGCGACCGTGGGACCGGCGACCACGAGGCCGAGGTCGGGGTGGATGCTCTTGAGGCGCTCGTACGCGTCCAGGACGACGTCGAAGCCCTTCCACGTGTCGATGCGACCGGCGCTTCCGACGAGCGGCGTGTCGTCGGCGATGGCCCACTCGCGACGGAAGCGTCCCGCGGCCTGCGGATCGAACTCGTCGGGGTCGGCCTCGTCGCGCACCACGACGACGTTGGCGCGGTCGAGCTGGTCGGCGACGGCCTCGCTGATCGCCACCACACGTGCCGCGAAGTGGCGGCACAGGAAACGCTCGAGGCCGAGGGCGACTCCTGACTGCACGACGATCTCGCGGGCATGCCAGACGTGGGGGCGTCGCGTGAGCCAGGCTGCCGCCCAGCCGTACCAGCAGTGCAGCGAGTTCGACGCGACCAGGTCGGCGCCCGTGGAGAGAACGAGCCGGGCGAGGCGCAACACGGCGACCGGCCACGCGGCCAGGTACCGGATCCACCAGCCGATGCCCCCACCGGTGGTGATGCGCCGCATCGGAACCACGTGGACGGTCGCGCCGGCAGCGACGAAGTCGGGTGTGAGCGGGCCCACCGCCGGCATCGCCACATGACATTCGTAGCCGTCGCGTGGCAGGCTGCGCACCGTTCGCAGCAACGCGAGGTCCGAGCCGCCACGCTCTGCCACGGGCTGCACCCAGAGGATGCGGATCGGGTCTTCCATGCGAGTCGCGCTGAACCTCGAGCAACTGTGCCAACCGGCGCCCGGCGGCATCGGCACCTACACGGCACGGCTGGCGACCCTACTACCTGCCCGGCTCGGCCCTTCCGGCTCGTTGTCGGGGTTCTGTGCCCGGCACCGGCACGAGGTGGTCGCCGCCGCGTTGGCGGGTGCCGAGGTCGACGTCGCGGCGGAGATCCTGCCGCTTCCAAGGCCACTGCTCTACGACCTCTGGAACGTCGCCCGCGCGGCGGGCCCGCAGGCGTTGTCGCGTCGGCTCCGCGGCGTGGACGTGGTGCACGCCCCGTCGCTCGCCGTCCCTCCCGTGCGGGCCACCACAGCCCTGGTCGTCACCGTGCACGACACGGCGCACGAACGTTTCCCGGAGATGTACCCCCGCCGCGGCCTCCGCTTCCACCGGCGCGGGTTGCGCGTCGCACGCGACCACGCCGACGCGGTCATCTGCCCGACTGCGGCGGCCGCCGACGACGTCGCCCGATTCGGCGGCATCGACCGGGACCGGATCCACGTCGTCCACCACGGCGTCGACACCGTCGCGGTGGACGACGCGATGGTGGAGGAGGCGCGTCGCCGACACGGCGTCGGCACCGCTCCGTACGTGCTGTGGGTCGGCACGCTGGAGCCACGCAAGAACCTTCCCCTGCTGCTCGACGCGTTCGAGCACCTCGTGCGCGGCGGGGACGCAAAGGGGGGCCTGCGCCTGGTGCTCGTCGGGCCGCGCGGCTGGCTCGACACGGCCTCCACGGTGACGCGGCGCGCTCGTGGCCTCGGCGACAGGCTCGTGACCACCGGCCACGTCAGCCACGCGGACCTGCACGCGCTGTACGCAGGTGCCGAGGTGTTCGCGTTCCCGAGCACGCACGAGGGCTTCGGCCTCCCCGTGGTCGAGGCGATGTCGCACGGCACCCCGGTGGTCTGCAGCGCCGACGCCGCGGTCCGCGAGGTGGCGGGCGGGGCGGCGCGGGTGGTCGACGCCGCTGATTCGGAGGCGTGGGCGGCAGCCCTCGCGCAAGTGCTCGACGACAGCGCCGAGGCCACCCGCCTCCGTGCCGCCGGAATCGCCCGCGCCCGCCACTTCGACTGGGGTCGCTGCGCCGACGCGACCGTCGCCGTCTACCGCGCCGCCCTCGCCGCTCGCTCCGGGCCGTCGGCCCGACACTGACTCCTCCCCCGTGCAACGCGTGGACCGTCAGTGCGTTGGGTGTGTGGGCCGGAAGCGGACCGGGAGGCGCCGAGGTGAGACCGATACGGCTGGCGATCGCGATGTGCATGTGCGTGGCTGCACTGGCCGCTTGCGGGTCGGGCGACCCGTACGTGTGGCGTGTGACGCCGGCGGGTGGGTCCAACACCTTCCCGTCGGGCGCCGCGGTCACGTTCCCGGAAGGCGCGATCGAGGAGGCCGCCGACGTCAGGGCCGACACCGTCGGCGCAGGAGCGCTTCCGGCCCCCCAACCCGGGAAACCGGCCCCCGTGGGCGACGGCTTCACACTCGACCTCGGCGGTGCAACGCTGGTCGCGCCGGTCGAGGTGGCAATCGCTCAGCCCGAGGGCGGCGACGGTGGCGTCGTCTACCTGGCGGCTCACGACGACACCCACTCCGCATGGGTGGCTACGGGCGCGACCGAGGATGCCGGGGACGGGATCCTGCGCGGTGCCGCGTTCCGGGCGGGCACCTTCGCCGTCCTGCGGTGGGCGGGCGAGGACGTCGACCGTGCGATGCAGCCGATCCTCGAGGGCATCTTCGCTGGAGGCCCCAGCGGCGTCGCCGCGCCCGAGTGCGGCGCGGCTCCCAGGGACGTCCGTGTCGACCCGGGACAGGACGCGGCCCTGTTGACGTGTGTCGACAAGGGCGACGGCGGCTATGTCGTGAAGGGCCGCAACACACGTTCGTACGCCGTGAGCGTGGCCCTGCCCGAGGGCGCCACCGTGGAGCCCGTCGGTCCCGGCACGCTGCCTGCAGCGGTCTGGCAGACGGTCGCCGCGTCGGTCCCGCCGGGACAAGCTGTGGTTCCGCCCGGTGCGGAGGTCGTCATCCACCTCGGCGAGGTCGGCCAGGGTGCGAGCTTGCAACTGGCGACGAGTGTCGACGGCCTCGCGTACTTCACGTCGGTGCTGGACGCGGCGGTGAAGGTGGACCGGCAGGCCGCGGTCGCCCTCGGAGAGACCGAGTCACTCGACGCGGTCCTCGCGGCGTCGGACCTGGGCGGGTGCAGCGCCGCGGCACAGGTGATCCCGGGGGCGCCTGCTGACGCAGCGGCGGCGCAGCGGATCGCCCGCGACGCACCCAGGTGCGTGAACGAGAGCCTGCGGCGCGGCGGTGGGGACCATCTCGTTACCCTGCGCGCCGCGCAGCCCGCGGTGCAGGCACACGTCGACTCCTACGTCGGGACCGGCGAGAAGGTCGTGTCGACGTTCCAGGCACAGTCGTCGAAGACGGTCACGGCGACACGGGAGCGCGACACGCTCTCGTCGGGCGACAAGCTGCGCTTCGACGGCATCGGTCCCGTGAAGGTCGGCATGACCGTCTCCCAGGCCCGCGACGCCGCCGGAGTCGCGATCACGTCGCCCGTGGACGAGTTGGACAACGGGTGTGGGTACTCGGAGGTGCCGTCGATGCGCGGGTTGTCTTTCATGTTCATCGACGGCACGATCGCGCGTGTCGACGTCGACGCCGGGGCGGCGACCGAGGCGGGCATCAGAGTCGGCGACGACGTCGCCAAGGTGCGCAAGGCGTACGGCTCCAAGATCAAGGAGGAGCCGCACGAGTACGTCCAGGGCGGCCAGTACCTGAGCGTGCGCAGCGGATCGAACTCGCTGCTGTTCGAGACCGACGGGTCGAAGGTGACCACGATGCGCTCGGGCGAGTCCGACGCTGTGGCCCTCGTCGAGGGCTGCGCCTGAGGTCCCGCACCCGACCGGACCCCACCGGACCCCACCAGACCCCAAACGCGGGCAACCCATCGCGCACACGGGCCAAACCACCCGCGTTTACGGAGGGGACCCACCCCAAACGCGGGCAACCCGTCGCACACACGGGCCAAACCACCCGCGTTTACGGAGGGGACTGCGCGGAGCACTCCTGCGCAGCGGCCTGTGCCTTTGGGTCCTGCGCGAGCTTCGCGAGCTCGGTCGCGTCGTAGACGACCTTGCCGTTCGAGTCCGTGCCCGGCGACGGCACCGCGACTCCCTTGGAACGCAGGCAGTCCACCATCGCGGCTATGCGCGTGGTCTCGTCTGTCCCGGCCTGGGATCCCCCGCCCTGGCCCCCCGGCGGTTGCCTGGGCTGCGCGGCGACCGCGCCCGCGGCAGAACCAGAAGGAGAACCGGATGCCCCCGACGACGTGCCCGCAGGACCCGCCACCGACGGTGCCGTCGTGGTCGTGTTGAGCACCTCCACAGGGTCCCCCGGCGCTGTCGACGTCGGACCCGGACCTGCGCCGAGACGGCCCTCTGGAGCCGCGCCACACCCGGACAGAGCCACTGCCCCCGTCACCACCGCGAGAAGCAACGCAACCTGGACGGCTCGCATCAGACCCACACCGGGTGGTTCGCGGCCTCCAACAGGGCGGCGTCGCCGGGCGAGTCCCCGTAGGCCCACAGCTCCACCGACTCCAGCGGTTCGCCCAGCCACTCCTCCAAGCGCGCCACCTTCGCAGGGCCCCTGACGTTGCCGCCCACCATCACTCCTGTCAGCACCCCGTCACGCGTCTCGAGCTGCACGGCACAGACACCGTCGAAGCCGAGCGCGGCGCCGACATGGCGCAGGTACACGTCGAGTGAGGCCGACACGAGCACGAGCTCGTCACCGCGGTTGCGGTGCTCCTCGATCAAGGCCAAGGTCTCCGCCCGCAGGCGCCGCTCCAAGATGTCGCCGGCGAACAGCTCGCCCTCGGCCTCGACGGCCTCCACCGCACGCCCGCGCAACAGCCGCCCGAAGACGGCGGACTTGAGCTCGTCCCGGCTCGTGCGGCCCATGCCGACCCCGATCAGGCGACGCACCTCGGCGACCATGGCGAGCACGAACCGCCACGGCCCGGCGACGCGTACGAGGAAGGGGACGAGGCAGTCACGCCGGCTCAGCGTCCCGTCGAAGTCGAAAGCAGCGACCTTGCGAGCGGTCTCGGGGTGACCCATCTCAGATCGGGAGCCTCCGGAACACCGCACGGGGTGTGTGGCGCAGCGCGGTCATCACCCAGCGGAAAAGCGGCGGCGCCCACACGATCTCCTTGCCCGTCGCCACCGCGTCGACGATGATGCGCGCCACGTCGTCGGCGTCCACCGCGAGTGGCGCGGTCTCCATCCCCTCGGTCATCTTCGTCTTCACGAAGCCGGGGCGCACGATCAACACGTGGGCGCCGGTGCCCTGCAGCCTGTCCTGCAGGCCCTGGGCTACGTAGTCGAGGCCGACCTTGGATGCGCCGTAGACGAAGTTCGACCTGCGCGGTCGCTCCGCGGCCGCCGACGACATCACCACCGCGGTGCCGTGGCCCTGCTGCTCGAGGCGATTCGCGATCGGGATCAGCAACGACACCGCCCCGATCATGTTCGTGCGCAGCTCCGCCAGGGCGGCACGGGCGTCGCGGGAGTTGCGGTCCTGGTCGCCGAGCACGCCCCAGGCGAGGTGCACCACGTCGAAGTCGCCGTAGTGGCCGAAGACACCGTCGACGAAACGCTGGTGCTCGTCGGGGTCCGCCCACGCGTCGAAGCTGACGACGTCGACCCGCGTCGCTCCCGCCGCGCGCAGCGCCGCGGCGTTCTCCTCCGCCGCGGCCTTGTCGCTCTCGAGGGCTGCGAGGACGACGGTCCGCGCTCCACGCTCGACGAACGCGGACGCCGTCGCACGGGCGATGTCGGACGCGCCGCCGAGCACGAGCACCGAATCGACCTTGCCGAGGGCGTCTTGCATCTCTGTTCCGTTCTTGTCGGGCCGGTACGGGCCTTGATGGCGACGGAGTCGGGATCGGGTCAGACGAGGCGCAGCCTGCGGGCCAGATCCGAGCGCAGCACTCCGTCGGGATCGAGCTTGGACCGTACCTCACGCCACCGCCCCAGCTCCGGGTACATGGACGCGAACACGTCCGCGGCGACGCGGCTGTCCTTCGCGAGGTAGATCCTCCCGCCCGCGGCGAGCACCTGCTGGTCGATCTCGTCGAGCATCGCGGCCAGCCCGCTCGTGCCCGTCGGGATGTCGAGGGTGAGGGTCCAGCCCGCCATCGGGAAGCTGAGCATCCCCGGATCGGCAGGGCCGAAACGCTTGAGCACGGTCACCGGCGACGCCGCGCGCCCGCGGGCAAGGCGCTCGACGGCGTAGCGGACGGTGTCCTCGGCACCGAAAGGGACGACGAACTGGTACTGCAGGAACCCGCGCGGACCGTACAGGCGGTTCCAGTCGGTGACGCCGTCGAGAGGATGGAAGTACGCGGGCACCGACTCGATCGCGGCGTGAGGGCCCTTGGGCGACTTCTGGTACCAGAGCCAGTTGAAGGCGCCGATCGAGAACCGGTTGACGACGCCGAGGGGCAGGGGCGGCACCTGCACCCGTTCGGGCGCCGAGTAGTCGAGCGGCCTGCGCCGCCGGAGCGGGTCGAGCTCGTCGATGCGCGTGTGCTCGGCGTGCATGAGGATTCCGCGGCCGAGGTTGGCGCCGGTGGCGAGGGAGTCGAACCAGGCCACTGCGTAGCGGTGGTCGGCGTCGGTAGCCTCCATCGCTGCCATGAGCTCGTCGAGGTGGGGGACCCTGCGCGTCACCACCGACATGTACGCCGTCTCGACGCGCACGAGCTGCAGGGTCACCTCGGTCACGATCCCCGTCAGGCCCATGCCACCTGCCGTCGCCCAGAACACCTCGGGGTTGGACCCGGCCGACACGTCCCGGTACATGCCCGACGGCGTCAGCAGGTCGAACGAGACGACGTGCTGGCAGAAGCTGCCGTCGGCATGGTGGTTCTTGCCGTGCACGTCCGCCGCGATCGCACCGCCGACGGTGACGTTGCGCGTCCCCGGAAGGACCGGCGGGAACCACCCGTGCGGGATCGTCAGGTCCATGAGCTTGTCGAGGCCGATTCCGGCGTCGACGCGGACGACTCCCCTCTCCCAGTCCGTGGCGACTGCGCCGTCGAGGCTGGTCATGTCGACGACGGTCCCGCCTGCGTTCTGGGCGGCGTCGCCGTAGGAACGTCCCAGGCCGCGGGCGACGACCCCTCGGGGCCCTGAACCGACGAGAGCGTCGGCAACGTCACCGACGACTGCAGGCAGGACGACGTCGGCACCCGTGGGCACCGTGCGACCCCAGCCCGACAGGGTCCGCCTGCGCCCGGCGACCTCAGGAGGCATACAGACCCACCGCGAAGCAGCCGATCCAGACGAGGCCCAGGATCTGGAGCATGCGGTCGCCGAGGATGACCTCCTCGGGCGCACCGCCGCGTCCTTGGTCGCACACCATCGCATAGCGGAACAAGGCGAGCAGGAACGGGGCGATCGAGAGCTGGAACCAGATCGCCTCACCCACCTGGTCGGCCCGCTCGAACGCCCACAGGCAGTAGGCCGAGATGCACACGGCCGAGGACACCGTACGCATGTGATTGAGCAGGTCGACGGAGTAGTCGGCGAGGCTCGCACGGGTCTTGTGGGCGGCGTCGTCACCGACGTCGTGGAACTCCGCACGGCGCTTCGCGACGACCATGAACAACGACCCGAACGACGTCACGATTATGAACCACTCCGAGATCGGCACTCCCGTCGCGACACCACCGGCGAGCGCGCGCAGGATGAAGCCGGCCGCCACGACCGCGATGTCGAGCAGCGCGATGTGCTTCATCCAGATGCTGTAGTTCAGCGTCAGGACGAGGTAGATGGAGATCACGAGGCCGAGTTGCCAGGTGCCGAGGCCGAACGCGAGCGCTGTCGACACGGCCATGAGGCCGATGCCCATCGTCCATCCGAGCCACACGGGCACGATCCCCGCTGCGATCGGACGATGGCGCTTGCGGGGGTGGTGGCGGTCGGCGTCGACGTCGCGTGCGTCGTTGACGAAGTACGTGCCCGACGCGGCGAGCGAGAAGAGCGCGAAGGCCACCACAGCGTCGACGAAGACCGCACGGTGCATCAGCATCCCCGCGGCGCCCGGAGCCGCGAAGACGAGCACGTTCTTGATCCACTGCTTCGGCCGCGCCTCGCGCAGGAGGCCACCGGGGAGGGTCGTCTTCCACGACCGGCGCGCCGTGGGAGTTGGCGACGTGGCAGAGACGTCCGCCACGTCGAGGTCGGAGGCGGTTTCGGTGGTCATGAGGTCATCGGGATGGGGCGGTCCGGCCGAACGCGGAGGGGGCTTCGGCGCCGCCGCCGCCATGTCCTGCCCTCTGTCCCGGCCTCGAACCCCGGTCCCTCACAACCCGAGGCGTTCGGCGACGACTTCCAGGTCGGCGGGCACGGCCGCGGGCACGGCGATCTCCTGCACCACACGGTCGGGATCCTTGAGCCCGTGGCCCGTGAGGGTCGCGACGACGACAGCTTCCTCGGGCACCTCCCCACGCGCGGACTTCTGCAGCAACAGGGCAACCCCGGCGGCCGACGCCGGTTCGCAGAAGACTCCTTCCGTGTCGGCGAGAAGCCTGTACGCGGCGAGGATCTCGGCGTCGGTGACCGACTCGATCGTGCCACCGGAACTGTCCCGCGCGTCCAGGGCACCCTGCCACGACGCAGGGTTGCCGATCCGGATCGCGGTGGCGATCGTCTGGGGGCTCGTGACAGGTTCGCCGCGCACGATCGGTGCCGCCCCCGCCGCCTGCGCACCCCACATCGCAGGTCGTGACGGCCCGTCGAGGCTCGCGGTGTCGTAGGCCTCGACGGCTTCGGTGTAGCCGAGCCACGCGGCGGTGATGTTGCCCGCGTTGCCCACCGGCATGACGTGCACGTCCGGGACTCGTCCGAGTGCGTCGATCACCTCGAACGCGACGGTCTTCTGACCCTCGATCCGCAACGGGTTGACCGAGTTGACCAGCGCGACCGCGTCGAGCTCGCCGAGCTTGCGCGCGATCGTGAGCGCGTCGTCGAAGTTGCCCGTGATCGGGATCACGGTGGCGCCGTGGATGAGCGCTTGCGCGAGCTTGCCGAGCGCGATGTTGCCGTCGGGGATGACGACGCCGCAGCGCAGGCCGGCCCTGCACGCGTACGCCGCGGCCGACGCCGACGTGTTGCCGGTCGACGCGCACACGACTGCACGCGCGCCTTCGGCGGCGGCACCGCTTACCGCCACGCACATGCCGCGATCCTTGAAGGACCCCGTCGGGTTCATGCCCTCGAACTTGAGGTGCAGTCGTGCCCCGATGCGCTCGCTCAGGCGCGGCGCCGGGATCAACGGCGTGTTGCCCTCCAGCAGGGTCACGGCGGGCGCACCTGCGGGCAGGCGCGCGAGGCGCTCGCGGAACTCGCCGACGACTCCACGCCAGGCCATCAGCTCACCTCGTCGGCCACTACGCGCAGGACCGCAGCCACGGTCTCGACCCCGCCGAGTGCGCCGATGCCTGCCACCGCCTTCTCGACATCCGCCTCACGCGATGCGTGGGTCACCATGACGAGCTCGGCGTCGTCCTCGCGGCCCTCTTGCAGAACGCTCTTGAGCGACACGCCGTGGTCGCCGAACGTCTGAGCGATCTCGGCGAGCACCCCGGGTCGGTCCTCGACCTCGAGACGCACGTAGAACTGGCTCGTGGCGTCGGCGGCGTCCTTCATCCCGTGCAGGTGCCGGCGCGACACGTGCGGACCGCGGGCGCCCTGGCGCAGGTTGCGTGCGGCATCGACGATGTCACCTACGACCGCCATCGCGGTGGGTCCCGCGCCGGCTCCCTGGCCGTAGAACATCAGGCTGCCGGCCGACTCGCCCTCGACGAATACGGCGTTGTAGCTGAGCCGCACCGTCGCGAGTGGGTGCGACTCGGGGATCATCGCCGGGAAGACTCGTGCGAGGACGGCGTCGGCCCCGGCATCGTACTCGGCGATCGCGAGGAGCTTGACTACGTAGCCGAGCCGGCGGCCGAGCTCGAGGTCGTGCGCATGAACACCGCGGATGCCCTCGGTCGGCACGTCGGTGTCGTGCACCCGCGTGCCGAACGCGAGCGTCGCGAGGATCGCTGCCTTCTGAGCGGCGTCGTGGCCGTCGACGTCGGCGCTCGGCTCGGCCTCCGCGTACCCGAGTGCCTGCGCGTCGGCGAGCACGGTGCCGAAGTCGGCACCCTCCTCGTCCATGCGCGTGAGGATGTAGTTCGTGGTCCCGTTGACGATTCCCATGACGCGGTGGACGTACTCGCCCGCGAGCGTCTCGGTGAGGGGACGGATGATCGGGATCCCCCCGCCCACCGACGCCTCGTAGAGGAGGTCGACGTTGGCGGCCTCGGCCTTGTCCAGTAGCGCCGGGCCCGCGGATGCCATCAGCGCCTTGTTGGCGGTCACGACGGGCTTGGACCGTTCGAGCGCCTTCGCTACGAGCGCTCCGGCGGGATCGGTGCCACCCATGACCTCGACCACGAGGTCGACGTCGTCGGCGGTGACAACCGAATACGGGTCGTCTGTCAGCACACCGGCGGCGACTGCGAGACCGCGGTCGGCGCCGAGGTCGCGCACCGCGATCCGTCTCACCTCGACGTCGACACCCGAGTAGCGCGCGATCGCCTCCCGCCTGTCCGCGAGGATTCGCACCGCCTCGGCACCGACGGTGCCGCAGCCGAGGAACCCGACGCGAACGGTGCCTGCCGCGCCGTCTTCCGGTCCTGATGTCACCGTCTACCCCGCGAGATCCACCGGGGCGATCGCAACTGCGTCGCCCGTGCCGGCGAGCAGGCTACCGGAGACCCCGGTGGCATCGACCTTCCATCCCTTGATGCGGAACTGGACGCCGTCGAGGTCGCCGTCGAAGTAGACGGCGTACCCGCCGCCGTTCTTCGAGAGGATCCCGACGCCGGCACCGCGCCCCCCCTCGCCCTGGGACATGGTCAGGGTCTTCTCGTCCGGGTTCGCGGGCGGGTTCCAGACCAGGGTCGCGAGAAGATCGACGGCGGGACGCAACGGCGAGCCCGGCCCCGGCTCCGGTGTGATCGCGAGCACTGTCGCCGGACCTGCGGGGGGCGCGGGTTGCTCCGGCACGGGTCCGGTGCGTACGACCGTGGCCGTGCCCTCGGCGCTGCACTTGGCGCCGCCAACCTCGACGTGCACGAGCCAGGTGGGCAGCAGCGGGAGCTCGACCCAGTGGAACGTGAGGTTCACCGGGGTCTGAGACGGCGCCGGTTGACCTTCGGGCGTCTCGGGGGAGGTGAGGCGCAGGTCGACGGCACGCTCCTCGATCGTCTGGATCACCGCAGTCGTCCTGAGCGTGTCGGTGGCGCCGCCTGTGACGCGCCCCACCCACGGCAGCGACTGGCTGACGTCGGCCTCGGTACCGACCGCCATCGTCGATCCGGTGTCGGCTACGCGCAGCTCGATACCCGCGAGGAAGCCGCGCAGTACCTCGGTCTGCGGCGCTTCGACCGGCACCTCGGTCGTCACGCCCTGGAAGCTGTTGGGGTCGAGGGGGTTGACGACCGCGAGCAGCTCCTCGATGGAGCCCTTCACGTCGATACGGCACGCGGCGCTGCCGAGCGTGACGTCCGCGAGCCTGTAGACGCCGCCACCGGCGTAGATACCCGATGCAGGCCTGTCGCCGGAGTTCGTCACCGCTGTGTCCACGGGCACGACGATGCGACTCCGATCGGGATCGTTGACGCACGCGGCCGCGAGGACTGCAGCGATGCACACCGCGAGGACTGCGCGCCCCACTCTCACAGCATCAGCCGCATGACGTCGTCGATGCCCTCGCGGCGGATCACCACCCGCGCCTCTCCGTCGCGCACGAAGACGACGCCAGGGCGGCCGACGAGGTTGTAGTTGCTCGCCATCGAGTAGCCGTAGGCGCCCGTGGCAGGCGTGACCAACACGTCGCCGGCACGAACGTCCACCGGTAGACGCGTGTCGGTTGCGAGCACGTCGGAGGACTCGCAGTGCTTGCCGGCGAGGTCCGCCACCAGATCACGGGCAGCTTGGGGACGGTCGGCGAGAATCGTCTCGTACGCCGCCCCGTACAGGGCAGGACGTGGGTTGTCGCTCATGCCGCCGTCTACGGCGACGTAGGTGCGCACACCGGGGATGTGCTTGATCGTGCCGACCGTGTACAGGGTCACGCCCGCGCGGCCCACGAGGGCGCGACCCGGCTCGACGTACACGACCGGGTCGGCGAGACCTCCCGCTGCCGCTGCCTCGGCGACGACGCCGGTCAGCGTGGTGATCCACTCGGCAACCGACACGGGCCGCTCACCTTCGGTGTACGCGATCCCGAGACCGCCGCCGAGGTCGAGCTCGCACACGGGGTGACCCGCGATGGCACTCGCCTCGACGGCGAACTGCACCAACGCCCTGGCGGCCTCGCGGAAACCGTCGAGGTCGAAGATCTGGCTGCCGATGTGGCAGTGCACACCGGTGAGGTCGGTGGCGGACCGTTCGGTGAGGAGCTTGACCGCTTCCAGCGCCTGGCCGTTGGACCACCCGAGTCCGAACTTGGACTCCTCGTGGCCGGTGCGGATGTACTCGTGGGTGTCGGCGTCGACGCCGGGTGTGAGGCGCACGAAGACCTGCTGAGGCGGCCCGCCGTCGGCGGCCACGACGCTCGACAAGTTGTCGATGTCGTCGAAGGAGTCGACGACGACGCGGGCGACGCCTGCCTTGCGGGCGGCTTCGAGCTCACCACGTGCCTTGTTGTTGCCGTGCAGGACGATGCGCTCGGGCGGGAACCCGGCCGCGAGGGCGACGGCGAGCTCACCGTCGGTCGAGACGTCGAGCCAGAGGCCACGTGCGGCGACGATGCGCAGCAACGCCGGGCAGCTGAACGCCTTGGACGCGTAGGCGATCCGGCCCTCGAGCCTTCCGGGCGCCTCGGCGAAGGCCAGCGTGAACTCGTCGCAGCGATGCTCGATCGCAGCTTCGTCGTAGACGAACAAGGGGGTGCCGTGGGTTCGTGCGAGCTCGACGAGGTCGCAACCGCCGATCTGCAGGTGCCCGGCCGCGTCGACGCACGCCGACGGTGGCAGCACCTCTGCGAGGCGTGCGAGCCGCGGCGGCAACGGGTCCGGGACCGGGACCTGCGACGAGGTCATCGTGGCAACGGTATCGGCTCGTTCCGCTCCCGCGGCGACGTCTCGTGCAGAACGTCGTCCACCCGGCTCACGAGGTCGAGAGGCTCGAACGGCTTGGTCACGTAGGCATCGGCACCCGCTGCGAAACCGGCGTCGACGTCGCTCGCCTGCGCCCGTGCCGAGAGCATCACGACGCCCAGGCTCGCCGTCACGGCGTTCGCGCGCAGCGCACGGCACACGTCGAGTCCGTCGAGGCCGGGCAGCATCACGTCGAGCACGACCAGGTCGACATCGAGGCGCTCCGCGGTTGCGACAGCGTCGGCGCCGCGGGCCACCACGGTCACTTCGTGGCCCTCGAGCTCGAGCGTGAGCCGGACGAGCTTCCGGACCGAGGGGTCGTCCTCGACGAGGAGGATGCAGGCCATCCCGCCAGCTTACGGCCTGATACGCGGGCCGAAGCCCGAGGCGTCCTCCGGACCTGCGGTTACACTCGCGGGTCGTTGCCCTCGTAGCTCAGGGGATAGAGCACCGGCCTCCGGAGCCGGGTGCGGAGGTTCGAATCCTCCCGGGGGCGCCCAGAACAGAACCGGCCCCCCCAAACGCGGGCGAAACGTCACGAACACGAAACAGGCCGCCCGCGTTTGGGGAATCGCCCCCCGAAAACGCGGGCGAAACGTGACGCACACGACACAGGTTGCCCGCGTTTGGGGATCGGGGTCAGGCCATGGCGCCGAGGTCGGCGTCGGCGTGGGCCTGCATGAACTCCACGAGCGTGGGCAGGTAGTCGGGCACCGCCGGGCAGGAGATGCCGCTGCCGGAGAGGTCGCGGACGGTGTTGGTCGTGTCGTAGTGGGTCGGGTGCACGAAGTAGGCGACCGCGCTCGCCGGGATCCCGATGAACTGCTCGAGCACGTCGACGTTGTCGAGCGTCCACGTGATCGCCCGCCGCGGCAGGCGCACCCGCACTCCGCGACGGCCCGTGGCGGCGCACATCTCGTCGACGAGGGCGTCGATGGTGAGCGGACGCGGGTCGGCGAGATGGTACGTGTGACCGGCGGACACGTCCATCGATCCGAGCTGGTCGATGGCGTCGACGACGAAGTCCGACGGCACCATGTTGAACCGGGCCATCTGCGGGTCGCCGACGAGGGGCACGAGCGCGAACGACTTCGGCTGGCGCAGGAGCCACTGCAGCATGAAGTAGGGCCCGTCGAACTTCTGGGTCTCCCCGGTGCGGGAGTCGCCGACGACGATCGCGGGCCGGTACACGGTCGTGGGCATGCCGCCCTGGCGTGCTCGGGCGACCTCGACCTCGGCGAGGAACTTGGTTTCCTCGTAGAAGTTGTTGAACTCCTGGCCGACGTCGAGGTCTGTCTCCCTGAACGGCCCGCAGTGGTGCCCGCTCACGTAGCAGGTGCTCACGTAGTGGTGGCGACGCAACCGGGGACACTCGGCCGCGAAGCGCAGGACGTTGCGGGTCCCCTCGACGTTGACCGCCATCCCGACCTCGCGCGCCACGCCGAGGTCGTAGACGGCGCCGAGGTGCCAGACCTCGGTCGTGTCCGCAGCGATCGCCCCACCCTCGGCGAGGCCGAGGCCGTCCGCGGTCAGGTCGCCCGCGACGCACTCGATGCGCCCGGCGAGGGACGCGTCGGCGGCGACGAGCTCCTCGACGCGGGCCTTGGCGAGCGTGTCGAACTTGGGTTGGACGAGGCACACCGCGCGGGCCTCGTGTTCCCGCGCGAGCAGGCGCGGGACGAGCCGGCTGCCGAGGAAGCCCGGAAAGCCCGTCACGAAGACCGTGTCCATGGGTCTGCTCCCTGTCGCGGCTCGGCATGTCCGAACGCGCAGCGCAGCCTAAACCCGGCGACCTTTACTTGACAAATCGTCTCTGAATGTCCACTGTATGGACATGGCTGCAACATCCGTAAACCAGGCCTCCGTGACGTGGCGCGACCGCAAGCGCTACTACTGGCCCGTCGCCCTCCTCGTCGCCGTCCTGCCCCTCCTCGCCGGCGGCCTCGTCGCGCTCACGGGCCTCGGCGTGTTCTGGTGGTTCGGCCCCCTGGTGGTGTTCGGGCTCATCCCACTGGCGGACACCTTCGCGGGGCGCGACGCCACCAACCCGCCCGAGGACGCGGTCGCCGCCCTCGAAGCCGACCACTACTACCGCTGGTGCACCTACCTCTTCGTGCCCCTGCAGTACGCCTCGCTCGTGTTCGCATGCTGGGCGTGGGCGCGGGGAGACCTGTCGGTCGTCGAAGCACTCGGCCTCGCGATCACGGTGGGTTGCACATCGGGGATCGCGATCAACACCGCCCACGAGCTCGGTCACAAGCGGCCCGCCGTCGAACGGTGGCTGTCCAAGGCCGCGCTGGCCCAGACGTGCTACGGCCACTTCCAGATCGAGCACAACCGCGGCCACCACGCGCGGGTGTCCACCCCCGAGGACCCCGCGAGCTCGCGGATGGGCGAGACCCTCTACGAGTTCCTCCCCCGTACGGTCGTGGGCGGCCTGCGCTCGGCCTGGCGGCTCGAGCGCGAGCGTGAGGCACGCACCGGGGACCGGTTCTGGTCGCCGCGCAACGAGCTCCTCGGCTCCTGGGCGATCAGCATCGTGGTCTTCGCCGCCCTCGTGGCCGTCTTCGGCATCACGATCCTGCCGTGGCTCGCCATCCAGGCGGTGTTCGGCTTCTCGCTGCTCGAGGTCGTCAACTACATCGAGCACTACGGGCTGCTGCGCTCCCGGCGCGCGGACGGCAGGTACGAGCGCTGCCGGCCCGAGCACTCCTGGAACGCGAACCACACGGTGTCGAACGTGCTCCTGTTCCACCTGCAGCGCCACAGCGACCACCACGCCAACCCGACGCGCCGGTACCAGTCGCTGCGCCACTTCGACGACGTGCCCCAACTCCCGAGCGGGTACGCCGGCATGATCCTGCTCGCGTACGTGCCGCCGTTGTGGCGACGGGTGATGGACCACCGCGTCCTCGACTTCTACGACGGCGACCTCGACCGCGTGAACGTCCACCCGCGGTCGCGGCGCCGCCTCGAACGCCGCCACGGCGCGGCGGCGGCGGCGTGAGCAGGCACGCTCGTGGGGGGGCCGCTCCCGGCACGCCCGTCCCCTACGGCGAGGCGGCGCGCGACCTGATGCAGACCACGATCCTCGCGGCGGTGGGCGGTCTCGTCGCCGATCGTCCGTGGGACTCGATCACGATGTCCGACGTCGCCCGCCGCGCCGGCGTGAGCCGCCAGACCCTCTACAACGAGTTCGGCAACCGCAAGGAGCTCGCCCGCGCCTACGCCCTTCGGGTCTCGGCGGCGTTGCTCGACCGCGTCGAGGCCGAGGCGCTCACGCACGCGGACGACCCACGCGAGGCCCTGTTGGGCGCCTTCTCCCTCTTCCTCACCATCGCCGCCGACGAGCCGTTCGTGCGCGCCCTGACCGCACCCTCGGGCGCGGACGGCCTCGCCGCCCTGGTGGGCACTCCCGAAGGCATCCCGATCCTGCACGCGGCGTCCGCACGGATCCGCCGCGTCATGCAGACCGTGGCGCCCGCAGCCGATCCCGTCGACGTCGCGGCCCTCGCCGACGTCGTCGTGCGTCTCGCGATCAGCCACCTGAGCGTGCCCGCCGGTTCGGTCGCGGACGCGACCGCGACACTCGCCCGGGTGGTCGGTCCCGCACTCGACGTCCTCGGCACCCCCGCTCCTGCACGACGATGAGGTAGCGTCGACCCATGGCCATGGCACGGCACGTAGCCCGCTTCAACAGAGTCGTCACCAACCGCGTGCAGATGCTGTGGGCACCACGCGTGGCGCCCTGGGCCGTGATAGTGCACACGGGCAGGCGCAGCGGCCGCGAGTACCGGACGCCGGTCGTCGCGTTCACGAACGGCTCGCGCGTCACGATCGCGCTGGCGTACGGGGCCGACACCGACTGGGTCCGCAATCTCCTGGCCGCCGATGGCGGCAAGATCGTCAGGCGTGGCCGCGAGTCCCGGCTCGCCGACCCGGCGGTCGTGACACCCGACGCAGCCGACCTGCCCCGCCGCGTGGCGCCGCTGCTGCGACGCGTCTCACACGTGCTCACCGCTCGCGTCGCCTGAACCGGCGCCGTCGCCGGCGAGGAACTCGGCGAAGAACCTCCCGCTGTCCTTGACCACGCGCGCTTGTGTCTCGAAGTCGAGGTGCACGAGCCCGAAGCGGGCGCGCTGGCCCTCGGCCCACTCGAAGTTGTCGGTCAGGGTCCAACACAAGTAGCCGTCCACGGGGATGCCCGAACGGATCGCTCGCCTCACCTGGGCCAGGTGGGCGCGGTAGAAGCCGACCCGGCGCGGGTCGTGGCAGCGGCCGTCGACGACGGCGTCGGGGAACGCGGCGCCGTTCTCGGTGACCACGATCGAGGGGAAGCGGCCGTATGAATGTGCCCGCTCGAGCACGTCGTAGAGGCCCTCGGGACGCACCTCCCAGCCGGTCGACGTGAGCTCGTAGCGGCGCCAGTCGCGGCCGAACAACGGCGCCGTCCACAAGCCCGGGATCGGCAGCGGCGGCGCCTTCAGGTACGTGTAGTACTGCACGCCGAGGAAGTCCCAGTCGACCTTGATCGCCTCGTCGTCACCGTCGCGCTGGTACCTGCGGACGCCGCGCAGGAACGGGCAGTCGGCGTCGGGGTAGCCGAGGCCGAGGTTCGGTTCGACGAAGGTCCGGTTCACGAACGCGTCGCCGCTGCGGCGCGCACGCTCGTGCAGCGCCGACGACCCGGTGGCACGAACGGGGGCCAGGTACTGGCACGTGCCGACTGCTGCGCCCGGGACGCGGTCACGCACCACCGCGGCGCCGACACCCTGGGCGAGGTTCACGTGGTGCACGGCGGCGAGGAACTTGCGCGGGTTGCGCACCCCGGGGGCATGGACGCCGACGAGGTGGCCGACGACGGTGAAGCTGAGCGGCTCGTTGAAGACCATCCAGTGTCGCACACGGTCGCCGAGAGCGCCGGCGACGACGGCGCAGTACTCCTCGAACCAGCCCAGGACGTCACGGTCGGCCCAGCCCCCACGATCCTGGAGAGCCTGGGGCAGGTCCCAGTGGTAGAGGGTGATCCACGGTTCGAGACCCACTTCGAGGCACGCGTCGACCACGCGCGAGTAGAAGTCGACGCCGGCCGCGTTGACCCTGCCGGTCCCGTCGGGGAGCACCCGCGGCCACGAGACCGACAGTCGCGTGGCTCCGAAACCGAGCCCTGCGGTCAGGGCGAGGTCCTCGGGGTAGCGGTGGTAGAAGTCGCACGCCGTGTCGCCGGTCGAGGCGTCGGCGATCTTGCCGCGCCTGTGCGTGAACGTGTCCCAGATCGACGGTCCCTTGCCGTCGGCCGTCGCGGCGCCCTCGATCTGGTACGACGCCGACGCGACGCCCCAGGTGAAGTCCGTCCCGAAGTCCTCGCGTCTCAACTCGTCGCCCACGTCGATCACCTCGCAGGCAACTCTGGCCCAACGGGGCGGTGGGCGCCCAGGCCGGGCACGCGATCGCGCCACCGACTAGACCTGTTGCGCGGCATTTGCGTAGGAGAGGTGACGTGCTCGTGGCGATCCCCCACCTCTGGCACCGTGGACCTGCCGCCGGCGGGGCCCCGGTGTGACGAACGCGGCCGAAAGCGCCGATCGGGCCCGCGCGTCGTGGGACGCGCTCCTCGACGCGTGCGGGCGCGCCGAGGATCACGAGCTCGCGATCACCGAACCGCCGTTCATCCAGACCACACGAGCGGCCGTCTGGCCGTTGAGCCAGGTGCTCGCGGCGGCGATGGACCTCGCCGGTCTCGACCACCACGGTCCCGGCGTGCCCCACGACTTCGACGCCGAGGTCGACAGGCTCCTCGCCGGTCTCGAACACCACCGCCGCGGTGACGCCTACTCGGCGTACCCAAGCGAACACCTGCGCTACTACGACGACAACGCATGGGTCGGCCTCGGCCTCGTCCAGTGGCACGCGCAACGCAACCGCGATCGTGACCTGGTCGCGGCCCGTCGCGTGTTCGAGTTCGCTGCACGCGGGGAGCACGGCGACGGCGGTGTGCACTGGCGCGAGGGGCGACGCCAACCACGCAACACCTGCTCGACCGCGCCTGCGATGCAGCTCGCGCTCCGGCTCCAAGCCGTCACGAACGAACCCGGCCTCGTCGAGTTCGCACTACGCGCCGACGCCTTCCTGTGCGACACACTGGAGTCCGCCGACGGGCTCCTGTGGGACCACGTCGACGCCGACGGCGCCGTGGACCCCGCGATCTGGTCCTACAACCAGGGCAGCACGGTGAGCGCACGCGTCCTGCTGGGCGCGGCCACGGGGGATCGACGCCACATCCGGCGAGCCACCGCGCTCGTCGACGCCACCCTCGCCTACTTCGGTACGGGGGACCGCTGGTGGGACCAGCCTGCCGCGTTCAACGCGATCTGCTTCCGCAACTTCGCGGCGGCCGTCTCGATCGCGCCCGAGCTCGGCGCCGACCGCATCCGCAAGGCCACGCTCGACTACCTGGACAGGGTGTGGGAGGAGGCCCGCGACGAGGACACCGGCCTCTTCGTGAACTCCGGGATCGGCCGCTACGACCAGGGCTGCATCGACCAGGCGGGCCTCACTCAGCTCTTCGCGCTGTCCGCCTGGGCGCCCGAGCGGCTCCACGTGGTCGCCTGACGCGGCAGCCGATGGCAGCCCCGTGAGCGTTCAGGTCTCGGTCATCGCGGAGATGCGTTCGGAGATGGCGCTGCTGACGAGCACGTCCACAGCAGCGACCACGACGGAACGGAGCCGGCGGACGAAGTCCTCGAGCTCCTCGGTGGACGCGCCCCCTGCGACGCCGCTCGCCTCGGCGAGTGTCGCGATGGTGTTCTCGTCGAGGCCGATCTCGGCGACCTTGCCCGACGCGTCGGCGAGGACCTCGACGGCGTCGAGCTGGACCGAGAGCGGCAGCCCCATGTGGGCGAGCTCCTCGGCGACGGACACGACCGTCGGCAGCAGCACACGCAGTGTGCCCCGGCCGGCAGGCTCGACGAGGCCCAGCGCGACCGCGCGCTCGGTGGTGCCGTCGTCGTCGCCTGCGCCGAGGCGGGCCAGGAGCTCGACGGCGTCGACCTCGTAGGGATCGGAGTCCGCGAAGGACCCCAGCACCGTCCGCATCATCGCCGAGTCGGTGACGATGCGGCGGATGGCCTCGAGGTTGAGCCCGTCGCGTTGCAGTGTGCGGATCTGGCTCAGGCGTTCGAGGTGGCGGGACCCGTAGTAGCCGGTGCGGCCACGCAGCGTCGGTGGCTGGAGCAGCCCGCGGGACTGGTACGACCGGATGTTGCGCGTGGTCACCCCCGACTGCGCAGCCAGCTCGTCGATGGTGATCCGGTCCTCGCTCACGGGAACACCGTAGCTGAGCGCACAGGCGGCTCTCACCTGTTCTCAGTACAGCCGACCCGTCCGTATACTCCGGACATGAGCTCGGAGCTCCATGTGATCGTCGCCGCCCGGCTCCACGACGACGGGCAGCGCTTCACCGCAGGCCGGCGTGCCCTCGTCGACGTGCTCGAGTCGTCCGAACGCCCCCTCACCCTCCCCGAGATCCTCGAGCTCGACCGCTCCGTCGCGCAGAGCAGCGCCTACCGCAACCTGACGGTGCTCGAGCGCGCCAAGGTCGTTCGTCGCATCTCGACCACCGACGACTGGGCCCGCTTCGAGCTCGCCGAGGACCTCACCGAGCACCACCACCACCTGATCTGCGGCCACTGCGGCACCGTCGAGGACTTCACCGTCGGCTCCGAACTCGAGGCCGCGGTCGACAAGGCACTCCACCGCATCGCACGCCGCCGCGGCTTCGCCCCCGAGCATCACCGCCTCGACCTCATCGGCACCTGCAGCAACTGCCGCTGAACACGGGGCCTAGTGCCGTGACCGGGTCCGGGCCACGAGGAAGAGCACCAGCCACGCGGCGACGGCGATCGTGACGATCGCGAAGCTCGGCGGCAGGTCGAACATCGCGGCGGCGACGAGGCCGGCCCATACGGACACGAGCGCGATTGCGGTGCCGATCCCGACGACGGCTGCCGGCCGTGCCGTCACGTACAGGGCGGCAGCCGACGGCGTGACGACGAGCGCGAACAGCAACAACGTGCCGACCACCTGCACCGACATCGTGACCACGAGTGCGAGGAGGACCATGAAGACGACACCCAGTGCCCGTACCGGCACCCCCCTGGCCTCGGCCACCTGCGGGTCGACCGACGCGAACGTGAGCGGTCGGGCGACGACGCCGAGCAACCCGCCCAGGACCAGGGTGAAGCACGCGAAGACCACGATCTCGCCGGTCGACACGCCGAGCAGGTTCCCGAAGAGGATGTTCGTGAGCGTGCTCGCGCTGCGGCTCGCCAGCGACGCGAACAGCACGCCGAGAGCGGTCGCGAACGCGAGGATCGTGCCCGTCGCCACGTCCCGCTCCGACACCGCCTTGCCGAGGGCGCCGATAGCGAGCGCGCCCACCAGGCAGAACACCAGGAGACCGAACGTCACCGGCACACCGAGGACCACCGCCCCCGTCGCTCCCGGGAAGCCGATGTGGGCGAGTGCGTGCGCCGCGAACACCTGGCGCCGCACGACGACGTGGTAGCCGACGAGGCCCGCCGCCACCGCCACGAGTGTCCCCGCGATCAGCGCGTTCACCATGAACGGCGCCGACAGCACCTCGACCCAGTCGCGCTGGTAGCCGATCGCGGCGAGCAGGGTCATTCGGTGGTGTCCCGCGTGAAGAGATGGCCCTGCGCGGTGCGCACGACCCGGACCGGTGTGCCGTACAGGTGGGTCAGGAGCTCGGAGTCCACGACCGCACCGATCTCGTCGTAGTGAGCGTGGCCGTCGAGCAGGTACACGGCGCCCGTGAGCTCCGGCAGCAGCGGGTTGACGTCGTGGGAGACCACGAGGACCGTCACCTCCCCGGAAGCCCTGATCTCGTGGATGAGGGAGACCACGTCCTGTTGGCTCGCGAGGTCGAGGCTGGAGAGCGGTTCGTCGAGGAGGAGCAGCTCAGGCCTGCCGACGAGGGCCTGGGCGACAGCGGCGCGTTGCTGCTGTCCGCCCGACAGGCGCGACATGCGCTGGTGGGCGAGATCGGCGACCCCGACCGCGTCGAGGACCTCGTCGACGCGGCGCCGCTCGTCGGGGTGCGCTGGGCGCAGCCCCCAGCGGGCGCCGGTGAGGCCCATCGCCACGAGGTCACGGCACCGCACGGCGTTGCCGACCGAGGCGGTGTAGTCCTGCGGCACGTAACCGATTCGCCTGTTGCCGCGCGTCGGCGGCTCGCCGAGTACCCGGACCGTGCCCGCGGCCGGTTCGACGAGGCCGAGGAGGAGTTCGAACAGCGTCGTCTTGCCGGACCCGTTCGGTCCGATGACCGCCACACAGGCGCCGGCAGGTATCGCGAACGTGCCGTGGGACCAGACGCGTCTCGACCCCCGCGCGACGGCCACCCCGTCCAGCTCGACCGCCGCGACGCTCACGCCGACCCCAGTGCGCGGGCCAGCGAATCCAGCTGGCCGACCTGCCACTGCACGAACCCGAGCCCCGGCGGGACCGTCTCGGTGACCCCGACGACCGGCACACCTGCCGCCGTCGCGGCCTCCAGCAGGCGGCTGTCCAAGGCGCTCTCGGTCTGGAGGTTGCGCACGAGGACGTCGATCTGGCCCGAGCGCAGCGCCGCGTCCAGGGCGTGCAAGTCACCCGGGGACGGATCCGACTCGTTCGCGACGGCGTCGCGGTACCCCGACGGCGTCCGGTCGACGAGGCCGACCGCCGCCGCCATGTACTCGAAGACCGGCTCCGTCGCTGCGTAGCTGCGGCCGCGCGCGGACTCGCTCAGCGCCGCGACCGCGGCGTGGAGTGGTCCTGACGCCGCCGACCACTCCGTGCGGCGGCCGTCGAGGTACGCGGACGCGGCCGGTAGTTGCGCCTTCAGTTCGGCGCTGAGGGCGTCGGCGACGCGGTCGACGAAGCCGGGTCCGTACCACACGTGCGGGTTGTCGCCCTCGTGGAGCCCTGCCGCCTCGGCGGCGTCGACGACCGCGGGCGGATGCCTCATGGCGCCGAGGACGTGCACGGCCCAGTCGTCGTAGCCGAGTCCGTTCACGAGCACGAGCCCCGCACGGGTGAGGTGCGCGGCGTCCGAGACGGCCGGCTCGAACTCGTGCGGGTCGCCCGCGGACCCGCCCACGATGGTTCTCACGTGAGCGCACGCCCCTGCGATCGTCACTGCGAGGTCGTTCCACTGACCGACCGTCACGACCAGGTCGACGGGCTCGGCCGGGCAGTCGCCCGGACCGGTGGCCAAGTCCCCGGCAGCGTCGGGGGAAGCGCAACCGCACAGGAGTGCACCGGCCACCAGGACGGCAGCCAGGAACGGCACTGCAGATCGGATGTGCGGTCGCGGCGGCACCGTCGGGACCTCGTCGAGACGACTGAAGTGATTCTGAGAATCATACTCATCACCGGTCCGGTCGCCGAAGCGCTCTCCGCCCGGACCTCGCTACCGGTCCGGCGAGCAGCGTTGATCTACGATCGTCGCCTCGGACCGGCCAGGTGGCGGGAATGTCGCAGCCGCGAGTCCGGTTTCCCAGCCGAGCGGCCGCACAGGAGAACCCATGGCCACGGTCAACGAAGTCAAGGAAGCGGAATTCAACGAACTCGTCCTCCTCGCCGAGGGCAAGGTCGTCGTGGACTTCTGGGCCCCGTGGTGCGGCCCGTGCAAGGCAGTGGCGCCGGAGATCCAGAAGCTCGCCGAAAAGCACGGCAACGTCACGTTCGTGAAGGTCAACGTGGACGACGCACCGGGCGTGGCCGGGCGCTACAACGTCATGGGCATCCCCACGATCGGGATGTTCGAGGGCGGCCAGCTCGTCAAGACCGCGGTGGGCGCAATGCCGGCCGAGCGGCTCGAGAACGAGCTCGGCCTCACCTGAACGCGGATCACCCATCACGGCGCCGAAGCCCCCCGACACCACGTCCCGGTCCGCGGTGGACCTACGCTGACTGGGTGCAACATCAGAACCTCGACTACAGCTCCCGCCCGGAGTTCGCGTCGGCGCCGACGCTGGTGCTCGCCTTCGGGGGCTGGAACGACGCCGGCGAGGCCGCCACCGGAGCCGTCCTCTGGCTGCGCGACCAGCTTCACGCCGAACCGTTCGTCGACATCGCCGGTGACGCCTACTACGACTTCCAGCAGGTACGTCCGATCGTCACGGTCACCGACGGCCTCGTCCGCGACGTCAGTTGGCCCAAGGTCACCTTGAGCGCGACACCCCCGGGTACTGCACCGCTGGTGCTCGGCCATGGATTCGAACCCCAGTACATGTGGCCCGACTTCTGCGCCGACCTCGTCGCGGTCGCGACCGATTGCGGTGCGCGCCAGGTGGTCTTCTTGGGTTCGCTCCTGGCCGACGTCCCTCACACGCGGGTCTCCCCGCTCGTCGCGACCGCGTCGACCGACAGCGTCCGGATCCGCATGGGCGTCGAAGGCGCCAACTACATAGGTCCGACGGGGATCGTCGGGGCGGCTGCCAAGGCCTTCGCAGACGCCGGCTTCGAGACCGTCAGCATGTGGGCCTCGGCGTCGCACTACGTGTCCGCGGAGATGAACCCGAACGCGATGCTGGCGCTCCTCGACAAGCTACGGGGGGTGTGCGGCATCGACCTCGACACCTCGGCCTTGAACGCAACGGTCGACACGTGGCGCGCCAAGGTCGACGAGGCGATGGCCGAACATCCCGACGTGTCGGCCTACGTGCGCATGCTGGAGCGTCGCGTCGACGACGGCACCGGGGAACCTGCGCCGTTTCGCGCCGACGAGCTCCCTTCGGGCGACGAGATCGCGGCCGAGCTGCAGCGCTTCCTGAGGGACCTGGGCGACGGCGACGCCTGATCGCACTTCGTGCATCACGTCCCGAGCACGCCCGGGGACCAGCGTCGCGAGACGGAGGATTCCGGTGCAGGCACGGGGAATCCCCCTGCGTACCGTTACCGCGGGAGGTTCCTCGACGCGATGAAGAGCTTGCTGTCCCTGATCCTTGCCCTTCCCTCGTACCTGCGCCGGCTCAAGTTCGTGTACCGGGCGAAGTTCATGGCCAAGATCATGGGGGTCGACCTCGACATCCACGTCGACAAGGCGGTGCAGTTCGGCCGCAACGTGGTCCTCCGACTCGGGGCAGGGAATCCGGTGACGATCCACATCGGGCCCAGGGTCGTGATCGAGGACAACGTGCGCTTCGAGGTCCGCAACAACGTCGGTCACGACCCGACACTGTGGATCGAGGGCGACGCGATCTTCCACCCCAACGCCGTGATCCTCTTCGGTGGCCACCTCGTCTTCAAGGGCATGAACGAGATCGGCCTCGGCACCGTGATCCGCTGCACCCAGTACATCGAGTGGGGCTCGCCGTCGGGCACGGGCGAGTACGTGAGCGTGTACGACTTCCTGCACGCCATCGACTCGGCGCAGACGACGAGGTACCAATCGGTGTTGATCAGCCAGCCCGTCAAGCTCGGCAACTGCGTGATGCTCGCGGCCAAGTCCGTCGTGAACCCCGGCACGACGATCTCGGACATGACGATCGTGGCGCCGAACGCCGTGGTGTCGGGCTTCCACGACGAACCCTTGGAAGTCCTCGCCGGCATCCCGGCCAAGCACCTGTACAAGCCGGAGATGTGGCCGCTGCTCGACAACCCCTTCATCGCCGCGGTTACGTCGTGGATCGGCGACAAGCCCGGCGCCGGGTTCAAGACCGTCGACGAAGCCAAGAAGGCGACGCCCGAACCGACCAGGTACAGGAGCGACGAGCACGGCTGGGACGCGATCGTCGCCCGTCTCGCGAAGCGCAACGACGAGTCGGACGAGGACGCCGGCATCGCCCAGACCAAGGCGGACTGACAGCCCCCCCGGGGGGGCCCGATCGTGCACGTCCGGATCGGGCGAGCACGCGCGTACCCTTGTGTCACAGGAAACAGCTGCCACCCCGTGGAAGGTTCCACACGACCGGCCGGTCGAAGATGTCCTGAACCGCAAGGGGCCCCGGTGGGCGGGGTGCACGGACATCGGGGCCTGGCCCGTCGCCGCGCGGTGGGGTTCCTTCGCACGGGTTGGTGGCGCCGTTCCGCACCCAAGGACGGCACAGGCGAGGAGTGACAGTTGGCGCGCAGACCGGCGTCGGGACCCATCGGCGAACTTCTGCTCAAGCGCAAGCTCATCCGCAGGGACCAGCTCGAAGCGGCACTTGCCCACCAGGGCGAGAACCGCGACGGGACACGCCTGGGAGAGCTCTTGGTCCAGCTCGGCTACCTGCAACCCAGCCAGCTCACCCGCACGCTCGCCGACGTGTACGGCGTACCGGTCTTCGAGGTGGGCACCCGCAGCGACCCTGACGCCATCGCGCTGATCCCCAAGGAGTTCGCCGAGGCTCAGACGGTGCTGCCCGTGCGGCTGGATGGAGACGCGGGCGAGATCCTCGTGATCGCGATGGCGCAGCCCGAGGACGCCGAGCTGCTCGCGTTCGTGACCGACAAGACCGGCAGGTCCGTCGCTCCCCTCGTGGCGTCCGAGCCGGTGCTGCGGGCAGCCATCGGGGAGGCATACCAGACCCTGCACGCGGTCGACCAGCACGTCGCCGCGTACAAGACCACCGCGGTTGCGTCAGCGGGGGAGGACTCCGCTTCGATCTCGGCGGTCACCGAGGATGCTCCGGTCGTGCGCATCGCCAACATCCTCGTCACCGAGGCACTGCGCGAGCGGGCATCGGACGTCCACATCGAGCCCCAACCCGACCGGCTCCGGATCCGCTACAGGGTCGACGGCACCCTCCGCGACGTCCAGGAGCTGCCTCTCGCCATGGGCGCGGCGCTCGCGTCGCGCATCAAGGTGATGGCCGACCTCGACATCATCGAGCGGCACCGCAGCCAGGACGGCCAGATGACACTCGAGGTCGAGGGCCGCCAGGTCGACATCCGCGTGGCGATCACCGAGGCCATATGGGGCGAGAAGGTGGTGCTCCGCATCCTCGACCGCGGCAAGTCGGTCCTCAGCGTGGGCCAGCTCGGCATGCCCGACGAACTGGTGCACCAGTACCTGCCCGTGGTGCACATCCCCTTCGGGATGGTCTGTGTCGCGGGCCCGACCGGTGCCGGCAAGACGACGACGCTGTACGCGTCGCTGAACGAGCTCGACCGCTTCGAGCGCAACATCACCACCATCGAGGACCCCGTCGAGTACATCTTCCCCGACATCACGCAGATCCAGATCCACAAGGCCTACGGCCGTGACTTCGCGCACGGTCTGCGGGCACTGTTGCGCCAGGACCCCGACGTCATCCTCGTCGGCGAGGTTCGCGACACCGAGACGGCCGAGATCGCGACGCAGGCGGCCCTGACCGGCCACGCCGTGTTCTGCTCCGTGCACGCCACCGATTCGGTCGCGGCACTGTTCCGCTTCCTCGACATGGGCGTGCCCAACTACCTGATCGCCCCGGCGATGGAGGCGATCGTCGCCCAGCGCCTCGTGCGCCGCATCTGCCACTCCTGCGCCGCCGAGTACGTGCCCGGCGCAGACGAGCTCGCCCTCTACGAGAAGGTCACCGGTGTGCGGCGCGAGGTGTTCTGGCGTGGCAACGGCTGCGACCGCTGCCACGACACCGGCTATTTCGAACGCATCGGCGTCTACGAGTTCCTCCGCCTCGACGACGAGATCAAGGAGATGATCGTGCGCGGCGCGACCGCGGTGGAGCTGCGCGACGCGGCCGTCGAGTCCTCGGGCATGGTCCCGCTCGGCCATGCCGCGATGGCCAAGGTGACCAACAACGAGACGACGATCTCCGAGGTGATCAGGACCGTGTATGCAGCCGGGTGACCCCAACGGCCCCTACGCCGGCACGGCGACCACGCCTTCGCCCCCCATGCCACCGGGCTACGCGCCGCCCGCGCCCGCCTTCCCCGCAGGCGACGCCTCCACCGCGGCAGCGCCGCAGGCCACGACGGCGCAAGGCCCTGTGGAGCCGGCACCGCGGCTGCACCAGGACGGCGGGGGCGAGCCCGAGGCCAAGCAACGCAAGGCCCGCCCGAAGATCGGGACCTACGCGTACAAGTTGAGGACCGCTCACGGCGTGACCGTGCGCGGCAGGGTCCGCGCGGCGAGCAGCGAGCAGGCGGCCGCGATCGTGGGTCAGCCTGGCGCCGAGATCCTCAAGTTGAAGCGCCAGTCCGACCTGCTCCAGATGGAGATCGGTCCGCGCCGCATCAAGGGCGCCGAGCTCGTCATCTTCACGCGCCAACTCGCCGCGTTCGTCCGCTCGGGTGTCCCGATGATCGACGCGCTCGGCTCGATCGGTGGCGAGAACGCGAGTCGCCAGCTCCAGGACACACTGCGCGAGGTGTCGCTCGACCTCGCCGAGGGCGTGCCGCTCAGCCACGCGATCGCGCAGCACAAGTCGATCTTCCCCGTCTGGTACGGCGACCTCGTGCGTGCCGGGGAGACGACGGGCAAGCTCGACGCGGTCCTCGAATCCGCGGCCCGTTACCTCCAACGCCAGGAAGAGGCGAAGAAGAAGGTGCGCTCGGCTCTGATCTACCCCGCGGTCATCGCGATCATGGCGGTCGTCACGGTCGCCGTCCTCCTCGTGTACGTGCTGCCCAAGTTCGTCACGTTCTTCAAGGAGTTCGACGCGGAGCTCCCCGTGCTGACCCGCGCTCTGCTGTCCACGTCGGCGTTCATGAGCACCAATTTCGTCTGGATCCTCGCCGGACTCGCCGTAGCGGTGGTCGCCGCCGCGATCTTCGTGCGGACCCCGCCGGGACGTACGGCTTGGGACTGGCTCAAGATCAAGGTGCCGCTGCTCGGCATCGTGGTCCGCTACTCGATCATCGAACGGTTCTGCGCGACGTTGGCAACGATGGTCAGCGCCGGGGTGCCGCTCGTGACCACGTTCTCGGTCGTCATCGACGGCGCCCGCAACAAGATCTTCGAGCGTTCGCTGCGGCGGGTGCGCGACTCCATGATGATCGGCCAGGGGATGAGCGGGCCGATAGCGGCGACGGGGCTGTTCCCGCCGATCGTGCCGCAGATGATCAAGGTCGGCGAGGACACCGGGACCCTCGACGAGCAGCTCCGCATGGCCCAGGAGTTCTTCGGCGAGGAGCTCGACTACCGCCTCCAGAAGTTCACCGCGATCTTCGAGCCGATGATGATCATCTTCATGGGTGTGATCGTGGGGTTCGTCGCGCTCGCGATCGTGTCGGCGATGTACGGCATCTTCCAGCAGGTGAAGCTGAAGTGAGTTCGCGTCCGGAGCCGGCCGGCGAGTCCGGCATGACGCTGATCGAGATCATGATCGCGCTCGTGATCCTCAGCATCGTCGTCATCGGTGTGCTCGCCCTGCTCGCCACGCTCGTGCGCGCTTCGGACATCTCCAACCGCAAGACCGAGGCCGAGACGCACGTGACCACCGCTGCCGAGTACCTGAAGTTCGTGGACTTCGACTACGGGCGCGTCGACGACTGCCAGGCGCACTACGCGAACGGACTCGCTGCGTTCGCGACGGCCAACCCGAGCCCGGGCTTCACCCCCTCGGTCACCGTGTACCGAGCCAACAGCACGAACATCACCGCCGGCGACGAGATCACCACGCCGGCCGCGGGGGCTCCGTGCCTGGACGACTCGACGCCGGGAGTTCGTCTCTCGGTGGCTATCACCTCCGACGACGGCGCCGTGTCGCGCACCCAGGACGTCGTGTTGCGCTGCGACGTGACAGCCGCCAAGGCAGCCGGAGGCAAGTGCCTGTGAACGACGACGGCGAGCACGAGCAAGGATTCACACTCATAGAGGTGATGCTCACGGTCGTCCTGCTCTCGATCGTGATGGGCGCCCTCGCGACGGCGGCAATCGTGTTCCTGCGCAACATGAACGAGACCCAATCGCGCCTGTACGTGTCGAACTCGCGATCGCTCACGTCGCGATACCTCGTCGGCGACATCCAGGCAGCCGCCGTCTACGACGCCGGTTACACCGCGGCGCCCTGGGACGGGGCCACCGGGGGGACCGTGGTCGTGCCGGCGTCGACGCCACTGCCGGCCACACCGGTCGTGGTTGCCACCCCGGCCCCGATCACGTGCGCATCGCCCCAGCCCGTCGTGACCACGTACCACTACGACGTCTTCCCGCCCGGCCCGAGCGGCACCCCGGCATCGAAGGACCGCCCGACGCGGGTCGAGTACACCGTGGAGCCCGCACCCGGCGACGACTGCCAGCTGGTGCGGTCCAAGTCCACCGTGTCCGACGTCGGCGGCGCATACGACTGGACTTTCGTCGAGCGCAACGTCGTCGCTCACGACCTCCTCGTCGACGGCACGAACCCGATGGTCACCGTCACCAGCGACCCCCCGGGCGATCCCGGGGCACTGCGCTGGCAGGTGAAGGTTCGCCTGAAGCCGAAGACATCCGAGGACGTGACCTACGACTACGACTTGTGGGCGAAGCGCCGAGTTGACACCATCGTGCCATGAGGGTGGGTACAGGATCCGTGGAACGCAGCCGGCGCGTGCAGCGCTCGCGAGCAACCGGCCGGGGCCGGGGCGCAGAGGGATCGGCCCTGATGATCGCGCTCGTGTTCCTCGTCGTGTTCGCGATGTTGGGCGCGGTCGTCGCGGACCTCGCGTTCACCTCCCTGCGCACGGGTGAGACCGTCGGCGAGCACAGCGACACCCTCTTCGGCGCCGACGACGCGATCGAGAGGACCCAGGTCGCCGTGCAACAGGACCTCGACCCGGTATGCGAGACCGACGGACTGGTCAAGCCCTTCGCCCACGGCGGTGACAACTACCTCGTGAGGTGCACGTACCTGAAAGAGGGCGAGAATCCCCTGCCCGGCGTCCACTTCGCGATGATGCTGTTCAGCAAGGACGAGTGGGCTCTCACCAAAGTGGGGGGTCCGGCAACTTCGTTGACTGGCGACATCCGGCTGAACGTCGACAAGCCCTGCTTCCGCTTCTCGCCCGACGGGAACGTGGCCGGAATCGGCCAAGTGGCGTGCGCGAACCCGCCGGACGAGCGGTCCGCCAAGGTCGGCGCCACCACCCTGTACAACGCGGTCGGGCCGATCCGGTTCCGCGCGAACTCCGAGGGCACTCCCGGCAGGATCGACATCCGCAAGAGCGACTGCAGCGGCTCCGCGTGGGTGCCGAACCCCGTGGACATGACGTCGGCGTCGCTGTGGGCGGGGGGTGGGCCGCACCTGCAGAATGCCGCCAACGACGGCTCCGGTCCCTACACGTCGTTCACCGCTGCGAACTGGACGTGCCACACCGACGACCTCGTGGCGTCGGACCCGGACTACCCGCTCCCCGAGGGGGTGACCTCGGGGACTCTGCCCACCGCCGACCCTGCGGGCAGACTCGAGGACTGTTGGGACTCCGGCACGAACATCCTCAACCAGGTCACCTTCAACACTCCGCTCGTGTTCAAGGCCCGCTACAACTGCGTACGCCACTTCACACCGGGGCGCTACACCACGAACCCCAAGCTCGACCTGACGATGCCCGCTTGGGCCGGCTACAACGGTGCCACCACGGGGGTGCGCGCCAACCTCTTCGACCCCGGCGTCTACTGGTTCGACGCCGGCGGCACGCCTGATCCGGCGGAGCCGTGGTTTCCCGAACCGGGAACGAACTTCAATGTCGAAGACCAGTACCACGACGCCCCGGTCGTCATGGGCACCGCCGACCCGCGCATCCGCAACCGCGCCTTGCCACCCGACCCTCCGATCCCCCCGTGGACGAATTCCGGCGTCGTGGCCAACATCCCGATCGAGCAACGCTGCCTCAAGGGCGAGCCCGGCGTCGAGATGGTGTTCAACCCTGGTTACGGGATGGTGGTCAACCTGGTGCTTGGCGGCGCCGGTTTCCCGTCGGCGCAGGTGACTGCGTGCCAGCTGCGACCGGGCCAGGTACCGGGTGGCCAGCCCGGCATCGTGCTGTACCAGAGGAAGTACGACACGGCCCTGTGGAACACCGGCTTCGGGAACTGGCCGGAGTTCAAGCCGACTCCGTGGCCGCAGCACCCGGCGTTCAGCACCTTCGCCCTGTTCAACTCCGCCGACAACGTGAGCTCGGGTGGACTCGTGATGGACGGTTTCATCTACGCCCCCCACGGGATCATCAAGACCGCGGTCGGGCTCGTGTCGACATCGGGCACGCAGATCGCGTCGGGGATCATCGCGTTCGCGCTCCAGCTCAAGGCGGTCGGCACGGGCGGCCAGATGGTCGCGAACGAGCAGCCCCGCTTCACCGGCAAGTACCTCGTCGAGATCTGGAACTGCCGCGACGTCACCGATGCCACGGCATGCGGGATCGACTCGAGGACACCCGACGCCCGCGGGCTCGTCGACGCTGCCATCCCCGGCGGCACGGGCCCCCGCCCGATCCGCTTCGACCGCTGGCTCCCCAACTGACGTTCCGAGCCCCCGGCAAACCCCGTTCTGGGCGCGCCTGCCCTATCCACGTGGGGTCAGCGCGCCCAAGTCGACTTTGGGCCGGGTAAGCATCGCCCAAGTGCTCACCACCAGGGCGGGCTGAATGGCAGGAATTGGGCACCACGTGTAGAAATTCCGTCGTAGTTGGTGGTGGGCGGAGTGGCCCGAGGCCGATGTCAACCCAACTGGGGGAGAACCAAGAGATGAAGAAGCAGTTCGAGCGGCTTCACGCCGCGCGGGTGGGAAAGGGTGAAGGCGGATTCACCCTCATCGAACTCCTGATCGTGATCGTGATCCTGGGCATCCTCGCCGCCGTGGTGGTCTTCTCGGTGAGCGGTATCACGAACTCGGGGGCGGAGGGCGCCTGCAAGACTGACGTCAAGTCGGTCGAGGTTGCTCTTGAGGCATATCGCGCCCAGCTCGGCGCTTACCCGGCCAACGCTCAGGCAGACTTGACGACTGATGGCTCGGCGGCTACTCCCGTGACGCAACTGCAGTTGATCAACGCGTGGCCAGGCCAGCCCGGCCACTACACCATCGCCGTGCCAGCCAACACCAACACCATAAACGTGACCGACCAGGCTGGTGTCACTGTCGCGGGCGTGAACGGCTGCGACACGGTCACCTGATCCAGGCTTCTTCCTGACTATCCCGGGACCCCGGCTTCGGCCGGGGTCCGGCGCGTCAAGGGCCGAGCACGGCTCGTTCGGATTCCTCGAGGGTGACCATGCCCTCGGCCTTGCTCGCCCGGATGACGTTGCCGATCTGGTTCGTCTTGCCCTCGCGGATCAGGTTGCGGACGGGGTTGGTCGCCAAGAGCACCTCGAACGCCGCCACGCGACCGCCGCCGCGGCGCGCGTGCAGGCGCTGGTGAACCACCGCCAGTAGCGCAGAGCTCAGCTGGGCACGCACCTGGTTCTGGTGGTCGCCGCCGAACGCGTCGATGATGCGGTCCACGGCCTGGGGGGCGTCGTTGGTGTGAAGCGTCGCGAACACGAGGTGGCCGGTCTCGGCGATCGTTAGCGCGGACGAGATCGACTCGAGGTCGCGCATCTCACCGACGAGGACGACGTCGGGATCCTCGCGCAGCACCGACCGGAGCGCCGTGTGGAAGTCGGGGGTGTCGGTGCCGATCTCGCGCTGGTCGACGACGGCGTGCTTGTGCGTGAAGACGTACTCGATCGGGTCCTCGAGGGTGATCACGTGGCACGCCCGCGTCTGGTTGATCCGCTCGATCAGCGACGCGATCGTCGTCGACTTGCCCGACCCGGTGGGTCCCGTGAGGATCACGAGTCCGGTGCTCCGTTCGGTCAAGGCCACCACCGCGGCCGGAACGCCGAGCTGCTCCGGCGAAGGGACCACGGCAGGCAGGTGCCGCAGCGCGACGGCGAGGTGACCCCGCTGACGGAAGGCGTTCCCGCGAAAGCGCGCGCGGCCGGTCCAGTCGAACGCGAAGTCCGCCGAATTGTGCGCGTCGAGTTGAGCGCGATGGTCCTCGCCGAGGAGGGCGTCGACGCAGGTGTCCAGCTCGCTGTCGGTCAGCGGCTCGGACCGCATCGGCTGCAGGCTCCCGTCAACGCGGCCGCGGGGTGGGGTGCCGACGGAGAGGATGAGGTCGGAGCCGCCCATGGCGACGAGGCGGTCCAGCAGCCACTCGATCAGCGTGACCGCCGTCTGGGTCTGGTAGGCCTCCATCACCCTTCCCGAGGCTCGCGGGCCGACGCTCAACGGTACACGGGTGCCGCCGCCGCCCGGACGACGCCAGGACCTGATGCCGCGGCAGCGGCAGGAGCGCCTCCGATATGCTCCCGCCGCCGCCGTTGCGAGACCCGAGCGAGGGGGAGTCCGTTGGGGGGACGAATACCGATCGTCGACTACCTGGTCATCGACGACGGGGATCCGTACCTGTGCGCGCACGAATGCGAGGCCTGCGGTGCGCTGTACTTCGACAGGCGCAACGGGTGCGGGCGCTGCGGTGGCCGCAGCTTCGGTAGCCGCCGCCTCTCCGGCACCGGCGTCGTGCGCAGCTTCACGATCGTGTCGCGCACGGCCAAGGGGGTGCCGGGCCCGTTCGTGTCCTCGATCGTCGACCTCGACGGCGGTGGTCGGGTCAAGGCCAACGTCGTCAACTGCGACCCCACCCCGGCGGCCGTCCGCACCGGGATGCAGGTCCGCCTCACAACCTTCGGCGTGGGGACCGACACCGAGGGCACCGAGGCCGTGTGCTTCGGTTTCGAGCCGGCCTGAGGACCACCTCCATGATGCGAGAGGAGAGGACATGAGCCAGGACGTGTGGGTACTCGGCGTCTCGATGACGCCGTTCCGCCGCTACAGGGACCGCGACCTCACCGATCTCGGCGCCGAAGCTGCCTTCGACGCCCTCGACGACGCCGCCGTCACGATCCAGGACGTCGACGTGCTCGCCGTCGGCAACCTCGGCGAAGCCGGTGCCATGGTCGGCCAGCGCATCCAGAAGCAGATCGGCCAGACGGGGATCCCCACCTACAACGTGGCCAACGCGTGTGCGACGGGTGCCACCGCGCTGCGCACGGCGATCCTCGCGGTCAAGGCGGGCGAGGCCGACGTCGGGCTCGCGATCGGCTGCGAGCAGATGGGCAAGATGGGCCAGCTCGGCGCGGCCGGCAAGGCGCGCAGCGACCGCGACGTGTGGGAGCCGTCGGGCCGCTACGGATCGGTGATGGGTGTCGAGGGCCGCCTCGGCACGGCGATGATGCCGGGCACCTTCGCCCAGGCCGGCATGGAGTACGCCTACGAGAACGACGGCGTCGGCTTCGAGCAGTTCGCCAAGGTCGCCCAGAAGAACCACGCCAACTCGGTGCTCAACCCGTTGGCGCAGTACCGCGACGAGTACACCCTCGACGAGGTCATGGCGGCGGAGATGATCGCGTACCCCAACACGCTGCTGATGTGCTGCCCGACCGGCGACGGCGCCGCGGCCGCGGTCGTGGTGGGCGCGGACCGACTCGCAGCACTGTCGCCCGAGCAGCGACGCCGTGCGGTGAAGATCTCGGCGTCGGTGCTCACCTCGGACCCGTGGTCCGAGGGCGACGGTGCCCTCGCCGACGTCAACACACTCACCCGCGCGGCTGCCGAGAAGGCGTACGAGGCGTCGGGGGTCTCACCCCAGGATCTCGACCTCGTGGAGCTGCACGACTGCTTCGCCACCGCTGAGCTGCTCCACTACGACAACCTGATCTTGTGCGAGCGCGGTGGGGCGGGCGAGTTCATCGACCGCGGTGGGCCCTACCGGGACGGCGACACCCCCGTGAACGTGAGCGGCGGCCTGATCAGCAAGGGCCACCCCCTCGGCGCCACCGGGATCGCCAACGTGTTCGAGGTCGCTACGCACCTGCGCGGGGAGGCCGGCGACCGCCAGATCGCCGACGCCAAGGTCGGCATGACCCACGTCATCGGGCTCGGCTCCGCCTGCGCCATCCACGTCCTCGAGCGCGCTGCCCATTAGCAAAGGCGCTCGGCGCATCCTCCTACGGACCATGCGGACCACGCACCGTGACCACGGACGTCCAGGGAGGAAGCACCTCGGCCTGCCATCCGCAAAGGCGCTCGGCGCATCCTCCTACGGACCACGCGGACCCGCGGAGCCTTACGGCGCCCGGCTGCGGCTGGCGAGCCAGGCGCCCGCTATGACGAGGCCGCAGCCCACCACCGAAATCGCATGCACCGGCTCGCCGTGCACCACGACACCGAGGGTGAGCGCGACCACGGGAACGAAGTAGATGCCGATCGAGCCGCGGTCGGCTCCGACGCGGCCGACGAGGGAGACCATCGCCACGAACGCGACCCCGCTCCCGAGCACGCCGAGGGGCACCATCGCGAGGAGACTCGCCGGCGTGAAGGTCGACCCGCCCACGGCCCAGATCGCCCCGGGCAGCGACACGACCAGCGCGACGAGCTGGCCCCGTAACACGACCGGCAGCGTCCCGAACTCCTGCTGCAGAGGCGCCGCGATCGTGGCGCCGACCGCGTAGCAGATCACGGCGACGACGATCAGAGCCACACCCAGCGGGCTCGCGTCGGCGCCGACCAGTTCGGGCAACGAGATGCAGACGATCCCCGCGAAGCCCACCGCGATCCCGATCGCCTGCGACCGGGCCGGCCGGTGCCGCGCGATCACCGCCACGACCACGGCGGCCGCCACCGGCATCGCTCCGTTGATCATCCCCGCCACCGACGACGCCACCCACTGCTCGGCGATCGGGAACAACAGGAACGGCACGGCCATCCAGATCACCCCGAGAGCGGCGACGCGCGGCCAGGCGCTGCGCGGCACCGCCACACGCGCCCCGGGCAGGACCGCGAGCGTCAGCGCACCGAGTGCGATGCGCAGGAACACGACGAGGCCGGGCCGCAGGCCCTCGATGGCGATCGCGATGAACAGGAACGACGACCCCCAGATCGCGGCGACGAGCGCGACGAGGCCCCACTCCGAAGCTCCGAAGGCGCCCCTGTGCGAGCCGAGGGCACCATGCGGACGCACACGCCCGGTCGCGGAACCGGGCTCGGGGCCGTGGTTGCCCTCACCGGGAGGAGCGGTCACGGCAGCGCCCGCACGAGCAGTGGCACGACCTCGTGCCAGTCGCCGGTGATGCCGACGTCGCAGTGGCCGAAGACCGGGGCGTCGGTGTCGTGGTTGACGGCGAGGACCGAACCTGCCGCCCGGAAGCCCGACGCGTGGTTGAACTTGCCACTGGCCCCGATGCTCACGAGCAACCGTGGCGCGACGGCGATTCCGGTGATACCGATCTGGCGGCTGTGCGGCATCCAACCCCTGTCGGTCACCTTGCGAGTGGCTCCGAGTTCGGCACCGAGGGCCTCTACGAGGCGGGAGAGCTCGGCGTACTCCTCGCGTTCGACGCCGACGCCGACACACACCACGGCGTGGGCGAGCGTGAGCGCCTCGCCGTCGTCGTCGACCTCCTGGGCCACGACGCGCACACGCCCCGTGGCGGCCACGCCAACGGTCTGCACCGGCGGCAGTGCCGCAGCGACGGGGCCGGAGGCGTGGAGGACCCCGGGACGTACCGTCGCCATCTGGACCGGAGACTTCGACGTGATCGCCGCGACGAGCGAGCCGCCGAACGCCGGTTTCCACGCGATCAGGGCGCCGTCGGCGCCCACGTCGAGCTCGACGGCGTCGCCGCCGAGGCCGTGGCCACCCGCGGCCGCGACCCTCGACGCGATCTCACGGCCCCGAGCCGTGCCGGGCGCGAGCATGCCCCAGGGCGCAGCATCCGCGACGAGCCGTGCGAGTACGCGGGCATAGTCCTCGTCGGCCGCCACCGGATCGGCGTCGAGGATCGTGAGCCCTGATATCCCGGGCGGCACGGCGTCGAGGCCAGGTCCGAGGCTCACGACGCGGGCACCGAAGCCGAGGACCGCCGCGAGCCGCGCGGCCTCCTGGCCGAGCTCGTGGGCGAGACGCGGACGTGCGGGATCGACGAGCGCCCACACCTCGCGGGCCCCTGCGACCTCGACGTGCGCCACCTCGGCGGTCCGTGGGGCAAAGCCGGCGGGCGCGGCTGCGTCGAACGCTCCTCGTGCCGTGAGGATGCCGATCGCAGCATCCACCTGTGCGGCGACGGCGCCGTCGAGCACGACGGGGTCGCGGTGCGCTGCGAGCGTGCGCACAGCACCCACGGCGGTCGGTGACCCCGCGGCACCCCACGGCCCCGGACCGAGGTCGCCCGCATTCAGATGCGTGATCCGGTCGGCAGGCACGCGAGCACGATCCGCGGGGACTGCCTTGGCAGGGTCGGTCAGTCGTTCCGCACAGCTCATGACGGCGGGGAGCTCGCCCTCGATACTGCGGTGGCCTTCGTCGGTCTCGCAGCGGGCGCCGAAGGTGGCCGCCTCGAAGTCGACCTCGAGCTCTCGGCAGGGACCGGCGAACGGCCAGTCCATCAACTCGGCGAGCTCGGGACCGACCTGGCCCGTGTCGGAGTCGACGGAGTTCTTGCCCACGAGCACGAGGTCGAACTCCCCGAGGCGCGTGACGAGACGGGCGAGGGCGGATGCCGTAGCGAGGGTGTCGGACCCGCCAAGGGCCGGGTCGCTCAGCAGGACCCCGCGATCGGCGCCGCACGCGATCGCCTCGCGCAGGCAGTCCTCTGCTGCGGGGGGTCCCATCGTCGCGACGACGACCTCGCCGGCACCGCACGCGGCGACGAGCTCGACGGCTGCGGTGACTGCTCGGCGGCAGTAAGGGTTGAGCTCGAGGTCGACACCATCGCGGCGGAGGCGTCCGTCGGGACCGAGCGCCATCGCCTCGAAACGCGGCACCTGCTTGACGAGAACTGCGATACGGACGGCAGTCACGGAACGTTGCGCTCCCTGGCGGGCGGCGGGGCTACCGCCGAGGCTAACGGCGCGTCAGCGGTCCTGGCGGCGAGTGTGCGCGGAGTGGGGTCGCGAGCGCGCCAGACTGTGGGGATGCGCACACGCTCCAAACTCCTGCCCGTCGCCCTCTTGGTGGCGGCCGTCGTGGCCCTCGGCGCCTGCAGTCGGACATTCGGCTTGCGCGACGACGCGAGTGCGGAGGAGGAGCCCATCAGGTACGAGACCACCACGACGGCAGCCGAAGACGGCGCCACTTCGACCACCGAGACGACACAGACCAAGCCCAAGAACTCGACTTCGACGACGTCGAAGCCGTCCAAGCCCACGACGACCGACGACGGCTTCGGAGGCAAGCCGCCGAGCTTCCCCGAGTTCACGTTCACGGCGACGCGCAACGCCGACGGGACGGTGAAGGTGAGCGGGAGCGGGTGCCCCGGCGGCAGAGTGTCCCTGTACGCGGAATCGTCCGGTTCCGGCGAGGGCGGCGACCCGTTCTACGCCAATCCGAACGCCTCCGGCGAGTGGTCCGTCACCGCCAAGCTGCCCTCGGGGACGCTGAAGGGAACCTGCTTCGGGGTGGGCACGTCAGGTCAGAGCCACGTCGGCGGCTCGCACACGGTCACGATCCCCTAGGACGCGCGCAGGTCCGCAGGCGTTACGGCTGTCGGACAGGACGACTCGACGTCGCGATGGGGTGGGTGTCGGGCTCGAGGGCCGACCGCGGCCTCGTAGCCGCGGCTACACCTTCACGCCGCGGCGGCGCATGTCGGCGAGGACCTTCTCGATGCCGAGCTTGTCGATCGTGCGCAGGCCCTTGGTGCTGACCTTGAGGCGGATCCAGCGCTTCTCGCTCGGCACCCAGAAGCGGCGCGTGTGGAGGTTGGGCAGGAAGCGGCGCTTGGTCTTGTTGTGGGCGTGCGACACGTTGTTGCCCGTGTGCGGACGCTTGCCGGTCACCTGACAGACCTTCGACATCGATGCTCCCGAGGTGGAAGGGGTACAAGAGCGAAGTGCGAGTGTAGTTGCGGCCGCGGCAGCCGATCTAGCGGATCTGGCGGGCGTCGCCGGAGCGGTCGACGAACACGTCGCGCACCGTCACGATGTCGTCGCCCGAGAGGATCCCCGAGCGGCCGAGCAGCCGGCCGCGCTCCCAGTTCGTCAGGCCGAGCTCGGGACGGTGCCAGGCCCACTGGCCGTCGACCCAGCGCGTGAAGCCCGAACCCACGTAGGGCGCGTCGACCGCCTCGTAGAAGCGCTCGAAGGCGACCGGATCGGACGTGAGGATCGACGCGACGAAGTGGGGACTGTGCGCGTTCACGAGTTCGGCTGCGGCATCGAGGCCGTCCGCCGTCACGAACGCGAGCTCGGGGCGGCGCTCCCACTCGTACTCGCGTGAGAGGTTCGCGACGGGCTGATCGTCCCCGCCGGTGGCTGTGACGATCCCGCCCGAGCCCTCTGCGACATGGACGACCGCGTCGAGCGATTCCAGAGTCCTGGCGAGTACGGGACCGAGGTCGCCCACAGCGGCGCGGTCGAGCACGAGCGTGTTGAGGGTGTTGCACACCTTCCGGTCGAGGCTGGCACGTACGGCGTTCTCGACGGCCGTGGGCGCCGCGCCCGCGTCGACGTACATCCACGCACCGCCCGTGCCGTGCAACGACGCCGGGATGCCGTGCTGCTCGGCGATCGAGCCCAGGAGCGCGACCGTCGGACCCGACCCGCGGGCCACCGCGAGGCGCACCGCCGACATGGTGAACAGCGCCTGGCCGGCCGCACGGTCGCGGCTGCGCACCAGACGGACCGCGCCGGCCGGCAGCCCTGCCCTGGCGAGGGCGGGCGCAAGCGCCTCGGCCTCGATCACCTCGGCGGTCCCGAGGGCATCGCCGCCGATGCGCATCACGGCGGTGTTGGCGTTGCGCAGGACGCCGACACCGTCCGCGAACACGTTGGGGCGGCCCTCGAAGACGAACGCCACCACCCCGAGCGGGGCGACACGGCGCTCGACGACGAAGTCGGAGCCCTCGCGGCGTTCCACGACGCGCCCGATCGCTGGTTCCCGCGCAGCCCAGCCGCGCAACCCGTCGACCATCGCGGCACGCATCTTGTCACTGACCGGCAGCCGGTTCGTCAGGCGCCCGGCATCACGGGCGCGCTCGACGTCTGCCGCGTTGGCCTCGGCGACGGCCCTCCAGACGGAGTCGTCCTCGAGGCGGGCGGCGAAGTCCTCGAAGAAGGCATCCACGGCCGCGGGCGGCACGCGTGCCATCTCCGTGAACGCCCTGTGGGCGTCGGCGACTGCCTCTGCCGCTTCACGACGCGCAGCCGCGCCGACGACGAGGAGGTCACCGGTGCGCGCCACCGCGACCACGCTGTCGCCCGGGGTCGTCGCCGGCATCGGTACGACCCAGTTGCCGACGACGACGGGCGTGCCCGCGGCGACGTCGGTGAGCGCCGTGCGGTCTGTCTCCGTGGTCTGGTCCATGGGCCAAGGATGGCGCATCGGCGGCACGGGGTGCACGACGACACGCCGGTGTGCCCCGGTGCAGGCCCCGCGATAGGTTGGCGCCCATGTACGAGTTGCGCAGCGAGGGTCTCGCCTTCCTCGGGAACGCCCCGGTGGTGCACGTCTTCGAGGGGGACGTGGCAGCCCCACGTGAGGCGGTGTTCGCGCTCGTGTCGGACACCTCGTCGTGGAGGCGCTGGTTCCCGGGCTTCCGGCGCGGCGAGTACGGGGAGTCCGAAACCCGGGTCGGGACGCCACGCAGGATCGTGATCGGGCCCGGTGTGCGACTCGAGGAGCACGTGGCAGCCTGGGACGAGCCCTCGCGGTACGCCTACGTGGTGGAACGCACTTCGGTGCCGATGGCGAAGGCGCTCGTTGAGGCGTGGGACCTCGCCGCGATCGACATGCCCGGCACTCCGGGGGGCGGGACTCGTGTCAAGTGGACCTTCGCCGCCGATCCCGGTTGGATGCTGCGGATCACGACCCCGCTCGCCCCCGTCGTATTCGGTGCGCTGTTCCGTGCCGCGCTGCGCCGCCTCGAGCAGCTCGCCGGGTCGGGCACCTGAGACCGGAACAGGCAACCTGGCAACGGGGACCCGGCCGGTGGGGCCGCGCGGTCAAGCTCACGGGCCGTGGTGTCGAAGATCTCGGTGAGGGCCGCAACCCCGGCGATCCCCGAGCGAACAGCCGACGACACCCGTGAACACACCAGATCACAGAGCCGCAAGCGAAGGCACGTGGAGACAGGACCCCGGTCCCGGTCATGCACGTATGGTCCTGCGGCCCTTCGGGGACTCGCCCTTGCGCCAGCGCGGCCACGTCCGTCCCCGCCGCAGACCGCCGCGCACCCTGCGCAGGGGTCGCACCCACCGCTGCTAGCGGCTCGCGCACGTCACGTGAGGAGCTCGCGGGCGCGGGTGAACACGGCGTCGAGCATCGGTTCCGTGAGACGGCCGGTGAAGGTGTTCTGCTGGCTCGGGTGGTAACTGCCCAGCAACGTGACGGCGCCGGCCGGTGACTCGGCCCCGTGGCCGAATCGCGGTTTGGGCCGGACCGGCCCGAAGTGCGCGAGCGCGGCATTCCATGCGAAGTGGCCGAGCGCGATCACCACGCTGACGTCGGCGAGGATTGCGGCCTCGCGCCGCAGCCACGGGGCGCAGTTGTCGCGCTCGGACGGCGTCGGCTTGTTCTGCGGGGGGGCGCAGCGCACCGACGCCGTCACGTAGGCGCCGTCGAGGCGCAAACCGTCGTCTCGGCCGGTCGACGTGGGCTGGTTCGCCCAGCCGCAGCGATGCATCGAGGCGTAGAGCCAGTCTCCGGCACGGTCGCCGGTGAACATGCGACCGGTGCGGTTCGCCCCGTGCGCGGCAGGCGCGAGCCCGAGGACGAGGAGCCGAGCGTGCGGATCGCCGAAACCGGGTACCGGCCGCCCCCAGTACTCCCGGTCGCGGAACGCCGCCCGTTTGCGCTCGGCGATCTCCTCGCGCCAGGCGACCAGCCGCGGGCAGCGCCTGCACTGCACCAACTCGTCGTCGAGCGCCGCGATCTCGGCCTCGCGACCGTCGTCACCACGAGCGGCACCCATCGCAGCGACGGTAGTCCCCCGCCACGGCGGACGCCCGGGCGCCGGATCACCACTACGCTCGACACACAGCCGCCGAAATGCACGCGCCATGCTCGTAATCGCACCCGAGATCAGTGCGGTCAGCGACACGACGATCACGATCTGTTGCGCGACCGCAGACGACGACGCGTCCCCCCGCGCGCACGACGTCGAGGTCGTGCTCAAGCCGGCCGAAGGTGGCGCCGCGCACAGGGTGCGGCTCGCAGCCGAGGACGCCGACCCCACCACCGGCCTGCGTCTCGTCACGATCGGTGACCTCTCCCCCGGCACCCACTACGAGGTCGACATCCACGGCAACGGCCACACCGCCATGCCCGACCTCGTGTTCTTCCCGAACGAGGTGCGCACGCTCACCACGCCACCTGGCGAACTCGTGTGCACGGTCGCGACCGTGTCGGACCTGCACTTCGGCGAGGAGGTGTGCGGGCTCGGGCCGAGCGGGCGCGAGACCCCGGTGTTCCGCGCCAGCGACGAGACCCCCCCGTACTGGCACTACATGAACCACGCCATCGTCGACGAGATCTGCGGCGCCGGCATCGACGTAGTCGTGGTCAAGGGCGACCTCACCGGCGACGGACACGCGCACGAGTTCGCGGCCGCCGCCGAAGCCTTCGGACGCTTCACGATGCCGTGGCACGCCGTCATGGGAAATCACGACCGTATGCAGGACGGCGTCGACGGCAACAAGCTGCTCTGCCAGCCCGACGACCCGGCCCGCGCCGTCGACGTCGACGGGGTGCGGCTCGTGCTCGTCGACACCGTCGACCCCGGCAGTGACGGTGGCCGGTTCCCGTCCGAGCGGCTCGATGCACTGACAGACGTGCTCGCTAGTGGTCGCGGGAGCCCCACCCTGGTTTTCGCCCACCACTACACGTCGTCGCCGCGCAAGCGCACGAAGAAGGCGTTCGGGCTGAGCCGCCCCGACTCCGAGGCGCTCCTCGCGAGACTCGCCGCCTTCCCCGAGGTGGGCGGGTTCTTCGCCGGGCACACGCACCGCAATCGCGTGCGCCGCTTCGCGGAGACCGGCGCCATGCCCCACGGCGAGGTGTGCGCTACAAAGGACTACCCCGGTGCGTGGGCCTCGTACCGCGTCCACGAGGGCGGCTACATGCAGCAGGTGCGCCGCTGTGCGGCTCCCCGCGCGCTGGCGTGGTCGCACAAGGCCAAGGACATGTTCTTCGGCCTCTATCGCGCGTACGCGATCGGTGCGCTCTCCGAGCGCTGCTTCACCTACAGGTGGGACTCGCGTCGGGGCTGAGCATCTCAGGGGAGTGCCCGGCGCGCCATCGCCGGGTCGTCGGTGATGACGGCCGCGACCCCTGCGGCGGCGAACCGCGAGACACCGGCCGCGTCGTTGACGGTCCACGGTGCCACCCAGCACCCGCCGGCCCGGGCGGCGGCGACCACGCGCTCCGCCCCGGCGTCGGCGAGCGACACGAGGTCGGGGTGCAACCCACGGCAACCGGCGTCGACGGCCGCCGCGAGGGCCTCCAGCGGGTCCCACCCGATCGACAGGAGCGCCACGGCGACGCCGGGCACAGCCGAGGTCGCGCCACGTGCCTGATCGAGGGAGAACGACGACAGGAAGACCCGGTCGGCGTCACCGCGGGTGGCGACGTGCTCGGCGACGTCGGCCGCGAGGCCGGGGTCGTCGGCGGCGGCCTTGATCTCGACGTCGACGACGAGCGCACGGGCACGGGCCCAGTCGAGGACGTCGTCGAGCAAGGGGACTCCAACTCCCTTCCCGCGGTAGGGGGTCGCACCGTCGCGACCGGCGAAGCCCCAACCGGCGTCGACGCGGGCCAGTTCGGCTGCGGTTCGTGACGACACCGGACCGCCAGCGTCGGTGGTGCGATCCAGCGTGGGATCGTGGATCACCACGAATTCGCCGTCGGCGCTGCGGTGCACGTCGAGCTCGACGCCGTCAGCGCCCTCTCGCTCCGCTTTCTCGAATCCGGCCATGGTGTTCTCGGGCGCCACCTGCGGTGCCCCCCTGTGGCCGAGCACGAGTGGGCGGTCATTGCCGCTGAACAGGGCAAACATGTGTGACAAGCTACAGCCGCGGCGGTGGACGCGGCGTTCCGCGCACAGCTCGCGGTAGCTAGCGGCACGCGTACGGGTGCTTGCGATAGTTAACAGATCGTTGACACGGCGATCAGCTGCAAGTACGATCCCCTCATTCCGCTCCACCCCACTGGGTGGACGTTGCCTTGTGAACGTTCTCACAATCACAAGAGAACTCAATTCCCCGCACAGGGCCGTCCGACAGGTACCAGGGGGCAGGAAGACACTAGGAGGGCGGGTTCCTTGCAGACTCTCAACCGTTCCGTACAAGACACCGACGTCGTCGAGGAGCGCGAGTGGCGCGACTTCGCCGCGTGTCGTGACACCGACCCCGACCTCTTCTTCCCGGTCGGGACCACGGGCACGGCGCTCGAACAGATCAAGGCGTCCAAGCGCATCTGCAAGACGTGCGAGGTGCGCGCCGAGTGCCTCCAGTACGCGCTCGCGACCAACCAGGAGTCCGGCGTGTGGGGCGGCACGAGCGAAGACGAGCGCCGCGCGCTGCGCAAGTCCTGGCTCGCACGCCAACAGCGCCGCTCGGCCTGACTCCAGCTCTCCGCTCAGCCTCGATCCCCGCCAGCCCCCCCGTCGACCGCGAGGGCGTCCACCTGAGGGCTGAACGGCACCGGGAACGTCACTGCCACGCACCCCCCGGCCGCCTCGTCTCCGGTGCGGATCTCGATCTCACCGTTGAGCTCCCCCGCGACGAGAGCCCTCACGATCTTGAGCCCGAGGCCGCCCCGGTCGTCGACGTCGAAGCCGGCCGGGAACCCCGAGCCGTTGTCCTCGACCTCGACACGCATGGAGCCGTCCTCACGCCGCAACCGGACACGGACCCAGCACAACTCCGAGTCGGGCTCGTCGTCGTCGACAGACACGAAGCCGTGCTCGACCGCGTTCTGTAGCAACTCGGTCAAGACCACCGCGAGCGGCGTGGCGACCTCTGCCGGCAGGATTCCGGCCTCACCGTCGATAGCGAAGCGGATACGCCGCTCGCCGACGATGCCCTCCTCGACGTCGCGCAGGAGCGGGTACAGGATGCTGTTGAACGGAAGCCACCCGCCGGCCTCACGTGAGAGCATCTCGTGAACAAGCGCGATCGAACGGATGCGCCGCACCGACTGGGACAACGCTTCCTTGGCCTTGTCGGAGTCGGTCCGCCGCGCCTGTAGCTGGAGCAACGACGCGATCGTCTGAAGGTTGTTCTTCACACGGTGATGGATCTCGCGGATCGCCGCTTCCTTCGACAGCAGCAAGCGGTCGCGGCGACGCAGCTCGGATACGTCGCGCACGAGAACGAGGCAGCCGGTCGAATGGCCGGCCCGCACGAGCGGCAGACCGAGCACGAGGACCGACACGTCACCGTCCTCGAACTCGTCGCTCGCCGGAACTCCGGTCGCGACCGCCGAGTGGACCGCCGTGTCGGACACGCCGAGCTCGCGGAACGTGACGTCGTCCATCGACCCGAAGACCCCGAGGCGATGGAACGCGCTCGTCGCGTTGGGCGAGCGGAACTTGATACGGAGATCGGCGTCGAGACGCACGAACCCGTCCCCGGCCCTCACTGTGTCGGTCAACACCGGGCCACCACTGCGGTAGGGGAACGTCCCCTCGGAGATCATGATCGCCATGTCGCGGCCCGCGTCCGCGTAGGCCCTCTCCTGGGGGCTGGCCCGGCGCCGGTCCTCGCGCCAGCGCTCGTGCGAGAGGACCGCGACGAGCGCACCGTCGCGCCGCACCGGCACCGCGTACACGTCGATGGGACTCGGCCTGTGCGGCGGCGACATCACCCCCACCGTCATCTCGCCGGTCTCCCAGGCCTTGGCCACCCAGGGCCGCTCGTCGGGGCCGTACATGCGCCCCACCGGATCCTCGAGGTAGGTGGTCTCGCTGTTGGTCGGACGCTGGTGCGCCAGTACCACGAACTCGTCGGACTCGTCCGCAGGGACGAACAGAAGCAGGTCCGAGAAGTGGAGGTCCGCGAGCAGCTCCCACTCCGCTACGAGGTGTTGCAGGTGCGAGATGTGGTACGGCGGGAGGCGCACGTGCTGGCGCACGAGCTCGGCGATCGTGGACACGCGCGGATCGTACCAACGCAGTGGCATTGGCACTGTTGTGGCCTCGGGGCCGTGCCGATGAAACCCACGTGGAACAACAGGGAACGACACCGGGCCAGCCAGCGCGGACGGTGATGGTCGTGGGAGCCCCCGACGAGGTGACCGCCGTCGTGCGACAGCGTTGCGGGACGCGGGCTGTCGTGGTCGAGCGCGAGCCCGCCACGGCACCGCACTGCGAGCGCAGCCTCGACCTCGACGCACCGTCGGTGCTCGTGCTCGGCGACTTCTTCGGCACCGATCCCCCCGGACTGATCCGCCGGTTCAAGTCGGCACCACACAGGGCGTTCCTCCCGGTCCTTGCCCTCGTCGACTCGGAGGTGCAGCGACGCAGCATGTGGGCGGCCGGCGCAGACCACGCCGTCGCGCTTCCCGCCGCGACCGACGACGTGGCGGCCGCCATCGACGGTCTCCTGGGCCGCTGCGAGCAGATCGAACGCCAGCTCGGCGTCGATCTCGCCACCGGCCTCCTCGCGCGTGAGGCCTTCTGCGACCGCCTCGACGAGGGGATCCGCTTCGTGCGGCGCTACCACATCCCCGGCTGCGCTGGAGTTCTCTCGCTCGCCGCGCCCGGACTCGCCGCGCCCGGACTCGCCGCGCCGAGCGGCGGCGTGCCGTACACGCTGAGGTGGACCGCCGCCATCGCGCGGGCTTCCCTTCGGGAGGTCGACGCTCTGGGAATCGTCGGTCCGGACGCGATCGGCGCGGTGATGCTGGGGACGACCCTCGGCGGCGGGATCGTGGCGATGCGGCGGCTGCTCGAGCACGTCCAGTCCGCGTCCGTCGAAGCACTCGAGGGCGTCGTGGCCCCTAACGGCACCACCGCTGCGGTCACCTCCTTCGGCAACGTCGGCGTCGAGAAGCTCATGGAACGCTTCCACCGCTCGCTCGAACGGGCCCGTGGACGCGAGCCGGGCACGCTCGTGATCCTCTGAGGAGGGACGCACGGACAGCGGTCGGGATGCGGCCCTGGTCATGCCGGTCTGGCCCCGGGTTGGCCCGGCATGGAGGTACTCCCAGGCCGCTAGCATCGCGGTCACGGCGTCATGAGCGAGGCATCGGCTCAAGATGACCGCCCAAGTGGCGATCATCCTCTTGAGAATCGGTGTAGCGGGATGCCGACACGGGGGAGCAGCATCCAATGTCCGGCTCGAGTGCCCACATCAAGAGCGGTCCCCGGCGGGTCCTCCTGGCCGCCGACTCCGCTCAGGACAGTTCGCAGTTCGCCAAGGCGCTCGAGGCGCTCGGCTGCCAGGTGTACATGTCGTCACCGACCAAGGTCGAGGAGCTCGAACAACTCCTCGACCTGCTGGGACCGTCGGTGGTTGTGCTCACAGGCAGCTTCGACACCGATTTCCTCTCGGTCTACCGACGCATCAAGACCCCTCCCCACCGAGCCTTGCTGCCGGTCATCTGCACGATCGAGCACGAGGAGGGCAAGCTCGCGCTGGTCCAGGCAGGAGTCGACGCCGTGATCACCGCCCCTTGGGAGGCCGACGAGGTCAAAGCAGCCGTCGGGGGCATCCTCGAGCGGGCCGCGATCGTCGACCAGCACAAGGAGGTCGACGATCTCACCGGTGCGCTCACCCCTGCGGCGACGACCGAGCGCGTGGACTACGAGGTCTCGCGTGCCCGCCGGTACCGGCGCCAGGGTTGTCTCTCCCTCGTCGACCTCGACAACTACGACAAGGTGCGCGACGGGGTCGGAGAACTCGCCGCCGACGCCGGTATCCGACGCTTCAGCCAGATCGTCCGCCACGAACTGCGCGAGACCGACATGCTCGGCCGCCTCCAAGGCGACCGCTTCGCGGTGATCATGCCGGACACCGATCTGACCGGAGCCGTTCAGGCGATGCGGCGAGTCCTTGCCGTGATCGGGTGTGCGACCGTGGACGTCCCCGGCGGACAGAAGGTCACCCTCGCAGCGTCTGCCGGGGTGGGCAGCTTCGGTTCCGACGGGCCCGAGGCGATCATGTCCCGCGTCGGGGGCGCCATCGACCGGGCCAAGGCAGCCGGCGGTGGAGCCCTGTTCACCGCCTAGCCCCGGGCCACGGTCCGGCCCGGCCACGGTCCGGCCCCGGACGCACCGCCGGCCCCGGAGCTTGGATAACGATCCGGCCAAACTGCCGGGCTTGGAGAACTGCGGCGCCCGAAAGCGCGCTCCTGGTTCTCCAACCTCGGCTAGGTGGCCGGTCTCTTCTCCAACCCCCTGCGAGGCCTCCGGCCGCGGCCGCGGCCGCGGCCACGGCCTTGCGGCCAGTCCGGCCTGGTCCTGGCCTGGTCCGGCCTGGTCCTGGCCTGGTCCGGCCTAGTCCTCGAGGATTCCCGCGGCTGTGAGTTCGGCCAGTTCGGCCTCGAGATCGTCGCCGGCGCTGCCGGTGCGGGCTGCGACGTAACCGAAGTAGACGCCGGAGAGGGCGACGAGGCCCCACAGCGCTGCGAGCGGTCGCTTCACGTCACCGCGAGCAGCAGCGGCGAACAGGGCGGCGGCGTCGAGTCCGTCGACGACCATGGCGGCCTCGTACCAGCCGCGGGCGGTGCCGTGCCGCTCTCCGAGGATCTGACCCACGCCGATGATCGCGTCGCGGCTGCCGAACATCCGCATCACGAGACGCCCACCCGAGTCGAGGTCGGCGCCGAGGAGCTTGCCGGCGAAGCCCGGCGCGAGGAACGAGGCGAGCCCGACACCGACACGAGCCGCCGCGACCCCCACCGTGAAGCCAGATCGATCCCCCGCCATGTGCGCCTCCGACTCCGCCGGACCCGACTGGCCGGCCCGTTGGAGCACGAGACGGCCATGTGTGGCCGCCGTGTGCTCCAACCTGAGAAGGGCCCGGCGACCGGATCGGGCGAGACCCTACACGGGGTGTGCGCGAGCTTCGGGGATCATCCGAAGAGGTGATCGCCGATGCGGAGGAGGCCCCCGAGGTCGGCGATGTCGACCTCGAACTGGGGCACACGCGCGATCACGTCGGGCACGGCTCCGGCCGCACCCGTGGCGAGCTCGGCCTGCATCTCGGCCTCGCGCTTCGCGACGACCGAGAAGTTCTCGAAGTTGTCTGCGATCGTGTGCAACAGACCGCTCGTGCGAACCTCGTCGCCGAAACGCTCACTGTCGAGGGTGCCGAGGCGCTCTGCGACCTCGGCTGCCACCTGAGGATCGTCGAGGCGCTGCGCGACCTCGCATGCGGCTGCGTCGTGGAGGAAGTCCGGCAGGGCGCGATTGAGGATGAGCGCACCGAGGTCGAAGTCGAGTTCGTCGAGCTTGGTGCAGAAGAACTCGGCCTCGGCCAGTGGTGCCGACTCGAGCGTGCTGACCACGCAGAACGTGGTGCGGCGGTCGTGCAGCAGAGCCTCCACCTCGCGTGCGCGGGTGACGAACCCCTCCTGCATGGACTGGAAGTTGAGGAAGAACTCGCCCAGACGGCGCATGAAGTCGCCGCCGAGGAGGCGGTCGGCGATCCGGTAGAAGGGACGCGCCGCGAAGTCCAGGGCACGCACACCGCGCTTGCCGCCCACCTTGTACGGCAGCGTCAGGACACGCAGGAACCAGCCGCCGAAGAAGTCGGCCATGCGCTGGGGCGCCTCGAGGAAGTCGATCGCGTTGCGGGTGGGAGGGGTGTCGATCACGATCAGGTCGTAGTCGCCGGAGCGGTGCAGCTCGTACAGGCGCTCCATCGCGATGTACTCGTGCGCGTTGATGAACCGTCCCGTGATGTTGTGGTACAGCGGGTTCTCGAGGATCTTGTAGGCCGTCTCCTCGTCCGGTGCGTACCGGTGCACGAGGTCGTCCCAGCTCCGCTTCGTGTCCAACATCGCGGCGAACATGCGCCCCCGGGGCTGGACGCCGAACTCGCGGAACTTCTCCACCGGCACCTCGCGGGCGACGTTGCCGATACCTTCGAGCCCGAGCGCCGTGGCGAGGCGCCGTGCCGGATCCACCGTCAAGACGAGCACCGAACCACCGAGGCGGGCGGACGCGACGGCGGCGGCAGCCGCGGCCGCCGAGGTCTTGCCGACCCCGCCCGAGCCGCAGAAGACGACCATCTCCTTCGACGCCAGCAGGTGCTCGAGCGATGCGTGCGCCGGCACCTCCTCACGCTTGCGCCGCGGATTCAAAGGCCCATCTCCGCTGCCAGCGCGTCGGCCACCAGACGCGTCGCTCGCTTGCCGTGGCTGCGCGTGAACAGGTACGGCACGTAGAGCATCGGCAGGGGAACGCCTTCGCGCAGTCGCCGGATGTGCTCCACCCGGGTGCGCCGCAGCGTGACCGCGAGGCGGGCGGCTTCCAGCACCGGCCCCACGGGTCCGCCGGTCACGTCCTCGATGACGCCCATAGCGTCCACGTCACCGAGGTGGTCGAAGACCCCTTCCTCGGCTGTGGTGAACAGCTCGGGCAGCACCCGGTTGACGACGACACCGGCGAGACGCACGTCGAGGGCCTCGGTGGCGTGGTACAGCTCGATGGTCTCCGCTACCGGCATCTCCTCGGGCGTCGCGACGATCAACAGCGCAGTGCGGTTCGGGTCCGCGAGGACTTCCCGCATCCAGTCCGTCTGGGTCCTCACCATCCCGACCTCGAAGAGCTCGTTGATGGCAGCCGGAGCGTCGAGCTGGCCGACGATCCGACCCGTGGGCGCCGCGTCCACAACGATCAGGTCCCACTTGAAGTCCACCCCCTCGGTGAGGGTCGCCTCGTACGCGATCTTGCCGACGGTGAGGATCTCCTTGACACCGGGCGCGGCATTGGCGACGAACTCGAAGATCGACGACAGCGGTCCGATACGGCTCACCATGCCCATCTTCAGGAAGATCTGGAGGTACTCGCGCAGGGAGTCCTCGGTGTTCATCGTCATCGCCCAGAGCCCGGGGCGGATCTCGGCGGGCTCGAAGCCGACGCGGGGGTGCTCGAAGAAGTCGGTCAGGTTGCCCTTGGCGTCGACCTCGACCATGAGCGTGCGCTTGCCGAGACTCGCGGCGAGCTCGCCGATCGCGGCCGCGATCGTGGACTTGCCCGTGCCGCCCTTGCCGGTGACGAACAGGAGTTGGCGCCCGAGCAGGTCGAGCGCTGCCGCGGCAGCACCGCGCTGAACCTCGGGGACGGCGTTCATCGGCTGCAGGCTTGCAGGATCGCGGCTGGGAGTCGAAACCCGCCGGGCTCAGGCGCTGAAGCCGATGCCGCCGCTCTTGGTCCCGTCCTCGACCTCGACGTAGGTGAGCTTGTCGGTGGGGACGACGACGGTCTTGCCCTTCGAGTCGGTCATCCTCACAAACTTCTCGTCGGACGCGATGGCGTCGGTGAGCGAGTCGAGGACGTCGCCGGTCTCGCCTTCCACCTCGAGCTCGAGCTCCTTGGCGGAGAACACAACACCGAGATGGACCTTTGTCGTCGCCATGCAGTCACCGTGGAGAGTCGGGGTCGCCCGGGTTCGGGCGATCTGGGTCGGGGCCGGGCGATGTTACCCGGGCCCAGCCGCGGTGGTGTCGCTCGGCCCAGTCGCGCCGGACCCGCCCGGTGACCATGCCCCGCATGGCGCCGCCGTCACGGAGGCCGAGAACGACGTGGGCGACGACGACCACTACGAGGACGAGCGCCGTCAGGTCGTGTACGAGGTTTGCCCCGGCCTTGAGCCACAGCGGGAAGCGGGTGTGGAAGAACATGATCGTCCCGGTGCCGGCCAGGATCGCCATCGCGGCCGCCGTGAAGGCGGAGTTGAGCTTCTGGCCCGGGTTGTACTTACCGACCGGCGGGACGTCGCCGTCGGGGCCGCCGAAGAGGTCGGCGCGCCAGCCGCCCCGGGCCCACGCCGCGTCGGCCGAGTCGCGGGCGTCGATCGTGCGCAGGTCGGCGCGCAGGCCGCGGCCCCAGGTGCCGGCGACCGCGACGACGGCCCAGAGAAGGATCACGTACCCGGCGACGTCGTGGCTGATCCGGACGACCTCGCGGCGGCCGACCGATTCGGACAGGGTCGGGAAGAACATGACGGCGCCGGTAGCCGCCAGCACCGCGAACGCGACCGCGTTCGCCCAGTGCAGGAGGCGCGTGTTGAGGTCGAAGCGCGCGAGGGTCGCGGAGTCGGTGTCCGCTTCGACCGCTTCCGCGGCCTCAGGTGGAGGTGTAGCCATTCGATGCCCCGACCCAGCCGTCCTCGTCGTAGCCGCGCACCTCCCAGTAGCCCGCTTCGGCGACGTCGGTCACGACGATCTCGCTGAGCCACTTCGTGCCCTTGTAGCCGTACATCGACGGGACGACGACCCGCGCCGGATGGCCCTGCGCCCGCGACAGCGCCTCGCCACCGAGGTGGGTCGCCACGAGGTTCTCGGGGCGGCGCGCCTGCTCCATCGTGAGCGACTCGGTGTAGGACCCGTCGAAGCTCGCGAAGGCGACCGCGCCTGCGGACGGGTTCGCACCTGCCGCGTCGAGGACTGCGCCGAGGGGCACGCCGCCCCACACGCAGTCGTACACGGACCAGCCGGTCACGCAGTGGAAGTCGTGGGTGGCTTCGACGGCGCCGATGGCGCGCAGGGCGTCGTAGTCGAGGGTGAGGGGTCGTGCGACGTCGCCGCGGACCACGAGGCGCCAGTCGGCGAGGGCCATGGCCGGCAGCCCGCTCGTGACGCTGTAGATCCGGAACCTCCCGGTGGGCAGGATGACCCCCACAGTCTGCTGCGCCGCCCTGCCGAGAGCGCCTGCGACGACCGTCGCCGCGGCCCCGAGGCCCACGAGCGACAGGAACGCCCGCCGCCCGACGCCGCGGCGCACCGGCACGAGATCGCTGACGTCGAGGGCATCGGTTACGTCACCCGCTGCGGGCGAGGGGGCGGCCTCCATCGCCTCAGTCTCGTCCGCCATCGCCCCCCGTATCACAGAAGTTGAACCCCACCTCACGTCCCCACGTCCGTAAACCGAACCGACGTGGGGACGCGAAACGGGTCCACAACCCACCTCACGTCCCCACGTCCGTAACCCAGACCGACGTGGGGACGCGAAACGGGTCCACAACCCACCTCACGTCCCCACGTCCCGGACGTCCGGAACCCAGACCGACGTGGGGACGCCAAACGGGTCCACAACCCACCTCACGTCCCCACGTCCGTAGGGACCCACGTCCGGAACCCAACGTCCGGAGGGAGCCCACGTCACGGAACCACTAGGTGATCTTGAGCTCGGGGCGGCGGATGCGGGTCCTGTGAGTGGCAGCGATCTTGTCTGCGATGCGGACGATCTCGGCGGCGGCCGGGGACTCGGGACGGGCGATCACGACGGGATGGCCCTCGTCGGATCCCACCCTCAGGTCCTCGTCGACGGGGACCTGACCCAACAGCGGGACCTCGAGCTGCTCGGCGAGAGCGGCGCCGCCTCCCTCGCCGAAGATCGCCCGGCGGCTCCCGTCGGCCTCCGGTAGCCAGCTCATGTTCTCGATCACGCCGAGCACACGCTGGTTCGCGTTCTGGGCCATCGCGCCGGCGCGAACAGCGACCCGCTGCGCGGCGAGCTGCGGCGTCGTGACGACGACGACCTCGACGGTCGGGAGGAACTGCGACAACGAGATCGCGATGTCGCCGGTGCCGGGCGGCATGTCGACGAGCAGGTAGTCGAGCTCACCCCAGTAGACATCGACGAGGAACTGCTCCATCGCCTTGTGCAGCATCGGCCCGCGCCACACGACCGCCTGGTCCTCGTCGACGAAGTAGCCGATCGAGACGCAACGGACGCCGTGCACCTCCGGCGGCACGATCACGCGCCCGACGAGGTTCGGCGGACGGTCGACCCCGAGCATGCGCGGGATCGAGAAGCCCCACACGTCGGCGTCCACGAGGCCGACCCTGGATCCCCGCTGTGCGAGCGCCACCGCCAGGTTCGTAGCGATCGAGGACTTGCCGACGCCGCCCTTGCCAGAGCTCACGGCAACGACACGCGCCCGGGACCGTCCCGTCTGGAAGTCGTTCTCGCGCGTCTCCCCCGGCTGGGACTCGGGCGCAACCCCGAGGACGTCCATCAGCCTGGCGATCTCGGCGTCGTCCATCGTGCGCACGTCGAGGTCGACGCGACTTCCGCCCGCAGCGCCGACCGCGGTCGACTCGATCGCCGCGAGGAGCACGTCGCGCCACGGGTGCGAATCGGACGTGAGCGCGACCTCGACCGTGACGTGACGCCGCTTGGCGCGCACGGCCGCGATCATCCCGAGCTCGACGATCGAGCGGCCGAGTTCGGGATCCTCGACTTCTCGGAGGGCGTCGAGGACGGCATCCTCGGTGGCCATGGGCAAGGTTCCTCGATCGGGGCAGATCGACCGAAACTATAATCACCATGTCCGTAGGAGAAATTCGACCTCATGCCCTCTCGCCAGCCGATGACAACACAGCATCCTCCGGCACCAACCGCCGGACTGTCCGAGCGCCTCGACGAGGTCAGCCGGGCCTTCGGCGACCCGACGAGGAGGGCGATCTACTTCGACGTCGCCGAGGCCCCGGGCGCGACCGTCTCCGAGGTCGCCGAACGCTTCGGCGTCCACCCCAACGTCGCCCGCCACCACCTCGAGCGCCTCCTCGACGAGGGCTACCTCGACGTCGCGCCTTCCGACGGCACCGGTCGGCGTGGCGCCGGTCGACCCTCGAAGCGCTACATGGCGTCGGAGAAGCAGGTGGGCCTCGACGTCGATGCCGCGCACCGCGACGAGCACCTACTCGTCGAGCTCCTCCTCACGACACTGACGACGCTCGACCCGTCCGAGGCTTCGCGCCTCGCCGAGAAAGCCGGCGTCGAATACGGCCGCAGGCTCGCGTCGTCGTCGCTCACGGCCGAGCAGCGCTGCGAGTCGCGCGACACCCTCCTCGCGTCGGTCGCCGCGTCGCTGTCGGACCACGGCTTCGCGGCGAAAGTCGACACCGGCGCCGCCGAGATCGTGAGCGAGGAGTGCCCCTTCGGCGAGATCGCGCAGCGCTTCCCGCACGTCGTGTGCGCCCTCGACCACGGTATGGTGCGCGGCATGGTCGAGCACTTGAGCGGAACGCCGGTCGAGATCCGCCGCGAGCGCAGCCGCGCACAGGGCGACGCCGCCTGCGCGACCAGCTTCTAGTGGCGGTGACGATCTACCTGGACCACGCGTCGGCCACCCCTCTGCTACCCGCGGCGCGAGCGGCGATGATGCCCTGGCTCGAACGCAGCGCCGACCCCGCACGCGTGCACTCGGCAGGCCGCGAGGCACGCGCCGCGGTGGAGTCGGCCCGCGACCAGGTCGGCGAGCGCCTCGGGGTCAGGCCCCGCGACGTGATCTTCACGGCCTCGGCCACCGAGGCGCTCAACTGGGTCGTGTACGCCGCCGCCGGGCTCACGCCCAAGTCCCGCGGACCCTGGGGGCGCCGCATCGTCGTCACAGCGGTCGAGCACACGGCCGTGCTCGACGCCGCCCGCCTCGCGGCCGCCAAGGCGGGCCTCGAGGTCGTCGAGGTCGGCGTCGGCCCCGACGGCACCGTGGCCCCCTTCGACGTCCCGCCCGACACCGCGCTGGTCGCGTGCCAGCACGTGAACCACGAGACCGGTGTCGTCCAGCCCATCGAAGCGACCGCCGAGCGATGCGCGGCGGCGGGTGTCCGCCTCCTCGTCGACGCGTGCCAGTCCGTCGGCATGGCCGTGCCGCAAGCGGATTTCGTCGTCGTGTCGGGACGCAAGTTGGGCGGCCCTGCGGGCACCGGCGCCCTCGGTCTCGGCTGGCGCGTGCGCATCGACCCCCTCCTCGTCGGCGGGGAGCAGGAGCTCCTGCGCCGCGCCGGGGGCGAGGACGTCGCCGGTATCGTCGGCCTCGGTGCCGCGTGCGCGACGTCGTTCCCGGACCACATCACGGACCTGCGCGACCGCCTCGCGGCGGGACTCGAGGCGGTCGACGGCGTCGAGGTCCTCGGCCTCGGTGCCCGACGCGCCCCCCAGATCGTGTGCTGCACCGCGGCGCCGCTCGGTGGCGAGGCACTCCTGATCGGGCTGGACCGGGCGGGGATCATGGCGAACTCGGGCTCGTCTTGTGCTGCGGAACGGCTCGAACCGAGCCACGTCCTCCGCGCCATGGGCGCCGACGCAGACTCCTCCCTGCGTTTCGGGCTCGGATGGGACACGACGCCCGCCGACGTCGACGCCGTCCTCGAGACGCTCCCGTCACTCGTGGCGGCCCTGCGCAGGCTTCGCGAGCGATCCGGTGCCTGAGGCCCACGACACCGACGCGGCGCCGGGGGAGCACGCTGGCGATGGGCCGCGCTGGTCGCGGATCCTGCCGGTCGTCCTGATCGTGCTGCTGCCCACCCTCGTGGTCGCGTTCGTCGTCTTCGGCACGGGCCAGAACCACGGGCCCGGCTACGGGGGCCCCGCGACCGCGGCACCCGTGGTGGCGGGAGGGCGATCGGCGACGAGCGAGCTCCTGGCGTCCCTCGACCCGGCCCTGGGCTGCACGGCGACCGATCAGACCACCATCGCCCACGTGAACCAGCTCTTCGCTAGCGGGCGCCTCGACCCAGCCAGGATCCCGGCACCGCTGGGTGCGGTCACCTGCACCGGTGGCGGCATCGTCCGCGACTACGTCGCGTTCTCGCGGGCAGAGGACGCCCGGTCGCTCTTCGACGCCGCAGGCGCGGCGACCGCAGCCGACGTCGGGACCGGGCCGGGGGACGACTGCCGTCACCTCGTCGCTGCCGGCGTCGTCTTGCTCACCTGCTCGAGCCACCCCGAGATCGTGTGGAGTGCACGGGCGAGCGGGCTCACGGGAACTGCGATCCTCGAACAGCTCGGTCGATAGGCTGGTCCGATGCAGGAGACGACGACCGCGAGCCCCGGAGAGACAGGCGCAGACGGCGACGCCGGCCCGCTCGGCACCGACCCCGACAAGGGGTCCTACCGTCTGCTCATGGCGGTGGTTGCCCTCCTGCTGATCGGGCTCGTGGTCGCCGCCGTGGTCCTCGGCACGAGCGGGTCACCCGAGGCGACCGACGCCTCGGACTCTGCCCAGTCGGCGCCTGCGGGGGCAGCGAAGGACCCCGAGATCAAGTACCCCGAACAGACCCCGGGGCCGGCGCCCGAGTTCGAGTTCACGACCTTCGACGGCCGCACCGAGTCGCTGTCGGCCCTGCGGGGCACGCCCGTGGTCCTGAACTTCTGGGCGTCGTGGTGCGTGCCGTGTCGCAAGGAGATGCCTGCGTTCCAACAGGTCTCCGACGAGCTCACGGGCAAGGTCGCGTTCGTGGGCCTCGCGTCACAGGACGGCGAGGCAGATGCACGCCGCTTCGCCGAGGCAAACTCGATCCGGTACACGCTCGGCCTCGAACCCGACGGCCTGTCGGAGTCGATGGGGGTCTACGGATTGCCCTCGACGTTCCTTGTCGACGCGGACGGGATGATCGTCGAGGCCCACTTCGGCCAGCTCTCCTACGACAAGCTCATGGAGAAACTCCACAAGTACGGCTTCGCCTGATCTCGCCCGGCTGCGACCCGGCGGGCGGGTCAGGTACCGGCCTCGACCTCTGCCTTGAGCTGGGCGAGGCCCTTCTCGAAGTCCTTGCCCACGAGCTTGTCCATGCTCGTGAAGATCCCCATCACACGGGTCATGAAGGTCTTCCTGCCGGTCATCGTCCACGTCACACGGGTGCCGTCGTCGCCCGAGGAAAGAGAGAAGTCGATCTTGTTGTGGGCCTTGAACGGCTTGAGGAACTCGAGGTCGATCCGGACCTGGCTCTGCTCGGTGACGTCGACGATCTCCATGCGGCCCGCGCCTGCCTTGCGGTTGCCCTGCCAGGCGTAGACCGCGCCGACGCCGCTATCCGTGCCGCTGAAGGTTCGCTCCATCGCCGGGTCGACGTCCTCCCACGGCGACCAGTCCTTCCATCGGTGGAAGTCGACCAGCTCCCTACAGACGCTCGCGGCCGGGGCGTCGATGACCGTCTCGCGCTGCACTTCGTACATACCGGTTCCGGCTGCCATGCTCGTCTCCTCTGGGGCCTCCCTGGGGCCTCCCTGGGGCTCAGCCGCACGGGCTCAGCCGCACGATACCGCAGGCGTCAGATCGCGGTGAGTCCTTCGAGGCCGAGCCAATCCATCACGCCGATGATCTGCTGGGACAGCCACGTCACCTTGCCGAAGACCATCAGCAGCCCGAAGACGATCATGATGGCACCGGCAACGGCGTTGATGATGCGGGAGTGGCGCTTGAACCAGCCGAACACGCGGCTCATCTCGCTCAGCGCGAGGCCCGCGAGAAGGAACGGGACGCCGAGGCCGATCGCGTAGGCGACGAGGAGCGCGATGCCGCGCCCGACGCTGGCGCTGGCGGCCGCGACGGTCAGGACCCCGCCGAGAATGGGGCCGATGCAGGGTGTCCAGCCGAACGCGAACGCCATCCCCATCACCGGAGCACCCCAACCACCGAGGGAGTCCCCCACCCGGAAGCGGCGCTCGCGTTCGAGCCACATCGGCCGCACGACCCCGGCGAGGAACACGCCGAACACGATGATCACGACCCCGAACACGATCTCGAAGGGTCGTTGGTGGCGCACGAGGAACTTCCCCACGGTCGCGGCGCTTGCCCCGAGTAGGACGAAGACGACCGTGAAGCCGACCATGAACAGCCCGACCCCGCGCATGACCTTGAGGCGCTGCTCGCGTGCAGTCTCGCGCTCCTGCAGCTCCGCGACCGAGACCCCCGTCACGATCGACAGGTAGGCGGGCACCAGGGGCAGCACGCACGGCGACAGGAACGAGATCATCCCGGCGCCGAACGCCGCCAGAAGGGAGACGTCCACCCACTCACCATACGAGTCCCGCGGGCGCATCCCGGAACCGTGCTCTCAGCGGCCCTCGAAGCGGGGGGCACGCTTCTCGGCGAATGCGGCGAGGCCTTCCCTCAGGTCGGCGGACGCGTACACGGTCTCGGACGCGTCGCGGTGGCGGGCGTGGGCCGGATCGGAGGCGGTGAGCCACCAACCGTCCACGACCGACTGGATCGCGGCCTTGTGGCCCAGGACCGAAAGGGGCGCCCGCGACGCGACGAGGCCCGCCCAGTGCGTCGCACGTCCGAGGACCTCGCCGGCGGGGAGGACCTCGTGGACGAACCCGAGGGCCGCCGCTTCGGTGCCGTCCACCGGCTCGCCGGTGATTAGCAGGCGCCGCGCCGCGGTCGGACCGAACTCGCAAACGAGCCGGTTCAGGTTCACGATGTCGAGTTGGAGGCCGATGCGCGCCGCCGGGATACCGATCCTGGCATCGGTGGCCACGATCCGCAGGTCGCACGCCGCGAGGATCTGGCAGCCGGCGCCGAGCGCCGGCCCGGCAACGGCGGCGACGAAGGGGATGCGGAAGTGCGCCATCCGCTCCAACAAGTCCTGGAACATGGGGAGGAAGCCGCCCCGGTCCGAGGTCTCGTCGAAGTCACCGAAGTCCGCCCCGGCGCAGAAGGCCGGCGGCTCACCCACGACGACGACCGCGCGCACGCCGGGATCGGCCTCGACGCGGTCGAGGGCATCGTGGAAACGCTGGGTCATCGCGACGCTGAGCGCGTTGCGCCGCGAGGGCCGTGTGAGCGTGAGCGTGGCAACTGCGGCGTCGGCGTCGACGGTGACTGCGACGTCGCCGAGGTCTGGTCCGGCCATGGGCGGCAGCGTACCTTCCGGTCGGTGGACGCAGTGGACGGGTTCCTCGAGCACTACGGCGTGGACGGCCGGCGCATCCTCGACGTGGGTTGCCGGGACGGTGCCCTGCGCGATCACCTCGAACGCCACCACCCGGGCTTCCTGTCCTACCTCGGGGTCGACTCCGCCGAAGCAGTGGCGCGGGCACGGCAGTCCCATCCGGACGCACACAGGGACTTCGCCGTCCGCGACGTGGCGGCGCAGCCCTTCCCGCCAGGGGCCTTCGACCTCGTCGTCTCGCTGAGCGGCGACGGTCCTTCACTGTCGATCCTCGCCGAGATGGCCTCGGTGGCGGCACTGCGCCTGCGCGGGGACGGCACGGCGGAAGCGGCGCCGGGGTAGGGCTCAGCGCCCTTTCCACTCGGGTTCGCGCTTCTGCATGAACGCGGCGATTCCCTCGGCGGTGTCCTCGGCAGTCGTGTTCACCGACAGCATCGCCTGCAGGTAGGCAAGGGCGGCGTCGCGGGGCATGTCGCGTGTGGCGTAGAAGGCGTCGCGGCCGAGGTGCAGGATCGCCGGCGACTTCGACGTGAGCACGCCCACGAACTCCGCCACGTGGGCGTCGAGCTCCTCGGGTGCGCTCACCGAGCGCACGAAGCCGATGCGGGCGGCCTCGGCAGCGCCGACGCGGCGACCCGTCATCATGAGCTCCAGCGCGGTCTTGGGCGCCATCGCGTCCATCAGCACGACCGAGATCATCATCGGCCACAGGCCCCGGTCGATCTCGGGGGCCCCGAAGGTCGCCCGCTCCGACGCCATCACGAAATCGCACGCGAGTGCGAGGCCCATGCCCCCTGCGAGGCAGTAGCCCTGCACTCGGGCGACGATGGGCTTGCCGAGACGCCACATGTCGCGGAACAGGTCGGCGAGATGACCGCGTGCGTGGTGCAGGTCGAGCGGGCCGGGCAGGTCGTCGCCGACGAAGCTCGCCCCGAGGTCGGCGCCCGCACAGAACGCCTTCTCGCCTGCCCCTGCAAGGACGACGGCGTGCACATCCACGTCGGCCTTGGCAGCCGCGAACGCCTCGCGCAACTCCGCCATCACCTGCGGCGACATCGCGTTGTGCCGCTCCGGGCGGTTGATCGTCACCGTGGCGACCCGCCCGGCGACGTCGTAGAGGACCGTCTCGAACTCCGCCATGGGCCGCGAAGCTACCCGTCCCACACCCGTTCTGGGCGCTGGGACCCGGCCCGGACCCGTTCTGGGCGCGCCTGGCCCATCCGGATGGGGTGGGCGCGCCCAGGTCGGGATTTCGTCGGGTGGGCGCGCCCAGGTCGGGTCGGGCTGCCGGGCGGTCGCCGGGTGATCAGGACGTGGGGGCCTTCTCGATCGCCTCGCGGGGGAACTTCTTCTTGCACTCGGTGCAGGTGAGGGTGGCACCGGCGCCGGCGAGAAGGCCGCCGCACTCGGGGCAGGGCACCGGGTGGGGCTTCTCCCACGCCACGAAGTCGCAGTCCGGGTACTTGTTGCAGCCGTAGAAGGTCTTGCCCTTCTTCGACCTGCGCGCGACGAGCTCACCGCCGCCGCACTTGGGGCACTTGACACCGGTCGACTGCTCGATGCGCTTGATGTGCTTGCAGTCGGGGTAGCGGCTGCAGCCGAGGAAGGCGCCGAAGCGGCCGCGCCGCATCTGCATGGTCCCCTCGCCGCACTCGGGGCAGGCCTCGCCGCCACCGTGGGCCTTCGCCTCGGCGAGGTCCTCGTCGAGGGGACGCGAGTACGTGCACTCGGGATAGCCGCTGCACGCGATGAACTGCCCGTAGCGGCCGCGCTTCTTGACCAGGTCGTGGTTGCCGCACTCGGGGCAGGTCTCCCCGATCGGCTCCGGCTCCCAGTCGCCCTCGGCGGTGCCGAGCGGGCGGCTGAAGTCGCACGAGTCGGGGTTGTTCGTACACGCCACGAACCGGCGACCACGGAAGCCGGTGCGGAACTCCAGCGGCGCCCCGCATTGGGGGCAGCCGCCCATGACCTTCTCGATGCGGCGCTCGAGCTCGTCGTGGAACGAGCGCACCTCGGGCTTCCACTCCCGGCGGCCTGCGGCGATCTCGTCGAGGTCGGCCTCCATCGTCGCGGTGAAGCTGTAGTCGACGTACTCGGGGAAGTGCTTGGCGAGGAAGTCGCTGACGCTCGTGCCGATCTCGGTCGGCTCGAAACGCTTGGCCTCGAGGCGGACGTACTCGCGCTCCTTGATCGTGCCCAACGTGGGCGCGTACGTGGAGGGGCGTCCGATGCCGAGCTCCTCGAGCTTCTTGACCAGTGACGCCTCCGTGTACCGCGGTGGCGGCTTGGTCTGGTGCTCGCGCTTTTGCACACGCCGCTCCGCCAGCGCATCGCCCGCGTGCAGCTCGGGCAGGCGCGACTCCTCGGTGTCGTCGCCCTTGCCTTCGGCATCCGCGTCGGCGTCGGTGTCACGGTCCTCGTGGTACACCCGCAGGAAGCCGTCGAAGACGACGGTCTGCCCCGTGGCGCGCAGCACGTACACGCGACCTCCACCGGAAGGTCGCGCCTCGATGTCGGCGGAGACCTGTTGGAGGACGGCATCGGTCATCTGCGAGGCGACCGCGCGCTGCCAGACGAGCCGGTACATGCGCTGCAGGTCGCGGCCGTCACGATGGTCGGCCAACGCAGCGGCAACTGCCTCGGGCGTGCGCCGCGCGGAGGTCGGCCGGATCGCCTCGTGGGCCTCCTGAGCGCCTTGGCTGCGGGTCTTGTAGGTGCGGACCCCGTCGTGGTAGCGCTCGCCGTAGGTGCTACGAACGACCTCACCGATCTCGGTCGTGGCGACCTCGGACATGTTCACCGAGTCGGTCCGCATGTAGGTGATCAGGCCGACCTGGCCCTCGCCGGGCAGCTCGAGGCCCTCGTAGAGAATCTGCGCGAGGCGCATCGTGCGGCTGGCGCTGTAGCCGAGCTTGCGGGCCGCCTCCTGTTGCAGCGTCGACGTCGTGAACGGGGGCGTCGGGCGACGCTTGACGTCCTTGCTCTTGACGTCGAGCACGCGCCACGACGAGTCCTGCAGGTCCGCGAGGTAGGTGTCGGCGAGTCCCGAGTCGACGATCGCGCCCTTGTAGCTGACCGTCTCGCTCGCCTTCGGTCCGTCGCCCTCGGGCGTCAGCACGAGGCGGGGCCGCGACGTGAAGACGAGGTCCTCGCCGTCGACGGAGACGAGACGCGCGTCGAAGGTCTCTTGCGCGCCTTCTTTCTGGAGACGCGCCCAGATCGAGAAGTAGGCCTCGGCCTCGAACGCCTCGATCTCGCGCTCGCGGTCCACGACGAGGCGCAGCGCGACCGACTGAACCCGCCCGGCGGAGAGGGCGCTGCCCGACTGCAGCGAGTCCCACAGCACCGGCGAGAGCCGGTATCCCACGAAGCGGTCGATGATGCGGCGCGCCTGCTGCGCGTCCACGAGGGGCATCTCGATGTCGCGAGGCTGGCCGAACGCTGCCTTGATCGCGTCCTTGGTGATCTCGCTGAACGTGACCCGCCGTGTGGCCTCGGGCTTGGCCTTGAGCGCCTCGGCGAGGTGCCACGCGATCGCCTCGCCCTCGCGGTCGAGGTCGGTGGCGAGCCAGAGCGTCTCGGCCTTGCCGAGCTGGCCCTGGAGCTCTTTCACGAGCTCCTTCTTGTCCTTGGGCACGAGGTACTTGACCTCGACGTCGCCGTTGAGCGTGACGCCCATCGTCGACTTGGGGAGGTCGCGCACATGGCCGAACGACGCCTTCACGACGTAGTTGCGTCCCAGGTACTTCTGGATTGTCTTGGCCTTCGCCGGTGACTCGACGATGACCAGGTTCTTCGCCATGTCCTGACCTGATTCGGTCGGAGGTTGCCCGGACTGAACTCACAGCGGGCCGAGATGCCTCGCCAACAGCGCGAGGAGCGGCAGCATTCCCACGCGGCGGGGGGCGCTGTCAATTCGGCCTACGCCCGAACGCGGGCAACGTGTGCCGCCAGCGCGCCACACTGCCCGCGTTTCGGATGGACCTACGCCCGAACGCGGGCAACGTGTGCCACCAGCGCGCCACACTGCCCGCGTTTCGGATGGACCTACGCCCGAGGCCTACGCCCGGCCTACGCCCGAACGCGGGCAACGTGTGCCGCCAGCGCGCCAGACTGCCCGCGTTTCGGATGGACCTACGCCCGAACGCGGGCAACGTGTGCCACCAGCGCGCCAGACTGCCCGCGTTTCGGATGGGCGCGGGTTACTTGCCCATCCCGGAGAGCTCGGCGAGGACCCGCAACATGACCTCGTCGGCGCCGCCTCCGATCGAGACCAGACGTGCGTCGCGGAAGAACCGCGCGGTCCAGGTCTCCTCCATGTAGCCGACGCCACCGTGGAACTGAATGCACGTGTCCGCGACCTCGCGGATGAGACGGCCGGCCTTGAGCTTGGCGATCGTGGCGAAACGCGTGGTGTTCTCGCCGCGGATGTAGGCGTCGGCACACGCGTAGTTGTAGTGACGCAGCAGGTCGATCTCGGCGACCAGTTCGGCGAGCTTGTAGCGCAGGTACTGGTTTGCGAGGAGGGGCTTGCCGAAGGCCTCGCGCTCGCGCAGGTAGGCGACCGTGCGCTCGATCGCGAGGTCCATCTGGCCGATCGAGTTGTAGGCGGCGATCATGCGCTCGTTCTGGAACTGGACCATCTGCTGCTGGAAGCCCTGGCCCGCCTCACCGATGGTGTTCGCGACGGGAACGCGGGCATCCTCGAAGGAGAGCTCGGCGGTGTCGGAGGCGCGCTGGCCGAGCTTGTCGAGCTTGCGGCTCACCGAGAAGCCGGGGGTGTCGGTGGGGAACACGATCTGACTCATGCCCGTGTAGCCGCTCGACTCGGGCCCGGTGCGGCACAGCAGGCAGAGCCAATCGGCCTGGGTGCCGCTCGTGATGTACAGCTTCGTGCCGTTGATCACCCACTCGTCGCCGTCACGCTCGGCACGGGTGCGGATCGCGGCGACGTCGCTGCCGGCGTCGGGTTCGGTGACGGCGATCGACGCGACCATGTCGCCCCGGATGGCAGGAGCGAGATAGCGCTGCTTGAGCTCGTGGCTCCCGAAGCGGTGCAGCGACGGGGTGGCCATGTCGGTCTGGACCCCGACCGCCATCGGCACCGATCCGCCGTTGCAGCGGCCGAGCTCCTCGCCGAAGACGACCGTGAAGCTGTGGTCCGCCCCGGCGCCCCCGTAGGCAGGGTCGTACTCGAGGCCGAGGAAGCCGAGCGCGCCCATACGGGCAAAGAGCTCGTGGGCGGGGAACAGGCCCTCGGCCTCCCAGGTGTCGCAATGAGGGTTGATCTCGTGGTCGACGAAGTCCCGGACCGTCCGGCGGAACTGCTCGTGCTCTTGCGTGAACTGCATCGCCTGAGTCTGCCCTGCCCGGCCCCCCACGTGCGCGCGTAGCGCACCACCCCATCCATGCGTCGATGCTGTGATCGACTCGGCCCCCCACGTGCGCGCGTAGCGCACCACCCCCTGGTCACCCACGCGCGCACGTCGATCCGATTGGCGCTCGGCGCTCCCTCCCACGGACCTCGCGAACCACACACCACGACCCGTGGACGTCGAACCAGGAAGCACCTCGGCCATTCCATCGCGCATAGGTTTGGCGGCGGATGAGGAACAGGGTCGTGGCGCTGGTGGTCGCCGTGGTGCTCGTCGGCGTCGGATTCTTGCTGCGCGCCCTCGTGTGGGGCGATGGCGGCAGCCTCGGCGGGATCTTCGGCGGCGAAGCCGCGACGGCGTCCGACGCCGTCGTCGTACCCCTGGTCTGCGCGGACGAGATCGGCCCCTACTGCAAGGAAGTCGTGGACCGCTTCGGCGCCACCAAGCCGAGCGTCGACGGCCGTCCGATCCGTGTCGAGCTCACCCAGATGGACTCCGCCGCCGCCGCCGAGGCGATCGTCGAGCGCCGCAGTCGCCCCCTCGCCTGGATCCCGGCGTCGAGCGCGTGGGTCGACGAGGTCAACGCCCGCTACCGGGCCCGCAACGGCACCGACGTCTTCCTCAAGTCCGGCGAGTACCAGGTGCTCCCCGTCGCCGAGAGCCCGATGGTCCTCCTCGTGCAGGCCGACCGCGAGCCCGCCCTCGCCCGCCATTGCGGTGGCACGATCACGTGGCAGTGCGTCCACGAAGCCGTCACGAACCCCGGCGGCTGGCGGGCCCTCGGCGGCGATCCGGCCTGGGGTCTCGTGAAGTTCAAGCACGCCAACCCGATCCAGGTGAACTCGGGCCTGCTCTCGCTCGTGCTGATGTCCTACGGCTACTACGGCGACATCGCCGACCTCACGCCGGCGCAGATCGCCGACCCCGGCCTGCGAGGCTTCGTCGACGACATCGAGGCGAGCATCGACAGCTTTCCGCGCTCACCGTCCGACTTCGACCTCAACCTCGTGAGCTTCGGGGCGTCCAACTACGACGTCGCCGCGACCTACGAGTTCACCGCGGTCAAGGCGATCGAGAACGCGCCAGGCCGCGGCTTCAAGCTCGCACTCGTGTACCCGCCCCAGATCAACCGCTCCGACTTCCCCTTCGCGATCGCGGTGACCGACGAGACCAGCGCCGTCGACAAGGACGCGGCACTCGCGCTGCGTGACTTCTTCCTCTCCGAGGACATCCAACACCTCGCCCTCGCCGGCGGCTTGCGCCCCGCCAACCCCGACGTCGCGATCGCGGGCACCGACAACCCTCTGACCGCGCACGCCCCGGACGGGGTGCAGGTGCGGATCCCGCCCTCTCGCGAGGCGGACTTCCCTTCATTCGAGACCGTCCAGGCGCTACGCCAACTCTGGCTACAAGAGGTGAACAGGTGAGGCCGAACCCGAATCGACGTCGACTCCTCGCCCTCGCCGCGGGTGTCGCCGTGACGGCCGTACTCGCTGCCGCGTGCAGCGTCGGCACCCGTTCGGGTTCGGGCGGCGGAGCGGACGCGTCGGCGCCACCCGATGCCGTCCGTGTGGTGATCGCGTCGTCACCCGAGAAGGTGACGCTGCTCGGCGACCTCGCGAACGAGTTCAACGCACGCAAGGTCGAGGTCGAGGGCAAGCCCGTGTTCGTCGAGGTCGAGAAGACGTCGAGCGGGACCGGCGCCGACCTCCTCGTCGACGACTGGCCCGACTCCGCCGGCCAGGCGCGCCCGACGGTGTTCGCACCCGCCGCGAGCCTCTGGGGCACGGTCGTGAACCAGCGTCGTGTCGACGCAGGCAAGGCGGCGATCGTGCCCAAGGACTTCCGTCCCGTGATGCTCACCCCGGTGGTGATCGCGATGCCCGAGCCGATGGCACGGGCGCTCGGATGGCCCGACACCCCGATCGGCTGGGCCGACGTCGCCGCCCTCGCCCAGGACCCTCAGGGCTGGGCTCGTTTCGGCCACCCCGAGTGGGGGCCGTTCCGCCTCGGCAAGACCGACCCGCACATATCGACGTCGGGTTTCAACTCCACGATCGCGGCGGCATACGCGGGTGCGGGCAAACAACGCGACCTGACCGCTGCCGACGTCGCCGGGCCCCAGGTGCAGCAGTTCCTGACCCAGCTCGAGTCCTCGATCGTGCACTACGGCGACACCACGCTGACCTTCCTCGACAACCTCAAGCGGGCCGACGACCGCGGCGCCGCGACCGCGTACATCTCGGCGGTGGCGGTCGAGGAGGTCTCGGTCGTCGACTACAACCAGGGCGACCCCACCAACGTGCTGCCACCCGGCCAGACCGGCCCGCCGCCCAAGACCAAGCTCGTGTCGGTCTACCCGAAGGAGGGGACGCTCTGGAGCGACAACCCCTTCTTCGTGCTCGACGCGCCGTGGGTGTCGCCGGGCGAGAGCGAGGGCGCCCGCCTGTTCGGGGACTTCGTGTCCGAGGCCCGCAACCAGGAGAAGGTGCTCGCGTACGGCTTCCGTCCCGGCAACCCCGACGTCGCGATCGGGGCGCCGATCGACGCCGACCACGGCGCCGACCCGAGCCAACCCAAGACGATCCTGCCCGTTCCCGCCGGCGACACGCTCACGACGCTGCTGGGCACCTGGGACGCGACCCGCAAACCCGCACGGGTCCTCCTCGTCATGGACGTCTCCGGCTCCATGGGCGATCCCGCCGGCAGCGACCGCGAGACCAAGCTCGAGCTCGCCAAACAAGCCGCGACCGACTCCCTCGGCCTCTTCGCCGACCGCGACGAGGTCGGCCTCTGGATCTTCTCGACCGAGCTCGACGGCCAGAGGGACTACCGCGAGGTCGTCCCGATCGGACCGGTGAGCGCGAACAGGGACACCCTGAAGCGGACCCTCGCGGGCCTCACGCCCCTCAACGGGACGGGCCTCTACGACACCACCGCGGCGGCCTACGACGCGCTCGTGAAGGTGGCCACACCCGCGCGCATCACGGCGATGGTGCTGCTCACCGACGGCCGCAACGAGGACCGCACCAACGACGACCTCGACGGCCTCGTGTCCCACATCGGCGGCGAAGGCGCCGGCGGCCAGGTGAGGATCTTCGCGATCGCGTACGGACGTGACGCGAGCGTCGACCAGCTCCGCCGGATCACAGAGGCGACCAACGGCAAGCTGTACGACTCCAAGAACCCCGCGGACATCAAGTCGGTGTTCCGCAACGTGATCAGCAACTTCTGAGATGGGCGACACCGAGAACAAGAGGGGCGCGTTCTTCGCGAGGCACGGCAACAAGCTCGCGTACTCGCTGCTGTCGCCGTCGACGATCGTGACCACCGGCGTGGTCGCCGCGCTGGCGGTCGCGGGCGGCCTGCCCCTCCTGGTCGCAGGCGCGGTGACAGCGGGCGCCTACGCCGTGAAGGTCACGGCGCAGACGTTCACGGGCAAGGACCTCGAGCAGATCATCCGGCCCGAGCCCCGCGTCGACGTCAAGGCACTGCGCAGCCCTTACAAGGAATGGGTCGAGCGCGGCATCGATGCGCGCCGGCGCTTCCGCGACGCCATCCGGCGGGCCCCCGAAGGTCCCCTCACCGAGCGCCTGGGCGGCATCGCAGAGGACCTCGGCGAGTCGATCGCGAGCCTGGGGCGCGCGGCGGCGCGAGCCCAGCAGATCGACGACTACCTGACGCGCCAGCCGCCGGCGTCACTGCGCCTCCATCTCGACCAGGCCGAGGGTCGCCTCGCGAGCGCGAAGGACGCGGCGCTGCGACCTGACCTCGAACGGGTCGTCACATCGCTGCGCGAACAAGTGCGCGTGGCCGACCGGCTACAGGACTTCCGCGACAGATCGGTGTCGCGCATCGAGACCACGATCTCCCAGGTCGACCAGCTCACGGCGCAGCTCATGGAGGTGCTGCTGACCGCCGAGGACGTCGGCGACGTGGGCGGAGCCGGGAACGTGGACGCGCTCGTCGCCCAGCTCGACAGCGTACGGTCGGCCGTCGCCGAACTCGACCCGCGGGTGACGTCCTCGGACGCCGAGGCAGAGGTGCAGGCGGTCCTGGGCACGATGGTGGAGGCGCCGGCGGCACTCGAGCAGGCGCGGCGCCCGGAAGGGCCGGTGCCGTCGTGATGGTCCACCTGCGCTCGTGGGTTCGCGTGGCCACGCTTGCAGTTGCCACCGGTGTGCTCGCCGGTGCTTGCTCGGGATCTGCGCCGGCGCCGAGCTTCGACGGCGAGGTCGTCCTCGGTGTCGCCGTGCCGACGTCGGGCGACCTCTCCGACTTCGGCCTCACGATCGCGCAGGGCGCGCAGCTCGCGGCGGACCGCCAGAACGCCGCCGGGGGACTGCTCGGCAGGAAGGTCGTAGTGCGTGTCGTGGACGACAAGGCGAGCGCCACGACAGCGCCCGATGCCGCCCAGGAGCTCGTCGGGGCAGGCGCCAAGGCGGTCGTCGGCCACTTCAACTCGGGCGCCTCGATCGCGGCAGCCCCCGTATACGCGCGCGCCGGGATCCTGCAGATCACGCCGACGTCGACGAACCCACGCCTCACACAGCTCGGGATCGGCACCGTGTTCAGGGTCACCGCGACCGACGCGGCGCAAGGACCGGCGCTCGCCGCCGCGATCCTGCGCGACGGCCATCGCAGCCCCGCGATCGTCTACGCAGCCGGCAACACCTACGCCGAGGGGCTCTCGCAGTCGCTTGCAGGCGCGCTCGACCACGCCGGCGCGGGCGTGGTGACCATGCAGCCGTTCGGGAGTGGCGTACGCGACTACTCCCCGATGCTCTCCGCCGCCCGCGAAGCCGGCGCGGACTCACTCGCCGTCGTCGCCGAGGCACCCCAAGCGGCGGAGGTGCTCCTGCAGGCGCGCGACCTCGGCCTCGGGCTCGCCGTTTACGGAGGCGACTCGCTCGCCAAGCTCGAGCTCGTGTACCGGGCGGGACGTGCTGCCGAGGGCGCGACGATCACGTCGCTGCTGCCGAACCTCGTGACGGGCCCCGACCGCGACGACGCCCTCGTCGACGCGTACCGCGCCGCGTTCGGTCGCAACCCCGGCCTCGACACGCCGGCGGGCAAGGTCGCTGCCGAGACGTGGTTCCGTGCCGTCGAACAGGCAGGCACGTTCGACGCGACCGACGTTGCCGCGGCCCTCAAGGAGGGCTTCGAGTGGGACTCCCCGATCGGCCCCATCTCCTACGACAGATCCGGCGATCTGAGGACACAGACGATCCACACCAACGTCGTCGAAGCGGGCCAGTTCGTCGCCAAGACCGGTTAGGCTGCGGTCGTCCTCGTCTGACGGGAGCCCAAGTGGGTCTGTTCGGCAAGAAGAAGAAGGCAGCCGAAGAGGAAGCCGCGCACGCCACATGGCAGGCGCAGGAGACCGGCGCGGCGGCCGGGTACCAGGGGCCGCCCGCACAGGCGCCCGGCCAGGGACAACCGGGCCCAGCAGGTCCCGCACAATGGCAGCCGGGCCCACCGGACACGGCGACGCCCGGTACTCCCCCGGGCGCGCCCCTCGCTGCCGACGACCCGCTCTGGGAGCCGATCTACGGTCTCTCGGTCGACCACTACGCCCAGATCGTCAAGTACGCGGTGCGTCAAGGGCTCCAGGACGAGTACTCGATCTGCCAGTTCGCCCAGCAGCACTACGGGATCGCGGCGGAGACGTGGAACGCCGCCGCTGCCGGGTGGGTGGACAGGATGGGTCGGAGCGCGGCGATCGACCAGCGCTTCCGGCAGGTGTACGACGCGAGCTGACGTGAGCTCCGCGAAGGGCTCGAGGAGGGGGCATGGGTAAGTTCCTGAAGCGGACGTGGCGCTACGTGGTCGCCGCGCTCACCGGGAAGTTCGAGGATCTCGCAGACCCCAAGGTCCAGATCGAGCAGGCGATCGACGAGGCAGAGAAGCAGCACAAGCTGCTCACACAACAGGCCGCCAACGTCATCGCGCATCAAAAGGACACCGAGATGCAGCTCAACCGCGCCCTCGAGCAGGTCGAGAAGCTCTCCGCGTCGTCGCGCCAGGCCCTCCTGATGGCCGAGGGTCCTCAGGCACCCGCGAGCGAGGCCGAGCGCGCCAAGTACCAGCAGGCGGCGCAGGCGTTCGCACAGCGGCTCATCGTGGCCGAGCAAGAGGTCGAGTCGCTCAAGCAGATCCACCTGCAGGCGACCGAGGCTGCCGGGGCGGCGAAGAACGCCGTGAAGAACAACCGCATGGCACTCGAGAAGAAGTACGCCGAGAAGACCAAGCTCCTGAGCCAGCTCGACCAGGCCAAGATGCAGGAGCGCATGACCTCGGCGATGGCGTCGATGACGGCGACCGTGGGCGAGGACGTCCCGACCCTCGAAGAGGTGCGCCGTAAGATCGAGAAGCGCTACGCGCAGGCGCTCGGGGCCGCCGAACTGCAAGCCGACTCCGTCGACCAGAAGATGCTCGAGGTGGAACAGGCGTCGGTCGACTTCGAGGCAACTGCCCGTCTCGACGAGATCCGGTCCCAGCTCGGCCTGCCGACCCAGGCACCCGAGGCGGTCCAGCCGGCGCAGACCGCGGGCGAGGTCACCGCCGCAACCGGCGCCGCCACGGGAACGATCGCTGCGGAGGGCGCGGCGACCCCGCCCAAGCCCGAGGGGGAGGCAGAGAGCCAGGGGACGGGGTCCTGAGCCCGAGGATCCTGCTCGTCCGCCACGGCCTCACCGACAAGACCGGACCGGTACTCGCCGGACGCACACCGGGGGTGCACCTGAACGCCGCCGGCAAGGCGCAAGCCGACGCCCTCGCCACGCGGCTCCACGACGTGCCCATCGAGGCCGTCTACTCCTCGCCCCTCGAACGCTGCCGCGAGACCGCGGCGCCGCTCGCCCGTGTCGCGTCGGCGCGGGTGCGCACCGACAAGCGCCTCCTCGAGGTCGGCTACGGCGACTGGACGATGCAGCCGCTGCCGAAGCTCGCCAAGACGTCGCTGTGGCGTGTGATCCAGTACCGGCCCACCCTCGCCGCCTTCCCGGGAGGTGAGTCGCTCGTCTCCGCCCAGCAGCGGATCGTCGGCGCCCTCGAGGATCTGCGGACGCGCCACGACGGCAACGTCGTGTGCTGCAGCCACGCCGACATGATCAAGCTCGCCGTCGCCCACTACGGCGGTGTGCACATGGACCTCTACCAGCGCATCGTGATCGCACCCGTGTCGCTCACGGTGCTGCGCTTCGGGGCGTTCGGTGTTCAGGTCGAGCGCACGAACGACACCGGCGACGTCGCCGACCTGATGAGCGCGGCCGCCCCAGAGCGCCGGCGTGGATCAGCGGCAGCGAAGGAATGGGGGCACACGTGAGCGACGTAGAGCTCGACTGCACCCACATCACCGTCGGTACCGTCGGCGAGCCGGGGGACCGGACGTTCTACCTGCAGGCGGCAGAGGGCGACCGCGTGTTCACCTTCAAGATCGAGAAGGAAGGGGCCACGGCGCTCGCCGAGCACCTCGTCGACCTCGTCGACGGCATCGCAGCGACCCTCGGTCCCGACCCCGTGGAGCCCACCCCCGACATGGCGTTGCGCATGCCGATCCGGCAGGACTTCGTGGTCGGCGCGATCTTCATCGACTTCGACGACACCCGCGGGAAGGTCGCGATCCTGTGCTCCGAGCTGGTCCTCGACGAGGAGGCCGAGCCCGCGGGTGCCGAGGCGCGCCTCCTCGTCTCCCGTACGCGGGCACGCACGCTGGCACGGCACGCGGCCGAGATCGTCGAGGCCGGACGTCCCTCTTGCGAGCTGTGCGGCTTCCCGAAGGGCTCGCACCACATCTGCCCGCGCTCGAACGGGCGCCACGAGTAAACCCATCCGACGCCCCGACGTGGGGACCTCAAACGGGTCCACAACCCACCTCACGTCCCCACGTCGCACCGACGCCCCGACGTGGGGACCTCAAACGGGTCCACAACCCACCTCACGTCCCCACGTCCCATCCGAACCCCCCACGTGGGGACCTCAAACGGGTCCACAACCCACCTCACGTCCCCACGTCCATCCGAACCCCCCCGCGTGGGGACCAGGTCCGCGTACCGTGAAGCGATGTCCGACGCACCCGCCCCCGACGGGGACCACGACAGGGACGTGGGAATCCGGTTCAGCACGACCGAGGTCGAGGAGATCCTCGCGTGCGGCGAGATGGAGGTTCTCGGCCGCCTCCCGCGGGCGTCGAACGCCACCCTCTTGGTGAGGGTCACGCGCGGCGATGTGGTGGTGCCGGCCGTGTACAAGCCTCGCCGCGGGGAGCGTCCCCTCTGGGACTTCCGCGAGGGCACGCTCTACCGCCGCGAGGCGGCCGCCTACGTCGTGAGCGAGGCGATCGGGTGGGGGCTCGTGCCCCCGACGGTCGTGCGCACCGGGGAGTTCGGCGTGGGATCCGTGCAGCTCTTCGTCGACGAGGACGACGACCTCGACATGCTGGCCCTCGTGGACGCCGGTCACGAGTCGCTCCAACCGATGGCGGTCCTCGACGTGGTGCTCAACAATGCCGACCGCAAGGTGAGCCACTGCGTCGTCGACGCGTCCGGCCGGCTCTGGGGGATCGACCACGGCCTTACCTTCCACGAGGAGCCCAAGCTGCGCACCGTCCTGTGGGCATGGGCGGGCGAACACGTGCCGGCGTGGATGCGCCAAGACGTCGCCGCGCTCGGCGACCAGATCGCCGCGAGTGGGGCCGAGTTGACCGACCGTCTCGCCGACCTCCTCGACGACATCGAGATCTCGGCGCTTGCAAGCCGTGTCGATGCCCTGAGCGCGAGTGGCCGCTTCCCCGAGCCCGACCCCTACGGCCATCCCGTGCCCTGGCCTCCGTACTGAGCTGCTGCCAAGATTCTCCCGATATCGGCGCATCCGACGCGACAGCACAGGCCGAGGGAGCCCACTGTGACCTACGACATCGTGGACCGCCCGGAGGACGTCGGCATCGACGGCGCTCGCGTCGCCGCCCTCGTCGAGCGCGCCCGACAGGAGGTCGACGCGGGCCTGCTGCCCTCGTGTCAGCTCGCGCTCGCACGCGAGGGCAGGCTCGCTGTGTTCACGACCATCGGGGAGGTCCCTGCAGGACAACCGCGCTACGTCCTCTACTCCGCGACCAAGGCGGTCGTAGCGGCGGCCGTCACCCTCCTCGTCGGCGAGGGCTCCCTCGACCCGTGCGCACGCGTGGCCGAGATCGTCCCCGAGTTCGGCACCAACGGCAAGGAGGTGGTCACCGTCGAACAGGTTCTCCTGCACACCGCCGGGTTCCCACTGGCCCCGCTGGGACCCCCGGAATGGGACACCGCAACAGGCCGCCGCGCCGCGTTCGCGCGCTGGCACCTCAACTGGGAACCCGGGACCGCGTACCAGTACCACGCGCTCTCCGGGCACTGGGTCCTCGCCGAGATCATCGAGCAGCTCGGCGGGATGGACTACCGCCGGTTCGTGCACGAGCGGATCGCCGTCCCCCTCGCGATGACGGGCTTCCGCCTCGGGCTCGCCCCCGACGACCAGACAGACGTCTCCCACGTCGGTCTCGCAGGCGAGCCCGCGAGCCCCGACGAGCTCGAAGCCGCTCTCGGCGTGCGCGAGATCCCAACGGGCCAGATCGCACCCGAGGCCCTCCTGCTCCTGGGCGTGCCCGAGATCCTCGCCGTCGGGATCCCCGGAGGTGGTGGTGTCGCGACCGCCGCCGACATGGCGATCTTCTACCAGGCGCTGCTGCACGACACCGGCGGCCTCTGGAAGCCCGACGCCCTCGCCGAGCTCACCGGCGTCGTGCGCAACGAGCTGCCCGACCCCGTGTTCGGTGTGCCTGCCATGCGGACCCGCGGGCTGATGACCGCCGGAGGCGACGGCCGTTCGCACCTCCGCGGCTTCGGTCGCACGGCCTCGCCGCGGGCCTTCGGCCACGACGGGGCCGGCGGCCAGATCGCGTTCGCGGACCCCGAGACCGGGATCTCGTTCTGCTACCTCACCAACGGGCTCGACCAGAACCTGGTCCGCGAGTCCCGCCGCACGACAGCGCTCGCGAGCATCGCCGCGGGAAGCCTCGCAGGGATGCCCGCTCGGTGAGCACGGCCGCACCGCGAGCAGCCCGATTGGAGTACGGACGCCAGGTCCGGCCATCGTTCCCGTGAGCCAGCCCACGCTTGATCGACCCGACGACGACAAGGAGCCCACATGCGTCTACGTGCCATCGCGTCGGCAGCCCTCGCCTGCCTCGTCCTTGCAGGAGCGGCGTGCTCGTCGAACGACACCGCCGCCACGACCACCGCGGCCGGGGAAGCCGCGTCCACGACGTCGGGTTCGTTGCCCCAGAGCTTCCAGGTCGCGACATCGGACGGCCAGGTGTCGCTCTCGCTCGACGGCAAGCTCCCACCGGGCTGGCCCGGTGACTTCCCGGTGCCCGACTCCGCCGAGCCCGCGGGTTCGGGCTCGCTCGGCACGAGTGCCGACTCGACCGTGCGCGTCGGGGTGTACACCGCCAGCGAGTCGGGCGACGCCGTCCTCGACTTCTACAGCAACGACCCCGACCTCGTGACGACCGGACGCAAGGCCGCCGGACTCGGGGAGAACTTCGCGGGACACATCGAGCTGACCTCGCCCTACACCGGCACCGTCACAGTGGTCTCGCGCCAGGGCAAGTCGTACCTCGTGGTCACGCTCAAGGGCGAGCAGCCCACGTCCACGCCGTCGACGACCGGAGCCGGTGCCACGTCGACGACCGGAGCCGGTGCCACGTCGACGACCACCACGGCGGCGAACACACCCCAGTGACGGCGTGACCACGGCCGACCGGTCCGGAGGCGACTCCGCCGTCGAGGACCTCGAGGACGCGTACCTCGAAGGGGACCGTACGGTCAGGGTCGGCACCGCCCGCGCGGCCCTCGCGTACCCGGCCTTCCGGCGCGTCTACTTCGGTTCGCTGGCATCCAGCATCGGGAGCTGGATGCAGAACGTCATCCTCGGCGCGTACGTCTACCAGCAGACACACTCGTCGACGTGGGTGGGCCTCGTCGCCCTTGCCCAACTCGGCCCCCTGCTGCTGCTCTCCCTCGTGGGAGGGATGATCGCCGACCGCTTCGACCGACGCTGGGTCCTGATCGTCGTCAGCGTCGAACAGGCGGCGTTCTCGCTCGTGATCGCGCGGCTCACCTCGGGCGGGTCGGGGTCCATGTGGCTCCTCTTCGGCGCCGTCCTCGCGATCGGCATCGGCCAGGCCATCTACTCACCCGCCTACGCGGCCCTGATACCGACACTCGTGAAGCCCCGCGACATCGCGGGCGCGATCTCGTTGAACTCGGCGAGCATGAACCTCTCGCGGGTGATCGGCCCTGCGATCGGCGGCATCCTGTTCGCCCGTGTCGGCGCGCCGTGGGTCTTCGTCGGCAACGCCGCCACGTACGCGTTCATCATCCTCGCCCTGTGGGGCCTCGACCTCCCCCGCGTGACGGTGCCAACGGGTGACGGCCGGCTGCGCCGGCTCCTCGGCGGGATCCACATCGCTCGCGAGGACCGCGTCGTGGGCCGCTGCCTCACGACGATGGTGACCTTCTCGTTGTTCTGCCTCCCCGTCGCGATCCTGATGCCGGTCCTCGCGCACGAGAACCTCGGCATCGGCGAGGAGTCGGTCGCGTACGGGTTCCTCTACGCCGTCTTCGGGTCGGGGGCCGTCGTCGGGGCGCTTTCGATCGGGACATTCCTCGCGCACCGCAACCTCGCCCGCGTCGTACGTGGGGGTCTCCTCGGCTACGCGGTTGCGCTCGGTGCGTTCGCACTCGACCACCACCCGGCTGCGGCGTATCCGATCGCGTTCTGCGTCGGCGCGTTCTACTTCGTGGTGGTCACGTCGCTGTCGACG